>NZ_JACLAW010000009.1 GCF_014230315.1 Novosphingobium flavum | reverse complement strand
CGCCGCCCCGGCTCCCGCTGCTGCCGCGCCTGCGCCGGCCGCTGCCGCCGCGCCGGCCCCTGCTGCCGCCAAGAGCGCCTCTGGTGCCCGCGTCCTCGCCAGCCCGCTGGCCCGCCGCATCGCCGCCGAAAAGGGCATCGACCTCGGCGCCGTCACCGGCACCGGCCCGCGCGGCCGCATCGTGCGCGCCGACGTCGAAGGGCTTACCGGCGGCGCTGCCGCACCGGCTCCTGTCGCCGCCGCTCCCGCCGCGGCCTCTGCCGCCGCGCCCGCCGCTGCGCCGGTTTCGAACGCCGCCGCGCTGGTTGACGACCGTGTCCCGCACACGATCGAGAAGCTCTCGAACATGCGCAAGACCATCGCGCGCCGCCTGACCCAGTCCAAGCTCGAAGCTCCGCACATCTACCTCTCGGTCGACGTGCAGCTCGACAAGCTGCTCGCCCTGCGCGGCCAGATCAACGCGGCGATGACCGACGGAACCAAGGTCTCGGTCAACGACATGCTGGTCAAGGCGCTCGGCAAGGCGCTCGTCGCGGTCCCGAACTGCAACGTCTGCTTCGCCGGTGACGAAATCATCAAGTATGAGCGCGCCGATATCTCGGTGGCAGTCTCGATCCCCAATGGCCTGATCACGCCGATCGTGCAGAATGCCGATGGCCGTTCGATCTCCTCGATTTCCAAGGCGATGAAGGACCTCGGTTCGCGCGCCAAGGAAGGCAAGCTCCAGCCCGGCGAATATCAGGGCGGTACGGCTTCGATCTCCAACATGGGGATGATGGGGATCAAGCAGTTCCTCGCCGTGATCAACCCGCCGCAGGGCATGATCCTGGCGGTCGGCGCGGGCGAGAAGCGCCCTTGGGTCATGGCTGACGGTACGCTCGGCGTGGCCGACGTGATGACCGTGACCGGCAGCTTCGATCACCGCGCAATCGACGGGGCAGACGGTGCCAAGCTGATGGCCGTCTTCCGCGAACTGGTTGAAAACCCGCTCGCCCTGGTGGCCTGATCCGGTGTCGGACACGTCGTCAGCCCAGCGCCCGCCGCAGGAGCCGGTCATCCGCGTCACCGCCATGCCGGCTGATGCGAATGCCTACGGGGATATCTTCGGCGGCTGGCTGATGAGCCTGATGGACATGGGTGCGGGGCTGATCGCCGCGCGCCGGTCCCACGGCCGCGCGGTTACCGTGGCGATGGACGGGATGCAGTTCCACTCGCCGGTCAAGATCGGCGACGAAGTCTCGGTCTACGGTGAACTGCGCAAGGTCGGGCGGACCTCGCTGGTGATCGGCATCGAAGCCTGGCGGCGCCCCCGCCACCAGGAAATTGCAAACAAGGTGACGGAAGCGACTTTCACTTTCGTCGCGGTGGACGAGGACAACCGGCCCCGTCCGGTCGGACAGGAGTAGTTCAAGTGGCTGACAGCTATGACGTGATCGTTCTCGGTTCGGGCCCCGGCGGCTATGTATCCGCCATCCGCTGTGCGCAGCTCGGCCTGAAGACCGCGATCGTGGAGCGCGAGAACCTCGGCGGCATCTGCCTCAACTGGGGCTGCATCCCGACCAAGGCCCTGCTGCGCTCGGCCGAGATCTTCCACTACATGAACCACGCCAAGGACTATGGCCTGGCCGCGGAAAAGATCACCGCCGACCTGAACGCCGTGGTCGCCCGTTCGCGCGGCGTGGCCAAGCAGCTCAATCAGGGCGTCACGCACCTGATGAAGAAGAACAAGATCGCCGTGCACATGGGCGTCGGCACGCTCAAGGGCGGCGGCAAGCTCGAGGTGAAGGGCGACAAGGGCACTGAAACGATCAGCGCCAAGCACATCATCGTCGCCACCGGCGCGCGCGCCCGCGACCTGCCCTTCGCCCCGGCTGACGGCAACCGGGTCTGGACCTACCGCCACGCGATGACGCCCAAGGAAATGCCCAGCAAGCTGCTGGTCATCGGCTCGGGCGCGATCGGCATCGAATTCGCCAGCTTCTATAACGACATGGGTTCTGACGTCACCGTGGTCGAGATGATGGACCGGATCGTGCCGGTGGAAGACGCCGACGTTTCGGCCTTCCTCGAAAAGGCACTCAAGAAGCAGGGCATGACGATCATGACCGGCGCCGGGGTCGAGGCGATCTCGGTCGGTGCCAATGGCGTCAAGGCCAAGCTCAAGGCCAAGGACGGCACAGTCAGCGAGAGCGAGTTCAGCCACGTCATCGTCGCGGTCGGCATCGTTGCCAACACCGAGAACGTCGGGCTGGAAGCCCAGGGCATCACGCTCGAACGCGGGATCATCCCGGTCGATCCCTATGGCCGCACCGCCGCCAAGGGCGTCTGGGCGATCGGCGATTGCACCCCGGGGCCATGGCTTGCCCACAAGGCGAGCCATGAAGGCGTCACCACGGCCGAGGCGATCGCCAAGGAACTGGGCAACAAGGACGTCCACCCGCATCCGCTCGACCGCGCCAACATCCCGGGCTGCACCTATTGCCACCCGCAGGTCGCCAGCGTCGGCCTGACCGAGGGCAAGGCCAAGGAAGCGGGCTACGCGGTCAAGGCCGGAACCTTCCCGTTCATCGGCAACGGCAAGGCGATCGCGCTGGGCGAGGCCGAAGGCTTCATCAAGACCGTGTTCGACGCGAAGACTGGCGAACTGCTCGGTGCCCACATGATCGGCGCGGAAGTGACCGAACTGATCCAGGGCTACGTCGTCGGCAAGACGCTTGAAACGACCGAGACCGAACTGATGAACACGGTATTCCCGCATCCTACCCTGTCGGAAATGATGCACGAAGCCACGCTCGCTGCCTACGGCCGCGCGCTGCACATCTGATCCCGGCGACCCGCCCGGCAAATGCTCGGGCGGGAACCCAATCGGGAATGAACATGGGGGAAGGGCGCCGACGCGGTTATCGCGTCGGCGCCCTTCCTGCGTTCCAGCGGTGTTCGCCCGTCAGTGCGAATGCTGCGTTGATCTCAACTGGAAGCCGTGCCCGATCTCGCGCGAGGGCTGCCGCTTCAACTGCTCAAGATGCTGCTTGAATTTGCGACGGTGATTGATTGCCAACCTGACGCGCGAAAATATCCTGTCCACGACCCCACTCCATGCTTTTATTTTGCAACATGGTTACCGCAGATTTCTGCTTACTCAAGCTAATTTAGGTTTGCCTTATATTACATTGCTTTCCCGCATTGCGGGGCAGAATCGGTTCTGCAATGCCACGCAAAGCGAAATCAGGCGCCGATCACGGTCATGCTGCAGACGAGGCCTTCCGGCCGCCAATCCTGGTGCACTGCAGCAAGGCCGCTGTGCGGGGTGAGCAGCCGGGTACCGAGCCCGCGATGGGTCGGTTGCCTGACGCGCGGGCCGCCGGTTTCCCGCCAGACAAGTTCGATGCCTGGATGGGCTGCGTCGCCGGCCGTTCCCCACTTCACGGCGACCATGCCGGCATCGACCGAGAGCGCGCCGTACTTGGTGGAATTGGTGCACAGCTCGTGTAGCGCCAACATCAGCGGCGTAACGGCCTGGCGCGCAACCTGGCACGGCGGTCCGTCCAGTTCGAAGCGCGCGGCATCGAATGGGGAAATCGCCGCTTTTATCATGGCTCCCAGTTCCGCCGATTCCAGCGCACCAAAGCGAAGCAGTTCATTGGCCTTGGCCAGGGCGTCGAGGCGTCCAGCCAAGGTTTCGAAATAGCTTGCCGGGTCCTCGCCCCGTGGCCCCCGTGCGATCAGGGCGCGCATGATCTGGAGTGCGTTCTTGGTCCGGTGCTGCAGTTCGGCGTTAAACGTCTCCTGCTGCTTTAGGTGCGCCTCGTTTTCCTGGACCAGCCTGCGCAGGACCTGCCCGGTGGCGATCACCACCAGGATCGTCATGGCATAGAGCGCGGCAATGGCGAGCGGAATGGCGGGCGTGGTGAGGAGGCCTCGTCCGTTGCCGAACAGGTGGACCGCCGCGGCGGCCGAGGCGACCGCGGCCACGGCCGCATATTCCCCGCCAAGGAACACCGCGCTCAGCAAGACCACGGGATAGTAGGTGAGAAACGGAAATCCGCCGGAGCCGGCATCGACCGCCAGCCTCAGACCGGTCGCAAGCAGCAGGGCGGCGGCAAGCACGGCCCAGTTCACCCACCACGGTCGGTGAGCGACGATCAGCCGCTTGACCTGTTCCAGCCCAACCCGTGCCACGGTGCCCTCCCCGCCGGTACACGCGAGCGGTGATGAGGCCAAAGCACCATCATTGCAACCACTTGCTTGCGTATGGCCATTCCGGGCATTGCGGCGGGCGGAACCATCCACTCAGCCGCGCCGGAAAATCCGCAAGGCCGGGAATATTGGGCTGACTGTCCGTTGCAACAGCGTAAACTTGTACCTATCCGGGCCTTGTTGTCCGGTCACATGGCCGGGCGGCGGGATGGAGTGATGGCGATGAAGCGGGCATTGCGGATCGGGCTGGCTGCAGCCGCGTTGTTGGCCGGCGGTGCGGGGCTCGCCCAGGAACTGAGCGAGCAGCAGGCGGCCGGCGGGCAGCGGCAGGACGATCTGCTGCCGCAGATCACCCCTGCGGCGGATCGCCATTTCGCTGCCGCCTACAAGGCGGGCGAGGGCCTGTTTCCGGGGCCGCTGCAACTGTGCAATTCGGCGCGCCCGGCGGGGCTGAAATGGGACCTGTCGAAAATGATCGACCGGGCCGGCCCGACCAATGCCGAATTGATGCGCATGGGCAAGACCCGGGCCGAGTTTCTCGCCGGCGGCGGGATCGAGCGGCGGGCGCCCGCGCCCACCCGGATTTTCGACAACGTCTATTACGTCGGGATCGAGGACGTGACCGCTTGGGCGATCACCACGTCCGAAGGCATCATCCTGATCGATTCACTCAACAACAGCCGGGAATGGATCGACCGGATCGAGCCGGGGATGCACAAGGTCGGCCTCGATCCGGCGCGGATCAGATATGTCATCGTCACGCACGGGCATGGCGACCATTTCGGCGGAGCCGCCTATATCGCGAAGAAGTATGGCGCCCGCATCATGATGAGCGCGGTGGACTGGGAGATCGCCCCGTCCATGGTCGACAAGCCGTTCTTCGATGCGCCGCCGCCGCGCGATCTCTCGATCACCGATGGACAGGTGTTCAGGCTCGGCAACCAGAGCGTGCGCATGTTCATCACGCCCGGGCACACCCGCGGGACGATCTCGCTGATCTTCCCGGTGACCGACCGTGGCCGCAGGCATGTTGCCCTCCTGTGGGGCGGCACCGGCTTCAACTTTCCGCACACGGCAGACCGCTTCGCGATCTATTCCGGTTCGGCCCGGCGCATGATGGGTCTTGCCAAGGCCGGCCGCGCCGACGTCGTGCTGTCGCCCCACTCGGATTTCGACGGTGCGATCGGCCGGATCGCGAAGCTCGGCCAGCGCGGCCCGCGCGGTCCCAACCCCTTCGTCGTCGGCGCCGCTGGGGTGGCTCGCTACCTGACTGTCCTTGGCGAGTGCGCTCAGGCCTACAGCGCCCAGATGCGCTCGCGCTGAAGGTGAGCGGGGCGATCCGCGTCAGATCGCCCCGTCGTAGTGCAATTCGCTGAACCGCGCCGCACCCGATCCCGCCGCGAACAGGGCAGGCCTCAGGCTGAGGAATCCGCCAGCCATGTTGTGGTTGTAGCCGGATACCTCCATCGCCATCACTCGTGTCCACGCCTTGCCGTCGCGGCTGACGAAGAACTGCGCGATGTCGTCCTTGAACAGCATCCGCACGAAAATGCGCCCGCCGACTTCCAGGTTCAGGGCCGGGTAGACCATCGGTTTGCCCAGCTTGTAGCGGCGCAGGATCGTGCCGTCGGTCGCAAGGCCACAGAACAGGGCATCGTTGTAGAACAGCAGCAGGCCCGCCTCGGCGCCCTGTTCCACCTCGATGCCGATCGTCAGCTCGTAGCGACGGTCGCCGGGGATCATCGCGATCGGCGAGGAATCCCCCGGTCCCTTGCCCCGGGCCTTGAGCGTCAGCGCGCCGTCCGCCAACAAAACCCGGCTCATGTAGTCGGCACGCGGGCGGAAGAAGGCGAGGCGGGCCCCGAAATCGTCCGCGCGGAATGGCCCGGCAAGGGCATGGCCGTTCGGCGCGCCGGGAAGATCGGCGGGCTTGGCCATCGGCTCGGCCAGTATCCCGCCCATTGCCCGGGGCCAGCCGTCCGCAGCCCACGTGATCGGCTCGAGCACGGTCGGCCGCCCTTGCGAGCGAAGGTCCTTCTCGAAGGCCGAATAGATGATCCACCAGCGTCCGTCAGGCCCCTCGACCGGCGTGGCGTGGCCGCGCGACCACCACGGATCGTCACGCGCATCGGCCCGCACCAGAGGGTTGTGCGGCGAATTTTCCCACGGCCCGTCGATGGATTTCGATCGGGCCACGACCACCATCTGGCCGTTGGCAGGGCCGGCGATGCCGCCCTGCGCCGAAAACAGGTAGAACCAGCCGTCACGGCGAATCAGCTTGGGACCGTCCAGGCTGAAGCCCTCGTTGATCATGTCATCGGGGATCGGCCATCCGCCATGCACCCTGCGCACCGGTCCGGCCACCGCCAGCCCGTCGTCGCTGAGCGGCACCCGGTATCCGTCGTCGAGAAAGAGATAGCGCTTGCCGTCCTCGCCGACCACGTGCCCCGGATCATAGCGTCCTTCGAGCCCGAGGTGGACCGGTTCGCTCCACGGTTTTCCGATCGCCTCGGCATGGATCACGTAGACCGAAAATCCGCGGTGCCATTCGCCTCCGGCCGACTGCGGGGGGAGCGCGGCAAAGTAGATGAAATACCGTCCCCCGTGCCGGACCAGCTCCGGAGCGAAAACCGAACCCATCGGACGGTGCAGCGCCGGACCGACCGGGGTCCAGTTCACCAGGTCCCGCGAATGCCAGATGACCAGCCCCGGATAATATTCGTAGGAGGCGAAGGTCGCGTAATAGTCCGCGCCGTCCTTGAGTACGGTCGGGTCCGGGTGGTCGCCGGGGATCACCGGGTTCAGGTATCGCCCGTCGCCAAGGTCGGCGTGCCGCTGCCCGTCCTGCCCGCGCTTCCACGGCCCGCGCCGGTCGACGGTCGAGGCGGCAAGGGCGGGAAACTGCGCCGAGAGCACCAGTCCCCCTGCGCCGAGCGCAAATGTCATCGCATGACGGCGAGTGTGGGCCATGGCCGGCTGTTCCTGGATCAACGCATTGAACCAGCGCCCATACCGGACCGGCGCCTCCCGGCAAATCCAACTTTTTCAAGTGCCGGGCCGGCGTTGGCGGACAGGGTGGGATTCGAACCCACGGTGAGCTTCCACCCACGGCGGTTTTCAAGACCGCTGCCTTAAACCACTCGGCCACCTGTCCGCGCGCCTGGCACTGCGGGCAGTGCGCGGGTCTCAGCGCGGCTAGCCCGAACCGCGCCGCTTGTCACCCCCTCTGCCTCGGTGACCTGCCTTAGCGACAGGGCGGGCTTCTTCCCCGGCCGAATTGCCCTTGCGGGATTCCCATCAGCGCGGCGCTGTGCTTCAGTGACGTCATGACGCCAACTTTCCGCCACCTGCGCCAGATCGGCCTCGGTTTTGCGCTCGTCCTGCTCGGCGTTCCTTGCCAGGCCCAAAATCCGCCTGCCTATTCGCCTTCCGAAGAGGCGGGGTTCGAGGGCTATCTCCAGCTCCTCGCCGCCCGCGCGCGCAGCGAAGGCGTGCGCGAGACGACCATCCAGCAGATGACCGCGGGCCTCACCTTCAATCCCAAGGTCATTGCGCTCGACCGTTCGCAGCCCGGCGCCGCCAACGGTCCCGCGGCCGGTTCCCCCGCCTTCGCCCCCTATCGCCGCACCCATGTCGATGCGGCGCGGATAGCGGCGGGCCGCGCGATGTACGCCAATGTTCGCTCAATCGCCCCTGCGGTCGAGGCCCGGTTCGGCGTGCCCGCCCCGATCCTGCTGGCGATCTGGGGGCATGAGACGAACTACGGCCGCTACACCGGCGATTTCGATCTCGCCCGCAGCCTCGCCACCCTGGCTTACGAAGGCCGCCGCCGCGCGCTCTTTTCCGACGAATTCATCGCCCTGCTCAAGATGGCCGATGCGGGCGTCCCGCGCAGCAGGCTGGTCGGCTCCTGGGCCGGAGCCTTCGGCAATCCGCAGTTCCTCCCATCGATGTACCTGCGCCTCGCTGTTGACGGCGACGGCGACGGTTTTCGGGACATCTGGTCGAGCCGGGCCGATACGCTCGCGTCGATCGCCAACTATTTCCGCGATGCCGGGTGGCAACCGGGTCTGCCGTGGGGCGTCGCCGCCAGCGTTCCGGCCGGGATCGACCGCGCCAGCCTCGCCAGCCCGATGACCGCGCCCGAATGCCCCCGCGTCCACGCCCGCCACTCGCGCTGGCTGACGGTTTCCGAATGGCGCGCGCGCGGTGTCCAGCCGCTCGCCCCGCTGGGGGACAAGGTCCTCGCCAGCCTGATCGAGCCCGATGGACCGGGCCAGACCGCTTACCTGTTAACCGGGAATTATCGGGTTATCCTCGAATACAACTGCTCGAACTACTACGGATTGTCGGTGGGGTTGCTTGCAGATGAGATTGCCCGTTGAAACCCCTGCGGTCCTTGCCCTAGCGCTGCTCGCCGCCGGTTGCGGGGCTGGCGCCCCCCCGCTGAGCCTCGCGCAGACGCCTGCGCCAAGCGGCCCTGCGGCAGACTATCCGATGGTACTTGGCGCGCCGTTCACCGTCGACGGCGTCAAATACACCCCCGCCGATACGCTTAACTATGATCAGGTCGGCTATGCCGCCATCGGCGGGGAAGGGCAGGGCATCACCCTCGTGCACCGCACCCTGCCGCTGCCGAGCTATGTCGAGGTAACCTCGCTCAAGTCCGGCAAGACCGTGCTGGTCAGGGCGGAGCGACGCGGTCCGATGACCGGCGGCGCCATCGTCGAATTGTCCCCCGCCGCCGCCGCCCAGCTTGGCGTGAGCGGCGACAGGGCCCCGATCCGCATCCGCCGCGTCAATCCGCCCGAGGCCGAGCGCGCCCTTCTGCGCAGCGGCCAGCAGGCGCCAGAGCGGATGGACACGCCGATGTCGCTCGTCGCCGTGCTGATGCGCAAGCTCGATCCGGCCGCTCCTCCGCCTGCCGCTACGCCGACTGCCCCGGCCCTGGCCGAAGCTGCGCCGCAGCCCGCGCCCGCACTGGCCGCGGCTCCCATGGCCAAGCCGCAGCCCAAGGCGGCGGTCAAGCTGGGCGCAAAACCGGAAGCACCATCGGTCTCCGGGGCAGAACCCAGACCTGCCGCCAAGGGCATTTTCGCGGTCCAGGTCGCCGCCTTCGCCGATCCCGCCAACGCCGCCGCCGCCGCCCGCAAGCTTGGTGGTTCCATCACTCCGGCCGGCAAGTTCAGGGTAGTGCGGATAACCGGGTTCGCCTCTGCGGCAGACGCCGGGGCCGCCCTCGCCAAGGCGCGGTCAGCGGGTTATAGCGACGCTCGAATCCAGCGCGTGAACTGACCGTCAGGTCCGCATTCCGCGCCAATGCGTGGACCGGACTTGAATCGCCCCATTCTCACTGCCGCCCTTCTCCTGGCCCTGCCGCTGACGGCTGCGCCGGCCCGGGCCCCGCTTGCCCCGGTCTATACCGATCCCCATGTCGTCCCGCCCGAAGTCGGCCCCGCGCCGATCGCCCTGCTGGTCGATTTCAACTCGGGTCAGACGCTCTATTCGAAGGAGCCTGACCGCCGCTTCATGCCCGCCTCGCTGACCAAGGTGATGACGCTCTACGTCGCCTTCGAGATGATCAAGCGCGGCCAGCTCAATCCCAATGCCGTCACCCGGATGAGCGAGGACGCCTTCAAGCACTGGCACGCCGTCGGCTCGACCATGTTCCTCGATCGGCAGCACGACGTCACCGTCCACGAACTGCTGATGGGCATCGCCAATGTTTCGGCCAACGATGCCTGCGTGGTCCTGGCCGAGGCGGCGGCCGGCTCGGTTCCCAACTGGCTCGCCCTGATGAACGCCGAGGCGCGCAAGCTGGGCATGAAGAACAGCCACTTCGGCACGCCCAACGGCTGGATGGACGAGGGGCAGACCTACATCACCGCGCGCGACTATGTCACGCTGGCCTCGGCCATCCTCTCGCGCCACCCCGATCTCTACCACGAATATATCGGTCGCCAGACGATGACGTGGAACGGGATCACCCAGCACAACCACGACCCCATCCTCGGCAAGCTCGAAGGCGCCGACGGGATCAAGACCGGCTTCACCAATCAGGCCGGCTACGGCTTCATCGGCTCGGCCGAGCGCGGCGGACGGCGCCTGATCATGGTCCTCGCCAGCGTTGACCGACATCAGGACCGGGCCAAGGCCGCCGCCGCGCTGATGGACTGGGGCTTCGCCGCGTTCGACAGCCGCGCCCTCTTCGCCGCCGGCACCACGGTTGGCGAGGCGAGGGTGCAGGACGGTGCGGCCGCCAGCGTGCCCCTCGTCGCGCCCGGCAACTATGCGGCCACCGCGCCGAAGGGCGCGGCGGGGCCGATCAAGCTGCGCGTGGTCTATGATGGCCCGCTCAAGGCGCCGATCGCCAGGGGAACCCCGGTGGCCAGCCTCGAAATCCGCGTCGGCGGCAGCGCGCCGAGCCGGGTACCGCTGCTCGCAGGGGCCGACGTTGCCCGCGCCGGGCTATTCGACCGTCTGCTCAACGGCCTGCGCGGGCTTGTTTCGTGAGGGCGCGGTGACCCGGCCCGGACGTTTCATCGCCCTCGAAGGCGGGGAAGGGGCGGGCAAGTCCACCCAGTCCCGCCTGCTGGCCGAGGCCCTGCGCGCGCGGGGCATAGACGCCGTGGTCACCCGCGAACCCGGCGGTACACCGGGCGCCGAGGCGATCCGCAGCCTGCTCCTCGATCCGGCGGGCGAAGGCTTCGGCCCCCGCGCCGAAGCTTTGCTTTTCGCCGCCGCCCGCGCCGACCATGTTGATCGCTTGATCCGCCCCGCGCTCGCCGCCGGACAATGGGTGATCTGCGATCGCTTCATCGATTCCAGCCGCGCCTATCAGGGCGGGGCCGGAGGGCTGGACGATGCCGAGATCATGGATCTCCACCGCATCGGCAGCCAGGGTTTCCTGCCCGATCTGACCCTCCTGATCACCGTCACGCCGGAAGAGGCGGCCGAGCGGCTCGGACGGCGCGACGTCGGCGGGGCCGACCGGATCGGCGGCCGCCCGGCCGAATACCACGCCAATGTCGCCGCGGCCTTCGATCGTTTCGCCGCCGAACAACCTCGGCGCTTCGCCCGGATCGACGGTAACGGCACGCCCGAGCAGACCCATCACCAGATCATGGACGCGCTGGAGGACCTGCTGTGAGCCTGCTCGGCCATGACGAGGCATGGCGCGAATGGCGCGGGGCCATGGCCTCGGGCCGGATGCACCACGGCTGGATTCTCGCGGGCAAGCAGGGCCTCGGCAAGTCGGCTTTCGCCATGGCCGCCGCGCGCGCGCTGGTGGCTGAACCCGGCATTCCCCAGCCCGATCTTCACCCCGACATCCTCCTGCTCGAACCTCTCCCCGCCAATGATGACGAGGCGAAGAAGAAGGAGGAGGGCAAGCCCTATGCCACCAAGCGCAATATCTCGATCGATCAGGTCCGCCAGATCCAGCACCGACTGATCACCCGGCCAACGCTGGGCAGCCGGCGCCCGATCATCATCGACCCGGCGGACGATCTCGAAAAGAGCGCGGTCAACGCCCTGCTCAAGAGTCTGGAAGAGCCGCCGACCGGATCGTTCTTCCTGCTCGTCGCGCACCGGCCGGGCCGCCTTCTGCCCACGATCCGCTCGCGCTGCCGCACCCTGCGGTTCCCGGCACTGAGCGACGCGCAGGTCGGCGAAGTCCTCGCCCGCGAGGCGCGCGGGGCCGATGCTGCCACCCGTGCCGCCGCCGTCGCTGCCGCCGAAGGCTCGCCCGGTGCCGCGCTCGGCTTCGTCGAGCAGGATCTCGGGCCCCTCCACGGCCTGATGGACCGGATCGTCAGCGAAGGAGACGAGCTTTTCGCCCTGCGCGGCGAACTGGCCGGGGAAATCGGCGCCCGCCCCGATCGGGAGCGCCTGCTCGCCACGCTCGACCTCGCCCGCGCGGTCCTCGCCGGGCGCCTTCGCGCCGCCAGCCCCGCCCAGCGCCTGCGCATGATCGACGCTCACGGCGAACTGGCCCGCCTCACCGCGCAGGTTCCGACCTACAATTACGATCCCGGCCTGCTCGCGATGGAAATCGGCGGGTTGCTCGCCTCGGCGGCCATGCCTAGAGAGGCCGCCTGACCTTCAGCTTGGGCGGATCATGGCCGAACCTTATTACATTACCACCGCGATCAGCTATCCCAACGGCAAGCCGCATATCGGCCATGCCTACGAAGCCATCGCCGCCGACGTGATCGCGCGCTTCAAGCGCCTGCAGGGCCGCGACGTCCGCTTCCAGACAGGGACCGACGAGCACGGTCTCAAGATGGCCCAGAAGGCGCGCGACCTGGGGATCGAGCCCAAGCAGCTTGCCGATGAAATGTCTCAGCATTTCATTGATATGTGCCATGCCCTTAACGTCAGATATGATGTCTTCATGCGCACCACCGAGCCGCGCCATCACGAGGCGAGCCAGGAGCTGTGGCGCCGCATGGAAGCGAGCGGCGACCTCTATCTCGATCGCTACGAGGGCTGGTACTCGGTCCGCGACGAAGCCTATTACGACGAGAGCGAACTGACCGGCGGGGAAGGGGAGGAGCGCCTCTCGCCCCACGGCACCCCCGTCGAGTGGACGGTCGAGGAATCGTGGTTCTTCCGCCTCTCGAAATATGCCGACCTGCTGCTCGCGCTGTACCGCGACCATCCCGAATTCATCCAGCCTGACAGCCGCCGCAACGAAGTCATGCGCTTCGTCGAAGGCGGCCTGCGCGACCTCTCGGTCTCGCGCACCAGTTTCGACTGGGGGGTCAAGGTCCCGGGCAGCGACGAGCATGTCATGTACGTCTGGGTCGATGCCCTGACCAACTACCTGACCGGGCTTGGTTTTCCGGATGAAAGTGACGAATTTTCAAAGTGGTGGCCGGCAGACCTCCACCTGATCGGCAAGGACATCGTCCGCTTCCACACGGTCTACTGGCCCGCCTTCCTGATGAGCGCCGGCCTCGCTCTGCCGAAGCAGGTCTTCGGCCACGGCTTCCTGCTCAACCGCGGGCAGAAGGAATCGAAGTCGCTCGGCAACGTCACCGATCCGCTCGACCTCGCCGAACGGTTCGGGGTGGACACACTGCGCTACTTCCTGATGCGCGAAGTCGCCTTCGGGCAGGACGGGTCCTACTCGCCCGAAGCCATCGTCACCCGTGCCAATGCCGAGCTTGCCAACAGCTTCGGCAACCTCGTCCAGCGCGTCTGCTCGATGATCTTCAAGAACCTCGACGGCCAATTAACCGCGTTCACACGGACCGAGGCCGATGAAGCGCTTCTGGCAGCGGTGCAGTCCGGTTGCAGCCAGCTTGCAAATGAGTTCGAGGCACTCAATTTCTCCGCCGGGATCGAGGCGTGGATGAAGGCTGTCTTCGCCTGCAACGCCTATATCGACGAGCAGGCCCCCTGGGCGCTCAAGAAAACCGACCCGGAACGGATGGGCGCTGTCCTGCTTTGCCTGTTCATGGCCATCCGCGATCTGACCATTGCGATCAGCCCGGTCGTCCCCGCCGCCGCCGCCAAGGTCCTCGACCAACTCGGCGTCCCGGCCGGCGAACGCGACCTCGTGGCCCTCGGCGATGCCGGATGGTATGAGCACCGCGTCGCCACCGGCGAGCCGCTCGGCCAGCCCAGCCCAGCATTTCCTCGCCTCGAACTCCCGGTGGAAGAGGGCTGATGCTGATCGATTCCCACTGCCACCTCAATTACAAGGGCTTGGTCGAGGACCAGCAGGGCGTCCTCGCCCGCGCCCGGGCCGCGGGGGTAGGGGGCTTCCTCAATATCTCGACCCGCCTGTCCGAATGGCGCGATATCGTGGCGCTGGCCGAGCAGGAAGGCGATGTCTGGGCCTCGGTCGGCATTCACCCGCATGAAGCCGATGCCCACGCCGACCTCGGCGCCGCTTCGCTGCTCGAAGCGACCCGCCACCCGCGCGTGATCGCGATCGGGGAAACCGGGCTCGACTATTATTACGACCATTCCGACCGCGAGACCCAGCAGGCACTGTTCCGCGTCCATATCGAGGTGGCGCGGGAGACTGGCCTGCCGCTGATCATCCACACCCGCGATGCGGAAGAGGATACGGCGCGGATCATGGCCGAGGAAATGGGGAAGGGCGCCTTCCCGGCGCTGATCCACTGCTTCACCGCCTCGGCCGAATTTGGCCGGAAAATGCTTGACCTCGGCCTCACGATTTCGATTTCCGGGATCGTAACCTTCAAGAACGCCAAGGACTTGCAGGCCGTAGCGGCGGAATTACCGGAAGACAGGTTGTTGGTCGAAACGGACAGTCCCTTCCTCGCGCCGGTGCCTCATCGCGGCAAGACCTGCGAGCCCGCCTACGTGGCCGACACCGCGCGCTTCGTTGCCGGCCTGCGCGGCGTTTCCGCCGAACATCTTGCGGAAATAACCACCCGTAACTTCTTCAAACTGTTCATGAAAGCCTCGGCATGAAGCTGATCATGCTCGGCTCGGGCACGTCGACCGGGGTGCCGCGGATCGGCGGACCGGACGGCCGGGGCGACTGGGGCGATTGCGATCCGGCGGAACCGCGCAACCGCCGCAGCAGGGTCTCGATCGTCGTCGAGAGCGACGCCGGTTCGCGCTTGCTGGTCGATACGTCGCCAGACCTGCGCCACCAGTTGCTGGCGCAAGGCATCGACAAGGTCGACGCGGTTTTCTGGACTCACGACCATGCCGATCACACCCATGGCATCGATGACCTCCGGCCGATGCGCTATGGCCGGGCGGCGCCGATTCCGGGCTACGGCCACGAAGAGACCGTCCGCCGCCTGCGCAACCGGTTCGGCTATGTTTTCGCCGGACAGCACGGCTATCACACGATTTGCGAGATCCAGACGCTCGATCGGTTGCGGATGTGCGCCGGGATCGGTGTCGCCTGGTGCCAGATGGACCATGGCCCCGCACAGAGCACGGCGTTTCGCTTTGATTGTGACGGAAAAACAATCGGTTATGCAACTGATTTTAGTTCGATTAATAAGGATATGATCGACCTGTTCTGGCGGGTGGATCTGCTCGTGGTCGATTGCCTGCGGCGTGAGCCGCATCCGACGCACGCACATCTCGCCATGTCGCTGGAACTGGCCTCTGCGACCAAGGCTGGGCAAACCGCGCTGACGCATCTCGACAAATCGATGGATTACGCGGCGCTTGCGGCTGAGATCCCTGACAATGTCCGGGTCGGCTACGATGGTTTGGTGATCACGCTGTGAGCGGCGGGCGGCTCGACGGCGATGTGGTCGTCGCGCTGCTCGGCGTTGTGATGGTGGCGGCCTTGCTCAGCAGGAACAACGCGTTGCGCGGCCTGCCATTCGATCGCAAGGCGCTCTACGCTGCGATCTGGCTCGCGATCTTCGTCGGCGGGGTAGTTTTGGCGGGTATCCTGTTGAAGTAGCGCGCGGATTTCCGCCCCCGTCGGAACCCCATATTTAACATAATATATATTATCGCTCTAACGCAGGTTTCGAGCCTCGAACTCCCCTGCCGCTACTCCCGGCCCAAAACCAGCGTCGCGCCGGAAGGCAATGGACCCAAGCCATTGCCTTCCGGCTGCGGTGTCAGACCGGAAGACCGACGTAATTCTCGGCAATGCTGGTCTGCGCCGCCTTGCTCGAGGCGATGTAGTCCAGTTCCGCAACCTGCATCGCGCGCTCGAACGGGCCGTCGTCGGGGAAACGATGCATCAGCTTGGTCAGCGACCAGGAGAAGCGTTCCGCCTTCCAGACCCGCGCCAGCGCCTTGGCTGAATAGCCGGCCACCGCGTCACGGTCACTGCGACGGAAGAAGCCCGTCAGCGCTTCGGCCGCATAGTGGACGTCGCTCGCGGCCAGGTTGAGGCCCTTGGCTCCGGTCGGCGGCACGATGTGGGCGGCATCGCCGCACAGCAGGAGCGAGCCATAACGCATCGGTTCAAACACGTAGGAGCGCAGCGGCGCGATCGACTTCTCGATCGCCGGGCCACGCGTGATATGCGCCGCCGCATCGGGCCCGAGGCGGATCGCCAGTTCGTCCCAGATCCGCTCGTCCGACCAGTCCTCGATCTTCTCCGTCAGCGGCACGTCGACATAGTAGCGGCTGCGGGTGTGGCTGCGCATCGAGGCCAGCGCAAAGCCGCGCTCGTGGTTCGCATAGATCAGTTCGTGATTGCACGGCGGCACATCGGCGAGGATGCCGAGCCAGCCGAATGGATAGACCCGCTCATACTCGCGTGCCACGCTGGCCGGGATCGCCTTGCGGCTCGGACCGTGGAAGCCGTCGCAGCCCGCGATGAAGCGCGCGTCGATCCGGTGCTCCGTCCCGTCCTTGCGGTAGGTGACGTAGGGTGCCTCGCTTTCGATGTCATGCAGGGCAACGTCGTCAACGCCGTAAATCACCTCGAGGCCGCGGCTGGGCGCGGCGTCCATCAGGTCGCGGGTGATTTCGGTCTGGCCATAAACCACCACGGTCTTGCCGGTAAGCCCGGCGACGTCGATCCGGATAAGGCGCTCACCGTCGGCGAGATTGAAGCCCTCCTCGACCAGTCCCTCGGCCTTGAGCCGGGCGTCGAGGCCAAGCCGCTCCATCAGGCCGACAGTGACCTGCTCCAGCACCCCGGCGCGGATGCGGCCGAGCACATAGTCCCCGGTCTGGCGCTCCAGCACCACACAGTCGATCCCCTCGGCGCGCAGAAGGTGGCCAAGCAGCAGGCCGGCCGGGCCCGCACCGATGATTGCAACCTGAGTGCGCATGATAACCGTCTCCGCCAGCGGGGCACTCTCCATCCGGTGCCGCGTCACCGTGCAATATTGACAAGTCCGGGCTTCGGGCGGAATGGACGGCAGTACCATAATTCGGGTACTTTTGGGACATTCTCGATGCCCTCAGCGCTCATCCCCAGCTTCCTGCTCTACGGCGAAGACGATGACGATACGCCGCCAAACTTCGCCCACATCGAGACGATCGCATCGCGCAGTTCGCTGCACGACTGGGAAATTGCCCCGCACCGCCATCGCCAGAGCGTTCAGGCGCTGGTGGCACTCGCTGGACAAGTAACCTATCGCAACGAACAGGCGGTCCATGTCATGGCCGCGCCCTGTTTCGCCGTGGTTCCGGTTGGCTCGGTCCATGGTTTCCAGTTCAGTCCGGATACGACCGGGCATATTCTTTCGCTGTCCACCGGGTTCGCCGCGCGCGCGGCCGAGCCGGTCGATCGCCTGCTGCAGCTACTCACCCATGGCGGACAAGGGACCCTCCCCGCCGACGTCGCGCGCCGCATCGACTGGCTTTGCGGGGAAATGCTTGCCACGCAGGCGGATTGGCGCACGCCCGATCCTCTTTTTCTTGCGCTTGCCGAAGTGCTGATGCGCTCGCTCATCGGGGGCGAGGAAGACAATAGCCCGCTCGACAGTCAGCGAATGGCGCGCTTCCGCCGCCTGCTCGAACTCCACCTGCACGAACATCGCAGCGTCAACTGGTATGCCGAGCACCTCGGGATCACCGCCAAGACCCTGTCCCGCACCTGCCGGCAATGTGCCGGACTTTCGCCCATCGCCCTGATTCATTCCCGGCTGGTGCTGGAAGCGCAGCGCCTGCTCTGCTTCACCAATGCCAGTATCGCGCAGGTGGCGGACAGCCTCGGGTTTTCCGATCCGTCCTACTTCTCACGGTTTTACAAGCGGATGACCGGCGATCGCCCGATCCTGGTCAAGAAGCCGGCTGCGGCGGCGGGGGACTTGGTGGATAAAGGCTGACGGGAAGCGCGATGGCGTTTGTCCGCTACTGGCCGGCGCCCTATAGCAAACGGGACCCCATCAGCACGATTCCATAGGCTTCCGTGACCCAGATCACCTCGCTCAACCGCCTTCTCGCCATCATGGCCCGCCTGCGCGATCCCGAGACCGGGTGTGACTGGGATACGGCCCAGACTTTTGCCACGATCGCCCCCTACACCATCGAGGAAGCCTACGAGGTTTCCGACGCGATCGAGCGGCACGACATGGCCGCGCTCAAGGACGAACTGGGCGACCTTCTGCTGCAGGTCGTGTTTCACGCTCGTATGGCCGAGGAGGCCGGGCTTTTCTCGTTTGACGACGTTGCGGCCGCCATTTCCGACAAGATGGAGGCGCGCCATCCGCACATTTTCGGCGATGGCGGGCATGATGGGCAGGAGCGTGAGACGCGCTGGGAAAAGCTCAAGGCAAACGAGCGCGAGGCCAAGGGCGCAACCAGCGCGCTCGATGGGGTCGCCCTTGCCCTGCCCGCGCTGATGCGCGCCGAAAAGCTCCAGAAGCGCGCCGCCCGGGTCGGGTTCGACTGGGAGGACACGGAAGGCCCGGCCGACAAGCTGCGCGAGGAGATGGTCGAACTGGCCGATGCGGCAACTGCGGATGAGCGGGTGGACGAGGCCGGCGACCTGCTGTTCGCGGCGGTCAATCTCGTTCGCGCGCATCGGATCGCGCCGGAAGAGGCCCTGCGCGCGGCGAATGCCAAGTTCGAGCGGCGCTTCCGAGCAATGGAGGCAATCGCCTGCGCGGAAGGCCAGATCTTTGGCGAACTGACCTTGGCCCGGCAGGAAGCGCTGTGGCAGCAGGTCAAGGCCGCCGAATAGCGCTTCTGCTCAGATCCGGCTGAACCGGCCCATTTCCTTGGGCGTCAGCCGTACCGAAACACGCCGCTGGGGCCCGTCGCTCCCATCTCCGGCGTCATCGTCGGACACAACCTCGCCGTGGGCATGAAGCCAGGCCAGCTTCTGGCCCGCGCTGACCGGCAGGACGAAAACATGGAGCTTGGCATCGGCCGTGAGCAGGCCTGAAAGCAGGTCGAGCAGATCGTCGCAGCCTGCCCCGGTCAGGGCCGAGGCGCGAACGACTTTCTCCTCGGGATGCCGGGCGATGTCCTCTTCCAGTTCGGCCATCTGCTCGGCCGTCAGCAGGTCGCACTTGTTCCACACCTCGACCATCGGGACCTGCACCTCCCCTTCCCCGCTCTCCGCATCGGGCAGGATGCCGAGATCGGCGAGGACGGCCAGCACCTGCCGCTTCTGGGCCTGGGTGTCGGGATTGGCGATATCGCGAACGTGGACGATCACGTCGGCCGCCGTCACTTCTTCCAGCGTGGCGCGGAAGGCGGCAACGAGTTGGGTTGGAAGGTCGGAAATGAAGCCCACCGTGTCCGACAGGATCGCCTTGTCGATGCCCGGCAGGCGGATCGCCCGCATAGTCGGGTCGAGCGTGGCGAACAACAGGTCCTCGGCCATGACCGAAGCCCCGGTGAGGCGGTTGAACAGCGTCGACTTGCCGGCGTTGGTATAGCCCACCAGCGCGATCACCGGCCACGGGGCCTTGCCGCGGCGCTGGCGGTGCAGGCCGCGGGTGCGCCGCACTTGTTCCAGTTCACGGCGCAGGCGGGCCATACGGTCGCGGATCATCCGGCGGTCGGCCTCGATCTGGGTTTCGCCCGGGCCGCCAAGGAAGCCGAAGCCGCCGCGCTGACGCTCAAGGTGAGTCCATGAACGCACCAGCCGCCCGGCCTGATAATCGAGGTGGGCCAGCTCGACCTGCAGCCGCCCTTCGGCGGTGGCCGCGCGTTCCCCGAAGATTTCGAGGATCAGCCCGGTCCGGTCGATCACCTTGCGCTTGAGCTTTTCCTCGAGATTGCGCTGCTGGATCGCGGTCAGCGCGCCGTCGACGATGACGAGTTCGGCATCCTCGCGGTTGCAGGCCACGGCGATGTTCTCGATCTGCCCTTCGCCGAACAGGGTCCCGGCGCGCGCCTCGCGAATGGGCACGGCAAAGGCCTCGACCACCTCGATACCGATGGCGAGTGCGAGGCCCTTGGCTTCCTCGAGGCGGGATTCGGTATCCACGGCGGTCCGCTGCCGCATCGCCGGATAGACGATGACGGCACGGGCACCCCTGGTAACCTCTCCCTTGAGGTCTTCGTTATCGTTCAGTCTGCTTCGTCCTCTTCGTCCTCGAACTCGCCGCCGGTCAGGTCCACGGGGGTGACGGGCTGGATCGTCGAGACGGCGTGCTTGTAGGCAAGCTGCACATAGCCTTCGCGTTCCAGCATCATGCAGAACAGGTCATAGGCGGCAACCCGCCCCTGGAGCATGACGCCGTTGACGAGGAACATGGTGACCTGCACCCCGGCCGCGCGGATCGAGGCGAGGAATACGTCCTGCAGCAGCCGCACCTTCTTGTTCGTCGCTTCAGGCCCGCCGAACAGGCGCGCATCGATCGGCGTCGAAGGCATGATGGTCGAGACCGCGTGCTTGTAAACCAGCTGCGACTGGCCATCGCGGCGCAGGAGAATCGAGAAATTGTCGAACCAGGTCACGATGCCCTGCAGCTTGACACCCTTGACGAGGAACATCGTCACCGGGGTCTTGTTCTTGCGCAGGTGGTTGAGGAACTGGTCCTGCAGGTTCTGGCCACCCTTCCCCGCGGGCGCGGGCGGCGGCGCTGCCGGCTGTTCCGGCGGGGTGGGTTTAGGGCGTGCGGAGAGTGTACGACCGGTCACCGAGTACTCCTTTTTCTTCTTCGTTGGCGGCCGCATTTGCGCGGTCCGCGATCTGGCGAGCCGGGCCGGCAGAGCCCGATTCACCGCTTGAGAATGTCACGCTATCGTTTTCCGATGCGTCCGACAATCGCACTTCTGCAATTTTGTTCGCACTTGCACAATAAATTTATAGGCCGCCTCAGCCTTCGTCCTCATCTTCCCGTTCGCCCATGCCCAGCAGCTTGAGCTTGCGGTGGAGCGCCGATCGCTCCATCCCGATGAAGGTCGCAGTCTTGGAAATGTTCCCGGAAAACCGCCGGATCTGCACCTTGAGGTACTCCCGCTCGAAGCTCTCGCGCGCCTCACGCAGCGGTACGCCCATCAGCGTGGACATGCCCGTATCGCCGCCCATCCGGCCGGTCACGATCTCCGGCGGGAGCATTTCGGCTTCGATTTGCCCGAGCTTGTCGCGCGGGGTGAGAATCACCGTGCGCTCCACCACGTTGCGCAACTGGCGGACATTGCCCGGCCATTCGTAGGCCTGCAGCGCTGCCATGGCCTCGGGCGAGACCTTGGGCGGGGCCACCCCCTGGTCGGCGGCGAAGCGGGTGAAGAAATGTTCGACCAGCGCCGGGATGTCGTCGCGCCGCTCGGCCAGGGCTGGCACCTGCACCGGCACCACGTTGAGCCGGTAGAACAGGTCCTCGCGGAAGCGCCGCTCGGCGATTTCCTTCTCGAGATTGCGGCTGGTGGACGAGACCACGCGCACGTCGACCCGAATCTGGCGCAGCCCACCGACGCGGACGAAGGCCTGTTCGGTCAGTACGCGCAGGATCCGTGCCTGGGTCGAGAGCGGCATGTCGGCCACTTCGTCGAGATAGAGCGTGCCGCCGTCGGCCATTTCGAGCAGGCCGGGGCGGATCAGGTTGCCGTCCTGCTCCTCGCCGAACAACTCGTGCTCGAAGCGCTCGGGCGTGATGCGCGCCGAATTGACCGAGACGAAGGCCTTGTCCGCCCGCGGGCTCCACGAATGGAGCAGCCGCGCGGCCACTTCCTTGCCCGCCCCGGCCGGGCCGGAAATCAGCAGGCGGCTGCCGGTGTTGGCCACCCGCTTCAGCGTGGCGCGAACCTGGTTGATCGCCGCCGAATTGCCGGTGAATTCCTCGCCGGTAATGGTGAAGCCCTGGCGCAATTGCTGGTTCTCGCGGCGCAGGCGCTCGGTCTCGGTCGCGCGCTCGACCAGCAGCAGCAGCCGCTCTGCCTCGAAGGGCTTCTCGATGAAGTCCATCGCCCCGCGACTGATCGCGGAGACGGCCGTGTCGATATTGCCATGGCCGGAGAAGATGATCACCGGCAGTTCCGGCTCGCGCGCCTTGATCGCGTCCAGCACTTCAAGCCCGTCCATCGGGCTGCCGTGCAGCCAGACGTCGAGCAGGACCAGGCTTGGCCGTCGCTGGTCGACCGCGTCGAGCGCGGCCCGGCTGTCGCCCGCCGTGCGGCATTCGTACCCTTCGTCGCTGAGCACGCCGGCCACGAGTTCGCGGATGTCGCGTTCATCGTCGACGATCAGGATATCGAGCGCCATTGGTCCTCCAAATATCTTATTCAGCCGCTTCGGGCGCACGCTGGCCCGAGAGCGGATCGCGCGCGAAGCGCAGGGTTACGGTGGTTCCGCCGCCTTCGGCCGAGGCGAAGGTCATGTCCCCGCCATGTTCCTCGACGATCTTCTTGACGATGGCGAGGCCGAGCCCGGTGCCCTTCTCGCGCGTGGTCACATAGGGTTCGACGATCCGCTCGCGGTCCTGCGGCAGACCAATCCCGTTGTCGGTGATCGTCACCGCGATCGAGCCGGCCTCGCCTTCGCCCTCACCGAGCATGGCCACCGAAATCTTGCCGCGATATTCGGCATCGGCCACCCGCGCGCGCGCCTCGGTGGCCTCGACCGCGTTCTTGAGCACGTTGGTCATGGCCTGGCCGAACTGGTGACGGTCGCACAGGATGCGGCCCTGCGCGGCCTCGTCGGCGCTGAAGCGGAAATTGAGGTCGGGCCGCGCCACTTCCTGCAGGAACAGCGACTGGCGAGCGAGGTCGACCGGGTCCTCAGCGCGGAACACGGGCTTGGGCAGGCGGGCGAACGAGGAGAACTCGTCGACCATCTTCCTGAGGTCGCCGACCTGGCGGACGATCGTGCTGGTCAGCTCGTCGAACAGCTCGGGATCGGCGTCGATCTGCTTGCGATAACGCCGCTTGAGCCGCTCGGTGGCGAGCTGGATCGGGGTCAGCGGGTTCTTGATCTCGTGCGCGATGCGCCGCGCCACGTCCGACCAGGCGGCCTGCCGCTGGTCGAGCAACTGGCGCGTGATGTCCTCGAAGGTGATGACGTGGCCTGTCCGGTCCCGCGCGATGCGTACGGCGAGGGTCAGTAGTTCGCCGCCCCGGCCATGCTGGATCACCGACTGATCACGCCCACCTTCGACCAGTGCGGCCAGCTGGGGCGCGAAGTCGGCCAGCAGCTCGCCCGCCGGATGCTCAGCCTCGGGATCGAGCAGTAGGCGCTGGGCCGAGGAGTTGATCAGCTGGACCCGCCCTTCCCCATCGACCGAGATCACCCCGGCGCCGACGGATTCGAGCACGGCCTCGATAAAGGCGCGCCGCTCGTGCAGCTGCTGGTTCGCGCCGACCAGCGCCTGGGTCTGCCGCTCGATCTGCGCGGTCATGCGGTTGAACGCGCGGTTGAGCTGGCCGATCTCGTCCGGCCCGGTGCGCCCCTCCACCCGCAGCGCATAGTTGCCGCTACCCACCCGCCGCGCCGCGCCGACGAGGTCGTAGAGCGGTTTCACCTGCCGGTCGGCAAAGCGTAGGGCGAACCAGACCGACAGGCCGACAAGCGCGAGGCTCGCCACGAACAGGGCGACGTTGAAGCGCAATTGCAGCGTTCGCGCGCGCCGGGTCAGCACTTCGTAGGCGCGCACGATGTTCTGCGCGCGCTGCCCCTGGCTGAAGGCGAGCAGGTCCGAAGAGCGCGCGGCATAGAGATAGACGCCCGAATCCCGGTCGATCGGGGCCACGGCCTCGATCCGGTTGGCATTGGCCGTGACGACCATCGGCTCGCCCTTTTCGAGCCGGCCCATCACGTCGGCGGTGATCCGCTCACGGGTCGAGTTCTTTTCCGGATCGACGATCGCCGCGGTCAGCATCTTGCCGTCGGGCGCCTTCTGGATGATCGCGCTCTCGTTGAGCTTGCGGCTCACGACCTGGTAGGAATAGCCCTCGGCAAAGGTCGGGCTGGTGATTGGCGCCTGCCCCAGATAGTCGCGCAGGTCGCTCGCCATCGCGACCGTCTCGTTGCCAACGTCACGCAGGTTCTGCTCGTAGTAACCGCGCGCCAGCTTGTTGGCATTCTCCAGCAGCCCGCGCGACGAGTCGGAAAACCAGAACTCCACGCCTGACTGGAACAGGTAGGACGCGAAGACCACCACCAGCAGGGTCGGGATCGCCGAGATCAGCGAGAAGAAGAACACAAGCTGGGTGTGCAGCCGCCCGGTTCCGCCCAACGTTTCGGCCGCGCGGCGCAGGGCCATGCGCCGGCCGAGCAGGATGAGCAGGCCCATTGCCGGAACCAGCGTGCCGATAAGCAGGGTCGCGGTCAGGTCCGAGGGCATCAGCTCGCGGTCGGACTGGTTGCGGATAGTAAGGAAGGTCACCACCGTCATCGCCACGAAAGCGACCGCGGCGACCACTTCCATCACCGCGAAGACGTTGGAGCGCCGCGCCGCAACCTGCATCCGCCGCCACCAGCGCGGGGTTCGCCGCAGGGACGTCGCCGGCACACGCGCGGGGCCGGCCGTCTGATCCGTTACGGGGTGAAGAGCTTTCCCGGGCATCGTTGCAGAAAGACAACACTACCTGTTGCAGCAACGCAAGACCCTTGTGCCATTCTGCTACGATGGCCGGGGCAAAACTCCGTGACGATCAGGCGCGGCGGACGAAACCTTCGGGATCGAGCGCCAGTTCGCCCAGCCGCTTGCGCAGGGTATTGCGGTTGATGCCCAGGATCTGCGCCGCGCGCAGCTGGTTGCCGCCCGTATCGGCCAGAACCCGCGCGAACAGTGGCCGCTCGAAAGCGGCCAGAGCCTCGTCATAGACACGGCCGGGAGGCGGGGCCTCAAGCCCGAGCCAGTGTTCCACCGCCGATTCAAAGCTCACCCCGGCCGTTCCCTGTTCGCTTTCCACGCGCTGGGCCTGGGCGAGCAACGGGGCGATCACCGCTGCATCCACTACGTCTTCGCGCGCCAGCAGGGCGAGGCGATAGATGAAGTTCTTCAGCTCGCGCACATTGCCGCGCCACGGCTGGCGCTGGAGCAATTCGGCCCCGTCGCGGGTGAGCTGGCGCCGGGGCAGACCCTCGCCCGCCGCCTGCTTGAGGAAATGGTTGGCCAGCGCCTCGATGTCGTCGGCCCGCTCGCGCAGCCCAGGCATCTGGATCGGCACCACGTTGAGCCGGTAATAGAGATCCTCACGGAACAGCCCGGCCGCGATCATCGGCTCGAGATCCTTGTTCGTCGCGGCAACGATGCGGGTGTCGATCGCCACTTCCTCGCGCCCGCCGACCCGGCGGATCGAGCCCGATTGCAGCGCGCGCAGCAGGCGGGTCTGCGCCTGCATCGGCATGTCGCCGATCTCGTCGAGGAACAGGGTGCCCCCTGCGGCCTGCTCGAACTTGCCGATGTGCCGGGCAACGGCGCCGGTGAAGGCGCCCTTCTCGTGCCCGAACAGCTCGCTCTCGATCAGGTCGGCAGGGATCGCCGCGGTGTTGACCGCCACGAACGGGCCGCCCCGACGATGGCCAAGCTGGTGGATCGCCTCGGCAACCAGTTCCTTGCCGGTGCCGCTCTCGCCCAGGATCAGCACGGTCAGGTCGTTACGCAGAACCCGGGTGATCATCCGATAGACCGCCTGCATCGGCGCCGAACGGCCGACCAGAGGCAGGCCCTCGCCCCCCTGGTCCTCGCCCATCAGGTCGACTGTCTGGGTGTTCATTCCCACGGCCTGGCGCACGGTCCGGGCCAGCTCGTCGATGTCAAAGGGCTTGGGGAAATATTCAAAGGCGCCGGTGTCGCTCGCGCGCACGGCGGTATCGAGCGTGTTCTGGGCCGAGAGGATGATCACCGGCATGTCCGGCCGCAGCGCCCGCACGGCGGGAAGCGTTTCGATCCCATCCCCATCGGTCAGCTTCACGTCGGTCACCAGCGCGGAAAAGGTCTGGGCCGAAAGCAGACGGTCGCGTTCGGCCACCGAATCGCAGCGCGTCACCTCGAAGCCTTCGGCCTCGAGCGCGGCGGTAATCACGATCGCGATCGACTCGTCATCTTCGACCAGCAGGACGCTCATGCCTTGTTCCTTACGCTGCCTTGGCCTTGCGCGCCTTGCCCGGTTCGGGCGCGAGCGGAAGGTGGATGCGGAAATGGGTCCAGCCCGCGCCCTCGTCGCGCTCGTGGGTGATGCGCCCGTTCATGTCGCGCACCAGCTTGCGGACCAGCGCCAGCCCCAGCCCCTGCCCGCTCTTCTTGGTGGTCACGAAGGGCTCGAAAATGTGGTCGCGCATCGCCGGATCGACCCCGGGGCCATTGTCCGAAACGCGCAGTTCCACCGGCAGGCGAACCGGCTTGCCGTCGCTCACCGCGTGTAGCTGCAGCCCGCTGGAAAAGCGCGTGCGCACCTGGATGCGCGGGTTGCGGGTCGAGGCACAGGCCTCGGCGGCATTGGACATGAGGTTGATCAGCACCTGAACCAGCCCGTCGGCGCTGCCCAGCACGGCCGGAAGCGAGGGATCGAACTCCTCCTCGATGCGCGGCCCCTTGCCCGCCGCGTCAAGCACGGCGCGGGCCCGGCGCACCTGCTCGTGCAGGTTGCACGGCGAGACCGGCTCGGCCGTCCGGCGCGACAGGGTCTGCATTTCGTCGATCAGCTTGGCGATCCGGTCGACCTCGTCTGCGATCAGCCCGGTCAGCGCGCGGTCCTTCGCCTCGACCTTGCGGGCGAGCAGCTGCGCCGCGCCGCGAATGCCGGCGAGCGGGTTCTTGATTTCGTGAGCGAGTATTTCCGGCGCGCGCAGCACCGAATCCTCGGCCGTGCCCGGGTCTTCGCCCAAGGCCTCGGCCGCGCTGGTATCCTGCAGGGTGACGATCTGCCAGCCGGGATAGTCGGCCATCGGCCCGAAAGTGACGTCAAGCCGCCGGGGCCCGAGGCCAAGGATCACTGCCCCGGCATCGCGCGCCGAAAGCGGGTAGTCCGTCTGCCCTGCGCGGTCCGCCAGCCGCGGCTCGTCGAACCGGATCAGATCGAACAGCAGCTTGCCCGAAACCCGGCGGAGCGACTGGCCGAGGAACTGCTCTGCCGCAGGATTGGCGCCGACGATCCGCTGCTCCGGCCCAAGCAGCACCACGGCGACATTGAGACTGGCCAGTTGGCGCAGCGCGTCGGGCGTGGCCGGCATCGCGGGCTCAGGCCGCCTGCCGGCTAAGCAGTGGGCGGTAAAACTCGCGCAGGTCGCGGATCACCGCATCGGCATCGTCAACGAAGTTGACCATGTTGCGAAACTCGGCCGAACCCGGCAGCCCCTTGGTGTACCAGCCGAGGTGCTTGCGTGCCATCTTGACCCCGGTATCGCGGCCGTAATGGACCAGCATGTCCTCGTAATGCTCGATCATCGTCTCGAACTGCACGTCGATCGAGGGATCGGCCAGCACCTGCCCGGTCTTCCACCAGTGCATCACCTGGCCGAGCAGCCACGGCCGGCCATAGGCCCCGCGCCCGATCATCAGCCCGTCCGCGCCCGATTGCTCCAGCGCCTGCGCCGCATCCTCGATCCCGCAGATGTCCCCGTTCACGATCACCGGGATCGAGACCGCTTCCTTGACGCTGCGCACGAACGACCAGTCCGCGCTGCCCTTGTACATCTGGTTGCGGGTCCGCCCGTGGACGGTGATCATCTTCGCACCCAGATCCTGCGCGATCCGCGCCAGTTCCGGGGCATTCAGGCTGTCATGGCACCAACCCATCCGCATCTTCACCGTGACCGGCACCGACACGGCCTTGACGCAGGCCTCGATCAGCGCGGCGGCCAGCGGCACGTCGCGCATCAGGGCCGATCCGGCATCGCCGTTGACCACCTTGCGCACAGGGCAGCCCATGTTGATATCGATGATCGCCGCCCCGCGATCCTCGTTGAGCTTGGCTGCCTCGCCCATTTCCTTCGGTTCGCAGCCAACCAGCTGCATCGAGACCGGCTCTTCCGCCGGGTCCCACGCCGCCTTCTGGATTGACTGGCGCGTCTCACGGATCGCCGCGGCCGAAGCGATCATCTCGGTCACGTTAAGGCCGGAGCCGAAGCGGCGCACCATACGGCGAAACGGCAGGTCGCTCACCCCGGTCATCGGGGCGAGGATCACCGGACAGTCGATCCGCACCGGACCGATGTCGATTGGTTTCACTGCGGAGGGTGTCGGAGCAGAGTTCATCATGCGTGCCTAAAAAACAGGCAGCGCATAGTGGATTGTCCTTTGCCCCGCAAGTGATTACCGGCGAGCGAAGATGGTCGCTGCTGTCACCCCTGTCATTGGATGCGCCGCCGTGGTGGTTGCGGCGGGTGCCGGCCTGCGCGCTGGTCAGCCCGTCCCCAAGCAGTTCGCATCGTGGCGCGGCAAGCCGGTGGTACGCCACTCGGTCGAGGCACTGGCCGAGGCCGGCTGCGCCCCGATCGTGGTCTGTATTCCGCAAGGCGGCGAAGACCTCGCTGCCGATGCGCTGTCCGGCCTCCCGGTCCGCTTCGTCACCGGAGCCGTAACCCGGCAAGCTTCGGTCCGCGCCGGGCTCGAAGCGCTCGCCGCCGATGCGCCCGAACTGGTCCTGATCCACGACGCCGCCCGTCCGCTCCTGCCCCGCGCCGTAATCAACCGCCTGGTCGAAGCCCTCGCCCACCATCCCGGCGCCATCCCGGTTCTTCCGGTGGTGGACAGCCTCTGCCACGATTCTGCCGGATTGATGGGGCAGGCGGCCCCGCGTGAACAACTGCGCCGGGTCCAGACCCCGCAGGCCTTCCGCTTCCCCGCAATCCTCGCCGCGCACCGCGCGTGGCTGGGCGCGGCCGATGCGGGTGACGATGCGCAGGTGGCGCGAGCCGCGGCGCTGGAGGTCGTGCTGGTCGAAGGAGACGAAGTCTTGCACAAGCTGACGTTTTCCGGCGACTTTGCCGCCGCCCTGCCCGCCATGCGGGTCGGCACCGGTTATGATGTCCACCGCCTGGCCGAAGGCGAGGAACTCTGGCTCTGCGGCGTGCGGATCGAGCACAGCCATGGCCTTGCCGGCCACAGCGATGCCGACGTCGCGATCCACGCCCTGGTCGATGCCCTGCTCGGCGCGATCGGCGCGGGCGACATCGGCCAGCATTTCCCGCCGAGCGACCCGCAGTGGAAGGGCGCCTCGTCCGACCGTTTTCTTGCCCATGCCGCGGCCCTCGTTGCCGGTTCGGGCCATGCCGTCGGCAACGTCGATCTCACCATTATCTGCGAGGCACCGAAGATCGGGCCGCACCGCGATGCCATGCGCGCGCGCCTCGCCGAAGTGCTGGGGATTGACATTGCCGCCGTCAGCGTCAAGGCGACGACTACTGAAGGACTTGGTCCGGCCGGACGGCGCGAGGGGATCGCCGCCCAGGCAGTCGCCACCGTAATCCGGGCCTGATCGGCCCTTTCCGAAAGCCCCACGATGCGTCGCTTCATCATCCCCCTCGCCCTTTTTGCCCTCACGGTGCCGCAGGTCGCGGCGGCGGCCGAGCCGCCCTGCCTCACTACCGGCGAATTCACCGCGCTCACCACCTATGCCCTGCCCAGCGCGATCGGCTCGGTCACGCGCGGCTGCACTGCCAGCCTCCCCACCTCGGCCTGGCTGCCCCGCAATGGCCCGGCTCTGGCCCAGCGCTATGCCGCCGGCAAGGTCGATGCCTGGCCTGCCGCCAAGGCCGCCTTCATCAAGCTGAGCGAGGCGACCAATCCCGAGGCAGCCCAGTTGTTCGTCGCCATGCCGGATGAAAGCCTGATGCCGCTGGCCGATGCAGCCTTGGCGGGCATCATATCGGCCAAGGTTAAACCCGATTCCTGCCCGGTGATCGACCGGGCGCTCTCCCTGCTTGCCCCGCTTCCGGCCGAAAACACCGCCGGCCTGATCGCGCTTGCGGTCGGCCTCGGTGCCAAGACCAGCGAGCCGCGTCTCGGCAAGATCGCTATTTGCAAGGCCTGATGTCCATGTCCGACACCGTTCCCGAATCCCTTCTCCCGCCGCAGGTCACCGCGCTAGCGCGCCGGGTGATCGAGGAGAACATGAAGCTTGGCCGCAAGGTCGTGGTCGCCGAAAGCTGCACCGGCGGGCTCGTGTCCGCCGCGCTGACCGAGATCGCCGGCTCGTCCGCCGTGGTCGAACGCGGCTTCGTGACCTATTCAAATGAGGCCAAGCGCGAACTGCTCGCCGTACCGGGCGACATTATCGACACCTTCGGGGCGGTTTCGGTCGCCTGCGCCTGGGCCATGGCCCAGGGCGCGCTCAAGCACAGCCATGCCGATGTGGCGGTCGCGGTCAGCGGCATCGCCGGGCCGGATGGCGGCTCCGATCAGAAGCCGGTCGGCACGGTGGTCTTCGCCCGCGCCCTGCGCGATGCGCCCGAGGGAGAGGATTCCGACGCCGAGGAAAAGCGGTTCGCGGCCACGACCCGCGCCGACGTGCGCCTTCAGGCGACGCTGGTCGCGCTGGAACTGCTGCTGCCGTAAAGCTGCTGGGCGCGCGTCTCGAACGCGGCCACCATCTTGCGGAAGGCCTTGTCGAGGTATTGCCCGGCAAGCTTCTGGAACAGCGCGTTGCGGAACGTGAACTCGACCCGGAAGTCGATCTCGCAGGCATCGGGGCCCAGCGCGCGGAACAGCCAGCGGTTATCGAGGTCGCGCAGCGGCCCGTCGATGTAGTGGACCCTGATCTCGTCAGGCCGGCGCTTTTCCACGCGTGAGGTGAACTTCTCGCGCAGCGCGGAAAAGCCCACCAGCATGTCGGCCACCATCTCGCTCTCGCCGTCCGAACGGACCCGGGTCGCGATCACCCAGGGCAAGAATTCGGGATAGCGGCCGACATCGGCCACCAGGTCGAACATCTGCTCGGCGCTCCACGGCAAGCGCCTGGTTTCGTGGATCGCTGCCATGCGCCTGCGCTTACTTCCCGGCGCGCTTCGCCAGTTGCGCCTCGCGGTTGGCGCGCATTTCGGCAAAGTCCTTGCCGGCGTGATAGCTTGACCGCGTCAGGGGGCTCGCCGCCACCTGCAGGAAACCCTTGGCCCGTGCGATCGCGCCATAGGCGCTGAAGGCCTGCGGGGTGACGAATTCGATCACCTTGGCGTGCTTGGGGGTCGGCTGGAGGTACTGGCCCATGGTCAGGAAGTCGATTCCAGCCGTGCGCATGTCGTCCATCACCTGGTGCACTTCGAGCCGCTGCTCGCCAAGGCCCAGCATGACCCCGCTCTTGGTGAAGATCAGCGGGTTGTGGCGCTTGACCTCTTCCAGCAGGCGCAGCGAGGCATAATAGCGCGCGCCCGGCCGGATCGTCGGGTAGAGCCGCGGCACGGTTTCGAGGTTGTGGTTATAGACGTCCGGCCCCGCTGCCACGATGGCCTCCACCGCCTCGCGCATCTTGCCGCGAAAGTCGGGGGTCAGGATCTCGATGGTGGTCGTCGGCGTCATCTCGCGCAGGGCGCGGATCACCTTGACGAACTGCCCCGCCCCGCCGTCCGGCAGGTCGTCACGGTCGACCGAGGTGATCACGATGTGCTCGAGCCCCAGCTTGGCCGCCGCTTCGGCCACGTGAGCCGGCTCGTCGGCATCGACCTTGCGCGGCATCCCGGTCTTGACGTTGCAGAAGGCACAGGCCCGCGTGCAGACATCGCCGAGGATCATCACCGTGGCGTGCTTCTTGGTCCAGCATTCGCCGATGTTCGGGCAGGCCGCTTCCTCGCACACCGTATTGAGCTTGAGATCGCGCATCAGCTGGCGCGTCTCGTTATAGCCCTTGCTGGTCGGGGCCTTGACCCGGATCCAGTCAGGCTTGCGCTGGCGCACGGGCGCGTCCGACGACGCCTCGGGGGTGGGAACGGAATCGGGAATGGTCGCAAGATCGCTCATGGGGCGCAGATAAGCGTTTCAGCCGTTCCATGCCAGAGGCAATCTCCCCTTCCCTGATACCCCCTGCTGACCCTTGCCACGGCGGGCCGGTGCAGCCATGAGGGCGCCCATGACCGATGAAACCTCCCCTCAGCTCGACCGGCTGATCGCCGGTTACCGCCGCTTCCGCGAATCCGGATGGAATCCGAATCGCGAGCGCTGGGCCACCCTGCGCGATGGGCAGCAGCCCGAAGTCATGGTGATCGCCTGTTCCGATAGCCGGGTCGACCCGGCCCAGATCTTCGATGTCGACCCCGGCGAAATATTCGTGGTCCGCAACGTCGCCGCCATGGTCCCCCCGTTCGAGACGACGCCGGGCCACCACGGTGTCTCGGCCGCGCTCGAATTCGCGGTCCAGGTGCTCAAGGTCAAGGAAATCGTGGTCATGGGCCACGGCATGTGCGGCGGCTGCAAGGCCGCGCTCACGCAGGAACTGCGCGGGACCGAGCCGGGCGAAGGCGGCTTCATCGCCGACTGGATCGCCATGCTCGACGAAGCGCGCGTTCCGATCGCGGCCCAGCATGGCACCACCGGCCGGGCGGCGGAGCAGGCGATGGAACTGGCGGGCGTGAAGGTCAGTCTCGAAAACCTGCGCACCTTCCCCTGCGTACGCCGCAAGGAACGCAGCGGCGACCTGCGCCTGACCGGGGCCTTCTTCGCCATTTCCGACGGTGTGCTCCACGTCCTCGACGAAGCGTCGGGCGAATTCGCCCCGGCGGACTGAAGACAAGCCCATCGATCGGGAGCAAACAAAAAGGGCGGCAGGTAACTGCCGCCCTTTCTTTATTCCGGTGCCTTCAGCAGCCTGTCAGCCGCCCTTGGCCTTCTGTGCGGCATAGGCGGTCCACAGCGCGGCGATCGGCTTGCGCACGCCGCCGATCTGGCCAAACGACGCCTGGGCATCGGCATACTTGCCAAGGCCGACCTGGGCGATGCCGAGGCGGGTCAGCGCACGGTCCTTGTCGATCCCCGGCTTGGTCAGGGCGATCTTGTAGAGTTCCTCGGCCTTGGCATTATCGTCGTAGCTGAGGAAGGCGTCCGCCGCTGCAACAACCGTCGCGCCGGTCGCGGCCGGGGCATGGGCGTCCTTGTCGAGCGACGGCAGACCGGCCTTGTCCGCAGCGAGGCGGGCATTGGCCTGAGTGCGGTTCTCGGTGACGAACACGTCCGAGGCATTGAGCTTGCCCGCGGCCACGCCGGCGTCGAGCACCTTGAGCACTTCGCCCGGCGCGCGGCGCGCGTCAGCGGCCTGGAGGTATTCGGAATAGTCGCTGGTGTCGCGGAAGCTGCCGGTGCGGCCCATCAGGCGCATCAGGTCGAGCGTTTCCTGGGCTTGGTACTTGCCGGCAAGCCGCGCGATCGAGATCGCGTCGCCCCAGTTGTCCTTGGTCGGGTAGGTCGCGGCCAGGCCCGTACCGAAGCGCAGCGCCTGGTCATACTGCTTGGCGCGGTAAGCCACCGAGATGCCGCGCGCGAACCATTCCTGCGGCGCCGGGGTGCCGGCGGCCTTCTTGGCTTCGATCGCCTTGGCGAGGGCGTCGTAACCGGCCTGGTTCTGCTGCTGGCCGAAATAGGTTTCCGCCAGCAGGACCTCGATGTCGTTGCCGGTGTAGCCGTTGCTGATCGCCGAATTGAAGGCGGCCTGGGCCCCGGCGTAGTCCTTGGTCTCCATCATGTTGGCGCCAAGGAAGAACTGGAACTTGCCCAGATCGGCGCCAGCCATCTTGCCGCTATCGACCGCGGCCTGGAGGCCCTTGCGCTGCAGCGGCTTGTCATTGTCGAGCTGGCTGGCCTGGATCGCGAACTGGCCGCCGAAGAACTTGTCGTCCGGGGTGGTCGCGGCGGCGAGGGCAGCCTCGGCCTGCTGCTTGAGCGCGGCGATCCCGGCGGCATCGGGCTTGGCCTTCTGCGCGGCGTTCAGGCCGTTCTGCAGGGGGGCGGCAAGCTTGCTGAAGGCCGGCGAAAGCTGCGGCTTGGCCTGCTTCTGGGCCATGGCCGGGGTTGCAACGAGCGTGGCGCCGCCGGCCGCGCCCAGCGCGAGGGCAGCCGCCATGGCAGCGCGCGAAAGCGAACGGGCGCGCTTGGAATTCGGGAACATGGGCCTCTTACTCCTTCCTCTGCCGCGCGATCCCGGATGCGGAATCGAAGCCGCGGCCCAAAACTTCATTTGCCCGCCGCAAATGGCCGGGATTTGCCCCTTTGGCAACAGGAACGCGGCCTAGCCGCCTACGCTTGAACGCGAATTGAACACCGCTTCGCCCCGCCGTTCAGCCAGTCCGGCGCTATGCGGCCCGAACCTTGCGTTGATGTGTGGAAAAAGCGCCCTCGCCGGGCCTTGTGGGACGGGTTCGGCTGGCCTTGCCCGCGCCGATGCCCTAGGGCCAAGAAACACCAATATTCCTGATCAGAAAAGACCGCGCAAAAGCCGTGAGCGACGACACCGAAATTCTCGACAGCCCCTCCCCGATGGGCGAATTCCAGCGCGTCGACATCGTCGACGAGATGAAGACGAGCTATCTCGACTACGCGATGAGCGTGATCGTCAGCCGCGCGCTCCCCGACGTGCGCGACGGGCTCAAGCCGGTGCACCGCCGCATCCTGTGGACCAGCCACGAAAACGGCTTCACCGCGGGTAAGCCCTATCGCAAGTCGGCCCGTATCGTCGGCGACGCCATGGGTAAGTATCACCCTCACGGTGACGCCGCGATCTACGACGCCCTTGCCCGCATGACGCAAGACTGGTCGATGCGGCTCCCGCTGATCGACGGTCAGGGCAACTTCGGCTCGATGGACCCCGATCCGCCGGCCTCGATGCGCTACACCGAGGCGCGCCTCGCCAAGGTGGCCGACGCCCTGCTCGCGGACATCGAGAAGGACACGGTCAACTTCCAGCCCAACTACGACGGGGCGGAAAGCGAACCGCAGGTCTTGCCCGCGCGCTTCCCCAACCTCCTGGTCAACGGCGCCGGCGGCATCGCGGTCGGCATGGCCACCAACATCCCGCCGCACAACCTCGGCGAAGTGATCGACGGCTGCCTCGCCTTCCTCGAGAATCCGGCGATCACCACCGAACAGCTGATCGAGATCATCCCGGGGCCGGATTTCCCCACCGCGCCGCTGATCCTCGGCGCCGCCGGCGCGCGTCAGGCCTACCACACCGGCCGCGGCTCGATCATCATGCGCTGCAAGCATGAGATCGAGGAAGGCCGCGGCGATCGCCGTTCGATCGTCCTCACCTCGATTCCTTACCAGGTCGGCAAGTCCAACCTCGTCGAAAAGATCGCCGAGGCCGCGAAGGACAAGCGGATCGAGGGCATTTCCGACATCCGCGACGAATCGAACCGCGAAGGCATGCGCGTCGTGGTCGAACTCAAGCGTGATGCCACGCCCGAGGTCGTGCTCAACCAGCTCTGGCGCAACACCCCGGCCCAGTCGAACTTCGCCGCCAACATGCTGGCGATCCGTGGCGGGCGCCCGGAAATCCTTGCGCTGCGCGACATCATCCAGGCTTTCGTCACCTTCCGCGAGGAAGTGATCACCCGCCGCACCAAGTTCGAGCTGAACAAGGCGCGAGACCGGGCGCACATCTTGCTCGGCCTCGTCGTCGCGGTCAGCAACCTCGACGAGGTCGTGCGGATCATCCGCGGCGCCCCCAATCCCGCCGCCGCGCGCGAGGCCATGCTTCGCCGCGAATGGCCGATCGGCGACATCGCCCCCTATATCCGGCTGGTCGAGGCGATCGAGCCGAATGCCGATCAGGAAGGCGGCACTTACCGCCTGTCCGAGATCCAGGTGAAGGCGATCCTCGACCTGCGCCTCCACCGCCTCACCGCCCTCGGGCGTGACGAGATCGGCGACGAACTGCAGGGTCTCGCCGCCGCGATCGAGGAGTACCTCTCGATCCTGGCCGACCGCGCCAAGCTCTACGGCGTGATGCGCGAAGAACTGGTCCAGGTGAAGGAGCTTTACGCCACCCCGCGCCTGTCGCAGATCGCCCCGGCGTGGGACGGGATCGACGACGAGGACCTGATCGAGCGCGACGAGATGGTCGTGACGGTCACGCTCGATGGCTACATCAAGCGCACGCCTCTCTCCACCTTCCGCGCCCAGAACCGTGGCGGCAAGGGCCGCGCCGGGATGGCGACCAAGCAAGAAGATGCCGTGGCGACGATGTTCGTCACCTCGACTCACACCCCGGTCCTGTTCTTCTCTACCGCGGGCAAGGTCTATCGCCTCAAGGTCTGGAAGCTGCCCGAAGGCGGACCCGCCACGCGCGGCCGCCCGATCGTCAACCTGCTCCCGGCGCTCGACAAGGACGAGACCATCGCCGCCGTGCTTCCCCTGCCGGAAGACGAGGCTGAATGGGGCAAGCTCCATGTCGTATTCGCCACGGCCAAGGGCAATGTGCGCCGCAACGCGATGGATCTTTTCGCCAACGTGCCCAGCAACGGCAAGTTCGCCATGCGCTTCGAGGAAGGTTCGGCCGACCGCCTGATCGGCGTCGCCCTGCTCGAGCCGACCGACGATGTCCTCCTCGCCTCGCGTCAGGGCAAGGCGATCCGCTTCGCCGGAGACGACGTGCGCGAATTCCAGAGCCGCACCTCCACCGGTGTGCGCGGCATGATGCTGAAGGGCGATGACGAGGTCATTTCGCTCTCGATCCTGCACCGCGTCGGCACCTCGAGCGAGGAACGCGAGGACTATGTCCGCTTCGCTCCGTGGAAGGGCGAAAAGGAAGGCGAACCCTCGATCAGCCCGGAGCGCATGGCCGAACTGGCCGAGCGTGAGCAGTTCATCCTCACGGTCTGCGCCAACGGCTACGGCAAGATGTCCTCCGCCTATGAATATCGCCGCACCGGTCGCGGCGGCCAGGGCATCACCAATATCGACAATATCGGCCGCAACGGCCCGGTCGTCGCCTCCTTCCCCGCCACCCAGGCTGACCAGTTGATGCTGGTCACCGATCAGGCCAAGCTGATCCGCCTGCCGCTGGAAAGCCTGCGGGTCATCGGTCGCGGTTCTGCCGGTGTGCGCCTGTTCAACGTCGCGGGCGATGAACACGTGGTCAGCGCCGTCCGTCTCGACGAGCAGGAAGAGCCGGAAAACCCCGCCGAACAGGCCGTGGCCGACGAAATCGCCGCGAGCCACCCCGAGAGCGGGTCGCCTGCCGACGGCGAGGCCGAGTGAGCCAGCACCCCGCGCCGGCCTACAAGGTTCTTACGGCCGACCAGCATGAAGAACTAACCGCACGGGGCTCCTTCGCAGGAGCCCCGGTCGACCTTGCCGATGGCTACATCCACCTCTCCACCGCCGAACAGTTGGCGGAGACGGTCCGCAAGCATTTCGCCGGGCAGGACGATCTGTGGATCGCGGCGTTCGATCTCACGGCGCTTGGCGATGCCGTGGTCTGGGAGCCGTCACGCGGCGGCCAGCTCTTCCCGCACATCTACGCCGAATTGCCGCTCGCGGCGGCAATCGCGATAGCTCCGCTCGCATGGACCGCAGACGGTGCGGTCGCCCTGCCGCAAGGCTAAGCACGCGCGATGAAGTCCCCCTGCATCGAAAACTGCGTGTTCGACGGCAAGTCCGGCTGGTGTCGCGGCTGCGGCCGCACCAAGCCGGAATGCCGCAGCTGGAAAAAGGCCCAGCCGCACCAGCAGCGCAAGATCGCCGCCGAACTGCCAAGGCGCCTTGCCAAGCTTCGCGCCGCGCAATCCTGAAGCATCGCCAGCTCAAACTCTCGTCGTTGCGATGAGCGAAGCAACGAAGCAATCCAGAGCGCCGACACGCGGCGCCCAGGATGAATGTTGCCCCGCCCCGCTCAGACCGCGTCCCAGCCCCGCACCACGTGGCGCTGGGTGCCGAGCTTATCGATCCCCAGTTCCACCACGTCGCCTTCCTTGAGATAGACCGGCGGCACCTTGCCCATGCCCACGCCCGGCGGCGTTCCGGTGGCGATGATGTCGCCCGGCAGCAGCACCATGAACTGGCTGAGATAGGAAACGATCGTCGCGCAGTCGAAGATCATCGTCCGCGTATTTCCGGTCTGCATCCGCTGGCCGTTGACGTCGAGCCACATGCCAAGGTCCTGCGGATCGCCGACTTCGTCGAGCGTGACCAGCCACGGCCCGACCGGGCCGAAGGTGTCGCAGCCCTTGCCCTTGTCCCAGGTTCCCATGCGTTCCATCTGGAAGCTGCGCTCGGACAGGTCGTCGCAAACTACCAGCCCGGCAACGTGCGCCATGGCCTCGTCCTTCTCGACATAGGCGGCACGCTTGCCGATCACGATGCCCAGCTCGACCTCCCAGTCCATCTTCTCCGCTCCGCGCGGGCGGCGAACGTCGTCGTCAGGCCCCTGCAGGCAGGATACGGCCTTGGTGAATAGGATCGGCTCAGGCGGCACGGCCATGCCCGCCTCCTCGGCATGGTCCCGGTAGTTGAGCCCGATTGCGAGAAACTGACGCGTACCGGCCACCGGCACGCCCATCCGTTGCGGGCCGCTCACCACCGGAAGGGCTTCGACGGCAATGGAGCGTAGCGTTTGCAGCCGCGCCGGGTCCAGCCACTCGCCCGCGATGTCCGGGACATGGCCCGACAGGTCGCGGACCTGCCCCTGATCGTCGATCAATCCGGGCTTCTCGGCGCCGCGCGGCCCGAAACGAACAAGCTTCATCGTGCAACTCCATGGGCTGGCAAGAGCGCCTCGTCCCTATCCGAGCCATAGCCTGCCCACCGGGCACGATGCCATTTCAAAGCGCAGTCGCCACCTATTGAAACCGCAGGCTCCCCGGCCAGACCGGCAATCATCCCCGCCATGGCATTTGCCCGATCGCGGCGCTATTGGCCGGGACCATGACTTACGACATCCACATCATCGGCGGCGGTCTCGCCGGCAGCGAGGCGGCCTGGCAACTCGCCCGCCGCGGCTTCAAGGTCCGCCTGTCCGAAATGCGCGGAACCGGCGAACGCAGCCCCGCCCACCAGACCGACAACCTTGCCGAACTGGTCTGCTCCAACTCGCTGCGGTCGGATGATCACGAGAAGAACGCCGTCGGCCTGCTTCACCACGAGATGCGCCTCTGCGGCTCGCTCATCATGACCGCCGCCGAAAAGGCCCGCGTTCCCGCAGGCTCGGCCCTTGCAGTCGACCGTGAAGTCTTTTCCGGCGCGATCGAACAGGCGCTCACCGCGCTCCCCAACCTTACCCTCGTGCGCGAACGGATCGACGTCCTGCCCGAAGCGGGTCTGACCATCGTCGCCACCGGCCCCCTCACCGCCGCGGCCCTTGCCTCATCGATTGGCGCGGCAACCGGCGCAGACAGCCTCGCCTTCTTCGATGCCATTGCGCCGATCGTCTACCGCGAATCCATCAATATGGACGTCGCCTGGATGGCTTCGCGCTGGGACAAGGGTGCCGAAGCCTCGATCGCGCTCGGCGGAGACGGACGGGACTACATAAATTGCCCGATGACGCGGGACCAGTACCTCGCCTTCCGCGAGGAAATCCTCGCCGGCGAAAAAGGCGAGTTCAAGGAATGGGAGGCCAACACCCCCTATTTCGACGGCTGCATGCCGATCGAGGTCATGGCCGAACGCGGGGTCGATACCCTGCGCTTCGGCCCGATGAAGCCGGTCGGGCTCGACAACCCCCACTGGGCCACGCCCGAACACCCCAATGGCCGGTGGCCCCATGCCGTGGTCCAGCTCAGGCAGGACAATACCCTCGGCACGATCTGGAACATGGTCGGTTTCCAGACCAAGCTTAAATATGCCGAACAGCAGCGGATCTTCCGCACCATACCGGGGCTCGAGAATGCCGAGTTCGCCCGCTTCGGCGGCCTTCACCGCAACACCTTCCTCAACTCCCCCACGCTGCTCGACCGTCAGCTCCGGCTCAAGAACGCGCCGCACGTGCGCTTCGCCGGTCAGATCACCGGCTGCGAAGGCTATGTCGAAAGCGCCGCCGTCGGCATGATGGCCGGGATCATGGCCGCGCTCGAACTTTCCGGGAAGTCGTGGGAAACGCCGCCGCGCACCTCGGCGCTCGGCGCCCTCCTCGCGCACATCACCGGCGATGCCGAGGCCGAGACCTATCAGCCGATGAACATCAACTTCGGTCTCTTCCCGCCGCTTCACGATGTCAAGAAGAAGCAGCGCAAGGAAGCCTATACCGAGCGGGCCAAGGCCGACCTCGCCGCCTGGTTACCCCTCGTCGTCGTCTGACGGGGTGGGCGCCGGTGGCGGTGCCTTTGCACCGCACTTGCAGGCCGGTTGCACTTTCGGTTTGGGCTTGGTCGTGGCGAACTCGCCCCGGTCGAGCAGCCCATCGCCGTTGGCATCGGCGCCCTTGAACTTGTTGCCGGTTTTTACCGCCCATTCCTCGAACGAGAGCAGGTTGTTGCCGTCTGTATCGAGCTTGCGGAAAGCGGCAGCGCGCGGAGCGAGCATTTCGACCCGCGCAATCTTGCCGTCGCGGTTGCGGTCGAGCCGGTCGAAGCGCTTCTGCTCCTTGCTCTGTTCGCTCGCCTGCGGCAGCGCCGCGCCCTTCTGGCCGGCCCCGGTCGCGGTCGGCAGGGAAAGGTCTTCCTGCGGCGCGGCAAGGGAGAACGCCGGAATCTTGCCCGGATCGACGGCCGCGCGGCCCTGCCACCAGAACAGTCCCGCCGCCACCATCAGCAGCGCAGCAAACCCGCCCAGCACCATCCGATTCATGATTGCCCCCGAAATCCGGGCTCCGTAAAAACCCGTGGGGCTATTTACCCTATCTTCCGATAATGCCAAGCCGGATCGCGGCGAGCAGCGCGCCGGGGCCCGAAAGCGCTTCGCTCGCCCCCGTGCGCACGGCGCGCTCGCTCAACCCGGCAAGAATTGCCAGCGGCCGCAAGGTCCCCCCCACTTTCCCGGCGGGGTCGGCTTCGTTCAGCAAGCCGTGGGCCGCCGCCTTTTCGTGAGGGTCACCAAGATGAAGGGCAAGGTCGGCCAGCGCCCACCGCATCGCCGCCGCGCGCGCGATCCCGGCGTCGGCGCCGTGCCTTGCGGCAAGGGCGGCCACGCCCCCTGCCCGGCCCCGGGCGAATTCGGCCAGGGCACTTCCAGCCAAAGGTGCATCGCCCAGCAGGGCTTCCCAGCCATCGACCAGTGCAGCCAAGCCGCCCGCCGCGTCGCCCCAGTCCGCCAGCCGGGCCAGCAGCGGTTCGCCCTTCGGCCATGTTGAAATATCGGCGTTCAGCCGGTCGCGCCACCAGGCCAGCCGCATTTGCGCCAGCATCGGTTCGCGCGCGGAACGCACGATTCCAGCCAGCCGCGCGTCAAGCGTCAGCAGGCTGAACCAGTCATTCCGGGTAGTCGAGGGCGCATAGGCCAGCGCCAGCCGCGAAAGCGGCGGGAGCTGGCCTTCACCCGCTTCACTGTCAGCGATAGCAGACCTGCTTGACGGCAGCGACGATCTTGGCCGTGTCGATCAACGCGGCCTTCTCGAGGTTGGCGGCATAGGGCAGCGGCACGTCCTCGTTGCACACGCGGGTCACCGGCGCGTCGAGGTTGTCGAAGCCTTCTTCCATGCAGATCGCGATGATTTCCGAAGCGATCGAGCAGACCGGGAAGCCTTCCTCGGCCACGACCATGCGGTTGGTCTTGGCAAGGCTGGCCAGCACGGTTTCCTTGTCGAGCGGGCGCAGGGTGCGCAGGTCGACGATTTCCGCTTCGATCCCCTCGGAGGCAAGCTGCTCGGCCGCTTCCAGCGCGAAGCCGACGCCGATCGAGTAGGACACGATGGTCACGTCCTTGCCCTCGCGCACGATCCGCGCCTTGCCGATCGGCAGGACGTGGTCGTCCAGTTCCGGCAGCTCGAACGTGCGGCCATAGACCAGTTCGTTCTCGAGGAAGACCACCGGGTCTTCGCTCCGGATCGCAGCCTTGAGCAGGCCCTTGGCATCCGAAGCGTCATAAGGCGCAATCACCACCAGGCCCGGCACGTTGGCATACCACGGGCCATAGTTCTGGCTGTGCTGCGCACCCACGCGGGCGGCGGCGCCGTTCGGGCCGCGGAACACGATCGGACAGCGCATCTGGCCGCCCGACATGTAGTTGGTCTTGGCCGCCGAGTTGATGATGTGGTCGATCGCCTGCATGGCGAAGTTGAACGTCATGAACTCGACGATCGGACGCAGGCCGCCCATGGCCGCACCGGTGCCGATGCCGCCGAAGCCATATTCGGTGATCGGCGTGTCGATCACCCGCTTCGGACCGAACTCGTCGAGCAGGCCCTGGGTCACCTTGTAGGCGCCCTGGTACTGGGCCACTTCCTCGCCCATCACGAAGACGCGCTTATCGCGGCGCATTTCCTCGGCCATGGCGTCGCGCAGGGCTTCGCGCACGGTCGACATCTTCATGTTGGTGCCGGAGGGCAGCGCGGGGTCCTTTGCCGCCTTGGGCGCAGCTGCCGGAGCAGCCGCAACCGGTGCCGCGGCCGCCGGTGCGGCAGCAGCGGGGGCCGGAGCGGCGGCTGCCGGAGCCGAGGCGGAAGCGGCATCGCCGCCGATCACCGCGATAACCGTGCCGACCTTCACGCCCTCGGTGCCTTCCGGCACGAGGATCGCGCCGAGGGTGCCCTCGTCAACGGCCTCGAATTCCATCGTCGCCTTGTCGGTCTCGATTTCGGCGATGATATCGCCCGATTTGATCTCGTCGCCTTCCTTGACGAGCCAGCGGGCCAGGGTGCCTTCTTCCATGGTCGGCGAGAGGGCGGGCATCTTGAGTTCGACTGACATCAGTAACGCTCCACCAGCACGTCGGTGTAAAGTTCGGGCATTTCCGGCTCGGGCGAATTCTCGGCGAAATCGGCCGCCTCGGAAACCTGCGCGCGGATGGTCTTGTCGATCTCCTTGAGCGAGTCCTCGGAAACGCCGCGGCTGATCAGTTCGGTCTTGAGCCCTTCGATCGGGTCGTGCTTCTCGCGCATTTCCTGCACTTCGTCGCGGCTGCGATACTTGGCAGGGTCCGACATCGAGTGGCCGCGATAGCGGTAGGTATGCAGTTCCATCAGCACGGGGCCGTTGCCGCCCCGCACATGCTCCAGCGCCACTTCTGCGGCCTGGCGCACTTCCAGCACGTTCATGCCGTTGACGCTCATGCCGGGGATGCGGAACGCGGTGCCTCGGCGGTAGAACTCGGTCTCGGCCGAACCACGGCTGACCGCCGTGCCCATGGCATAGCCGTTGTTCTCGACCACGAAGATGATCGGCAGGTTCCACAAGGCGGCCATGTTGAAGGTCTCGTAGACCTGGCCCTGATTGGCCGCGCCATCGCCGAAGTAGGCCATGCAGACGCCGCCGTCTTCATTGTACTGGTGCGCGAATGCCAGCCCCGCGCCGAGCGGCACCTGCGCGCCGACGATGCCGTGGCCGCCGTAGAACTTGTGCTCGGTGCTGAACATGTGCATCGAGCCGCCCTTGCCGCGCGAAATGCCGGCGGCGCGCCCGGTCAGCTCGGCCATGATCACCTTGGGGTCGATGCCGTAGGCGAGCATGTGGCCGTGATCGCGATAACCGGTGATCACGCTGTCGTGCCCTTCCTTGAGCGCCGACTGCAGGCCCACCGCGACAGCTTCCTGGCCGATGTAGAGGTGGCAGAAGCCACCGATCAGGCCAAGGCCATAGAGCTGGCCCGCGCGCTCCTCGAAGCGGCGGATCAGCAGCATCTGTTCGTAGAACTTGAGCAACTCCGCGTCCGTGGCGTCGTAGCGTTTACTGGCTTCGAACTTGTCCTGGAGCGAGCGCAGCGCCGGAGCGTTATCGGCGACGGGCGCCTCGGCTTCGGCCTTCTTCGCGGTCGTGGATCTGGTGGCGGGCTTGGCCAACTTCCTGTCCCCTGTAGCTGTGTTGTTGTGAAGCTATAGGCAACGGATTCCGCGAAAGGAATGCTGCCATACGCATTTTCTTATGGGGTCAATTCAGCTTCCGATTGACCGTAACATTCGAACCCACCGCCTGCTCACTTGAGCAGCATAACCATCTCATCAGGATGAACGACGTTAAGATTGCTGCGCAGCAGTTCACCGGCAAGGTCCGGATCGGCATGCCGCGGATCAAGCAGCGCCACCCGGTTCCGCAACTCGTCACGCTCGGCCGAAAGCTGCTGCACTTCATGCTGGCGCTGTTCCAGCAGCCGCAGATTCTCGCTCCAGGCGAGCAGCCCGCTCGGCCCCGCGATCGCCCAACCACCCATCACCAGCAAGGCGCCGAGGGCCATGGTTCGGGTTACGGCTTCCTTGGCGAAACGGGGTTCGGTGCGGCTACGCTTCATAGGATCACAGGAATCACAGAAGCGCCCGGCACACAAGAAAATTCTCTCGGGAAACCGTCGATTTGCGCCGATCTGCCCTGTCGGGCGCTTTGCCGATCCGCCCGGCTCAACGCGGGCTCGCCGCTGCTTGGTCGCCGCCCAGGACGCGGTAAAGCGTGACCCGGTTGGAAATCAGCAGGAGGCGTTCGCCCACCAGGGTCCTCTGCACGGTATAGAGGCTGCGCTGTGCATCGAGATTGTCGAGCGAGCTGGCAATTCCCCCGCGATATTGCGCGGTTACGAGCGTTGCCGTGTCGGTCGCCGCCGCGGTCCGGCGCTCCACCGCCGCCAGTTCGTCCCCGATCGTGCCCTGCCGGGCAAGCGCATCGGCCACCTCGCGGAAGGCGGTCTGGATCGCCAGTTCGTAAGTCGCCAGGGCCGCATCGCGCTGCGCCTCGCTGACCGCCACACCGGCCCTGGCCCCGCCGGCGTTGAAGATCGAGTAGCTGGCATTGCCGCCGACCGTGGTGTGAAAGGCGTCTCCGGTGAACAGGGCAGCCAGCGAGTCGCTGGCCAGGCCGAGGAGGCCGGTGAGCGTGATTCGGGGGAACAGTTCGGCCCGCGCCACGCCGATGTTGGCATTGGCCGAGCGTAGCCGGTACTCGGCGGCCACGACGTCCGGACGGCGCAGCAGGACCTCCGAACTGGTTCCCGCAGGCAGGGCCTTGATCGACGCGACCACCTCGGAGAGGTCGCCCGGCAGGAGTGCGGGATCGAACGGAGCGCCGACCAGCAACATGATCAGGTTGCGGTCCTGGGCGAGCGCGGTCTTCTGCGCGGCAACGTCGGCCTCGGCCGTCGAGAGCACCTGTTCCGCCTGGCGCAGGTCCGTGCGCGGGGCCACACCGCCCTCGAGACGGGCCCGGGTCAGCTTGACCGTGGCCTGGGCACTGGAGGCCGTGGCCTCCGCCAGCTTCAGCAGTTCCTGATCGGCACCGTAGCCCGCCCAGGCATTGGCAAGGTCGGCCACGAGGCCGAGCCGCACGGTCCGCGCCGAGGCCTCCGAGGCAAGGGCGGTCTGCTTCTGCGCTTCGGTGGCCGAGGCAAGCCGTCCGAACAGGTCGAGTTCGAACGAACTGATCCCGCCCGAGATCGAATAGCTCGTGCTGGCCGCCTTGCCGCCCGTCCCGCTGTCGCGCGAGGCCGAAGCGCTTGCGGCCACCTCGGGGAACTGGTTGGCGCGAACGACGCGCACCTGTGCCCGGGCTGCGGCAAGGTTGGCTGCGGCCACCCGCAGGTCGCGGTTGTTGGCAAGGGCCTGCTCGACCAATGCCTGCAGGCGGGCATCGGTGAAGATGTCGCGGTAAGACACTGCAGGCAGCGCGGCCTCGCTCTGTGCGAGATAGGCATCGCCGACCGGCCACGAAGCAGGAACCGGCGCCTCCGGCCGGACATATTTCGGGGCCATCGAGCAGCCGGCGAGCAGGGCTGCGAGACCGAGCGATGCAACGCGCTTCATGCTCGTGCCTCCCGCCGCTGCGCAAGCCGTCCGCGCACCGCCTTCAACCCGTCGCGCACTCCGCGGCGCACCAGCACGAAGAACAGTGGGATGTAGAACACGGCAAGGATCGTCGCGGTCAGCATCCCGCCGATCACCGACGTGCCGATGGCGATGCGGCTGTTGGCGCCGGCCCCGGTGGCCACGGCCAGCGGCAGGACGCCGAAGATGAAGGCGAAGCTGGTCATCAGGATCGGCCGCAAGCGGATCCGCGCCGCCTCCAGCGCGGCATCGATCACGCGCATGCCCTTGCGCTCGGCCTGTTCGGCGAATTCGATCATCAGGATCGCGTTCTTGGCGGCAAGGCCCATGGTCGTGATCAGGCCGATCTGGAGATAAACGTCGTTCTGCAGCCCGCGCAGCGTCACGGCGAAGACCGCGCCGACGAGGCCGAGCGGCACGATCAGCAGCACGGCGAAGGGGATCGACCAGCTTTCATAGAGCGCGGCAAGGCAGAGGAAGACCACGACCAGCGAGATCGAGTAAAGCAGCGGCGCGCGGCCGGAGCTGAGGCGTTCCTCGTAGGAGGACCCAGCCCATGCCACGGTCGTCCCCGGGATCTTTGCGGCCAGTTCCTCGATCGCTTCCATGGCTTGGCCCGAGCTGGAATCGGACCCGGCCTGCCCCTGGATCTCGTAGGCAGGTACGCCCTGGAAGCGCGACATCGACGTCGGCGCGGTCGACCAGCCGATCTTGGCGAAGGCTGAGAAGGGAGTCATCGCCCCGGTCGATCCGCGCACGTACCACTGGCCCATGTCCTGGGGCTGCGCCCGGTACTGGGCATCGCCCTGCAGATAGACACGCTTGACCCGGCCGTTTTCAATGTAGTCGTTGACGTAGCGGCCGCCCCAGGCGGTCGACAGGGTCGAGTTTACGTCTGACGGGTTCACGCCGAACGCGGTCAGCCGCGGCGTATCGAAATCGACCTTGAGCGTCGCATTGTCCGGCAGGTCCGTCGTGCGCACGCTGGTCAGGCGAGGATCGTTGTTGGCGGCCTGAACCAGCTTGTCACGAGCAGCGAGGAACTCGTCGTGCGACATGCCGCTGCTGTTGAGCAGTTCCATGGTGAAGCCGTTAGACGAGCCGAGCCCGCGAATGGCCGGCGGCACCAGAATGAACACCTGGGCATCGCGCAGACCCTTGCTGGCCTGGGTTGCGCGCTTGGCGATGGCGTCTGCCGAGCGATCGGAACTGGAGCGTTCGGACCAATCGGTCAGGTTGAGGAAGCCCTGCCCCGAATTCTGGCCACCGCCTCCTTGCCCGCCGCCGCCGGCGACAAGGAAACCGCCCGCAACGTTGGCCTTTTCGGGGCCGAAGAAGTACTTCTCAAGATCTAGCTGGACCTCCTGGGTTCGCTCGATCGTTGTTCCCGCGGGCAGACGCATCTGGATCTGGACGAAGCCCTGGTCCTCGGTTGGCAGAAATCCGCTGGGCAGCCGTGCGAAGAGGACCACCAGGACGACGACGGTCACCGCGTAGATGCCGAGGAAACGCCACTTGTTCTCCACCACGCGCTGCACCGAATTGCGATAACGCACGATCATCGCGTCGAAGCGGTGGTTGAATCCGTCCAGGCCCCGTTGCACCAGGCCGGTGAATTTGGGGAAGTGCCGCTCCATCCACGGCCGGTCGGCGTGGCTGCCGTTATCGCGGGCGCGCAGCAGGGTGCTGGTCAGTGCCGGGCTGAGGATCAAGGCGACCAGCACCGACAGGGTCATGGCCGAAATGATCGTCAGCGAGAACTGGCGATAGATCACGCCGGTGGACCCGCCGAAGAAGGCCATCGGCAGGAACACGGCCGAAAGGACCAGCGCGATCGCGACCAGGGCCATCTGGATTTCGGCCATGGACTTGATCGTCGCCTCACGCGGGGTCATCCCCGGGTTCTCATGCAACAGGCGCTCGACGTTTTCGACCACGACGATGGCGTCGTCGACTAGCAGACCGATCGCCAGCGTCAGCCCGAACATGGTCATCGTGTTGATCGAGAATCCGGCGAGATAAAACACGCCGAAAGTGCCAAGCAGCACGACCGGAACCGCGATCGCCGGGATCAGCGTGGCGCGCCAGGATTGCAGGAAGACGAACATCACGACGACCACCAGCGCGATCGCCTCGATCAGTGACTTGACCACCTCTTCCACCGAAAGCTTGATGAACTTGGTGGAATCGTTGACGTAATCGTACTTGATGCCTTCGGGGAAGGTCTTGCTGAGGTTCTCGACCTCGGCCTTGACCAGTTCCGCGGTCTTGAGCGCATCGGCGCCCGGAGCCAGCGAAATCGCCACGCCGGCGCCCGGATGGCCGTTGAACCGCCCAAAGCTGCCGTAGCTTTCCGCCCCAACCTCGATCCGTGCCACGTCGCGCAGGTACACGGTCGAGCCGTCGGTCAGCGTCTTGAGGGCAATGGCGCCGAACTCGGCCGTGGTCTGCAGGCGCGACTTGGCCGTAACCGTCGCGTTGAGCATGTTGCCCTTGGGCGAGGGAAGCCCGCCAACTTCACCGCCGGCAACCTCGGTGTTCTGGTTGGTGATCGCGGTCACCACATCGCTCGGCATCAGCGACATGGCAGCCAGCCTTTGCGGATTGAGCCAGATCCGCATGGCGTGCTGTGCGCCGAAGATGCTGGTTTCGCCCACGCCGTCGACGCGCGAAAGCGGATCCTGGACATTCGACGTCAGGAAGTCCGAAATGTCATCGCGGGTTCGCTGGTCGGATTCGTCATAGACCGCCACGAGCAGCAACTGGTCGTTGGTCGACTTGGTGACGCGCACGCCCTGCTGCTGGACCTGCGAGGGCAGACGCGACAGGACGCTGGCGACCTTGTTCTGGACCTGGACCTGGGCAGTGTCGGCATTGGTCCCCTTGCTGAAGGTCACGCTGATCGTGGCCTGCCCGCGCGAACTGGACTGCCCGCTGAAATAGAGCATCCCATCCAGCCCGGTGAGCGATTGCTCGATGATCTGGGTGACGCTGTTTTCCACCGTCTCCGCCGAAGCGCCGGGGTAGGTCGCACGGACATTGACCTGGACCGGGGCAATGTCGGGGTATTGGGCGACGGGCAGCGAAAGCAGCGCACCGACGCCGCCCAGCATGACGATGATCGCCAGGACCCAGGCGAAAATCGGGCGGTTGATGAAAATGCCAGACATGTCAGCCGATCAGCCGCCGTTGCCCTGGCCGGAACCGGCCTTGCCGGCTCCCGGCTTGCGCACCTCGATCTTCTGCGGCGTCGATGCCGGCACGGGGCGAACGTCCATGCCGTTCTTGAGGCTCGAACTGGCCTGCGTGATGATCCTGTCGCCCGGCTTGAGCCCCTTGCTCACCACCCAGTCGCCGCCGACCGTGCGCGGCGCGATGACCGTGCGGCGCTCGGCCTTGTTCTGCGCACCGACCACATAGATCACCGCATCGCCGTTCACGTCGCGCGAAACCGCGTTCTGCGGCACGAGGAAGGCATTGGTCTCGACCGACTGGGCGAAGCTTGCCTGGACGAACATGCCGGGGAGCAGCAGCCCTTCCGGATTGGGGAAGCGTGCCCGCAGGGTCACCGTGCCGGTGGCCTCGTTGACGGTCACTTCGGAGAACTGCACCGTGCCGGCCTGCGGATAGGCGCTGCCATCCTCAAGCGTCAGCCTGACCGAGGCGCTGCCCGGCGAGGCGCCGCCAGAAGCAAGAGCCCGGCGCAGCGCGACAAGATCGGCGCTCGATTGCTGCATGTCGACGAACATCTCGTCGGTCCGCTGGATCACCGCGAGGGCATCGACCTGATTGGCACTGACCAGCGCGCCGGAGGTGAAGAGCGAACGGCCGATCCGGCCGGAGATCGGCGCCGGTACCGTGGTGAAGCGCAGGTTGATCCGCGCCGTGTCGAGCGCGGCGCGGGTCTGGGCAACGGAAGCTTGCCCCTGCCGCGATTGAGCCAGAGCATCGGAATAGTCCTGCCGCGATACGGCTTCCATTTCCGCGAGCGGCTTGTAGCGGCTGGCCCGGGCACTGACCGCCTCGGCATTGGCTTGGGCGCTTTGCAGGTTGGCCTGGGCCTGGTTGACGGCGGCGCGGTAAAGGCTCGGGTCGATCTGGAACAGCGGCTGGCCCTGGCGGACATAGGCCCCTTCGGTGAACAAACGCGCGCGGATCACGCCTGTGACCTGAGGTCGCACTTCCGACGTCTCGACCGCGACCGTGCGGCCGCCGAGCGTAACGGTCAACGGAACGGCCGACGGCTTGGCGACGACGAAGCCCACCTGCGGCGCGGGCGGCTTGGACTGCTCCTTCGATCCGCTGCAAGCGGACAAGGACAAGATCGCCACCACGGCCCCGGGCGCGAGGATCAGTCGATACGCAGCAAGCAAGCAATTCACCCCATCGGCAGGTCGGCGTCGCAAACAGGCACGGAGGGGGGAAACGCCGTCCAAGCCCCCGGCGAGCCTGTTATTGGATCATTCCCACCAAACTGTCATCCCGCTCTGTGTGCAATGCGACAAATTGCGACAGTGACACGGTTTATGAGTGCGGATATCACAATTCCGTGCGGCTGCTCGTTGCCTGCGTAATCTAGCCGAGGGCCGATTTCAGGCCGCGGCGCGCGCTTGCAAGCCGATCCGTTCGTATTCCGCGAAGAGCCGCTCGAAGTGCTGCTCCATGGTCACGGGCGGATCGATTTCGCCCACCAGCGGCGCCCGCCCGGCAAACAGATCGACGATCGCCTGCGATGCGGCCAGCGCATTGCCTGCCGCATAGGCGATTCCCGCTCCGCCTCGGGCATGGTCGGCCGCCCCGCCCCGGTCGGGCACGATCACGGGCACGCCGGCCGCACGGGCCTCGGCCGCCGCCATGCAGAACGTCTCGGCCTCGCAGCCGTGGATCAGCGCGTCGGCGCTGGCGAGCAGGGCGGCAAAGCGCTGGCGATTGCGTTCCGGCGCCAGCAGGCGGATATGTGGATTGCCCGCGATCTGGCCGAGGATGCGGTTCTTGTTGCGCCCCGCGCCCAGCATGACCAGCCCGATCGGCAGGGTCCGGCTCGCGGCGGCGACAGCGTCGATCACCATCGGCCAGCGTTTCTCGGCGGAAAGGCGGCCGACACCAATCAACAGGTGGGCATCCTCCGGCAGGTCGCAAAGTGTCAGGAGTTCGCGCCGCAGGGCCAGGTCGCGCCGTTCGGGGGTGAACAGCCCGGCCTCGATGCCCATCGGGTGCAACGCGGCATTGGCCACGCCGCCCTCGGCCAGCCGGCCCTGCAATTCGCGGCTCGCGCAGACCACCTGGTCGAAAGCCTCGCCCAGTTCGCGCAGATGGTCCCAGAAACGCTCGAAGCGGCGGTCGATCGTCTCGCGGCTGAGCAGGGCGCCGAACCAGCGGTAGGCATAGGCCGAGAGCGGATCGGCATGCATGATGAGCGCCTTGGGCACATCAGGGCGCCAGCGGGCCACCATGCTCGCACTGCGCCACGGCGACGAACATTCGACGAAATCCGGCGCCTCGGCGGCCAGGGCTTCGTGAAGGCGCGGCTCGTCGTCGAAATACCAGTACTTGCGGTCGAGCGGGAAGCGCGGCGATGCCAGGGTCACGATCCGGGCTCCGGGCCCGCGCGTGATCACCTCGTCGTGGTCACCGGGGGCGATGATCACGATCTCATGACCGAGCCTGGGCCCGATTGCCAGCTTCTGCTCGATATAGGTCTTTACCCCGCCGCCCTGGGGCGAGAGAAAGGCGCAGACGTCGACGATCTTCATGCCAACGCCCTACAGGCGCGTCAGTTCTTCCGCAACGGTCCGAACGACATCAGGCCCGTGCGATAGTTCATCACGACCGCGATGCGCGAAATTCCGTTGCCGGTCACGACCACGCTGGAATGGCCAGCCTTGGGCTTGCTCAGGCCTAGCTTGGGGTTGCCGGAAAAAGCGATCCCGTCGACCGACAGGCCGAACTTGCGGTTGCCGTCGCGGTCGTGGAGGATCGACACGGCATAGGTACCGGGGCCGGGAATGCGCACGCACAGCTCGACCGGGTTTTCCGCGCCGACCGGCTGCTCGACCCGGCGAAACGTCTTGCCTTCCGAGATCAGGATGTTGTCATCCTGCAGGAAATCCTTGTCGTTGGCCGGATAGACTTCGAGCTTGAGATTGCCGCGATGATCCTTGAGCCCATCGACCCGCACCAGCAGCGCCGGCCCGCCCTCGCCCGAACGGCACTTGCCTTCGGCCTTGCCCAGATCGGGGGTCGAGGGAATGATCGGCTGCGCAGCGGCCATCGGGGCCGTCAGCGCCGCCGCTGCCGTCAGGACCAGGCCGAGGGAAACACCAAGCTTCATCACGCACTCCTCCGCGTCTCGATCAGCCCCGCAACGCCGGAAATCACGCCGGCCAGAACGTGGCCGCCCAGCGTGACAACCGCCATCAAGGTCATCAGTGCCGCGATCTCGAGATCATGGCCGAGCAGAAACACGGCGATCCCGGCAAACACGATGTCCTTGTTCGGCAGGAGCGGAAGACGCGAAACCAGCATGCGCAGGGTTGCCAGCACCATCCACAGCCCGACCGAGACCTGCGGAAGGACGAGGTGCCACATCAAGGCTGAAAAGGCGATGAACGTGATGATGCGAAGGCCGTGGATGCCCGTAATGAACCACAGCTCGCGCCGGCTGAGCGAGAACAGCTTCTTGCGGAACAGCAGGATCGCACAGGAAATGAGCAGGACCACGCCGAGCGACAGGAAGACCGAGCGCATCGGCATGCCCAGCGAGCCCGATGCCACCAGCGGCCAGGCCAGCACCAGCATGATCACTGTTGCGGCGTTGCCGGTCAGGGCCGAGAGAATCGCCACGTCCTTGATCGCGCCGAACGGAGCGGCGATCAGGTTGGCCCGCGCCCGCGCCCAAGCATAGAACTGCGCCTCGCCGAGGTAGCCCAGCACCAGCTCGTTCGAGACGAGCTTGCGCAGCAGGGCCATGATCCCGCTAACGAAGGGAACGTGCCAAAGCCGGCGGAAGATCACCCATTCGAACAGCGGGCCGTGCATGTAATAGATCACGAAGATCAGCCAGAAGCCCACGTCGCGCGGGATCATGGCCTCAACCGTGTCGACCCGCAGGTCCCGGTAGGTAAAGGCCGCGGCGAAGACCACCACGACCGACAGGATCACCCCGACCAGCCCGAACAGCCCGTTGCGGGCCGAGACCGACGGCGTGTCGGCCACCTGGATCGGCGGAAGGCCATCGCCTGTCGATTGGTAGGTTGCTTCTGCCGTATGCATGTTCCGTCCGCGCCAAGTGCATCCCTGAAGACGGCGCCCCGTCCGGCCTTGCATCGGATGTATAAGAATTCGATCGAGCCCGTTGCCGGGCCGTCTTTATCGCGCCGTGGCCCGAGCGCAAGCAACAATAGCAAGGAACCGGTCGATCCGGTGCCGCAAAGTCCGCCTATACATCGGGAAAGGCGCGATTTTCACGGCCTGCCGTCCTGCAGCAGATTCCCGTAGCGCACCGCGGGCCGTCGCGCCGCAAAGCTGGCATAGGTCCGCGCTATCGAATCCATCAGCGCCGGAACCGTGGTGTCGCCGGGATGGACCGCGACGCGCGCGACCTTCATCCCGTGAAAGGCCGCGCGCGCCAGCGCAGCCACGCCCAGCGAACTGAGCTGGCGCCCCACGCTGCGGCTCGCCCAGGTTACGACCGGCCCGCGGGCCAGCGTCTCGCCGGTGCGCGCGTTCCACACCTTCATGTGATCCTCGGCGATGGCGAAGTCGGCCTTGGCCAGCGCCGCCAGCGCGTCGGGGCCATAGAGCCAGGCCGGCGCGATGAAGCCTGCGACCGGTCCGCCGATGGCATCCTCGATCAGCGCCTTGCCATCGGCCATGCGCTGCGCTGCCACTTCTTCCGAGAGGCCGAGGAACTCGCCCTCCCCGGCCGTCATGTGCTTCGCCTTGAAGCTGGCCATGCCCGAGTGCTCGGCCATATCCTTGTGGTACCAGCCGTGGACGAACATCTCGATGCCCTGCCCGGCCCAGTCGCGCAGCCGCGCGCGGAAGGCCGCCGCCTCGGCCAGCGGCGCCAGCCCCCAGTGATCCGGCACGACCAGCATGGCGAATTTTGGCCCGCCCAGCACCCCGGAAATCAGCTCGGCCAGCCGGTCGACCTCGCGCTCGAACCTCGGGCCCACGTCATGGATCGAGGCGAGCAGGACCTTGTCCACCGCGCTCAGCCTTCCGCCCCGGCAAAGCGCCAGTTCATCGTTTCGCCGGCAAGCCATGGCACGATCTCGCCCTCGCCCATCGGCAGGCGCGCCGGCATCACCGTTTCCCCGCGCGTCAGCGTGACCGTCCCCTCATTGAGCGGCAGGCCGTAGAACTTCGGCCCATTCTCCGAGGCAAAGGCCTCGAATCGGCCCAGCGCGCCCTCCTCGTCGAACACCGTCACATAGCTCTCCAGCGCATTCGGCGCATTGAAGATGCCCGCGCAGCCGCAGCCCGATTCCTTGGCCTGCACGAGGTGCGGCGCGGTGTCGGTGCCAAGGAAGAACTTGGCGCTGCCGGAAGTCGCCGCCTTGCGCAGGGCGAGGCGATGCACCTCGCGCTTGGCGATCGGCAGGCAATAAGCGTGCGGCCGGATCCCGCCAGCGAAGATCGCGTTGCGGTTGATCACGAGGTGGTGGCAGGTGATCGTCGCCGCCACGTTGTCAGGCGCCGCCGCCACGAACTCGGCTGCTTCCTTCGTCGTGATATGCTCGAACACCAGCTTGAGCGCCGGAAAATCGCGCAGGGTCGGGATCAGCACGCGCTCGATGAACACGGCCTCGCGGTCGAAGATGTCGGTCGCCGCATCGGTCACCTCGCCGTGGACGAGCAGCGGCATGCCGATCGCCTGCATGGTCTCCAGCACCGGGTAGATCGAGCGGATGTCGGTTACGCCGTGGGCCGAATTGGTCGTGGCATGGGCAGGATAGAGCTTGCAGGCCGTCACCGCGCCATTGGCAAAGCCCGCGGCCATGTCCACCGGATCGGTCCCGTCGGTCAGGTACAGGGTCATCAGCGGCGTGAAACCCGCCGGCGCCACCTTGGCAATCCGGTCCCGATAGGCCAGCGCCAGCGCCGTCGTCGTCACCGGTGGCGAGAGGTTGGGCATGACGATCGCCCGCGCGAACTGGCGCGCGGTATGGGCAACGGTATCGGCCAGGAATGCCCCGTCGCGAAGGTGAACGTGCCAGTCGTCGGGGCGGCGGATGGTAAGGCTGTCAGTCATCGCCCGCGCCCATAGCGCAGCTTGCGCCGCCGGCACAACAAGCCCGCGTGCGCGTTGTGCTTGCGGTTCCAGCAAGGAGAGGCCCGATGCGCGTCATGGTCCTGGTCAAGGCCACCGAGGAGAGCGAGGAGAAGGGCTACCACCCCACCCCGGAAACGCTGGCGATGATGGCGGAAATGGGCCGCTTCAATGACGAACTCGCCGCCGCCGGAATCCTGCGGATGGCCGATGGTCTCAAGCCCTCGTCCGCCGGCAAGCGCGTGGCCTTCGATGGCGCCGTCCGCACCGTCACAGACGGCCCCTTCCCTCACCCGCGCGAACTCGTCGCCGGTTTCTGGCTGTGGGAGGTCAAGGACATGGAAGAGGCCGTGGCCTGGGTGAAACGCTGCCCCAACCCGATGGCGGGGCCCAGCGAGATCGAGATCCGCCCGCTGTTCGAGGCCGAAGACCTGAGCTGAGCGGCGAGTGGTGCGCCCGACGGGATTCGAACCCATGGCCCCCAGATTAGGAATCTGGTGCTCTATCCGGCTGAGCTACGGGCGCACTCGCGGCTCCTTTAGGCGGCGCCGCGCGATCGGGCAACCGGGTTCACCCAACTAGTTGGCCTGCTCGGGCGGCACGACTGGAAACAGGATCGGCGCGATTTCCACGCCTTCCTCCAGCAGGTCACGAACCTCCTCCGGCCGTGCCTGGCCGTGGATCGCCTCGGGATCGTTCTCGCCGTAGTGAATGGCCCGGGCCTTTTCCGCAAAGTCCTCCCCCACCCAGCGCGAAGACTTGAGCGCCTGGGCCTGGGCCTCGGCAATCGCCCGCAACATCGCGGCCGCCTCGGGTGGAAGCGCGGGCCCTGCATTGGCAACCGCCGGCACCGGGCCGCCCACCGCCTTTCGCGCTGGTTCGGGCAACTGGTTGCCCTTGCGGCCGACATTGGGCGCCATCACCGCCTTGTTCACCTCGGCCGACCCGCAGGTCGGGCAGCACACCAGCCCGCGCTCCTGCTGGCGCGCGAAATCCTCCGAGGAGGAAAACCACCCCTCGAACCGGTGCCCATCAGGGGCGCATTGCAGGTCGAAAACGATCATGACGCGAATCTAGTTGGGGATCGCGCGCCGGTTGGCAAGGCTCGGCAACTGCGCCCGCACCGCCGCGATCCGCGCCGGGTCGATCTCGGCAAAACCCAGCCCCGCCGCGCCGCCGTCATCCGCCCCGCCCATGTCGAGCAGGACATGCCCCCATGGATCGACCACCAGCGAATGGCCATAGGTCTCGCGTCCGTCCTCGTGCCGGCCAACCTGCGCTGCGCTGATCACGAAGGCGCTGGCCTCGACCGCGCGCGCGCGCTGCATCAGGTGCCAGTGATCGCGCCCGGTCGGCACGGTGAAGGCCGCCGGGATCGCGATGGCATCGCATTGCCGCCGCCCCAGTGCCTCGAACAGCGCCGGAAACCGCACATCGTAGCAGATCGCCAACCCCAGCCTGCCGACCGGAGTGCCCTCGACCACGCCCAGCGCCTCGCCCGGTGCATAGGCGTTCGATTCCCGCCACGATTCGCCCGTAGCAAGGTCGACGTCGAACATGTGCATCTTGTCGTACCGCGCCCGGATTTCGCCGTCCGGCCCGATCACCAGCGCACGGTTGGCAAAGCGCCCGTCACCCTCACCCGACCGGCGCAGCGCCAGCGAACCCAGCGCCACCCAGATCCCAGCCCGGGCCGCCGCCTCGCGCGCGGCCGCCAGCGTCAGGTCGGCCTCCTCGGACACGATCGAGGCCGCGGCCCGCTTGCGGTCGCGGTCGATCAGCCCCGCCATTTCCGGGGTGAACAGCATCGCCGCCCCCTCGGCCGCGGCCCGGGCCGCCCCTTCGGCAACGGCGCGGGCATTCGCGGCGGGGTCGATCCCGCTGGTCATCTGCAGCAGCGCGATGCGGGTCATTCAGAGGCCCAGCACGGGATCGAGCTTGCCCGCCCGGTCAAGCGCGTGAATGTCGTCGCTCCCACCATAGGCAACATCGTCGATGAACACCTGCGGCACGGTCCGCGCGCCCGGCGCGCGCTCGACCATTTCGGCCCGCTTCTTCGTGTCCATCGTCACGTCGTACTCGGTGTAGGCCACACCCTTGCTGTCCAGCAGTGCCTTGGCCCGCACACAAAAGCCGCAGCCCCACTGGGTATATATCTCGACCTTGGCCATCGTCGTCCTTTGCTCGGCGCGCCGATCGGCTTCATGCCGGGCGCAACCCTTGAAACGCCCGGGCGCTAACATATCTCCCACCACGTGTCATGCGCCGCCCCCGCCTGTCCCGAGTGAAGGTGAAGCGGGCGTGACACACTGCCGGGATGCCATTCGGGTCCCGCCGGTCCGTTGAATTGCTCGAATGAGGATTTGCACCATGAACCGCTTTGATTTCACCCCCTATCGCCGCAACACCGTCGGGTTCGACCGGTTGTTCGACCTGCTCGAGAATGCCTCGCGGGCCAGCGGCGGTGACAATTACCCGCCCTTCAACATCGAGCGCCGGAGCGAGGATGCCTATCGCATCACCCTCGCCGTCGCCGGGTTCAAGCCCGCGGACCTCGATATCACCGCGCAGCAGAACCTGCTCGTGATCCAGGGCCGCAAGGTCGACGAGGGTCAGGGCGATGGCCAGTTTCTCCACGTCGGGATCGCCCAGCGCGGGTTCGAGCGCCGCTTCGAGCTTGCCGATTTCGTCAGGGTAGAGAATGCCAACCTCGAGGACGGCCTCCTGATCATCGACCTCGTGCGCGAAGTGCCCGAGGCGATGAAGCCGAAGAAGGTCTCGATCGGCACGCAGAAAAGCCTCGACGTGGTCGAGGCGCGCCCGGCGGTCGGAGCGCAGGACAAGGCTGCCTGATTGATTGCGGCTGGCGCGCCTGACTGGCGCCGCCACGGGAAATTCGGGGGTGGGTCCGGGAAGACCCACCCCCACGACGCCGCGAGGACATCGCCAAGCCCCTTCCTGATCGTCCGGGTCGCAGAAGACGATCGATCCAGGTCAAGCCTGTATTACGGGCGGGCCAGGCCCGATCCCAAACATCGTGCTGCACTATTGATGGACGGCAGTGATCTATCCCCGCAGCTCGCACAATAGCGCGCTGATGACAGGAAAAATGATCACGAATTCTGTCACAATTCGCAAAACGGGTGTGAGCCTCCGGTAGGGCATGCCGTTTTGGATTGGCAAGGACTTTCCAAAATATAACGAAGAATTTGCATTTCATTGTGCATCGGAAAAATGCAGTCCGCAGAAACAGAAAGGGCGCCAATTCGCCGTTAATTCGGCAAATTGGCGCCCTTCTAGCGGTATTTACTTGCTGTCTTTAGACAAGGCGTGCCTGGCGCAGCGCGGCTCCGATGAAGCCGCTGAACAGCGGGTGCGGCTCGAACGGCCGGCTCTTGAGTTCGGGGTGGAACTGCACGCCCACGAAGAACGGGTGGTCCGGCCGCTCGACGATCTCGGGCAGCAGCCCGTCGGGCGACATGCCGGAGAAGACCAGCCCGCCCCGCTCCAGCGCGTCGCGATAGGCGCAGTTGACCTCGTAGCGGTGGCGATGGCGTTCGCTGATCTCGCTCGCGCCATAAATGGTTGCCGCATGACTGTTGGGCGAAAGCTTAGCCGGATAGGCACCGAGCCGCATGGTGCCGCCCAGGTCCCCGCCCTCGGCGCGGGTCTGCAGCCCTTCCTCGGTCATCCACTCGGTGATGATGCCCACCACCGGTTCTTCGGTCGGGCCGAACTCGCTCGAGGATGCTGCAGCGATGCCCGCCGTGTTGCGCGCGCCCTCGATGCAGGCCATCTGCATGCCGAGGCAGATCCCGAAGAACGGCACCTTGCGCTCGCGGGCAAAGCGCACGCTGGCGATCTTGCCCTCGGTGCCGCGCTCGCCGAATCCGCCGGGGACGAGGATGCCGTGCATCGGCTCAAGCTGTGCCGCGATTGCCGCATCGTCCTGCTCGAACAACTCGGCGTCGAGCCACTTGATCTTGACCTTGACCCGGTGGGCGATGCCGCCGTGAACGAGCGCCTCGTTGAGCGACTTGTAGGCATCCTGCAGGCCGACGTACTTGCCGACCACGCCGATCGTCACTTCGCCCTCGGGGTGCTGATAGCGCTCGACGATATCGTCCCAGCGCGAAAGGTTCGGCTCTACCGAGGTCAGCCCGAAATGGCGCAGCACTTCGGCATCGAGCCCTTCGGCGTGATACTGCAGCGGCACGGCATAGATGCTGGAAGCGTCGAGCGCCGGGATTACCGCTTCCTTGCGCACGTTGCAGAACAGCGCAATCTTGGCGCGCTCGCCGTCGGGAATTTCCTTCTCGCAGCGGCACAGCAGCAGGTCGGGCTGAACCCCGAGCGCGGTCAGTTCGCGCACCGAGTGCTGGGTCGGCTTGGTCTTGAGTTCACCCGCCGCCGCGATGAACGGCACCAGCGTCACGTGAATCGAACAGGTCTGATCGCGGCCGAGTTCATTGCGCATCTGGCGCAGAGCCTCGATGAACGGCAGGCCCTCGATGTCGCCCACCGTGCCGCCAATCTCGCACAGCACGAAATCGAGGTCTTCGGTGTCGGCCTGGGCAAAGGCCTTGATCGCGTCGGTCACGTGCGGAATGACCTGCACGGTCGCGCCGAGATAGTCCCCGCGCCGTTCCTTGGCGATGATCGTCTGGTAGATCCGGCCCGAGGTGATGTTGTCCGCCTGCCGCGCCGAAACCCCGGTGAACCGCTCGTAGTGGCCAAGGTCAAGGTCGGTTTCCGCGCCGTCGTCGGTCACGTAGACCTCGCCGTGCTGGTAGGGGCTCATCGTTCCGGGATCGACGTTCAGGTAGGGGTCGAACTTGCGGATCCGCACGCGAAAACCGCGCGCTTGCAGCAGTGACGCGAGGCTCGCCGCCATGAGACCCTTGCCGAGCGAGGAAACCACGCCGCCGGTGATGAAAATGTACCGCGCCATGGGAGTTGGGCCTTAGTCCTGTTCGGGGGACAAGGGCAAGCGTCTCCGGCAAGGGAGCACGCAAAATCCACAGTCCCGCATTGCTGCACAATGCCGGAAGCGCCGCAATCGACTGGCGATGCGGAGCAGGAAGACCGGCGATGGGGTTGCGCGGCCCTTGCGAGCCGCGCCTGGGGAGCGCGCGGCCTTGGGTCAGGCCGCGCATGTCTGGTCCGGCTTACTGGGCCGGGGTGGCGGCGGGCAGCGGACCCGCTGCCGGAGCCGGATTGGCGAGCGGGTCCGCCGGCGCCTTCTGGACCGGGGCAACACGCTCGAGCGAGGTGTCGAGATCGCGCGAGCCGATGGTTTTCACCGCCAGCCCTGCCAGGGCGATCGAGAGGACGACGAAGATCGTGGCCAGGATCGCCGTGCTGCGGGTCAGGAAGTCCGCCGCGCCGCGCGCCGACATGAACCCGGTCGGGCTGCCGCCGGTGCCGAGGCCGCCGCCTTCCGACTTCTGCATGAGGATCACGCACACGAGGAGCGAGGCAACGATCGCCTGGACGACCATGAGGAAGATGAACAGATTCATGAATATCCAATCCGTCAGGCAAGAGCCCGGAATCGACCGCCATCTAGGCGCCCATCACGCGCAGCGCAAGGGTGGGAATGCCCCGCCCTCGTTGCCGGCGTCAGCCCTCGCGCACCGCCGCGGCGGCCGCCACGATGGCAAGGAAGCTCTCGGCGGTCAGGCTCGCCCCGCCGACCAGCGCCCCATCGACGCCCTCGGCCGCGAGCAGGTCGCGCGCATTGTCCGCATTGACCGAGCCGCCATAGAGAATGCGCACCGAGGGCCCGGCCTCGCCAAGCGCGCCGGCCAGCGTCTTCCCGATCGCCCCGTGCATGGCGACGACGTCGTCCACCGCGGCCACCCGCCCGGTGCCGATCGCCCAGACCGGCTCATAGGCCACGGCAACCTTGGCCGCCTGCCCCTCGTCGGCAAGGTCCGGCAGCGATCCCGCCACCTGCCCTTGCACCACGGCCTCGGCGCGGCCCGCGTCGCGCTCTTCCAGCGTCTCGCCAACGCAGATGATCACCCCCAGCCCCGCCGCCAGTGCCGCCTCGGCCTTGGCCTTGACGAGGCCATCGGTCTCGCCATGGTCGCGCCGCCGCTCCGAATGGCCGACGATCACGAAGTGAGCGCCCGCATCGGCCAGCATGGCCGCTGAAATGTCGCCGGTGTGGGCACCCTTGACGGCAACATGGCAGTCCTGCCCGCCCGTCTCGAGCGCACCGACCTGTTCGGCCATGGCCTGGACCAGGGTGAACGGCGGCGCCAGGCCCACCTGCACCTCCGGGTAGCGGCCCGCCCCGCGCTCGATCGCCCGCGCCTCGGCGAGCATCGCGCGGATGCCGTTCATCTTCCAGTTGCCAACGATATAAGGCCGATTGGACATGCATGATCCCTGCTGCACCGCTTTGCTGGCGCGCCGACCGCGGCCATCTGGCCCGCGATTCCCCCCGCGCCACGGCATTTGCCGCGCTGCTAGGCACCCGGCGCCCGCTTGTCAAAAGCGCAAGGCGCGATTTTCCCGTGGCTGAGCCGGTAATACGACGAACCGCAAGCGGGATGAAGCGCATAGGCCCGTTGCGATTGGCGCGATTGCCTCCTAAAGCCGCCCACCGGACCGCCGCCGCGCGCGGCGCCTAGAGGTGACAGGTTTTTCATGCTCAATATCTTTCGCTCGTTCATGAAGTCCAAGGTCGGCGCGGCGCTTGCCCTGCTTTTCCTCGGGCTGATCGCGCTGGCCTTCGCCGCCGCCGACGTTACCGGCAGCGGTACCTTCGGCTCGGTCACGGGCGGAGACCGGGTGGCCAGCGTCGGCAAGCGCAAGATCAGCACCGCCGATCTCGGCCAGGCCGCAACCACCGGGCTCGAGCAGGTCAAGCAGAACAACCCGCGCCTGACGATGCAGGCCTTCGTCGCCGGCGGCGGCCTGACCGAGGCGCTCGACCAGCTGGTCGACCGCGCCGCCATCTCGGAATTCGGCGCCGAACACGGCGTCATCGCCAGCGATCGCCTGGTGGATAGCGAACTGGCCAAGATCGACGCCTTCAAGGGCATCGACGGCAAGTTCAGCACCGCCACCTTCAAGGCCGTCCTCGCCCAGCGCGGCCTCAACGAAGCCGCCGTGCGTCAGGACATCGCCGATGGCCTCGTTGCCCGCCAGCTGCTCGTTCCGGCCGCCTTCGGCGCCAAGATGCCGCAGTCCGTGGTCGGCCGCTACGCCGCCCTGCTGACCGAGCAGCGCACCGGCTCGATCGCCCTCATCCCTTCGGGCGCCTTTGCGCCCAAGGCCCAGCCGACCGACGCGGACCTCGCCGCCTACTACAGCGCGCACCGTGACAATTTCATCCGGCCCGAGCGCCGCGAGATCCGCTGGGCCGTGTTCGACGACGCCGCGATCAAGAACGTCCCCGCGCCGACCGAGGCCGAGATCGCGGCCCGCTACAACGGCAACAAGGCGCAATATGCCGCCACCGAGAGCCGCAAGGTCACCCAGCTCCTGCTGCCGACCGAGGCTGCCGCCAAGGCCGTCCTCGCCGAGGTTTCCGGCGGCAAGACCCTCGAGGCCGCAGCCTCGGCCAAGGGTCTCGCCGTCGCCGCGATCGGCCCCTCGACCAAGACCCAGCTGACGACTCAGACCAACCCGGCGCTCGCCGATGCGGTCTTCGCCGCGGCCAAGGGTGCGATGGCCGGGCCGATCAAGGCCACTCTCGGCTGGGCGATCCTGCGCGTCGACGTCATCGACCAGCGCCCCGGCAAGACCCTCGATCAGGCCCGCGCCGAAATCAGCGCCGACCTCGCCGCCCAGAAGAAGCGCACCGCGCTGTCCGACTTCTCGAGCAAGATCGAGGAAGAGTTCGACAATGGCGGCTCGCTCGGTGACGTCGCCAAGGAACTGTCGCTGACCCTTCAGCAGACCGAGCCACTCACCGCGGATGGCAAGGTCTATACCAAGGGCACCCCGGCCCCGGCCGAACTCGCCCGCGTGCTGCAGACCGCCTTCTCGATGGAGCGCGAGGGCCAGCCGCAGCTCGCCGAAATCGAGCCCGGCAAGAAGTTCGTGGTCTTCGACGTCGCCCGCATCACCGCGTCGGCCCCGGCCCCGCTCGCCGAGATTCGCGGCGACGTCGCCTCGGCCTACCTGCTCGAAAAGGGCGCCGCCGCCGCCAAGGCCGCCGCCGAGAAGGTCTCCGCGCAGGCCCGCAAGGGCACCGATCTCGGCGCGGCCCTGGCCGGCCTCGGCGTTGCCGGCCTGCCGCCGGTCCAGCGGCTGAACATCAACCGGCAGGAATTCTCCCGTCAGGCGAATGGCATTCCGCCCGCGCTCGGGCTGCTGTTCTCGATGGCGCAGGGCACGACCAAGGTCCTTGCCGCTCCCGGCGGGCAGGGCTGGTTTGTGGTCAGCCTCGCGAAGATCGTCCCCGGCACGCCGCAACAGGCCGCCCCGCTGCTCGCCTCGGCCACGGCCGAACTGTCGCAGATGACCAGCCGCGAATATGCCGAGCAGCTGCGCAAGGCGATGCGCGATGCAGTCGGTTTCAAGAAGAACCAGATCGCGATCGACGCCGTCTCCCGCCAGCTGACCGGCACCGGCAACTGATCGCCCGCGAAGCACCCAGCGCATGACCCTGACCGCGACCGCCGCCGCCACCAGCACCCCGGAAAACGCCGCGCCGGCCCTTGCCCAGCTCGCCGCTGGCAAGCCGGCGCTCGTCTGGCGCCGGCTGGTGGCCGATACGGAAACCCCGGTCGGCGCCGCGCTCAAGCTGTTCGAGGACGGGCGCGGCGATTTCCTGCTCGAGTCGGTCGAAGGCGGCGCCGTGCGTGGGCGCTACAGCCTGCTCGGGATCGATCCTGACCTCGTTTTTCGCGCCACCGGCCACGGGGCCGAGATCAACCGCGCCTGGCAGACCGACCGCGCGGCCTTCTCACCGCTCGCCGGCGATGCGCTTGCCGAACTGCGGGCGCTGGCCGCCTCCTGCCGGATCGACGTCCCGGCCGAGTTGCCCCCGGCGCTGGCCTGCCTCGTCGGCTATTTCGGCTACGAAACGATCGGCCTCGTCGAGAAGCTGCCGCGCGCCCCCCAGTCCGCGCTCGAACTGCCCGACATGCTGTTCGTCCGGCCGACCCTGATCCTGGTGATCGACCGCTTGTCCGACGCCCTGTGGTGCGTCGCTCCGCTCTGGCCCGGTCAGGGCGAGCCGCAGGCCCAGATCGACGCCGCGGCCGAGCGGATCGACGCCGCCCTCGCCCGCCTCGCCCGCCCGGCCCCGCCGCCGGTCCACCGGGCCGACCTGCCCGAGCCGGTCCGCACCCCGGTCATCGCGCCCGAGCGTTATGAACAGATGGTCCGCAAGGGGCAGGAATACATCGTCGCGGGAGACATCTTCCAGGTCGTTCTGGCCCAGCGCTTCACGACGCCTTTCGCCCTGCCGCCGATCGCGCTCTACCGCGCGCTGCGCCGGGTAAACCCCTCGCCGTTCCTCTATTTTCTCGACCTGCCCGGCTTCGCCCTGATCGGGTCGAGCCCGGAAATCCTCGTCCGCGTTCGTCACGGCGAAGTCACGATCCGCCCGATCGCCGGCACCCGCCCGCGCGGCGCCACGCCCGAGGAAGACCGCGCCAACGAGGAAAGCCTGCTGGCCGATCCCAAGGAACGGGCCGAGCACCTGATGCTGCTCGATCTCGGCCGCAACGATGTCGGCCGGGTCGCGGCCAAGGGCTCGGTCAAGGTCACCGAGAGCTACACGATCGAACGCTACAGCCACGTCATGCACATCGTCTCGAACGTGGTCGGCAAGCTCGATACGGCCAATCACGACGCGGTCGACGCGGTTTTCGCCGGCTTCCCGGCGGGCACGGTTTCGGGCGCACCCAAGGTCCGCGCCTGCGAGATCATCGCCGAACTCGAACCCGAAACGCGCGGCGCCTATGCCGGCGGCGTCGGCTATTTTGCCCCCGATGGCTCGGTCGATTCCTGCATCGTCCTGCGCACCGCCGTACTCAAGGACGGGGTCATGCACGTTCAGGCCGGCGCCGGAATCGTTGCCGACTCGGTCCCCGCCAGCGAGCAGGCCGAGTGCGAGAACAAGGCAGGCGCTCTCTTCGCCGCCGCGCGAGAGGCAGTCCGGCTCGCGGCCGAACCCGGCTTCGGGCAATGAACGGCGGCGGCTTCGAGATTACCCTCACCGAAGAGGATCTCGTCGCCGCCTTCCGCCTTCATGCCCGGCTCGAACGGACCCGCCCGCTGTTCCTGGCCGTCCTGCTGCTGGTCGAACTGCTGGTGATCCTGCTGATCTGTTCGCCGCAGGCACGCTGGTCCGTTACCTCGCGCCCGCTCACCCTGCTGCTCGAAGGCGCCCTCGCCCTCGCCGCGCTGCTGCTCTTGGCGGTGATGATCGCCCTGCGCCCGCTCTGGCGCCTCGCCGCCCGCCGCCAGCTGGCCCAGCGCCCCGACCTCTCGGGCCCGATCCGCTATGCCTTCACCGATGAAACGCTCAGCCACGGCACGGTCTTCAGCGAATCGACCTATCCCTGGTCCGCCCTCCATGGCTGGCGCGAGGACGAGCGCACGCTGATGATCTACATCTCGTCCCAGTTGTTCTACCCGATCCCCAAGGCCAAGGTTCCACCCGCAACGATCGCCGCGCTCACCGGGGCCTTGCAAGCCGGCGGTGTCGTGCGCAGGTAGGATTTGCTTGCTTGCCGCGCCGAAGGCTGAAAAAGGGCGGGACCATGATCCTTGTCATCGACAATTACGACAGCTTCACCTGGAACCTGGTCCATTACCTGATGGAACTGGGCGCCACGGTCGAGGTCGTGCGCAACGATGCCCTCACCGCGCAGCAGGCGGTGCAGTCCGGCGCCAACGGCTTCCTGCTCTCGCCCGGTCCCTGCACACCGAATGAGGCGGGGATCAGCCTCGATCTGGTCGGCGCCGCGGCGGACAACGGCTTGCCGCTCCTCGGCGTCTGTCTCGGGCACCAGTCGATCGGCCAGTATTTCGGCGGCAAGGTCGTGCGCGGCGGGCTGATGCACGGCAAGACCAGCCCGGTGACGCATGACAATACGGGCGTGTTCGAGGGTATCCCCTCGCCGTTCCTCGCCACCCGCTATCACTCGCTCATCGTCGATCCGGTGCCGAACGCGCTCGCGGTCAATGCCCGTTCCGACGATGGCCACACGATGGGCTTCCGCCACGTCTCGCTGCCGATCCACGGTGTGCAGTTCCACCCCGAATCGATCGCGACCGAGCATGGCCACGCCATGCTGGCCAACTTCCTGAAGCTTTGCGGAGTTCAGCCCGCCGCCCTTCCGGCATGAGTCTGCTGCCGCCCGTCACCACCGCTTCGCTGCACGAAGACGAGGCCGAGGCCGCCTTCGCCGCCATGCTCGACGGCAGGGTGGCTGACGAGGACATCGCCGCATTCCTCGTCGCCCTGTCCGACCGGGGCGAGACCGCAAGCGAGATCACCGGCGCCGCCCGCGCCATGCGCGCGCGAATGATCCCGGTGGCCGCCCCGGCAGGCGCGATCGATGTCTGCGGCACCGGCGGCGACGGCCTTCACACCCTCAACGTCTCGACCGCTGTCAGCCTCGTCGTCGCGGCCTGCGGCGTGCCCGTCGCCAAGCACGGCAACCGCGCCGCCAGTTCCAAGTCGGGCGCGGCCGATACGTTGGAAGCTCTCGGCCTCAATCTCGACCGCGCGGTGGAGACGGCGGAGGACACCCTTGCCGATCTCGGCATCTGCTTCCTGTTCGCTGCCCGGCATCACCCGTCGATGGGGCGGATCATGCCGATCCGCAAGGCGCTCGCTCGCCGCACCATCTTCAACCTGATGGGCCCGCTCGCCAACCCGGCCGGCGTCACCCGCCAGCTCGTCGGCATCGCCCGTCCGGCATATGTCCCGATCTATGCCGACGCGATCCGCCGTCTCGGTACCGAGAAGAGCTTCGTCGTCTCGGGTGATGAGGGGCTCGACGAACTCAGTCTTGCTGGCGGCAACGAACTGGCCGTGGTCGAAGGCGATGCAGTGCTGATGCAGCGCGTTTGCAGTGCCGATGCAGATATCCCGTCGTCGCCGGTCGAGGCGATCCGCGGCGGCGATCCGGCCTATAACGCAGCGGCCCTGCGCGCGCTGCTGATGGGCGAAACCGGCCCCTACCGGGACGCCGTCCTTTTCAACGCCGCCGCCGCCCTGATGGTGGCAGGAGAGGCGGAAAACTGGGCTTCCGCCGCCGAGGAAGCCGCCGAAGCCATTGACAAGGGGCTGGCCAAGGCCCTGCTCGACTGCTGGATCAACGTGCTCAAATGACCGACAAGCTCGCTGAAATCTGCGCCACCACGGCCGCCGAAGTCGCCCGGCGCAAGCCGTTGAAATCGCTCGCCGATCTCGACGCAATGGCCGCCGCGCAAACGCCTCCGCGCGGGTTCGAGGCCGCCCTGCGCCGTGCGGCCCAAACCGGCTACGGCCTCATTGCCGAAATAAAGAAAGCCAGTCCTTCCAAGGGCTTGATCCGCGCCGATTTCGATCCCCCCGCCCATGCCCGGCAATACCAGGAAGGCGGCGCCACCTGCCTCTCGGTCCTCACCGACGCGCCCTATTTTCAGGGGCATGAAGACTTCCTGATAGCTGCAAGAAATGCCTGCCAACTTCCTGTAATCAGGAAGGATTTCATGGTTGACCCATGGCAGTGCGCCGAGGCCCGGGCCATCGGCGCCGATGCCATCCTGATCATCGTCGCTGCCCTGTCGGACGCCCAGATGATCGAGATCGAGGCCGCCGCCATGGAGCGCGGCATGGACGTTCTGGTCGAGGTTCACAACGAGGAGGAAATGGCCCGCGCCCACGTCCTCAAGTCGCGCCTCGTCGGCGTAAACAACCGCGATCTCAAGACTTTCGTCACCGACCTGACCACTACCGAACGCCTCGCCCCGCTCGCCCCGAACGGCGCGCTGCTCGTCGGCGAAAGCGGGATCAATGCCCATGCGGACATCCTGCGTCTCGAACAGGCCGGCGTCCGCTGCTTCCTCGTCGGCGAGAGCCTGATGCGCCAGTCAGACGTCGCTGCTGCCACGGTAACCCTTCTCAACGGCTGAAACCCTAGGGACTTGCCCGCTGGGTCGCGGCCATCCGACCTTTACCCTGCCCGTCTAGAGAAGCCACATTTCCGGCTTTGAGGACGAGGCGGTCATGGCATTTGTAACCCTCAACGAAACCAACTATCGCTATTTCCCGCGCATTCGCGCCCTGATCGACAAACATGCTGGCGGGGCATTGGCGAAGCTCTACGAGCGCATCTCCAGCGATCCATCCGCCCGCGCCCTGTTGCCGACCGAGGAGCAGCGCGGCAGGGCTGCCACTGCCCAAGTCAAGCACTGGCAGGCCCTGTTTTCGGGCGCTTTCGACGAACAGGCCTACAACCGCTCGGCACACATCGGCCGGGTCCATGCGAATGTCGGCCTGAGCCCCAACTTCTACATCAGCGGCTATGCCGTGGTACTCGAAGGCCTGATCAAGAAGGCCAGCACCGACAATCTGCTACTCCGCCTCGGCGGCGCCGGCCTTGGCGAGATGATCGGGGCCATGGTCAAGACTGCCTTGCTCGACATGGAAGCAGCCCTTTCGGCCTATTTCGCGGCCGAGGAAAAGTCGCGCAAGGATATCATCGAGCGGCTTGGCAAGGCCCTGGCCGATATGGCCAAAGGTGACCTGCGTGCCGAACTGGGCGAAGTTCCCAAGGTTTATGAAGAGCTTGCGGCCGACTTTCACAAGATGCGCTACCATGTCAGCAGCATGGTCAACTCCATGATCGACATTGCCGAGCAGATGGACACCGGCGTGGGCGAGATCACCGCCGCAGCAAATGATCAGGCGCACCGCACCGAACGCCAGGCCGCCGCTCTTGGCCGGACGGCCGAGGTCATGAAGAATGTCGCCGAAGGCACCCTGACCACGGCCGACAGTGCCCGCAGGGTCAATTCGAGCTGCGCGGAGGTCGACGTCCAGGCCAAGCGCGGCGGCGCCATCGTGGAGCAGGCGGTGCTCGCCATGCAGAAGATCCGGGCCTCGTCCGAAGAAATCGCGCAGATCACCGACGTGATCGAATCGATCTCGTTCCAGACCAACCTCCTTGCCCTCAATGCCGGCGTCGAGGCGGCTCGCGCCGGCGAGGCCGGAAAGGGCTTTGCGGTCGTTGCCAACGAAGTCCGCGCGCTTGCCCAGCGAACGACCGAATCCGCGATGAATATCAAGGACCTGATCGGAAAGTCTGCGCAATACGTGCTCGAAGGGGTCGAACTGGTCGATCGGACCGGCACTGCCCTTGGTGAGATCATCGGCAAGGCCGGTGAGGCGACCGGCCAAGCGGCGGGCATCGCCGCCCACTCCGGCGCCCAGTCGGAAAGCCTGCAAAAGATCAGCGGCGAGATCCAGCAGATGGATCTCAATACCCAGCAGAACGCCGCCATGGCCGAAGAAACCAGTGCTGCCGCCCGCAGCCTGTCGATGCAGGCCGAGGCCTTGACCGATCTGGTCGGCCAATTCCGTCTCGAAAGGCGCACCAATCCGCGCGGCTCGAAGGGCAAGGGCCAGCACGCTGCCCAAATGGAAACCCGCGCCGCCTGAAACTGTGCGGCTTCCTGAGATCCGGGGCTGTTTTCACGGCCCCGGGTCTGGCAAGGGAGGCGCATGAGCGCACTCACCCATCTGGACGACCAGGGCAAGGCCCGCATGGTCGATGTCGGCGGCAAGCCGCAAACGGCGCGCGTCGCCGTCGCCTCGGGCCGGATCACCATGTCGCCGCCGGCCCTCGCCGCGATCCGCGACGGCGCAGTGCCCAAGGGCGACGTTCTCGCTGCCGCCCGCATCGCCGGGATCATGGCGTCGAAGAAGACGGCCGAACTGATCCCGCTGTGCCACCCGCTCGCGCTTGACGCCGTCACGGTCGATTTCGCCATCGAGGATGACGGCGTCCGGGCGACGGCGACGGCCAGCCTGACCGGGCGGACCGGAGTGGAAATGGAGGCTATGACAGCGGTTTCGGTCGCACTCCTGACAATCTACGACATGGCCAAGGCCATCGACAAGGCGATGGTCATCGGGGACGTTCGCCTCGTTTCCAAGAGCGGCGGCAAGTCCGGCCCCTGGATCGCGCCATGAACCCGCCGTTGCTTTCGCTCGAAGAGGCACAGGCCCGGCTCATCGCGCTGGCCAGTCCGCTTTCGATCGAGCGGGTCGACGTTCCCGGCACGCTCGGGCGCTATCTGGCCGAACCCTTGCGCGCCCGTCGCACCCAGCCTGCGGCCCACGTCTCGGCGATGGATGGCTATGCCGTCCGCGCTGACGATCTTGCCGGTCCGTGGCACGTCGTCGGAGAAAGTGCCGCCGGCCATCCGTTCCATAGCCCGGTTAATCCGGGCGAAGCCGTTCGGATTTCCACCGGAGCGATCGTGCCCTCCGGGGCGCAGGCCGTCATCGTCCAGGAAGATGTTACCCGCAGCGACGGCAGTGTAAGCCTGACTGGCTCTGGCCCCAATCCTTGCGGACGTCATATCCGCGGCGAAGGCAGTGATTTTCGCCGTGAAGCCGAATTGCTGCCGGCCGGAACGCGGATCGGTCCTGCCCAGATCGCCCTTGCCATCGCGGCGGGCCATCGGCACCTCGCCGTTCGCCGTTCGCCGCGCATCGCCATTATCGATAGTGGTGACGAACTGTCGGCCGATCCCGAGACTTGCGCCTTGCATCAGGTTCCGGCCAGCAACGGCGCGATGATCGCTGCCCTCGCGGCGTCTCTTCCGGTTCAGGTTAGCCGGATCGGCCCGGTAGCCGATTCGCGCGAAGCCATCATCGCTGCCTTTGATGCGGTGGAAGACGCCGATGTCATCGTGACCTCCGGTGGGGCCTCGGTCGGCGATCACGACCTCATCCGGCCCGCGCTGGAGCAGTGGGGGGCGCGGCTCGATTTCTGGCGGATTGCCATCAAACCCGGCAAGCCCCTGCTCGTTGCCGAGCGCGATGGCCGCCTGATCGTCGGCCTGCCCGGCAATCCGGTCTCCGCGATGGTGACGTCCTATCTGTTCCTTCTCCCCCTGCTGCGCGGGCTCCTTGGCGCTGCCCGGCCGTTGCCGGTGGCCATCGACCAGCGCCTTGCCGGGCCCCTGCCCGCTACGGGAGACCGCCGTGAGTTCATTCGGGCGCGGTTTGAGGCAGGCGGCGTGAGCGCCGTTTCCACGCAGGACAGCGGCGCGCTCGGTGCATTGGCCATGACCGATCTGCTGGTCGATCGACCTGCCGGAAGTCCGGCCCTGGCGGCGGGAGAAAGCGTGCGCGCCTACTTGCTCCAAAATGGCGGACTGTCTTGACGTGTTCCTGCAAGTTGCTTAATTGTTCCTTGTTCGTTCACTGAACGGCGCGGGAACATTCACCTTTGCCCGCTCCGTCCATACGGGAGTGTGTAGCGATGCTGACGCGCAAGCAGCACGAGCTTATCCGTTTCATCCAGGCTCGGCTGGAAGAAAGCGGCGTGTCCCCCTCGTTCGAGGAGATGAAGGAGGCGCTCGATCTCAAGTCGAAGTCGGGTGTGCACCGCCTGATCTCGGCGCTGGAAGAACGCGGCTTCATTCGCCGCCTCCCCAACCGGGCCCGTGCGCTCGAGGTTTTGCGCCAGCCTGACGACGTCAGCGCCAAGGTAAGCGCCCCTCCTGTCACCACGCCTCAGGTCGCGGCGGCCAAGGCTTCGGTCGTCTCCCGCCCCGATCCGGCGAACGACGTCATCGAAATCCCGCTCCATGGGCGCATCGCCGCCGGCGTTCCGATCGAGGCGATGGAAACGGCGTCCATGCTGCCTGTCCCGGCCGCGCTGCTTGGGCCGGGCGAGCACTATGCCCTGGAAGTATCGGGCGATTCGATGATCGAGGCGGGCATCCTTGACGGGGATTTTGCCCTGATCCGCCGTACCGATACGGCGCGCGACGGGGAAATCGTCGTCGCTTTGGTTCGCGGCGAGGAAGCAACGCTCAAGTATCTCTATCGCGACAAGGGGCAGGTGCGGCTTGACCCGGCCAACGCGGCCTATGAACCGCAGGTCTATGGTTCGGGCGAAGTACAGGTCCAGGGCAAGTTGGCGGGCCTTCTGCGGCGTTATCACTGATTGCCGGCGGGCGCCGCCGGGCCTTGACTGGCCCGGCCCTCGCTCGAAGCGCGGGGTGAAGGGCTGGTTCCGGGGCGCCACCAGCCATGCTGCCCCTGGCTTTCGGCAACGGTCCTGATCGTTGCTTCGGTGAGGTCGAGAGCCATTCCGCCGGTTTGCTCCAGCAGGCTGCGGTCGGCCTTAAGCACCGCCGGACGACAGGAGCGCGGTAGGTATCGGTCGGCAATGACCACGTCCGCACCCGCGCAAGCCGCGGCCGTTTCGCCGAGCGGTGCCTGGTTGTGGCTCCGCGCCATCAGGAAATGCCAGACCCGCCCGCCTTTAGTGATCTCCAGCGCGCAGAAATCCGTGTTGCACCGCGCGCCCGGCCATTGGTCGAGCGGTGTGATCTGCCCGTCCATACCGGCGCTTTCGGCCAGATTGTCGCGGGCAAAGGAGCTTCGCCCGTCGCGGAGCATGAGCAGACTGTCGGGCGCGAGGGTAGCGAAGGCGACATGGCGGCCATCGCCGGAGATGAGGACATCGGGCGGGCGCAGGAAGGCGAGCCACAGCGTCCCGGCCAGCAAGGGGACGATGCCCCAGTAGCGAATCCGGCGATGCCACAGCGCCAGCCACAGCCCGCCGCTGACGAACAGGGCGAAAGCACCTTGGCCCATGGTCGGAAACATCGTCACTGCCCCGGGCTGGCGGGCCACGAAATGGGCCATGCCCAGAAGCAGCGACAGCGATTGGCCGGTCAGCCACCACGCGGGGCCGCCGGCGCCGAACAGGTCAAGCAAAAGTGCGGTGGCGATCATTGGCATGGTCACGAAAGTGGTCAGCGGGATCGCGAGGACATTTGCGAACGAGCCGTAAAGTCCGGCCCGATGGAAGTGGAACAGGACGATCGGCGTAAGCGCCAGTTCGATCGCAATGCCGGTAACCAGCAGAACTGCACCGTGGCGAAGGGCCCGCGCCCAGAGCGGTTCGATCCGCCGCGCGGCAAATGCCCGAACCGGGGCGGCGCCATGAAGCGTAACGATGGTCAGAACGGCCGCGAAGCTCAGCTGGAAGCTCGGTCCGACCACGGATTCTGGCCAGATCAGCATGACTGCGAAGCCGGCGGCGGCCAGCATCCGGACCGACAGCGCCGAACGCCCCAGCGATACGGCGATGAGAACCAGCATGGCACCGGCAACGCTGCGAACGGTAGGCACTTCGGCTCCGGTCAGGAGCGTGTAGGCCAGGCCGACGAAGGCTGCGATACCGGCCGAGACGATCGGCAAGCGCAGCCGCAGCGCAAGCCAAGGCCAGAGCGCGAGCAGCCTCAGCGCGAGCAGGTATGTCGCGCCGATTACCGCGCTGACATGGAGCCCGCTGACCGACAGGAGGTGGGTAAGTCCCGAATCCCGCATGGCATCTTCGTCGTTTGCCGCAATCCCGCCTCGGTCGCCGCTGGCAAAAGCGGCCGCGATCCCGCCCGGCGACCCGGCAAGGTTGCGCCGGATGTGAGCGGACAGGCTTCGCCGCAGGGGGTCGAGCAGACCATCGCGCCCTGGTTGCAGAACTGCGACCGGGCTGATCGCCGTCCCGGTGGCCGCGAGCTGCTGAAACCAGGCGATGCGGGCAAAATCAGACCCGCCGGGAAGCATTGGCGCGGCCGGGGGCATCAACCGCGCCCTCACCCGGATCAACGCGCCTTCACGGGCTGAGGCCGCATCGCGCGCGGCCGGGACATTGATCCTGACCCTGATGATCCTCTGGTGCGCGTAAGGGTCTCGAATCGCCACGACCAGGCGGGTCCTCCCCTCGGCCGGCTGTTCTTGACGAGATACCACGATGCCGGTGATTTCGCCGAACGAGGGGCGTTCGATGGCGGGCATTCCGGTCAGCACCGACTTCGTCCAGATCGTTGCGCTTCCGGCGGCCATGGCCAGCGCAACCGACACAATGGCCGCGCGAAGGTAGGGAAAACGTCCTTCCCGGCTCAACAGCATCGCGGCAAGCCCGGCAAGGCCGAGGAGGCCCGCCAGCAGGGCGATCCATTGCCAAGGTGCCCCTAGGACGAACCAGGCTGCAATCCCGGTCCCAAGGGCCACGGCAAGCCATGGCGCGCGATCGAAGCCGGCGCTCGCGACAAAATGCTCAAGGCCATCAACCAGTCTGGACAAGGCCGCTGGCCTGCGCCAAGGGGCCTGTTGCAGTGCAGCGGTCAACCGGTTCGAAGAATCGCCGGAAACCCGCTGCGATCCGGCATAGGCGGTGGCAGGCTCCGGCGCGGAAAACGCATCGGTCCCGGAAGGGGCAGGCGAAGCCGAACCGGGAGCTGCAAGGCCGGACATGGCGGCATTGGACAGGAAGGTGGCGATGATGGCAAGTGGCAGCGTGTCAGACGGAGCAGTGACCGGCGGTCGCGGCGTCGTCACCCGCTTTGCTCCCTCGCCCACAGGCTATCTGCACATTGGCGGGGCCCGCACGGCCCTGTTCAACTGGCTCTATGCCCGCCACCACGGCGGCACTTACCTTTTGCGGATCGAGGACACCGATCGCGCCCGCTCGACCGAGCCAGCCATTGGTGCGATCTTCGACGGGCTCGAATGGCTGGGGCTTGCCGGTGACGAGCCGGCGGTATTTCAGTTCGCCCGGTCGGACCGTCACGCCGAAGTGGCTGCCAAGCTGCTCGAGGCCGGCAAGGCCTATCGCTGCTATCTCACCCAGGAAGAACTCGCTGCGCGCCGGGAAAAGGCCCAGGCCGAGCGCCGCCCGTTCCGGATCGAGAGCGAATGGCGCGATGCTGATTCCTCGACCTGGCCCTCCGATGCGTCCTACGTGGTCCGGATCAAGGCTCCGCGCGCTGGCGAGACCGTCATTGCAGACGAGGTCCAGGGCACGGTCACGGTCCAGAATGCCGAAATCGACGATTTCGTGATCCTGCGCAGCGACGGCACGCCGACCTACATGCTGGCCGTCGTGGTGGATGACCATGACATGGGCGTCACTCACGTGATCCGCGGTGACGATCACCTTAACAACGCCTTCCGCCAGCTCGTCATCATCCGGGCGATGGATGGGATCGAAGGTGGTTGGCCCGACCCTGCTTACGCTCATATTCCGCTGATTCACGGCGCCGATGGGGCCAAGCTCTCCAAGCGCCATGGCGCGCTCGGCGTCGATGCCTATCGCGACGAGATGGGTCTGCTGCCCGAGGCCGTGTTCAATTACCTCCTCCGTCTCGGCTGGGGCCACGGCGACGAGGAAATCATCAGCCGCGACCAAGCGGTCGCGTGGTTCGACCTTGCCCATGTTGGCAAGAGCCCCTCGCGCTTCGACCTTGCCAAGCTGCAGAACCTCAACGGGCATTACCTGCGCGAAGCCGACGATGTTCGCCTCGCCGGGCTTGTCGCAGCGCGGATGAGCGGTCCGGTCGATCAGGGCTTGTTGGCCCGGGCCATGCCGGTGCTGAAGGTCAGGGCCAAAGACCTCAATGAACTGGCGGCCGGTGCTGCGTTTCTCTTCGCCCAGCGCCCGTTGGTGCTGGAAGAAAAGGCTGCCGGCCTGCTGACCGGCGATGCCCGCGGCCTTCTGGCCCGGATCGCGGCGGCGCTGGAAGGTGCGGCCGAATGGTCGGCAGAAGCATTGGAGGCAACGCTCAAGGGCCTTGCCGCTGAATGGGGGCTGGGGCTCGGCAAACTCGCGCAGCCGCTTCGCGCTGCACTGACGGGGCAGACGACCTCCCCGGGAATTTTCGACGTGCTGGTCCTGCTCGGCCGGGAAGAAAGTCTCGCGCGCATCGTCGCGCAGGCCGAACCCGCCGAACAGGCTTGACAACAAGGAGTTGTACAGGTGGCAAATGTTAAGCTGACCTCGGAAGGCAAGGATTTTGAATATCCGGTTCTGAGCGGATCCGTCGGGCCGGATGTCGTCGACATCCGCAAGCTCTATGGGCAGACCGGGCTGTTCACGTTCGATCCGGGCTTCACGTCTACGGCGAGCTGCGAAAGCGCCCTGACCTATATCGATGGTGACGAAGGCATCCTGCTGCACCGCGGCTATCCGATCGGCCAGCTGGCCGAACACTCGAGCTTCATGGAGGTCAGCTACCTCCTGCTCAACGGCGAACTGCCGAGCCAGGACGAACTGGGCCAGTTCGAATATACGATCAGCCGTCACACCATGCTGCACGAGCAGCTTGCCACGTTCTATCGCGGCTTCCGCCGTGACGCGCACCCGATGGCAATCATGTGCGGCGTGGTCGGCGCGCTCTCGGCGTTCTACCACGATTCTACCGATATTTCGGACCCGATGCAGCGCAAGATCGCCAGCCACCGGCTGATCGCGAAGATGCCCACTATCGCGGCGATGGCCTACAAGTATTCCGTCGGCCAGCCGTTCATGTACCCGCGCAACGACCTGTCCTACACGGGCAACTTCCTGCGCATGACCTTCGGCGTTCCCGCCGAGGAATACGAGGTGATCCCCGAGGTCGAGAAGGCGCTGGACCGGATCTTCATCCTCCACGCCGACCATGAGCAGAACGCTTCGACCTCGACCGTGCGTCTCGCCGGTTCGTCGGGCGCCAATCCGTTCGCCTGCATCGCGGCCGGCATCGCCTGCCTGTGGGGCCCCGCACACGGCGGCGCCAATGAGGCGGCGCTCAACATGCTCCGCGAGATCGGCACCCCCGACCGGATCAAGCACTACATCGAGCGTGCGAAGGACAAGAACGATCCGTTCCGCCTGATGGGCTTCGGTCACCGCGTCTACAAGAACTACGACCCGCGCGCGACCGTGATGCAGCAGACCGTGCGCGACGTGTTCAAGGCGCTCAAGGTTACCGATCCGGTGTTCGAGACCGCCCTGCAGCTCGAGGAAATCGCGCTGAGCGATCCCTACTTCGCGGAAAAGAAGCTGTTCCCGAACGTCGACTTCTATTCGGGCATCATCCTTTCGGCGATCGGTTTCCCGACCACCATGTTCACCGCGCTGTTCGCCCTCGCCCGCACCGTGGGCTGGGTTGCGCAGTGGAACGAAATGATCTCCGATCCCGGCCAGAAGATTGGCCGTCCGCGTCAGCTCTACACCGGGCCGACGCAGCGCGAGTACGTGCCGGTCGCCCAGCGCTGAACGCTGGGCCGAACGGCCGGATGAAGACGCCGCCCCCATTCGGGGGCGGCGTTTTTCGTTGAAACGATCCTTTTGAGGCGGATTACGCCGCGGCGCCGGAACCGACGGCGGGGACGCTGAGGATGAAGCGGGCCCCCTGCCCCGGGGCGCTTTCGACCGACAGTTCGCCGCCCATCGCCCGGGCGAGCTTGCGTGAAATGTACAGTCCAAGGCCCGAGCCGCCATCGCCGCTGCGGCCGAGCCGCTCGAATTTCTCGAAGACCTTGCGCTGCTGCTCCGGATCGAGCCCCGGCCCTTGGTCGGCAACGATGACCCGGGCGAGATGCCCCTCCTGCTCGAGGCGAATCCAGACCTGCGACTGGCCCGGGGCATAGCGCAGGGCATTGCCCACGAGATTGAGCAGGACCTGCAGGACCCGGCGGAATTCAGCCACGGCCATCAGGCTCTCACCCATTCGCGGAGGATCGATCGAGATTTCCGCTTCGCGCGCCTTGACCCCGAGTATGCCCGCCGCCTGGCGGGCGACTTCGGCAAGGTCGATGCGATCAGGCGCGGTCGAGAAATCCTCTGCCTCGACAACTTCGAGGTCGGTCAGATCGTCGATCAAGGCAAGCAGGTGCTGGCCGGCCGCAGCAATGTCGGAGGCGTAAGCGCTGTATTCGTCGTCGAGGGGACCGGCCAGTCGTGCCCGTATCGTTTCGGCATTGGCGATGATCCGGGCGATCGGCTGGCGCAGGACCGGAGCTACTTCGCGGCCGATGACCCGGGCTTTCATCCCTGTGGCGGGGGCGGTATCGGCGGCCGGTGAAGCGGGCTCGAACGGCACATCGGAGGCGAGATAGAGTTCGAACCCGGCCGGCTCGATCCCGCCGCGAAACTGCGGCACCAAAGTGGCGCGCCAGGGCCGATCGGACCCGGGCACACGCACCGGCGCCCCGTCGAGCAGGCGCCAGTGAAGCGGCTGGCGGTGGCTGCTGCCTTCGATCGTCAGAAAATCGGTCCACGGGCGCCCGACGCCAACCGCCATGGCCTCGCTCAGGGCGGTCAGTTCGCCGGGCAGGGCCTCGGCGAACAGGACCTGCTGGGCGGCATCAAGCCGGGCGGAAAACTCTGCGATTTCGCGTTCGACCGCGATTCGGCGCCGGCTTGCGGCCTGCTCGTCCTCGGCCGGCAGGGGGCGGGTCTGCCAGCCGCGCAGGGAAATGAGCGCGCCGGCACCGCCATCGGCAGTCTCGCCAAGCGGTTCGATCTCGACCCATGCTGTGATGGTTTCGGCAGCACCGTGAGCAATGATCGGACGCGCCAGCTTGAGCCCGAGCGCCCGGGCTTTGCGCACCGCTTCGAACAGGGCGGGAATGGCCAGCGTGCCGGGCATTTCGCCGCCGCACTGCAGATGGAGGCCGAGCAGCGGTTCGTCTGCCGCGATCAGGCGATCGTTGCCGTCGGTGCGCGCCGATGCACCCGGCTGCGAAACGGTGCCAGTCATCGCCGCGCTCCCTCGGCCAGCAGGGCAATGGCCGCGTCGCGTTCGAGGCTCATGGCAGCGCGTGGCAGGGGGGCGCTGGGGTGAAGGCGGATCAACACGGTCTCGATCGCGGCAGACGACAGGCCGGCCAGGCGCAGGATCAGGGCGAGGCGCGATTGCTGCCCCTGGCTCGTCGCCAGGACCACGGCAGCGCGCTCATGGCCGGTGGCCAGCGCCACGGCGGTCAGGAACAGGGCGAGCCCGGCCTGGTCGAGATCAAGCGCCGGGCCAAAGCCTTCGTCCAGCCCCAGCACGACCCGAGCCAGCAAGGCGGTGCGAGACTGTCCCTCATCGAATTGATCGCGCAGGCAATGCGCGGCGTGATCGGCGGTCGGACCGCCGACGAGGCTGAACGCAAGCAGGACGTCAGGCAGCAGGTCGGCCGCCAATTCACCGACGGGCAACTCCATTCGCCGCTGGCACTGGGTGAAGCGGGCCTGGGCGGCGAGCAGTTTCATGGCTGTGCCGGCCGCCTCCGGGTCTGGATCGGCGATCTGCTCCTGAAGGAGCGGCGACAGCACGGGATCGATCCCGCCATCGCGCGCGAGCCGTTCGGCCAACTGCGCTTCGATGGCGAGCACATGGCAATGGGCGAGCAGGGCGGGTTGCTCGACCAGAGCCCCGGCGAGCACCCTGCCCTCGGCCGCCGTGGCGAGGTCATCGGCGGTGCGGACCAGCGCCCTGGCCAGCGACTCGACCTGTCCGCGCGTGCGGGCCACGATTTCCTCGCTGAAGACGGCGTGGGTCTGGTTGGCGACGAGATGGGCCAGAACCGGCGGAATGGCTGCCAGTACTCCGCCCGCCCGAGCCAGATCGGCACGAACGGTCAGTTCGGCCGCAGGAACGACCGGTGTATCTCGACCTTCGAGGTTCATGGCCCCTGTCATAAACGTGCGTGGTTAAGCTCGTGTTAGCCCAGGCTGATCGGTGCCGCGCGGAAGTATGAGCGCGGCGAGCAAAATCAGTGCTGCGAGCGCTGGCACGCCCGGCCAGCCGACCTGGCCAAGGAACAGGCAGGCCAGGACGACCAGCAGCACCAGTCGGTCATCGGCCCAGGCTGACCAGTTCTGCGAGAACCCCCGCGACAGTATCCTCACCAGACCCACGAGCATGACCGGCGCGAAAGCACGTTCAAGCAGGGGCTGGCCGGGGAATTGCGGGAGCAACATGGTCAACATGGCCACGATCCCGGCATCGAAGGCAAAATCGGCCGCGGGGCCGTGCCACGCCGGTCCACCGCTTTGGGCCAGGGCCTCGCGCCGGAGTTGGCCGAGCATGGCCCAGCTTCGCCCCATGAGCCAACCAAGCCCGGCCAGGACCAGCCCGGTCGCGCCAAGCCCGAACCAGGTGACGGCGATTCCCATGGCCACGAGCGTGACCGCGATGCCGGCAATGATCAGGATCGAGCCCTGGCCGTGGAGCAAGGCCGGGCCGAACTTGCGAACCAGCAGCCGCACCAGCCACGGCCCCGGGCTGCGGGCGGCAGCGGCGGTGTGCCGTTCCATCCAGCCATCCTCGGCGGCATGGGCCTCGGCCTCGGAGCGAACCAGCAGCCAGCGCCCGGCCGAGCGGATGTCCTCAGGCACACTCCGCTGGGCCACGCCGGCCTGAAGTGCGATCCTGAGCAAGGCCGAGCCGGGTTCGACATCGGGCGGCAGGTCCATCAACCGATCGACCAGGCGCCCGGGAATGAGAATGAGCCCCGCATCCGCGTGGTTGAGGTCGATCCGCTCGAATCCGGCCGGAATGCCTGTTTCCGATGGTTGCACCAGTATGGCCGGCGGTCCGTCGATCAGCCGCAGCGCCTCGCCTGTGGTCGGCAGCAGGCCTTCGGCGACGACAAGTACTTCGTCAGCCGCGCTGATCAGGCCCGACAGGCCCCGGGCGCCGGCAATGACGTGAAACGAGGCTCGCGCGCGCTCTGCCTCGTGCTGAAGCTCGATCAACTCCGGTCCCAGCCCGCGCGCCAGGCAGATTACCCGCTCGCAGCCTGCGGCCAATACCAGCGCCAGTTGATGGCGCGCGATGCTGGCCCCGCCGACGCGCAGGAATGCGCGCGGTGCAGGATCACCGGGGGCGGCCGGTTCCATCATGGTCAGAAGCGCGACCCGCAGGGCTAGTCTCCGAAAAAGGGTGCCATTGTCTTAGGGACAGCTGCCGGACCTGCCAATAGGCGGCTGCGGTCCGGTTCAGGCGCCAGAGACGAGCGCGTCGTGGAAAAGTTGCAGCCGCCGGACCACGCCGGGCTCGCCCGGAGCCGCAACCAGGGCTTCTTCGGCGAGGGCGATCAGCGAGACTTCGTGAAAGCTCGCCGCCAGCCCTTTCAGGCGCTGTGCGGCGATCTGCCAGTTGCCATCGCAGCGGGCGCGCCCCAGCAGGTCGATCTGACGCTGCAGGCTTTCGGCAAAGGCGCAGCGAAGCTCGGCAAGAAGCGCCGGGTCGTCGCCCGCCGCCGCTGCCAAGGTCTCATCAAGGGCGCCAGCTTCGTAAGCCATGCGCCATACGGTATCGCCTGAGGGTTAAGCCGGGGTTTATCCCGAGGACCAAACCGTGTTAACTTACGAAAATGTCTGGGGGATCGCGCATCGTCGCATTCGGGCCGGGCGGCGACAAGCCGCTGGCGGCAGGGGAACTCACGCTGGAGGCGGCCGATGCGCTGCCCGAAGAGGTTTGGCCGGAAGACAAGATCTTGGAAGATGAGCCGGAGCCCGAGGCCATGCGGCGCAACTGGCTCGTCCCTGCCCTCGGCCTTGCGGCCGTGGCAGGGTGGACCGGATACTTCTTCTGGGCAATGTGGACGCGAATTTCCTCCGGGACCACGCCCAGCGAAGGGGTTTCGCTGCTCGGCAACTGGGCCGTTCCGGTGCTGCTGATCGGCGTCGCATGGCTCATCGCCCTGCGCACTTCGCGGCGCGAGGCGCGGCGGTTCGGAGAGGCGGCATTCGTGCTTTCCACTGAAAGCGCTCGGCTCGAGGCACGGCTCATCACGGTCAACCGCGAACTCAGCCTTGCGCGCGAGTTCATTGCCGCCCAGTCCCGTGATCTCGAGGCTCTCGGTCGTATTTCCGCCGAACGGATCTCCGAACATGCTGCCCGCCTACAGGAACTGATCCGCAGCAATGGCGCCCAGGTCGAAGCGATCGCCAGCGTTTCCACGACCGCGCTCGATAATATGGAGCGCCTGCGCGGCCAATTGCCGGTGATCGCCAGCTCAGCCAAGGACGTGACCAATAACATCGGCAATGCCGGGCGCACGGCGCAAGGCGTGCTCGGTGAGCTGATCGCGGCGTTTGACCGGCTCGCTTCCGCCGGGGCGGCCGGCGAAGCCCAGGTCGGCACGCTGCATGGCAAGGTCGACGAGGCGCTTGGCCTTTTCCACGCTCGGCTCGGTGAACTGCAGGCTGTCGTTTCCGGCAGGCTCGAGGAGCTGGAGCACCGTGCGGGCGAACTACGCGCCCGCCTTGCCGATGACGAAGCTGCCGGGCTCGCCGCGCTCAAGGCCCGGGCTGAGGCCTTGGCCGAAGAATTTGCCCAGACTCGTGTGCGCCTTGACGAGACCGAGGCTGAATCCCTCACTTCGCTCCGCGCCCGGCTTTCGGCACTGCGCGACGAAGGTTCGGCTCTGGCGCGGGCCCTGCGCGATGGAGAAAAGGGCGCCTTGCAGGCGCTGCACACCGCAAAGAACCGACTGGAGGAAGAAGTGCGCGGCGTGCTCGAGCGGCTCGATGCGCTTGATCGGCAGGCACTGGAAGCGGCACGCAACCGCATTGCAACGCTGTCGCAAGAGGCGAGCGACTTCGACGAACGCCTGCTTGAACGCAATCGCCAGTTCCTGGCCGAGACCGAGCAGCGCCTCGCCGATACGACGGGGCAGTTCGCCCGGATCGACCAGGAGCTGGACGAACGCCGCGCCGAGCAGAACCAGCGCCAGCAGGCCCTTGCCGCCTCCGGCGAGGCCATCGCCATGCAGATCGAGGCGATGTCGGACCGGATCGCGGCGATCGCTGCCTTCGGGCATCAGGCCGAAGAATCGCTCGGCAACGGGTTGGGCGTACTGACCGACCGGCTGGGCGCGAGCCGCGAGGCTCTCGCCGGCACCCATGCCGCCGTTACGGACCTGACCGACGGCGCCGTGCGGCTGCTGGAATTGATCCAGGCCAGTACGGCGCAGTCGCGCGACCAGCTTCCTGCGGCGCTGGCGCAGGGACAGGCCGGACTTGAAGATTGGGAACAGCGTGTCGCGGCAATGGCAGAGACGATCCGCGCGGCTTCGGCGCAGGGCGATGTTCTTGCCGCCACGACCGCTGACACGCGGGCTGCGCTCGGCAAGGCCCTCGATGAACTGGGCGCGCTGCAAGGCAATCTCGGCGAAGGCGCGGACCGGCACGGGCAAAAGCTCGGAGCGCTGCGCGAAGGCCTGGCTGCGCTGGAGCAGGAAAGCCTCGCCACAGCCGGGCAGGCGCAGGACGCGCTGACCGCGGCTATCGAGCAACTGGGCGAGGCCACGCGCAGTGCCGTGGCCAACCTGCGCGACGAAAGTGCCGGCGCCGTGAGCCAGGTCGCCGAGCGGCTCGGCGAGGAAAGCGCGGCGGCGATCGACCGGGCGATGCGGATGCGCATGGCCGAGGCGATCGGACAGCTGGAACAGGCCGCGGGCCATGCCGCAGGGGTCAGCCGCGAAGCTGCGATCCAGCTGCGCGACCAGCTCGGCAAGGTGGCGGAATTGACCGCGAACCTCGAACGCCGGGTGGCCCACGCCAAGGCCCGCGCGGAAGAGCAGGTCGACAATGATTTCGCGCGGCGGGTCGCGCTGATCACCGAATCGCTCAACTCCAACGCGATCGATATTGCCAAGTCTCTCTCGACCGAGGTGACCGACACGGCCTGGGCCGCCTATCTCAAGGGCGACCGCGGTGTCTTCACCCGGCGTGCGGTGCGCCTGATCGACAATTCCGAAGGCCGCGAGATCACCCGGATCTACGAGGAAGACGGCGAGTTTCGCGATTACGTCAGCCGCTATATCCACGATTTCGAGGCAATGCTGCGCCAGCTGCTCTCGACCCGCGACGGCCATGCGCTGGGCGTGACCCTGCTCTCGTCCGACATGGGCAAGCTCTATGTCGTGCTGGCCCAGGCGATCGAACGCCTGAGGCACTGATCGGGGGACGAGGTAGTGAGAACCCGGGGGGCAGCCCCCGGGTTACCTACTTCGGATCGCCCGGATAAAGCCGGCTGAGGTCGAGGTCTGCGGCGACGATCCACCCGTTGACGTAGTTGAGGTAAAACAGCGCGAAGAGAACGAGGCCAAGGACCGTCGCGCGCTTGATCACCCGTTTGCCGCTGAAGTTGACCGGGGCGCTTTCCGCGTGGCCGGGCGTGACGGAGTCGCCGGTTTCGTCCGGTGTCCGCAGGCCAAAGGGCAGGACGAAAACGGCGGAAAGTACCCAGAACAGGGCATAGATGGCGATCATCGAGGTCCAGCGCATGGTGCTTCCTCAGCCCTGAAGCAGCATGACCTGGACCTGCGGCTTCTTGCCCGACCAGCGCGTGGCCGCGCGGCGGGCGGCAAGGCGCGCGGCCTCGATCACGGCCTCTCGATCCTTGCGGGCATGGCCCTTCAGCTTGGCCATCGCGGCCTTCACATCGGCGGCGGCTTCCTCGCAGAAGGCCTCGTAGTCCTCTTCGAGCGGAAGACCCATTCCGGCCACTTCGCAGTGGCCCTTGTGGTCGATCGCAACGATGACCACCCCGTTGAATGCCAGACGGCGGCGCATGACGATGCCCAGTCCGTCGGCCGGGGCGATGATGTCGCCATCAAGGATCAGCCGGCCGGCGCGGACTTCACCGAACTTTCCGGCCTTGCCGGGGGCAAGGCGGACGAGATCGCCGTTCTTCTGCACGACCTGCGCCGGAATCCCGGCCTGCTTGCCGAGCCGCGCCTGTTCCGACATGTGGCGCATCTCGCCGTGGACGGGGACGAGGATCTGCGGGCGGATCCATCCATACAGCGCGAGCAATTCGGGCCGGCCCGGGTGGCCGGAAACGTGGATCGGGCTCTGCCGGTCGGTGATGATCGTTATGCCGTCACCGGCGAGCTTGTTCTGGATCTTGCCGATCGGGATCTCGTTGCCGGGAATCTGGCGGCTGGAGAACAGGACGACGTCACCCCGTTCCAGCTCGATGTCATGGTGCCCCTCGGTGATGCGGGCCAGCGCGGCGCGCGGCTCCCCCTGCCCGCCGGTGGCGACGATCAGGACTTCGCCGCGCGGCAGGTTCATGGCTGCTTCCGGATCGATGGTGGCCGGAAAGTCCTTCAGGTAACCGCTCGACTGCGCGGCGGTGATGATCCGGTCGAGCGAGCGACCCGCGACACAAAGCTGGCGGCCGGTTGTCTCAGCCACTTCGGCGAGGGTTTTGAGCCGGGCGACATTGGAGGCGAAGGTGGTCACCAGCACGCGCTTGCCGCGATGCTTGGCCACTTCGGCCAGGAGGCCGCGATAGACCTCCCCTTCCGAGCCGGACGGTTCCGGATTGAACACATTGGTCGAATCGCAGACCAGTGCCAGCACACCCTCGTCGCCGATCGCCGTCAGTTCGGCCGAAGTGGCCGGCTGCCCGATCCGTGGTTCGTCGTCGAGTTTCCAATCCCCGGTGTGGAAGATCGAGCCATAAGGCGTGTCGATCAGCAGGGCGTTGCCCTCGGCGATGGAGTGGGCGAGCGGGACATAGCGCACGCCGAACGGGCCGAGGGCGAAGCGATCGAGATGGTCGATCACATTGAGTTCGACGCGGTCGGCGTTGCCGGCCTCTTCCAGCTTGGCCCGCACGAGCCGCGCCGTGAACGGGGTGGCATAGAGCGGCACGCCGAGTTCCTCGGCGAAATAGGGAACCGCGCCGATGTGATCCTCATGCGCATGGGTCAGCACGATGCCGATCAGGTTCTCGCGCTCGCGCTCGATGAATTCGAGATCGGCAAAGACGAGGTCGACGCCGGGATATTCATTGCCGCTGAAGGTCATGCCGAGATCGACCATCAGCCACTTGCCGTCACATCCGTAAAGGTTGACGTTCATGCCGATCTCGCCCGAACCGCCGAGCGCGCAGAACAGGAGTTCCTTGCCGGGTGTCACTGGCTGCGAGCCCTTTCCGCGAGAATGGCCAGGCCATCGAGAGTGAGATCGGCATCGACGGCATCGAAGATCCGGGTGTGCTGCTGGAACAGCACGGCGAGCCCGCCGGTGGCAATGACTTTGGCCGGGCGGCCGATTTCCGTCTTCATGCGCGCGATCAATCCTTCCATCATGGCGACATAGCCCCAGAACACTCCGATCAGCATCTGGTCTTCGGTATTGGTGCCGATCACGCTCTCGGTCCGCGGGGCCTCGATTGCGATACGGGGCAGCTTGGCCGTGTTGCCGACCAGCGCGTCGAGCGACAGGTTGAGGCCCGGGGCAATGATCCCGCCCTTGTAGGCGCCGTTGAAATCAACCGCGTCAAACGTCGTTGCCGTGCCGAAATCGACGATGATCAGGTCGCCGGGGTAGCGGGCATGGGCGGCAATGGCATTGACGGCCCGGTCTGCCCCCAGCGAGCGGGGCTGCTCGACGTCGATCTGCATCGGGTATTCAGCGGCGCCTTCCCCTGCGATCAGGGGCTCCAGCCCGAAATATTTGCGCGCGAGCACCTGGATGTTGTGCAGCGCGCGCGGGACGACGGTGGACACGATGATCCCGTCGATCGCGGATCGCTCCACTCCTTCGAGCGCGAGAAGCTGCGAAAGCCAGACGGCGTATTCGTCGCCGGTGCGGCGGGGATCAGTGGCGATGCGCCAGCGCGCACGGACCTGCCGCCCCTCGAACAGGGCGAAGACGACATTGGTATTGCCGAGGTCGATAGCGAGCAGCATCGCAGCGGTTCCCGATAGGCTCAGGCGAGGCGGACTTCGCCGGCGTGAATGGTCTGCCTCGTGCCGTCTGCAAGGTCCAGGATCAAGGCCCCTTGCGGATCAAGCCCGGCAAATGTGCCGCGAATCGGGATTTCGCCCGGTTCGCCGACGGCGAGATGCGTGCCCGGCGGGTGCGCCGCGGCAAGCCAGCGGGCGATCAGCGGCGCGAGGCCTTCGCTCCGCCAAAGTGCCAGTTCGCGGCCGAATGCCACGGCCAGGGTGTGCGCGAAGTGATCCCGTTCAGGCTCCGCCCCGTAATCGGCCAGTGCCGCAGTCTCCCGGGCATCAATCGCCGGAGCGACGGCAAGGTTGACGCCGATGCCGACGACTACCCCGCCCCCTGCCCGTTCAAGCAGGATCCCGGCGAGCTTGGCGCCGCCGATCATCAGATCGTTGGGCCATTTGAGAAACGCGATGTGGACCGGATCGAGCCATTCGCTGCTCGCGGCGTGGAGCGCGAGACCCGCGACAAGCGCCAAGCTGGGCAGCGGGGGATCGCCGAGGCTGGCCGCGACCCAGGTTGACCCCATGAAATTGCCGGAACCATCAAACCAGGCGCGGCCTTGACGGCCCCTGCCCGCCGTCTGGCGATCGGCGACCAGCCAGTGGCCCTCCGCCAGTTGCTCGCCGCGTTCGATGCGCGCGGCGAGATCGGCATTGGTCGAGCCGGTTTCAGCGATGAATTCAATCACGCGGGGTGCCGGTTCGGCCCACGCCGCCCGGTCAGGCGACGTGGAACAGGGCGGCGGCCGCGGTGTCGGTCATCGCACCAAGCCACTTGGTGAGCAGGTAGCCGAGCGGCGAGAGGAACAGGCCGGTGACCACGAGCAGCGCGGCATGAGCAACCTCACCCTTGCCGACGACCTTGCCGGCCGGTTCGTCGAAATACATCACCTTGACCACCTTGAGGTAGTAGAAGGCGCCGATCACCGAGGCGGCGATACCGATCGCGGCGAGCGGGACGAAGCCAGCGGCAACAGCGGCCTGGAAGACCACGAACTTGCCCCAGAACCCGAACAGCGGCGGGATGCCGGCAAGGCTGAACATGACGGAGGCCATGGCCAGAGCCAGCCACGGGCGCGTGCGCGAAAGGCCGGAAATGTCGGCAAAGCTCTCGACCGAGTTGCCGTCCTCGTCCTTGAGCAGGAGCACGACGACGAAGCTCGCGACGGTCATCGCGACGTAGATCGCGAGGTAGGTGAGCATGGCCGAGGCACCCTGCGGGGTGGCGACGGCGAGGCCGATGAGGATGAAGCCGACATTGTTGATCGATGAATAGGCAAGCAGGCGCTTGATGTTCTGCTGACCGATCGCGCCGAGCGCACCGATCACGATCGAGGCGATGGCGGCGAAGATCACGATCTGCTGCCAGGCGCCGGCCTGTCCGCCGAAGGCTTCGAGCGCGACGCGCATCAGCATGCCCATGGCGCCGACCTTGGGGGCCGTGGCGAAGAACAGGGTGACCGGCGTGGGGGCGCCTTCGTAGACGTCGGGAGTCCACATGTGGAACGGCACGGCGGCGATCTTGAAGGCAATGCCGGCGAGGACGAAGACAATTCCGAAGATCATGCCGGTGGTCAGGCCGCCTGCCATCGCGGCGCGCACGCCCTCGAAGCCGGTGCTGCCGGTGAAGCCATAGGTCAGGCTGACGCCGAACAACAGGATGCCGCTGGCGAGGGCGCCAAGCACGAAATACTTGAGGCCGGCTTCGGCCGAGCGGTCGTCAGCGCGCAGGAAGGCGGCGAGGACGTAGCTGGCCAGCGAGTTCATCTCGAGGCCAATGTAGAGCGTCAGGAAGTCGGTCGCCGAGACCATCATCCCGGTGCCGATGGCCGCGAAAAGGATCAGCACGGGATATTCGGCCCGCATCGCGCGGAACTTCTCGAAGAACGAGGGGGCTACGATCAGACCAACGGCCGCGGACCCGTAGATCAGCAGCTTGGCGAAGGATGCGAAGGCGTCAGCTCGGAACTGACTGCCGAAAGCGCTTGTCTCCGGGCCCATTGCACCATTGCACAGCGCCGGGGCGACCAGCGCCATGGCGCCGACCAGCACGGCCACCGCGGCGATCGAAATAGCGCGCGAAGCCTTGTCCCCGGCCCAGCCGGCGACGAGCAGCAGGACCAATCCCGCGATGCTCAGCAGTTCTTCCGGCGCGATCAGGCGCAGCGACTGCGAGAAATCCATGGCCGGAGCCATCAGTGCGCCCCCTCTTCGTGTTCGCTCATCTGTGCATGGGCACCGGGTTGACCGGCCGTGACCTTCGCATCACCTGCAGGCTTGGCCCGGGCGACGCGCGCGTCCAGCGCGGCGATGTCAGCCCGCATCGGGGCCAGGAAGCTCTCGGGATAGACGCCCATCCACAGGACCGCGAGGCCGAGAGGAATGACCATCGCCAGTTCGCGGAAGGTCAGGTCGGTCATCGCGGCGGCATCGGCATGCTTCTGGTCCCCGAATGCCACGCGGCGATAGAGGTAGAGCATATAGGCGGCGCCGAGGATGATGCCGGTGGTGCAAACCAGCGCGACCCAGCTCGAGACCTGGTAGATCCCGCCGAGCGACAGGAATTCGCCGACGAAGCCGCTGGTCCCGGGAAGGCCGATCGACGCCATGGTGAACAACAGGAAGAACAGCGCATACTTCGGCATGTTGATCGACAGGCCGCCGTAACGATCGATCTCGCGGGTGTGCAGACGGTCGTAGATGATGCCGACACAGAGGAACAGCGCGCCCGAGACGAGGCCGTGGCTGAGCATGACGATCATCGAGCCTTCGAGGCCTTGCACGTTGAAGGCGAAAAGACCGATCGTGACGATCGCCATGTGCGCGACCGACGAATAGGCGATCAGCTTCTTCATGTCGTGCTGGACCAGCGCGATCAGCGAGGTGACGACGACTGCGATCATCGACAGGGCAAAGACCAGCCAGGCGAACTGGGCCGAGGCTTCCGGGAACATCGGCAGTGAGAAGCGGATGAAGCCGTAGCCGCCCATCTTGAGGAGCACGCCAGCGAGGATCACCGAGCCGGCCGTCGGCGCCTGCACGTGTGCGTCAGGCAACCAGGTGTGGACCGGCCACATCGGCATCTTCACCGCGAAGGAGGCGAAGAAGGCAAGGAACAGCCAGGTCTGGGCCTTGGCGCTGAAGTTATAGGCCATCAGCGTCGGGATGTCGGTCGTCCCGGCTTCGTGCACCATCCACAGCATCGCGATCAGCATCAGGACCGAGCCGAGCAGCGTGTAGAGGAAGAACTTGTAGCTGGCGTAGATCCGGTCCGCACCGCCCCAGATGCCGATGATCAGGTACATCGGGATCAGGCCGGCTTCGAACATGATGTAGAACAGGTAGAGGTCCTGTGCCGTGAAGACGCCGATCATCAGCGTCTCCATCAGCAGGAATGCGGCGTAATATTCGCCCTGCCGCTTGGTGATCGATTCCCAGCTGGCGCCGATGCAGATCGGCATCAGGAAGACCGACAGCATGATCAGCATCAGGGCGATGCCGTCGATCCCGAGGGCCCAGGAGAAGCCGGCGAAGAGCGGCACGTGTTCGACGAACTGCCACTGCGGATGGCCGGCCGAGAGATCGAAGTTCAGCCACAGCAGGATACCGAGGACGAGATCAACCAAGGTTACGACCAGGGCGATCTGGCGAGCTGACTGATTGCCCGACACGAGGCAGGCGATAGCGCCAGCCAGCGGAACGAGCAGCATCAGCGAGAGGATGGGGAAACCCGTCATGTCAGCGCACCATCACCCAGCTGATCCCGACCACAAGGCCGATGAGCATGACCAGCGCATAGCTATAGAGATATCCCGACTGCACCTTTTGGGCGACGCGCGAACCCTGCGCCACCACCCAGGCGGCGCCATTCGGGCCGAAACGGTCGATGATCCCGACGTCGCCCTGCTTCCAGAACACCTTGCCGAGCCAGAAGGCCGGACGGACAAACAGGAAGTTGTAGAGCTCGTCGAAATACCACTTGTTGAACACGAACCGGTGGACGACGCCGAACTGCTCGACGAAAGCCGCCGGGAACCGGGGGTTCTTGAGATAGGCATACCAGGCGGTGCCGAAGCCGACGGCCATCACCGTGAACGGCGCCCACTTCACCCAGCCCGGCACACCGTGCATCGCGTGGAGCAGGTGTTCGTTGAACACCAGCGCGCCCTTCCAGAACTCGCCCTCACCTTCGCTGATGAACGAATGGGTGAAAAGGAAACCGGCAAAGATTGCGCCGAGCGACAGGACGATCAACGGCACCAGCATGACCAGCGGGCTTTCGTGCGGATGGTAGCCCGCCGTGCCTTCGCCGTGGTGCGGGTCAAGCAGCTCGTGCGAGTGATCGTGGTCGTGACCGTCCTCGGCATCCGCGTCCTCATGCTCGCCGTGGACGGCGTGCTGGATATGCTCCGACGCGGCCCAGCGCGGCGCACCGTAGAAGGTCAGGAAGACCAGGCGCCACGAATAGAAGCTGGTCATCAGTGCCGCGGTGATGCCGCACCAGAAGGCGAAGCTGCCGACCTCGCTGCCCGAGGCGTACGCCGCCTCCAGGATCGAGTCCTTCGAGTAGAAACCGGCGAAGCCGATCACGTCGACGATGCCGACGCCGGTGATGGCAAGCGTTCCCGCCATCATCGCCCAGAAGGTCCAGGGGATCTCCTTCCGCAGGGCGCCGTAGTAGCGCATGTCCTGCTCGTGGTGCATCGCGTGGATCACCGAGCCCGCACCGAGGAACAGCAGCGCCTTGAAGAAGGCGTGCGTGAACAGGTGGAACATGGCCGCGCCGAACGCGCCGGAACCGGCGGCGAAGAACATGTAACCAAGCTGCGAGCAGGTTGAATAGGCGATGACCCGCTTGATGTCCCACTGGGTCGTGCCGACGGTGGCGGCGAAGAAGCAGGTGGCCGCGCCGACGAAGGTGACGACGCCCATCGCGGTCGGGCTGACGACAAACATCGGCGAGAGACGGCAGACCATGAAGACGCCGGCCGTGACCATTGTCGCGGCGTGGATCAGCGCCGAAACCGGGGTCGGACCTTCCATCGCGTCAGGCAACCAGGTGTGCAGGCCGAGCTGGGCCGACTTGCCCATGGCGCCGATGAACAACAGGACGCACAGGACTGTCATCGTATCGAAACGGTGGCCAAGGAAGCCGATGGTCGAGCCGGCCATCGACGGGGCGGCGTGCAGGATCTCAGGGATCGAAGTGGTCTGGAAAACCAGCCAGGTTCCGAAGATGCCGAGCATGAAGCCAAGGTCGCCGACGCGGTTGACCACGAAGGCCTTGATTGCGGCGGAGCAGGCCGAAGGCTTGCGGAACCAGAACCCGATCAGGAGGTAGGACGCAAGGCCCACCCCTTCCCAGCCGAAGAACATCTGGACAAGGTTATCGGCCGTCACCAGCATGAGCATGGCGAAGGTGAACAGCGAGAGATAGGCGAAGAAGCGCGGCTGATCCGGCTCTTCGTCCATGTATCCCCACGAATAGAGGTGGACGAGCGCTGAAACGCTGGTGATCACCACCAGCATGACGGCCGTCAGCGTGTCGACGCGCAGCGCCCAGTCGAAGCTCATGGAACCCGACTGGACCCACTTGAGGACCGGCGTCACGCTCGCCTCGGCAGAGCCCGCCACGAACGACAGGAAGATCGGCCACGACAGTGCGCAGGAAATGAACAGCGCGCCGGTAGTGATCACCTTGGCCGGGACATTGCCGAGCGCCTTGTTGCCGAGCCCGGCAACAATGGCTGCCAGCAGCGGCAGGAAAACGATGAAGAGGATCGAATGCACGGACTTACCCCTTCATCCGGTTCACGTCGTCGACCGCGATGGTGCCGCGACCTCGGAAGTAGATCACCAGGATCGCGAGACCCACTGCGGCTTCACCCGCGGCGACGGTCAGGACGAACATGGCGAAGATCTGCCCGGTCAAGTCCCCGAGGAAGCTCGAGAAGGCGACCAGATTGATGTTCACCGCAAGCAGGATCAGTTCGATCGCCATGAGAATGACGATGACGTTCTTGCGGTTGAGGAAGATGCCGAGCACGCCGAGCACGAACAGGATCGAGCTGACGACGACATAGTGTTCGATGCCGATCATTAGAGGCTGACCCCCTTGCCAACTTCCGGCGAGACGTTGCGCGTGGCCTCTTCCGGCCGGCGCGCGACCTGCTTCGAGACGTTCTGCCCGCGCACGTCGGAGCGCTGGCGGTGCGTGAGGACGATGGCCCCGATCATTGCCACCAGCAGGATGATGCCGGCTGCTTCAAACAGGAACAGGTAGCGCGTGTAGAGCAGCGTGCCGATCGCCTCGATGTTGCTGGCATGGGCCAGCGGCGCGGCGCTGCCATCGGGCTTGCCGAGCGTCAGCTTGCCGGCGCCGCGGGCGATCAAGCCCACGAACAGTTCGACGAACAGGACGACGGCGAGCAGCATCCCGAGCGGGAAATTGCGGATAAAGCCGGCGCGCAGTTCGGCAAAGTCGATGTCCAGCATCATGACCACGAACAGGAACAGCACCGCGACCGCGCCGACATAGACGATGACGAGCAGCATCGCGATGAATTCGGCGCCGCACAGGACCATGAGCCCCGCCGCGTTGAAGAAGGCGACGATCAGCCACAGAACCGAATGGACCGGGTTGCGGGAAAGGATCGTCAGGGCGCCGGCGAGGATCGCAAGCGCGGCGAACAGATAGAAGGCGATGACCTGAATCATGAGCGGGGGCCCCTAGCGATACGGCGCATCGGCTTCAAGGTTCGCGGCGATTGCCCGCTCCCACTTGTCCCCGTTCGCGAGCAGCTTGGCCTTGTCGTAAAGGAGCTCCTCGCGCGTTTCGGCGGCGAATTCGAAGTTCGGACCCTCGACCACGGCGTCGACCGGGCAAGCTTCCTGGCAGAAGCCGCAGTAGATGCACTTGGTCATGTCGATGTCGTAGCGCGTCGTGCGGCGCGAGCCGTCTTCCCGCGGTTCGGCCTCGATCGTGATCGCTTGCGCCGGGCAGACCGCTTCGCACAGCTTGCAGGCAATGCAGCGCTCCTCGCCGCTGGGATAGCGGCGCAGGGCATGCTCACCGCGGAAGCGGGGCGAGAGCGGGTTCTTCTCGAACGGGTAGTTGATCGTCGCCTTGGGCTTGAAGAAATACTTCAAGGTCAGCCAGTGCGCCTTCACGAACTCCCAGAGGGTGAAGCTCTTGATGAGCTGTCCGACGGTCATGCGAAGTGTCCGGTAAGCATGAGGTAGCCGCTGACGAGGAAAACCCACAGCAGCGAGATGGGGAGGAATACTTTCCAGCCCAGCCGCATCAGCTGGTCATAGCGATACCGCGGTACGGTGGCCTTCACCCAGCTGAAGATGAAGAAGAAGAAGAAGATCTTGAGCAGCAACCAGATGAAGCCCGGGATCAGGTAGAGCGGCGCCCAGTCCAGCGGCGGCAGGTAGCCGCCCCAGAACAGGGTGGCGTTGAGTGCACACATCAGCAGGACGTTGGCATATTCACCGAGCCAGTAGAGCGCGAAGCTCATCGAGGAATACTCGGTTTGGTAGCCGGCCACGAGCTCGCTTTCGGCCTCGGTCAGGTCGAACGGCGCGCGCTGGGTTTCGGCCATGCCGGAGATGAGGAACATCACCCACATCGGGAACAGCAGCGGGTTGAACACGAAGCCGTTGAGCAGGCCGAAGACGTGGCCCTTCTGCGCAAGGACGATGCCGTTCATGTTGAACGTGCCGGCCCACAGCACCACGCAGATCAGGATGAAGCCGATCGACACTTCATAGGAGATCATCTGGGCGCTCGCGCGCATGGCCGAGAAGAACGGATACTTCGAGTTCGACGACCAGCCCGCGATCACCGTGCCGTAAACGCCGAGCGAGGAGATCGCGAGGACGTAGAGCAGGCCGACGTTGATGTTGGCCAGGATCGCGCCCGAGTTGAACGGGATCACCGCCCAGGCCAGCAGGGCGACCGTGAAGGTGATGATCGGCGCGATCAGGAACAGGCCCTTGTTCGCGGCGCTCGGGATGATGGTTTCCTGCAGGAAGACCTTGGCGCCGTCGGCGAAGGACTGGAGCAGGCCGAAGGGGCCGACGACGTTCGGGCCCTTGCGCAGGGCCATGGCCGCCCAGATCTTGCGGTCGACATAGATGATCATGGCGACGCCGAGCATGAGCGGCAGGGCGATCAGCAGGATGCCGCAGATCGTCGCCAGGGCCCATGCCCAGTCGTAAGTCAGCCACTGTCCGAAGAAGGCGGTCATTCCGCGGCCTCCGCGATAGCATCACCGTGGATCAGCTCGGACGAGCAGCGCGCCATCGTTTCCGAGGCCCGCGCGATCGGGTTGGTGAGGTAGAAGTCCTTGATCGGATAGCCCGTGATCACGCCCTCGGCCTTGGCTCCCTTGGGAGCCTTGGGGAGAGCGCCATAGTCGGCCAAGCCCTCGGCGCCGAGCGCCGGAACCGCGGCGACCATTGCGTCGCGCAGTTCGTCGAAGCTGTCGAAGCCGACCGAAACGCCGAGTGCATCGGCCAGCGCGCGCAGGATCGTCCAGTCTTCCCGTGCGTCACCCGGCGCGAAGACGGCCTTATCGGCGAACTGGACCCGGCCTTCGGTGTTGACGAAGGTTCCGGCCTTTTCGGTGAAAGCCGCTGCCGGCAGGATCACGTCTGCGGCGTGGGCGCCCTTGTCGCCATGATGGCCGATGTAGACGATGATCGAATCCGCAAACTGGGCGTAGTCCACTTCGTCCGCGCCGAGCGAAAGAAGCAGCTTGGGCTTGGCCGTGACAATATCGGTAATGCCGCCCTTCTGGGCATAGCCGAGCATCAGCCCGCCCATGCGCGAGGCCGCCATGTGGAGGGCGTTGAAGCCGTTCCAGACCGTGCCGTCTTCCAGCGTGCGAACGAGGTTGAACTGCTCGGCGAAAGCGAGCGTCGCATCAAGCGCGCTCTTGCCCAGCGCCGCGCCGCCGACGATGATCGCCGGTCGCTTGGCTGCGCTGAAGGCATCGCTGACGCTGGCCGGAAGATTACCCAGCACCGACAGGTCAGCACCGAGGAACGCGGCCTTGTAGGTCAGGTCGTATTCCGGCCCGACCACGAAGACCTTGGCGCCGCGCTTTACCGCCTTGCGCAGACGGGAATTGAGCAGCGGGGCTTCCCAGCGGACGTTGCTGCCGACGATCAGGATCGCGTCGGCCTGTTCAATGCCCGAGAGGGTGGTGTTGAAATTCACCGCTGCAAGATTGTCGGCCCGATAGGCGAGGCCGGTCTGGCGACCTTCGAGCAAGGTCGAGCCGAGCGCGGAAACCAGCGCCTTGGCGGCAAACATGGTCTCGCAATCGACAAGGTCACCGGCGATCGCGGCAACACTGCTGCCGGGCTTGACCTTGGCGACGGCGGCGAAAGCCTCGTCCCAGGTGGCGGCGACGAGCTTGCCGTTCTTGCGCAGCCACGGCCGGTCGAGGCGGCGGCGGGTGAGGCCGTCGACCTCAAAGCGCGCCTTGTCGGAGATCCACTCCTCGTTCACGTCGTCGTTGATGCGCGGCAGGATGCGCAGGACTTCGCGGCCCCGGCTGTCGAGCCGGATATTGGCGCCGATCGCATCCGAAACGTCGATCGAGAGGGTCTTCTTGAGCTCCCACGGGCGGGCTTCGAAAGCATAGGGCCCGCTGGTGAGCGCGCCGACCGGGCAGAGGTCGATCACGTTGGCCGACAGCTCGTGCTTGGCGGCCTTTTCGAGGTAGGTCGTGATCTGCATGTTCTCGCCGCGATAGAGCGCGCCGATTTCATCCACCCCTGCCACTTCCTCGCTGAAGCGCACGCAGCGGGTGCACTGGATGCACCGCGTCATCGTGGTCTTGATCAGCGGCCCCATGTACTTTTCAGTCACGGCCCGCTTGGGTTCGTGGAAGCGCGAGGAACCGCGGCCATAGGCCACCGACTGGTCCTGAAGATCGCATTCGCCGCCCTGATCGCAAATCGGGCAATCAAGCGGGTGGTTGATGAGGAGAAACTCCATCACCCCTTCCCGCGCCTTCTTGACCATCTCGGAATCCGTGCGGATTTCCTGCCCCTCGGCGGCCGGCAGCGCGCACGAAGCCTGCGGCTTGGGCGGTCCGGGCTTCACCTCGACCAGACACATCCGGCAGTTGCCCGCGATGGACAGCCGCTCATGATAGCAGAAACGGGGGATTTCCTTGCCGGCCAGCTCGCAGGCCTGCAGGACGGTGGCGCCCTGCGGAACTTCGAGCTCGACGCCGTCGACGGTTAGCTTAGGCATTACTCAGCGGCCTCCCGAACGTTCGCAGCGATGCGACGTTCGATTTCGGGGCGGAAATGGCGGATCAGACCCTGGATCGGCCAAGCGGCCGCATCGCCAAGGGCGCAGATGGTGTGGCCTTCGACCTGCTTGGTCACCTGGAACAGCATGTCGATCTCTTCAAGCTCGGCGTCGCCGGTGCGCAGGCGCTCCATGACGCGCCACATCCAGCCCGTGCCTTCGCGGCAGGGCGTGCACTGGCCGCAGGACTCGTGCTTGTAGAAGTAGGACAGACGGGAAATCGCGCGGACGATGTCGGTCGACTTGTCCATGACGATGACCGCTGCCGTGCCGAGGCCCGAGCCGACGGCGCGCAGGCCGTCGAAGTCCATCGGCGCGTCCCAGATCTGGTCGGCCGGAACCAGCGGGACAGACGAGCCGCCCGGGATCACGGCAAGCAGGTTGTCCTTGCCGCCGCGAATGCCTCCGCAGTGCTTCTCGATCAGCTCGCTGAACGGGATCGACATCTCCTCCTCGACCACGCAGGGCTTGTTCACATGCCCGGAGATCTGGAAGAGCTTGGTGCCCTTGTTGTTCTCGCGCCCGAAGGAGGAGAACCACGCGGCGCCGCGCCGCATGATGGTGGGAGCGACGGCGATCGATTCCACGTTGTTGACCGTGGTCGGGCAGCCATAAAGGCCAGCGCCGGCCGGGAACGGCGGCTTGAGGCGGGGCTGGCCCTTCTTGCCCTCGATCGATTCGATCATCGCGGTCTCTTCACCGCAGATGTAGGCGCCCGCGCCGCGATGGACGAAGACGTCGAAGTCGTAGCCCGAACCGCAGGCATTCTTGCCGAGCAGGCCGGCCGCATAGGCTTCATCGCGCGCCGCAAACAGGGTCTCGGCCTCGCGGATATATTCGCCGCGAATGTAGATGTAGGCCGCGCGCGCGCGCATCGCGAACCCTGCAACCAGCGCCCCTTCGAGCAGCTTGTGCGGATCGTGGCGGATGATCTCGCGGTCCTTGCAGGAACCGGGCTCGGATTCGTCGGCGTTGATGACGAGGAAGCTCGGACGGCCGTCCTTGCTTTCCTTGGGCATGAACGACCACTTCAGGCCGGTCGGGAAACCGGCGCCGCCACGGCCACGCAGGCCCGAGGCCTTGATCTCGTCAATGATCGCGTCCTGACCGCGTTCGAGCAGGGCCTTGGTATTGTCCCAGTCACCCCGCGCCTGTGCAGCAGGCAGGTTCCACGGCTGATAGCCGTAGAGGTTGGTGAAGATGCGGTCCTTGTCTGCAAGGGCCATGACTTACCACTCCCCCCGGTAATCGTGGTTTTCGCCGGCCATCGCGGTGAGCGAAGACAGCGCGCCAACCGGCTCGACCGTGTGGCGGCCAGGCTCCTGCGTGCCGGTCTTCGGCTGCTCGCCCCGGGCCAGTGCGTCGAGGATACCGTCGAGGCGTTCCGCCGTCAGGTCCTCGTAGTTGTCGTCGTTGATCTGGACCATCGGCGCCGAGGAGCAGTTGCCCATGCATTCGACCTCGGTGAAGGTCCAGAGACCGTCTTCCGAGACGCCGCCGGCGGGCATGCCGCGCTTCTTGCAGGCCGATATCAAGTCGTCCGACCCGCGCAGCATGCACGGCGTCGTGCCGCAGACCTGCACGTGATAGCGGCCAACTGGCACCAGATTGTACATGGTGTAGAAGGTTGCCACCTCGACCACGCGGATGATCGGCATGTCGAGGTAGGCCGCGACATATTCCATCACCGGGATCGGCAGCCAGCCCTGCGTGTTCAGTTCTGCCCCAACCTGACGCTGCGCCAGATCGAGCAGCGGCATCACCGCCGAGCGCTGGCGGCCGTCGGGATAGCGCGCGACAATCTCGCTCGCCTTGGCGGCATTGGCCTCGGTCCACGCGAACGAGCCCCAGCGCGCGCGCAGTTCGGGCGTATCGGCCTCAAGATGACGATCAGCCATTTTGGCGCTTCCGCTTGAGCACGAGGTCCTGGACGTAAAGCATCATTTCGAAGCCGCCGATGGCCGAGATGAGCATCGGCACCGTGTCGCTGGTCTTCATGCCGAGCCACAGCGTTCCGAAGAACCAGGCGGCAAGGACGAGGCCGGTCAGCACGGCCCAGACGCGCATCATGTCGAATGTGGTCTTCACCGGATAAACTCCACGCGGGCGCACTTGTCGCCCTCGAAAGAATAGACTGCGATCACCTCGAACGGCTCGACCAGCGGCGATCCGTCGGTCGAGGGGCCGCGCGTGACGTGTTCGCGGAACAGGACGTAGTTGCCGATTTCCTGCGCGTGGACGATCTCGGCCTTGTTCCGCGGCCAGACCTTGAACGCGGCGGCGAGACCCGAGCGCGTGCCTTCCTTGCCCTCGCGCACCACGGCGCCGCGATAGCCGGCTTCGCAGGCCTCGTCGGTCATGTAGGAAACGTAGAGGTCCACGTCCTGCGCGTTATAGGCGGCGATCATCGCCTTGGCGGTTTCAAGATTGCTCACCGGTCACACTCCCCGAACACCACGTCGATCGCGCCGAGGATGGCGGTCGCGTCAGGCAGCATGTGGCCCTTGGACATGAAATCCATCGCTTGAAGGTGGCTGAAGGCGGTCGGGCGGATCTTGCAGCGGTACGGCTTGTTCGATCCGTCCGAGACCAGATAGACGCCGAATTCGCCCTTGGGGCTTTCCGTGGCGACATACACTTCACCCGCCGGAACGTGGAAGCCCTCGGTGTAGAGCTTGAAGTGATGGATCAGCGCTTCCATCGACTGCTTCATCTCGGCGCGCTTGGGCGGCACGACCTTGCGGTCTTCGCTGGCGACCGGGCCGGACGGCATTTCGGCGAGGCACTGCTTCATGATCCGGGCAGACTGGCGCACTTCCTCGACGCGGACCATGAAGCGGTCGTAGCAATCGGAATTGGTGCCAACCGGGATCTCGAAGTCCATGCGGTCATAGACATCGTAGGGCTGGCTCTTGCGCAGATCCCACGGGATGCCCGCGGCGCGGATCATCGGGCCGGAGAAGCCCCAGGCCAGCGCGTCTTCCTTGGAAACCTTGGCGATATCGACGTTGCGCTGCTTGAAGATGCGGTTGTCGACCACGAGGCTCATCGCGTCTTCGAACAGAGGGAACAGCCGGGTATCGATCCACTCGCCGATATCGACCAGCAGCTTTTCGGGCACGTCCTGATGAACGCCGCCTGGGCGGAACCAGGCCGAGTGCATGCGGGCGCCGGACGCACGCTCGAAGAAGTTGAGGCAGTCCTCGCGGATTTCGAACAGCCACAGGTTCGGGGTCATGGCGCCCACGTCCATGACGTGCGAGCCCATGTTGAGCATGTGGTTGCAGACGCGGGTCAGCTCGGCAAACAGCACGCGCAGGTATTGCCCGCGCAGCGGAACCTCGAGGTTGAGCAGCTTCTCGATGGCGAGCACGTAGGAGTGCTCCATCGCCAGCGGCGAGCAATAGTCCAGCCGGTCGAAGTACGGCAGGGCCTGGAGATAGGTCTTGTGCTCGATCAGCTTTTCGGTGCCGCGATGAAGCAGTCCGACGTGCGGATCGATCCGCTCGATGATCTCGCCGTCAAGCTCCATCACCATGCGCAGCACGCCGTGCGCCGCGGGGTGCTGGGGCCCGAAGTTGATCGTGTAATTCGTGATGACTTCGTCGCCGGTGGTCGGCGATTCCTCGAGCGAGAAGCTCATGCCTCGCCTCCATCAGTCTTTTTTGCGCGCGGCTTGCGGGCTGGCCGGGTTTCGGTCGGCTCGGGCGCGCCCGGTTCGGCCTTGTTGCTGGCCTTGGGCGCGGCCTTGGCCTTGCTCACCTTCTTCGCCGTTTCCTTGGCGGCCGGTTCGCCCGCGCCGGTGTCGGCAGGCTTTTCGGTCACCTTGGGCGTCTCGACCTTGGGGGCCTCTACCTTTGCGGGAGCCGTTGCGACCGGCGCTGGAGCCGGCGGCGGCGTCAGCGCCTTCTCATCACCCGGCAGGACGTAGTCGGCGCCTTCCCATGGGCTCATGAAGTCGAACGAACGCAGGTCCTGCGCAAGCTTGACCGGCTCATAGACCACGCGCTTGTCCTCTTCCGAGTAGCGCAGTTCGACATAGCCCGTCAGCGGGAAGTCCTTGCGGAACGGGTGCCCCTCGAAGCCATAGTCGGTCAGGATGCGGCGCAGGTCGGTGTTGCCGGCGAAGAACACGCCGTACATGTCGAACACTTCGCGCTCGAGCCAGCCGGCGACCGGCCAGACGGTGGTAACGGTCGGCACCGGGGTATTTTCAGCAGCCGAGACCTTGACCAGCAGGCGATGGTTCCGAGTTACCGACAGCAGCATGTAGACCACTTCGAAGCGTTCGGCGCGCTGGGGATAGTCAACCCCGGCGATTTCCATCAGCTGCTGGTAGTCATGCTCGTCGCGCAACAGGCGCAGTGCATCGTCGATTGCGGCGCGGCGGACGGTCAGGACCACCTCGCCATGCTCTTCCTTGCAGGCGAGCAGCTTGTCGCCGAGCGTGGCGGAGAGCGCGGCGACGAGGCCATCCTCGGCCTGATAGCGCGGGGCGGAATGGAGAACGGTCACGCTCATCCCCTCAGCGTTCGAGAGTGCCGATGCGGCGGATTTTCCGCTGCAGCTGCATCACGCCGTAAAGCAGGGCCTCGGCAGTCGGCGGGCAGCCGGGCACGTAGATGTCGACAGGAACGATCCGGTCGCAGCCGCGCACCACCGAGTAGGAATAGTGGTAATAGCCACCGCCATTGGCGCAGGAGCCCATCGAGATGACGTACTTCGGCTCCGACATCTGGTCGTAGACCTTGCGGAGCGCCGGGGCCATCTTGTTGCACAGCGTGCCGGCGACGATCATGACGTCCGACTGGCGCGGAGAGGCGCGCGGGGCTGCGCCGAAGCGCTCCATGTCATAGCGCGGCATGTTGACGTGGATCATCTCGACCGCACAGCAGGCAAGGCCGAAGGTCATCCACCACAGTGAGCCGGTGCGGGCCCACTGGAACAGCTCCTCGGTGCTGGTGACGAGGAAACCCTTGTCGGAAACCTCGGAGTTCAGGCTGTCAAAAAAGGCCTGATCCGGCGCGATGATCGAACCACCGGCAGCAGAACCGGCAGCGGGAGTGGTAGCCATGGTATTCATTCCCAGTCCAGAGCTCCCTTCTTCCACGCATAGGCGAAGCCAATCACCAGTTCAGCGAGGAAGACCATCATCGTCAGCCAGCCGGCCCAACCGGTTTCCTTGAGGCTGACAGCCCAGGGGAACAGGAACGCCGCTTCAAGGTCGAAGACGATGAACAGGATCGCCACGAGGTAAAACCGCACGTCGAACTGACTGCGCGGATCCTCGAAAGCGGGAAACCCGCACTCGTATTCGGAATTCTTCTCGGGATCCGGCTTGTGAGCGCCGGTCAGACGGGCAACGCCCATAGGCAGGAACACGAAAGCCGTCGAAAGTCCCAGTGCGATGACCAGGAAAATCAGGATCGGCAGGTATTGCGAGAGGTCGACCACGCACACGCCTCGAAGATGACTCGTAAGGACGCCTCGAAAGAAGCTTCAAGGCCCCTAGTCCCGCCCGCCCCGCCGCGCAAGTGGGGGAACTGCCGCATTGCACCATTTGCGGGTATTTCCGTAGGGTGCGGCCTGGCCCGCCTTGGCATTCAGGCGCCCAGCTTGAGCCTGAGGATCTGCTTGAGCTTGGCGCCGTAGGGCGGCTTCAGTCCGATCAGCCGGGCGATGTCGTGCCGGGACTGGCGATAGACCGCGCGGGCATGGCTGAATGCCTTGAATCCCTCGATCCCATGGTAGGCGCCCATGCCCGATGCGCCGAGCCCGCCGAATGGAAGATCGTCGACCGTCACGTGGGCAATCGTGTCGTTCAGGGTCACCCCGCCGGACCGTGTGCGAGCGACGACTCGCTCCGCCTCGGCTTGATCCTCGCCGAACCAGTAGAGGCCGAGCGGCGTCTCGTGGTCATTCACGTAGGCCAGGGCTTCGTCGAGCGAGCGGTAGCTGACCAGAGGCAGGACCGGTCCGAAAATTTCTTCCTGCATCACCTGCATCGTGTCGTTGACGCCTCTAAGCACGGTCAGCGGCAGTTTGGCGGCGTTGCTTGCGGAAAAATCCTCGCCCGCGGGGTTGATTTCGGTCGCCCGCGCGCCCTTGGCGACAGCGTCGGCGACGAGGGCGCCTAGCCGCCCGATGTGACGATCGGCGATAAGCGCGGCGTAGTCGTCGTTGGAAAGCATCGTCGGATACATGCCGCGAACAGCGGTTTCGAGCGCAGCTATCATCTCGTCGGTCCGCTCTTCCGGGACCAGGACATAGTCTGGTGCGAGGCAAACCTGGCCTGCATTCATCAGCTTTCCAAGCGCAATGCGGCTGGCCGCGTGGGCCAGGTCGGCGCTGCGCGAGACGATCGCGGGGCTCTTGCCGCCAAGTTCCAATGTCACCGGCACGAGGTTTTCCGCGGCTGCCCGGGCCACTTCACGGCCAATCGCGGTCGCGCCGGTGAATACCAGGTGATCGAATTTCTGGGCGGCGAAGGCGCGTCCCGTTTCAGCGTCGCCGGTGACGACGGCGACCTCTTCCGGGGCGAAGGCGGACGCGAGAATCTCCGCAAAAAGCGCTGAAGTTTCAGGGGTATGCTCGCTGGGCTTGAGCAGTGCACGGTTGCCGGCGGCGAGGACCTGGGCGAGCGGGGCGAAGGCGAGGACGACCGGGAAGTTCCACGGCGAGACGATGCCGATCACGCCCTTGGGTTCGTAGCGGACTTCGGCGCGGGCGCCGAGGAAGCTCAACGGTTTCAAGGTCTTGCGGCGTTCCGGACGGGCCCAGCGGTCGAGATTCTTCAGGCAGTAGTCGACCATGCTGACGCCGGGAAGGACGTCGGCCAGGCGCGTGAAGTCGCGGCTGCGAGTGCCGAAATCGGCTTCGACCGCCTCTGCAATGGCGCTGCAATGAACCTGCAACACCGCGCGAAGACGCTGCAACCTGTCGCGCCGGACGGACAGCGCTTCGGGCATGGCGGAGAGGAAGCTCGCCCGCTGGCGCTGGACCAGCGCAGCGATCAATTCGGCGGGTGCTGAGGTGGGCGAAGTCATCAGGTCTTGCCTTGCCACTTTATGAGTTGTTGACAAGAGGGGGCCGCGTCGGCTTCGCTTGGGACCAAGCCAATGCATTTCCGCGGCGCTCATGCGCCGCTCATGGGAGATTTTGAGCATGCCGCATATTTCCGCTGCCGACCCGGTTGTCTTCCTGTCCTATGCCCGCACTCCGATGGGCGGGATGCAGGGCGTATTCTCGGACGTTTCGGCGGTCGATCTCGGTGCCACGGCGATCAAGGCCTCGATCGAACGAGCCGGCGTTGCGGGTGAGGACGTCGAGCGGGTCTACATGGGGAACGTGCTGCCCGCTGGCCTCGGCCAGGCCCCTGCCCGCCAGGCCGCGCTCAAGGCCGGCCTGCCGCTTTCGGCCGAGGCGACGACGGTGAACAAGGTCTGCGGCTCGGGCATGCAGACCGTGATCATGGCGGCCGAGGCGCTGGCGGCCGGTTCGATCGACATGGCCGTAGCCGGCGGCATGGAATCGATGACCAACGCCCCCTACATGCTCAAGAAGCACCGCGCGGGCGCGCGTTTCGGCCATGATACGGCGTTCGATCACATGCTGCTCGACGGGCTGGAAGATGCCTACGAAGGCGGCTCGATGGGCTCCTTCGCACAGGTTACCGCCAACGAGTACCAACTGACCCGCGAGGACATGGACAATTACGCCATCGAATCGCTGCGCCGCGCCCAGGCCGCGATCAACGACGGCGGGTTCAAGGGCGAGATCGCCCCGGTCACGATCAAGACCCGCGCCGGTGAAACCGTGGTCGACACCGACGAGCAGCCGCCCAAGGGCCGCCCCGACAAGATCCCGGGCCTGCGCCCGGCCTTCGCCAAGGACGGCACGATCACGGCAGCTTCGTCCTCCTCGATCTCGGACGGCGCCGCCGCCCTCGTGCTCAGCCGCGCCAGCGTGGCCAAGGCCAAGGGGCTGGAGCCGGTGGCGACGCTGGTCTCGGTCGCGACTCACGCCCATGAACCGGCCAAGTTCACCACGGCCCCGGTTGGCGCGATCCAGAAGGTGCTCGACAAGGCTGGCTGGACCGTGGGCGACGTCGACCTGTTCGAAGTGAACGAAGCCTTCGCCTGCGTCACCATGTTCGCCATGCACGACCTTGGCATCGCTCACGACAAGGTGAACGTCCACGGCGGCGCGACGGCGCTCGGCCACCCGCTCGGCGCTTCTGGCGCCCGCGTGATCACCACCCTGATCGGCGCGCTCAAGGCCAAGGGCGGCAAGCGCGGCGTGGCCGCGCTGTGCATCGGCGGCGGCGAAGGCATCGCCATCGCGCTCGAACTGGCCTGATTTCCGGTGGCAGGGGCTTCGGCCCCTGCCCTCACCTGTTACGTTGAGTAACCCCTGCGGAAAGTCGCCCTGGATTGCCGCTGGGCTTCGCCCTTCGCAATGACGAGTGGTTCAGCTGCCCGCCTCAGGGCGTGCCTGCACCCCAGAGTGATTGCTCGCGGACGTATCCGGCGTGGCCGCCGACGTCGAGCTTGCACCAGCCCTCGGCGCAGTCTCCGAGCTTGCCGGTTACGCCGGGTTCGAGTTTCCACATCAGCTTGGATGCCGCATCGGCCTGTTCGTGCATCTCGGCGAGGTCGCCCTTCCGGAGGGTGACGATGGCGCCGCGATCGCGCTTGAGGAAGCGGGCGAGCATCCAACCGCGTGAACCATCGGGGTCCTGCACCAGGCGCCAGCCTTCCATCACGCGCAGGACTTTCATCGGCAGGTCTTCGCGGTGATACTGGAAGGAAATCCGGTAATCCTCGCCCGGTCCAACGCGCAGGTTGGCAGTGCGGCCGCGTAGCGAGGCCCAGTAGGGCACGCCTTCATCGTCGGCTGCCGCCGCCGGACCGGTGGCGGCAAGCAGGCACAGACCGGCGATGGTCGCGGAGGCAAGTTTGCGAAACATGCAAGTCCCTTAAACCCGGCGACCTGAGTCTCTCAACCCTGCATGAGCATTAAGTCTTTCGCGTTGCGGAAAACCTGCCGTGGCAGCGCGATACAGCACTTTGACGGAGCTTTTTCGCAAGGATGCTGCGCAGCATCCTTGCACCTTGTGCAACTGTTGTCCTAATCGCTGCAATCATTGGAGCGTGACCGGGCAAGCCGGCGCGCAGGAGGGACAACGCGATGAACAAGTGGACCGCGCGTGCGGGTGCCGCTCTTTGCCTGTTGGCGCCGGTTGCCGCGCGGGCGCAGGGTGCTGCGGGCGGTGGCGCCGACAGCGGCGATACGGCGTGGATCCTGGTGTCGAGCGCGCTGGTCATGATGATGGCCGCGCCGGGACTGACGCTGTTCTACGGCGGGCTGGTGCGCGCCAAGAATTTCCTCTCGGTGCTGGTCCAGTGCGGCGCGATCGTGGCCGTCGCCTCGCTGCTCTGGCTGGTCTGCGGTTATACGCTTGCCTTCGGTCCGGCGAGCAACGGCTGGCTGGGCAATGGCGACATGGCCATGTTCAACCAGCTCGGCACGGTGCGCGAGGGGACGACGGTTCCAGAGAGCGCCTATGCCCTGTTCCAGATGTGCTTCGCCGCGATCACCCCGGCGCTGATGGTCGGCGCCTGGGTCGACCGGGCGCGATTCGGATGGGTCGTGGCCTTCTCGGCATTGTGGGGCCTCATCGTCTATGCCCCGGTTGCACATTGGGTCTGGGGCGGCGGCTGGCTGGCGGCGAAGCTGGGCACGTTGGATTTTGCCGGGGGCATCGTAGTTCATACGACGGCGGGCGTTTCGGCGCTGGTTGCCGCCGCCCTGCTCGGCAAGCGCGATGGTTTCCCCAAGACGCTCATGCTGCCGCATAGCCCGGCCCTGACCATGGCGGGTGCAGCCCTGCTGTGGGTGGGCTGGTTCGGCTTCAACGGCGGCTCGGCCCTTTCCGCCAGCGACGATGCCGCCGCCGCGATCATCAACACCCATGTCGCGGCCTGCGCCGCTGCCTTGATGTGGCTGGCGATCGAGCGGGTGACCGTGGGCAAGCCGACCTCGATCGGTTTTGCCACGGGCGCCATCGCAGGCCTAGCCACCGTGACCCCGGCGGCGGGCTTCATCTCGCCGGGGGCGGCGCTGGTGTTTGGCCTGATCGCGGCCTCGGTCTGCTACCCGATGATCCAGCTCATCAAGTTCCGCCTGAAGATCGACGATTCGCTCGACGTCTTTGCGGTCCACGGCGTCGGCGGCATGGTCGGCTCGCTGCTTCTGGCCGTGTTCCTGGCCCCCGCGCTGGGCGGGACGGGCTATGCCGAGGGCATGACCATGGCCAGCCAGATCGCGGCGCAGGTGATCGGCGTGGGCGTGGTCGCGGTCTTTTCCGCGATCGCCAGTGCGCTGCTGGCGCTTGGGATCAACCTGTTTCTGCCGATGCGCGTATCGGAAGATTCCGAGCGTGAGGGGTTGGACCTTTCCAGCCACGGCGAGCGGGCCTGGGAGATGGATTGAGCCGTCAAGCTGATCGCAGGAGGGCGGGAGCGCGCGGTTGACCGGCCGGGAATGGCGGGTCAAGTTGATCCGAAAGGATTTTCCGATGCGCTCCTACCCTCTGCTTGCTGCCTGGACCTTCCTTGCCGGTGCGGGCATTCCGTTGATCGGGGTGCTCAATAGCGGGGTTTCCCGCGCCGTGGGCAATCCCTTCGCGGCGACCGCGATCATGTTCGCCATTGCCCTTATGGTCGCGGCGGGGATCACCATCCCGCTATATGGACTGCCGACCCTTGCGCAATTGGGCGCGGCGCCCTTGCCCGGCTATGGCGCGGGCCTGCTGATCGGGTTCTACGCCCTATCGGCCACGATCATCATTCCGCGCATGGGGGCGGCGAGCTTCGTCGCGTTCATCCTGATCGCGCAGTTGGTGACTTCCGCCGTTATCGACCAGCACGGCCTGCTGGGCATGGCGCGGCGACCGATGGACGCGATGCGGATGATCGGGCTTGGAGCGATCTTCATCGGGATCGTGGTGATGGAGATCGGGAATTTGCGGTCAGCCAAGGGCTGAACCGGGCAAACGAGAAGGCCGCCGAAATCGGATCGGCGGCCCATCGTCTTGCTGGCGATTTCGGCGCTCAGTCTCCGGTCAGGATACGGTCGACCAGTTGCTTCACCGTGGGGGTGAAGTTGTTGGAATAGAACGGGTCCTGCTTGAAGCGGTAGGCCGCGTGGCCGGCAAACATCAGGTTCTGGTCGATGTCGCCGCCGTGAGCGATGTCCTGCAGGGTCTTCTGGATGCAGAACGAGCGCGGATCGGCGAGACGGCCCGTGGTGTAGTCGTCATGGTCTTTCCATGAGGAGAAACCGCAGTGCGAGAGGCAGCCCATGCAGTCCGCCTGATCCTTGCGGATTTCCTCACGCTCGGCGGGGTTGACGAAGATCACGGTGTCGTCCGGCGTGCGCAGGGCCTCGGTGAAGCCCTGGCCGAACCATGCCCGGGCATGATCAAGATCGCCGGGCGTGACCCAGAAGTTCTTGCCCTTGACCCCGACGTCGAGCTGCACGGTGTGTTCGCCGGCCGAAACCTTGGAATAGGGGATCTGGCGCATCGAGCGCGCTTCGAGGCTGCGCAGGAAGGGATTGCGCACGGCCGAGCTGTAGAAGCCCGTCGGCGAGAAGCGATGCAGCAGGACATCGCCCGGTTCGAGCGTGCGCAGGTGGTCCTTCCACGCCTGCGGGATCGGGCTTTCCTCGGTGAGGAGCGGGCGCGTGCCGAACTGGAAGGCGATGGCGCCAAGTTCCGGATTGTCGATCCAGTCGTTCCATTCGCGCAGGAACCAGACGCCCCCGGCCATGATGATCGGCACGGAGTCGGGCACGCCTTCGGCGCGCATCGTGTCGCGCAGGGCCTTGACCCGGGGATAGGGATCTTCCGGCTTCCTGGGATCTTCGGCGTTGGACAGGCCATTGTGCCCGCCGGCCAGCCACGGATCTTCATAGACCACGGCGGCCATCAGTTCGGCGACCTTGTGATAGGCGCGCTTCCAAAGCGCGCGGAAGGCGCGGCCCGAGGAGACGATCGGCAGGTAGTGCACGTTGAAGCGGGCGGCGATTTCCGACAGCTTGTAGGGCATGCCCGCGCCGCAGGTGACGCCGGTGACGAGGCCGCGGGTCTTTTCCAGCACGCCTTCGAGCACGGCCTGGGCCCCGCCCATTTCCCACAGGACGTTGATGTTGATCGCGCCCTTGCCGCCCGAAATCTCGTGCGCCCGGCGGACCTGCTCGACCGCGCCGTCGATCGCATAGTCGATCAGCTGGAGGTGGCGTTCCTTGCGGGTCAGCGCATTGTAGACCTGCGGGATGATCTTGCCCTCGGCGTCGTAGCTGTCGGCATTCACCGCGCTGACCGTACCGATGCCGCCGGCTGCCGCCCATGCACCAGAGCTCATGTGGTTGGTTGCGGCAACGCCCTTGCCGCCTTCAACCAGCGGCCACACTTCGCGGCCACCGTAGAGGATCGGCTGTAGTCCCTTGAATCCCATTTTGCCCTTACTTTCCGCTGCCCTGCCGTGCCGCTGTGGCCCCTGCCCCCAGTCTGCACGGCACGATGGCCGCCGGTGCCGGACGCGGCCCCGCGACCTCGAACTTTGCATAGTAACCCGTCACCTCCGGTTTACGGACAAATTCCGCCAAGCGAAACCCCACTGCGGCGAATTCGCAGAAGAGAAGGTCGGGCGGTATTCCGTGACGGTCGGCCGGACGATCGACGTCGACCACGATGACGCTGCCGTTCTCCTTCAGGGCGGGCCTGAGGTTCCAGAGAAAGGCGTAGGGTTCGGCCACTTCATGGTACATGTGGACCATGAAGATGCGGTCGAACGAATTTTCGGGAAGGCGCGGGTCTTCCGGGGTGCCGGTGCGCAACGAGACGTTGTTGAGCTGGTCCTTCTCGACCCGGCGGGCGAGCCGCTCGATCGCGCCGGGGTCGATGTCCTCGGCGAGAACGCGGCCCTTGCGGCCGACCTGTTCGGCGAGGCGGACGGTGTAGTAGCCCTCGCCCGCGCCGATGTCGGCCACGGTGGCGCCGGGGGTGATCCCGGCCAGCGTCATGACCGTGCGCGCTTCGCCCAGATGGTCGCGCTGGACTTCGGTGGAGAACTGGGTCGAGCCAGTGCCGGAAACGGGGCGGTCGGCGCGGGGGAAACCGCGCGCGGCGGCGGGCCGGCCAGCGTCCGGGTCAGGCGCCTGAGGCTTGCACCCGGCCAGCGCGGCGAGCGCCAGGGCCAGGGCGAGGCCGGATTTCAATCGACGTCTTCCACGGCGACCTTCTCGCCCGTCACGCGCTGGGCGAGAGCCGCGGCGATGAACGGGTCGAGTGCGCCGTCGAGCACGTCGTCGGGCGCCGTGCTGGTGGCGCCAGTGCGCAGGTCCTTGACCAGCTGGTAGGGCTGGAGGACGTAGGAACGGATCTGGTGGCCCCAACCGATTTCGGTCTTCGCGGCATGTTCGGCGCTGGCGATTTCCTCGCGCTTGCGCATTTCTTCCTCGAACATCCGCGCCTTCAGCATGTTCATCGCGGTTTCGCGGTTCTTGTGCTGCGAACGGTCGATCTGGCTGGCGACAACGATGCCGGAGGGAACGTGGGTGATGCGCACGGCCGAGTCGGTGGTGTTGACGTGCTGGCCGCCCGCGCCCGAGGCGCGGTAGGTGTCGATCTTGAGGTCGGCCGGGTTGATGTCGATGTTGATGTTGTCGTCGATCACCGGGTAGACCCAGACCGAGCTGAACGACGTGTGGCGGCGGGCCGAGCTGTCATAGGGGCTGATGCGGACGAGGCGGTGGACGCCGCTCTCGGTCTTGGCATAGCCGTAGGCGTTCTCGCCCTTGATCAGCAGGGTGCAGGACTTGATTCCGGCCGCTTCGCCGGCGTGGTAGTCGACCAGTTCGACCTTGTAGCCGTGGCGCTCGGCCCAGCGGGTGTACATTCGCTGGAGCATCTGCGCCCAGTCCTGGCTCTCGGTGCCGCCGGCCCCGGAGTGGACTTCGAGATAGGTGTCGTTGGCGTCGGCCTCGCCCGAGAGGAGGGCCTGGACCTTGTCGTTGTCCGCGCGCTCGACGAGGGCGGCGAGGGTGGCGATGCCTTCGTCAACGGTCGCATCGTCGCCTTCCATTTCGCCGAGTTCGACGAATTCGACGGCGTCGGCCATTTCGGCGGTGATCGCGTGGACGGCGCTGACCGAAGCGTCGAGCCGGCGACGCTCACGCATCACCGCTTCGGCGTCCTTGGGATTGTCCCAGAGCTTGGGGTCTTCGACGCGCGCGTTCAACTCGTCGAGACGGCGCAGGGCGCGCTCCCAATCCAGCGAGCGGCGGACTAGCGCCAGCGCCGCTTCGATCCGGTCGATATGGGCCTGCCCTTCGGCACGCATGACACTACACTCCACAAAATCCGAGCGGCCCGATTAGCGACCGCCCGGGTTTTGTAAAGGTGGCTATCGGCGCAGGCTTTTGAAGTCCCCGCCTTACTTACGCTTGAGGCCCTGCACCGCCGCCAGGGTCAGCTTGACGTGATCGGCATAGTTCATGTCAGAATGGACCAGCACGACTTTGCCATTCGGCGCGATGACATAGGAGGTGCGGCTGGTGAGACCGGTGGAAACGCCCTCGCGCTTGAGGTCGACGTCATAGTCGGCAACGATCTTGGGAGTGGCCGAGGCGACGGCGAACTTGCCGCGGCAGGCCTCGGTCGAGAACTTCTGGAGGACCGGCAGGGCGTCGTTCGACATGCCGATGATCGTGGCGCCGGACTTGTGGAAGTCGTCGCTCGCCTCGGAGAAGGCATGGGCTTCGAGAGTGCAGCCCTGGGTGAAGGCCTTGGGGTAAAAGTAGAGGACGACCGGGCCCTTCTTCAGCGCCTTTTTCAGGTCAAAGGCAAAGGGCTTGCCATCGAGCGCACCTTGGGTGGCGAACTCGGGCGCCTTGGCGCCGACCGGGAGGGCTGCGTGAGCGGCCGGGGCGAGGACGAGCGCTGTGAGCGCGGCGAGCGGGGTGAGGCGGCGGACCATGGCGCGAAGATGCCTTGGTTGAAGACCGGCCGCAAGTGCGCCCGAAATGAAAGCGGGGCCCCGGGTCGAGCCCGGGGTGACGAGGCCAAGTTGGCGGACCGCCTAAACCCTTTGAACGTCAGTAAACGCCGCCTTGCTGTTCGACGAAATCGGCACCCGCCTGTTCGCCGCCGTCGGGCGCGGGGGCGCCGGACTGGGCCTGGCGCAGGCGGCGGATCGCGCTGAGGATGGCGTCGCGCTGGCTGGCGAGCTGGTCCTGGCGGGTGGCCCGTGGCGGCTCTGTGTCGGCCTTGAAGGCCTCCCAGATGATCGAGGTCTTGGGATCGCTGGTCGGCTCGCCCTCGAACACCCGCTTGCCGGTGGCGCGGTCCACCTTGACCATGCGGATGTCGTTCGGGGCGGTGAACGGGGTGTGATCCCAGCGCCCCTTGGTGGCCAGCACGAAGTCCTTGAAGATCGGCGCGGCGAACGTGCCGCCTTGGGCATAGCCGCCGAGCGAACGGGGCTGGTCGTAGCCGATGTAGACCCCGCCGACGATGTTGCGCGAGCCGCCCATGAACCAGACGTTGGTCGGGCCCGAGGTGGTGCCGGTCTTGCCGAACAGCGGCAGACCGAGATCGCGCAGGCGGGTGGCAGTGCCGCGCTGGACCACGCCTTCGAGCATGTGGACGACCTGATAGGCGGTGCGGGCATCGAGCACCTGCTTGCCGCGCAGGGCGAGGCGCGGCATCGGCTTGCCGTCATACTCGGCCATATTGCAGCCGTTGCACGGGCGGTTGTCGGCCCGCCAGATCACCTTGCCGGTGCGGTCTTGCACATAGTCGATCACCGACTGGACATATTGGATGCCGTTGTTGGCAAGGGCGGCATAGGCATTGGCCATCTGGGCAACGGTGGTCTCCCCTGCCCCCAGCGCGAAGCTGAGATAGGGATCGTACTTGCCTATGCCGACCCGGTCGATCGTGCGCACGACGCGGTCCATGCCGGTATCATTGGCGATGTGTACGGTCATCAGGTTGCGCGACTGTTCGAGGCCCCAGCGCATGGTGTGAATCCCGCCCGAGCCCTTCATGTCGAAGTTGCGGAAGCACTTCTGGCCCAGGCCAGCGCCCTGATAGACGCAGAAGGTCTGGTCAGGCACCATGGTGGCGGGGGTCATCCCGTAGTCCAGCGCCGTGGCATAGACGAAGGGCTTGATGGTCGAGCCGGGCTGGCGTTCGGCCTGGGTGGCGCGGTTGAACGAGCCGAGTCCGGAATCGAAACCGCCGGCCATGGCGAGCACCCGGCCCGAATGCGGGCTTTCGACGACCATGCCGCCCGAGACTTCGGGCACGGTCCGCACGGCCCACGAGCCGCCTTGCGGCGCGGCGGCGATCACGTCGCCGCGCTTGAGCGCGTCGGGCAGATTGACCAGCGGCGAAGTCTTGCCATCTGGGAAGCCGATCGTGGCGCTGGGACCGGAGCGCTGGGTGACAACACCGATCCGCCAGTCCTGATAATGGATCGAGAGATTGGCGCTGATCAACTGGCTCTGCCAGTCATCCTCGCCCAGCTTGAGCCAGGCCACGGGGCCGTGCCACGCCTTGCCCGCAGCATAGCGGAGCAGGCCGGCGCGCAGCGAATCCTGCGCCGCCTTTTGCAGGGCGGGATCGAGCGAGGTACGCACCCAGAGGCCGCCGGCATAGACGCTGTGCGGGCCGTCCTCGGCCTTTTCGCCGTATTTCTCAATCAGGCGGCGGCGCACTTCCTCGACATAGTAGCCCACCGTGGGATCGTAGGATTCGACCCGGCGCGGGATCAGGCCGAGAGGCTGGGCCTTGGCGGCGGCGGCTTCGGCCGGGGTAGCCCAGCCGTTCTTGACCATCTGGTCGAGCACCCAGTTGCGCCGCTCGATCGCGCGGTTGGCGAACTTGGCGCGGCTGTAGGTTTCGGGCGCCTTGGGCAGGATGGCGAGGAAAGCCGCCTCATGCAGGGCGAGCTGGTCGACATCCTTGCCGAAATAGGCCTGCGCGGCGGCCTGCACGCCGAAGGCCTGACGGCCGAGCGGAATCTCGTTGAGGTAAAGCTCAAGGATCTGCTGCTTGTTGAGCACGCCTTCGATGCGCCGCGCGAGGATCATTTCCTTGACCTTGCGGGTGACCGAATATTCGTTGCCGATCAAGATGTTCTTGGCGACCTGCTGGGTGATGGTCGACCCCCCGCGGGCACGCTCGCCCGAGCCGAACTTGACCGCATAGTCGAACACCGCGCCGACGAAGCCGATGTAGTCGATCCCGCCGTGGGACCAGAAGGTCTTGTCCTCGGCCGACAGGAAGGCGTTGATCACCGGGCGCGGGAAATCGACGAAGCGCAGCTGGACGCGGCGTTCACGCGCGTAAGAATAGACCACTTCGCCGTTCACCCCGCGCACCATGGTCGGCAGCGGCGGCTGGTAAGTGAGCAGGCTGTCGGCCGAGGGCAGGTTGCGGCCGATCGTGGCCCAGATCACGAGATAGAGCGCGACGAACAGGCCGAGCAGGCCGGAGGCGATGCGGAACTGCTTGCTGGTGCGCCACATGTGGCCCCACCATTCCCGCGCGCTTGAGAGCCAGCGGCCAAGGCCGGCCACCTCGCGCCGGATGCGGACCCGCATCGGGGCGGACCCATCCGGGTTTTGCGGAGATTGCGGCGGCGGGGGTGTGTCTTCGGCCATGATCGCTCAGCGCTTTAGCGGCTATCGCCGCCGGGCTGCAACCGTGTCTTGCGACGGATCGTTTCCGGCATGGTCATGGCTGCGGCTCGCGGCGGGCGAAAAAGGCCCGGACGGCGCGGGCCGTACTGTCGGCAAAGGCCGCGCGGCCGGCATCCGAGGTGAGTTCGCGGGCGTCGGCCTCGTTGCTGATGAAGCCGGCCTCGAACAGGACGGACGGCAGGTCGGCGGACTTGAGTACGACGAAGGCGGCGGATTGCAGGGCCGGTTCGCGGAAACGCAGCGCGCCGCCCGCCTCGCGCAGCACGAGCCGGGCGAATTCGACCGAGCGGGCCGCGCTCTCGCGCTGCGAAAGGTCGACCAGGATCGCGCTGACCGCGTCGCTCTGCCCACCGAGCGCGATGCCGTTGACGGTGTCGGCCCGGTTTTCCTTGGCGGCGAGCTGAGCGGCGGTGTCGCTCGAACCGCGATCGGACAGGGTGTAGAGCGTGGCGCCGCTAGCCTCCGCATTGTCGGCGGAATCGGCGTGGATCGAGATAAAAAGGTCGGCCTTGAGCCGGCGGGCGATGTCGGCCCGCTCGGGCAGGAGGAGGTAACGGTCTTCGTCGCGGGTGAGCGCGACGCGGATGCCGCCTTCGGCCAGCAACTGGTCACGCAGGGCGCGGGCCAGCGCGAGGGTGACCGCTTTCTCCGGCATGTCCGCCGGGCCCGCGCCAGGGTCGTGGCCGCCATGTCCGGCGTCGATCACCACCAGCGGGCGGCTTGCATCGAGCGGACCCTGCACCGGAGGCAGGCCGAGCGCGGCGCCGGCGACGGGCAGGACGAGCCGGACGACATAGGCCGGTGCGCGGGCATGGCCGAAGTGTCGGTCGGCCGCGATCATGCCGGCGTAGATCGCCACCGGCGCTAGTGCCAGCAGGACCAGGTCGACGATGCGGGAAGCCACGGAGCCGCTCATGCAGGCTGGGTTAAGGCGAACCATGCCATCGGGCAATGGATGGCAAGCGTTCATCCGCAGCTGGAACGCACTTGGGGCGCAGCTTGCGGTTTGCGCAAAAGATCGATGCCAAGGCACGGTCAACACGCAACATTCTTGCCGCCGTGCCAAAGCGATGCTAGGCAACCCTTTCCGAGGCAGGCCTGCCTTGATCCTCCCGCACCGCTTCATGCGCCAGAAAGGGCCAAAGCTGTGCAATTTCAGAAGGATCGCGCAGGAACCACCCGGACAAGACCGGACCGCAACCAGTGCGACCGGCACAACCGAGTTGATGCTGACATGAGAAGCCGTTCGCCGTCCCGTTCACTGCTGTCCTTCCGGGCGGCGGTGTTTGCGACGGTGCCAGAATCGCGCCCAGTTTCGCGATTCCCGGCGCGTCCGTTTTCGCCGCGCCCTTCCTTGTCTGCAGTCACGCAAACCGCAACCACCCCTGCCCTCCGTCGTGCTCCGTTCGTATCGGATCGCCGGGGCGGCACACTGAATAACCGCGCCCGCCTGCGTATGACCGCAAGGCCGCGGCGCGACTGGAGATCATTTGATGACAACGCGCATGCTTATCGATGCGCGCCACACGGAAGAAACCCGGGTGGCGGTGCTCAAGGGCAACCGGATTGACGAATTCGACTTCGAATCTGCCGAACACAAGCAGATCAAGGGCAATATCTACCTTGCCAAGGTAACCCGGGTCGAACCGTCGCTGCAGGCGGCTTTCGTCGATTTCGGCGGCAACCGGCACGGGTTCCTCGCCTTCAGCGAAATCCATCCCGACTATTACCAGATCCCCAAGGAAGACCGCGAACGTCTTCTGGCCGAAGAGGCTGCTCACGCCGAGGAAGAGGCCGCCCTGCGCGCCGTTGCCGAGGGTGAGGAAGACTTCGTTGGCGACGACGAACTGGGCGAGGCCCTGGCCGACGATTTTGCCGGAACGAGCCATGACGAGTTCGGCGGCGACTTCGGCGGGGTGACCGAGATCGACACCTCCGAGAAGGACGAGGTGGCAACGATCGAGGCCGGGCACGTCGAGAACGGCTTCGATCATGACAGCGAAGAGGCTGCCGAGGGCGATGGCGAGGAACAGCCGCGCCGTCGTGGCCGCCGTCGCCAGGGTGGCGACCGTGGCCGTGCCCACGCCAAGGAAGCAGACGAGATCCGCGCCAAGCGCATGGCGCTGCGCCGCCGCTACAAGATCCAGGACGTGATCCACCGCCGTCAGGTGCTGCTGGTGCAGGTCGTCAAGGAAGAGCGCGGCAACAAGGGCGCGGCCCTGACCACCTATCTGTCGCTGGCTGGCCGCTATTGTGTGCTGATGCCGAATTCGAGCCACGGCGGCGGGATTTCGCGCAAGATCAGCTCGGCCGCTGACCGCAAGCGGCTCAAGTCGATCATTTCCGAGCTCGACCTTCCCAAGTCGATGGGCTGCATCGTCCGCACCGCCGGGCTGCAGCGCACCAAGACCGAGATCAAGCGCGACTTCGACTATCTCGCCCGCCTGTGGGACGAGATCCGCGAGAACACGCTGAAGTCTTCCGCTCCGGCGATGATCCATTCGGACAGCGACCTGATCAAGCGCGCAATCCGCGACATCTATAACCGCGACATCGAGGAAGTGGTGGTCGAGGGCGAGGCCGGATACCGGGCCGCGCGTGACTTCATGAAGCTGCTGATGCCCAGCCATGCCCGGCGGGTGAAGGCCTATTCCGACCCGGTGCCGCTGTTCCAGCGCTACGGCGCGGAAGACCAGCTGACCGCGATGTATGACCCGGTGGTCCAGCTCAAGAGCGGCGGCTATCTGGTGATCAACCCGACCGAGGCGCTCGTCTCGATCGACATCAACTCGGGCCGTTCGACCAAGGAACACGGGATCGAGGCGACGGCGCTCAGCACCAACCTGGAAGCCGCGCGCGAAATCGCCCGCCAGTTGCGCCTGCGCGACATGGCCGGCCTCGTCGTCATCGACTTCATCGACATGGAGTACGGCTCCAACGTCCGCAAGGTCGAGAAGGCGATGAAGGAGGCGCTCAAGAACGATCGCGCCCGCATCCAGGTCGGCCGCATTTCGGGCTTCGGCCTGATGGAGATGAGCCGCCAGCGCCTGCGCACCGGCGTGCTCGAGGCCACTACCCGCACCTGTCCGCACTGCGACGGTTCGGGCCTGGTCCGCACCGCCTCGAGCGCGGGGCTTTCCGCCCTGCGCCTGATCGAGGACGAGGCAGCCAAGGGCAAGGGCACGGTGATCACGCTCTATGCCTCGCAGGAAGCGGCGATCTACGTGCTCAACGCCAAGCGCGACGACCTGCAGGAAATCGAGCACCGCTATGGCGTGCGCGTGGAAGTAATCCCCGAGGGCGAGAACGAAGGCGCGAAGATGCGCGTCGGCTCGTCGGGGCCGCGTCCGACCTCCCTGCCCCGCTTCGAGCCGATCATCGAGCCCGAGGATGATCTTCCGTTCGAGGACGAGGAAGAGTTCGAGGAGGAGGAAGCCGAAGTCCGCGCCGAGCCGCGCGGCGAGCGGCGCGCCCGTGACGAGGATGAGGACGGTGAAGGCGGTCGCCGCCGCCGTCGCAAGCGCCGTCGGGGCGGTCGCAATCGCACTCGCGACGGCGCTGAGCAGGCCGAGGGCGAGGACTTCGAGGCCGAGGACGGCGAAGGTTCCGAAACTGACGGGGCCGAAGGCGACGGGGCTGAAGGCGATATGGCCGAGGACGCGTCCGGCGAGGCCGGCGCCGACCACGGTACTGAAACCAATGGCGAAGACGGGCCGCGCAAGCGCCGCCGTCGTGGCCGTCGGCGTCGTGGTGGTCGTGGCCGCGGCGAGAACGGCGAGCAGACTGACGAGGCCGGCGACGAAGCCGGCGACGAGACGTCTGCGGCCGGGGACTACGACGCGGTGGAAGTCGCCGTCGATGCCGAGGCCGAAGCTCCGATTGCTAGCGAAGCGGTTGCTGCGGATGCCGCGGAAGCTCCGGCCAAGCCCAAGCGTTCGCGCCGGAAGAAAGCCGATGCCGATGTTGCAGTGGAGCCGGCCGTTGCCGAGGTGACCGCCGCCGAGGCGACCGCCGAGGAAGCCCCGGCCAAGCCCAAGCGCACCCGCAAGAAGGCCGCCGCCGTCGAGGCACCGGCCGAGGAAGTGGTGCCCGCGCCCGCGGCCGAGGAAGCCCCGGCCAAGCCCAAGCGCACCCGCAAGAAGAAGGCCGATGCCGAGGCTGCCCCGGTTGCCGCTGAGGACGCCGTTCCGGCCGAGGCCTCCGAGCCGGCCGTGGCGGCTTCTGTCGACGCGGACCCGGTTCAGGACGCAGTTACCGCTGATGTGGACGGTGAAGGCGAATCCGACGCGGGCACTCCGCGCCGTGGTTGGTGGCAGCGCACCTTTGGCGAATAAATGCTGAAATGATGCTCGCGGAGCTTCAGGTTCCGTGACAAAAACAAGACGCCCGGCCGGTCATCCGGCCGGGCGTTTTCGCGTTCAGTGCAGCGCTCCCGTGGACGTGAGCGCCCTTGCGCCTATTCGACCAGGTGAACCTGGAACCCGCTGAACGCATCGGCGCCGGAGCCGGGCGGACAGCTATTGGTAACGGTGCTGCTGCCGGTGAACTCGACCTGCCGGGCCACGACCTGCAGGCAATTGGTGATCAGGCCGGATGGTGATCAGGCCGGAATTGCCGGTGAATTTGACCTTCTGTGCCGGGAAATAGATTGCACCTTGCAGCACGGAGCCGGAATTGCCGGAAATGTCGTTGGCCTGGTTGGCCAGGCTGGCGCGGCGGTCCTGATAGAGGAAGACCCCGGCATAGGTCCCGCTCGTCGGCGCGGTCAGGTTGATCCTCGCATTGCCGTTTATCGTGATCGTGGCGGCGGAGCCGGGCGCGGTGTCGATCGTGCTGCTGGTGAGAATGAAGATCACCTCGCTGCCCGAAACATTGGCCGTGGCATTGATCGAGATCGAGCCGCCGTCGATCAGGTAGACACCCGGAGCGAAAGTGACCGTGCCCTTGAGGTCCATCGACTTGTAACAAGCGGTCCCGCTGTCGTTGGCCACGGCGCGGCTCTGGTTGGGGTTGACCGTGAGGCTGGCGCTGCATCCACCGGGCACGACCGGATCGGGCAGGCCGGCGAAGGGATCGGGCTGGACCAGGGCGTAGGGGATCTGGGCCGTGCCGGCGGCGAGATTGCGATCGGCGGCCGAGATCGCGCCGACCGCCATCAGCGAGGTAGCCGTCACATAGCTCGAACCGCCGATCGCGATGGCGCTCGATCCCTGGGCATTGGCGGCCATCCCGCAGCCGAGCGCAGCCGTGGTGTTGCCCGTGGCGGTGATGCCCGTGGCGGCGCCGGTTTCGAGGGCGAGAATGCAATAGTCCCCCTGCCCGATCGCGGCGGCCGTGGCCGAGGCGCGCATGGTGACGGGACGGTTGAGGAATATCCCCGAGAACGGCAAGCTTGCATCGGCCTCCAATGTGACCCGCACTGCCTGCGTGTCGCCCGCATAGGTGCCGGAAGTCGGCGCATTCTCGATGACGGGCGAGCCGAGCAGGGTAACCGAGGTATACCGTTCTATCTCGGCGAGGGCCGCGCTGGTGACGCTGGAGCCGGACATCTTGGCAAGAGCGCCGGCCCGCGCCGCCGAATCGGCCTCGCGTTGCAGCTTGCGCTTGAGCAGGGTCCACTGGACCGTGTCGGTGCCGACCCCGGCCGCGCCGATCAGCACGAGCAAGGACAACGCGGTAACTATGGTGGCATTGCCACCCGGATCACGCAAAAGTCTTCGCATCATGGTCGCATGCCTCCTTCGATCTTGCGACCTGAACCGTTCAAGGTTCTAGAAGAGTTTGGTGAAGGGGCCCTGCGATGACCCCCCGCAGTTTCCCGTGCCTGGGCCGAAAGCAACAGGCAGGCATGCGGGTGCTGCGCATTTCCCGCCCAAGGAGGCCATCACGCACTTGCCCTTCGGCGCCGAATCGCTAGAGGGCTAATCGAACCAAATTCTTACGGACAGGGACCATGGCGACCTTCACCCTCCCCGCGAACAGCAAGATCACGGGCAAGTCCCGCCATCACAAGGCCGAAGGCGCCGCGCGGGTGAAGAAGTTCACCGTTTACCGCTATGATCCCGACAGCGGCGAAAATCCGCGCTATGACTCGTTCGAGATCGATCTCGAGCAGTGCGGGCCGATGGTTCTCGACGCGATCATCAAGATCAAGAACGAGATCGACCCGACCCTGACCTTCCGCCGTTCGTGCCGCGAGGGGATCTGCGGGTCCTGCGCGATGAACATGAACGGGCGTAACGGCCTCGCCTGCACCACGGCGATCGAGGATCTCAAGGGCGACATCCGCATCACGCCGCTGCCGCACATGGAAGTGATCAAGGATCTCGTCCCTGATTTCACGCACTTCTATGCCCAGTATGCCTCGATCCGGCCGTGGCTGCAGACCGTTTCGACCACGCCTTCGGGCAAGGAGCGCCTGCAGAGCCCCGAGCAGCGCGAGAAGCTGGACGGGCTCTACGAGTGCATCCTGTGCGCCTGCTGCTCGACCTCGTGCCCGAGCTACTGGTGGAATTCGGACAAGTTCCTCGGCCCGGCGATCCTGCTTCAGGCCTATCGCTGGCTGGCTGACAGCCGCGACGAGATGACCGGCGAGCGGCTCGACGAGCTGGAAGATCCCTTCCGCCTCTATCGCTGTCACACGATCATGAACTGCGCCAACGTCTGCCCCAAGGGGCTGTCCCCGGCGCGCGCGATCGCAGAGATCAAGAAGATGCAGGCCGAACGCCACATCTGACGTGAGTTCAGCCGAACCCGTTATCTTCGTTCACGAGCCTGATCCCGCCCATCCCGGCTGGTCGACCTGGAACCTGTCCGACCCGTCCTGCTTCAACGGGCTGGCGATCGGCCACCTCATCGTTCGGGCTGAGGGTGAGCGAGCTGTAAGGCTGCGGCTGCACACCCAGCGGCGCCACGCGAACCTTTCGGGGACGGTGCATGGCGGCGTGGTCCTGTCGATGGTCGATCTTTCGCTGTTCGCCAGCGCGCAGCTGGTGATCGGCAAGCATCTCGCCGGGTCGGTGACGCTTGACACCTCGTGCCAATTCCTCGGTTCCGGCAGGATTGGCGCGCCGCTCGATGCGGTGACCGAGGTGCTGCGCGAGACTGGGCGGATGGTGTTCCTGCGCGGGTTGATGATGCAGGAGGATCACCTCGTCGCATCGTTCACCGGCACGATCCGCAAGCCGAGCGCGCGATGAGCGGTTTGCTGGCCAGATACCGTGAGCTTCTCGCCGCCGGGGAACTGCGGCCAGATCCGGAGCAGGCCGCCGCGGCCGAGCGTCTGGCCCGGTTACAGGACGAACTGGAAGTCGCCCCTGCCGCGACGGGCGGGCTGCTTGGACGACTGCTGGGGCGCAAGCCCCCTGCCCGGCCGCGCGGGATCTACATGTGGGGCGGCGTCGGGCGCGGCAAGTCCATGTTGATGGACCTGTTCCACGATAGCCTGGCGATTGCCGAGAAGCGCCGGGTCCACTTCCACGCCTTCATGATCGAGGTCCACGCCCTGCTTCGCGAGGAGCGCAAGAAGGAAAGCGGCGATCCGATCCTGCCGGTGGCGGCGACATTGGCGCGCGGTTTCAAGGTTCTGGCCTTCGATGAGATGGTCGTCAACAACAGCGCCGACGCGATGATCATGAGCCGGCTGTTCACGGCCCTGATCGAGTCGGAAGGGGTGACCATCGTCACCACGTCAAACCGCGCGACGTCCGAATTGTACAAGGACGGCCTTAACCGCGAGCATTTCCTGCCCTTCATTGCCCTGATCGAACGGGAACTCGACGTTCTGACCTTGAACGGCCCGGTGGACTATCGCCTTGACCGCCTGGCCGGCATGGCAACCTGGCACATGCCGTTGGGCGATGCCGCCACGGCCCAGGCGCGCGAGGCGTTCTTCAGGCTGACGGACTACCCGCCGGAAGACAGCGCGCACGTCCCGTCGGCCGAGCTTGATCTTGGCGGCGGTCGCAAGCTGTTCGTGCCCAAGAGCCTGAAGGGCGTGGCCGTGTTCAGTTTCAAGCGGCTGTGCAGCGAGGCCCGGGGCGCCGCGGACTACCTGGCGATCGCCCAAGGCTATCACACGGTGGTCATCGTCGGGATACCGCAGCTCGGGCCGGACCAACGCAACGAGGCGGCGCGCTTCGTCACGCTGATCGATGCGCTTTACGAGCACAAGGTCAAGCTGATCGCCGCGGCAGATGCCTTGCCCGAGGATCTCTATGCCGCTGGCGATGGCCGGTTCGAGTTCGACCGGACGGTGAGCCGCCTCATGGAAATGCAAAGCCTCGACTATCTCGCGCTGGGCCACGGCGAGGATTGAGGCCTGTCCCCTGCTGGTACGGTTTGCGCCCGAAATTTGCGACGAGTTGAACGAAAATGGGCCCCGGCAGTTACCTGCGGGGCCCATTTTTTCGGTCTGTTCCCGTTAACGCCGCATGGCTGACGTTAACTATTCCGAATCACTTCAGCTTGAACGACCTGTTGACTGCGCCCACCCCAATTGGGGGAAAATCGCAGAACTCCGCGAATTAATCGCCGAGCAGGATAGTCCAGAGCCAATCGCTCAGTGCTACGATCATGGGTTGCCTCCATCGATGGAAGCCAACCATTAACCAAAGTTTCCATGGTTAACAAGACGTAAACGATTTTACCCCGTCCCGCCCAAATGACAGGTATCTCGCGCGCAATTGTTCGAAAGTTTCCGGACGACCTATGTAATACCCCTGAGCAAGGTCGCAACCGAGGCGGCGAAGCATATCAAAAGTCGTGATGTCCTCGATTCCTTCGGCGACCACTTGCTGGCCGAGCGCATGGGCCAGGTTGATCGTGCTGTGGACGATCTTGCAGTCCCGGTCCGACGTAGTCATGCGCGAAACGAAGCGGCGGTCGAGCTTGAGTTCATCGCTGGGCAGGTCGGCAAGGTAGCATAGCGAAGCCTCGCCCGTGCCGAAATCATCGATCGAGAGGCGAAAGCCCATCGCCTTGAGCGCAAGAAGGTTCTTGATCGCGGCCGGGCGGTTGTAGACGCTCGCGGTCTCGGTAACCTCGATCGTCAGCAGGCGGCAGTCGATCCCGCGGCGAAGGACAATTTCGGAGGTGGCACTAACCAGCGAGGGCTTGTCGACCAGTTGGGCCGACAGGTTTACGCTCATCTGGAAGCGGCTGCCCAGCGCGTTCATCGCTTCGGCCGAACTGATCGCCTGCTCGAGAACCCAATAGGTCAGGGCATCGATCCGCCCTGCCCGCTCGGCCTGGAGGATGAATTCATCGGGACGGATCGGGCCGCGGACCGGATCGTTCCAGCGGATTAGGGCCTCGGCCCCGCTGATCCGGCTCTCAGCAAATTCCCACTGCGGCTGGTAGGCGAGCCAGATGTCGCCATTGCGCATGCCTTCGTCGATGCGGGCGAGCAGCGAGAGCTCCCACGGCGCGTTGGCAAGGCGATTGGCCTCGAACTGTTCGATCGTGCGGCCGCTCTTGAGCGCTTCCGAAGCGCTGGCGAGCGCGGTGTTCAGCCGGGTCAGCGTGTCGAACTGGCCGTTCCGGTCAATCCCGAAATGGACGTTGGTATCGAACATGTGTCCGCCGACCAGCAGCGGAGCCGAAAACAGGGCCTTGAGACCTTCGAAGTGCTCGAGTTGCTCGTCGGCGCCGTGATCCTGTTCAAGCCAGGCGAAATGGCCGCCCTCGCCATGGTAGATTTCGCCCGTGCGGCATCCAACCGAGAAGCGGCGCGCGATCTGGCGCGCGCATTCGCCATGCAGGTCGGTGGGCAGGGTGGCGAGGAACTCCTCGTATCGGCCGATGACCGCCACGACGAGATTGAACCCGGTCGGAACCTTCTGCTTGCCCAGAGCAATGAAGTTCGGAAGACCCGAATTTCCGGTTTCGATTACGCGCTCGCGCCAGCGTGACCACGTTCGCCAGCAGCCGAACACGACCATAACGACACAGGTGCTGCCAGCCCCGACTAGCAAACCGTAATGTTCGAACGCGACCGGCCCGAGCAAAGCGATGCCGACCCCAACTCCATAACCGCTCCAGCGTACCCAGCGATTGTTCATCCGCCGAACCGGCCAGACCGTGAAGATGAACAGGATCACCACGATCTCGAACCGCCAATCCACGAATGGTCGAGGGCTCGCACCAGCTGCTGCCGCAATGTCCAACATGACCAGCGGCTGCTGTCTATGGCCGAAATAGCCCAGCGTGCCTGTCGCCGAGGTGGCGGAGGTAGACAAGAGCACTGTCCGACCGGCCAGCATCGAGGCTTTGGCCGAGCCATCAACCAGAGCACCGGAATCGATCACTTGCACGCTTACCGGATCGATTGAAAAGTCTGGTCGGAAATCACCCCTGTTGCACCCGATGCCAGCCATGGATGCGGCAAGGGAACGATAGGCTTGTCCATCCACCTCGATGGAGCACGGCGCCAATGTGACGTATTTCCAGAAATTCACCCGAAATCCGGAAACCAGAACTTCTGCCGTTCCCGCCAGTGCGCGATCAGGGAGGTCGAGGGCCGAGACGCTGGAAGTTCCGTGGGCAATGCTGGTCGGGTTGACCCGCGCAACGAGTGAAAGGCGATTTCCCCATGAACGAATTTCGGTGATCAACGCGGAATTTCCACGCTTGATCCCTGCGTCAAGGTAAACGTGAGCCGGCGCAGTTTTGTGCAGGCTCTTCAGGACTTCGGCGTAATAATTGGAATTGCCGTCAGCTTCGTCGGAGACCTGATCGAGGCGGACGACAACGACCGACTTGTCCGCCTGGCGCTCACTGAGAAAATAGCGGGCATTCCAGTAGACCTGATCGACCGGTGCGGCAAAAATCCACCACGCGAAAGCGTATGTGAAGAGCGCAAAGACTGCGACGTAGAGATTGCGGTGCTTTTGCATCATCCGTCAAGGTTGACCATTCGTCTGGGCTCTAGGGCAAATCGTTTAAGAACTGCTTACCATAGAGTCCCGAGGATTCAGGCGATCTTGAGCCGGGTCAACGAACGGTCGAGCATGAGGAGCTGCCAGAGCAGCCGGGAATTGTCGGCCCGGCCGGAGATGTGGGCCTCCGCCAGCGCGCCGATGCGGGAGGGATCGAACCAGCCTGTCCGCGCCAGAGTGGCCGAGGTGGCAATGGTGCGCGCGGTTTCGGCCAAGGGGCCGCGAAACCATTGGGCGATCGGGGTGACGAAGCCCTGCTTGGGGCGAAACAGGATCGGTTCGGGCAGGTAGCGGCGCATGGCCTGCTTCATCAGCCATTTGCCCTGCCCCTGCCTGATCCGCAGGTTTTCCGGCAGGCGGGCCGAAAATTCCAGCAGGCGGTGATCGAGCAGCGGCTCGCGCGCTTCGAGGCTGACGGCCATCGAGGTGCGATCGACCTTGGTCAGGATATCGCCGGGCAGCCAGAAGGCGAGATCGGCATATTGAGCACGGTCCAGCCCGCTGCGCGCCGGGGCGCGGGCCATGAGCTCGAGCAGAGGCTGTTCGGCCCGGTAATCGCCAAGCTGGGCCTTGAGTTGCGGTGAATAGAGGGCCTGGCGCCCGCTTTCAGGAACGATCGCAAGGGCCTGACAATAGCCAAGGTCGCTGGACGAGGCGAGCGAAATCAAGGTGCTCTTCGCCCGCAGCGGGCGCGGGGCCCAGTCCGCCTTGGGGTAAAGCGAGCCGAGCGCACCGAACAGGGGGCCGCGCAAGGGCTGGGGCAGGAGGCGGCGCAAACGGTCCTCCGCATGGTGGAAGCGGTGTCGGCGGTATCCGGCCAGAGCTTCGTCCGCCCCGTCTCCGGACAGGGCCACGGTGACGCTTTCGCGCGCCAGCTGGCAGACCCGCCATGTCGGCAGGGCCGAAGCATCGGCAAAGGGTTCGTCGAACATGGCCGCGAGAGTATCGACATGATCGAAATCGTCGGCCGAGACGGTCCGGCTGCGATGGTCGGTCCCGAAGCGGCGGGCGACCTCGTCGGCATAGGAGGTCTCGTCCAGCGCGGCGGCATCGAAGCCAATCGAGCAGGTGCGGACCGGATCGGCGCTGATTTCCGCCATGAGGGCGACGACGCTGGAACTGTCCACCCCGCCCGACAGGAAGGCGCCCAGCGGCACATCGGCCACCATCCGCGAGGACACCGCTTCGCGCAGGTGGTGGAGCAACTCGGCCTCGAGATCGGCGGCCTTGCCGCGATGGCGCTCGGCAAAGGAAATGTCCCACCAACGCACCGGGCACGGCAGCGGGGCGCCATGGCGGAGCAGGAGGTAGTGCCCGGCGGGTAGCTTCTCCACGCCCTTGAGGATCGAGCGGTGATCCGGGACATATCCCCAGGCGAGGTAATCCTCGACCGCCAGCGGATCGGCTTCGCGCCTCAGCAGCGGGTGAGCGAGCAGTCCCTTGAGTTCGGAGGCGAAGGCGAGGCTGCCGTCGCTGAGCGGGGCGAGGAACAGGGGCTTCACCCCAAGCCGGTCACGCGCGAGGAGCAGGGTGCGGGCGGCAAGATCGTAGATTGCGAAAGCGAACATGCCGGACAGGCGCGGCAGGCAGTCCACGCCCCATTTCTGCCAGGCGGCGAGGATCACCTCGCTATCACCGTCTGTGTGGAAGGTGGCCCCGGCGGCCTTCAGTTCGGCTCGCAGTTCGCGGAAATTGTAGATCTCGCCGTTGAAGACGAGGATGCAGCGGCCATCGCTGCTGGCCATGGGCTGGGGCGAGCCGGCGACGTCGATGATCGAAAGGCGGCGGTGGGCAAGGCCGACGCCGGGTCCGGTCCAGACACCGCCGCCGTCGGGGCCGCGATGGACCATGGCATCGGCCATCCGCTCGAGCCGCGCGGGATCGACCGGCTTGGGGGTAGCGAGATGGTAGAGACCGGCAATACCGCACATGCGAGGAGCGGCCTACCGGACTTGGGCCACGCGGTCCATCCACCGATCGAGCGGGCCGGCCGAGGCGCGGAACGCATTGACCGCCCGTTCGGGCTCGTCGCTGCCGGCGGGGGCTTCGGCGGACAGGATCAGGAGCATGGTCGGGCGCGGACGCAGCAAAAGGCGGTCGGCGATGTTGGCGAGCTTGAGGCGCATGTTGGAGCCGGTCAGCAGGCTGCCGGTGCGGTAGTAGGTTTCGGCGAGGCGTTCGGCCCTGCCCTTGCCGAGCAGGCGTTCGGACTTGCCACCCGCGACTGCCGGCCCATCGGCGCGCCATGCCCAGCCGCTTTCCGGGGTCAGTGCCCCTTCTCCGAAGCCGCCGGCCTCGCGCCCTTCGGACTGGCCCGAATAGAGCGCGAAGAACACGTCGACGGTATGGCCGCGATCGTCGGCATAGCGGCCGAGCAGGCGGTGTTCGGCGCCGCTGGCGCGTGGTTGCCAGCCTAGCAGGGGCGCATAGTTGGCCCTGTGCCAGCCGGGCACTTCGGGCAAGTGGATCTGGCGCGGCAGGGGGGCGTCAAGACGGTCGGCAGCGGCGGCCCAGCCCTGCCCCGCGGCGGTCAGCAGGGCGATGATGGTGAGCGCCGGCGCAAGGCCGAGGCGCTGGGCGGATAGGTGCGCAAGCAGCGCGGAGCGCTCGATCGCTGCGGGATCGACCACCGCAGCGTCGGGCGCGCGGTCGAAAAAGCGCCAGGACAGGGCGATGATCGCGGCGATTACCGCGCCGAAGAAGATCCAGCCGTAGATGATGTGATCGAAGCCCCCGGCCCATGCGGTGCCTTTCACCTGAGCGACGGCAATCGTGCCCCAGGCCCGCACGCCGTTGGCGAGGACGGGGATCGCAGCGCACAGGACAAGGAATGCGGCGCGGCGCCACGGACTGGTGAAGCAGAGATGGGCGGCGAGAACCCCGAAGGCGATCATCGCGATCAGGAACTTGATGCCCGAGCAGGCTTCGGCAACCTCGAACAGGCCGGCGGGTGTATCGATGAACACGCCGTCGATCGCGGCGGGGATGCCCGAGAGGTGAACAAGGGCGATGGTGAGTTTGGCGGTGACCGTCTGCAGGGGCGGGATCAGTTCGTCGCCGAAGGGGACGAGGAAGGCCATGTAGCCCAGCGGGAAGGCAAGCGCCCAGCCGATGCGCGGGCCGAGCAGGGCCAGCACGGCAGCGCCGAGCATGGCCACTGCACCGGCCTGCGAGACCAGTGAAAAGCCCGCGAACGTCCCTAGCACCCAGCCGAACAGGGCCAGAGCGAACAGGACGAGGCCGGGCCACCACGGGGCAGGCGCGAGACGGCTCAGTTGCGGCCAGCGCTGCCAGACCAGCCAGCCAAGGATCGGGGGGATCAGGACCACGTGATTGTAGGTCGAGCTGTTCCACCATTGCCCAGCCATCTCGGCCCAGTCCCGGGCAAAGGCGATGAGCAGTGCGAGGGTGACGGCGCCCAGCCCTGCCAGCGGCGCACGCCATCCGGCCGGGATGCCCGGTGCCGGGGATGGCCGGGCGGCGGCCTCAGGCGGCATTGCGGCGGGCTTTGCCAACGGCGATCAGGGCGGGCAGCGGGGCGAGGACGGCATCCCAGTTGTGGGCCTGCTCGACGAAGCGGCGGGCGGCAAGGCCGATCCGGCGAGCGCCGCGACGGTCTGCCAGCAGGGACAGGCACTGGGCGGCGAGATCCTCGTCGCTGTGACCGATGGCAAGATCGCGGGCGGCCACGGCGGGGATGCCGGTGGCGGCCTGCGGGCTGGCGACGACAGGGAGCGCCATGGCCATGGCCTCCAGCACCTTGTTCTGTACCCCGCGCCCGATCTGCAAGGGAACCAGCGCCAGATCGGCTCCCTTGAGCCAGGGGCGGACATCCTCCACCCGGCCCCAGACATGGGTGCCGTTTACGCCCTGCAGAGCCATGACCGCCGGTGCCGGCTTGCGGCCGACCACGTGGAAGGTCGCGTCGGGCACGACGGCGCGGATAAGCGGCATGACCCGGGTGGCGGCGCGAACCACGGCATCGACGTTGGGCGGATAGTCCATCTGCCCGGTGAAGATCAGCGGCGGACCGGATAGCGCGGCCATTTGCGGCTCAGGGGTGACGATGGCCGGATCGAACAGGTCCGTGTCTATCCCGTTGCCGAGCGTGACGAGCGAGGAGCGCGCGCGCTGGGCCGGAGCCAGCCGGGCGGAGAACAGCGCGCTTTCCTCGGGCGAGATGAACAGGGCGGCATCGGCCCGCATGGCGACGCGCGCTTCCTCGGCGGCGAGCAGACGGCCCTCGCGGGCGTGGACCCAGCGCATCGGCCAGCGGGCATCGGCGGCATAGGCATCGAACTTGGCGGAATCGACGTCGACGAAATCGACGATCACCTGCCCGGCGAAGTCTGCCGGGACATATTGGGCCATCTGGCCGGAGAAGACGACGATGGTCGAGATCGACCTGACACGCAGGGTTTCGGCTACGAAGTCTGCGATCCGGGAATCGCGGAAGGCGGTCAGGCTGACCGGAAGGCCGCGGGCAAGGGCCATGGCTCCGGCCAGCGGCAGCGGCAGGCGGCGACGAACAAGGCGCCACGAGCGCGCGGTGATCGCCAATTCGACTTCGTGAGCGGCGTCCTGTTCGTCGTCCGCGAAAGTGGCGACGTGGACCGGGGCAATCGCGGCGAGCCGCTTGAGCAGGTGGTGCGAGCGGATCTTGTCTCCCCGGTCAGGCGGGAAGGGAATGCGGTGGGAGAGGAACAGGATCTCGCTCATCAGCCGAGCCCCCGCGCGATGAACGGCCCAAGGCGATTGGCAATGGACAATGGCAGGCGCCGCCATGCGGCGATGCGGGCGGCGTGCTTGGCGCTGGTGGGGTCGGCATCACGCAAGGGGGCGCCGGGCGCGGTCCATGTCGCATAGGCCAGCGGTTCGGGAGTGAAGCCCCAGTTGCGCTTGAAATGCCAGGCACCGGAATGGGTCTTGGAGCGGCCGAAATCGAACCGGGTGCAGCCGCGCTGTCGGGCATGGCGCATCAGTTCGAAATACATCCGGTCGTTGGCGCGCAGGGCCCGGGCGGCCATGGTTCCGCCGCCCCAGTAGGGCATGACCGCGCCGCCATGATAGAGCGAGAGGACCGATGCGACCGGGGCACCATCGTGCCGCACGGTGAGGATGTCGGCCGCCGGACCCATGCGGTCGAGCACGGCGTCGAACAGGGCGCGGGGGAATACGGGGGTGCCGAGGTTTCGCACGCTTTCCGCATAGACCGCGTAATGGGCGGCGCGGTCGTCCGCGGCCGTGCCGACGTGGACGGTCAGCGGCTGTTCGAGGCCCTTGCGCACTTCGGCGCGCTGCTTGCGCGGAATGGCGAGAAGTTGGGCCTCGTCATTGCCCGCCAACGGGGCAACGAACCCGGCGTGGCTTTCGGTGCGGTGGCGCCATTCGGGCGAGCGTTCGGGCAGCGATCCGCCGCGCAGTTCGATTGCCGGACAGGACAGGCTGAGCGCGAGGCGTTCGGCAGCGTGGATGATCGGGGCCGCGTCCGCTCCTTCGGACAGGAGAAGTCCGCCGCCGACGGCAAAGCCGGTCGATGCCAGCATTCGGCCGAACAGCGGGGAGTGGATCTCGCTGAGCGGCAGATAGGCGGTGAGCGCCCTGCCCTGTTCTGCAACGAGAGCCATGGCGCGATTGGCCGTGCCTTGTTCGACGGCCAGCAGCCAGTCAGGCCGGTGGAACGGGGTGGCATCGGGATGATCGGCGAGGAAGGCGTTCAGGGGCGCGGCCTCATTCGCCACCTCGGCAAGGCGGATCGTGGCGCGCGGGGGAGCGAAAGGCGCGTTCATGCGGCGCGGCGCGCAGGCTGGGGCACGAACAAGGGCGCGCGGGCGGCCTCGGCGGAAACGATCCGGTGCATCGGGCCCCAGGTAAAGTCTTCGAGCAGGGTGGCCAGCTTGCCGGCCATCTGGTCGAGTTTGGTATAGTGCCGGAGGCGCGAGCGCAGCGGGGCATGGGCCACGCGGGGCTGGCCGGGGTCGATCTCCCACGGGTGGAAATAGAACACGGCCGGTCGGCCGGCGGCATTGACCTGCCGGATCGCCCAGCGCGAGAAGGCGTAGGGCAAGACGCGGAAGAAGCCCCCTCCCCCGGCCGCGAGGCGGCGACCGACGAATTCGGCGGTGGTGACCGGGATCTCGATGAGTGCGCTGTCCGACAGCGGGCGAAAGGCGAAGCGCGGGGCCTCGCGCCAGCCGTAATGATCGTGGGCGACGGGAGCGACACTGGAGGAATAGGCGTAGCCCTGCTCGGCGAGGACATCGAAGGCCCACGGGGTGCGCGCGTCGATCGAGAAGCTGGGCGCGCGGTAGCCGAGGATCGGCTGGCCCGAGGCATCCTCCAGCGCCTTGCGGCTTTCGGCGAGATCTTCGCCAAAGACCCTGGCGCCGAGGGTGAAGACGCGGGCATGGGCAAGGCCGTGGCTGGCGATCTCGTGCCCGGCATCGGCGATACGGCGGATCAGCGCTGGGTGGCGGCGCGCGATCCAGCCGAGGGTGAAGAAAGTGGCGCGGGCATTGGCAGCGGCGAAAAGATCGAGAATCCGGGCGCAATTGTCCTCGACCCGGGGGGCATAACTGCCCCACGCGGCCGGATCGATCACGCGCTCGAAGGCGCCGACCTGGAACCATTCCTCGACATCGACCGAGAGGCCATTGATCACCGTCACGCCGATCCCCCTGCCGCGATCAGGCGGCGGCCTTCTGGTCTGCCTCCAGCCACTCGATCAGCATGGCGAGGGCGTGCTTGACGCTGGCCTCCTGCTGGACGAGGCGCTGTTCCATCGCGCCGAGGCGCTGGGCGAGAGCGGTGAGTTCGGCTGATGGCACAGCGGCGGCCGGGGCCGGCTGCTCGACGCTGTTGGCCAGTTCGATCACGGCCTGCTGAAGCTCGGAAATCAGGGCGTCGCGTTCTGCGAAGGCGGCCTTCATTTCCTCGAACGGCACGGCGTCGATCGGCTCCGGAGCGACAGCCGGGTGGGCCATCGGCGGCGCCGGAGGCGAGAACTGGGGATGGACCACCTCGCGGGCCGGAGCAAGGCCGGTGTCGGTCCGCACCTCGGCGAGGACGCGGGCGAAGAGGTCGGCGTCGAAGAGATCGCGCTGCTCGACCGAACCCATCAGGAACAGGCGATTGGCGATCTGGTTGACCCGGCGCGGAACGCCGCCCGAAGCTTCGTAGAGCGCGGGGTAGACATCGGCCGCGATCTGCGGGCGCCCTTCCCAGCCGACCAGTTTGAGCCGGTGCTCGATATAGGGCCGGATTTCATCGGCCTCCATCGCATCGAGGTGGTGGGTGGCGATGACGCGCTGGCGCAGCTGTTCCAGTTCGGGGCTCGACTGGAGCAGGTCGCGGAACTCGGGCTGGCCGAGCAGCAGGGTCTGTAGCAGCGGCTGGGCGCCGAGCTGGAAGTTGGAGAGCATCCGCAGTTCCTCGATCGCCTCGATCGAGAGGTTCTGCGCCTCGTCCACCACCAGCAGGCAGCGGCGGCCGCCGCGCGCCTCGGCGTGGAGCAGGCCCTCGATCGCGGCGAGCGCCGAGGCCTTGTCATGCCCGTCGATGACCAGGCCGAAGGCTTGCGCGACGACGTGGATGATCTCCTCGCCGTTCAGCGCCGAGGTGACGACTTGCGCTGCGGTCAGCCGCTGGGGGTCGATCGTGGCCATGAGGTGCGCGACAAGGGTCGACTTGCCCGCGCCGACCTCGCCGGTAATGACGATGAAGCCTTCGCCCTGGGCGAGGCCATAGCCGAGGTAGGACAGCGCCTTGCGGTGCGTCAGGCTCTCGAAATAGAAGGCCGCGTCCGGCGTGAGCTGGAACGGGCGGGCGGAAAAGCCATAGAATTCGTCGTACATCGAGGTCTCCTGTTCCCGTTTTCCGCGTGGTTCAGAATGAAGCTTGGTCAAAATGCGTAACGCATGCCCACCAGGGCAGAGGCGTTCCAGGTGTTTTCGGCCGCCTCGCGTTCCAGCCCGTAGAGCGAGAGCGCGGCATTGGCCGACAGGTGTTGATCGAAGGTGTGGCTGAGCGAACCGGTCACGCCGAAGGCGGTACCGTCGCCGTTCGGCACTTGCCCTGAGTGATACCAGTTGGCGAAGACATAGCTGCCGAAGGTGGTGCGCGGGCCGAGGCGGCCGTTGAACCAGGCCGAGAGCCAGGTGGTCTCGTCGATCACGCCATTGGCGCTGGCGAGGATCGTGCCCGGCGCGGCGATGAACTTGCGGTTGTCATAACCCCCGGCAAGCCCCGTGCCGAAGCCGCCGATCTGGGTGGAGTAGCTGGCCATGACCCCGCGCCCGCGGAACGTGGCCGAGCGGGCCGAGCCGAAGGCGCCGGTGACGCAGGCGCCGGGCTGGAGCGTGACCACGCAGCCGTTGATATCGCCGGTGACCGGATCGCGCTGGGCGAGGAAATCGCTCGGCAGGGAGACCAGAGCGCGGTTGATCGTGCCGCCGATGCCCGACATGCTGTCATAGACCGAGACGTTCACGATGGTGCGCCGGTTGGGCATCCACCCGAACGAGCCATAGGCCGTGGTGCCGCCATAGCGCCAGCCGACATGGGCCTCGAGCGCGGTGCGGCGGCTGGGGCGCCAGGTTACCCCGGCGTCCCAGATCACACCGGTACTTTCGTAGGCGATCTGGCGGGGGGCGGAATTATCGGTGACGTAGCGCAGGTCGGCGCCGATGACCGGGGCGCCCGAGCTGTCGCGCAGGACGTCGCGGCTGGAGATCTCGACTTTTTCCCAGCCGACGCCGCCGACGAGGGCCAAATTGGTGTCGACCGGCACGGTGATGTCGGCGCGGGCGGTGAAATCATCGACGCGCTGGGCGAGGTTGGAAATGTCTTCGCGGTACCACGCCGCGCCGGCTCCGAGACCGACCGGCAGGACCTCGCCCGCGCCTACGCCGGCATGGAGGCCCGCGCTCTGCACCCAGGAGTGATCGAAAAGGTCGGCACTGGCGGCCGCGCCGTTGGCCGTGATCGAGGTGCTGTTGCCGAGTTCGGTATAGCCGACGCGGTAGTAGCCGTTGACCGCGGCGGGCCCGGCATGGGTGGTGAGGTTGGGCCCGGCATAGGCGGCCCACATCCGGCTCGATCCGCCGGGCTTGAAGCCGCCGGGCAGGCTCTGGCCGCTGGCGCCGATCGTGGTGCGGGTGGCGAGAGCACCGCCTTCGAGGCTGAGCGTGTTGGGGACGATCACCGTGCCGCCACGGACCAGCCCGCTCAGGGTGCCTGAATCCGCTGCCCTGCCGTAGCCGATGGTGCGCTGGTAGCGGACCGAGAAGGCCGCCTCGCTCGACCGGTTCTTGATCTGGCCGTCGACCCCGGCCGCGAGCGTGGTCCAGGTGAGGACGTCGTGATCGGGCGAGAGGTCGGCGGTCATCACCTGCGCCGCCTCGATATAGGGCTGGAGCTTCAGCTTTTCGCGGTGGCCATTGCGGCCGGTGCCGGGCATTTTCTTGCCCTGCGGCAAGCCGTAGGCCTCGTCGCCCTGAGCGGACGAATCTTCGGCAGGGCTGTCGGAGCCGGTCGCGGCTTCGCTGGACGAGCCATAGCCGATGGTCTGCGCGCTGGCGGGAAGCGCGGCGACGGCCAGCGCGGCGCCGGATAGCAGGAGGAGACGTATCCGCACCGCGCCTATCCCTTGTAACCGTAGTAGGTGCCGAAGCGGCGGCCGGACGGGGAGAAACGCACCGCATTGAGCAGCAACTGGATGTTCGGACAGGCCGAGAGCAGCGAGATCGCGTCTTCCAGCGCGGACTGTCCGGTCCGGTCAGCGCGGGCGATGACGAGCGCCTGCCCGACATATTTCGCCAGTTCGGCAGCCGGAGAGGCGGCCAGCGCGGGCGGGCTGTCGAAGATCACCATGCGGTGGGGGGCGCCCTGGGTGAGCCGGTCGAGCACGGAACGGGTGCGCGATGAGGCGAGGTATTCGGTGTCGGCCGTGGTCGCGTTGCCGGCGGGCAGGACCCAGAGGCCGGGAATGTCGGTGCCGAGCACACAGTCCGCCACGTCGATCGCCGGATCGGCCAGGGCGTCCATCAAGCCCGGCCCGCCGGGCAGGCCGAGCGTGGAGAGCACTGACGGCTTGGCGAAATCGGCATCGACGAGGATCACCTCGCTTTCCTTTTCCGCCGCGATGGCGAGCGCGAGATTGACCGCCGTGTAGGTCTTGCCCTCGCCCGGAAGCGGGGAGCAGATCAGGACGCGCTGGGCCGCAGCGCCCATCCCACCCCGGCGCAGATCGGCCGACTGGACCAGAAGCTGGCGCTTCACGATGCGCAGCTCCTCAAGCAGCGCGGTGACGCTGCCCTCGGGAACGATCATGCCCTGATTGCGCAGATGGACGCGGTCGACGGCGTGGAATACCTGCGGGAAAGCAACGGGAGCGGCTGTCAAAGGTTCGGGGCGCATCGGAACCGCGTGGCGCGGTTCTGGTGTTTCGGCCGGAACGGCTTCCGCCGGCGGCTCGGGCATGGGCTCGATCGTCAGCTCGCGCATCACCACGCGCTGGCGCGCGTCGGGCGGAAGATTGCCGGGGCTGGCGATGCCGCCGAGTTTCGAGAGGTCGAAGCCGGAAATCGCCCGTTCGACCGAGGAGGGCAGCGGGATCTTCTTCTGTTCAGTCATCGCCGGCTCCTCACGCCACCATGCCGCGCTGGATCATCTCGGCGGCGAGGAGCATGACGAACACGCCCCCCAGCGCCGCCGAACCGGCGATGAAATACTTGAGCCGCTTGCCCTGCAGCGCGCGGGCGCTGTCGGTCAGCGTATGCGAGATCGCGCCGAGCACCGGAAGGCCGAGCGCCTTTTCGAGCCGGGCCGTGGTCTGGAAAGTCGAACGCAGCTGGGCGACCGCGAAGGCCGCCGCCACGCCCGCGCCGATGCCGATCACCAGCACCCCGAGCAGGAGCAGCGGGCGATTGGGGGCAACCGGCGAGCGCGGGGTGGTCGGCGGGTCGATCACCTGGAACTTGACCGCGCTGCGCTCATCCTCGACCTGCCCGCGCAGGCGCAGGGCCTCGCGGTCCTGCAGCAGCTTGTCGTACTGCTGCTTGAGCACGTCGTAATCGCGGCTGATGCGCTGGGCCTCGCCAGCGACGGCCGGATTCTCGATCTGCTGGGCATCGACCCGGGCCAGATCGGCCTGGGCCGAGGCACGGCGGGTCTGCAGGGCCTGGAGATTGGCCTGCTTTTCGGCGCGGATTGACTGAAGCGAAGAATAGGCCGGGTTGGGCGTGCCGGTGGCCGGACCTTCGAAGGCGGTGGCGGCGCGCAGCTGGGCTACCTGGTTCTTCATGGCGATGACGTCGGGGTGGCTGTCGGTCAGCCCGCGGGCGCGCATGGCGGCAAGCTGCGCCTGCGCATCGGACAGTGCGCCGCGCGCACCGCCGGTTCCAGGGCCGCTCAGCGTGGACGGGGTTCCGGCCAGTTGGCCGTTGATCGCGGCCAGCGCGCTTTGGGCGGCGGCGATGTCGGCATCGAGATCGCGCACCTGGGCACGGCCCGCTTCCATCCGCTGGACCAGCGAGGCGCCGCCCTGCGACAGTTCGGGATACTTCGCCTCGAAGGTAAGGCGGCGCTGTTCGGCGGCTTCAAGCTGCTTCTGGCGGTCAGCGAGCTGCTGGTTCATGAAGGCGATCGTGTCGCTCATCTCGCCGCGCCCGCCGGCGAGGTTCTCCTCGCGGAAAATATCTATCAGCTTCTGGACGATGTCCTGCGCGAGCCGGGCGCTCTGCGCGTCGGGGAGCGAGCCATCGGTCGAGACGGCGGTGATCTCGAACAGGTTGTCCTGCTGGTTGACGACCTTGACCGCCTTGCCGAGCGCAAGGACCATGTTTTCCATCTGCTTGGGCGTGTTGATGCCATCGCCCAGCGAGGTCGAGCGGACGACCTTTTCCAGGCTGACCGCGCTCGTCAGGGTCTGGCGCACGCGGTCGATGTCGCGGCGGCGATCACCCATGCCGATGCCGATCTGGTCAGCCAGCGGATCGTCGAGCTGAACGAAGATGCGGGCGCGAGACTGGTATGAATTGGGTACGGTGGCCACGGCGAGCCAGCCCAGCAGGCAGACGCCCCAGGCCACGCCGAGCGCGATCCAGCGGCGATGCCAGACGCTGAACAGGGCCGCGCGCAGTTCGTCGATGAGGCCGTTCATCGCCGCACCTCAGAACGCGCTTTCCGGGATGATGATGACGTCGCCCGGCATCAGCATCACGTTGGCCTTGCTTTCACCCTTCTTGAGCAAGTCAGCCAGGTGCAGGGCATATTCCTGCTGATGGCCGCTCCCTTTGTCGAAGCGGATCAACTTGGCCCGGTTGCCCGCGGCAAATTCGGAAAGGCCGCCGACGGCGATCATGGCGTCGAGCACGGTCATGTTGGCACGGTAGGGGATCGAGGCCGGCTTGCCGGTTGCACCGACCACACGGACCTGCTGGCTGAAGGTGCCGGAGAACTTGTTGACGATGACCGAGACCAGCGGCTCCTGAATATATTGGGAAAGCTGAAGCTTGAGGTCCTCAGCCAGCATCGACGGCGTTTTGCCCACGGCCGGCATGTCGGTGATCAGCGGCGTGGTGATGCGCCCGTCGGGGCGGACCTGGACGCTGGCGCCGAGTTCGGGATTGCGCCAGACGAAGATCGTCAACTCGTCCAGCGGGCCGATCACGTAGTCCTCGCCCGGCCCCTCCTGCATGGCAACGAACGATGCCGGAGGCAGGGTCGGCCCCTTGCTGGCGGTGGCGCATCCGGCGAGCGACAGGCTGGTCATGGCACAGCCGGCAAGCAGCCAGGAAACGCGGGTCTTCGGCATCATCACTTCCTTCGCGCGGGGCAGACCGGCGGCACCGCGCGAAGCACCCGTCGATGCCGCGCTGCCCCCCGGGCCTGCCCGTTCACCTGCCCGCTATGGTCAAAAAGGGTGAACAACCGGTTAGTGATCTCCCCGGAACTACGGGGATTCCAGCTGCTTGCGCGTGCCGTCCCGGAATGGGACGAGTAGAATCAGGAAGTTAAACGAGGATTTCGGCGGCGGGGCCATGGCCGAGGAAATGCATCGGGCTGGCCGTGGCGCCATAGGCTCCGGCGCAGAAAACCGCGACCAGATCGCCCGCTTCGGCGCGCGGAAAACCGGCCTTGTCGGCAAGGCGATCAAGCGGGGTGCACAGGCAGCCGACGACGCTGGCCTCTTCCTCGACCGGGGCATCGAAGCGCGTGGCGATGGCCACCGGGTAGTTGCGGCGTACCACCGTCCCGAAATTGCCCGATGCGGCCAGTTGGTGGTGCATTCCGCCATCGACGATGAGGAAGACTTCGCCGTGACTTTCCTTTCGTTCGATCACACGGGTCAGGTAGACGCCGGCCTCGCCGACCAGATAGCGGCCGAGTTCGATGCAGAACTCCGTCTTCGCCAGTTCTTCGGGCAGGCTTGCCATGCGGTCCCCGAGGGCGGCGCCCACAGCCGGGAGATCGAGCGGGGTATCGCCCGGAAAATAGGGAATGCCGAACCCGCCGCCGAGATTGACGTGAGGAACCGGAACGCCGCTCTCCCGCCCGAGGCGGGCGGCAAGCTCGAGCGTCTGGCGCTGCGTTTCGATGATGGCCTCGGCCGAAATGGCCTGGCTTCCGGCGAAGATGTGATAGCCGCGCCACTCGGCCCCGGACGCAACGATCCGCCGGGCCAGGGGCGGAACCCGGTCCTCGTCCAGCCCGAACGGCTTGGCACCGCCGCCCATCTTCATGCCAGAGCCCTTGAGGTCGAACGACGGGTTCACCCGGATGGCGAGGCGCGGGGTGCGCGAGAGGCGCTCGGCGATGGCGAGAGCGCGATCAGCCTCGGCCTCGGATTCGAGGTTCAGCGTTACCCCCGCCGTGATAGCCGCTTCCAGTTCGGCATCCCGCTTGCCCGGGCCGGCGAAGGAAACCTTACGCGGATCGATGCCCGCCCCGAGTAGGTTTGCCAGTTCGCCAGCCGAGGCAATGTCGAAACCATCCACAAGTTCAGACATTACATGAATTAATGGAAGGAATGGATTTGCTTTTACGGCATAATGCAAACCAATTGAGCTGGGCATTGCGGCGCGGAGGCTGGCCACGCGCTGGCGGATGATTTCGGCTGAATAGATGAACAGCGGGCTTGATCCGGCCCGGGCAACCAAGGCTTCAGATACCTCACCCGAAATTTCAAGAATACCATTTATGCTACTGAAATATGGTGGAATCGGCCCAAGCAGCTTCATGCCACCAGCTCCGCCTGAAGACCTGTCCGATCAATCTTTCCGTTGGGGCCGATCGGCATCGCAGAACGCCAGTGGATGACCTTTGGCTGCATAAAGTTTGGCAATTCCTTCATCAGGATAGATCGCAATTCTTCTTCATTTTCTAAAAACCCCGGCGCCGGCCGCACTATGAGGTGAACGGCCTGTCCGAGCCGTTCGTCAGCCACGCCGAGGGCCACGGCTTCGGCCACGAGCCCGGTCGCCAGCGCCGCTTCCTCGATCTCCTGGGGGCTGATGCGATTGCCAGCGGATTTGAGCATCGCATCGCGCCGGCCAACGAAATGGAGCAGCCCTTCCCTGTCGCGGCGCACCCGGTCGCCCGACCACACCGCCGTGCCTCCATGGCGCGACATGGCCGGCGCCGGACGGAAGCGCTCGGCAGTCCGCTCAGGATCTTGCCAATAGCCTTGCGCGACAAGCGGCCCGCAATGAACCAGTTCGCCCTCCTCGTCGTCAGCGGCCAGTTCGCCGCGATCGTTGATGACGAGGATCTCGGCATGGGGGATCGCCTTGCCCATGGAGGTCGGGTGAAGGTCGACCAGGGCTGGATCGAGATAGGTCGAGCGGAAGGCCTCGGTCAGCCCGTACATCGGGAACAGGCGGGCGTTGGGGAACAGGGAACGGAGACGGCGAACAAGATCGACCGTCAGGGCGCCGCCGCTGTTGGTCAGACGGCGCAGCCCGGCAGCGACTTCCGGCGGCCAGTCCAGCTCGGTAAGTTGCACCCAGAGCGGCGGCACGGCGGCCAGCGTGGTGATATCATGGCGGGCTATCGCCTTGATCACGTCGCGCGGGGTCAGATAGTCCAGAGGCGCGACTGCTCCGCCGGCGAACCAGGTCGAGAGCAACTGGTTCTGGCCATAGTCGAACGAGAGCGGAAGAACCGCCAGCACACGATCCTTTGGGGTCAGGTCCAGATAGGAGGCGACGCTTTCGGCGCCGAGCCACAGGTTGGCGTGGCTGAGCATCACGCCCTTGGGTCGGCCGGTCGACCCGCTGGTATAGAGGATGGCGGCAAGGCCGGCCGGATCGGCGGCCGAGGGCCCCAGTTCGCGCCCGGCGGCATAGGCTTGGGCCAGGGCCTCATCCTCGCCAAAGCTCCGATATAGGCCTGCGATATCATCTGGATGAAGCGTGGCGAGGCGGGCCGGAGAACCGATCAGCAGGCGCGCGCCGCTGTCCGCCAGGATATGGGCGACCTGGGCACGCTTGAGCAGCGGGTTGACCGGCACGTGAACCAGCCCGGCGCGCGCCGCGGCCAGCGGCATGAGGCAGGTCATCTCGCCCTTGGCGGCCCATGTTGCCACCCGCGCGCCCGGTTCGGGCACGATGCTGGCCAGCCATCCGGCAAGGGCCGCGATACGCGTTCTTAAGTCCTTGTAGGTTAGTGCCCCGCTACGCAAAAGCAGTGCCGGCGCTTCATCCGCTCCGGCCTGTGCGAGGTGATCCAGCGGCCGGGCCGCGGGGCTGGTCTGGACTTGGGCCAAGGAGAATACGGTTCCTGCCGGAGTGATGGTGAACGACGTAATCTATCTGGCCGAGCTTGACAAAGCGTCAAGGGTTCCGGGCCTCGCGGACCAGCTGAACGCCGCTCTGGCGGACGCGCGCGGGCCCTTCGACAGGGCGGAGTGGTGGCGACTGCTCTGCGCCCATGGCGGCGTTGCGCCGTTCTATGCCCTGGCCCGCAGCGATGGCCACAGCGCGCTGATGGCGCTGACGGAACGCGGCGGCGTCATCCGTCCGCTGGCCAACTGGTACACTTTTCGATGGCGACCGCTGGTGAGCAGGGATGCTGCCTCCCTGCCCTTGTTCGAAGCTCTCGGCCGCGACCTGCCCCGGCGCGGCTGGCGCCTGGTGCTGGAACAGGTGCCGGACGAGGACGGGAGTGCCACTGCGCTGACAGAGGCCCTGCGCAGGGCGGGCTGGGCCGTGCGGATGGCGGTTCACGACAGCAATCACGTGCTGGCGTTGGACGGACGGGACTATGCCGCATTCCTTGCCGGGCGCCCCGGTGCCCTGCGCACCATGCTGAAGCGCAGGAGCGGGCGGGTGGCGACCGAACTGTTCGGCACGTTCCGCCCCGAGGTCTGGCAGGCCTACGAGGAAATCTACGCCGCGAGCTGGAAGCCTGAGGAGGGCAACCCGGCCCTGCTCCGGGCCTTTGCCGAGGCCGAGGGCGCCGCCGGGCGGCTGCGTATGGGGCTGGCCCATGTCGAGGGCCGCGCCGTGGCGGCGCAGTTCTGGACGGTCGAGGACGGGACCGCCTACATTCACAAGCTCGCTCACCGCGAGGACGGCAAGGCGCAGTCTCCCGGCACGGTGCTCAGCGCGGCCCTGTTCGAGCAAGTGATCGACCGCGACCGGGTCAAACTGGTTGACTTCGGGACCGGCGACAATGCCTACAAGCGGGACTGGATGGATGATATCAGGCTACGCTATCAGATCGACGCACTCTGGCCAAAAGCACCGCGCGCCTGGCCGCGCCTTGCCCGCCGGCTGCTCCGTCGCTAGAGGCGCGCGTTCAAGGGAATCCGTCCGGGGCTGCGAATGAACATCGATATCGACCAGAGCCTGCGCCAGATCCTGGCTGATGTGCTGGGTCTTTCCGCCACGCAAGTTGCGGCCTTCGATGCCGAGACGGGCCTGTTCGGCCACTTGCCGGAACTCGATTCGATGTCCGTCGCAGGCCTTCTGACCGAGATGGAAGACCGGCTGGGCTTCATCATCGAGGATGACGAGGTCGATGGCGAACTGCTCGAAAGCTATGGTTCGCTGCTCGCTTTCGCCCGCGCCAAGCTGGCCTGATATCAGCCGATGATTTCATCCTGGCCCTGCCCGATACCGGACGGCATGGCCGAGGAAGCGGCGATCGTATTCGATCGCGGGCGAGCCCTGCGCATGCTGGTGGTCCCTGCCCTGTTCGACGAGGCAAACCGGCTGCGGCGCCAGACCATGGAACTGATGCGCCGGCTTGACCGGCTCGGGATCGATTGCTTCCTGCCCGACCTGCCCGGTACCGGAGAGAGCCTGCGGCCGGGCGAAAGTATCAGCCTTGATGACTGGCGCGCGGCGATGGCCTCGGCCGCAGAGCATTTTCGCGCGAACCATGCCCTTGCCCTGCGTGGGGGCGCCCTCGTCCGGCCGAACTTGCCGGGGCCGGACCACGCCCCGGTTAAGGGAGCGACGATCCTGCGGCAGTTGCTGCGGATGCGGGTTCTTTCCGCGCGCGAGGCCGGGCGGACCGAGCGCGCTGACGACCTGCTGGTTCGGGCGCTGACCGAGGGAATTGAACTGGCGGGCTACCGGCTCGGCCCAGCCATGGTCGCCCAGCTCGAAGCAGCGATGCCCGATGAGGGGCGGCCTGTGATATCGCAGGGCGATATCGGCGGCGGCGCGCTGTGGCTTCGGGCCGAGGCTGGCGAGGACCCGGTGCAGGCCGATGGGCTGGCCCAGAGGGTCGCAGCCGGAATTGGCGCATGACCCGGCGGCACCTGACATTCGCCTGCGAAGGCCAGGCGCTGGTCGGAACGCTGGACGATGCGCCGGCCGCGACGGGCCTGCTGATCGTCAGCGGCGGCAACGAGATCCGCTGCGGCGCCTGGAACGGGCAGGCCTTGCTCGCTACACGCCTTGCCGCCCGGGGCTTTCCAGTATTCCGGTTCGACCGCCGGGGGATTGGCGACAGCGAAGGGAGCAACCTCGGCTTTCGACACTCGGCCGAAGATATCCGCGCCGCGATTGAGGCCTTCCGAGCCGAGGCACCGCAGCTGACGCGGGTTGTCGCCTGGGGCAATTGCGACGCGGCAAGCGCCTTGATGCTGGGGAGCGGTCTGGGCTGTGACGGTCTCGTATTGTCCAACCCTTGGACGATCGAGGGCGACGAGGCGGATGGAGCGGCGGCGGCCCTGCCGGCCGGTGCCTTGCGCAGTCACTATCTCAGGCGGCTGCGCGATCCGGCGGCCCTGCTTCGCCTGCTTGGCGGAAAGGTCTCGCTGAAGGGGCTGATGCGCTCACTGCGCGACATGAGCCGGCGGGCTGAGCCGACGAGCCTTGCCCGGGAGATTACCTCCGGGCTGGCAGGATTTTCGGGCCCGGCGCTGCTGCTGATCGCCGAACGGGACCGCACCGGGCAGGCGTTTCTTGGCGACTGGGACAGGACCGATCCCCGCCTGTCCATCTGCGCCGGAGCGAGCCACAGTTTCGTGGAACAGGCGGCGCAGGAATGGCTTGAGGACAGGATCGCAGGCCTATTGTCTTCACCGGCTGGCTAAAGGCCCGCGAGGTTGACCTCCCGGCCGACCCGGAGCAAGCATCGGCCATGTCTCTTCCTGCTCCCGTTTCCCAGACCTTCCTGTCGCAGCGTCTGCGCCTGCACTATCTTGACTGGGGCAATGAAGGAGCGCCGCTCCTGATCCTCCAGCATGGCGGGCGCGATCACTGCCGGTCGTTCGATGCCGTTGCCGAGGAGCTGCGCCGCGACTGGCACGTGATTGCCCCCGACTTGCGCGGCCACGGCGACAGTGAATGGTCGGCCGATGGCGACTATTCGCTGACGGCCTTCGTCTACGACTTTGCGCAGTTGATCCATGCGCTCGGCGACGGGCCGGTGACCCTGATCGGCCATTCGCTCGGCGGCAATGTGGTTGCGCGCTATGCTGGCATCTATCCCGCGCGCGTGGCGAAGATGGTCAATATCGAGGGATTGGGATTCACCGCCAAGTCGATCGCCGAGCGGGCCGAAAAGGGCTATGCCGAACTGATGCGGCGCTGGATCGAACTGCGCCGGTCCATTTCGACCAGGCCGCGCCGAACCTACCCCGACTTCGAAGCCGCCCTTGCGCGGATGATGGAGGCCAACCGTCACCTGACCGACGCACAGGCCCGCCATCTCACGCTGCATGGCACGCGGCACAACGAGGATGGTACGCTCAGCTGGAAGTACGACCATTACATAAATGCCTGGTATCCAGTCGACGCGACCTACGAACAGATCCGCGAGGTCTGGGCCGCTATAGATTGCCCCAGCCTGCTGCTGTGGGGGCGGGACAGCTTCTTTTCCAGCCCGGATGAAGATGGCCGCCTGGCCTGCTTTCGCAATGCCGAACTCAAGATCTACGACGATGCCGGCCATTGGCTGCATCATGATCAGTTCGACCGGTTCATGGCCGACATTAAGGCTTTCCTGGGCTGACCGGGAAATTATTAACCCTGCCCCTTAAATTCCGTCTGCCGCCGCCGGTCTTTGCTTCAGGTGCTCCGGACCCCCGGGGCACGCACACACCGGGAGCAACAGACCATGGCGGTCATCAACACCAACATTTCCGCGCTGCGCGCTTCGAACGCGTCAGTTGCGGCCGACAAGATGCTCGGCTCGGCAATGGAACGCCTGTCGACCGGCAAGCGCATCAACTCTGCCAAGGACGACGCGGCGGGCCTTGCCATCGCTACCTCGATGACTTCGCAGATCAAGGGCATGAGCCAGGGCATCCGCAATGCCAATGACGGCATCAGCCTTGCGCAGACGGCTGAAGGCGCGCTGTCGGAAGTCTCCAACATGCTGCAGCGTATCCGCGAACTGGCGGTTCAGGGCGCTTCGGGCACGTTCCAGACTTCGGACCGGGCGGCCATGCAGTCGGAAGTCACTAACCTGACCCAGCAGATCTCCGACGTGCTGGGCAACACCACGTTCAACGGGATCACCCTGTTCAGCACCACGGCCGGCACCGATGTCAGCATCGACATCCAGACCGGATCAGAGAGCGGCCAGACCGTGACCCTCACCTCGACCGCGATCGACGGCACCAACATCTCTGCCACCGCGCTCGACGTTACGACCACTGCGCTCGCCTCGACCACGATGGACAATGTTGACCTCGCCCTGGCCGACGTCAACGCCAGCCGCGCTTCGCTTGGCGGCGGACAGAACCGGCTGGAATCGGCGGTCAACAACATGACCAGCAATATCGCCAACCTGTCCGATGCCCGTTCGCGGATCGAGGATACCGACTATTCGGTGGAAACCACCAAGATGGCCAAGGCCCAGATCCTCTCGCAGGCTTCGACCGCGATGATCGCACAGGCCAACCAGGCGCAGCAGAACGTTCTCTCGCTGCTCAAGTAACGGTTCCCGGTGGGGGGCGGCTCCTGCTTGCGGGAGCCGCCCTTTTTTGGGAAGCGACGGATTGACGGCAGGCGGACGCCCTTACGGGTGCCCGCCTGCTTTCAGTCCAGATGAACCGGCGCGAGCCGCGGCGAGAGCAGGTGCACGATCGCCAGGGCAACAAGATAGGCGCTCGCGCAGATCGCGAAAAGCAGGGCGTAGCTGTGCGTCGTGTCGAGCACGTAGCCGGTGAACTTGGCCATGAACATGCCGCCGGTTGCCCCGATCGCGCCACCGATCCCGATCACGGTGCCGACCGCGCCTTGCGGATAGACATCCGACGGCAGCGTATAGAGATTGGCCGAGAAGGCCTGGTGCCCGGCCGTCGCCAGCCCGATCAGCAGGACCGCGCCCCAGACCGTGCCGACATCCTGGGCGAACCAGATCGGCAGGATGGCTATTGCGCTGACCAGCATGGTGATCTTGCGGGCGAAGTTGACGCTGTGCCCGGCCGCGATCAGGCGCGAGGACATCCAGCCCCCGAAAATGCTGCCGGCGTCTGAAATCAGGTAGATCGCGGCGACTGGCAGGGCGAAGGTCTTGAGATCGAGCCCGTAGCGCTGGCCAAGGTAGCCCGGAAGCCAGAACAGGAAGAACCACCAGATCGGGTCGATGCAAAACTTGCCGAGCGCATAGGCCCAGGTCTCGCGCCGTCCGATCACGTCGGCCACCCCGGCCTTGATCGAGGTCGCGGGCGGGCCGTCCTGCTCGATCCAGGCCCGCTCCTCGGCGGAGACCTGCGGCTTTTCGGCCGGTACGCGGTAGACGGCGAGCCAGGCGATCAGCCAAGCGGCGCCGAAAATGCCGGTCATGTAGAATGCCATCCGCCAGTCAAAGCCCCAGTGATCGATGATCAGCCAAAGCAGCAGCGGGGTGAGGATCGCGCCGACATTGGAGCCGGCGTTGAACAGGCCCGTGGCGAAAGCGCGCTCGCGCTGTGGGAACCACTCGGACACGGCCTTGACGCCGCCGGGGAAATTCCCCGCCTCGCCGATGCCGAGGCCGGCGCGGGCCAGAGCGAATTGAACCGTTGTCGTGGCAAGGCCATGCGCCATATGTCCGGCCGTCCAGATCACCACGGCCACGGCATAGCCCAGCCGCGTGCCGAGCACGTCGACCACCTTGCCGAAAACAAGGTAGGCCACTGCATAGGCCAACTGGAACCAGAACACGATGTCTGCATAGTCGCTCTCGGTCCAGCCGAGCTCGTTCACCAGGGTCGGCTTGAGTACGCCGATCATCTGGCGATCGACGTAGTTGATCGTGCAGGCCGCGAAGAGCAGCGTGACGATCAGCCACCGGTATCGGCCGCCGGGGGCGGCAGGATTGCTGGCATTGCCTTGCATCGATCTCTCTCCCGGCGCCGCCGGTTCATTCCGGTCGGGCGCGATGATGTTTCCTAGTCTGGCCGTGCCGCGACAATCCGGCAGCGCACCTCGCCCAGATCGCCGAACACCGCGCGGACCTCCTGTCCCGGCTCGACCACATGGACCCCGGTAACAGCCCCGGACGAAACCCAGGTCCCGGCGGTGACGTCTATCCCGCGATCGGCAAGGTGTCCGAGGAGAAACCGCACCGCGCCAAGCGGGCCGTCCAGCATGGTTTGGGCCGTGGCGCAGCCGACCGTCTCGCCGGCCACCTCGGTCCGGATCTCGACGGCCTGAAGATCAAGCTCCCGCCAGTTCTCGACGCGCGGGCCCAGGACCAGCCCGTGATTGTTGCCGAAGTCGGACGCGGTGACGGCCGGTCCGTCGGCGTTGATCCCGCGCCACGGGGATGAGGCGATCTCGATGCCAAGGCGCACCTCGTCGATGAGCAGCCGCGTCGCTGCATCGTCAGCCGGACGGGCATCGGCCTTGCCCGGGACAATATGGAGCAGGAATTCAGCTTCGGCGGCGGCAAATCCATCGGCGAAAACCGGCATCTCGGGGGCGCTGCCGTCGTCGGCCAATCGCTGGGTGCCCTCGAAGATCGGGCCGGTCAGGCGGTTGGCACCAAGCTGTTCGACCAGCGGCGGGGCGATGCGCCCGACCTTCCAGCCCATCACAGTCCGACCGTCGAACGCGATGGCACGCTCCTGAATCAGGTAGGCGCCGGCAAGATCGCCTGGCCGCTCGCCCGGATAGGCGTCGAGGCCAAGTCCGACACGGCGGGCCGTGACAAAAGCTTCGGCCGTTGCCGACGCCTCGGCGGAGATGTGGGCCGGGCGGCCTTGGCTGGGATGAGCGGACGTGGGCATCATGATGGGTTCCATATTGTCGGAGAGCGACGGCGCAGCAATCCGGTCCAGGCCCGGCGGCTAGGAGAAACCGGTGTCATCTGCAAGTACAGGACGCCGTGCCAAGCCGGCGTCACAGCGTGACGCCCCGTTTCCAGATCGCGATGGCGCGGTTGCCGCTCCGTTCGGCAGCGGTAAGCTCGCCGCTGGCAAGGGCGCAGACACGTTCGAGGAAGGCCGCGTCAGCCACATCCTGCCCTTCGTCGAGCGCCAGGGCGGCGTCAAAGTCGATCCAATGCGGTTTGGCCACGGCGAGCGCCGAGTTTGATGCAACCTTGACCGTCGGCACCGGAAAGCCCAGCGGCGTCCCCCGGCCGGTGGTGAACAGGATAAGTGTCGCCCCGGCCGCAGCCAGTGCGGTTGAGGACACGGCATCATTGCCAGGCGCCTCCAGCAGGGTCAGCCCTGACCGGCGAACCTGGGCTCCGTAGCCGATCACGTCGACCAACGGGGCACGCCCGCCTTTCTGGACCGCGCCGAGCGACTTTTCTTCGAGAGTGGTAATGCCGCCGGCGATGTTGCCGGGTGAGGGATTTTCCGAAACCGGCAGTCCTTGATCGAGATAGTAGCGCTTGAAGCCGTTGATCAGATCGGCGGCCGACTGGAAAACGCCGGCATCCGTCGACCGTTCGAGCAGGGGTTGTTCCGCCCCGAAAATTTCGGGAATCTCGGTCAGGATCGCGCGTCCTCCCGATGCGGCGAGCGTTTCGCTGAACCGTCCGAGCAGCGGATTGGCGGTCAGCCCGGAAAATCCATCGGAACCGCCGCATTTGAGCCCTACGGCCAGCTCCCCGAATGGGATGGTTTCGCGGCGGCAGGCGGCAGCCTGCTCGGCCATTTCGTCGATCAGGGCGGCCGCCTCGGCAAATTCATCCCCGGCCGACTGGGTGGCAAGTGTGCGGACCTTGGCCCGCGCCCCGTCGGGCAGACTGTCAACCAGCGCGCCAAGCTGATTCGATTCGCAGCCCAGCCCAAGCAGCAGGACGCCGGCGGCATTCGGGTTGGCGGCGAGTCCGGCCAGCAATGCGCGGGTCCCGGCGAGGTCGTCGCCCAGTTGCGAGCAGCCATGGGGATGGGTGAAGGCGTGGATTCCATCCAGCCCCCCTTCCCGTCCGGCCCGCTGATGGCGCTCCATGGCTTCGCGGGCGATGGTTTCGGCCGTTGGGCCGACACAGCCGACAGTGGGAAGTATCCAAATCTCGTTACGCGTGGCCGCGCGGCCATCGGCGCGCCGGTACCCCTGCCAGGTCAGTGCCGTGGCCGGTCTTTGGGTCAGGGCAGACCGGGCCGACGCCGGATCATAGCCCAGTTCGCCGACAAGCGCCGTCACCAGGTTATCGACATGGACGTGAGCGCCTGGCGCGATCGGCGCCGTCGCCCGGCCGATCGGGGCGCCAAACTTGATCACAGGATCACCAGGCTCATGGGACCGCAGTGCCAGCTTGTGGCCCTGCGCGATGGGTTCGGTCAAAGTGACCGCGACCTGTCCCACGGTGACGGTTTCGCCGGCACAAAGCGCGCGCAGGGCTACGGCGACGGTATCGTCGGCATGAATGCGCAGCGCTGCCTGGCCTTTGGTCGACATCTCTATCCCGTGGTCGGTTATGGCGGAATCACTGTTTGGTAACCGGTGTCAATATAAGCTTGCCGACTTGCCGATGACAAGGCACAAGTTCGCCTGCCGTATCGCAAACGCTCTTGCTGCACGGTCCTGGACGCGGCAAGACCGCGCAAATCCGCCGTCGGCGGAGGTCGAAGGAAGCAGTATACGATGGGAGCAATCACCGCACGCGAGGCCAAGCCGACGATCAACGACGTCGCACGCGAAGCTGGCGTCTCGAAGAAGACGGTGAGCCGGGTGATCAATCGTTCGCCCCTGCTCAACGACGCCACGCGCGAAAAGGTCGAGAAGGTGATTGCCGCCCTGGGCTATGTGCCCAACCCGCAGGCGCGGGCGCTTGCCCTGCGCCGCAACTTCCTGATCGGACTGATCCACGACAATCCGAATGCCCAGACCGTGCTGAACGTGCAGGAGGGCATCCTCTCGGCGATCCGCGATACCGAGTTCGCTCTCGTCGTGCGTCCGGTCAACCGCCGTTCGCCCCGGATGCTGGACGATGTCCGCGCCTTTCTCGAGCAGCAACGCCTGTTCGGAGTGCTGCTGATGCCGCCGATCTCGGAAAATGACGAGTTGGCACGGGTCTGCGAGGAACTGGGCGTAGGCTATGTGCGGATGGGATCGGCCCAGCTCGACAGCGGAGAGCACCTAGTCGAATCGAATGACCGGGAAGCCGTGCGCAAGGCCATGGAATACCTGGTCGCGCTGGGGCACAGGCGCATCGCTTTCGTGGCGGGACCGGAAGGCTTCCGCTCGGCCCGGGAGCGCGAACTGGGATACCGCGACGCGGTCAAGGCGGCAGGCCTGCCGCAGGGTCCGGAGCTCGAGGCCGCCGGAAACTACACGTTCGAGACCGGCAAACTCGCCGGGGACAAGCTTCTTGACGCCACCGAGCGCCCGACTGCGATCTATTCCTGCAATGACGAGATGGCCGCCGGCGTGCTCCATGCGGCGCGCGAGCGCGGCCTTTCGGTGCCGGACGACCTCTCAATCGTGGGCTTCGACGATTCGCCCATCGCTGCACACATCTGGCCGCCACTGACCACGGTGCGCTGGCCCGTGGCAGCCATGGCGCGCACGGCGGCGCTGAAACTGATCGATCCGGGCCATGCCTCTGGCCAGCCGGCGCTTTTCCCGTCCATCTTCATCGAGCGCGGGTCAGCGGCTCCGCCGCGGCGCTGACAGCTTGCGTGGCAATGCAGTTGCCGCTATCATGACACCGGTTACCGTGTTGCATCCTGCGAAATACGAGTCCAGATAATGGACTTTAGCCAGCCTGCAACATTCCTCTGGGAGAGATTCACATGTTCGCCAAGACGTACCACGCCACCCATCCCGACATGATGGAGTGCGTCAGCAATGACGAATTGCGTGAGCGCTATCTCGTCACCGACATGTTCCGGAGCGGCGAGATCACGCTGAACTACTCTCACAACGAGCGCTTCGTGATTGGCGGCGCGGTGCCTGCCGGCGGCTCCTTGCGCCTGCCCGAGCAGGCCGTGCCGGCCAGTGCCGCGGGACGCCCCTTCCTCGAGCGGCGCGAGATGGCCGCGGTCAACATCGGTACGGCGGGTGCGATCACGGTGGACGGCCAGCGCTTCGCACTGGGCAACAAGGAATGCCTCTACATCCCGATGGGCAGCGCCGAAGTGCTGTTCGAGGGCGACGGCGCGCGGTTCTATCTGGCCTCGGTGCCCGCCCACAAGGCCTGCCCGCTCAAGCACATCACCCTGGACCAGGCCAACCCACTCGAGCGCGGTGACCTCGCCAGTTCCAACCAGCGTACGATCTACCAGTTGGTCATTCCCGGCGTCTGCGAGAGCGCCCAGTTGCTGCTCGGCCTGACCGTGCTGGAAGAGGGTTCGGTGTGGAATACCATGCCCCCGCACCTGCACGACCGGCGCAGCGAGATTTACCTTTATTTCGACATGGCCGAGCCCAACGACCGCGTGTTCCACTACATGGGTGAGCCCGATGGGATGCGGCACCTCGTCATCGGCAACGAAGAAGCGGTGATCAGCCCGCCGTGGTCGATCCACATGGGATCGGGCACCCGCAAATATGCGTTCATCTGGGCCATGGGCGGGGAAAACCTCGACTATACCGACATGAACGTCCTCGACATCTGCCAGCTCAAGTAAGCCGGGCGGGAGAGGACTGACATGGCAATTTCATTTGATCTTGCGGGCAAGTGTGCCCTCGTTACCGGGGCCAACACGGGGATCGGCCAGGCCATCGCCGTGGCACTTGCCGAGGCAGGCGCCGATGTTGCGCTCGCCGGGCGATCCGAGCCGGCCGAAACGGTGGAGCGCATCAAGGCCGCCGGCCGCCGGGTCGTCGATGTCCGCGCCGACCTTTCCGGCACCGCCGAAGTGCAGCGCGTGGTTGACGAGGCGCTAGGCGCGCTGGGCCGGATCGACGTGCTGGTCAACAATGCGGGGATCATCCGGCGCGATGATCTGCTGCAGTTTTCCGAGGCCGACTGGGACGCGGTGATCGACACCAATCTCAAGGCGCTGTTCTTCCTCAGCCAGGCCGCCGCCCGGCACATGGCCGAGCGCGGCAGCGGCAAGATCATCAACATCGCATCGCTGCTCAGCTTTCAGGGCGGCATTCGCGTGCCGAGCTATGCTGCGGCAAAATCCGGCGTGGCGGGCCTGACCAAGGCGATGGCGAACGAACTTTCCGCCAGCGGCATCCAGGTCAACGCCGTCGCCCCCGGCTACATCGCCACGAACAACACGGCCGCTCTGCAGGCCGACGAGACCCGCAATCGCCAGATCCTTGAACGGATCCCCGCCGGACGCTGGGGCAAGCCGGAGGATATTGCCGGCGCAGCAATTTTTCTGTCGTCCAATGCATCAGATTACGTGACCGGGCACATTCTGGCCGTTGATGGCGGCTGGCTGGCGCGCTAGGCGGGGACATGGCTGATACAACTCCCGCTCCCGTTTCCGGTCACATCACCTGCTTCGGCGAACTTTTGCTGCGCCTCTCGCCGCCTGCGCCGCGGCTCATGGCCCAGTGCGACTTGCTCGAAGTGGCAGTCGGCGGAGCCGAGGCGAATGTCGCCGCGGGGTTGGCCATGTTGGGCCACACCGTGAAGTTTTGCGGGCTGGTGGCTGACAGTCCCTTGGGTGCCAAGGCCCGTTCGGCCCTCGCTGCAACGGGTGTGCAAACGGACTGCATCGCCACTGCAACGGGACGGATGGGCCTCTACTTCCTCGAGGCCGGCGCAGGCCTGCGTCCTTCCGCGATCACCTATGACCGCGCCGGCAGCGCCTTTGCCGAGGCCGTTCCGGAAATGCTGGATCTGCCGGGCGCGATAGCCGGGGCACGGTTACTTCACACTGGGGGGATTACTCCGGCGCTCGGCCCGAAGGGGGTAGCTCTTGCCCGCGCGGCCAATGCTGCAGCCCTCGCAGCCGGCGTTCCGATCTGTTTCGACGGCAATTACCGCCCCCAACTTTGGGACGCCTGGGATTCCAATCCCGCCGAGATCTTGCGCGAACTGGTGCAGGATGCGACGATCCTGATCGGCAATCACCGTGATATTTCCCTGCTGCTCGGAAAGTCCTTCTCCGGCGAAGGGGAAGATCGCCGCCGCGAGGCTTCCGAGGCGGCCTTCGCTGAATTTCCCAAGATCGAACTGATCGCATCTACGGCCCGTCATCTGGTGACCTCGGCGCATCACCGCATTTCCGCGCGGGTCGACAGCCGGGATACGGCCCATCAGACCGACGAGATGGACGTTACCGGGATCGTCGACCGGATCGGCACCGGCGACGCCTTCGCGGCAGGGGTGCTGCACCAGTGGCTGCTGGGCGGCGACCCAAAGGCCATGGCCGAGTCCGGCCTGGCCCTGGCCGCGCTTAAGCACACCATCCCGGGCGACCTGTGCCTGGTCAGTGCTGCCGAACTGAGCGCTTTTTCCCGCTGCGGAGGCGATGTTCGCCGCTGATCAGACGCGCCGGGCCCTGCTCCTCCAGGCAGGTGCGGCCGGGATGGTAGCGGCCATGCCGCTGAAAGCCGCTGGTCCCAACCCGGTGATGCGGGCCGGACACCTGACCGGGGTTCGTGAGGGCACCGTCATCGCTTTCCGCGGCATCCGCTATGGGCGCGCCGAACGCTTTGCCCCGCCCTCGCCCGAGCCCTGGCCCGAAAACGGGCGGGGACCGCGGCAAGTGGCCGATCGGTTCGGACCGATTGCCCCGCAGCATGGCTCACCGACCGGCGAAGCGATGAGCGAGGACTGCCTGTTCCTCAACATCTGGACCCCCGAGATCCATCCCAAGGCACGACGCCCGGTCATGGTCTATTTCCACGGCGGCGCCTATACCTCCGGCACGGTGACCGACCCGGTGACGCAAGGCGCGCAATTGGCTGCGCAGGGCGATGTGGTGGTGGTCACGGTGAACCACCGCCTCAATGCCTTCGGCTATGCCTGGCTCAAACCGCTTGGCGCCCGCTTTGCGGACAGCGGAAATCTCGGCCAGCTCGACCTCATGCTGGCACTGCGGTGGGTGCGCGAGCGGATCGCCCTGTTCGGCGGCGATCCGGCACGGATCATGGTGTTCGGACAGTCCGGCGGCGGTGCCAAGATCGCCACGCTGATGGCCATGCCGGCTGCGCGCGGCCTGTTTCATGCCGCCGCCACGATGAGCGGGCAGCAGGTCGTGGCGAGCGGGCCGAACAACGCATGGAAACGGACCGGCGCCCTGCTTGCCGCGCTCAAGCTGGGTGCCGGTGACGCCGAAGTGCTGCGCACCATGCCATGGCAGCGCCTTGTCGAAGGGCTTGGCGCGACCGACCCGGTGATCGGCGGCTCGCTCTATTTCGGGCCGGTGCTCGACATGACCAACCTGCCGCGCCACCCGTTCTGGCCGGACGCCGCGCCGCAGGGGCTGGCCGTACCGATGATCCTCGGCAACGTGCATGACGAGACCCGCGCCTTCATCGATCCGCGCGGCCCCAAGCTGGCCGGCCTGAACTGGGATAACCTTGCCGCGCGGATCGCGCCGGAAATCAAGGTCGATCTCGACACGGCATGGGTCACGGCGCAGTACCGCGCGCGCTATCCGGACTGGAGCCCCGAACGGGTCTTCTACGCGGCAACCACGGCCGGACGGTCATGGCCGGGGCAGGTGATCGAGGCTGATGCGCGCGCTCGGGCCGGGGCGCTGAGCACTTGGGTCTATCAGCTCGACCGCCCCTCCCCGCTCGATCCCTTGCGCGGCGCGGCCCATACCGATGACTTGCCCTATGTCTTCGGTACGCTGGGCGCGCCGGGCGCGATGAGCGGAACCGACGCCACCGCGAGGGCGGTGCGCGATGCCATGATGCAGGCCTTTACCGGCCTTGCGCGGACCGGCCGGCCGGGCCTTTCCGACTGGACAAGCTATACCTTGCCCAGCCGCGCGACGATGGTGTTCGGCGATGCACCGCGCATGGTGGACGATCCACGCCGCTGGGAGCGCGAGCTGTGGGGCACCGCGCCCTACGCGCAGCCCGGTAGCTAAGGGCGGGACGGGTTGGGATAGGCCACGATCAGTGCCAGCGGGGCCGCGCCGATCTGACGAATGCCAACCACGGCGCCATGATAGAGATAGGCCGTCATGCCCTGCCGGACATGGGCGGCCTTGCCATCGGAAACGACCTCCCCTTCCCCGCTCAGCACGTAATAGACCTCGTCGTGCTCGATCGGATGCGGGCCGATCGCCGATCCGACGTCGAGCGTGCGGCGGCGAAATTCCATCTCGCGTGGGCCCGGGGCAAAATCGCTGATCCGCCAGGCCGTGCTCATGCCGATCTCGCCATGTGGCACGGGCTCGCGTTTGACGGTGTCGCGTTCGTCGATCACGGCCATCGCCGGCGCGGCGGCGGCGATCAGCAGGGCTGCGGCAAGCATAGTCACACTCCTCCCTGACGCATGGCCGCATCGCGCGGCGAAAGCTTTTCCTGCGGGCCGGTCTGGTCTCCGGGGTAGCGACCGGACCTTGGGGTCATCGTATCGAGGTTCCAGGCGGCAGGATTGAAGGAAGCGCGGGTTTCCGCCGCCTTGGGATAGCCGTTTCCGACCTGGTGCTCGTCGTCGATGATCTCTCCGCGCCCCTCGGCGACGAAAAAGAGGACGCGGATGTCATCCGGCGCCCGGTCCCACGGCCGCGCGCCCGCAGTCTGCAGCACGCTGGTCTCCACCTCGCCAGAAGGCAGCACGGGAATGCCGGTGACGCTGCGGAGCGGAGCCTTTTGCTGCAGGATCCTGGCCTTGGTCTCGCCATAACGTCCGAACATCGGCAGGGCCTTGCCGAAGCGGTCGACCGCGCGGTTGTCCTGCCCATAATACTTGAGGTCGCCGTCGCCGCCGATGGTCAGGAACGGCAGGTCGGCGTCGGTCGAATTGCCGCCGCGCATCACGTTGCCGACCGCGGTGATCTCCCCGGTCACATAGGGATGGCCAGTCCACTCGAGGTTCATCAGGTTGTAGTGCACCGCGCGGTGGCCCGGATCGTAGATCAGGTTGTTGACCATCAAGACCTGGGCCCCGCCCTTCACCAGCGGCGAACGCTCGACGTTGTGGGCGAAGACGTTGCGGTAGAACGTGATGTTGGTGGCGTTGTCGTGGATCAGTGATCCCTTGGAATGCTCGCCCTTCGGGTGGCTGGAGAAGGCCAGCCCTTCGGCGGCGAGATTGTCTCGGAACACGACGTCGTGGCTGGTGTTGGCGCGCCATTCGGCGAGGGTCTTGCCGGTGAAGCGCGGGCCCGAGGCCGACATGTTCTCGTCCAGCGCCCAGAGGAACGAGCAATGCTCGACCAGTACGTGATGGGCAGCCACAGAGGAGAAGGCATCGGCTTCCCAGTCTGAAAAATGCGGCTTGCCGTCGGCGCCGGTCATCACCCGGATATGGCTCAGGATGACGTCATGGCCCTTGAGGTCGATCCCGCCCCGGATGATGGTGATCCCCGGCGACGGCGCGGTCTGCCCGGCGATGGTCAGGTAGGGTTCGGCAATCGTCAGGACATCGCGGCCAAGGTCGATGTTGCCACCGACTTCGAACACGACCACCCGCGGGCCCTTGGCCTCGACCGCTTCCTTGAGCGAACCTGGCCCATCCTTGGCAAGGGTTGTGACCCGGATGATTCGGCCCCCGGCGCCGCCTTGCGTCGGATCGAGCGGACCGGCGGCGGCGTTAGCGGTGGAAGCGGCAAGTGTAAGAAATGATGCGGTAATCGCGGCCTTGCGCCATGAGCTGACTTGCATGGTTCTCTCCCGGGGGTCGTTCCCTTTGCCTGCATTCTTGACAGAGGCCTCGAGACACGGCAATAAAAAATGACACCGGTTACCATGAAGGTCATCGCCGCGCTCGCAAGCGGGGCGGCAAGACCGGAAAGCAGGGACCGGACAGCGGGGACAAGCCCCGGGATTACGCCGAACCGGGCGGGGACAGGGTGAAGAATGGCATGGGTGACATCGGTCACGCACATTTGACACCGGTATCAAGTCGGGCCCTCGTCCCGAAATGAAGACAGATCTGCGGCGAATGATCGCAGGATGAGGAGGTTGAGGATGCGCAACACGATCACGCCGCTGGCCTTGTTCAAGGCAGCACTCGTCGCCGGAAGCGCGCTGGCCGCGCCTTCGCTCGCCATGGCCCAGACCGCGCCCGCTGCCACTGCGGCCGAGGCAGGGCAACCGGCAACCGGCGAAGAAGCCGCGCAGGACATCGTCGTCACCGGCTTCCGCCAGTCACTCGAGGCCGCGCTCAACGTGAAGCGCAACACGATCGCCGCGGTTGACGCGATCGTAGCCGAGGATATCGCCAAGTTCCCCGACCAGAACCTGGCCGAATCCCTTCAGCGCATTCCCGGCATCTCGATCGTGCGTGACGGCGGCGAAGGCCGCGCGATTACCGTGCGCGGGCTTTCCAGCCAGTTCACACGCGTTCGCGTCAACGGGATGGAGACCATCGCCACCTCGACCGATGGCGCCAGCTCCAACCGCGACCGCGCTTTCGACTTCAACGTCTTCGCCTCGGAACTGTTCAGCAGCCTGGTCGTGCACAAGACGGCCGAGGCCTCGCTCGACGAGGGATCGCTCGGCGCGGTTGTGGACCTCAACACCGGCAACCCGCTGACCGGAAAGGCCGGCCTGCATGGCGCAATTTCGGCGGTGGCGTCCTATAACGACCTGTCCAAGAACCTCGGCCCGCGCCTTGCCGGGCTGGTCAGCTGGCGCAACGACGCCGGAACCCTGGGCGTCTCGGTCTCGGCCGCATATTCCAAGATCCGCACGCTGGAGATGGGCAACAATTCCGTGCGCTGGGCTCAGGCCCGGTTCGACTCGGTCGACGGTACGCCCTGCTGGTACACCAGCTCCACCAGCTCCATCGTCTCGCCCAACAGCGGCGGCTCCTATCGTTCCAGCACGGCCTGCGACAAGGCCGCGCTCACCTTCCACCCCCGCATTCCGCGCTACGGCGAAGTCAGTCACCGCCGCGAGCGGCTTGGCCTGACCGGTTCGATCCAGTTCGAGCCGACCGAGCACACCAAGCTCTCGCTCGACGGGCTCTATTCCCGCTTCAAGGAAGACCGCGAGGAGCAGTGGGGCGAAGTGCTGCTGCGTTCCAACGAACGCGCGATCGACGTCGTCAATCCAGTTTACGATGCCAACGGAAACATGATCAAGGCCACGCTCAACGACGTCTACGTGCGCACCGAGCATTACCTGCGCAAGAGCTCGACCGAGTTCTATCAGCTCGGCGCGACGCTTGACCAGGACGTGACCGACAAGTTGCGCTTTACCCTGATGGGCGGCTTCTCCAAGTCCGACGCCAGCATCCCGGTCGAAACCACGATCATGTTCGACGACAAGGACGCGCAGGGCTATTCCTACGACTATACCGACATGCAGCACCCCAAGCTGACTTTCGGGACCAGCGTGACCGATCCGGCCAATTTCCAGCTCGCCGAAATCCGCGATCGTCCGTCGAGCGTGACCAACCGCTTCAAGACCGTGCAACTGCGCACCGAATGGGACGTGGCCGAAGGCTACACGCTGAAGCTCGGCGGGGCCTGGCGCCGGTTCAATTTCGACGTGGCGAGCTATCTGCGCGACACGGCCGTGTGCGGCAATGGCGGCACCAGCCTGGTGACCAGCACTTCGGGCACGATTGCCTGTTCGGCTTCCTCGGTGTTCGGCCCGACCGCGATCTACGGCTTCCCGGTCACCTCGGCGCTGTCGCAGCTGTTCACCCTTGCCCCTTCGGGTCAGCCAGGCGGGACGACGACCCAGTGGCTCGTTGCCAACCTGCCTGCGGCAGCGGCCTTCACCCAGCTCTACAGCCGCACCGCCGCGCCCGACATCGGCAACATCCGCGGGGTGCAGGAAACCTCCAAGACGGCCTATCTGCAGGCCGACGCGAAGGGCAACATCGCCGGGCTGGAATATGCGCTCAACGCCGGCGTGCGCTATGCCGCGACCGAGCAGGTGACCTCGGGCCTCGGCCAGGCCGCGCCGATCAAGCGCACTTACGACGATTGGCTGCCCTCGCTCAACCTCGCCCTGTTCCCGACGCAGAACATCATCGTTCGTGCCGCCGTGGCCAAGGTGATGACCCGGCCCTCGCTGGGCTCGCTCTCGGGCGGAACGGCCGACGGGTTCAACTACCGCGTGACCCAGGGCAACCCGGACCTCGAGCCCTACCGCGCCACCAATTACGACCTCTCGTTCGAATGGTACTTCGGGCGCGGGGCAGTGGCCTCGGTGGCGCTGTTCAAGAAGGACGTCAGCACCTTCACGCAGTCGCAGTCGATCAGCGGGCTGACCTTTGCCGAAACCGGGGCGAGCGTCGCGGCGCTGAGCCCCTCGTCGCCGGCCTACCTCTCGATCGGGACCAGCGGCGACCAGTTGCTTCAGCCGATCTGGCAGCTGTCGAAGACGATCAACGGCACCGGCGCTTCGCTGAAGGGCGTGGAACTGGCGCTGCAACTGCCGTTCAAGGTGTTCCTCGACAGCGGCTTCCTGTCCAACTTCGGAGTGCTGGCCAACGCGACCTTCATCGACTCCAAGGCCACCTTCACCCTGCAGGGACCGGCCACGACCCCCGGCGGATCGCTGCCCAACGTCACCGTGACCAACACCTTGTCCAACGTCTCGAAGACCGCGTGGAATGGCACGCTCTACTACGATGACGGCAAGTTCAGCAGTCGCATCATGGTAAGCTATCGCGGGCGGTATCACGAGGGCGCATCGGGCACCGGCAACCTGCTGGAAGGATACGGCGCGACCACCAATCTCGACGCCTCGATCCGCTACAAGCTGACCGACAACCTCGAGGTTTCCGTCGAAGGCAACAACCTGCTCGACACTTACCGCTATCGGTTCACCGACTTCGATACGGACCGGAATTACGAGAACAACCACTTCGGCCGCACGATCCTCGTCGGCGCACGGTTCAGGTACTGACGGAACGGAAGGCCCGCGACATGACGATCGACCGTCGCTCCCTGCTTGTCGCGGGTCTTGCCGCCGGCATCACCGGTTCCGGTGCGCGGGGGCAAACCCCGCCGCCGCTCTCGCCCAGGCCCCTGGCCCGGGGCCTGCCGCAGCCGGCCGAGACGATCGATCTCTGGCCGGCGGGGGCAAAAGCCCTGGCGCGCAGGCCCGGTGCGGCCGCGCTGCCCGCCAACGAGACGGTGGACGACCGTTCGGCCGACAACCTCATCGCCGACCGGGCCGTGTGGCAGATCAGCCGTCCGCGGATGGTGGTTTTCCGCCCCGATCGTCCTAATGGCGCGGCCGTGCTGATCACGCCGGGCGGGGGATACCGTCTCGTGGTCGTGGACAAGGAGGGCTATGAGATGGCCCGCTGGCTGGCCGCGCGCGGCTTTACCGCTTTCGTCCTGTTCTACCGCCTGCCCGGCGAAGGCTGGGCCCTGGGGCCTGACACGGCCTTGGCCGACGCGCAGCGTGCGATCAGGCTGATCCGCCAGCGCGCCGGTGACTATGGCGTGCAGGCCGAGCGGGTCGCGACGATGGGCTTTTCCGCTGGCGGCCACGTTTGCGCCGATCTTGCCGCACGCTTCGAAGCAGCCGCCTATGCCCCGATCGACGCGGCAGATCGCCTGTCCGCTCGCCCATGGTGCGCCGCTCCGGCCTATCCCGTGGTGAGCATGGACCCGGCGATCGCTCATCCCGGTTCCCGCGCACTGCTGCTGGGGCCGAACCCGCCTCCGGAACTCGAGGCCGCCCATTCGCCTGACCGGGTGGTTCCGTCCGACGCACCGCCGCACTTCCTGCTTCACGCCGAGGACGACCCGACCGTGCCAATCGAAAATACCTTGCGCCTGCGCGCGGCGCTTCGCGCACGGAAGGTCCCGGTGGAAACGCACCTGTTCGCAGCGGGCGGGCACGGCTTCGGACTGCGCAGCACGGTGGGCAAGCCGGTAAGCGCCTGGCCCGAGTTGTGGCGGGCTTGGGCCGCGACCGTAGGCCTGGTATGACGGTCGGCCGGCGCGGCGCCCTGAAGGCAGCCCTACTGGGCGCGGCAGGCATCGTCCTGCCAGGCACGGCGAACGCGGCCACCCCCGCCCCTTCCCGTCCCCAGCCTCCACACTGGCGGCGCGGTTTCGACAACCAGCGCGTGCCTGATCTCGGCAACGGCACTTTCCTCAACCCGGTTCTGGCGGGCGATCACCCCGATCCCGCGATCCTCAAGGATGGCGCGGATTACTACCTGACCTTCTCCAGCTTCGATGCCTATCCCGGCCTCACCATCTGGCATTCGCGCGACTTGGTGAACTGGCAGCCCCGCGGCGCCGCGCTGACCCGCAACATTGGCTCGGTCTGGGCGCCCAGCCTCGAGAAGCACGGCGCCCGCTATTTCCTCTACATCCCGGTCAAGGCCGATCCCAATGACATCTTCGTCTCATGGGCCGATCACATCGACGGTCCGTGGTCCGATCCGGTGGCTCTTGGCCTGCACGATCACATCGACCCATGCCATGCCGTGGCCGAAGACGGCAGCCGCTGGCTGTTTCTGTCGGGCGGAGACCGGGTGCGCCTTGCGGCCGATGGACTCTCGCTCGCCGGACCGGTCGAGCATGTCTACGATCCCTGGCGCTACCCCGAGGAATGGGACGTCGAAGGTTTTTCGCCGGAAGGTCCCAAGATCCATCATCACGGCGGCTGGTATTACATGCTGACGGCCGTCGGCGGGACCGCCGGGCCGCCCACCGGCCACATGGTGATCGCCGCCCGCGCCCGCTCGCTTCACGGCCCATGGGAACAGCATCCCGGAAATCCGCTGGTGCGCACGGTCAACGACAGCGAGGCCTGGTGGTCGCGCGGCCATGCCTCGCTGGTGGAAGCCCCGGACGGCACATGGTGGTCGCTTTACCATGGCTTCGAGGCGGGTTTCTGGACCCTGGGCCGGCAATGCCTGCTCGATCCGATCGAATGGACCGCCGACGGGTGGCTGCGCATGATCGGCGGCGATCTCTCGCGCCCGCTGCGCAAGCCGCGCGGCGCCGGTGTCGTGCCGCACGGCATGGCTCTGTCGGACCGGTTCGATGGCCCGCTGGCAATGGGGCGCAAATGGGCATTCTTTCGGCCCGGCCCGGATGAAGGCAAGCGGGTGCGGGTTGCCGACGGGGCCCTTCACCTCGCCGCGAGAGGGGCCGCGCCGTCCTCCGGCTCACCCCTGCTGCTCACTGCGGGCGATACGTCCTACAGCTTCGAATGCGACATCGAGATCGATCCCGGCACGACCGCCGGCCTGATCCTGTTCTACGACGACCGGCTCTATTGCGGCCTTGGCTTCGACGCGGAACGCTTCGTCACGCACCAGTACGGCATGGAGCGCGGCCGGCCGGCTAATCCCCATGGCCGCCGGATGCGGCTCAGGGTCACCAACCGGCGCCACATCGTGAGCTTTCACACCAGCGGCGATGGCGGCAAGACGTGGCGCCGCTTTGACCGTGGGATGGAGGTTTCCGGCTACCACCACAACGTGCGTGGCGGCTTCCTGATGCTGCGCCCGGGCCTCTATGCCGCAGGCGCGGGGGAAGCCCGGTTCCGGGACTTCACCTTTAAGGCTCTTGAAGACTGATCGCCGCGTTACTGCGCCGTTTCACGCAGATCCTTGGGCAAGGGCGGCGGGTTCGGTCCGGGATCCGGCAGGTGCAGGGTCCAGATCGCAAGCGTGCCATTCACCTTGTTGACCGTGTGCGGCATGCCCGGCGGAATCATGATCACGTCGCCCTTGGCGACCTTGACCTCATGCGCGCCGACAACCCCTTCGCCGATCAGCGTGGGCCCTTCCCAGCGATTGGGTCCGGCCCGGCGCGGCTTCACCAACTGGCCGCCGAGGAGCATCGCCCCGGAACCTTCAGCGACGACGAACAGTTCGGCATCGGTCTCGTGAATGTTGGTGTTGAGTTGGGGCGCATTGCGCCATTCAAGCTGGGCACGGTAACGCCCCTGCATGACAACGGGGCCCGGGTCGAACGTCTTTCCGGCCCGCGCCTCGGCCGCGAACTGCGCCATCTTGGCGGCCATTTCAACATGGCTCATCATCATTTTCGGTTCGGCCGGGGACCACGGCGGGCCATTGCGCACCTGAAGCGGGGTTGAGGCCGGCGGCGTTGCCGCGATCAGCAGCAGTCCGCCGGCAAGGGCGACGAATTTTCTCACGGTCACTCTCCCGGATCGGTGCAATATTCCAGAGCGATCATTGCCTTGGCAAAGCAGTTTGGCAACAATCTGGCGAAGCAAAATTGTCGACATAGTTCACGCGCGGCGGGGCAACGCCAGCTCCACGTTGAGGCCGCCGAGGTCGGCTGAGCGCCCCAGCGCAAGCCGCCCGCCGTAGAGCTGGGCAAGTTCCTGCACGATCGCCAGTCCGAAACCGTATCCCATCTCATCCTCGTCGAGCCGCGCACCGGGGCGCAGCGCCATGGAAATGTCGTCCGCCGCGATGCCCGGCCCGTCGTCACAAACGTCAATCAATACCAGCTGCCGGTCGATCCGCGCCTTGAGGCGCACCTGAGTGTGAGCCCACTTGCCGGCATTATCGAGCAGGTTGCCGACCATCTCGTCGAGATCTTCCCGATCGACCGCGAGTTCGCACGGCTGCGGCACATCGATCGCATAGGCGATGCCGCGCGTGCCATGAACGTGATGCATGGCGAAGGCGAGGTCGGCCGCGACCTGGGCAAGATCGGCCCTGCCCCGCTCACCAATCCCCGCAGCCGCGCTGCGCGCCCGCCGCAAGTGATGGGCGATGCGCCGATCGAGCTGCGCCACGAGCGCGCGGCTTTCAGGGCTTGCCCCCTCGCGCGCGAGCCGCAGCGAAAGCGTGGTGAGCGGGGTCTTGAGCCCATGCGCAAGATTGGCAACATGGCGCCGGGCGTAGGCGAGCCCGGCCTCGTTCTGAGCCAGCAGGGCGTTCACTTCGGCCACCAATGGCAGAAGCTCACGCGGCTGCCGCTCGGACAGGCTGGCACTTTCGCCCGCCCGTACGGCGGCAACGGCCTGCTGCAACTTGCGCAGCGGGCGCAAACCGAAGCGCAGCTGCAGAATGGCCGCCGCGCCCAGGCCCAGACTGAGCAGGGCAAGGGTGCCGACAATCCAGCGGAAGCCCTTGGCCACGGGCTCGTCCATCACCAATCGCGGCGCGGCGACCATGATCTCGGCCTTGCCCGAGGGCAAGCCGACCAGTTCATAGCGAACGTGCATCGGCACGCCCTTTTCCGACGTGGCATCGGCGGAGAGCAGGTCGCGCGCGTAGTCGGGATCAGGGGGATAGCGGCGGGACACGGCAAACCGTTCGCCCCCGCGCCATTCTCCGGCGGCAGTTCGCACCGACCAGCCCCAGCCCTGGCCGCGAAATTCAAGGTCCGGCAAATAGGCTACCTGGTCCTCGACCAGGCGCCCCTCGCGGTCGATGGCTCCGGCCAGCGACAGAACCTGCAGGTCGATCTTCTCATCGAAACTGGCACTGACGACCCGAACGATCCAGTGTTCCATGACGAAGCCGCAGCCGACCAGCGCCACGATGACCAGCGCAAAGGCCGAAAGGGCAATACGCGCATGCAGCGACAGCGGGCCGCGGGCCTTCGGCGCGGCGGTCTCGCTCACTCCCGGCTGCACGTCAGGCGGTAGCCATGGCCGCGCACGGTTTCAATCATGCAGGCACCGATCTTTCGCCGCAACCGGCCGATGATCACCTCGATCGAGTTGGAATTGGCGTCAGAGTTGAACTCATAAACCCGCTCGATCAGTTCGCTGCGCGAAACCACCAGTTCCTTGCGCAGCATCAGGGTGGACAGTACCCGCCATTCGAACCCGGTCAGGCGCAGCGGTTCGCCCTCGAATTCAAAGCCGCCCATCTGGCTGTCGAACACCAAGCCGCCGCACTGGACGATCGATGCGGCATAGCCGCTGGCGCGGCGGATCATGGCCCGCACCCGCATGACCACTTCTTCCGACACGAAAGGCTTGGTCAGGTAATCGTCGGCCCCGGCGCGAAAGCCCTGGACCTTGTCGGACCAGGTATCGCGCGCAGTCAGGATCAGGACCGGGAAATTACGCGCCGCCGCGCGCCATTGCTGGACCACGCTGAACCCGTCCAGCCGAGGCATCCCGACGTCGACCACAGCCGCGTCATATGGCTCGGTATCGCCAAGATGCACGGCATCTTCGCCATTTTCGGCCGTATCGGTGGCGAAGCCGGCCGCGCGCATTACCTTCGCCAGTTCGCTGGCGAGATCCGGATCATCTTCCGCGATCAACACGCGCATAGGTTTCCTCCCCGCCTCCGCAGGCAGGGTTTCCCCCCGCTCTGCCAGTTCATGCGGGGAAGTATGTGCGTCAGCGCGGCTCATCGGACAAATGCGAAACCTTCTGCAAGTGATCGGAATTCCACAACCCGCTCCTCAAAAGCGGCCCGGCGCGGCGAGCCACTTGTCAACGAAATCGTAAGTCAGCTTCACCGTATCGCCATAGGCCGCCGCCGGCTTTACGCACTTGTCGCAGGGCGTGTAGACGTGCGAAGCGCCCTCGATGAAGGCCACGGTCTTGTCGGCGCTGGCTGCATGATTGCCGATCTCCTCGGCGGCCAGGCCTTCCCAGTGCCCGCTCATGCCCAGCGCGAGCAGCGGTACGCGTATCCCTTCGGCGTTGCCCGGCGGGCTCGCATAGGTCGATCGCCAGTCGACCCCCCGGATGCGATGTTCGTCATACCCGAAATCGGGCAGGGCCCTGATCGCATAGCTGGAGAGGAAGTTCTTCACCGTGGTCTTGAGCGCGCCCATGGCCATGCGCGCGGTCGGGTTGCCCCGCCCCTCAGACAAGCGGAGCGAGCGGATGATCTCGGTCGTCACCGTTCCATCGGCATGGACGAGCGGCCAGGGCTTCAGCGACGCCGCCAGCAGGGTATTGTCTTCGGAGAACAGGCGATTGCCGATGAAGCTGGCACCGGCCACGATGAATGGCTCATCGTCGTCGTAATTGCCCTTGCCGGCCTCGATCAGTGCGAGCCGGGCCTGGGCCTTGGCGATCAGGCCATTGTTGCGCGCGGCTTCGGCCTTGAAGAATTTGTCCCGAAAAGCCGGGCTGTAGCGCGAACCGTCCCGCCCATAGCCATTCGCGGGATTGTACATGTCGAGTGCCGGATCGAGCTTCTTGCCGCTGTCATCAGCGATGACCGACGGATCGACGCTGAGCAGGACCATTTCCGCCTGTCCCCAGTTCGCGTCGGCCAGCACCACGCCATCGGCCTTCGGCAGGCCGGCAAGGTTATCCGGGCACTTGTGGATCTTGGCCGCATCCTGGCACGAGGGCAGGCCGCCCTCAGCGATCATCTGGTAGGCGGTCATCAAAGTCGCCCCGCCCGAATGGCCGAACAGCACGATCTTGCTCACGCCCGGCCAAGACCGCAGGAAGCCGATGCCGGCCTTCATCTCCAGCAAGACCCGATCCATCACCCCATCATCGAACGCGCCAGACTTGCTCGTGCTGTTGTTGGCGCAGAGCACGCGGTAGCCGCGGCTGGCGAGCTCGCCGCAGGCGGAGAAGGTCAGGTAGTCACCGCTGGCATGCATGACGAACAGGGCGATCGCGGCCTTGGCGCCGGGGCTTGCCGGTTCGTAAAGCACCCCGGGCGCGCCGCTGGCAAGGCGGACATAGGTCGTCTTGACCCCCTCGATCCGCACCACATCCGCCGGGCGGTTCGGCATGCCCTGTGCGTTCGCAGTGTGGCAAAGTCCGAAGGCCGAAGCTGCCAGGGCCAGCGAAGCAAGCGTTCGAAGAGGGATCATCCTGATAAAGTCCTGTCCGAAAGTGGTGCGGCGCGTCCGGCGCGTGCCGATCAGTTGCCCCGCCGGACGAGCGAGAGCGGAACGCGGGCCAGTCCCATCGGGAAGACCGAGGCCTTGGCGTCGCGCCGGTTGAACTGGCTGTTGGGCGTGACGAGACTGTCCCCATAACGCACCACGGTTGCCGGATAGACGAAACTCGGATCGCCGTAGCGCGACAGCAGGCTTGCCTTCTTCAGCCCCGCCTCCATCTGCAGGCGCACGATCCGGTTGGACCATTGTTGCACGACGTAGAGCGTATTGCCCTCCAGCAGAAGCCCGTCGGACCCGACCAGATCGAGCCCGCCGACATCGATCGGCGTGACTTCCCGGCTGGCAATGTCGACATGGAACAGCTTGCCCTTGTTCATCTGCACCACGATCAGGCTGCGCCCATCGGCGCTGGCGGTGATCCCGTTCAGATTGGGGCCATCGGCAAAGCCGATCGGGGTCGTGGTCAGATCGATCCAGGCCTCGGGCTTCTGGCCGGCCCGCATCCGCCACAGGATCGGCACGAAGGTATCGGTGACATAGGCCGTGTCACCGATCACCACGAGGTCGTTGAGCAGCGTCTTGGGCGCTCCCGAGACCTGCTCCTGCTGCAACAGACGCCCGCTCGCCGGATCGACCAGGGTGATCAGCCCCGAGAACCCGCCCGCGATCCACAGCCGGCCCTTCCCGTCAACCTTCATGCCCAGCATCGAGGGAAAGGTGCTGCCCGTCGGCGCGATCCGGCCCGGCGGCACGATGGTCCGGGCCCGGCCGGTCGTCGCATCGATCCTGACCAGTTCGCCGCTCTCCGCGCTCCCTGCGTAGAATGCGCCGCGCCGGGCATCATAGGCCACACCCTCGGGATAGGCGATATGATCGGGCAGCGCGATCTGGCGAACGGCGGGCGCCTCGGCCGCGGCAAGGCCGGCCAGTCCCGACAGGGCGAGGGCGCAAAGGCCGATGCGAAGCAGGCGGGCCGTGTTCATGAATGGGCTCTCCGTGAAATCAGGGGCCGACAACGGCGATGGTTACTGGATGGGCAGAGGCGAACGATCCCCCGCCACCCGCCAGGGTGCCGCGCGCACGATCGACGGCGTAGGCGCGCACCTTGCCCTCCCCCTCGGTCGCCACGAGCAGCCAGCGCCCGGTCCGGTCGAATACCAGCGCCGCCGGATTGGGCCCGACTGCCAACCGCTGCACTTCGGCCAGACGGCCCGTCCGCCCATCGACGCGGAACACGACGATCGTGTCCTCTCCGCGATTGCTGACATAAAGGAAGCGGCCATCGCGCGAGAGCAGCAGCTCGGCCGGGCTGTTTTCCCCGGCAAAGCCCGCCCGCGTGGCGGGAACCCGCCCGCGAGCCGTGAGCCTGCCCTTGCCCGCGTCGAATGCCAGGATGGCAACGTCGTTGCTGAACTCGTTGAGCGAATAGACGAAGCGTTCGTCCGGCGTCAGCGCAAGGTGGCGTGGGCCGGTACCGGGCGTCAACTGAACGAACGGCTGCTCTGCCGGGCTGATCGCATGGGCGGCGGGATCGACCTTGTAGACGAAGATCCGGTCTGCCCCAAGATCGCCGACCAGCAGCAGGCGCCCCTTGGCCGCCGAAACCACGGCATGGGGATGCGGGCCTGCCTGGCGCGGGCTCGGCCCCGAGCCGGTATCATGCTGGACCGAGGATGGAGCCAGCAGGGCCCCGCCCGGCTGCAACGGCAGGGCCGCAACGGTTCCGCCGCCATAGTTGGCCACGAAAACCGTCGGCGGCATGCCGCCCAATGCCAGATGGGTCGCCCCTCCTCCGCCCGAAGCGACACGGCTCAGCAGGGTTAGTTTCCCGGTCGCCGCATCAGCCGTATAGCTCAGCACCGCCCCGTCGGACTTGCCGTCGTTGCCCACTTCGCTCACCGCATAGAGCACGGCCCGGTGCGGGCTTGCCATCAGCCAGGTCGGGTTTACCGCCTCGACCGCAAGGCCGAGCGGCGTGAACTGGCCGCTGGCGGCATCGAACCGCGCAGCTGAGATCCCGATCCCGTCTCCCCGCCCTCGCGTGCCGACATAGACCAGCTGGCCGCCATCGCGGCGCGCTTCTGACGTGCCTGCCGGCGCCTCGGCTGCAGCCGGTCCCGTCACCGCTCCCACGGCGATGAGCAGTCCCGCCGCAGCCGACAGCCCACGGACAAGGCGCAAGGTCCCGGCCATCCCGGTCACTTCCAGAACAGGGCCTTGCGGCCCGTCCGCGCGCGCTGACGATACATGTCGATGTACATCCACAGGCCCGAGACCGAGAGGAAGATCAGCGACAGGCCTGCGAGCAGGTCGAGGAAGCGCGCCGGAAGACCGAAGAGGTATCCGGAATGGAAGTGCTTGACCCATTCATGCACGTTGAGGCCGAGCGGGAAGCCGTTCTTCGGATATTGCGGCTCGTTGAGCGTCATCTCCTTGCCGCTCGGAATGTCGTAGATCTTCTGGCGGGTGAAGGAAGTGCCGGTGACGATCCCGGCCTCTTCGTTACCGGCATAAAGACGGGCGCGAACGGTGCGGACGGGAGTTTCCGGCTCGGCCGTGCGGAACAGCTTGTAGGCCGCGGCGGTCAGCCGCACGCCCTGTTCGTCGGTCAAGGTTTGCGGCTTGGGCGGCGGCGTACGCTTGGAAAAGGTGTTCCAGCTGCTCTCGAACCCGAGCCAGGTGCCGCTCGCCGCAACCATGACCAGCAGGATCGCGGCAACCGTCGACACGCCCCGGTGCAAGGTCTTGAGCATCCCGCCGGCGCTCCAGAACAGCTCCGCCCGCTTCATCTTGCGGCGCTGGCGCAGCAGGCGGAAATACATCACGATCCCGGTGAAGATCAGGGTGCTCATGACCAGGCCGGTCAGGAATTCGGCATAGACGCCGGGCTTGTCGCTGTCCTTCCAGAAGCGGTGCCATTCCTTGAGCGCCTGGCGGGTCGAACGCGGCGGCATGGCCGGCGTAATGTCGGCGGGGCTGACCGCAGCGCCGGTCTCGACGTCGTAGGCCCGCACGGCCAGCGAAGCGCGGCGTTCGCGCCGCTTGGGCGGCACCATTGCCGGGTCCTTGAAGCCGACCTGCCCCACGACGCGACCCTCGACCATGCGCAGTTCGACCATCATGGGCTCGAATTTCGGCTCGGCCGCGTGGAAGGCAGCAAGCGTCGTGGCGATCCCTTTGGCCACGTCGACGTTTTCGGGAAGCGGCGCGCCGCTCCAGTCCGAAACCGAGGTGATGGAATAGGCGCTGCCGCCGAACTTGCCTTCGTTGATCGACTGCATCGTGGCATCGCTCTCGGGCGTACCGGTCAGCAGCTTGCCGAGATCGATGCTCTGGATCAGCGTGCCGGTGACGCCCATGTAGAGCATCAGGAGGCAAGCGAGGAATGACAGCACCCGGTGGACGGTGCGCATATCGGCAGGCCGCTTCTTGCGCGCCGCCGAGGCCGTTTCAGATTGGACGTCGTGCATGGTCAAGGTTCTCCCGCCCACCAACAGGCAACGATTGCAGCCGCGTGACAAATTGAAAAAGGGGCAGGTGTGCCAAAAATCGGCACACCCGCCCAGGGGGAGGACTGGTTAGTACTTCACGCCGAGCCGGACACCGAAGGTGCGGGGATCGGAAACGCGGGCAAAGACGCGATCGTTGCTGCCAGTGCCCATACCATTCGGTGCACCGATGAACTGGAACTTGTTCTCGATATTGCGCACATAGGCGCTCAGCGAGAGCTTCCCGTTCTCGGAGGTGTAGCCAAGATTGACGTCGGTACGCGTGAAGCCGCCCTGACGATACTGCTGCGGCGGAGTGGAATACCCGGTCGTCGCCTGCGTCGGATCACCCCCGGGCTGGCCGCCAAGGTCACTCAGGAAATAACCGTTCGAGAACTTGGTACCGATGCGGGCAGCAATATTCCCGCCGTTGGCCAGCTCAAACCGGTGCTCATAGGAAGCTGTGCCCGAGAAGGTCGCGAGGCTGTCCGGACGCTTGCCCTCCCAAGACACCTGATTCAGGAATAGGAAGCCGGCCTTGGCACCCTTGCCAAATTCGCCGCCGGCGAGCGCGAACGACAGGTTGAGGGTATCGTTAGACGTCGGCGTCCAAGTCAGCTCGTTTTCCCAACCGTAGAACTTCGCCGGGGGCGTCGTCGTGAAGATCACAACGACCGGGGGGCCGCCAGTAACCGACGGGGCAATGAATGTTGCGCCGGTCAACTGGTAATGCTTGTAGTCGTAGTAGTAGAGCGCAGAGTTGAACTGAAGGTTCGCAACCGGGCGTCCCTTGTACCCGATCTCGTAAGCGATCAGGCTTTCCGGCCCATACGCCTTGGTCGTCTTTGTGGTAGGATCGAAGTCGTTGAAGCTACCGCCCTTGTAGCCGGTTGCGACCGACGCGTAGATCAGCTGATTGGGAGCTGGAGTGAAGTCAATTCCCAACCTCCAGGTGAACTTGCCGCTCTGCGACAAACCAAGCCCCTTAGTTCCGATACAGGGATTACCGGGACGGCAGGGAAGGCCATTGGCGCCCGACCAGTAATCGGCGCCCGGAGCGGGCCCTGCGGCAATGGTGTAGTTGCGGGACGACTTGTCGTCCGAGTAACGGCCGCCGGCGGTCAGCTTGATCGTTTCCGAGACGGCGAAGCTGGCTTGACCGAATACGCCCTTCGACTGGTGCGTGCTGGGCCCGATAATCTGAGGGTTGGGCGAATTGCATTGATAATCGAAGTTAGGCGTCGCGCAAAAATACTTCGGATTATCGTTGGGATTGTTCGGCGTACCGTCCGGCAGCGAGATAGTGCCCGCTTGGGTCTGCCAGTTCAGGTCGATCTCGTTAATCGTTTCCTTAACGTAGTTGGCGCCCAGAACCCAAGTCAGGCGACCAGGCTGTGCATTGGAAAACCGGATTTCATGAGAGTCGTTGTTCACCCACGACTGGTATTGCGTCCAAGTGTAGTTGGGGATGCCGCCACTGCCAGCAGGATCGGTTACCGAAGGCGACGGATTGTCGTTGGTATCGAGATGGATATGCGCACCCGTATAGGTGACCTTCACGCCACCCAGATCGAGATTCACGATCCCGGTGATGTTGCTGAAGTTGTCGTCAACACCGGTTGCATAGGGGTTGTAGTAGACAGTGCGAGCTGCCTTGTTCGCCACCATGTTCTGGCCAAGCGCACGGTACCACAACACTTCGCCATTGCTACCGGCGCCACCAACGTGACCAAATGTGCCCGACAGTGTGATGTCACCGAGATCGCCCAGGCGAGCGAGCCCGGTAAGCCGAGTCATCCAGTTGTTTTCATCTTTAAGGGGACGCTGCGAGGAACCGGCGACAGGCGCATTGATGGTCGGCAGAATATAACCATCGCGATTGTTGATAACCGCAGCCGCCCGGACGGCGAAGGTATCGCCAAGCGGGATGTTGACCATGGCTTCGCCGCGGCGAGTGTTGAAGTTGCCCAATTCAACCGAGGCTGAGGCCTCGAGCGTGTCCTTCGGCTTGGCGGTGATCAGGTTGATCGCGCCGCCGGTCGAGCTCTTCCCGTACAGAGTGCCCTGCGGACCGCGCAGGACTTCCACGCGCTCGAGATCGAGAAATCCGAGGCTCATGATCTGCGGCACACCGGTCGGCACGCCGTCGATGTTGAAGGAAACGCCCTGCTCACCCTTCGAGGTGATGTCGGTCGTGCCGACGCCGCGGATGGTGATGTTCGCGCCGCGCGCCGCCGAACCGACGTTGAGCGCCGGGGCGACGTTCTGAAGGTCTGCAACGCTGACCACGCCGCGCTTGGTCAGGTCGTCGCCCTTGAACACGCTGAGCGCGATCGGGGTCTTGGACGCGACCGTTTCCGTCTTCGTCGCAGTGACGATGATTTCCTGCGAGTCCAGGTTCGTCTCGGCCGGCGCGTCCTGCGCCAGAGCCGGGCCTGCCATCACGTTAAGCGCGGCAAAAGCCACGCCTACCGCCAGAGTTGTCCGGAAAGTTCTTGCCATCATGTTTCACTCCCTTCGACCCATTTCGGGCCTGATTTTGCAGTCTGCTTGTTATGCCGTTGCTTACGGCTTGCGCCCGATCATCAGGACAGTGTCGAGCCGCTGCCAGACGACCTGGACATCGGTGATCCCCGCGGCGTGGAAGGCGTCGAGCTGCTCTGCCAGGGTCGGGGTTCGGTAATCGGGATGATGGACCGGCGGCCCCTCGGTCTTGACCGCGAGGCCCAGCGGGATGGCAAGGCCGCGCGCGGCCTTCATCCGCTCACCCCAGGCCGGGTCCGGGAAAGTCACGTGATCGAGGTTGATCACCCACCCGCCGGAAGGAACGATCGCGGCCGCCTCCTTGTAGAACCTGCGAATACCGTCGAGGTTCTGGTGGATCGACAACCACGAGGTGATGAGAACGTCGGTATTGGCGGGAACGCAGCCAGCGGCGAGATCGCGCGACGGGCATCCGATGCGGTAGGTCACCCGCTCGCCATAGCCGCCAAGCCGCCGCACGGCATTGACCCGGTTGTTCTCGACCGGCTCGGTCCACTGCCCGTGCGAGGTCGGGAAGCGGTCCATGAAAGCTTCGAGGAATTCACCGGTGAACGAACCAACATCGGTGACCTGACGCGGTGTATAGCCAGCACCCGCAAGCACGGCCGCAGCAAGGCGGCGCGGCGGCGCGAGTTCGTCACCGCCGCCCTGCCCGGGATTGGCCGCTTCGAACTTGATGATCGGCATGACAGGCTGTGCCGGGCGAGCGGCGGCCGGTGCACCCTGCCCTGCCGGCGCGCCCTGCGCCAGCGCGGGAAGGGCGCTCGCTGCGCCGAAGGCAACCGCCACGGCAGCGGATGTACGCAAGATGAGCTGATGAATGTTTCGCATGCTATCCTCTCGGTCGCGCGGTTACGTGCCCGCATCTCAAACGCTGCTATGGCCATGCGACCCAAACCGAATCTGAATGGCGGAAAATCCTTCGATTTATTTGATCTCCGCACCCGTTCACGTGCCAACGAACGCTTCTGGGACCGATATCAATCGACCGGCTCCCACAAGGAGCCGTACGTAATCCGCGCCATTGGCAAGACGTGCCGTGCGGGCGAGCCAGTAGCGGGGATCGCCGCCCTCGGCCCACGCGCCGCAACGTGATCCCGGATCGACTTGACCAGGGGGATCGCAATGCACGAATTCGAGATGCCGAGCCGCCGCGAACTGCTTGCCGCGATCGGCAAGGTCGGCGGCGCCGCCGCCATGTATCAGGCCATGACCGCCCTGGGTCACGCTCAGCCGACCCAGTTCAGCGGGCCTCCCAAGCTCTCCGGCGCGCGTACGGGCGCAAGCGTGCTGATCCTCGGCTCGGGCCTGGCCGGCATGGTCGCCGCCTACGAAATGGAGAAGGCCGGCTACAAAGTCAGCCTGCTCGAATTCCAGAACCGACCGGGCGGGCGCAATTATTCGATCCGTGGCGGCGACGTCGTCAAGGAAGTCGGCGGCGCCGTGCAGCAGTGCAGTTATGCACCCGGCAACTACCTGAACCCGGGCCCCTGGCGGATTCCCTACCATCATCAGGCCTTGCTGCATTACTGTCAGGAACTGGGCGTCCAGCTCGAACCGTTCATCCAGCTCAACCACGCCGGCTATGTCCACTCGGACAAGGCCTATGGCGGCAAACCACAGCGCTATGCCGAGGCGGGGGTCGACTTCAAGGGGCATGTCGCCGAACTCCTCGGCAAGGCGGTCAACAAGGGCGCACTCGACGATACGGTCTCGAAGGAAGACAAGGAGCGCCTGCTCGAAGCGATGCGCGGCTGGGGCGCGCTCGACAAGGACATGGCCTACAGCTCGAGCCTGAGGACCTCGGCCCAGCGCGGCTATGATCGCCCGCCGGGCGGCGGCGTCAACGGGGCACCCGTACCCTCAGCCATTGCCGGCCTTTCCGACGTGCTCGATCCCCGCGTCTGGTCGACCATGGCCTTCTACTTCGGCAATGTGATGCAGCAGACCATGTTCCAGCCCGTCGGCGGGATGGACATGATCGGCAAGGCCTTTGCGCGTAAGCTTGCAGGCAAGATCCGCCTCAATGCCAAGGTCACGAATATCGCGCAGGACGGCAAGGGCGTGAGTGTGGACTGGGAGGACACCGTCACCGGCGCAAAGTCGGTCGCAAAGGCGGACTTCTGCGTCTGCACAATCCCTCTGACCATCCTCAGCCAGATCCCGATCCAGGTCTCGGAAGCCAAGAAGACCGCGATCAGCAGCGTGCCCTATCATTCGTCGTGCAAGATCGGCCTGGAAATGAAGCGCCGGTTCTGGGAACAGGACGAGCAGATCTACGGCGGGCACAGCTTCACGAACCAGACGATCGGCCAGCTCTCCTACCCCAGCGGGGGTTTCTTCAAGCCCGGCCCGGCCGTCCTGCTCGGCGCCTATACCAGCGGCCCTGCGGCGTACCAGTTCGCCGGCATGACGCCGGCTCAACGGATCGAGACCGCGCTCCAGCAAGGCTCGGTGTTCCACAAGCAGTACCGCTCGGAATATTCCAACGGCATGGCCGTGGCATGGAGCCGCCTGCCGTGGATCCAGGCCTGCGCCTCGTCGTGGACCGAGGACCTGCGCGGCCCGCATTACCAGAACATGGTCTCGGTCGATGGCCGGATCGTGCTGGCGGGCGAGCATTGCTCCTACATCGGCGCCTGGATGGAGGCGGCGCTGCTGTCGTCGATCGATGCGATTTCCCGGCTCCATCAACGGGCCCTCGCGGCATGACCGGAGCTGGTGTTGCCACTTCGATACTGGCCGTCATGGCGTTGCTACTGGGTGCAGGGAGCGTCGCCCTCGCTCAAGCGACGGGCGATACTGCGTCAGCAGGACAGGCGGCGGCGGTCTCGACCACGGGCGAGCAGACCTACCGCGAGATCTGTCAGGCCTGCCACATGGCCAATGCCGAAGGCGGACAGGGCGCGGGCGTGGTCCCCGCCCTAGCCGCCAACGCCCATCTGGCGGATCGTCAGTTCGTGCTGGATCGGGTTACGCACGGCAAAGGCGGCATGCCAGCCTTCGCCGAAATGCTGTCGGCCGAGCAGACCGCCGGGGTGATCGGCTATGTCCGCACTCACTTCGGAAATTCCTACACCGATGCGGTCACCCCTGCCGACGTAAAACGGGTTACCGCGGCCATGGGCGGCGATTGACCCGGAAATCCGCCATAAACGGCCGATCGGGACAATCTCCTACATCGAAATTAACCACTCCACGTAACCACGCCCTGAAACCGGGCTCTCAGCTTATGCCGGCAGATTCGCGGTATGAGCCGCCTGCCCCGCCTGCTTGGCCCGATTCTGGCCTGTTCCGCCCTAACGGCGGCGGGCCCGGTCATGGCGGCTCCGCTCTTCGCAGTCTTGCCCGTTGCGGTCATGGCAAGCGTGCAGGTATCCGATCCCGCCCGTTGCCAGGCGGTGCCGGTCGCCGTCATTCCCGCCGCATCGAGCAAGGCCTCCGCGATCCTTGGCGGAATGCCCTCTGCGCTCGACCGCATCCGGCAGGAGCAAGCCGTAGCGCCGGCTACGGCCGCACTGACCGCGACGCAGCCGGTCAATTGCGCTCTGCCCGCTCCGGCGTTTGCCCAGCCTGCGCCGCCCATCGCTACGATTTTCGCACTCACCGCGCCCATCCCCGGCGAATTTCTCGCCAGCCGCCGCCTTGCCGTGGCACACACCGCGTTCGACACGCAGTGGGAGCGGGTCAGCCACGCCGCGCTCGGGGCCTCGGCCATTCGCCGCCTGGGTTTCGCGACGGGCGGTGACCTCGAAAGCCGCCTGCGCGCCGTCAACGGCTGGACCAATGCTCACGTCCGCTATGTCGAGGACGCAGCCCAGTTCGGCCGGGCCGATTACTGGGCAGATGCCGGCGAAACCTTGCGCCGCGGCGCGGGTGACTGCGAGGATATCGCGATCGTCAAGCTCCAGCTCCTCGCGGCGAGCGGTGTGCCGCGCGACGCGATGTTCCTGACCATCGCCCGCGACCTCCTCCGGCACGCCGACCACGCCCTGCTTATCGTGCGCGATGGCGAGCGCTTCTGGATGCTGGACAATGCCACTGACACTCTGGTCGACGCCGGCGCATCGGCGGACTATCGTCCGGTTTTCTCATTCGGAGAGCACGGCAAGTGGCTCCACGGATACGAGACGCGCAAGGCCGTTACTCCCGTGCCGGCGCCGATGCCCATAACCGACGCGCCGTTGCAGATCGCGCTCAGCCCAGCCTTGATCGATGCCCCGGCCATTGCTGCGCCGCAGATTGACGGCGCGATGCTCGGTTTCGCCCGCTTCGGCCTCGGCGGTCAGCGCAGCCAGAAGCTCGCGTTCAACGCTCGGTAAGCGCCTCGTCGAAGGCGCGCAGCACGGGCTTCAGCAGGTAGGCCAACACGCTCTTGCTGCCTGTAATGATTTCCACATCGCAGATCATGCCGGGCATGATCGGAAGCTGTCGTCCGTTCTTCACGAGGTAGGATCGGTCCGTCTCGACCACGACCGTGTAATAGGCCTGCTTTTCGGCCTCGTCGTAGATCGAATCCGCGCTGATGTTGCGCACCTTGCCGGGCAGGCCGCCGTAGATCGAGAAATCGTAGGCCGTGACCTTCACGTTGGCACGATCGCCGATCTTGAGGAAGGCAATGTCCTTGGGGGAAACCCGCGCCTCGACCAGCAGCTTGTCACCCACCGGCACGACCTGCATCACCGCTTCACCGGGCGTCACGAAGCCGCCGACCGTGGTGACCTTGACGTCATTGACGAGGCCGGTCACCGGCGCGCGCAATTCGTTTCGCTCGAGCCGGGCCGAAGCGCCCTTGATCGTCTCTTCGTTGACCGCCAGCTTGGTCGCCACTTCGCTACGCTCGTTCAGCGCCTGTTGCCGGAAGTCGAGCCGGGCGGAGGAAAGCTGGGCCTGAGCCTCGGCGATTGCCGCATTGGCCCGGCCCATGCCTTCGCGCGCGGCCGAAAGCTTGCCCTGCAGGTCCACGAGTTCACGCTGGGCATTGAGGAGGTCGGTCTTGGGCACGATCCCCTTGGCCGCGAGCGGGCTGAGCATGTTGACCTGATCCTGCTGCAATTTGACGCTGCTGGTCAGCGATGACACCGTTGCCGCTCCCTCCTGCAGATCCCGGCGCCTCTGCTCGACCGCTGCTGACAGTGCCGATTGCCGGCTCGCTGCCGTTTCGCGGCGAATCTGGGCCAAGGCCTGTTCTTCGACGCAAGGAGTGCCTAGCGTACAATTTCCGCTACTACCTCCGGTGCCCTCCTGCTGTAGCCGCGCAGCCTTGGCTTCGAGCCGTTCGCTCTCGGCCTGCAACTGCCCGAGTTGCGAAGCGGACTGGCTGTCATCGAGCCGGACCAGCAGTTGGCCCTGCTTCACCAGTTGTCCCTGCCGGACAAGGATCTCGCGGACCACCGAGGCATCGGCGGCCTGCACCACCTGGACCTTGCTCGACGGGATGACCTTGCCCATGCCCCGGGTGATCTCGTCCACCGGAGCTATCGCCGCCCACAACAGGAGCAGGCTCACGCCGATCGCCGAAACTGCGATCAGGCGCTGGTCAGGGCTCATCTCATCGCGGCGCGCAAAAGAGTCCCGCAGCGCGGCAACGGCATTCATGGGGCAACCTCAGTCTTGTTTTCAGCCGTTCCGGCCGCCTCGGAGCCGATCGCGGCACGATAGCGGCTGCTGGCCTCGGTGGGATCCGGAATGGTCAGGCGCCAGGCGCGGGTCGTGTCAATCCGGCCGCCCACGTCATTCTCGGCATGGCGGTCGGTCACGTGCGGGGCCACGGTCAGGCCCGGCACAGTCTCCTCCGCCACAGGCTCCTCGGCCCCTGCCGCCAGCAGCCGGGCGCGCAGGCGCGAGAAATCGAGCGCGGGGATCGCTTCGCGTCCGTTGTACTGGCCCGAAAAGAACCCGGGACGGCCCCAATTGCCCTCGAACCGATAGAACAGGTGGCGGCCGAGCTGGGCGATCTTGTCCATCTCATAGGCCCAGCGCGGCAGGACATAGTCGGCATGGTAGTGCGTCGCCGTGCCCACTTCGGGCTCGACATGCCCGGCCAGCGCCGCCCGCGCTATTTCCTCGGCCTCATTCCAGGGCCGGACCATTGGTTGGCGCAGCAACGAACCATCGCAAGTAAAGCTGAATTGGCAACCCGTGCTCAGTTCCGCACCCTGATAGACTACGCCGCAAACGCTCTTGGGATAGGCCGGATGGCGCACCCGATTGAGCACGACCTGCGCCACGGCGCGCCGCCCAGCCAGCGGCTCGGTCGCCGCTTCGTAGTAGATCGCCTGGGTCAGGCAACGCAGGGCCGTATTGCCCGGTGCGGAGAGGCGGAACGAAACCATCGGCACCGCCGCCCCGGCGGCGAAGGGTATCCGGGCATTGCCATCCTGCGCGCTGCTGCCCTCGGCCACGATCTGGCTACGATCATCGACATTGAGCGTGGCCACGCGGTGCAACTGGGCAATATCGACGCGCACCGCCTGCGGCGCGGCCGGCGACTTGCGGGTGGTGAAGGCATTCCAACCCCCGATCGCGGCGCCGATCAGGATCACGGCAGCGCTGACGAGATAGAGGTCCTGCCGATGCCGACGGCGCAGAGGCGCTGCCTTGCCATCCAGTTTGGCAAGATCGAGCACGGGAGGGCTCGAAGCGGACATCATCCCATCTCCGTTCCGGCGCGCGAAAGCACGTCCTTCGACGGTCCGTCGACCACGATCCGGCCCTTGTCCAGCACCACAATACGGTCGCAGACCGACAAAAGGGCCGGGCGATGGGTCGAAATAACCAGCGTCTGTTCCGGTGTCAGGAAGCGGGACAGTCGCTCGACCAGAAGTTTCTCGCTATGGCTGTCCATAGCACCGGACGGCTCGTCCAGGAACAGCACGCGCGAGGGACGAACCAGCGCACGGGCGATCGTCAGGAACGAGCGCTGCCCGCCGGAAAGACGCCCGCCGCCCTCGCCCACCGCCCGGTCGAACCCGCCTTCATCGCGGGCGAGAAAATGCTCGGCCCCGGCTGCTTCAAGCGCGGCCAGCATCGCCGCTTCGTCGGCGTCACCGCTTCCCAGCGCAAGGTTGTCTTTGATAGTCCCGCTGAACAGCGCAGCGTCCTGACCGACGAACCGGAAAGCGCGCCGAATGTCCGCCGGGCGATACTGCCGGCTGTCGAGCCCGTCGATCAGCATGGCGCCTTCGCTCGGTTCGGCCAGACCGCACAGGACGCGTCCCAGCGTGGATTTGCCCGAAGCCACCCGGCCGATGATCGCCACCCGCTCACCCGGGCGGATGACGAGATCGATCTTGTCGAGCGCCGGCTGAGCCGCGCCCGGATAGGCGAAAGATGCGCCTTCCAGCCTGATTTCGCCCGACCGGATCGAAGGCGTCAGCGTGGCGGAACCCTTGCGGCGCTCGTCTTCGCCCTCCCACAGCTTTTGCAGGGAATCGAGCGTTTGCCGCGCCTGCTGTCCGCGGGTGAGCAGGAAAGCCAGCTGCGCCGCCGGCGCGAGCGAACGCGAGGCCAGCATGACGATGGCGATGATAGCGCCCATCGTGATGCGCCCTGCGTCAAACTCGTAATAGCCGCCCAGCACCAGCATCACGCTGCAGGCCTGCTGGCAGGTTGCCGCGGAGCCGATCGCCGTGGTCGACACATCGCGCAGCCGGGCCTGAGAGCGCGAACCCATCTCGGCCAGGCGCCGCCAACGGCCAAGCATGACCCCCTCGCCCGCCACGCTCTTGAGCGTCTCGAGTCCGGTGATCGCCTCGACCAGCACAGTCTGCTGCAGGCCGTGATCGGCTTCGGCCTCGCGCACCGACCGTTCGACCCGGCGTTGCAGGCGCAACCCCAGCAGGGCCATGGCGGCCATGGCGATGAACGGCACCAGCGCCAGCCAACCAGCGAGATAGGCGATCAGCACCACGAACAGGACGAGGAAGACCATGTCCACCACGAGAACGATCGTCGTCGAGGTGAAGAAGTCCCGCACGATTTGGTATTCGCTGACCCGTGCGACGAGATTGCCGGTGTGCCCCTTGCGCTCGGACAAGGGGGCGGCAAGGATGCGGGCGAAGATCTTCTGCGAAAGTTTCAGGTCAAGCTCACGCGACAGCTCGTCGATCACCCCGGTCCGTGCGCGGCGCAGCGCATAGTCGAGCGCGAAGGCGAGGAACACGCCGACCGCCAGAACCCACAGCGTTGCCTGGGCGCGGTTCGGAATGACCCGGTCGTAGACGTTCATCGAGAACAGCGGCAAGGCCAGCGCCAGAAGGTTGATGATGACACTGGCCACCAACACGCTGTTGAAGCGATGGCGCAGCTTCCATGCCTCGCTCCAGAACCAGTGGCTGCGCGCCGCCGCTTGCCACGGCTGAGCTCCCTCGCGCAGCGTGGTGGGATCGCCGAAGACGGAAGCAAACCAACCGTCATAGGCTGGTTCGACATCCTTGATCCGTTCCCAGGCTGCTTCGGCCGTCGCTGGGCGCCAGACCAGCGCGTCGCCGTCGCGCACTTCGTGCACAACGGCGCAGCCCCCCTCACCCAGAGAAATGATCGCGGGATAGCCATCGGGGCGCCGGGGCAGCTTGCGCGGCCGGTGCACGTCGACGTTGAGCCCGACCAATTCGAGCGCCGCTTCGGCCTGGTGAAGCGGCAGGCGCCCCCCGGGGTCGAGCGCCAGCGAGTCGAACTGGCCGGGGCCGCACGGCACGCCGAACCGATCGGCAAGCTGGCCTATGCAGGCCCGCAGGGTGTCATTAGCAATCATTCGGCGCGCCCGCCTTCACTCAACCTGGGAAAGATGCAGCTTACTTCGGATAGGTCCGGTACTGAAGCTCGGCCGGAACCGGTGGCCCATAATGGAACCGTTCGCGCTCATTCATTCCCGCCCCGGCGCCCGGCGCCACCGACAGGGCAGTGAGCAGGCGATTGGTCGACGCGAGCAACTGGAACCGCGCAAAGATTTCCGAGAACCGCGCGGTCTCAAGCCGGACCTGGGCATTGTAGCGCGTATTCTGCGCGTCCAGCACGTCCAGCAGCGACCGGCGACCGACATTGAACTGGCTGCGGTAGGACAGCAGCAGGTCGTCACTCACCTTGTTCTGGGTCGTTATGGTCGTGACCAGCGTGCCCTGGGTCCTCAGCGTCGTCCAGGCGGTGCGGACTTCTTCCTCGGCCTGACGGGTGATGTCATAGAGCTTGTAGCGCGCTTCGCTCGAACGGCGGACCATTTCCTGGTAATTGGCGCGATTGATCCCGCCATCGAAGATGTTCCAGCGCAGATAGCCGCGTGCCTGAAGGTCGGTCGTGCGGCCCCGGAACCCATCGACGTCATCGCCGATCCGCCCCGTGAGCTCGACGCCCACCTTCGGATAGCCATCGCCCCTGACGCTCGACGCCAAGGCGTTGGCCGCATCCACATCCGCCGCCGCTTCACGCACCAGGGGGTTCTGGGTCCGCGCCAGGCCGACCGCCTCTTCGATCGAAACCGGCACGTTGCTCGCCACCTCGGGCGGCATCTGTACGTCGTTGATGTCGAGCCCCGTCAGGGTCTTGAGCTTGATCCGGGCCTCGGCGAGATCCTGTTCAGCCTCGGTCTGCCGGACCAGCGCAGCTTGCAGCCGCTCTTCGGCCTGCTGCTGGTCGGCTACCGAGATCGACCCCTGTTGCACGCCCGTGGCAAGGTCCCCAGCCAAGGTGCGGTGGAACGAGACGTTGTCCGCCGTCGCGGCCACGACCCGCTGCTGCAACAAGAGATCAAGATACTGCCTGGTCACCTGCAGCGCGATATATTCCGAGCGCTCGATCACGCGCAGCGATGCACCATCGACTCGTGACGCCTGGCGCAGCAATTCGCCGCGGCGGCGCCCGAAGTCGAGCACGGTCCAATCAGCCTTGACCGATGCCTCGAGCGGATAGAGCACGTCATCGGCAATCCCGAGCGTACGGCGCGTGGTATTGTCGAGCTTGCGGATGCCCGCCGTGCCTTCCACGTCGACCCGCGGCGCGTAGAGACCCTGGGCCTGCTTGCGCTCCATCTGGATCGCCTCGGTGTTGTACTGGGCCTGAGCGACCTGCGGGTTGGAGTTCACCGCCACGGTGATCGCTTCAACCAGGCTGGTCGGGGTCGACTGGGCCAGAGCGCCTTGCGCAGTGCCTGCCAAAAGTACGGCAAGGCCGGCCGAGATGTGATTAATGGTCTTCATGATTGCCTCCACCCCGATTTATTGAACCGTCAGTTCGACGCGGCGGTTGGTCGGGTTGCGTTCCCCGTCCGGCGTCGGCACCTTCGGTTCGGTTTCGCCCCTGCCGACGACCTGGAGCACGCCGGCCGGCATGCCCTTGGCTTCGAGCTGCGTGGCGACGGCCTGAGCACGCCGCACCGAGAGCGCATTGTTGTAGGCATCGCTGCCCGACCGGTCGGTGTGCCCGGTGACATTGAGGTGCTGCCAAGAACAGACCTTGGCGTAGTTGACGACGGAATCGAGCGTCTGGCCGGCGGAATCCGGCACGACCGAGCTATCCCATTCGAAGAAGACGATGCCGGCGATGGGCTGCGAGCAGGCTTCCGGGAGGGCCGCAGGCGGTGGCGGCGGCGGCGGCGCAACGATCGGTACCGGCGCCATCTTCATCCGCATGGCCGCATCGACGCACTTGCCGATCGAGACCGGATCCTTGGTGCTGCTCTTCATGAAACCGATGGCAATGCCGCACTGGGCCTTGGCTTGCGAGGCCCAGAGAAAACGGTTGTCGTCGGCCGAGACCACGGCCGCGTCGCGCGTCATCGCCAGGGCCTCGTCATAGCGAGACTGCAATTCGCCGCGCAGTGCCGACCCGTCAAGCGCCATCAGGTCCGCCCCCGAACCCTGTGCGTGGGCGGCCCCCGCCAGCGCCAGGGAAAGCGCCACGCTCCCTGCCGCCGTTACGGTCTTTTTGCTCAGCATGACACTTTCCCCTTCTTTATACCCCTGGCGATCCTCGGCCCACGCTGGTCAGGCGTGAGCCATCGCCATCATTTCACTCGCATGATCAACCGGCATCACCGGCATCGGCGCCGGTGCGGCCGTCGCCTCGCCGGTGACGTGTGCCGCCAGCAGCGCCGCCAGATCGATCGACTGCGGCGCGCTGGGGACGTGGCCCTCACCCGCCGTAGCAGCCTCCGGGCCGACAACATGGTTGAGCAGGTTGTCGACAAAGCTGGCGGCATGACCTTCGGCAAGCACCTCGCTCACCACCGGCTGAGCCGCGGCGGCCACGGCCGGTGCCGGAGCCTGTCCGCCGTGACCTGCGGCAACCAGCAGAGCCTCCATCGCCTGGCTCGCTCCGCCGACATCGCCGACGATCGCCGCAGCGAAGTGCACTGGCCCCTCGCTACCCGGCGCATCGGCCACCGCTTCCGGCGCGTGGCTCGAAGCGGCCTCGGTGAAGCCGGCCAGATGGCCCTGCGCGTCAGCCGTATGCTGTACTGCATGTTCCTCTACCGGGGGCTTTTCGCCTTCGGTCGAGGCGAGCAGCGTGCTCGGAGCCGGTTCGCTGGTCGTGGAGGCCCTATCTACCGGGGCGGGCTCGGGCGCGACCTCGGTCGTGATCGTGGTTGACGACGCCGGAGCCACAATGTTCTCGCTGATGTCGGTCACGACAGCCGCGGCGACCGCTGCGGTCAGCACTGCGCTTGCCGCGGCCGCGGTCACCGCATTTTCCACCTGCTGGCTGATCCGGGCGATCGTGAAGTCAGCATCGGCCGCTGTCGTGGTCGAGCCATCAACATAGGTCACGGTTGTGGTCCCGGCGACATGGACGTCGCCATCAGCCGCCGCATAGGCCTGCCCATCGGAGGTCAGCTTGATCGATGCGATGCCCAGCTCGGTCAGCGTGCGGAACTCGCCCGGATCGGCGACACCATTGCCATTGGCGTCCTGCCAGACCCCGAACTTGGCAAAGGCCACGTCCTGGGCATTGAGCACACCGTCATGGTTGCTGTCATATTGGGCCGCCGCGCCCTGCAGGTCCGTAAGACCATTTCCACCGAACACGAACTCGGTCGACGAACTGACCTTGCCGTCACCATTGAGATCGATCGCCAGTATCCCGTCGCCAGACCCGACCCAGGCGGTGTTGACCACCTGCCCCTCAAGATTGGTCGAGACCCCTGCGGCCAGCCCGAGCAGTTCGACCCCGTCGTGATCAAGATCGATCACTACGGGCCCCGCCACCGGGCTCAACACCACGGTCGTGACCACTCCGCCAGCGACGTAGCTCGCGGTCAGCGAGGCCGGCGACGTGTTGACATGGGCAACCGTCACCCACTGCGCCCCATTGCTGCTGCCAGAGAGATCGACCTGGACGTCGCCTGCGCTCGTGAAGCGCAGGAAATTGCCCGATACCGAGGTTCCACCAGCGACCTGGAGGATCTGCGTCAGGTCCACGACCTCACCCGCAGCATAGTCCGTGATCGTATCAGCATTGCCCGCGGTCACGGCCGAGGCGTCGATGATGAACTTGTCGACGCCGGTGCCTCCCGTGAGGGTATCCGCGCCAGTGCCGCCGATCAACGTATCGCTGCCAGCCCCGCCATTCAGGATGTCGTTTCCGCCATCGCCGTAAAGCGTGTCATTGCCATCGTTGCCGTTGATCGTATCGTTCCCGGCATTGCCGGCGATGGTGTTGTCGCTGGCGCTCCCGTTAAGCGTTTCGCCCGAAGTGGTGCCCACCTGATTGTCGGCGGAGACAGGAACGATCGTCGCCTGGACCGTAGCCGATGCCGTGTCGCCGTCAGCGTCTGTGCTGACCACGTCATAGTTCAGGTCGATAGCGGCCCCGGCCGTCGCAGACCCCAGAGTGAAGATCCCGAGGTCGAAATTGTTGTTCGTGGTCGGCGACTCTACCAGCACCGCGTTGAAGTCCGAATTGGTCTCGATGGCGTAGCGATCGCGCAGAGCCTCGGAACTATCGGAGTCCAGCCCCGTGATCGTGACGGTCCCATTCGCGTTGAACGTGACCGTGAAGCCGGCAGCAGTCAGCGTATTCGTATTGCCCGGATTGTTGAAGCTGTAGCTCGCGCTGGCGCTGGTGTCGTAGAGCGTTACCTTGGAGATCTGCACCAAGTCCTCATCAGGTGCGGAGATGACCCCGGTGAACGTATTTGCGAAGGACTGGTCGCTATCTCCCGTCGTCGAGTTGTAGATCGCCCCGACGATGATCGACGCGGTATTGTTCGGATTGCCACCGATCTGGGCGATAGTCTGCTCGAACCGGGTCGTCTCGTAATGATCGGTCCAGTTGAAGCCGCTCGTCGAGATCGGCGCGGCGTTATCGGTCGTCAGGTTGGTGACGAAGTCGATGCGGACTGCTGCGCCCGGAGTGACCGACTGCTGGTCGACGCCGATCGAGTCGCTGTCGGTATTGATCGTTCCAGTGGCGCCGCCCGCGCTCTTAGCCGTCAGGATGATGTCGACGTTGGACGCATTGTTGGTCAGACTGTCGCCCCCGATCACCGCATAGGAGACGTTGCCGGCCTTCGTGCTCGAAAGGTCAGTAAAATTGGTCGCCGTCCCGTTCGATATCGTCCCGTTGACATCCAGCGTATAGGTATTGCCTGCCGGGTTGAGGGAGACCGTGTAGCCAACTGTTCCGCCGGTCGTGGCAGAGGTTGTCGCGGTTAGGGTCGAGGTCCCGTCGCCGTGAAGATAAAGGGTCTGCCCGTTGAGTGTCAGGGTGCGGCCCACCTCGTCAGTGGCAACCTGGCCTTCGACGATGTCGAAGACCGCTGTACCCGGACCATCTGCACCGATCGAACCCAGGAAATTCAACGCCCCCGTGATCGGCGCCGTATTGCCGTTGAACGCGGAAACCGAGTCCGGATAAAAGTCCCTCGGAATGTCGTCGATGATGTCGACCAGGATCGTGCCGGTGGTGGTGTTGCCGTTGCTGTCGGTCACCGTGTAGCCGAAGCTGTCCTTGTCCTGCTCCGTGGTGACGCCGTTGTCGGCGCTGGCCCCGGTATAGGCCTTGGTCAGCGTATAGGTGTAGCTCCCGTCAGCGTTGAGCACGAGGTTGCCGTAGGCCCCGGTCGCGCTGGTGCTCAGCGCATAGGTGTAGCCGCCCGAGCCGCCCGAGGCGGTGATCGCGCCGTTGAACACCTCACTCGTCGCCGCGGAATTGCTCCCCGTCGCCAGGCCCGCCTCGTTGACCAGCGCATCGCTGTCGCTCGCCGTCACCGTCACGTTGTTGACCGTGATGTCCAGCGTCGTGGTCGAGGTGTCGCCGTCACCGTCCTTGATCGTGTAGACGAAGTGGTCGACCAGCGCCGCGCCCGAGGTGACGTTCGCGTTCGCCTTGTAGCTGTAGGTGCCGTTGGCGTTGAGGATCAGCGTGCCGTACTGGCCCGCGATCCCGGTGCCGCCGAGACCGCCCGAGACCGGCGTCGTCGTCACGCTGCCCGTCGCCACCCCGACCACGCCCGCGCCCGCCACGGTCGGACCATCGGCGCCGAACACGTCCGGCGTGCCGTTGGTCAGCACGTTGCCGGCCACCGTCGCCCCTTCCGACACCGCGTTGGTGTTGGGATAGGCCGTCGGCACGTCGTCGATGATGTCGACCAGGATCGTGCCGGTGGTGGTGTTGCCGTTGCTGTCGGTCACCGTGTAGCCGAAGCTGTCCTTGCCCGCCTCGGTCTGGGTCGCGGTCGTCAGGCTGTCCGGGCTGGTGTCGAAGGCCTTGGTCAGCGTGTAGGTGTAGCTCCCGTCGGCGTTGAGCACGAGGGTGCCGTAGGCTCCCGTCGCGCTGGTGCTGAGCGCATAGGTGTAGCCGCCCGAACCGCCCGAGGCGGTGATCGCGCCGTTGAACACCTCGCTCGTCGCCGCGGAATTGCTCCCCGTCGCCAAGCCGGCCTCGTTGACCAGCGCCTCGTTGTCGCTCGCCGTCACCGTCACGTTGTTGACCGTGATGTCCAGCGTCGTGGTCGAGGTGTCGCCGTCACCGTCCTTGATCGTGTAGACGAAGTGGTCGACCAGCGCCGCGCCCGAGGTGACGTTCGCGTTCGCCTTGTAGCTGTAGGTGCCGTTGGCGTTGAGGATCAGCGTGCCGTACTGGCCCGCGATCCCGGTGCCGCCGAGGCCGCCCGAGACCGGCGTCGTCGTCACGCTGCCCGTCGCCACCCCGACCACGCCCGCGCCCGCCACGGTCGGACC
>NZ_JACLAW010000008.1 GCF_014230315.1 Novosphingobium flavum | reverse complement strand
TGGTGTTGCCGTTGCTGTCGGTCACCGTGTAGCCGAAGCTGTCCTTGCCCGCCTCGGTCTGGGTCGCGGTCGTCAGGCTGTCCGGGCTGGTGTCGAAGGCCTTGGTCAGCGTGTAGGTGTAGCTCCCATTGGCGTTGAGCACGAGGTTGCCGTAGGCTCCCGTCGCGCTGGTGCTCAGCGCATAGGTGTAGCCGCCCGAACCGCCCGAGGCGGTGATCGCGCCGTTGAACACCTCGCTCGTCGCCGCGGAATTGCTCCCCGTCGCCAGGCCGGCCTCGTTGACCAGTGCCTCGTTGTCGCTCGCCGTCACCGTCACGTTGTTGACCGTGATGTCCAGCGTCGTCGTCGAGGTGTCGTTGTCCCCGTCGGTGATCGTATAGACGAAGTGATCGACCAGCGCCGCGCCGGTCGTGATGTTGGCATTTGCCTTGTAGCTGTAGGTGCCGTTGGCGTTGAGGATCAGCGTGCCGTACTGGCCCACGATCCCGGTGCCGCCGAGGCCGCCGACAACCGCGCTGGTCGTGACGCTGCCGGTGGCGACGCCGGTCACTCCGGCATTGGCCGCAATCGGACCGTCGGCGCCGAACACGTCCGGCGTGCCGTTGGTCAGCACGTTGCCGGTCACCGTCGACCCTTCCGACACCGCGTTGGTGTTGGGGAATGCGGTCGGAGTGTCATCGAAAATGCTGACTGTCAGCTTGGCCGTCGAACTGTCCCCCTGCGGATCGACGACGACGACCGTAAACACTTCGCTGGTCGAATTGCCGGACGTGTTGTCGGTCAGGGTGTAGGTATAAGAGATCGTCCCGTTGGCCAGCGTGCCGAGCGCCAGAGTCCCGTAAGTGCCGGGAACCGGCGCGGTGGCGCCGGAGAGGTTGTAGGTAACACCGTTGATGGTGATTGCGGCAATCCCATCGGGAGAGTCGACGAAGATCGTGCCGGTCGTGATATGGGCATTGTTGCCGAAGGCCGAACCGGGCGATTCCACGGCACCGTTCAGACGCGGATTGGGCAAGCCCGTTTCACTGACCGAGTCGACTGCATCGTGCGAAGCCGGTCCGCCGTCCTGAATCAGCACGTCGGGCGTGCGGTTCACCACGCCGGGAAAGATTTCCTGAATTTCGATCTGCGGGAACTGCAGTTCGGTGTAGGGCAGCAGGTCGCCCAGGTCGTAGGCTGGCTGGATGTTGCCCACCGGATCAGCAAAATTACCCCCCGAACTGGAAACGGCCCCGGCGGCTGGCTGCGGTTCGGCACCGGTCAGCAGAGCGGCCAAGTTGAGCGGCGGAACCTCGACCCCGTCGACCACGATCTGCGGCACGTAGACGGCGCCGTCATGGATGACGTAAACCGCACCGTTCGGCGCGTGGATCACCAGGTCGCGGCCCTGGACCTCGAGATCGTCCAGCGTGACACCGGCAGGCAGAACGATCACCCCGTTCGCATCTGGCGCCAGCGCAATGGCGCTCGCGGGAACGCCCTTGGGCGCCGCCGCGGCGGCCGCAGCAGCCATCCCGGCCTTGGCCGGAGTGAACTCGGCAGTATCGCTCTCATGAGCGGTTTCGCGATTGGCTTCGAAATCCATTTTCCGGCCCTCTGCTTCTGATCCGGCCCCTGCCCAGGCCGGCCGCTTGAGACTGAACATCGTCGTCAAATCCGGGTCACTTCCCCGGCGTTATCCCGACCCTGATCAGCCCCACTGTGTTCATTTCACCGCACTCCTGCGGCATTGCATCCATGCGCCCGCCCTGGCGCCCACCCCGAGCTTGAAGCGGCTGGGTGGTCTCGGTGGAGCAGACGGGGGCGCATCCGCCTGAGCGATTCGACCAGCCGTTTCGGGGGGTCGCCGCCATCCACCCAGCCGCCCGCGCTGCTGACACAATGTGCCGGCTGCGCATCCCGGGACTGGTTCGTGCAGTGACTGCCCGCCGGTGCGCCCTGCCAGCTGCGAAATACGCAGTTGCAGCCGCGCTTGGGGCACGGCTTGGACAGGGCTTCCGATCACTCGGAGCGCAGACACAGAAACTCGACTGCACAATCACGTGCATTCTCCAAAAGGTTTTCAGTTCTGGTGCGCCCGCCCGGCTCAACTTCAACGACGATGCCGTCAATGTCGCGCCTTCTTGTTTTGATGACGCCCTCCACCAAGGCCATCACCAACCTCAACTACGCGCTGATTTACAGGCTTAATCAACAGTTTTTTTAGATGGCTGGTTAATGACATTCGCAGACGCAGCAGAAACCTCACCAATTGGCGCCACATGTTCCTGATTTATCGTAAGGTTTTTTAACTCGGTCAATGCTGCGCGGGCGTAATATTAGATCCATTATGCTTTCTAAATTTGGTTAACAGCACACCCGCTTTGTGCGATGAACCGGTCCGACTCGGCGATGAGCGCCCTTGGCACGAGCCGCGCTGAAGTAAGTCCATGCATTTTCCATGTAGTGCGGCAGGGGGCGGGCCTTAATGCCCCAAGGGGTTTACCGCGCGTCCATTCACGCGAACCTCGTAGTGAAGATGAGGCCCGGTGGACAATCCGGTCGAGCCGGACCAACCAAGCAACTGGCCGCGCCTGACAAGCTGGCCAGGAGCAACATTCAGCTTGGAAAGATGTGCGTAGCGGGTCTCGAGGCCGGCCGAACCCTTGATGCCAACAAGCAAGCCGTAGCCCCCGAGTGCCCCGGCATGGCCAACGATTCCATCCGCCGTGGCAACAACCGGCGAACCCATGGGTGCCGCCAGATCGATGCCGGCATGAAGTCTATCGACCCCGAGCAGGGGATGGAATCGCATTCCGAAGCGACTGGTCACTGCCCGCCCGGAAACCGGCATCAGGCCGGACACACCCGGCATGAGCGCCGCCGGATCGGCGGCCGCCATGTTGCGCGCGAGGGCAATTGCGGAAAGGTCCACCGGATTGCCGACAAGATCCAGCGCGGGCCCGATCTGAATGTGCGCCGGGCCGGGATCGCCCGCGCCCTCGCCAGATTGAGCAATCACCGCGAAACGCTTGTCGGTCGCGCTGCCCCCCTTGGCCTCCGCTCCTGTCGCAATGAAGCACACGGCAAGAACCGCGCCGAAAAGCGCGCCGCAACCTCGGGACGAAAGAAGCCTGGTCATGAGTCCTACCCCATAAAAAGGACCCGCCTGCACATACCCGGCCCCGGGTAGCGCAAGCCCTGTGAATAAACCTATCCGTGACTGCGGGCAAGATCACGCCGCGCGAAGAAGGAACAGGCAAGGCAACCGTCCCAGTTGGGGCCAACCTTGCTCCTTCGCTTGACCATCCAGCCACATCCAACGAAAACTGACTGCAGGCCATGAATTGAATGCGCCGTGCAGCAGGGGCAGGTTATTGCAGAGACTTGGCGCCACGATTGTCCGCTGGTTACAGCTCGACTGGATTGGTGCGAAGAGAGTTCGCGCCTATTCGATCATCCTGCTTTTCGTGTCTCTCATCAGCTTCCTTGGCTCCTACTTGCAAGCCACAGGTGAAACCGGAAGCGATTTCCTTGCTTTCTGGTCAGCCGGCAAGCTCGCGGTCGCGGGCCGCGCCACTGAGGTTTATGACCTTGCCGCAACCGGGGCGATTCAGGCGGCAATCGGCCGCACCAACATTTTTGCTTTCGTCAATCCGCCCCCCTTCATCCTGTTCACCCTGCCTTTCGGCCTGCTGAACTTTACCGTGGCTTGGGCGGCATGGATCGGCGCGACCTACACAGTCTACCTCGTCGCCGCCCGGCGGCTCGATCGCACCCTGTTCTGGCCCATCGCGGCTTATCCCGGCGCCCTCGTCGCCGGCTGGCATGCGCAGACCGGACTGCTGACCGGCGGCCTGATCGCAGGGGCGGCCGATCTGCTGCGCCGCCGCCCCGTAGCTGCCGGCCTGTGCATAGGCGTCCTGGTGATCAAGCCGCACCTCGCCCTGCTCTTTCCGGTGGCCCTCGCCGCCGGCCGGCATTGGCGCGCCTTTTGGAGCGCAGGAGCCACGGCGATTGTCCTGATCGGCATCACCGCCTTGCTGTTCGGGCCGGAGGTGCTGCTGAACTACCGCCGTTCCTGGCAGGTCAGCCGGTTCCTGATGGAAATGGGCGACCTGCCCTTCTTCCTGCGCCAATGCACGGTCTATGCGGCCGTTCGCGTGGCAGTATCCCCGCTTGCTGCTACGATGGCGCAAGCCCTCTCGACACTGCTCGTGGGCGCTATCACGTGGCGGGCCTGGTCCGGTCCAGTCAGCCTGGAAGCCAAGTGCGCCATACTCGTCGCTGCCATCCCGCTCGCAACGCCATACATGTTCAACTACGACCTCGCCCTGCTCATCGTGCCCACCGTCTGGTTGCTCGCGCAGGAGAGGGACCATCCTCGCCGCGGATGGGCACGCCCCTTGCTCCTCGTGCTTTACCTGGCGCCGCTGTGGACCCGGGCACTCGCCTTGCCACTTGGTGCCAACCTCGCCCCGTGGGTGCAATTCATCATGCTGGGCGCCGTCTGGCGGCGGAAAGACAGCGAAGCTGGTGTTGCCCCCCGGCAGATGACCGCAACGTGATGCCTTTTCGCCTTTCACCAGCGGCCGACCATGACAGTCCCCCGCTTCTCCCCTCACAGAACCCGTGGCGGATCGTCCTTTACGCCCTTTGTATCGGCGCCTTCCTGACCGGTTGGAAAGGCGCCTTCCCGCTCGACGATTCCTACATCGTCCTGCACAGCGCGCGGTCCCTCCTCGCAGGGAACCACGACACGGCATACGACACCTCCCCGCTCACCGGAGCCACCAGCAGCATTCATCTCGCCCTGGTGGCGGCGCTGGGCACGATCATGCCCCTTCCCCTCGCCTCTTTGGCGATCGCCGCGGTGTCGGCCCTGGTCTACGCCCTGGGACTTGATCAAATGGTCCGGGAAGCGGGAGCGCAAGGCTGGAAGGTCCCGGCGCTGGTCCTGCTGGGCCTGACTGCGGGCGGCACGCCGATCAACCTTTTCAACGGTCTCGAAACCGGCCTGGCCATGGCCACGACGGCTTGGCTCTTCGCCTTGTGCGATGACCGCCGCCTGCCCGTCCTCGCCGGAATGGCGCCATTTGTCCGGCCTGAACTGGGCCTGCTTTCCGCCATTCTCCTATTGCGCGCGGCCTGGCTCCATGGGGCCCCGATCAGGACTGCCACGATCTCTCTGCTGGCCGCCCTGCCATGGATGACCTGGGTCTGGATCGAGACCGGCTCCCTTGTGCCGACCACCGCCGCGGCAAAGATCGCATTCTATGCCGAGTTCGGGGAACCTCTCGAAGAACGAATCGGCGCTGTGCTGAAAGCTCTGCTCAAATCAGGACTCCTGCCGCTTTACGCGGGAATTGCGGGCATTTCCCGCGTTCGCGGCGGATGGTGCGGCGCCCTGTTCATCGGCGCCATACTGACGATCGCAACCGTAACCCTGCCCAGTTCGGTCTCATGGAACTACCAGCGCTATCTCGGCCCGACAGTGCCAATCACGGTGCTGTGGCTAAGCGGGTTTTCAGGGCTAAGAACCGGAACCCTGGCCTATGCCCTGTTGGGGCTGTACGCAGCCTTCAACATCGGCCCAGCGGTTAAAACCCTGCGCTCAGCCGAAGCTAACAATCTCGCCAATATCGCAACCTTGGACGCCGCCCTGCGCAACCTGCCGCCTGGATCGCCCATCCTGATCCACGATGCCGGGATCGCTTCCTGGACTCATCCCGAAGCCCGGCTGATCGACGTGGTCGGGTTAAAAACCCCGAGCAGCATCGATTTTCATCGCAAATTCACCCACCACCCGTGCGAAATCGGTCCGGCGCTGGACAGAATTGCAAGGAGCAGCCACGCCCGGTTCGCGGTTGTTTCAGAGGTCGAGTTCTGGTCCTGCACCCGCACTGCCCTCGAGGGGCAGGGGTGGCGCTTCGTCCCGATGCCGCAACCGATGCGGGGGTATTACCGCCTCTACCGCATCGAGCAGCCGCCTGCCCTCACCCCGCCGGTATACTCTCACCCAATGCCTCCCCCACGGTAGGCGCCGCTTGCCGATCGATCCGCCGCAAAATCCGCCCGACCAGCCAACACGTCGCCAGTATGCAGATCGCGGACAGGGACCATGCGTCTCTCGGTTTGCTGCCTTCGGACAGGTCGATGAAGAGGGCGACGATCAGGTAGTTCGCCGAAGAAGCCCAGGACAGGATGGTCAGTAGCAACACTTCAAGGCCGGAAACGTGCTCGATGATCACCGGCGTGATGAGTGCGAGGGCGACAGCGAGGATCGGCAGATCATAGTCGTAATTGTAAGGGCTCATCAGCACTGAACTTGCCGTTGCCGCAGCCAGCACGATCCGCTCGTCGGCGAACTTGCGAACCAGTACGAAGAGCCCCGCCAAGGCCAACAAGGCCACCGCAATCTGCAGCGTCATGGCGATGACCGGCCCCGACCCCATGGAAAACGCCGCCGCGTAGACTGACGTCATGCGGTGGATGGGAAAGTCCCCCCGCCACAGATGTCCGCTTGAAACCTCTGCGCCCTGCCTGAAGGCTGACCAGATGCCGATACCATATACCGTCGCTACAACCACTGTTGAGCCGGCAACAACCACGCCCGCCCATGTCGCCGCGCGCCAGCGTCGCCGAGCGAGCAAGGTGAAGCCATGCGCCAAGGCCAGGTGAGGCTTGATCACCATGGCCCCCAGCGCCAGCCCACAACGCTGGCTTTGCTTGAGCGCCAGCCAGCAGAACAGTCCAATCAGGCCTGCCGTAAGAAAGCCGTTCTGCCCGCTGCGCTGGTTTATGAGGATGGCTGGCAGGCTCAGGCTCAAGGCAAGCGCTGCATGGCGTCCGCCCAGCCGGATCACTGATAGCAGGAACAGGGCCAAAGTCCCTCCCACGAACAGCAGATAGGCCCAGGCCAGCGGCATCCCGCCAAGACCGCTCAGCAACAGGTTCATCTGTGGAGGATAGGCCCAGGGCATCTGATCGACCCGCCCGTAAAGCCTCATCTGCTCTCGTCCGAGGCAGGGCCAGTCATACGCGCACGCCGCATTGCCGTGCAGCGACAGTTTGCCAACGAGGTAGAATTCCTGGAAATCGACCAGGCCGCGCAGTTTGCGGTAAAGCTCTGGCTGAACGAAAAACCAGAAGTTCATCAGGGTCATTGCCATGACCATGAAAACGAACAGCGGCACGAACAACCGGTTCGCGAACAGGCTAACCACAAGCGGAGACTTCGGCGCCAAGGCCATTCGCACAACCTCGCCTGAATGCGGGAACAGAGCTTCCTACGATCACACCGCCGGGCCGGGATTGGTTCTTGCGATCTCCCGCTCGGCTCCGATTCATGCCATGAGTAGCAGGCTCATGCGCAACTTTGTCAAACCGGCGCGCGACAGAATGCCTGATGCAGCATGTTGCTTCGCGGCATCTCCGCTGAACCGGCTGAGTCAGCTCTTCCAGATCCGGTGCCGATAAGTCACGTTCACCCGTTCCGAGAGCAGCAGGTAGGGTAGCCAGACCGCCGCACTGATGAAGACCTTGTCGAGATTGCCATGCAGCAGGGTCAGCAGCGTCCTTCCGACCATTTCCGGCAGCCCTCTCGCGCTTGCCACCATGTCGGCGATCATGAACTGCATTCCCACGTCGACGGCCCAGGCGAACAGCAGCATCCTCGGAAAGAGCGGAACCGAGCGCAGGGCCATGACGAAGCAGACCATATAGAAGAAATTCATGACCACCACGTCGACGGTCATGGCCATCTGCAGCGTCTGGGCCCAGCCCGGCGCATCGGCTCCAACTGATGGAATTGCCGCGAGGTATTCGACCGTGCGGACCGGAACATTGAGAAGGATGCCCACCATGAGGGAGGCCATGAAGCCGGCCGGACCGAAGGCGGGATTGCGACGCGCCTCGACCACATCGACAGGACACCATTTACCCAACCTTGCAATGCGGAAGATCGGCTGGGCGGAAAGCAGGCCTCGCGGAAAGCTGCCGGCAGCCACCCTATACCCGGCAACCGGCGAAAGCGCGACAAACAGATAGGGCAACAACTGCGCACCCCATTGCTGCAGCCCATCGACCGGAAGGGGAGAGGTTGCCACCTTGACCGCCCCGGCGAACAGCATCACGCCGATCCAGGCCGTTATCATCATCTCCATCCGCACATCGAAAAAGGCGGCAACGGCCCGGGTCTTGCGGCCGAGATCGACCATGCGATCGCGCGCCATGCGGCGCAGCGGCAACCAGAGCGGATGTGCGGAGGAAAAGAGTGTCGTGTTTGCCATGCAAGGGTTCTTGCCAGACCTTGGTTAATACCCACTTAAAGCAGGTCGTCTGCGAGCCACCGGCTGGCCGCCTTCCCCCAGCATGCAGCGAAATCACTCACATCACAGACTGCCCGAGTCGAGAACGGTTCCCGTCGTTAACTGATGACGTTAAGACCGGTAAACTATAACCTATTGATTTTTCGAGATATGCGGCAAGACCGATATTAAGGTTGACGAAATCTTACTTTGGGCGGAATTTTTGATCATCCCCGGGGGGATCTCGCATTTGGGCCGGCGCGAGCTGGCCATAACAAACCACGGTCGCGACGGTCCATCAAGCACCCCTCCCGGGCATTGGCCAACCGGAAATAGAGGCCGGAGCCAATCTGCAACATCCTCGTGAGGACCATCCTCAAGGGGCGCATGCACACTAGGGGTAATTCACCATGACCAATTTCATCCGTTCGTTCGTTCGCGACGAGTCCGGCGCGGCTGCCGCCGAATATGCGCTGATCCTCGCCATCGTCGGCGCCGGCATCGCCGGGGCCGCCTACTACCTCGGCCAGCAGGTCAGCAGCGGCATCACCAAGGCTGGCAGCATTGTCTGCAGCAGCTCGGGCCTGACCTGCTGAGTCAATCCATCAAGCAGAGCCGACAAGGCAACGCTTCAAAATTCAAATCAGATTGGAGTAAACCATGACCAACTTTTTTCGCTCATTCCTTCGCGACGAGTCCGGCGCGGCTGCCGCCGAATATGCGCTGATCCTCGCCATCGTCGGCGCCGGTATCGCTGGCGCGGCCTACTACCTCGGCCAGCAGGTCAGCAGCGGCATCCACAAGGCGGGCAGCCTGGTCTGCAGCAGCTCCGGTATGTCCTGCTAAATTTATAAATGGATATGAACCCTCGGGCTTTGCATTACTGCTCAATGTGGTAGTATAAGAGGCTCGGGGGTCATACCCTGACGAAAATGTAATTGTCCGGAACGGGGGCCGTGACATGCCATCCAGAAGCATACTTATCGTAGCGCTCGCCGTTGTACTCGGTCTTGTCGCAGTCTGGCTTGGCAACTCCTATTTCACCGGGGTCCAGCAACGCGAGGTCGAGATCGCCGAGCAGAACAAGCTCGCGCGGATCGTCGTCGCCAGCCAGGATCTCGCCTTCGGCGCTCCGCTCAGTTCCCAGAACGTCCGGCTGATCAACTGGCCCCAGGGCTCCGTGCCCGTCGGGGCCTTCACCACTGTCGAGGAAGCGACCCGCAACCGCGTCGCCCTGCGGCCGATGGTCATCGGCGAACCGGTTCTGGCATCGCGCGTCTCGGGCACCAACGCCCGCGCGTCGATTTCCGCCAACCTTCCGGCCGGCCAGGTCGCTTACACGATCCAGGTCAGCGACGTCTCCGGCGTCGGCGGCTTCGCCCGTCCCGGCGACGTGGTCGACATCCTGTTGACCCGCAACATGCCCGGACAGAACGTCACCGCCGGCGACAAGATGACCGATGTCGTCCTTCATGCCATTCCGCTCCTCGGCATCGATCTGGTCGCCGACGAAAACAAGAGCGGCCCCGTCTATGGCAAGACCGCAACGCTTCAGGTCAGCATCACCGATGCCCAGAAGCTGGCACTCGCCTCGCAGGTCGGCATCCTCAGCCTCGCCCTGCGCAATGTTGCAGACAAGACCCCGCCGGTCCTTGCCACCGTCCTGCCGCGTGATCTTTCCGCGGGCCGGGTGCTCGCCCGCGCTCCCGGCGCACCGATGCTGGCATCCACAGCAGGCACGTCGGCCCCGGCCCGCCCACGCATCGTGCGCCGCGCGGCGCCGGCACCCCGACCCAAGGCTCCGGCCGCTCCGCCAAGTTCGACCATGACCATCATCCGGGGTACGAACCCGACCGACTACGAGGTGCGCCATGGCCGCTGAATTCTCGCTCAAGCTCCGCCGCGCTACACTCGCGGCCATGGCAGCCGGCTCGCTCCTCGCACTCGGCGCCGCCTCGGCCTCGGCCCAGCCCTACGCGGGCGGCCCTGCCCAGCTCGACGCCGGCACCCTCGAAGTTCCGATGCGCAAGAGCAAGGTGGTCAGCGCGGACCGTCCGATCGCCAAGGCCATGGTCGGCAGCGAGGAAATCGCCGACATCCTGCCGCTGACCGACCGCGCGATCTATGTCCTCGGCAAGAAGATGGGCACGACCAGCCTGACGCTCTATGATTCCGCCGGCCGGGTCATGTCGATCATGAACGTGGCTGTGGGGCCGGACACCGAATCGCTTCAGACCCAGTTCCGCGAGCTTATCCCGGACCAGCAGATCCGGGCGGCCGTGTCGAACGACTCGATCGTTCTCACCGGCCTGGTCAGCAATGCCTCGGCCGCCGATCGCGCGGTCCAACTGGCGCGAACTTACGCCGGTGACAAGGTCGTGAACCTGATCGCGATCGGAGCCAGCCAGCAGGTCATGCTCGAAGTGCGTTTCGCTGAAGTGAACCGCACCGCCGGGCGCCAGATCGGCTTCAACGGCTTCGGCACCTCGCGCGGGGGCTCGTTCTCCGCGATCACCGGGCCGGGTTCGGGCTGGCAGGCGGGCTCGCCGGGCACCACCTCCGTCGACGGTAACGGCAATGTCACCGTAAGCGGTGCCACGCCGGACGTGTTGACGACCACCGGCATCACGGGAGCCTTCGGAGTCTTCCGCAACACGTTCAACATCGGCAGCGTCACGCTCGACGCCATGCTGAACGCGCTCGAAACGCGCGGCATGGCCAAGACCCTGGCTCAGCCGACGCTTGTTGCCCTGTCGGGTGAAAGGGCATCGTTTCTCGCTGGCGGCGAATATCCCGTCCCAGTGGCCCAGGCAGGTGGCTCAGGCACGGCCGGCAATGGCACGGCCGCGATTACGGTCCAGTTCAAGCAATTCGGCGTAAGCCTGGGCTTCACACCGACCGTCCTCGGCGACAAGACCATCAACCTGCTGGTCGAACCCGAGGTCAGCGAAATTGACCCGTCTGCGTCACTGACGCTGAACGGGATCACCATCCCCGGCATCCGCACCCGCCGAGCGAGCACGACAGTCGAGCTGCGGGACGGCGAAAGCTTCGCCCTCGCCGGCCTGCTCCAGAACGATTTCAAGACCAACGTCCAGCAACTTCCGCTGCTGGGCTCGATCCCGATCCTTGGCGCCCTGTTCCGCTCGACCCAGTTCCAGAAGGGCGCCACCGAACTGATGATCGTAGTAACGCCGCATCTGGTCGCCCCGATCCGCCCGGGTCAGGTTGTTCTGCCGACGGACCGGGTCAAGGATCCGAACGAGCTCAAGACCTTCCTGCTCGGGCAACCGTTCGAGGCCAATCCCAGTCCGCCGCCGCCCGCTACGCCGCCCTCCGGCGCCGCAAACGCCGCCCCGCCGCCGGCTCCCGGCGCAAAGAAGGACGATGGCTATGCGTTCTGAATTTCGCGCCTTCACAGCAGTTGCCCTGGCGGCTTGTGCCCTCACCGGCTGCGCAACCGGCAGCAATTCTGGCTTGGGCATGGCTTCGGGAGCCGATCCCTCTTGGGGTGAGGCGAACCGCCAGACCATGGCCGCGCAGATCATCGACCCGGCCCCTCATTACGATACCGCCGCACCACAAGGTAGCGGCGTTCAGGGCGTCGCTGCGGTCGAGCGCTATCGGACCGACAAGGTCAAGGTTCCCGAGAAGTCGGGAACCAAGGCAAGCAGCCAATGACTGCCGTCGCGGTACGGAAAGGATAATTCTTCAAACGCCTGAAACACCTGACAGCCAATTCTACAAACTGCAGGCTTCCGCCTCGTCTTTTCCAGTTTTCAGTATCGGGCCTTGCCAAGGCTCTGGAGTAACCATCAAGTGGGATCTGTCGAATATCCTGGCTTTTCCGGAAAGGATCTGGACTTGCGGACGTGCTCCGATGTCGTTGTCGTAGCTTCGGCCAAGCATGCAGCAGAACTTTCGCGGCGCCTGGATAGCAAGACCTTCCCCGGGCTGATCCTGGTCGAGCGCGAGGCCGGCGAGGCGATCGCGGCACACGAACTGCACGGCGCTGCCCTGGTGGTGATCGAAGTTGATCCTGACAGTCCCGCATCGATCGACCGGATCGCCAGGATTCAGGATACGCCGGGCCATGCCCCCGTGATCGCGGCCATCCCCAATGCTTCGGTGGCGCTCGTCCGAACCCTCGTGCGCGGCGGGATCGATGACGTGATCGGCCTGCCCTTTGCTCCCGACGAGCTGCTCGAGGCCGCGCTTGGCGTGCTGACCAGCCGCTCGGTCAAGGCCAGGACCGAGACCCGGCTGGCACCGATGATCGCCGTGGTCCGCTCGATCGGGGGCTGCGGCGCCACCTCGATTGCCACACATCTCGCGCCGGCCCTCGCCGAAGCAAGCGGCAAAAGCGCGGTGGTGGTCGATCTCGACATGCAGTTCGGCACGGTCGCCGACGTGCTGTCCGCTCAGGGCCGCGGCTCGATCACCGACCTGCTCGATGCCGGCCACCGCATCGACGATGAATTGATCCGGTCGGTTACGCGAACCAGCGAGGACGGCGTCAACGTCATCGCCGCGCCGCAGGATATCGTGCCGCTGGAAAGCGTAGACACCGATCAACTTCTGCGCGTTCTCGATCAGCTCCGCCGGACTTACGGCTATGTCGTGCTCGACCTGCCGGCGAACTGGACCAACTGGACTCTTTCCTCCGCCCTCGCCGCCGACGCAGTGCTCCTGGTGGTCGAACTGTCGGTCGCCAGCCTGCGCCAGGCCAAGCGCCGCCTCGATCTGTTCCGGTCCGTGGGCATTTCACGGGATCATGTCGCGGTCGTCGTCAACCGGATCGAGAAGCGGCTGTTCCGCACGATTAACCTCGGCGACGTTGCCGATACCTTGCACCATCCGGCCCTCGCCAGCGTCGCGCTGGACGATCCGGTCGTCGGCTCGGCCCAGGATCAGGGCCGCCTCGTTCGCGCCCTGCACCGGCGCAGTGCCTTCGGCAGCGATCTCGCCAAACTCGCCGAGGCCCTCCTCGACGGTCCTTTGGGAGCGCGCTCATGAGCATCTGGCAGGTCAAGCGCAGCGGCACGACCGATCAGCCGGCTCCGATCGGGCAGGCCCAATCGGCCGGAGTCGATGCGGCGGCTGCTGTCTCGCAGGCGAAGCTGGACAAGCTGCTTGGTCTCAAGATGAACATTCACCAGCAGTTGCTGGAGCGCGTCAATCTCGCCCTCCTCGACAAGCTCTCGCGCGAACAGATCAACTCCGACGTCGCCCAGATCGTAGGCGAGATCCTGGCCGAGGAAGGCGAGGCGCTCAACAAGTCCGAACGCACCGCCCTGTCCAACGACATCGTCGATGAATTGCTCGGCCTCGGCCCGATCGAGCCCCTGCTCAAAGACGAGACGATCAACGACATCCTCGTCAACGGATACAAGACCGTCTTCGTCGAGCGCTTCGGCCAGCTCGAGCGCGTGCCGACCCGCTTTCAGGACGAGCGCCACCTGCTGCGCATCATCCAGCGCATCGTCAGCGCGGTCGGCCGCCGGGTCGATGAATCCTCGCCGTTCGTCGACGCACGCCTTGCCGATGGCTCGCGCGTCAACGCTATCGTCGCTCCCCTGGCGATCGACGGCTCCCTGCTGTCGATCCGCAAGTTTTCCAAGAAGCCGATCAGCATGGAGCGGATGATCGAGCTGGGCTCGGTTCCGCCGGCCGTGGCCGATGTGCTCCGGGCGGTCGTCAAGGCCCGCTTCAACGTCATCATTTCCGGAGGCACCGGCTCGGGCAAGACGACCATGCTCAACGCGTTGTCATCCTATATCGATGAGCGCGAGCGCATCGTCACGATCGAGGACTCGGCCGAACTCCAGCTTCAGCAGGAGCACACCGCCCGCCTCGAAACCCGTCCCCCCAACATCGAAGGCAAGGGCGAGGTCACCCAGCGCGATCTCGTCAAGAACGCCCTGCGCATGCGGCCTGACCGGATCATTCTCGGGGAATGCCGCGCCGGCGAAGCATTCGACATGCTTCAGGCCATGAATACCGGCCACGACGGCTCGATGACCACCATCCACGCCAATTCCCCGCGCGATGCCCTTTCGCGCATCGAACAGATGATCGGCATGAGCGGGATCGACATCTCGCCCCGCTCGGCCCGCGCCCAGATCGCATCGGCGATCCAGATCGTCATGCAGATCGCCCGCCTCAGCGACGGCAAGCGCAAGATGATCAGCCTCTCGGAAATCACCGGCATGGAAGGCGAAACGATCACCATGCAGGAGATCTACCGCTTCAAGATGACCGGGCGTGACGATCACGGCAATGTTCTGGGCCAGTTCGAGGCCACCGGCATTCGGCCCAAATTCGCTTCGCAGTTGCTCGATCACGGCATTCACCTCGATGCCGAACTGTTCCGTCCCCATGTCCGGATCGACGGGCCGTGACCGCCCTGCTGATCCGCCTTGCCGCGCTGATCGCGGTCTTCGCTTCGGTTTTCCTGCTCTCGCAGCTGCTTTTGACCACCTGGTTCAGCCGCCGCTCACAAACCCGGGCGGTCAACAAGCGCCTCAAGCTGCTCCGTTCCGGGCTTGATCGCCAGGACGTCGTCTCGATCCTCAGGCAGAACCAACCGACCCGCCTCAGCCCCGATGCCGGCCAGATCGAACGAGGTTTCTTCCGCTTCCAGCAGTTGATCCAGACCTCCGGCCTTTCGGTGGATACCCGCACAGTGCTGGCGATCATGGTCATCGGCTTTCTTGCCTTGGCCGCAGGCCTGCTTTTTCTGGGCTGGACCGTTCAGGCCAAGATATCGACCGGACTGATCGAACTGGTCCTCGGCATGTCGGTCGCGACCACGATCGGCCTGCCGATCCTCATCCTCAGTCAGTTCGCGCAGCGCCGCCGCAAGCGGATGGAAGAACAATTCCCCCTCGCGCTGGACATTTTTACCCGCGCCCTGCGCGCCGGCCACCCCATCGCCTCTGCGATCGACCTCGTCACGCAGGAGTGCGAGGATCCGCTAGGCAGCGAATTCGGCCTTGTATCGGACGAAGTGGCCTATGGCGCCGAACTGACCGACGCCCTCCTCGGCCTGGCGGACCGCTGGGAACTGGAGGAAATCCGCATGTTCGTCGTCTCGCTCTCCATCCAGAGCGAGACCGGCGGCAATCTCGCCGAGATCCTCGAAAACCTGACTCGCGTAATCCGCGACCGCGCCTCGCTCTACATGAAGGTCCGCGCGCTCAGCTCGGAAGGCCGGATGAGCGGCTGGATGCTTACCGCCTTGCCGATCCTGACCATGGTCAGCGTCTTCATGGTCAGCCCGCAGTTCTATCTCGAAGTTGTCGACGATCCAATCTTCGTGGTGGGCTACGTCTCGCTCATCATGCTCTACGGGATCGGCGTTTATGTCATCCGCCGCATGGTCGATCTGAAGGTGTGACATGGTAGAAGTCATTGCTTCCACTCCGCTCGCCCGCGCATTGATCCTGCTGCTGCTGTTCGCGCTCATCGTCGGTGGCAGCCTGGTGGTCTTCGCCGCTGCCAACCGGCGCTCGCTGGTGCGCGGAGAGCTGAGGTCGATCGGCGCCGCAACCGACCTCGGCTCGGGCGAAAGCCTGCGCGCCCGCCGGATCGATGCCTGGACCCGCGTTGCCAACCAGATCGAGCGGATGGGGCTTAACCTCAAGGACACCAAGAACGATCTGCTGCGCCAGAAGTTGCTCGCGGCGGGATACGATTCCCCGGGCGCCCCCCGGATCTATACCCTGATCCGACTCGTCCTGGTGATCACCCTGCCCTGCCTGTTCGTCTTCCTCTCGATCGGTACGGGCAAGCCGATTTCCTTTATGAAGCTCTATGTCGTAGGCTCGATCCTGGCGCTGCTCGGTCTCTATATCCCGGCGCTGTTCGTTCGCGCCAAGGCGGACCGGCGGCGTGAAGCCCTGGTCAATGGCTTCCCCGATTGCCTCGACCTCATGCTGATCTGCGTGGAATCCGGCCTCGGTCTAGAAGCTGCGCTTGACCGCGTGGGCATGGAAATGGTCCTCGCTCACGCCGAAGTGGCCAAGCTGCTGACCACTGCCACCCTGCGCCTGCGTGCCGGGTCCAGCCGCGAGGATGCCTTGCGCCGGATGGCGGACGACGCCGGGATCGACGAAATCCGCTCGTTCAGTACCCTGTTGATCCAGTCGGACAAGCTGGGCACCAGCATCGGCACCACCCTGCGTATCTATGCCAATGAGATGCGTGAGCGCCGCCGCATGCGGGCCGAGGAAAAGGCGCACCGCCTGCCGGTCCTGATCTCGATCCCGCTAGTCACCTGCATGCTCCCCACGATGATCGGCGTGCTCATGCTGCCCGCTGCCATTCGTGTCGTCCGTCAGCTCGTTCCCGCGCTTTCAGGAGGTTGATATGACCGTTCGCAAAACCGGCTTGCTCGTTCTTGTCACAGCGTCGTTCAGCCTGTCGGGCTGCGCCTCGGTCTTCAACTTCTCTTGGCTGCACAGCAACAAGCCGGCCCAGGCCCGCTCCGAAACGCCGGCGAGCGCCGGTACGCCGATGACCGACGCGGGGCGCAAGTTCCTCGCCTCGGGCGATACCGGCCTTGCGATCGAGGCCTTCCAGCATGCGCTCGGCTCCGGCGAAGCGGCAGCCCCGGCCCTGAACGGCCTCGGCGTCGCCTATGCCCGGCTGGATCGCTTCGAAACGGCGCAAAACCTCTTCGCCCAGGCCATCGCCCTGGCCCCGGAAAACGAGCAATATGCCGCCAACATGGCGCGCCTGCTGCGATCGCCCGCCCTCGCCATGCGCCACGATGCCGACATCGCGGCGCAGGTGGTGGCGGTGGCCGCTCCGGCCCCCGAAACTCCGGCCGTCGCCGTCAAACCGGCCCCCGGCCAATTGGTCCGCGTCTCGGCGAACGAATTCCATATCGTGACCGCGTCGGCGGCACCCGCTCCGCAGATCGGCAAGGCCTCCGTCCGCACCGCACGGGCCAAGCCCGCCGCAACCTCCGCTGCGAAGTCGGCCCCTGCCAAGGTAGCAATGCAATCGGCGCGGACCCGGGCAAAGTCAGCCCTCGCAAGCAAGCCGCAGGCCTTGGTCACGCCCAGGCGCGCCGCGCGGACCACGATCGACAACCCCTTTGTCGCCTCGGCCGCGGCACCGGTGACCACGCTGAAGGTCGAAGTGCGCGAAAGCGCACCTGCGCCCAAGTCCGAAGCTGGCGAGGCTGATTCTTGAATCTTGAACTGATTGCCGGTGCGGGGCTGGCCCTGCTGGTCCTCACCGGAGCCCTGCTCGATCTCACCACCCGGCGCCTGCCCAATTGGCTCTGCCTGCTCACCGCAGCGGCAGGACTTGGCGCAACCTGGCTGATCAGTGGGCCCGCCGCGACAGGCTCGGCCCTCCTTCATGGCCTTATCGCGCTGGTGATCGGCATGGTGCTGTTCCGCCTCGCCGTGGTCGGCGGCGGCGATGCCAAATTCTACACTGGCGCGGCCATGTGGTTCCCCCTGGCGTCGGGCATTCGCCTGCTGCTCAGCGTATCACTGACCGGGCTGGCGCTGTTCATCGCATGGTTCGTCTACCGCCGCCTGTCCGGCCGCAAGATCAGCCGCCGCAGCACCGACGATGCCGACAAGTTCCCCTACGGCATCGCGATCGCGGCGGGCGCCATGCTGTGCTGGTTCGGTTTCTGAGCGGCCGACGTTCGAAATTCATCGAACGCAATCAAACCGGGCCTCTTTTAGACCCTTATCCCTGGATAGCACGCATTGGCGTGTAGGTTGACCGAGAAGAAGCTGAGGCCGGGAAACAGGCTGAAGGTCCCGCTCCCGGAAATCCGGTAGCCGCAGGCAACCTTCGCAGCGGTGAACGTCATGCTCGACAGGCTCGGCCCGCCGTATGCGGCCGTGCCATAGGTTGCAATATTCGCCGCCGTGCAAAGATCCGCCCGGTCCATCGACATGCACCGCGCCGCCACTTCCGTCGCGCGCTGCAGGCTGACGGTGGCATAGGCCAGAACCCCGCCGCCAATTCCGGCAAAGATCATCAGGATGACCACGGGCGCGACGAGGGCAAACTCGACCGCACCGCTGCCACGGCAATCGCGCCAGAACCGGCTCATCATCGCGCGCCCCTTCATGACAGCCTCATCCAGGCAGTCGAGTGGATCACGCCGGCATAGCCCGAAACCACGCTGAGCCCGGGAAATATCGGAGCGAAAGTGTAATTGACGGTTTGCGTAATGAAGTCTGCAGGCGTGTCCGTGCTGTAGGGCGAGCAATTGGCCGGCTTGGTCGCCCCCATCGCTCGCAAGGTATTGCCGTCGCGGCAATAATATTGCTCTGCGGTCGTTCCGAGCGTGATCCCGGTTCCCAACGACACCTGCTGCGCGGCAGTCGTCATGGCAGTGGTCACCCCTGAGCAATTGGTCGTCGCCGGCAACTTGGCCGCCGTGTTGCAGTTGATCGCCGCCTGCGCCACCGCTGCTTGCGCCGCCATGCGCACCTGCAATGCGCAATAGGCATACCAGCCAAAGTCGAGCGCCTGAGCCATCAAGGTCACGAGCAACAACGACACCAAGGCCGTTTCGACCGCAGCCGCCCCCCGGCAGTCGCGCCAGAAAGCCGATAGAAAACGCTTCACTGGATCAGCCACGGCGTACCGCCTCCCGGAAGATTCGTGCTTGGGGGTGTATTGCCAGAACTGCCGCATTGCGATTGCGGGTTGGCGTAGATGTTGCCAGTGCCGTTGATGGTTACGTTATCGACCACGAGCACGAAGCAATTATAGCCGTTGCTCGATTTCCCGATAGCACCGCTGATGGTCAAAGCCGCGTGCGGAAGATAAACCGCCCCGCTGAGCTTCCAGGTCGGTGCGTTGCCGGAATAGGTGAAGCTCACGTTATTGGTCAGAGCGGGATCCTGATAAATCGCCATGCCCGACCAGGTGCCCGAAGTCGGGGCCGCGATATCAAGCGTGGAACCGGGCGACGGCCCGCCGGTCTGCCCGGTCGGAAAGTGCGACGTAGTGGAGGTATTATCTCCGGTGAAAATCAGCGTCGCATGGGCATCGGTCAGTGTCTTGAACTCCTTGCGCTGCGTATCGAACACCCCGTTGTCGACCACGATAACCGGATCCGGCTGACCTGACGGCGGAGCCGTAATCGTCACGTTGCCCGTCAGGGTGACGTTTCCGCAGAACCGGATCGTCCCTGTCCAAACGTAATTGCCCGAAAGATTATTGCTCGGCTGACATGGAGCGCTGCGAAGAGCGGGGATGTTCGATGCCAAGGCGGCATAAGGGTCGGTGACCGGGCTTGCGCCGGTGACCGAAGCGTTCCCGCAGCCGTTGTTGGCGCCAACCGCAATCCCATAGTCCGCGCCAAGGTTATTGCCGTTGCAATTCATGCTGGTGTTCGAAAAAACGCTGCACCCGGCCATGTTGGCAAAGGGCACGCCATTCGCCTGGATCGCTGGCGTCGTGCCGCTTGATGCCAGCGCAGTCAGGCACAGCGATGCCGGCCCTCCCGAGCCGCTCAACCGCGCGATTGCGACCGCGGAAAGCCCCTGCTTTCCGTTGGCATTGCCAACAAACCGAACGACGCTTGAGAAAATCAGGCCGGCCTGATTGCCTATCGTGACCTTGGTGCAAATGCCGGTTACGCCGGTCGGGCACAAGGTATTGCCATTGCGCTCCGGGGTCACCGTCACGTCACCCGCGCCATCGGTGTAGCCAAGCCTCGCCGTGGTGCCCTTGGCAACGCCGGCATAGTTCGTATCGTCGGAAAAGGCCGCCGCCAGCGCCGCGGAGTCCGCCGCGCTCTGCATCGAACGCTGGGTCTTGTACCAATAGCCCACGTCCACGGCGAGGGCCATGGTCCCGAGGATCGGCAGCAGCAAGATCGCCGTCAGCGGCGCAATGGCGCCAGCTTCATTCCTCGCCAGCCGGGCAAAGAACGAAAGTCTGCGAATGAGGCTTGTAAATAGGGCGAACATGTCACGAGTCCCCGCAGGCGGAAATTCACAGTAAATGGCGCGACACGAAGTGCTTTCTATTTACCGCATTTCACCCCACGGGTCGATGGAAAACTGCCCTGCCGTACCTATCCGGGACGGCTCAGAACTGCGCCTCCTCCAGCGCCATCATCGATGCCTTGCCCGCCTTGATCGCCAGGAAGCAGGCGGTCGCCTGCGGCAGGACCCGGTCGAAGAAGAACCGCGCGGTCTTGAGCTTGGCATCGTAGAATGACGCCTCCTCGCTTCCCGCCGCCAGTTGGGCCACGGAAATCCGCGCCGCCTTGGCAAAGCAGTAGCCCATGGCGACCAACCCCATCAGCCGGAGGTAATCGGTCGAGGCGGCGCCCGCCTCCTCCGGGTCCTTCAGCCCGCGCTCGGCCACGGTCGCCGTCGCCAGTTGCAGTGCGCCGAATGCCTTTTCCAGCCCCTGGACCATCGGCTGCAGCGGACCTTCCCCGCCGTTCTCCTCGATGAATGCCGCGACCGGATGAAACAGGCTCCGCAGCGAACGCCCGTTGTGCGCGGGCAACTTGCGCCCGACGAGGTCCAGCGCCTGAACCCCGTTCGTCCCTTCATAGATCATCGCGATCCGGGCATCGCGGGCAAACTGCTCCACCCCGCTCTCGCGGATATAGCCATGCCCGCCATAGACCTGCATCGCCAGTTGCGCAGTCTCGTGGCCAAGGTCGGTGAACAGCGCCTTCACCACCGGCGTCATCAGCGCCACGAAATCGCCCGCCCGCTGCTTCACTTCGGCCTCGGTCGCATGATGCTCGGCATCCAGCGCCCGCGCCACCCAGGCGGCCAACGCCCGGCAGCCTTCGTTATAGGCCCGCATGGTCATGAGCATGCGCCGCACGTCGGGATGAACGATGATCGGGTCCGCCGCCTTCGCCGGCTGCTGGGCTCCCGAGAGCGCCCGGCCCTGGATGCGGTCCTTGGCATACCACACGGCCGACTGGTAAGCCGCCTCGCCCACCCCCAGCCCCTGCATGCCGACCGAGACCCGCTCGGTATTCATCATCGCGAACATGGCCTCGAGCCCCCGGTTCGCCTCCCCGACCAGCCAGCCCACGGATTCGTCGAATTCAAGCTGGCAAGTGGGCGAACCGTGAATGCCCATCTTGTGTTCCAGCGCCCGGCAATGCACCCCGTTCGATGGCCCCGGATTGCCGGCCGCATCGGGCAGCAGCTTGGGCACGAGGAACAGGCTGATCCCCTTCACCCCCTCCGGCGCGTCGGGCAGCCGCGCCAGCACGAGGTGAATGATGTTCGGCGTCATGTCGTGCTCGCCGAACGTAATGAAGATCTTGGAACCCGAAATCTTGAACGAACCGTCGCCCTGCGGCACGGCCTTGCTGCGCAGCATGCCAAGGTCCGTCCCGCAATGGGCCTCGGTCAGGCACATGGTCCCGGCCCATTCACCGCTGATCATCTTGGGCAGATAGGCCTGCTTCAGCTCGTCGGTGGCATAGGTGACCATCGCTTTTGCCCCGCCATGCGTTAGGCCCGGGCAAAGGCTGAAGGCCACGTTGGTCGCACAGATCATTTCCTCGACCAGCTTGGCCACGCTCTCCGGCAGGCCTTGCCCGCCCCACTCCACCGGCTCGGCCAGCGAGGCCCAGCCGCCCTCGGTGAACTGGCGATAGGCCTCGATGAACCCCGGCGGGGTGCGGACCACCCCGTTCTCCAGAACGCAGCCGACCTCGTCCCCGACCCGGTTGAGCGGCAACAGCACGTCGCGGCAAACCTTTGCCGCCTCCTCCAGCACGGCGCTCACCAAGTCGGGCGTGAACTCCTCGAGCGCGGCGATCCCGCCGAACCCATCGTCAGCATGGAGCTCCTCGTGAACGAAGCGCATGTCGCGCAGCGGGGCTTCATACACCTGCATCGTCGGTTCCTCGCCTCAGTTGCGGAGCGGCTTGCCCGTCTCCAGCATATGTTCCACCCGCGCCAGACTGCGCGGATCGCGCACCAGTGCCATGAAGGCCCGGTGCTCCAGCCCCAGCATGTCTTCCTCGCTCACCACGTCGACGGGATCGGCCTCGCCGCCGGTCAACACGTCGGCGAGCCGCGCAGCCACGACCTCGTCATAGGGCGTCGCCAGCCCCCGGGCCCGAAACCCTTCGACCGCCATCATCAGCGCCGCCTTGCCGGATGGGCCCGGCAAACGAAATTGCGGCGGCTCGGGCGGCACGTAACCCTCGGCAAGCTGAAGCGCCCTCGCCTTGGCATCGGCCAGCAGCCGGTCGCGGTTCATCGTCACCCCGTCCGTCGGCCTGAGAAAGCCAAGCTCCTTCGCCTCGGCCGCCGATTTCGCCACTGTCGCGGTCGAGATCGTCTCGAACACCTTGGATACTGCCGGCATCGGCCCCTTGGGCATGGCCGGGTTCTTGCGCCAGCGGTCTATCATCTCGCCGCAGCCGCCCCAGCCGGGCACGAGGCCCACCCCGCATTCGACCAGCCCGATATAGCTTTCCGCATGGGCCTGGATGGCATCGGAATGCAGCAGGATCTCGCACCCCCCGCCCAGCGCCAGGCCGGATGGCGCGCTGACCACCGGAAACGGCGCATATTTCAGCGCCTTGTAGGCCTGCTGACCAGCCACGACCAGCTTCTCGACCTCACCCCAGGCCGCGATGTTGAGCGCGAACAGGGCAAGGCCGAGATTGGCCCCGGCCGAGAAATTGCTGCCCTCGTTATAGACCACCAGCGCCTTGTGCCGCGCCGCCACCAGCGGGATCGCCTTGCCGATCAGCGCCATGACCTCGCCGTCGAGTGCGTTCATCTTGCCGGTGAATTCCAGCACCAGAACCCCGTCGCCGGCGTCCCACAGCACAGCCGAACCGCTCTTCATCACCGGCGCCCCCGCCAGTTTGATATCGTCCAGCAGCAGGACGCCCTCGGGGCGGACCAGATCGTGATAGTCGCCATCAAGGCCAAGGAACTGCCGCTTCCAGCCCTCGACCCGCCAAAAGGTTCGTCCGCCGGCCAGTCGCAGCAGGTCGGGCACCGCCTTGCCCTCACCCTCAAGCCGCGCCGCCAGCCGGTCCGCGCCGATCCGGTCGATCAGCTCGAACGGGCCCCACTTCCAGTTGTAGCCAAGCTTCATCGCCGCATCGACCGCGGCAATATCATCGGCAATCGCGGGAACCAGGCTCGCCGCATAGGCCAGTGTCGGCCCGAGCACGGCCCAGGCATAGGCCCCGGCCTTGCCCGGCAGGGCGAGCAAGGCGGCAAGATCGCCCGATCCTGCCTTGCCCGGCAGCGAGGGCGCCTTGGCCGCCGCGCGATATTCACCGCTGGCAAGGTCGAGCACTTCCTTGCGGCGCTGACCGTCAGCGCTCAGCCGGTAGAACCCGCCCTTGCCCTTCCGCCCGGTGAAGCCATCGGCGATCATCCTGCCGATCAGCCCCTCGTCCCGCGCGATCGCGCGATAGGGATCGTCCTCCGGCAGTGTCGCCAGGAGGCTCGCCTTGAGATGCGGCAGAAGGTCGATGCCGACCAGATCGGCAAGGCCGAACACACCGGTCTTGGGCACGCCCATCGGCCGCCCCGCGATGGCGTCGGCCTCTTCCACGCTCACGCCAAGATCAAAGGCCGCATTCATCGCCGCCTGTATCCAGAAAGTCCCGATGCGGTTGGCGATGAAGCCGGGCGTATCCTTGGCCCGGACCACGCTCTTGCCCAGCGCACGATCGGCAAAGTCCGCGATCCGCGCCACCTGCGCCGGATCGCTGCCTGTCCCGCTAACCAGTTCGATCAGCCGCATGTAGCGCGGCGGATTGAAGAAATGGGTGATCAGGAAATTGCGCCGGAAACCCTCCGAGCGCCCCTCGACCAACCGGTCCAGCGGGATCGACGAGGTATTGGAGCTGACGATCGCGCCCTCATGCCGATGGTCCTCGATCTTCGCGTAAAGCGCCTGCTTGAGATCGAGCCGTTCGACGATCGCCTCGATGATCCAGTCGCAGTCCGCTACCTTGGCGAGATCGTCCTCGATATTACCGGTCTCAACCAGCCGTGCCGCCGCCTTGCTCATGAACGGAGCGGGATCGGTCTTGAGCATCCGCTCCACCGCCCCGCGCGCCACGGCGCTCCGGTCGGCCGGATCGCGCACCACGTCGAGCAGCAGCACCGGCACCCCGGCATTGGCGACCTGGGCGGCAATCCCCGCGCCCATGACGCCCGCGCCGATCACGCAAACACGGGAAATGGTCGCCGCGCCGCTCACCGCACTGCCTCCAGCACCGTGGCAATGCCCTGCCCGCCGCCGATGCACTGGGTGGCCAGCGCATATTTCCCGCCGTCGCGCTGCAGGATCTGCGCCGCCTTGCCCACGATCCGTGCGCCGGTCGCACCCAACGGATGCCCGATCGCGATCGCCCCGCCATCGATATTCACCGTCGCGGGATTGAGCCCGAGCTGTTCGATGCAGGCGATGGCCTGGCTGGCGAAGGCCTCGTTCAGTTCCACAACGTCCAGCTGGTCGGGCTCGATCCCCGCGCGGGCCATGGCTTTGCGGCTGGCCTCGACCGGACCGATCCCCATGATCTCCGGTGCGCAGCCCGAAATCGCCACGCCCACGACCCGCGCCATGATCGGCAGGCCATGCGACCGGGCAAAATCCTCGCTCGTCACCAGCACGCAGGATGCGCCATCCGTCAGCGGCGAAGACGTCCCCGCCGTAACTGAGCCCTCCGCGCTGAACGCGGGCTTGAGCGAGGCCAGCGCCTCGGCCGTCGTGTCGGGCCGCAGCGTCCCGTCTGCCTCGATCAGTCCGCCCTTGGTCGGGATCGGCACGATCTCGTCCTTCAACTTGCCCGCCGCCTGCGCCGCCCCCGCCTTTTGCTGGCTCGCCACGGCAAAGGCCTCCTGCGCCGCCCGGTCGATCCCGAATTTGCCCGCGACGTTCTCCGCCGTGTCCCCCATCGCGATATAGGCCGGGCTCCGCGCAGCGAGCGCGGGATTGGGCATCGGGTTGAAGCCGGTCATCGGCACCCGGCTCATCGATTCCACGCCCGCGCACAGGAATGCCTCGCCCGCCCCCAGCTGGATCTGGCCCGCCGCATAGTGCACCCCGCTCATCGACGAGCCGCAAAACCGGTTCACCGTCATCCCGCCCACCGAAAGCGGCAGCCCGGCAATGAGGCCGATCAGCCGCGCCACGTTGAAGCCCTGCTCGGCTTCGGGAAAGGCGCAGCCCACTATCAGGTCCTCGATCAGGGCCGGTTCAAGCCCGCTGCGCTCAACCAGCGCGCGCACCACTTCCGCGGCAAGATCGTCGGGCCGAACCCGCGCCAGGGCGCCCTTGTGAGCCAGATGAAACGGAGACCGGGCATAGCCGGCGATCACGACGCTCTTCATCAAGGCCTCTCCACCTTCTTTTCGCGCCGGCGGGCAAGGAATCACCTGCCAGCACCACTTTCCCCATAGGTGGTTTGATTTCCCTATACGTCAAGTGAATTTTGCGGCATGACCATGCAGGTTCAACCGGTTCGGACAAGGAACGGGCAATGCAAAACCCCGGGGAAGAATCGACCAGCCTCAAGGGCATCCAGGATGTAGCCGCCGAACTCGGCGTCACGCACCGAACCTTGCGCTTTTACGAGGATCAGGGCCTGATCCAGCCGCGCCGGGTCGGCCAGACCCGGATCTATTCGCGCCGCGAAGTGGGCCGGATGCAACTGATCCTGCGCGGCAAGCGCCTCGGCTTCTCGATCAGAGACATCAGGGAATTCCTAGATCTCTACGATACCGAACCGGGCCATGAAGGGCAGACCGCCCACCTGCTCGCACGGGTCCGTGAACGCCTCGAAGATCTCGCGCAACAACGCCGCGCGCTTGACGAAACCATCGCCGAACTGCGCCAGATCGAACAGGAAGCCGCAACCCACCTCGCACGGGGTTGATCCGCCAAACCGATCGGCACTTCCGGCAATTCGATGGAATGCGGCGCCCACGTCAGGCTAGATCGCGGCAAACATCAGATCTGGGGGACAGGCATGAACCGGCAAGCCATCAGCATTTTCGCATTGGGCGCAATCAGCAGCCTCGCCGCCTCCTGCGCGGTGATCCCTCCGGCATCGCCGCCCGCCCCCGTCCGCTATATCGATGCCCATTCGCACATCCTCGCCCAGATGACCCCGGCCGAGGAAGTGTCCCTGCTGCGCGCCTCGGGCATTTCCGCCGCCGTGATCATGCACCCCGACATCGCTGCGATAGACGCCATGCGCGCGGGCAATGCCGGTTTCATCGTTCCCGCAATCAGTCTCGCCCGCCTGCCGCAAATGCCGGGCCTGCACCTCGGTCCGGATGCCGCGCCCGCGATGGCGCGCCTTGCCGATGCCGGCGAGGCTTGCGGCTTCGGCGAGATCCCCACCCGCATCGTTCCCCGCACCGAGCCGACGGACGACCTCTCGCTTCTTGGCCCTGACCGCGTCGCAATCTACGCCGCAGCCGATGCCCGCGGCCTCGTCGTCTCAATGCATGTCGATATCGCCGACCCCAAGGTCGAAGCCTCGATCGCCCGCATCGCGCGTGACTATCCCCGTGCGAAAGTGGTCCTCGCCCATTCCGGGTGGAGCGCGGCGCCCGAAGTCATCGCCCGGCTGATGGATGCCTACCCCAATGTCCACGGCGACCTCTCGGTCCGGCTCGACCCGGCCGGCGGCCTGCCCATGAGCGTCCAGCCCGCCAACAGCCTGCCGCCCGGCGCCACCAACGTGATCTCGATCCTCCAGCCCGATGGCACGATCCAGCCGGCCTGGCGCGACCTCCTGCTCCGCCATGCCGACCGTTTCCTGTTCGCGATGGACATCACCGACGAGCAGCGCCCGAAATTCGCGCAGCTCCTCGTTGCCACCGCGCGCAAGGCGCTCGGTACGCTTGGCCCGGCAGCCGAAAACGCCATCGCCCACGGCAACGCTGAGCGACTCTACGCAGGTTGCGCGCGCGGGTTCGCCGCGCGCGACTGATCACCCTCAGGGCAGCGTCAAGCGGCTCGCCCGCCGCACCCCGTCCGGGCTCGCCCGGGTCACCCCGGTCACGGCCACGCCCTGTCCTGCCGCACTGCGCGGCAGCAGGTCGGAAATGGTAACCGCCATCCCGTCCGGCACGAGGATCGTCCGCTTGCCGTCAGGATAGGCCACGGTCAGCTCGGTTCCACCGGCCGCCTTGGCGATCCCGAAAACGAACCCGTGCGTCATCGAGGTTTCCGGTTGCCCCATGGCATGGGTGCCATATTCGGGCCGATAGCCGGGTTCCATCACCCGCACCTCGTTAGCCACGCCCCTGCCCGCCCCGGCATCCTTGCTGGCCGAGGCAACGAAATCGCCGATGTGTACATCGCCGATCCCGCCCTTGCGCGGGCGGCTCACCGTCCAGCCCGGGGTCATCGCCACGGTCTGCTCGGTCCCATCCTTCTGCCGCAGCACCACTGCGGCATCACCCGCCGAAACAACCGTCCCGCCAATTCCGCGGGGCGGTTCCTGCGCCACCCGCGCCGGCGCGGCCGGCTGGGCCATCGCGGGCGCGGCGGCGCTCACCAAGAGCGCTGCAATCAGATAACGCATCGAACTCTCCCTCAGAACTTGAGCCGCGCACCGGCCGAGAAATAGCGCCCGACCGGATCATCGCCGATCGGGAACCCGCCGAACAGCCCCGGGCTTCCCTGGGTCCCGCCGAAGTTGGCCCCCGGCGCCAGATTATCGAACAGGTTCTGCACGTTGACGTAGAACTCGAACTCCTTCCCGCCGCTCGGCACCTTCCACGCCACGGTCAGGTTGGTCGTCGCATAGGATGGCACGTTTGGCCCTGCGGCGAACTGCGTCGGATCGGCGGTCAAGCCGAGGCCGCTGCGCCAACGCTCCAGCACGGTCACCGCCAGATGCTCTGTCGGCGCAAAGTTGACGATCCCCGTCACGCGCCACTGCGGGCTCGCCTGAAGCCCGTTCTGGCCATAGGCAACACCGCCCATCTCGAAGGTCGGCAGGCCCGGCTGGACATAACGGATATGCGGCTGCCACGTCACCAACCCGCGCAGCGAGATGGGCATGGCGCCCAGCCTTGCGGCATAGTTGGTTTCGAAATCGAAGCCCCAGGTCTTGATGTCGGCAACATTCACCGTCTGCGTGCGCCACAGCGTCGCCGCATTGGCCGCGGTATTGTTGACATAGCCCAGCGGCCGGTCCTGCAGCGCGCAATAGGGCGAAGCCCCCTGGCTCTGGTAGCAGACCTGCTGGAACGTCTGGTTGGTCCCGTTGATGGTCAGGATCGCGTTCTTCACCCGGATGCCGAAATAGTCGAGCGACATCGACAGGCCGGGCGCGAATACCGGCTTCCACACCATGCCCACGGTCGTCGTCTCGCCCACTTCGGCGGTCAGCGAAGGATTGCCCTGGCTCACGGTCGCCGCGGTCGAGGTGATGTTGGGAACGACCAGCAGGTCGGTCGTCCCACCCGCGGGAGTGGTCACCGCCGGGGCGAACAGGTCTTCCAGCGTGGGCGCGCGAATATCGCGCGACCGGGTGGCGCGGAAGCGCAGGGCATCGGTCAGGTGCCAGTCGAGCCCGAGCTTCCAGGTCCAGTACTTCCCGCTGGTATTGTAATGGGTGTAGCGCGCCGCACCATTGAGGCTGAGCGAGTCCGCGAACGGCGAATCCTTGAGCAGCGGCACTTCCACTTCCACCGCCCCTTCTTCCACCGTCTGCGATACCCGCGAACGGTTGGCGAAGGTCTGGAACCACTGCACCGTGTTGGCATTGCAGTTGAACCTGAGGCCGGTGCAATTGCCGGTATCCGAGGGCAGCGCGTCGCTCACCGCCTTGTAAGCCTGGCGCCGCCATTCGCCCGAAAGCGCGACCTTGACCGGCCCGGCGCCGGTCTCGAACAGATTGCCAGAAACACTTCCGGAAACGTCGGTCTGGTCGGTCCAGGCGGTGAAATGGGTATCGCCCAGGATATAGGCGATCGCCGCCGCGCTTTCCGAGCCCTGCCCGAACGGATTGAGCGCCACGCACCCCGGATAGAGGCCGGGATTGGTCAGCGTCACGTTGCAAACGGTGTTGCCGCTGCCGTCCTTGACCGCGTCGAGCGCGGCCAGCAGCCGCCGGGTGTTGAGATTGGCCCCCTCGGTATTGGACAGCTTGGCATTGCTGTAAACGAAGCCCAGCCCCCAGTTCCAGTTCTGCCCCAGCTTGCCGTCCAGCCCGGCGTTGACGAAGATCTGCCGCTCGTCGATCGCCGAGGTCAGGCGCGGCGCCTGGCCGATGAATTTGCTCATGCTGAACTGGGTGTCCGCGCCCATCGCGGTTTTCACCGCATCGGAAAGGAACGCATTCCCCTTGCTGATGGTCAGGTTGGTGATCTGCTGCCACGACGAATAATAGACGTTGCGCTTGAAGTTCGCCGCGCCCTCCACGTAGAAATGGACCGCATCGCTCACCTCGTAGTCGAGGCGCGCGAAGATCTGGTGCGAGCGCAGCGGGGCTTTCAGCGAACCGTCATAGGCCGCCCCGTCACCACCCAGCTGCAGCGCGGGCGCGCTGGTCGTCGTCCCCGGCACGAAGGGTATCAGCACGCCGCCGGCGGTGAACTGCTTTCCAACCAGCGAATTGTTGGCCGTGCCGGTGAACGGCCTGATCACGCCGCCAAAGGTGTAATCGGCCCGCACCCCGTTCGATGCCACGAAGAACGGCGCCCCCGCGCTGCCATTGCCGGCCAGCACGGTCTGCCAGGTCTTCGGCCGCGACGAACGGTAGAGAATCCCCTCGTCGTCGCGATATTCGTAGCTCGCGATCAAATGTGCCCGGTCGCCCAGATCCCCGCCCCAGGCCAGGCCCGCCTCGACCTGCCGCCCGTCGCCCCGGCTGGAAATCCCAGCCTGGACATTGGCCCGAACACCCGAAAAATCCTTGTCGGTGACGAAGTTGACGACACCCGAAACCGCGTCGGAGCCATAGACCGCCGAGACACCGCCGGTCACCACGTCAACCCGCTTCAGGATGAACTGCGGCACGGTATCGACATCGACGATCCCGTTCGAGGTGGTCGGCGCCACCCGCTTGCCGTCAAGCAGGATCAAGGTGCGCTGGGCGCCAAGGTTGCGCAGGTTCAGCTGGTTGGCCACGGCATTGCCGCCGCCGCCCGCACCAATCCCGGCATTCGGATTGGAAACCTGCGTGCGCGGGCCGGAAAAGACCGGCAAGGTATTGAGCGCATCGGAGATGGTAGTCGGCTGGGTCGCCAGAACGTCCTGCGCGCTCACCACGGTCAGGGGCGTCGGGCTGTTGTTGCCGTTGCTGATCACGCGTGAGCCGGTCACGACGATGTCCTCGCCACCGTTGCCGCCCGTCGGTGCCGATGTCTGCGCCAGTGCCGGCACTGCCATTACCAGCGCCGATGCGCCGACGAGCCAGGCCGCGGCCCGCGATTGCCCCCTGTTCATCCCCATACCCCCCATTTGCGTGACGGACTTTTTGTCCTGCGCAGCCGAAAGGTTCTTCCAATTCGGTTCCAGTGCAGCAATAAATTTGCAACACTGCCCCATTCAATTGATTAATTGTTCCGCAAATCATCTATTTACCGGCTCATCGCCCAACCGAGCATAGGTATGCGCTGAAAGCGCCGAGCAACACGCTCCAGCCTGGCGCCCGCGCGGCACGCCAAAGACGCCGGGATTTGACGCCGGGCCAGCCGCCTGCGATCACCGCGACCATGACCGAACAGCGCATCGAATTCTCCGCCACCGGCTGCCCCGAAGTCCTCCGCCTGGTCCCGATCGACCTGCCGCCGCCCGCCGCGGGCGAGGTCCGCCTGCGCATCCGCGCGATCGGGGTCAACTATATCGACACCTATCACCGCGGCGGGCTCTATCCCCTGCCCCTGCCAAGCGGGCTCGGGGTCGAGGCTGCCGGAGTGGTCGAAGCCGTTGGGGCGGGCGTCACCGCGCTCGTCCCCGGCCAGCGCGTCGGCCTCTCCGGCGGCGGCCCCGGCTCCTATGCCACGGCCCGCAACGTCCCGGCCGACCTGCTCGTCCCCCTGCCGGACGATATCGCCGACGAGACCGCCGCCGCCCTGATGCTCAAGGGCAGCACGGTCGAGGCGCTCGTCGAACGCTGCGCGAAAGTTCAGCCCGGCTCGACAGTGCTGGTCCATGCCGCCGCAGGCGGGGTCGGCCTGCTCATGGTCCAGTGGCTGAAGGCGCTGGGCTGCACCGTGATCGGCACTGCTGGCGGCGAGGCCAAGCTGGCGCTCGCCCGCCAGGCCGGGGCAGACCACCTGATCGACTACAACCATGAGGACATCGCCGCCCGCGTGCGCGAGATCACCGGCGGTGAAGGCGTCCCGGTCGTGTTCGACGGCGTCGGCAAGGACACGTGGGAAGCCTCGCTGGCCGCCACGGCCGTGCGCGGCTTGATCGTCAGCTTCGGCAATGCCAGCGGCCCGGTCACCGGCGTCGGCCTCGGCGCCCTCGCCGCCGCCGGGTCGCTGTTTGTCACCCGGCCGACCGTGTTCCATTACCAGCGCGACGCCGCCGAACGGGCCGCCGCTTTCGCCCGCGTCTTTGCCATGGTCCAGTCCGGCGCGCTCGACGTGCGCATCGGCCAGCGCTTCGCCCTCGCCGATGCGGCCGAGGCACACCGGGCGCTGGAAAGCCGCGCCACCACCGGCTCGACGATCCTCATGCCCTGAACGTGGAAGGGGCCCGCCTTGCAGCGAGCCCCTTCTCCTCCCCCTGTTATTCCTTGAGCTGCGATTCAGCGCAGCGAAACAACATTATCCGAACTGCGCGGATCGCGCCGGTCGCCGCGATACTGCGTCGCCATCGGCTCGTCGGTCACCTCGACCACCGCGCCCGTGCCAAACCCGTTGAACCGGGTCCGCATCGCCGCGCCATAGGCCCCGAGCATACCGATCTCGATATAGTCGCCGGCCTTGATGTCGGCGGGCAGCATGAAGGGCCCCTTCATGAAGTCCGCGTCATCGCAGGTTGGGCCGTAAAACGCGAATTCTTCGCTGGGGCCCTCGCGATCGGCCGAAACGCACCGCACCGGGAAACGCCAGTCGATATGCGCCGCGTCGAACAGAGCGCCATAGGCGCCGTCGTTGATGAACAGCTCGTCGCCCCGGCGCTTTTCGACCTTGACGATCATCGAGTTGTACTCGGCCGACAGGGCCCGGCCAGGCTCGCACCACAGCTCCGACGAATAGGATACGGGCAGCGATTCTGCGGCGCGGTGGATCGAGGCGAAATAGTCCTCCAGCGGCGGCGGCTCCATGCCCGGGTAGATCGACGGAAACCCGCCGCCCACGTCGACGATGTCCACCGTTACCGAGGCATCGACGATGGCCACGCGCACGCGCTCAAGCGCCTGGACATAGGCGAACGGGCTCATCGCCTGGCTGCCCACGTGGAAACAGATGCCAAGGCTGTCCGCCACTTGGCGGGTCGCCTGCAGCAGCGGCGCCGCATCGGCAAGATCGATGCCAAACTTGGAAGCCAGGCTCAGCTCGGAATATTCCGAAGACACGCGCAGGCGCACGCAGAGCGAGAGGTCCTCGGCCTCATCCGTCGCCGCAACGATCTTTTCCAGCTCGTCCTGGGTGTCGAGGCTGAAGGTGCGCACGCCGTGAGCCTTGTAGGCCTCGGCGATCGCGCTGGCGGTCTTGACCGGGTGCATGAAGCACAGGACCGCTTCGGGCAGCAGCGAACGCACCAGACGAACCTCGGCGATCGAGGCGACGTCGAAGTGAGTCACGCCCGCTTCCCACAGCGCCACGATCAGATCGGGCGAAGGATTGGCCTTGACCGCATAGAGCGACTTGCCCGGAAACTTCTCGACGAAGAAACGAGCAGCGCGCGCAGCGGCAGCCTTGCGGTTCAGAATAACGGGTTCGTCGGGCGAAAGGTCGCGGACTACAGCCGATGCGTCGGGATAGCTGTGCAACTCAAGGGACCCCCAATAGGCCTTGCGGCCAGATTACAACACAAAGCTGCCTTGCGGTTTGGAAGTCCCCATGGGGCAGCGAGAGGGGGCGATATACGGCCTGTCGCCTTAATCGCAAATGAAAAATGCCCCCCTGCGCCCTACCCGCGAAACACCCCCGGATTTTGCATCATAACATGCTGTTTTCAGAGCGAAATTTGAGAGAAGTTCGAGGGCGGGAATTTGGCGCATTGCAGCGCGGCCATCGCTCGCCGCGCATCGACTCGATTGCCCGGGGGATTCGGCCGAAATCAGCTCAGCCGGTCGCGGAAATCTTCCCAGCCAAACCGCTTCACGCATTCAAGCGCATCGGTTTCGCTATCCCACAACCAGATCGAAGGCAGCGGCACGCCGTTGAACGTCGTGGTCTTGACCATCGAATAGTGCGCCTGATCAAGGAAAGCGAACCGCGTGCCCGGCTCCGGCAAGACCGGCAGGACATAGTCCCCGATCACGTCCCCCGCGAGGCACGAAGGCCCGCCCAGCCGCACCGCCTCATCACCGTCCGGCTCTGCCTCGCGCTCGCCCAGCATGGCCGGGCGATAGGGCGCCTCGATCACGTCGGGCATATGGCAGGTCGCCGAAATGTCGGTGATCGCGATCGGCATCCCGTTCCACTGCGTATCGAGCACCGTGCCCACAAGAATGCCGGCATCCAGCGCCACGGCCTCGCCCGGCTCGAGGTACAGTTCGCAGCCCGTCTCTGCCTTCACTTCGCGCAGGAACTCCACCAGTTCGTCGCGCTGGTAATCGGCCCGCGTAACATGATGCCCTCCGCCAAAATTCAGCCACTTGAGCTGGCCGAAATAAGGCGCGATCCGGGGCTTCAAGGCCTCCCAGGTCCGCTTGAGCGGCTCGAAGTCCTGCTCGCACAGGGTATGGAAATGCAGCCCCGAAACACCGTCCAGATGCTCCGCCCGCAACTGGTCGACCGGGAACCCAAGCCGCGAATGCGGCGCGCAAGGATCATAGCGCGGCACCTCGCCCTCGGCATGGAGCGGATTGATCCGCAGGCCCACATCAAAGTCCCGCTCGAGCTTCGCCAAAACCGGCGTGAACCGCGCGATCTGGCCCGGCGAATTGAAGATCACATGGTCGGAAATCCGGCAGATCTCCGGCAGGTCCTCGGCCTTGTAGGCGGCGCAATAGGTCGCGATCTCGCCGCGATAGTTTTCCGCCGCCAGCAGCGCTTCCCACAGCCCCGAAGTGCAGACCCCGTCGAGGTACTCCGAGACGACCGGCGCCACCTTCCACATCGAAAAGGCCTTGAGCGCGGCCAGCACCTTCACCCCGGCGCGGTCGCGGATATCCGCCAGCACGGCAAGGTTCGCCCGCAGCTTCGCCGCATCGACGACAAACGCCGGGCTATCCACCCGCGACAGGTCGAAATGGGCAAAGGCGCCCGGATCACCGGCTCTGGTTTCCATTTTACTTGCGCCCTCTGGCTACCGGGCACCGCGGCAACCCGCGGCTTGTGGGGGAAGGATCCGTGAAAATCATTTGCCCGTCGCGGGACAGGCGCAAGTATGTGACGGGCGCAATGTCTGCGTCGGCTATACTCCTTACCTTCAGGCGCAACACGTTGCTGCGCTCCCGCGCTTCAACGACATCATAGTGATTGTCGTAGTAGCCTAAAGCGTGAGCGCCCACCCAAAGGCTACTATCTTCATCCCAGCCGTCGGCGCCACAATATTTCTGCCGCAGGGTCCATTGGCCCTGATATCTCGCAGGTATGGCCGTCAGCTTTCTGGCCGTCGGGGAAACTGACGCTGCATCAACAGAACTATGACTGCCGACCATTACCAAGGCAGCCATTGCGCTGACGATACCCGAACCACGCATCAGAACTGCAGCGGCCCCGCCAGTTCCTTCACCTGCCACGGCAGCCCTTGCGTGTTCAGCATGGCCATGAACGGGTCGGGATCGAGCTGCTCGATGTTGAACACGCCCTCGCCCGCCCAGGCGCCGGTCAGCATCATCGCCGCGCCGATCATCGCCGGAACGCCGGTGGTATAGCTGATCGCCTGGTTGCCGGTCTCGTGGAAGGCTTCCTCGTGATCGCAGATGTTGTAAATGTAGAACGTCCGCTCGCCCGAGCCGTCCAGCGCCTCGCCGGTGGCGATGTCGCCGATGTTGGTCTTGCCCTTGGTCGTCGCGCCCAGCGTTTCCGGCTTGGGCAGCACGGCGGCGAGGAACTGCAGCGGGATGATTTCCTGCCCGTTGTAGACCACCGGGTCGATCCGGGTCATGCCCACGTTCTGCAGCACGGTGAGGTGATTGATGTATGCATCACCGAAGGTCATCCAGAACCGTCCGCGCTCCAGCTCGGGCACGAACCGGGCGAGGCTTTCCAGCTCCTCGTGGTACATCAGGTACATGTTCTTGGGCCCCACGCCCTCGAAATCGAAGTTCTCGCGGATGGTCATTGCCGGGGTCTCGACCCACTGGCCGTCCCGCCAGTGCCGCGCCGGGGCGGTCACTTCGCGGATGTTGATCTCAGGGTTGAAATTGGTGGCGAAGTGCTGGCCATGATCGCCGCCGTTGCAATCAAGAATGTCGAGCAGGCGGATGGTCTTCAGCTTGTGCTTCTTCAACCACATCGCGAAAACGCTGGTCACGCCCGGATCGAAGCCTGACCCCAACAGGGCCATCAGCCCCTTCTCGGCAAAGCGCTCCTGATAGGCCCACTGCCACTTGTACTCGAACTTGGCCTCGTCCTTCGGCTCGTAGTTCGCCGTATCAAGGTAGTTCACCCCCGCCTCAAGGCAGGCGTCCATGATCGGCAGGTCCTGATAGGGCAGCGCGAGGTTGACCACCAGCTTCGGGGCGATCTGCCGGATCAGCGCAGTCAGCGCGGGCACATCTTCGGCATCGATCGCATAGGTGGCAATGTCCACCCCGGTCCGCTGCTTGACCGAGTCGGCGATCGCATCACACTTGGAAAGGGTCCGGCTGGCGAGGTGGATCTCGCCGAAGATGCCCGCGTTCATCGCCATCTTGTGCACGCAGACCGAGCTGACCCCGCCCGCGCCGATCACCAGAACCTTGCTCACGTCTCGTCTCCTTTGCCGCGCCGCCAAGCGGGCCGAAGGGCGCCATATAGGGCCCCTGCGTTACATCTCAACTCTCAGGCGCGCCTGACGAACAGGCTGACCAGCTCGACATGGGTCGACCAACGAAACTGGCCGACCGGGCGCAGCTCCTGCAGCACCCAGCCCGCCTCGATCAGCCGCGCCGCATCGCGCGCCCAGCTCGAAGGATTGCAGCTGACATAGACGATCCGCCCCACCGTGCTGTCGGCCAGCCGCTCCACCTGCTCGCGCGCACCGGCCCGAGGCGGATCGAGCACGACGGCGGCAAAGCGGTTGAGTTCGTCCGACAGCAGCGGATTGCGGAACAGGTCGCGGTGCAGCGCATGAACCGGCCGCAGCGAGCGCGCCGCAGCCGCCTTACAGGCCAGATGCGCATCGCGCGCCGCTTCCACGGCCAGAACCTTGGTTCCCGGCCCCGCCAGCCCGAAGGCAAACGTGCCCAACCCCGCGAACAGGTCGGCCACCGTCGCGCAGCCCTCCAGCCACTCCCGTGCCGCACCAACCAGCGCCGCCTCGCCGTCCACCGTCGCCTGCAGAAACGCGCCCGGCGGGAGCGAGACCGGCACGCCCGACAGCGTGATCGTCACCGGCTCCGGCTCCCAAACCGTCTCCGGCCCATACCCCTGATCCAGCGTCAGCCGCGCCAGCCCATGGTCCCGCGCGAAATCGAGCATCCGCTCGGTAATCGCCAGCCCCTCGGCCGTCAGCCCCTTGATGCCAAGGTCGATCCCCTGATCGGCCAGCGTCAATTCCACGTCGGCCGCCATCTTGCCCGGCCCGCTAGGCTTCTTGCCCTTCTTGCCCCCGGCAGCTGCCGCCTGCCCGATCTGGATCAGCAGCTTGCGCAGGTCCGGCAAGAGGGCCACGAATTCCGGCACCAGCACCGGGCACTCGGCCAGTTCCACCAAGCGGTGAGAGCCCGCCTCGCGGTAGCCGATCACCACCCTTCCGCCCGTGCTTTCCGCGCGCAGCGAGGCCCGGCGGCGCGAGCCCGGCGGCGAAACATGCGGCGGCGCGACCCGCTGCGCGCCCAGCTCCTGCGAGGCCGAGGCATTGGTCACCCGCTTCTCGACGAAGTCGCGCAGGCTCCCCTCGTCCAGCTGCTGCAACTGGCAGCCACCGCACCGGCCGAAATGGCGGCAAGCGGGCTGCGCATGGTGCGGCCCCCATTCCAGCGTTCCGTCAGCCAGCAGGGTGTCGCCCGGCGCCGCGCCCCAGGCATAGCGGCCCGATGCGGTTACACCGTCGCCCTTGGCGGCGATGCGCAGGATCTCTTCAGGGCCGATTTCAGGTTCGATGTCGCTCACAATGCGGCCGCGTAAGCCGCGCCGACCTTTCCGGCAAGGGCAGCGGCGGAAAAAGCGGGTCCGGCCAGCCGCGCCGCCTCGCCATGCAGCCAGACACCCTGGCAAGCCGCCGCGAACGGCTCCACGCCCGTCGCCAGCCTGCTCGCCGCGATCCCGGCAAGCACGTCACCCGTCCCCGCTGTCGACAACCATGCCGAGGCGCGGTGTGCGAAAGCGGCCCGCCCATCGGGCGCGGCCACCACGTTGTCCGGCCCCTTGGCGATCACCACGGCCCCGCTCGCCCGCGCCAGCGCCAGCGCGCGGTCAAGTTTCGAGCCCTCGCCCGAAATAGCAAAGGTCCGCTCCAGCACGGCCAGTTCGCCCTCATGCGGCGTCAGCACCGCCTTGCCGCCAACCTCGCCGCGCTTCAGAAGCACCAGCGCATCGGCATCCAGCACCAGCGGATGGCCAGAAGCCAGCGCCGCCTCCAGCCGAACGCGGGCATGATCGCTCCGCCCCAGCCCCGGCCCGACCAGCACGGCGCCGATCCGCTCGTCACCCAGCGCCTCGGCCGGGCGGCGATGGTCGGCCACCAGATCGGGCGCCGCCCCGCCAGCCTCGGCCAGCAGGCGGACATAGCCCGCCCCGGCGCCCTGCGCCGCCACGCAGGCCAATTGTGCCGCCCCCGGCATGGCCCCGCCAATCACGGCGAGCAGTCCGCGGCGATACTTGTGCGCATCAGCCGCCGGGGCGGTCAGGGCGGGCCGCCCGATCACCCCCGGCGCGCCGTCCATTGCGGCGCAGCCGATCCCGACCAGTCTGAGTTCGCCCATGTCGGCGCTCGCGGGCATCAGGAAATGCGCCTGCTTCCACGCCCCCAGCGCAACGGTCAGGAGATTTCGCGGCAGGCCCCGGTTCAGCGCCGTGCCGCCGTCGCTCTCGATCCCGCTCGGCAGGTCCACCGCTATGATCCGGTGATGCGCGGCCGCCAGCCGCTGTAACAAGGCCAGATGATCCGCAGAAAGTGGCCGCACCAGCCCGGAGCCGAACAGGCAATCGACCAGCACATCGCCATGTGCCTCGGCCTCCGGCCCGAAGATCTTGCCGCCGAACAGCGCCCGCGCATTCTTCGCCGCATCGGTCTTCGGCTCGCAGGCGGCGATCACCTTCACCCGCCCGCCACGCTCGCGCAGGGCCTCGGCGATAACATAGCCGTCACCGCCGTTGTTGCCGGGGCCGCACAGCACGGTAACCAGATGGTGCCCGGCAATCCGCCAGACCCATTCCGCAGCCCCGCGCCCGGCCACCTGCATGAGTTGGTCGACCGAAGTCCCGCTCGCGATCAGGGCCTCCTCGGCACTGCGCATCCGCGCCACGGTCAGGACCTGCTCAACGGGCCCCATCGGACTTCACCGCAAAGGGGATTCGATAGCGGTCATGTTCCACGCTGACGTCGAGCAGGCCGCCCACTGCCGCAACCTTGGCTACGCCCGCTCCATCAGCAAGCGCCAGCCCATCCGGCTCGACGATGAAGCGCCGGAAGCCGCCATCGGGATGGCGCACCACCAGCACCGCCTTGCCGTCCTGCACCGTGCGCTCGACCGCGCAGGCCTCGGCAAATTGCGCGCCATCGCCGATCGCGCAGGCCACGTGCTCGCCGCCATCCGCCACTTCCGGCGCCCCGCCGCCGCGCGAACAGGCCGCGAGCGCGAGCAGGGCTCCAAGAGCGAGCGGGCGGCGGCGCATCAGCCCCGCTTCAGCTGGGAAATATCGCGCACCGCGCCGCGCGCCGCGCTGGTCGTCATCGCGGCATAGGCCTCAAGCGCCACCGACACCTTGCGCGGGCGGTCCTTGGCCGGACGCCAGCCCGCCTCGTCCATCATCATCCGGCGGTGCGAAAGCACCTCGTCGGTCACGGCAAGGTGGATCGTGCGGTTGGGGATGTCGATTTCGATCATGTCCCCGTTCTCGACCAGCCCGATCTCGCCGCCCTCGGCCGCTTCCGGCGAACAATGCCCGATCGACAGGCCCGAAGTGCCCCCCGAAAAGCGCCCATCGGTCAGCAGGGCACAGGCCGCGCCCAGCCCCTTCGACTTGAGGTAGCTCGTGGGATAGAGCATTTCCTGCATGCCCGGCCCGCCGCGCGGCCCTTCATAGCGGATCACCACAACGTCGCCCGCCTTGACCTGCCCGGTCAGGATGCCGGTCACGGCCGCTTCCTGGCTCTCGAACACCACGGCGGTCCCGGTGAACTTGAGGATGCTCTCGTCCACGCCCGCGGTTTTCACGATGCAGCCGTCACGCGCGATATTGCCGTAAAGCACGGCCAGCCCGCCATCCTTGGAAAATGCATGCTCTGGCGAGCGGATCACCCCGCCCTCGCGGTCGAGATCGAGCTCTGCCCAGCGCCGGTCCTGGCTGAAGGCGGTCTGGGTCGGCACGCCGCCCGGGGCGGCCTTGAAGAACTTCTGCACTTCGGGATCGTTGGTCCGCGAGATGTCCCACTGGTTGAGCGCATGGCCCAGCGTCGGGCTGTGCACGGTCGGCTGCTCGGTGTTGAGCAGGTTCGCCCGCTCCAGCTGGCCGAGGATCGCCATGATCCCGCCCGCGCGGTGAACGTCCTCCATGTGGACGTCCTGCTTGGCCGGCGCCACCTTGGACAGGCACGGCACCCGGCGAGAAAGCCGGTCAATGTCGGCCATGGTGAAGTTCACGCCCGCCTCGTGCGCGGCGGCCAGCAGGTGCAGCACGGTGTTGGTCGAACCGCCCATCGCGATATCAAGACTCATCGCGTTTTCGAAAGCCTCGAAGCTGGCGATCGAACGCGGCAGGACGCTCTCGTCTTCCTGCTCGTAGTAGCGGCGGCACAGTTCCACCACCAGTTCGCCCGCGCGCAGGAACAGCGCCTTGCGGTCGGCATGGGTCGCCAGCGTCGAACCGTTGCCCGGCAGCGAAAGGCCCAGAGCCTCGGTCAGGCAGTTCATCGAGTTGGCGGTAAACATGCCGGAGCACGATCCGCAGGTCGGGCACGCCGAACGCTCGATCGCGGTGACTTCCTCGTCGGTATATTTCTCGTCGGCGGCGGCAACCATGGCATCTACCAGGTCGAGCGCAACTTCCTTGCCCTTGAGGACCACCTTGCCCGCTTCCATCGGCCCGCCCGAGACGAAGACCACCGGGATGTTGATCCGCAGCGCCGCCATCAGCATGCCCGGCGTGATCTTGTCGCAGTTGGAGATGCAGACCATGGCATCGGCGCAATGCGCGTTGACCATGTATTCCACGCTGTCGGCGATCAGGTCGCGGCTTGGCAGCGAATAGAGCATGCCGTCGTGGCCCATGGCGATCCCGTCATCGACCGCGATGGTGTTGAACTCCTTGGCCACGCCGCCGGCCGCCTCGATTTCCCGCGCCACCATCTGGCCGAGGTCCTTGAGGTGGACGTGGCCCGGCACGAACTGGGTGAAGGAATTGACCACCGCGATGATCGGCTTGCCGAAATCGTCGTCCTTCATCCCCGTCGCGCGCCACAGTCCGCGCGCGCCTGCCATGTTGCGGCCATGAGTGCTGGTGCGGGAACGATAGGCGGGCATGACGGGACTCCGGAAAAAAGACTGCCTCGGGGATATGGGTATGCCCCCTAGAACAGGCCAGAGGCGATCAAAACCTAAAAATCACCCCAACTCCAGTGCAACCCGGTTGCAGAGCCGATGCAAAATCCCTGCCCAGCGCTCCTGCCCGGCCGCATCGGCGATCTGGTCCTGCCGGATCTCGATGCCGAGATAGGGCCGCCCCTCGGCCTCGGCATGGCGGTTCATCGTGTAGTTGAGCAGCCGTCCCGAATAGGGTTGCTGGTCGCCCACCACCAGTCCCTCGCCCTCCAGCAGCGGAATGGCGATCCGCGCCGCGCGCTCGTCCTCTTTGTAGAGCACGCCAACCTGCCACGGCCGCTCCTCCGTGCTGGTGGCAAGGCGCGGCGTGAACGAATGCAGCGAGAGGATCAGCGCCTGGGGCACCCGGTCCAGCAGATCCGCCAGCGCCGCATGATAAGGCGCATGAAACCGCGCGATCCGCGCCGCGCGGGCCTCGTCGTCCAGCATGTTGCCCGGCACGGCATGGCCATCGCTCGCCGCCGGAACCGCTCCGGGTGCATCGGCCTCGCGGTTGACGTCGCAGACAAGCCGGCTGAAGGCGCACTGGAAGGCGGCAAACCCCGCCCGTGCGGCTAGCAGGGCGCCAACCGACCCCACCCCGATGTCGATCCCCATGTGCTCGTCCAGCAGATGTTCGGCGATGCCAAGGTGAATGCCATCCGGCACAGCATTGCTGGCATGGTCCGACACCACGAGGATTCCGCCAAACCTTGGCTCACCGAGCAATTGGTAAACCACACTCATCGCAGCGCCCCCGCCATGGTCCACCAACTTGCCCGCATGGCCTCGCGCGCCGCGTCCCGAGCGCCCGCGCTGTCATAGAGCGCAAAACAGGTCGCGCCCGAGCCCGACATGCGCACCAGCCAGGCGCCGGTTTCGCGCAAGGCCGCCAGCACCTCGCCGATCGCCGGACACAGCGATAGCGCCGGAGCCTCCAGGTCATTGCGCCCGGCCAGCGCGATGTCGCGCACCGAGCCATCCGGCAAGGCCCCGCGATCCACCCCGTCCCAAGCCTTGAACACCGGCCCCGTCGCCAGCGGCACACGCGGATTGACCAGCAGGACGGGGCAGCCGGCAAGATCGCTTGCAACCGGCTCAAGCTCGGTCCCGGTCCCGCGCCCGATGCATGTCTCGCTGCGCACGCAGGCCGGAACGTCCGCACCCAATGCCGCCGCCCGCGCCGCCCAGTCCTCCGGCAAGCCGGCAAGCCGCTCGACCATCCGGAACACAGCCCCAGCATCGGCCGACCCGCCCCCCAGCCCGGCGGCCACCGGCAGGTTCTTTTCCAAAATCAGTGCCAGCCCCTGCGCGCGCGGCAGGCCAGCCAGCGCCTTGGCCGCAATATTGCCGAAAGGTTCGCCAAGCGCTCCGCCGAACTCGCCCATTACCCGCAATTCATCTCGCGCCGCCGGGGAGCCACTCAGCTCGTCCCCGGCATCGACGAAGGCAAACAGCGTCTCCAGTTCGTGATAGCCGTCCTCGCGCCGCCGCCGCACATGCAGCGCCAGATTGAGCTTGGCATAGGCAGTTTCGCGCATCGTCACTCCACTTCGCTCCACCAACCCGTGGCGGGAAGCAACCGCTCCGTCGAATTCGCGCTTGATTGCCCGCGCCGCCTCGGTCAAGCCCATCCGCGATGGAGGGACCCACACCCCAGCTGACCCCGCAGGACGTCGCCGCCGCTTTCGGCTGGTGGCGCGATGCCGGCGTGGACCTTGATTTCTCTGACGAAGTCCTGCCCTGGCTCACCGCCGACAAGGACGACGACGCGCCCGCCCCGCTCCCCGCCGCTTTCACCGCGCCGCGCGCCCAGATCGAAGCACAGGCCCCATCCGAACAGAAAATCGGCGGAGACCGCGCCGCCTGGCCAACCGCGCTCGAGCACTTTGCCGACTGGTGGCTGACCGAACCCTCGCTCGATGCCGGGCAGGTCCGCGGCCGCGTGCCGCCGCGCGGCCCGGCACGGGCGCCATTGATGGTGCTCGTCGCCCAGCCCGAGCCGACCGACGGGGAAAGCCTGCTCTCCGGCCCCGAGGGCGTATTCCTGACCGCCATGCTCGCTGCGATGGGCCACGCGCCCGAACAGGTCTACCTCGCCGCCGCCCTTCCCCGCCACACGCCGCTGCCGGACTGGGACCGCCTCGGCGCCCAAGGCCTCGGCGGCGTGCTCTGCCACCACGTCCGCCTTGCTGCACCGCAACGGCTTCTGGTGCTCGGATCCGGCATTCTACCGCTGCTGGGCCACGATCCGGCGCAAAACGCTCAAATTTCACCCCTATTTAATCATGAAGGTTGGACAATACCGATGATGCCGGCTTTCGAGCTGCCTGCCATCGCCGCAAGACCCGCGCGCAAGGCAGGTTTCTGGAACCGGTGGCTGGAATTTTCGGGGTCTGGACTGAACGGGGACCTTTAACGCGTGACGAATTCCAGGGCTGCACTGATGGCGGGCTTCGCCACGGCCGCGCTCGCGCTCGCGCCTTCACCGGCCAGCGCGAACAGCGCCGCGGTTGACTATTTCCGCAACCGGGCTGACCGCACCGCCGTCCCCGCCCTGCTCTCGCAGGAGGAGCGCGCGTACTACAAGGACCTCTTCGCCGCGATCGAGCATCAGGACTGGGCCAAGGTCCAGGCCCTGTTCCAGCAGAAGGCCGACGGCCCGCTCCACCAGGTCGCCCGCGCCGAATATTTCCTCGATGCGAAAAGCCCGAAGATCGAGCTTGCCGCCCTCAGCCAGTGGCTGTCGCAGGATACCAACCTGCCCGAGGCCGAACAGGTCGCCGCCCTTGCGATGAAACGCGGGGCCACGGCTCTTCCCCCCCTGCCCACGGCCCAGCCGCTCGTCTCGCTGCCCAGCAGCCCCAAGCGCATCCGCCCGCGCGACACGGCCGACGGCACGATGCCCGCGCTGATCGCCAGCGCCATCCAGGACAAGATCAAGGCCGACGATCCGGCCGCAGCCAAGCTCCTGCTCGACGGGATCGACTCCGGCCTCAGCCTGCCCAGCCGCGCCGAATGGCGCGCCAAGATCGCCTGGTCGTTCTATATCGAGAATGACGACGCCTCGGCCTATGCCCTCGCCCAGACCGCGGCCGACGGCTACGGCCCGTGGGTCGCCGAAGGCTGGTGGACCGCCGGCCTCGCCGCCTGGCGGCTCGACGATTGCCAGGGCGCGGCCGAAAGTTTCACCCGCGCCGCCGCCGCGGCTGACAATGCCGAACTGAAAAGCGCCGCCTACTACTGGCAGAGCCGCGCTCTCGTGCGCTGCCGCCAGCCGGAAAAGTCCACCGCCCCGCTACGCCTTGCCGCCGCGCGCGACGAGACGTTCTACGGGATGCTCGCCGCCGAGCAGCTCGGCCTGCGCCTGCCCGAAACCCACGCCGGAGCCGATTTCACCCAGACCGACTGGCAGCAACTGCGTGACAATCAGCCGGTCCGCACCGCCGTCGAACTGGCCGAGATTGGCGAAGACGGCCTTGCCGACGAAGTCCTGCGCTATCAGGCCCGCGTCGGCAGTCCTTCGCTGTACCAGCCGCTTTCCCGCCTCGCCCGCGATCTCGGCCTGCCCTCGACCCAGCTGTGGATGGCCTACAACGCGCCGATCGGCGCCGCGCCCATGCCCGCCGCCCGCTTCCCCACGCCGAAGTGGACCCCGTCCACCGGGTGGAAGGTCGATCCGGCGCTGGTCTACGCTCACACCCTGCAGGAATCGGTGTTCCGCACGGCCGTCACCAGCCCGGCCGGCGCACGCGGCCTGATGCAGATCATGCCCGCCACGGCGCGCGACCGCGCCGCCGAACTCGGCGTTTCGGCGGGTGACGTGACCCGGCCCGAAGTCAATCTCGCCTTCGGCCAGCAACACCTCCAGCTGCTGCGCGACAGCGCGGGAACCCAGGGCCTGCTGCCCAAGGTAATCGCGGCCTACAATGCCGGGCTCCTGCCGATCACCCGCTGGAACACCGAGATCAAGGACAAGGGCGATCCGCTGCTGTGGATCGAATCCGTGCCCTATTGGGAAACCCGCGGCTACGTGAACATCGTGCTCAAGAACTACTGGATGTACGAGCGTCAAGCCGGCGGCCCCTCGGAAAGCCGCATCGCCTTGGCCCAGGCCATGTGGCCGACTTTCCCCGATCTTGCCGGCAGCAAGGCCGTGCGCATGGCGGCCGGCGGAGCGATCCTGCGTGGCCATTGATCCTGAGCGGACCTTCAAGCCCATCGGGATTGCCGTCCTCACCGTTTCCGACACCCGCACCGCGGCGAATGACACTTCGGGCGACCTGCTGTGTGAGCGGATCAAGAGCGCCGGCCACCGCCTGATCGGCCGCGCCATCGTGCGCGACGAGGTTCACACCATCGCGAGCCGTCTGCGCAACTGGCTCGACGACCGTGAGGTCGATGCGATCATCACCACCGGCGGCACCGGCCTTACTGGGCGCGACATCACCCCCGAAGCGCTCGACACGATCAAGGACCGCGACATTCCGGGCTTTGGCGAACTGTTCCGCATGGTCTCGTTCAAGACCATCGGCACCTCCACGCTGCAATCGCGCGCCTGCGCGGTGATCGCGCGGGGCAAATATATCTTCGCCCTCCCCGGCTCCAACGGCGCGGTGAAGGACGGCTGGGATCTCATCCTCGCCGAGCAGCTCGACAGCCGCAACCGCCCCTGCAACTTCGTCGAACTGATGCCGAGGTTACGGGAAATCTGACCGTCCGGCGCAAGCCGTGCCCACCTGTGGACAAGTCTGTTCAAACCCTGCGCATAGCCGGTGGAGATTAACCACTGCCACCCGCTCGGGAACCAGCGCGCCGCCATTCAGTTGCATTGTCGAACCTGCTTTCCAAGGAGACCTGCAATGGGTGAAATGATCGACAAGCTGAAGGGCGCCGCCAACACCGCCACCGGCAAGGCCCGGAAGGCCATCGGCGAGAATACCGGCGATGCCAGCCTCGCTGCCGGCGGCCAGGCGCAGGAGGCAAAGGGCCGGGCTCAGAACCTCTCGGGCACCATCAAGGGCGCCTTCGGCAACAAGATCTGACCACGATCCGCGCGTCCGGCAACCTTGCCGGGCGTGCGGTCCATCGCTCGTAACCGGGCGGCGACCGCCCCCATTCATCGCTTGGGCGCCGGGTGCGCCTCGAAAAAGACCCGCGCCTGCCCCAGCATGGTCTGCCACCAGTCCACCACGTCGCCGAAATTGACCTCGGTGAGGCCTCCCACCGTGGTCACGTCGTAAGTGATCGACAGGCTCTTGTCCTGCCCATCGAACGACATGGCGGAAAAGCGCTTGGCCTTGTTCCACTCGTTGGCAAGCTCGGCGGAATTGGTCCCGTCATCGTCGAACGTGATCGAAAAGCCCAGCGAGTTGCAGTCCTCGCCCTTGGTGCAGCCGTAAAAGAAGATCGAGTAGTTATAGCCGGAAGCGGACGTGGATATCTTCGGATTGCCGGAATTCTCCGCCTTGCCCAGGACGGCCTTATATCCCTGCACCTGCAGGCTGTGCACGATCGCCTCGGGCTGGGCCGCGCAAAGCAGGCCCGAAGGACAGGTTGCCGCGAGAGCCGGGGACCCGAAACCCCATCCCGCCGCACCAACGAGGCCGACCACCAAACCCTGCCGCATCGAATGCCTCCCCCACGCCCCTGCGATTCGCTCGCTTCAAGGTTGGCTGCGTTGCCGCTCTTGTCAATTTGTTCCCTTTATGTTCATATCGGGAATGGCCCAATCCCCCCGCCAGCTACCGACCGTCCACGGGCGCGGCGCCCAATCCTCCGCCGCGCCCCAGCGCTTCGGCCTCGCTGCTCGCGAGGTCGACGGAGACTGGCTCGACCAGCTGGAAGAACTCGACGGCAAACAGCCGCTGCGCACCACGGTCACCGACGAACACCCCCGCTCGATCCTAACCTTCAACCAGTCGCCCGACATTCCCTTCGACCGTTCGGTCAACGCTTATCGCGGCTGCGAGCACGGCTGCATCTACTGCTTCGCCCGCCCCACCCACGCTTACCACGACCTCTCACCCGGCCTCGATTTCGAGACCAGGCTTTTCGCCAAGCCCGATGCCGCCCGCCTGCTGCGCGAAACCTTCGCCAAGCCGTCCTACCGCTGCGCGCCGCTCGCCATGGGTACCAACACCGATCCCTACCAGCCGATCGAAGGGCGCTACCGCATCACCCGCGAGCTTCTCGAAGTCTGCCTCGAAACGCGTCACCCGGTCACGATCACCACCAAGAGCGACCGCGTGATCCGGGATCTCGACCTGCTGGCCAAGCTCGCCCGACTCGATCTCGTCGCGGTCGGCGTCTCGGTCACCAGCCTCGATCCGCGCCTGTCGGGCCTGCTCGAACCCCGCGCCGCTGCGCCCGCCAAGCGCCTTGCCGCACTGGGCAAGCTGGTCGAAGCCGGCATTCCCGCGCACGTTTCCATCGCCCCGGTCATCCCGGCGATCACCGACGAATTCATGGAACGCATCCTCGTCGAGGCTGCCGCGCGCGGCGTCCGCTCGGCCAGCTGGATCATGCTGCGCCTGCCCCACGAAGTCGCCCCGCTGTTCCGCGAATGGCTCACCGCTCACTATCCCGACCGGGCCGACAAGGTGATGCACATCGTCCAGTCTGTGCGGAACGGACGGGATAACGACCCGTCGTTCTTCAGCCGGATGAAGCCCTCCGGCACCTGGGCAGATCTCTTCCGCGCCCGCTTCCGCCTTGCCTGCAAGCGCCACGGCTTCAACCCACCCGACCGCGACCTCAAGCTCGACAGCACCCGATTCATCCGCCCCGAAAGCCACGGACAGATGCGCCTGTTCTGACCTTGCGCGCGCGGGGATTATGACAGTTTTATCAACGGAACATGACACGCTTCACCGCGTTGCCATTGTTCGAGGTGCTCCGCCTGCAACGACGGAAGGGGCGCGCAACGGCACCCTTCCCCTTGGGCGAAGCTCTAGACGGGAAAGGACCAAGCCATGCGTATCACCGTCATTGCCGCCTCCATCGCCGCCCTCGCGCTGGCCGCACCGTCAGACACGGCCTTGGCCGAAATCACCGCCGTAGCCCCGCGCGTCTCGGCGCACGCCGTGACCGGCCCCGATGCTCTCGGCCGCTACACCCTGCGCGTCTCCATCGCCGACCTCGATCCGGCGAGCGATGCGGGCTGGCTTACGATGGACCGGCGTGTCACCATGGGCACCGCCCTACTGTGCGACGCGGCCCAGAGCGGCCCGCGCTATCCCGGTTTCCACGACTCGGTGCAGCGAAACTGCCTGGCGGAAACCCGCGCCGCAGCCCAGGCCGAAATGACCCGGGCCCGCGCTCTGGCACGGTCGGGCCAGCCAATGGCCTGGCTCGACCTGCCCTTGCGCTGAGCTTCAGGCGACCAGCCTGAGCTGGCCCACGCCGCGCTTGGCCGAGAGCGACACGGCGCTGATCCCCTCGATCTGCGCCACGCGCTCGGCCAGTTCGCCATCGAGATGAAAGTCCCGGCCCAACCGCACCAGCGGCTCCTTACCCATGCCGCCGCGCAGGCGCACGAACACCTCGCCCTTGCCCGGAGAGCCGGGGCCCAGCAGCAGGGCGAGTTCGCCAATCGCCTCGGCGCTGGCCACGTCCATCCTGAGTTCCATCCGCGCCGCCTCGCGCACTTCGGCCAGTGGCCGCCCACCGCGCACGGTCACCCGCGGCGGCTCCTCCGGGCTCGGACTGTCCAGCTCGACGTTGAGCAGGATGCAGGTCCCGTCCCTGGCCCACTGCACGAAGTTGTCGACCAGCGATTCCTCGAAGCAAGAGGCTGAAAACTGCCCCGAGCTGTCCGAGAAGTCGGCCATGACGAAGTCCTTGCCGCGCTTGGTCTTGCGCTTCTGCACGCCCTCGACCATCGCCGCCATCACCGCCATTTGCCGCCCGCCGCCCGAACCGCCGCCCGCCATCAGGCTGCCGTAGGTCCGCGCGCCGTTGGCGCTGGCGATCGCCCGCCACTGCTCCACCGGGTGCGCCGCGAAATAGAACCCGAAGTTCTCGCGCTCCTTGGCCATCTGCTCGGGCCGCGACCAGGCCGGGGTGTCGCTCAGCCGCAGGACGTGGTGGTCATGATCATCACCGCCGAACAGGCCATGCTGCCCGCTGGTGCGCGTCCGCTCGGCCTCGTCGGCCACGGCCAGCAGCATGTCGGCATTGGCCAGCACCTTGGCCCGGTTCGGCTCAAGGCTGTCCAGCGCGCCCGCCGCCGCCAGCCCTTCCAGCTGACGCCGGTTCATCGAACCCTGCGGCACCCGTTGGAACAGGTCCTCCAGCGTGGTAAACTTGCCATTGGCCTCGCGCTCGGCGACGATCTGCTCCATCGCCTTTTCGCCCACGTTGCGGATACCGGCGAGCGCATAGCGCACGGCATAGCCGCTCTCGGTCTGCTCGACCGTGAACTCGGCTTCGGAATGGTTCATGCAAGGCCCGGCAACCTCGATCCCGTTCCTGCGCATGTCGTCGACGAACACCGCCAGCTTTTCAGACTGGTGCATGTCGAAGCACATCGAGGCGGCGTAGAATTCCTGCGGGTAATGCGCCTTGAACCAGGCCGTCTGATAGGCAAGCAGCGCATAGGCGGCGGCGTGCGACTTGTTGAAGCCGTAGCCGGCGAACTTGTCGATCAAGTCGAACAGCTCGTTGGCCTTCTTGGGATCGATGTCCGAAAGCTGGCCGCAGCCTTCCACGAAGCGCAGCCGCTGCGCGTCCATTTCGGCCTGGACCTTCTTGCCCATGGCGCGGCGCAAGAGGTCGGCGTCGCCAAGCGAATAGCCCGCAAGGATCTGCGCGGCCTGCATCACCTGTTCCTGGTAAACGAAGATCCCGTAGGTCTCCGAGAGAATCCCCTCCAGCTTTTGGTGCGGATACTCGATCGATTCGAGCCCGTTCTTGCGCCGCCCGAACAGCGGGATATTGTCCATCGGCCCCGGCCGGTAGAGCGAGACGAGCGCGATGATGTCGCCGAAATTGGTCGGCTTCACCGCCGCCAGCGTGCGCCGCATTCCTTCCGATTCCAGCTGGAACACGCCCACCGTGTCGCCGCTCTGGAGCAGGCGGTAAACGTCGGCATCGTCCCAGGCCAGGCCACCCAGATCGATCTCGATCCCGCGCTTGCCCAGCAGGTCCACCGCCTTGCGCAGCACCGAGAGCGTCTTCAGCCCCAGGAAGTCGAACTTGATGAGCCCCGTATCCTCGACATATTTCATGTCGAACTGGGTCACCGGCATGTCCGAGCGCGGATCGCGGTAAAGCGGGATCAGCTTTTCCAGCGGCCGGTCGCCGATCACCACGCCGGCGGCGTGTGTGGAGGAATTGCGCGGCAAGCCCTCCAGCTGGCAGGCGAGGTCGATCAGCCGGTGGACCTCGTCGTCATTGTCGTATTCCCGCTTGAATTCCGCCACGCCGTTAAGCGCGCGCGGCAGGGTCCACGGGTCGGTCGGATGGTTGGGCACCATCTTGCACAGGCGGTCGACCTGGCCATAGCTCATCTGCAGGATGCGCCCCGTATCGCGCAGCACGGCGCGGGCTTTCAGCTTACCGAAGGTAATGATCTGCGCCACGTGATCGGCGCCGTACTTCTTCTGGACGTAACGGATCACCTCGCCGCGCCGGGTTTCGCAGAAGTCGATATCGAAGTCCGGCATGGAAACGCGCTCCGGGTTGAGGAAGCGTTCGAACAGCAGGCCCAGCCTGATCGGGTCTAGGTCGGTAATGGTCAAGGCCCAGGCCACGAGCGAGCCCGCGCCAGAACCGCGCCCCGGCCCCACCGGAATGTCGTTGTCCTTGGCCCACTTGATGAAGTCGGCCACGATCAGGAAGTAGCCGCAGAACCCCATCCGGGTGATGATGCCGACCTCGAAATCGAGCCGTTCCCCATATTCAAGGAACTCCGGCCCAACGCCAAGCGGCGTCAGCGTCGCCACGGCCGCCGCCCGGTCCTCGGCCGCCAGCGCCCTGTCGAGCTGCTCGAAGCTCGCTTCCGGGTAATATGGCTCGAGCCGCCGGGCGAGGCCCATCCGCGCGTCGACCGCCATCATCCGCGCTTCGCCTTCCTTGTCGCCGGCAAGGCTGGGCAGCAGCGGCTTGCGCTTGGGCGGGGCATAGGCACAGCGCTGGGCGATCACGAGGGAATTGGCCGTCGCTTCCGGCAGGTCCGCAAACAGCTGCTCCATCTGCTCGACCGGCTTGACCCAGGCCTCGACCGAGGAGCGCGGCCGCTCCGGCGCATCGACGTGGGTGGAATTGGCGATGCACAGCATGGCATCGTGGGCGCCGAAGAAATTGCTCTCGGCGAACATCGCCGGATTGGTGGCGACCAGCGGAAGGTCGCGGGCATAGGCAAGGTCGATCAGCGCATCTTCGGCCGCCTCTTCCTCGGCCCGGTTGCGCCGCGCCACCTCGACATAGCAGCGCCCCGGAAACAGCCCCTCCAGCCGCGCGGCATAGTCGTTCGCCGCCTCGCGCTTGCCCTCGGCCAGCAGCCGCACCAGCGCGCCCTCGCCCGCACCGGTCAGCGCGATCAGGCCGTCGGTATGACCCGCGAGGTCCGCGAACGGCACGTGCGGCTCCAGCTCCAGCGGCCGATCGAGGTGCGCCCGGCTGACCAGGCGGCACAGGTTGAGCCACCCCGCCTCGTTCTGGGCGAACAGGGCCAGCCAGTCGATCGCCTCGCGGCTGTCCGGCCGGGCCACGGCAAGCAGGGTGCCGATGATCGGCTGCACGCCCACGTCCTTGCAGGCCGAGGAAAAGGCCGGCGCGGCATAGAGACCGTTGCGGTCACACAAGGCAATCGCGGGAAATCCGCGCTCCTTGGCCAGCTTGGCAATGGCCTTGGGGTCTATCGCCCCTTCCAGCATCGAGTAGCTGGAAAACACGCGCAGCGGGACGAAAGGAGCAAAACCGGCCATGGCGCCAAGGTAGCGATTGCCACCCGCGCCACCAAGGTTACATGCCGCATCGCTTGGGGAAAAACCGGCTTACAACTGCGCCTCGATATCCGCCGCCAGGCTCTCCGGCTTGTCGGTCGGAGCATAGCGCCGCACCACCTTGCCGTCGCGCCCGATCAGGAACTTGGTGAAGTTCCACTTGATCGCCTCGGTGCCCAGAACGCCCGGCGCCTCAGCCTTGAGCCAGCGCCACAGCGGCGGGGCGCCGGCGCCGTTGACCTCGATCTTGTCCATTACCGGAAAGGTCAGGCCGTAATTGACCTGGCAGAAGCTGGCGATCTCCTCGGCCGTTCCCGGCTCCTGCGCGCCGAACTGGTTGCAGGGGAAGGCGAGGATTTCGAAGCCCTGCGCGCCATACCTGCGCCACAGCGCCTCCAGCCCTTCGTACTGGGGCGTAAAGCCGCACTTGCTCGCCGTGTTGACGATCAGCACCACCTTGCCCAGCCGATCGGCGAGGGCGATCTCCTCGCCGCCGGGCTGCCTTGCGGTGAAATCGGCTATCGTCGCGCCAGTCATACCCCGCTGGCTAGCGGGAAGTCCGAGCGCCTGACAAGCGCCATGATCTCGTGCGCGTGATACTGCCGGTCCCCGGCCTTTTCGATCATGTAGTCCGGGCGCTCCTCCGGCGGGATCTGGGCAAAGGCGCGCACCAGCTGCGCCAGCGTGCCCTTGCGGATGGCCTTGAACCCGTGCAGCAATCCGCCGCCGCCCTGCCGGCGATGCAACGTGGCACAATCGTCCCAGCCTACGCCGTGATCGTCAGGGTTTTCTCCCGCAAAAGTCGTGGGATGTTGGCTCACTTCGGAATCTCCTTGGCTCCCGTGCCCCATACCCCTCAAAACTATCAGGCCATCCTGTAGGTTCCCTGAACCGGGTTCACGACAAGTGCCCGTCGTGCAATCTTACCACCCGGTCCATGGCCAGCGCCAGCCTCTCGTTGTGAGTAGCGATCAGCGCCGCGCTGCCCTCGCCCCTAACCAGTTGGAGGAACTGCTCGAGCACCTTGTCGGCCGTCGCCTCGTCAAGGTTGCCGGTCGGCTCGTCGGCCAGCACCAGCGCCGGCCGATTGGCCAGCGCCCGCGCCACCGCCACGCGCTGCTGCTCGCCGCCCGAAAGCTGACTCGGCCGGTGATCGAGCCGCTTGGCCAGTCCCAGCGCGCCCAGCAGTTCGCCGGCCCGGCCCTCGGCCGCCTCACGCGGCGTTCCCGCGATCAATTGCGGCAGCACCACGTTTTCCAGCGCGTTGAAGTCCGGCAGCAAGTGATGGAACTGGTAGACGAAGCCGATATGCTCGCGCCGCAGCGCCGTGCGCCCGCTCGATGGCTGGTCCGCCGCCTCGACCCCGGCGATCCGGATCGACCCGCCGAAACCACCCTCGAGCAGACCGATCGCCTGCAGCATGGTCGACTTGCCCGAGCCCGAAGGCCCCAGCAGGGCCACGATCTCGCCCGGCATGACTGTGAGGTCGATGCCCCTCAGCACGTCGATCCGCACCCCGCCCTGTTCGAAGCTGCGGGTCACGCCGGCAAGGCTCACCACTGGCTCGTTCATGTCGATGTCATTCATAGCGCAGCACCTGCACGGGGTCCGTGCTCGCAGCCTTCCACGCCGGATAGAGCGTGGCGACGAACGAGAGCACCAGCGACATCACCGTGATCGCGATGATCTCCAGCGGGTCGGACCGGCTCGGCAATTCGGAAAGGAAACGGATCGAAGGGTCCCACAGGTTCTGCCCGGTCACATATTGCACCGCGTTGACCACGTTCTGGCGGAAAAAGAGGAACACGAAGCCAAGCAGGAGGCCCATGCCGGTCCCCAGCGCCCCGATCAGGAAGCCGGCGGTCACGAAGATCCGCAGCAGGCTTTTCCGGGTCGCCCCCATGGTCCGCAGGATCGCGATGTCGCGGGTCTTGGCGCGCACCAGCATGATCAGCGAGGAGAGGATGTTGAACACGGCCACCAGCACGATGATCGAGAGCACGGTGAACATCGCCACCCGCTCGACCGAGAGCGCCTCGAACAGCGCCGCATTGATCGTCTTCCAGTCCGTGATTACGGCCTGCCCGGCCAGCTTGCGGGTCAGCGGGGCGAGGATCTCGCCCACCTTGTCGGGATCGGTAGTCTTGACCTCGATCATCCCGATCTGGTCCCCTGTCAGCAGGAGGGTCTGGGCATCGGCGATCGGCATGACCACGAAGGAATTGTCATAGTCATAGACCCCGATCTCGAAAATCGCGCCAACCGTGTAACCCACCTGCCGGGGCACTGTGCCGAACGGAGTCGGCCGCCCCTGCGGATTGATGATCGTGATCGTGTCGCCCACCCGCGCGCCAAGGTTCTCCGCCAGCCGCGCCCCGATCGCCACCACGCTCGCGCCGGGGCGCAGGGCGGCAAGGTCGCCGTCCTTCACCTGCGGCTTGATCCGGGCGATGTCCTCGGCCGTATTGCCGCGGGCGAGAATGCCCTCGACCCGGCCGTTGAACGTCGCCAGCAAGGGCTGCTCGATCAGCGGCGAGGCCCGCGTCACACCCGGCGTCGCCTTCACCTCGGCCAGCACCTGCTGCCAGTTGTCGAGCCGCCCGCCATAGGCCTGGATGATCGCATGGCCGTTCAGCCCCACGATCTTGTCGAACAGCTCGGCGCGAAAGCCGTTCATCACGCTCATCACGATGACCAGCGCCGCCACGCCGAGGCTGACCGCGACCAGGCTGATCCCCGCGACAAGGGCGATGAACGCCTCGCCGCGCCCGGGAAGCATGTAACGCTTGGCGATGGTCCATTCGAAGGGGGAAAGGATCAAGTTGGCTCTTTTCGTTCTGCCGCGGGCGGCGGATTGCCGGGCGGGTTTAGGCAGCCGAACGCCGCGGCGCAATGGCTGTTCCCCGCCCTGCGCCGCGGCCGGATAGACGCACTTGCAGCATGAGAAATATCGGTTGGCGCGCTTCCCCTTGCCTTTCCGCCCGCTTGGAGCCAAATGCGCCCGCAACAAGGCCCTGAAGCGGCCGCCGGCTGGACGCGATTCATGAACCACAGCGAACCCCTTTTCGATGCCGCCCCGTGGGACGTCGATGCCGACAAGCTGCGCGAGGAATGCGGCATTTTCGGCGTGATCGGCCCGCGCGATGCCGCGGCGATTACCGCGCTCGGCCTCCACGCCCTGCAGCACCGCGGCCAGGAAGCCGTCGGCATTACCAGCTTCGATGGGCATGAGTTCTATTCCCGGCGCGGCATCGGCCACGTCGCCCAGAACTTCTCGAGCGCCGAGGCTCTCGCCGAACTGCCCGGGATCATGGCCGCGGGCCACGTGCGCTATTCCACTACCGGCGGTTCGGGGCTGCGCAACGTCCAGCCGCTCTTCGCCGACCTTGCCACCGGCGGCTTCGCCATCGCGCACAACGGCAACATTTCCAACGCCATGCACCTCAAGCGCGATCTCGTGCAGAAGGGCGCGATCTTCCAGTCGACGTCCGACACCGAGGTGATCATCCACCTCGTCGCCACCAGCCGCTATCCCACCCTGCTCGATCGCTTCATCGATGCGCTGCGGCTGGTCGAAGGCGCCTATTCGCTGATCTGCATGACCCCCGAGGGCATGATCGCCTGCCGCGATCCGCTCGGCATCCGCCCGCTGGTCATGGGCCGCATCGGCGATACCTATGTCTTCGCCAGCGAGACCGTGGCGCTCGACGTGATCGGCGCCGAATTCGTGCGCGAAGTCGAACCGGGTGAACTGATCGAGGTCAGCCTCGACGGCAAGCTGAGCACGACCCGCCCGTTCGGCAATCCGGCGGCCCGCCCCTGCATTTTCGAGCACGTCTATTTCAGCCGTCCCGACTCGGTGATGGGCGGCGAATCCGTTTACGAGGTTCGCAAGGCCATCGGCCGCGAACTCGCGCGCGAGGCCTTGGCCGAAGCCGACATCGTGATCCCCGTGCCTGACAGCGGCGTCCCCGCCGCCCTCGGCTATGCGCAGGAATCGGGCATCCCCTTCGAGCTAGGAATCATCCGCTCGCACTACGTTGGCCGTACCTTCATCCAGCCGTCCGACGGCGCCCGCAATGCCGACGTGAAGCGCAAGCACAATGCCAACCGCGCTATCGTCCAGGGCAAGCGGATCGTGCTGATCGACGATTCGATCGTGCGCGGCACCACCAGCCTCAAGATCGTGCAGATGATGCGCGATGCCGGCGCGGCCGAAGTGCACATGCGCATCGCCTCCCCGCCGACCGAGCATTCCTGCTTCTACGGCGTCGACACGCCCGAGCGGTCCAAGCTCCTCGCCGCGCGGATGGACGTTCAGGCCATGGCCGAATTCATTCAGGCCGACAGTCTCGCCTTCGTCTCGATCGACGGGCTCTACCGCGCGGTCGGCCTCCAAGGCCGCGAAGCCAAGTGCCCCAAGTTCTGCGACGCCTGCTTCACCGGCGAATACCCGACCCGCCTCACCGACCTTGGCGAGCGCGACCAGCCGCAGCTCTCCCTGCCGGTCGAAAAGGTCGCCTGAAGCGATGACCGAGGCGGTTGAGCGGCCCTACGAGGGCCAACTGGCGCTGGTCACCGGCGCCAGCCGCGGGATCGGCGCCGCCACGGCCGAGGCCTTGGCCGCGGCCGGTGCCCACGTGATCCTCACCGCCCGCGACGCCAAGGCGCTCGAGACGGTCGAAGAACGCATCTTCGCCGCCGGCGGCCACGCCACGATCGCCCCGGTCGACCTGTCCGAGCCCGACGGCATCGCCCGCCTCGCCACCGCGATCCGCAGCCGCTGGGAAGCGCTCGACATGATGGTGATCAACGCCGCCCTGCTGCCGCAGCTGTCCGGCGTCGCCGACATCGACCAGCCGAGCTGGAACCGCGCCCTCACGGTCAACCTTCTGGCGACTCAGTCGCTCATCGCCCACTTCGATCCGATGCTCAAGAAGAGCGCCGATGCCCGCGTGGTCGGCCTCACCTCCACCGTCGCCGGCGCCCCGCGCGCCTATTGGGGCGCCTATGCGTCAACCAAGGCGGCCTTCGAGGTGCTGCTTGATTGCTACGCGCAGGAAGTGCGCGCGATCTCCAAGATTCGCGTGGCAATTCTGAACCCTGGCGCCACCCGCACGGCCATGCGCGCCCGCGCCTATCCGGGCGAGGACCCGGCATCTGTAAAGCCGCCGGAAACGGTTGCCGAGCGGATCGTTACGCTGGTTGGTGAACAGTTCGCCAGCCCGCACCGCGAATCCGTTAACCATCCTTCGTAGAACCACCGAAACCAGCACAGGCCATATTTTAACCCGTGTTTACCGGGCAAGGCAGCGCACGCGCCGCCGGGTCCGAGCGGGAAGGAAATAGGTCGATGGTCGAACAGCAGTTCAAGCGATACGAAGTCGCCAGCCAGGAGGACCGCTGCGCCCCGCGCACGCGGATCACCATTCCGGCCACCTTCCGCGCTTCGGGCGGCCGCGCCTTCCAGACCATGGTCCATGATCTGTCGCTCGGCGGTTTTTGCTGTTCGGCGGTCAACCGCCTGCAGCCGGGCACGATCTGCTGGGTCACGCTCCCGGGCCTCGAATCGCTTCAGTCCGAAGTGATCTGGTGGAACAACAGCCTCGTCGGCTGCGCCTTCCAGAACCTGCTCAGCCCGATCGTGCACGACAACATCCTCGTGCGCTGGCAGCCCGAAACGGTCTACCGCTCGACCCTCTGAGCGCTTCCCTACTGGCGGAGCCTCCATTTGCCTCCATTTGGCTCCCCCACGAAGGGGCGCGGATAGCCGGAACGAACCCCGCGGTTCCGGCTTCCCGCGCCCCGCCTCGTTTCAGGCCATCCCGTTACCGGGCCGCGGCATAGGCCGCCAGCGCCCGCTCCCGTGCCGCCCGATGCTCGACGATCGGGCGCGGATAACCCTTTACCGGATGAGGCGGATCGTGGATCTCGCTGTCAGGCAGATCGGCCAGTTCGGGCACCCAGCGCCTGATGTAGCCCGCCGCGTCAAACTTGGCCGACTGGCTGAGCGGCGCCATGATCCGGCTGAACAGGTTGGCGTCCACCCCGGTCCCCGCGCTCCACTGCCAGTTGACCGCGTTCTGCCCATAGTCGGCATCGACCAGCGTATCCCAGAACCACTGCTCGCCCTTGCGCCAGTCGATCAGCAGGTGCTTGATCAGGAACGAGGCCGCGAGCATCCGCACCCGGTTGTGCATCCAGCCCGTGGCCCACAGTTCGCGCATCCCGGCATCGACGATCGGATAACCCGTCCGTCCCTGCCGCCACGCCGCGAAGTCCGCGTCGGCATCCGGCCCGCCGCGCCAGCGCAGGCCGTCATAGCCATCGCGCCCGTTGCGGCTGCCATATTCGGGAAACTGCAGGATCACGTTCTGGGCATAGTCGCGCCAACCCAGCTCGCCGAGGAAGGTCCCGGCCGAGCCGCCCGCTCCTGCCACCCGGTGCCAGCAGGCCGCCGGCGAAATCTCGCCGAAATGGAGATGCGGCGAAAGCCGCGAGGTGCCCTCCATCGAGGGCAGGTTACGTTCCTGCTCGTAGCGCGCCGCATGGTCGGCAAAATCCTCCAGCCGCTCCTGCGCGCCCGCCTCGCCGGGCGTCCACTCCGCCCGCATTCCGCCCGCCCAGTCAGGCTTGGTCGGGAGCAGGCCCCAGTCCACCAGCGGATCGCCGTCCGGCCAGTGCTCCGGAGCCGCGATCCGCTCGGGGGCAGGCGCGGGCCGGTGCGGCGGCATCCGCTCGCTCAGCGCCCGCCAGAACGGCGTGTAGATCCTGTAAAGCCCGCCGCTCCCGGTCGTCACCGATGCCGGCGGCGCGAGGTAATTGCCCTCGTGCAGCGTCAGGTCCAGCCGCCTTGCCACCGCCTTCTCGGCATTGCGCCACCACGGCTCGTAATGCGCCAGCGCATGAACCTCATCCGCTCCGGACTGTTCGGCAAGGTCCGCCAGCACCCGGTCGCACCGCCCCCGCCGCAGGATCAGACGCGAGCCCTTGGCTCGCAGGCTCCCGTCCAGCGCCTTGAGGCTGTGATGCAACCACCAGCGCGAAGCCGCGCCCATCCGCCGATGCGCCGCCGTCTCGTCGTCGAGCACATAGACCGGGATCACCGCCCCCCGCTCCGCCGCCGCGCTCAGTGCGGGTTGATCCGCCAGCCGCAGGTCGCGCCGGAACCATACAATCGTAGCCGTTTTCATCCTTTCGAAGGTTGTGCCCCTTGAACCACGATGCAAACCCCTTTGCCGAAATGATCGAGCATCCTTCCCCAAAGGGCAGGTCGGCGCAGCTGCCCTCCTGGCCGCTCGCACCCACCCATGCCGGCCTCGCCGCCCTCGCCTGCTGGGCCGGCTTCGCGCTGGTCAGCGCCATGGTCCTCGGCGGCTGGTCGGGTTCGATCGACGAAGCCGGGCTCCTGTTCTGGCGCGGCGGCGCCCTGCTCCTGCCGCGCGGCCCCGTCTGGCTGCTCGAAGCGGTGCGAGACGTCACGGCACTGGGCGGCGTAGTCCTGCGCAGCGCCTTCGCCCTCGCCGGAGTGCTCGCCCTCTGGCGCCTTGCCCGCGCTGCAGAAGCCCGCGCCCTCGCGCTCTCAATCATCACCGGCTGGGCGGTCGAGTTTGCCCTCAAGCTCCTCGTTGGGCGTGACCGTCCGGTCATCGTCCCGCACCTTACCGAAGCGGGCGGCGCCTCATTCCCCAGCGGCCACAGCTTCAACGCCGCGCTGGTCTATCTCTCGCTTGCCTTAGCCTTCGCCGCGCTGAGCCCCAGCCGTGCCGCCCGCGCCGCGCTGATCGCGGCCGCACTCGCCCTGTCCTTCGCCATTGCCCTCAGCCGCGTCTGGCTCGGCGTCCATTTCCCGACCGACGCCCTCGCCGGCTGGCTCGGCGGCAGCGCCTGGGCCTTCACCGCCGCAGCCATCGCCCATCGCCGGGCCATGCCCTGAAACGAAAGCGGCGCGGCAACCGCAAGGTCGCCGCGCCGCATTGTCGCGCTACCAAAACGATCGATCAGATCGGATCGGCCGCCGTGCCGCTCACGGTCCAGGTCTGGCCCTTGGCGAGCAGCTTGCCGAGATCGGCCACCTTGCCCTCGCGCGCCTTGGCATCCTGGCCCAGGACCGCGTCCTCGTAGGTCGGGCGGGCATCGTCGAACAGCACGCCCAGCGCCATCGGGAACGGCCCGAAGGGCATTTCCACCAGCATGTGGGCAATCGCCTTGTTCTTGACGTTATGCGTGATCACGCCCGCCGCCTGCCAGTCACCATCGACCACGTCGACCACTTTGAGCGTCAGGGCCTCGCGGTCCAGCGTGATGCCCTTGGTGCCCTTGGCGAACAGCATCGGCTCACCGTCCTTCAGCCAGAGCTGGTGGCTGTCGGCCACGGCCTTCTCGGTGAAGTCGGCGAAACGGTCCTTGTTGTAGACGATGCAGTTCTGGAAGATTTCCACGAACGCCGCGCCGCGGTGATAGTAAGCCGCCTTGAGCACGTCGGGCAATTGCTTGCCGGTGTCATAGGCCCGCGCGATGAACCGCGCGCCCGAACCCAGCGCGAACGCGCAAGGCAGGGCCGGCCGGTCAACCGAGCCGAGCGGCGTGGTCGGGCTCGAAGTGCCCTCGCGGCTGGTCGGCGAGTACTGGCCCTTGGTCAGGCCATAGATCTCGTTGTTGAACAGCATCACCTGGCAGTTCAGGTTGCGCCGCAGCAGGTGCATCGTGTGGTTGCCGCCGATCGACATGCCGTCGCCGTCACCGGTCACCAGCCAGATGTCGAGCTCGGGGTTGGCCAGCTTCACGCCCGTCGCCACCGCCGGCGCGCGGCCGTGGATCGTGTGGAAGCCATAGCTCTCCACGTAATAGGGAAAGCGGCTCGAGCAGCCGATGCCCGAAACGAACACGGTGTTCGCCGGGTCTGCGCCCAGTTCCGGCAGGGTGCGCTGCACCGCCTTGAGGATCGCATAGTCGCCGCAGCCCGGGCACCAGCGAACTTCCTGGTCGCTTTCCCAGTCCTTCAGCGTGGTCTTCACCGCGATAGGGGTCATGTCGTTCATTGTTCTTACCCTTATGCGAGCGCAGCTTCGATCGCGGCTTCGAGTTCCGCGATGGTGAACGGCTGGCCGCTGGTCTTGTTGAGCGGCTTGGCGTCGACGAGATACTGGTCGCGCAGCACGGTCTTGAACTGGCCGGTGTTCATCTCCGGCACGAGCACGCGCTCATAGCCCTTGAGAAGTTCGCCAAGGTTCGCCGGCAGCGGCCAGATGTGGCGCACGTGAACGTGGCTGACGTCCAGCCCCTTGGCCCGCGCCCGGCGCACCGCCTGGATGATCGGGCCATAGGTCGAACCCCAGCCGACCACGACCAGCTTGCCCGTCTCGGTCCCGCAGGTCACTTCCTGGTCCGGAATGCCCTTGGCCACGCCGTCGATCTTGGCCTTGCGCGCATCGGTCTGCGCCTGGTGGACGACCGGGCTGTAATCGAGGTCGCCGGTGTCGATCGCCTTCTCGATCCCGCCGATGCGGTGCATCAGGCCCGGCGTACCCGGCTTGATCCACGGGCGCACGCCGTTTGCATCGCGCTTGTAGGGCAGCACCTTGCCGCCCTCGGCATTGTTGTTCTCGGCCAGGAACTTGGCCGGGAACGGCGCATAGGCCGACGGATCAGGCACGGCCCACGGCTCGGCGGCATTGCCGATATAGCCGTCGGTCAGCAGGATCACCGGGGTCATGTACTGCACCGCGATCCGGCAGGCCTCGATCGCGCATTCAAACGCGTCGGCGGGCGAGCGCGCGGCAATCACCGGCAGCGGCGCGTCGCCGTTGCGGCCATAGACCGCCTGGTAAAGGTCGCTCTGTTCGGTCTTGGTCGGCAGGCCGGTCGAAGGCCCGCCGCGCTGCGAATTGACGATGACCAGCGGCAGCTCGGTCATGATCGCCAGGCCCATCGCCTCGCCCTTGAGCGCAATGCCCGGGCCAGAGGATGAGGTGACGCCCAGCTGCCCGGCATAGCTCGCGCCGATCGCCGAACAGATCGCGGCGATCTCGTCTTCCGCCTGGAAGGTGGTGACCCCGAACTCCTTGAGCTTGGCAAGGTTGTGCAGGATCGCCGAAGCCGGGGTGATCGGATAGCCGCCGAAGAACATCGGCAGCTCGGCCAGCTGCGCGCCCGCGACCAGCCCGAGGCTGACCGCCTCCGCGCCCGTCACCGTGCGGTAAACGCCCGGCGCGGTCGGCACCGGATCAAGGTGCAGCTTCTTGAGCGGCCCGGCCAGCTCGGCCGTCTCGCCATAGGCGTGCCCGGCATTGAGCGCGGCGATATTGGCCTCGGCCAGCACCGGATTCTTGCGGAACTTGTCGTTGAGCCACTGGACGATCGGCGCGCGGTCGCGGTCGAACATCCACAGCGCCAGACCCAGCGTCCACATGTTCTTGCAGCGCAGGGCCTCCTTGTTGCCAAGGCCGAAGGGCTTGACCGATTCGAGCGTCAGCGCCGAAATGTCGAAGGCCAGCACGTCCCACTTGGCGAGGCTGCCGTCGTCGATCGGCGAAACGTCGTACTTCGCCTTCTCAAGGTTGCGCTTGGTGAACTCGCCGGTGTCGGCAATGACCAGACCGCCCGGCTTGAGCGCCGAGAGGTTGGTCTTGAGCGCCGCCGGGTTCATCGCGATCAGCACGTCGGGCGCATCGCCCGCGGTCTCGATCGAGGTCGAGCCGAAGTTGATCTGGAACGCCGAAACGCCAAACAGCGTGCCCTGCGGCGCGCGGATTTCCGCCGGAAAGTCGGGGAAGGTGGCAAGGTCGTTGCCCGCCAGCGCGGTCGACAGGGTGAACTGCCCGCCGGTCAGCTGCATCCCGTCGCCGGAATCGCCGGCAAAGCGGACCACGACTGCTTCGGGAACGGGGGTGCCGCCCGGGACGGCAGTGCTATCGGTATCGGCCAGAACAGTCGCCATTTTCATCCTCTAAGGGAGAGCCCGCGCGCGGGATTTTTGTCCACGCCGCCCAAACCACTCCATCAAGCGCCCGGCAATTCAGAAAAACTGTCAGGCGACAAACATCTGCGGGCAGCCAAACGCCCGTCGGCGCAGCTAGTCAAGCGCCCGCTGCCAGCCTAAGTGAGGATTCGACGGCGAATCCACAAGCGCGAGCGATCGGAAATCATCCGGTCCGCGCGTGATCAGGCTAGTTCCGGGGACACAATGAACGATTTTTCCGCCCTGCCCTACCGGCCCTGCGTCGGGGTCATGCTGGTGAACGGCGATGGCAAGGTCTTCGTCGGCCGCCGGATCGACGCGCGCGAATCCCAGGGCCGCGAAGGCGATGCCTGGCAAATGCCGCAAGGCGGGATCGACGATGGCGAAGACCTCAAGGCCGCTGCCCTGCGCGAACTCTGGGAAGAGACCGGGGTGGCCGAACAGCACGTTGCCCTGATCGCGCAGACCCGCGAGGAGCTGCTCTACGACCTGCCCGACGAGCTGCTCGGCAAGCTCTGGGGCGGCCGCTACCGCGGCCAGCGCCAGTTCTGGCTGCTCGCCCGCTTCCTCGGGCAAGACAGCGACATCAATCTCGAGGCGCACGATCCGCCCGAATTCTACGAATGGAAATGGGTTCAGCCCGCCGAGCTGCCCGACCTCATCGTGCCCTTCAAGAAGCGCGTCTACCGCGCCGTCGTGGAAGAATTCCGCGCCCTGATCTGAGGCGCTGCCCCACCCCTGCGCAGCCGGCGGTGAACCTCAAGCCCTCGTCATTGCGAGGGGCGAAACAACGCCCGCCTTGCCGCGCGACTTACGGCCGCGCGCAGCGATGATGCAGGTTTAACAGATTGCCTTCTGGCACCGCTCCAACGATGCCGCCAAGCAAGCGGAATTGTCCGCTCAGTTCGTCACCACCGGTGCAGGCTTGACCGCCTCGGCCGTCACCACCCGCTCGACCGGCCCGCGTGCCAGCGCCGCGGCCAGTTCCTTGGTTTCCGGGCAGTTCGCCCCGCAGGTCAGCTGCAGCCGCGCGAGGGTACGCTTGGCCTTCTCGACCGCACCCTTCTCGAGCAGGGCTTGCCCTTCGCCGGAAATCGCGGCGAAATTGCGCGGATCACGCTCAATCGCCTCGCGGTAATAGTGCAGCGCCTTGCCCTGCATTCCTTCGCGGCGGGTCGCCTCGGCCAGGGCCAGGCTGATCTGGGCCGCGCCGGGCTGGACCGCGAGGGCAGCCTCGAATGCATCGATCGCACTGTCCGCGTTTCCAGCGGCAAGGGCCGCGCGCCCTTCGCCCATCAACTGCGCCGCGCGCGGGTCGAGCGGCTGCGGCGGTGCGCCCTGCCCGGCACTGGCCGTAAGGACAAATGCCAGCGACAAGGCAAGCGCGGCCGGGGTGAAACGCATCAGCAACTCCCGCAAGATCATCGACTCTCCGCCATCCCTTTCGGATCGCGCCTGATTAATGACACAGAGCTAACACAAGCGTTCCAGCCTTGCGACGAAAAACCCGTCAGTTCCATCGCGATGCGGGGTAAGCCGCAGGCCCGAGCCGCGCGCGGTTCCAGCGCCCAGCACCAGCGGAACGGCCCGCCAGTCGGCATGGCGCGCAAGGAAGGCGGAAACCTGATCGGCCCCTTCGACGTCGAGCAGCGAGCAGACCACGTGGACCAGTCGCCCGCCCGGCTTGACCAGGGCTGCCGCAACATCCAGCAGGCGCGACTGGAGCGCCGTCAGCCGCGCCAGTTCGGCCGGGGTCAGCCGCCAGCGCGCCTCGGGATTGCGCCGCCACGTCCCGGTGCCGGAACAGGGTGCATCGACCAGTACCGCATCGGCCCGCCCTGCCCAGTCGCCCAGCGCCTCCGCTTCCTTGCCCGGATCGAGCAGGCGCGTCTCGGCAATGTGCACCCCCGCGCGCTCAGCCCGCGGCATCAACCGCGAAAGCCGCGCCCGGTCGGCATCGCAGGCGAGCAGGACGCCCCGGTCCTCCATCGCCGCTGCCAGCGCCAGCGTCTTGCCCCCGGCCCCGGCGCAGAGATCAACCACCGCCTCACCCGGCTGCGCGCCCGCCGCCTCGCAGACCAGCTGCGAGCCCGCGTCCTGCACCTCGATCGCGCCGAACCGGTAAGCGTCCCACTGCTCGACCGGGGTGGACGGCGGATAGCGCCGGCCTGTCGCAGCCACGGTCGGCGCGCCGACTTCGGGTAGTTCGGCAAGTTCCGCCTTCAAAGCATTGATTCGAATATCGAGCGGCGCCCGATCCAGCAGGGCTGCCTGCTCCGCGCTATCAAGCCCCAAGGCCGCCAGCGCCCGCTCCAGCCATTCCGGCGCCACCCCGCCCTGCGCCGTAATCTCGCCCGGCGCAATCGCCTCCGGACCATGACGCGAACCATCGAACAGGGCTGCCACAGCCGCATCCTGCCGCGCCAGCAGCACCATGGCCGCGCGCCCGCTAGCCGGCACCTCGCCGCAGCTGCGGATCGCCGCATAGACCAGCTCGCGCACCGCGCGCCGGTCTCCGCTGCCGGCAAAGCGCCGGGTGCGAAACCATTCTGAAATCAGCCGATCGGCCGGCGCACCTTTGGCGCGGGCCGCGGCAATCACCGCGTCAAGAATGTCGATCGCGGCCTGGACGCGGGCCTGCGGAGTCACCCGAAGGTCACCCGACCTTGTAGTTCGGCGCCTCGCGGGTGATCGTCACGTCGTGGACGTGGCTTTCCTTGAGCCCGGCGCCGGTGATCTGGACGAACTTGGCCTTGCGCCGCAGTTCCTCGATAGTGCCGCAGCCGGTATAGCCCATCGCAGCCTTGATCCCGCCGACCAACTGGTGGATCACGTCCTTGGCCGGGCCCTTGTACGGCACCTGGCCCTCGATCCCCTCGGGAACCAGCTTCAACTGATCCTTGATGTCACCCTGGAAATAGCGATCGGCCGAACCGCTGCCCATGGCGCCCACCGACCCCATGCCGCGATAGGCCTTGTAGGCCCGGCCCTGGTACAGGAACGTCTCGCCCGGCGCTTCCTCGGTACCCGCCAGCATCGAGCCGACCATCACCGACGAAGCGCCCGCCGCCAGAGCCTTGGCCGCATCGCCCGAAGTGCGCAGGCCGCCGTCGCCGATCACCGGAACGCCCAGCTTGTCAGCCGCTTCGGCCGCATCCATGATCGCCGTGAGCTGCGGCACGCCGACGCCCGCCACGATCCGGGTGGTGCAGATCGAACCCGGCCCGATCCCCACCTTGACCGCGTCGGCCCCGGCATCGACCAGCGCCCTGGCCGCCTCGGCCGTGGCGACATTGCCCGCCACGACCTGCGCCGCGTTGGAAAGCTTCTTCACCCGCTCCACCGCGCGGGCCACGTCCTTGTTGTGGCCATGCGCGGTATCGATGATCACTACGTCGCACTCGGCCGCCAGCAGCGCCTCGGTCCGGGCAAAGCCCTTGTCGCCCACGGTGGTTGCCGCCGCCACGCGCAGCCGCCCGGCCGCGTCCTTGGTGGCACTCGGATAGTTCACGGCCTTCTCGATGTCCTTCACCGTGATCAGGCCGACGCAATGATAGGCATCGTCAACCACCAGCAGCTTCTCGATCCGGCGCTGGTGCAGCAGCTTGCGCGCCTCTTCCTGGCTCACCCCGGTCTTCACCGTGGCAAGGTTCTGGTGAGTCATCAGCTCGCGCACCGGCTGGGTGGCCTTGTCGGCAAAGCGCACGTCGCGGTTGGTCAGAATGCCGACCAGCTTGCCGCTCGCTTCCACCACGGGAATGCCGCTGATCCGGTTGGCCTGCATCAAGGCGCGCGCCTCGCCCAGGCTGGCCTCGGGCGAAATCGTGATCGGGTTGACCACCATGCCGCTCTCGAAGCGCTTGACCGCGCGGACAGCCGCACACTGTTCCTCGATCGTCAGGTTGCGATGCAGCACCCCGATCCCGCCCAGCTGGGCCATGACGATCGCCATGTCGGCCTCGGTCACTGTGTCCATCGCCGAGGAGACCACCGGGATGTTGAGCGAGATCTCGCGGGTCAGCTTGGTGCGGGTATCGGCCATCGAAGGGACGATGTCGGACTCGGCCGGACGCAGCAGTACGTCGTCGAAGGTGAGGCCAAGGATGATGTCGTTCAGTGCCACTGTGCCGCCTGCAAGCTGGGGAACCCGCGCGAAGGTCCCGGGGGAATCGTGGCGGCCCATGTAACCGCACACCGGGAACTTAACAACCCGCGCATTTCACCCCTGTTTCAACGCACCGCAGGCACCCGCTTGACGTCCGCGAACCAGCGTCCGAGCTGCACCAAAAACGAGACGTCCTCCGCCGCCCCGCCCAGTTCCAGCCCGGGCTTCACCACGTCGCTCGGCCGGTGATAGTCGCTGTCGAAGAAGGCCTCGAGCCGCCCCAGGTCGCCATAGGCCGTGGTCACCATCACCGCCGGCACATCGTGCTGGAGCAGGGCCCAGCCGTCCTGCCGCCTGACGTAGGCATTGGCCTCGTCGCCCTGCACGACCACCCGGCGGTTGGCCCGCGCCGCCGCCGCGATCTGCCCGTCCAGCGCCGTCATCCCCTTGCCCACGACGGCAAAGGGCGTACCCGCCGGCGCGATCGCCACGGAATCTATGTTGAACGCCGCCACCACCTGCTTGAGCGGCAGCGGCGGGTTCTCGGCAAAGGCCTCCGCGCCAAGGAGGCCCAGCTCCTCGGCCGTGGTCGCCACGAAATAGATGTCGCGGTCCATCTGCGGCAGGCGCGACAGGCGCCGTGCCACTTCGGTCAGGGCCGCCACGCCGCTGGCATTGTCGATGGCGCCGTTGCAGATCAGGTGCTCGGCCGGCGCCTCGGCGCAGCGCCCGAAATGGTCCCAGTGCGCCATGAACAGGATCGCCCCGGCCTCGGGCCGCTTGCCCTCCAGCTTGCCGATCAGGTTGTGCGTCCGGATCGTGGTCTCGCGCGTCGTCGCCTCGAGCGTGGCGGCAAGGTCGATCACTTTCGGCACGAAGCCCGGCGCCCGGGCCCCGGCGCGCAGCGCGGCCAGCCCCGTCCCGCTGGTCGAGACCAACCGGTCAAAAGCCTCGGCGGTGATGAACCCTTCCAGGTCACCGCCCAGCACGTCGCTCGCCAGCGCATAGCCCGAACGCCTGCGCCGCGCCGCCACCTGCTCCAGCGTCCGCGTCCCGTCGAGCACGGTCAGCACGGCCGCCACCCCGCCCTTGAGCAAGGCGTTCTGCCGCTCCCCGCCGCGCTGGTCGCCGTCAAGCAGCACGGCCACCCGCCCGGCCAGTTCTGCGCGGGCAAGGCCGTCGATCTGCCGCCCCTCGCCCACGAACAGCAGCGGCGCATCCTCGACCAGCGCGCGCTTGCCCGAGGTCAGCATCAGCACCGCGTCGCGCGGGGCAAACAGCCGCTTTCCCCGGCGCGTGAACACGGCGGCAGACTGCGCGGGCTCGCGCGCCACCAGCGTCACCGGCGCGAACCAGGGATGGCCCGGATCGTTGGTCCCCGAAATCAGTCCAAGGTCGAACCACTGCTTGCCGAGATAGCGCAGCGTCTTCGCCTCGCCCTCGGTCCCCGGCTCGCGCCCCTCGAACTCGTCGCTCGCCAGCACCTTGATGTGGTCGAGCAAGGCCGCTTCCAGCGCGAGGTCACGCTTGGGCGCCGTCACCCGAGCGGCCGGCGCCTTCGGCCGAGCGGGCGCGGCGGCATGAACCGCGGGCGCAAGCACCAGCAGCGCCGCCAGCGCCGCGCAGACCGCCCGGTTCATCGTTGAAAAACCTCGCCTCATCGCCCGATATGTGAACGACAACGCCGCCGCCCACAACAATGTCCCGGGAAATTTTCACCGCTGTTGCAAGCGGGTAACGCGCCCGCGAAAACCCGCCCGAACTGCTCTATTCCGCCGTCCAGCCGCCATCGACCGACAGGTTGGCCCCGGTGATCTGCGAAGCCGCGTCCGAACAGAGGAACACGGCCAGCGCGCCCAGCTGGTCCGGCTGGACGAACTGCTTGGTCGGCTGGGCCTTGAGCAGGACCTCGTTGATCACCTGCTCCTTGGTCATGCCCCGCGCCTTCATCGTGTCGGGGATCTGGTTCTCCACCAGCGGCGTCCAGACATAGCCCGGGCTGATGCAGTTGGAGGTCACTCCGCTCGTCGCCAGTTCCAGCGCCATGGTCTTGGACAGGCCCGCCAGGCCGTGCTTGGCCGCCACATAGGCCGCCTTGAACGGCGAGGCGACCAGCGAGTGAGCGCTGGCAAGATTGATGATCCGGCCCCAGCCCTGCTGCTTCATGTGGGGAATGGCCAGCCGCGAGGCGTCGAAGGCCGCGGTCAGGTTAAGCGAGATGATCAGGTCCCACTTGTCGACCGGGAATTCCTCGACCGGCGAGACGTGCTGGACCCCGGCATTGTTGACGAGGATGTCGACCGGCCCGGCCCCGGCCATCAGCTCCTCCACTCCGGATCGCTTGGAAAGGTCGGCCCCGATGTGAATCGCGCCCAGTTCTTCCTTCAGGGCGTCGATCGTCGCCGCCTCGCCAAAGCCCGAGAGAACGACCTCGGCCCCCTCGGCTTTCAGGGCCCGCGCCATGGCAAGGCCGATGCCCGAGGTTGAACCGGTCACCAGCGCTCGCTTGCCACTAAGAAACATTCTCGACTCCTGATAGTTGGAGGGTAACAATCCGGCCCCGATTGCATCGGGCTATCCAGTGTCATGACGCACCGCAACAGGATTTGTGCCAATGAGGCTCGACGATTTTGACCCCAACTCCATCGATGTCGAGGATCAGCGCGGCAGCGGCGGCAGCGGCGGTGGTTTTGGCCTGCCGGTTGGCCTCGCCGGCGGCCGGGTCGGCTGCGGCACCCTCGTCATCGCCCTGATCGCGGCGGCGGTTTTCGGGGTCAATCCGCTGCAACTGATCGGCAGCCTCGATCAGGGTAGCCAGCAGGTCGGCGGCCCCCTGCCCGGGCAGGAGCCTCGCGGCGGCACCACGGCCAGCGAAAGCTGCACCGTCGATCAGGCGAGCCGCGAAAGCTGCAACGCCCTGTCCTCGCTCAACAAGACCTGGGCCCCCGTCTTCCAGCAGGCCGGCATTTCCTTCCAGCGCCCCAAGCTGGTGTTCTATTCGCAGGAGGGCCGCTCCGGCTGCGGCGAGGCGCAGAGCGCGATGGGTCCGTTCTACTGTCCGTCCGACGGCGGCATCTACCTCGATACCGACTTCTACCGCCAGATGAGCGAACAGCTCGGCGCCACCGGCCAGTTCGCGCGCGACTATGTGATCGCCCATGAATATGGCCACCACATCCAGAACCTCGTGGGCATGTCCGACAAGGTTCACCAGGCCCAGGGTCAGAACCCCTCTCAGGCCAATGCCCTGTCAGTCGCGCTCGAGCTTCAGGCCGATTGCTATGCCGGGGTCTGGGCCGCCAAGAACAAGGACCGGCTGGAGCCCGGCGACATGGAAAGCGGCCTCAACGCCGCGCACCAGATCGGAGACGACACCCTGATGAAAGCAGCCGGCCGCCGCCCGATGGAGGAAGCCTTCACTCACGGCTCCAGCGCCCAGCGCATGAAGTGGCTGCGCACCGGCATGGAAACCGGCAACGAGGACGCCTGCAACACCTTCGGATGATCCGGCGCAGCTGACCGGGTCGGCGGGTCCGCGAGCAGTTTCAGGAACCACCTGCGGATCGGCCCGTAACCCCTTCATGCACAAGGTTCTCTGCGCCATCGCCCTCGCGGCCACGCCCGCCCTTGCCGATCCCCAGCCGGACAAGCCGATCACCCGGCGCGAGCCGAACGCGGTCGACGTGATCGCCACGCCGGCCACCGATCTCAATCTCAAGAAGGACGAGATCCCGCCCGTCCTGCTCGCGGCCGAGGCGGCGCCCTATGCCCTTGCCGGGCTGCGCCGCTGCCCGGAAATCGCCGCCGAGGTGCGCCGAATAGACGCAGTGCTGGGTGATGATTTCGATCTCGGCCAGTCCACGGCCGCCAAGGTCAGCGCCGGCAAGGTCGCGCAATCGGTGGTCGGCTCGTTCATCCCGTTTCGCGGCGTGATCCGCGAACTCAGCGGCGCCAATGCGCAGGAACGCCGCGTCCAGCTCGCCATCTACGCCGGCAGCGCTCGCCGCGCATTCCTCAAGGGCGTGGGCCTGCAGCGCGGCTGTCCATGGCCGGCGCGCCCCGCACCCCCGGGCGTGGTTGAGCGGATCGCCCGTGAAAACAGCGCGAAGGCAGGGCCATCCGCGCCGGATCAACCCGCGCCGCGCAGGTAACGCCCGCTTCAATACTTCTGTGCAGGCCCCCAAACGACCAGCTTGACCTTCCGGCCCGGCGCCAGCCGCGTCGTCCCGGCGGGCAGGCCATTGAGCACGAGGAAGCGCTCGGCCTGGAGGTTGGTGAAGGCCATCCGGGCCGCCATGGTCTGCACCGTGTCGGTCCGGCCCACGGTCACCACGTCGATCACCCTCGGGCGAATGGCTGCCGCTTCGGCGTCGCTCATCCGGCGAAACGAATTGACCAGCCCGGCAAGGTCCCCCAACCCCGCGCCGCGCGGTTGCAGCACGACGAAGCTGTAGGCCGTGGTGGGCGAAGCCGCGATCGCCACCACGGTCGCATCCAGGTTTTGCCCGCCCGAACTGGCGCTTACCGTGGCCGTGCGCGCATCCATGCCGTTCACGCTGGCCCGCGTCGGGGTCACGTTGACCGCGCTTCCCTCCTGCGTCAGCCGGGCAAAGGTCCGGCTCACCACGGCATCGAGGTTGCCGTCGGACCTGCCGCCCGAAAACTGCGCCCGCCCCGCCACGCGCCCGTCGGCGGCGGCCGAAATCGTCACCGCGTCCGATCCGTTCGACATGCCGTAGCCAGCCGGCGCCGTGAACCGGAACCGCCCGGCGGGATAGCGGAATTCCTGCCCCTCGATCACCCCCTGCGCCGGATCATCGCCGTAGATCATGCCCTTCAGCGCCAGCAGAAAGGCATCACCGCCCCGCGTCCCGCCGCGCGCACCCAGTTCCTGCGCCCGCTGGCGGGTGCGGGTCACCCGTATCGCGGGATCGGGGTGCGACATGGCCCAGCTCGGCGTCGTCCGGCTATTGCCGGTGATCTTCGCGTCCAGCGTGGTCTGCGCGGCAAGGCTGCCAAGGATATCGCTGCTGGTCGCCGCGTCGTAACCGGCCTTCATCATGTAGACCACGCCAAGGTCGTCGGCCTGGAACTCGTCCTGCCGCGAATGGCTCATCACGTTGCCGACCACCAGCCGCTGGATGCCGGCCTGCCCGATCTGCCCGCCAATCTGGCCGATCGTCCCATTACCCAGCACCGCCCCCAGCACCGCCTGCCCCAGCGTGCCGAGCAGGACGTTGCGCTGGGTCACCTTCTGGCGGGCATCCGAATGGCGGGCGGCGATGTGCCCCGTCTCATGGCCGAGAACAAAGGCCAGTTCCGCCTCGTTGTTCATGAGCGAGAGCAATCCCCGCGTCGTGTAGACAAAGCCGCCGGGGATGGCGAAAGCGTTGGGCACGCCCGAATTGAGCAGCTTGAACGAGAAGTCGCTGTCAACGGCGGCAATTCCCGATTGCCGGGCCACTTTCAGCCCGACCTGCCGCACCAGCCCCGATTGCGAACCGTCATAGGCGCCGCCGAAGTCCGCGCTCATCTGCGGATCGGCCTTGGCCCCGGTCTGCTTGTCGGTCGCCGAAATCGCCTGCGGACCGGGCAGAGCGACCTGCGCCGAGGCAGGCAAGGACGTCGCCGCCAGCGCCGCTGACGCGATCATGGTGCGCACCAACATCGAGAACTCTCCCCTCCGCGCGGAGCCAGCCCTGCCCCGCCCGCCCAAGAATATCGCGCTTCACCCGCTTGTCGACCGGAGAACGCCCCATGCCGACTGATCCTGATCAAAGACAGCCCGGCCCGGTGCCTCCAAACCAGCCATGCCGATGACCCAGACCACCGCCCTCCTCGCCATGCTCGCCCTGCTGCTCACCCCGGGGCCGACCAACACGCTGCTCGGCCTCGCCGCCGCGCAAGACGGCCCGATGCGCGCCGCCCGCCTGCTGGCGGTCGAAGTCTCGGCCTACATGGTCGCCATTCTCTGCCTTTCGGCGCTCGGCGCAGGCCTTTTCGCGGCCTTCCCCGAAGCGGGCGGCGCGCTCAAGCTGGCCGCCGCGCTATGGCTGCTCCTGCTGGCGACAAGGTTGTGGTCCGGCGCGGGCACCCCCGCCTCGGCACGGCCGATCACCCCCCGGCAACTGGCGCTGACGACCTTGCTCAATCCCAAGGCGCTGGTCATTTCCTTCGCCCTGCTGCCCCGGCCCGGCGAGCCCGGCTTTCCCGCAGCCCTCGCCGGCGCAGCGCTGTGCATCGGCGCGGCCGGAAGCGCATGGATCATCTGCGGCGCGATGGCTGGGCTCGGCGGGCCAGGCAAACACGGCATCCTGCGCCGCCTCGCCTCCGGCTGGCTGGCCCTCGTCGCCACCGGCCTGCTCGCCAGTCTGGCCCCGGCTGCCGCCGCAGTCACCTGACAGCTAGGACGCCCGGCGCACCAGCGCCGCAACTGCCCCGCCCGCGAAGCCAAGCACGAACCCCAGCGGGCCGGTAATAAACAGACCCAGCATCGGCCCCTGGTTGGCGTCAGGCGCAAAGATCACCGGCCCGACAAACCCGCCAAGAAAGCCGATCAGTCCGAGGTTGCGCCCCCACCGCAGGCCCTGCCGCCACACGCCTCAGATCTTGAGCGCGGCCAGCCAGGCGCGGTCGGCGGGCAGCTTCGGGTCGCGCTTGATGTTGACCACGGCGCAATGGTGATAGGAAAATTCGCCGTCCGGATTGAAGCCGTGCTCGCCCATCCACTGCACCACCTGGATCACGCAGTTCGCGCAATCGACATTGGGAATGCGCAGGTCGATTTCCCAGGTCTGCGGCGCGGCCGGCTTGATCATGTGCATGAACAGCCCGTCCGCCAGCAGCGGCGGCAGCACCTGCGGCGCGATCATGGTCGAAGTCGAGATCGGCCCCCGCGTCCCGGGGCGGGTGGTCGTCGTCGGATCGGCCGGCAGCTTCTCGGGCGCCCGGGCCAGCGAAACGCGGTAGTGCCCCGGATGGAACACGGTCTCGGTCAGCTTGAAATGGAGCGGCTGCCCGCCCTTGATGTCAGTCACCGCCCCCGAAGGCTTGCCCGGATTCGCCGTCGTGCCGCCACATGGCGCCTTCTTCTGCGGATCGCCCTTCTCGTCCTGGATTAGTGTCGGGACCGGCGAAATCAGCCGGAAATGCGCCGCCGCCGGCCCCGCCGCCAGTCCGGCCGCCAAAACCAGCCCGCTCATCAACGCCTTGCGCCCCATGCCGTTCATCGCTCTTGTCCCCCGGGGCAAATTGCCCATGCCCGCCCAGAAATGCGGGACTGCCCGCCACCAATCAAGTCGCCAATTGTCGCGCAGTGCGATCAAGTCGGCGCCTGCATCAAAGCCCGCGAACATAGCCCCCGTCGACCCGGATCATCGTCCCGGTCATGTATCCGGCCTGCTCGCCCGCAAGGTAGGCCACCATCGCCCCGAATTCCTCGGCCCGGCCATAGCGTCCCACCGGGATCTGCGCGCGCGACCGCGCCTGCACCTCGGCCACGGCGAGCCCGTCCCGCGCTGCCGCCGCCTCGTCCCCGCCGCGCACCCGGTCGGTGTCGATCCGTCCCGGCAGCACCATGTTGACCGTCACCCCATGCCGGCCAACCTCGCCCGCCAGCGTCTTCGACCACCCCGCCACGGCCCCGCGCACGGCGTTGGATTGGGCAAGATGCGGAATCGGCTGGACGATCCCGCTCGAACCGATCGTTATGATCCGCCCCCAGCCCCGCTCGATCATTCCCGGCAGGACCGCATCGGCGATCCGGAACAAGGACACCGCCAGCCCCTCGAAGGCCGCGCGCCACTGCCCGCTGTCCACGCCCTGCGCCGTTGAACGCGGCGGCCCGCCCGTATTGCCGACGAGGATGTCGACCCGGCCCAGCCGCGCAACCAACTCCAGTACCGCCTCCACGCCCGCGGCCGTGGAAAGGTCCGCGGCCAACCCGGTCAGCCGCGCATCGCTCACCGCGCCGCTGCGCGACACGGCATGAACCAGCGCCCCCTCGTCGGCCAGCGCGGCCGCCGAGGCCGCCCCCAGCCCCTTGCTCGCCCCCAGCACCAGCGCCACCTTGCCTGCGATCTTGAGGTCCATGCCAAAGTCTCCTGTCTCGCCCCGCCATGCCGGGCGCCGGCCCCTTGGTCCAGCCCTCCGCCGATCCGGCAAAACAAATTGCCGCCACGCCCCCAAGCGCGTAGATTGCCGGGCAAGAGGCGCATTTCTGCAGGTTCCTTCTCAGGAGGCATACCTATGGCCCTCACCACCATCGAACAGGCCTCCGGCCAGTGGACGGTCGTGAACACCGACCAGATCACCTACATCCGCGAGGATACCTACGGCACGGCGATCCATTTCTCGTCCGGCGAACACATCATCTGCTCGCTCGAGCTGAATGACCTACTCAGCCGCCTTGCCCCGGCATCGCCCGAAATGATGCTGACCCGGCCAAGTTGAGAGCGCCGATGCAGCCAATAGCGCGCCCGTAATATTGCCACTTCGTCCGGAGCCGGACCTGCGCTATATTACGCCGCGATCTGACTGTGATCGAGGGGCTTGTCCATGGCAACGCAAACCATGCTTCCGCGCAAGACGCGGGAGCTTCACAATCATCATTTCGATTCAACGATCTGGAACGATTTCCAGTTTCGCGGGGACGACATCATCATCGCCACTTACGGCAAGTCCGGTACGACCTGGACCCAGCAGATCGTCGGCCAGATGCTGCTCGGCCCGGACCCCGATCTCGCCGTCGCCGAAATGTCGCCGTGGCTCGACCTGCGGGTGCCCCCGAAAGCGGTGAAGCTGCCGGCCGTGGAAGCGCAGACGCACCGCCGCTTCCTCAAGACCCACCTGCCGGTCGACGCCCTGCGCTTCTCCGACCAGGCCAAGTACATCTACATCGGCCGCGACGGGCGAGACGCCGTCTGGTCGATGCACAACCACCACGCCAACGCCAATGCGCTGTGGTACCAGATGCTCAACGAAACCCCCGGCCTGGTCGGTCCGCCGATCGCGCCGCCTCCGGCCGATCCCGCCGAATACTTCGCCCTGTGGCTGGAGGGGGACGGCTACCCCTTCTGGTCGTTCTGGGACAACATCCGCAGCTGGTGGCAGATCCGTCACCTGCCCAACGTCCACTTCCTCCACTTCGCCGATCTCAAGCGCGACATGCCCGGCCAGATGCGCGCGCTCGCCGATTTCCTCGGGATCGAGGTCAAGGCCGAGGACTGGCCGATGATCGAACTGTTCTGCTCGTTCGACTGGATGAAGGCCAACGCCTCCAAGTCCACCCCGCTCGGCGGCGCCTTCTGGGACGCCGGGGCCCAGACCTTCATCAACAAGGGAACCAACGGCCGCTGGATGGACAGCCTGCCCGCCGCCGTCTCCGAAGCCTACGAGGAACGCGCCCGCGCCGAACTCGGCGAGGAATGCGCCGCCTGGCTCGCCCAGCGCTAGAGCCCGCTCCAGAGGAATTGCCGGGCCGCAGGCGAGGTCAGTCGCAGCGGGGCGGGCTCGGCAACGCCGGACCTGCGGTTCACGAGCCCGAACCCAACGCCTCCAAAGCAAAAGGCCGGGGCATCGCTGCCCCGGCCTCCTGTCTGTCCGGCTGATCCGCCGCCTCAGTACACCCGCTTCTTCGGCTTGATGTACGAAACGTCGTCGGTCAGCGTGAATTCGTGGACCGGGCGATAGTCGATCTTGATCTCGCCGCCCTTGCCGCCCCAGCCTTCGAACCAGGCGGCGGTGTGCTTCATCCACTCGCCGTCGTTGCGATCGGGGAAATCCTCGTGCGCATGGGCGCCGCGGCTTTCCTTGCGGTTGTGCGCGCCGTGGAGCGTGACCGAGGCCTGCGAAATCAGGTTGTCCAGCTCCAGCGTCTCGATCAGGTCCGAGTTCCAGATCAGCGAACGGTCGGTCACGCCAACGTCCTGCATCCGCTCGTATGTCTTGGCGAGCTTGTCCTTGCCCTCGGCCATCAGCTCGTCGGTGCGGAACACGGCGGCGTGAAGGCTCATCGTGCGCTGCATCTCGGTGCGGATTTCCGCCGTCGGCGAAGAGCCCTTCGCATTGCGGAAGTGGTCGAGGCGGGTCAGCGCGAGATCCGCCGAATCCTTCGGCAGCTCGTTGTGAGCCGATCCCGGCTTGACGATTTCCTTGAGGCGATGCCCGGCCGCGCGGCCGAAGACCACGAGGTCGATCAGCGAGTTCGAGCCAAGGCGGTTTGCGCCGTGGACCGAAACACAGGCCGCCTCGCCCACCGCGAACAGGCCGGGGACAACCGTTTCCGGGTTCCCGTCAGCGCCGATCGTGACGACTTCGCCGTGATAGTTGGTCGGAATGCCGCCCATGTTGTAGTGCACGGTCGGCACGACCGGCAGCGGCTGGCGGGTCAGGTCGACACCGGCAAAGATCTTGCCGCTCTCGGTGATCCCCGGGAGGCGCTCGCCCAGCACCTTGGGATCGATGTGATCGAGGTGCAGGTAGATGTGGTCCTTGTGCGGACCCACGCCCCGGCCTTCGCGGATTTCCATGGCCATCGAACGCGAAACGACGTCGCGGCTGGCAAGGTCCTTCGCGGAAGGCGCATAGCGCTCCATGAAGCGCTCACCCTCGGAGTTGGTCAGGTAGCCGCCTTCGCCGCGCGCGCCCTCGGTGATGAGCACGCCCGCGCCGTAGATCCCGGTCGGGTGGAACTGGACGAATTCCATGTCCTGCAGCGGCAGGCCCGCGCGCAGCACCATGCCGCCGCCGTCGCCGGTGCAGGTATGGGCCGAGGTCGCGGTGTAGTAGCAGCGGCCATAGCCGCCGGTCGCCAGAACCACGGCATGGCTCTTGAAGCGGTGGATCGAACCGTCATCGAGGCAGATCGCGATCACGCCGCGGCAAACGCCGTTCTCCATGATCAGGTCGATCGCGAAATATTCGATGAAGAAGTCCGCGTCGTACTTCAGGCTCTGCTGGTAGAGCGCGTGAAGCATGGCGTGGCCGGTACGGTCGGCCGCGGCGCAGGTGCGCTGCACCGGCGGGCCTTCGCCCATGTTCTGCATGTGGCCGCCGAAGGGGCGCTGGTAGATCGTGCCGTCGGCATTGCGGCTGAAGGGCACGCCCGCGTGCTCCAGCTCGTAAACCGCCTGGGGCGCCTCGCGCACCATGTACTCGATCGCGTCCTGGTCGCCCAGCCAGTCCGAACCCTTGACGGTATCGAACATGTGCCAGGTCCAGTGGTCCGGCGTGTTGTTGCACAGCGAAGCGGCAATGCCGCCCTGGGCCGCCACGGTGTGCGAGCGGGTCGGGAAGACCTTGGTGATGCAGGCCGTCTTGAGGCCCGCTTCGGCCGAACCCATGGTCGCGCGCAGGCCCGAGCCGCCGGCGCCGACGACCACGGTATCATAGGTGTGGTCGATGATCTTGTAGGCAGGACCGGTCATGTCAGGCTCCGAGCGCAAGGCGAACCGTGGTCAGGATGCCGAAGGCAGCGCCGCCAAAGGCGACGAAGTTCAGCGCGGCGCGGGCGGCGAATGCGCTGCCCGCCTCGTGGACGTAGTCCTCGATCACCACCAGCAGGCCCGAGCGGGCATGCCAGAAGTTGACGATGACGAAGAGCACCATGGCCGTGGCCGGCAGCGGGTGGACCAGCCAGGCCCGCACGGTCAGGTAATTGATGCTCGGCATCATCAGCAGCGAGAACAGGAGATAGAGCGAGACGACAAGGCTCGCGATGCCGGTGAGGCGTTCCTGCAGCCAGTTCGAGGCGCCGCTGTGCGCCGAACCGAGGCCGCGCACCCGGCCGATCGAGGTTCCGTTACCCATGGGTCTAATCCCTTAGCGAGCGAGGATGCAGGCCCAGACGCCTGCGGTGAGCACGACCGAGATCACGATCGTCAGCACCGACCAGCGGGCGTTCGATTCGAGTTCGTAACCGGCGCCCATGTCGAGCACGAAGTGGCGCAGGCCGGTGCAAAGGTGCTGGAAGAAGGCCCAGGTCAGACCGACCAGCACGACCTTGCCGTACCAGGCGCCCATCACGGCGCTGAACGTCGCATAGGCCGCCGGGCCCGAGGCGAGCGCGCCGAGCCACCACAGCAGAACGGCAAGGCCGACCACCGAAAGCCCGCCGCCGGTCACCCGGTGCAGGATCGAAACCAGCATCGCCGGGCCCCAGCGCCAGATCTGCAGGTGCGGCGAAAGCGGACGGTTGCGGGCGCCAACCTTGTTAGCACTGGCCATCTTCGCGAAAATCCCCATGAAATTGCCCGGCCCAAGCGCCGGAACACGGCGAGCGAAGCCCTCCGCGCGTCTCCCCTTAGTCAAAACGCGCTGTCGTGCAAGCGCGAGCGACGCCGGAATTGATCACATCGCAGGCCATTTCGCCTTTTGCGGTATTGACGCGCCGCCGGACATGACGGCCCGCGGGTCGTCGGCTAGCCTGTTCCCATGATATTGCGCCGCCTTGCCCTGCTCGCCGCCGCCGCGGCCCTCGCCTCGCCCGCGCCGGCCCAGCCATCCTTCGCCGGATTCGGCCCCGGCGGCCCCGACAAGGCCGGATTCCAGCGGATCGCCGCCCAGTGCAAAGGCAAGGAGTCCTTCTCCGACCCTTCCCGGCCCGCGCGGATCTTCGGCAATGTCTGGTATGTCGGCACCTGCACCGTCACCGTCCTGCTCGTCACCTCGCCGCGCGGCCATGTTCTGATAGACGCCGCGACTCACGAGGCCGCCCCCGCGATCCTCGCCAATATCCGCGCCCTCGGCTTCAACCCGCGCGAGGTCCGCTGGATTCTCACCAGTCACGAACACTTCGATCATGTCGGCGGCCTTGCCGACATGGTCCGCGCCACCGGCGCCCGCGTCATCGCCCGCGCCGCCGCCGTCCCGGTCCTGACCAGCGGCAAGGTCGATCCGGCCGACCCGCAGGCCCAGCGGATCGAAGGTTTCGCCCCGGTCCGTGTCGACCGCATCGTGGCCGACGCAGAAACCGTCGCCCTGCCTGGCCTCACCTTCACCGCTTCGGCCACGACCGGACACACGGCGGGCTCGACCAGCTGGACCTGGCGTTCCTGCGCGGGCCCTGTCTGCCGCCGCTTCGACTATGTCGATTCGATCTCCGCGCTGGCGCTGGGCACGTACCGGATGAGCGACCACCCCGCGCTGATCGCCCGTTTCCGCCAGACCTTCGCGCAAGTCGCCGCCCGCCCCTGCGGCGTGCTCCTCACCCCGCATCCCGCCGCCAGCGACATGTTCGCCCGTCTCTCCGGCCTCAAACCGCTGGCCGAACCCGGCGCCTGCCGCGCTTACGCCGCCGCGGCCGAAAAGCGCCTGAACGACCTCCTTGAGAGCGAAACCCGCGCCGGGAAGTAACCCTTCCCCAAAGCCCCGCCCGCGCGTAAGGCCCGGGCCATGTCAGCCAGCTGGAAGATCACCCTCCTCGCCCCGCGCCCCGTGATCGAGGCCGCTCTCATCGCCCATGAGGACGCCTTCGACTGGGACCCGGAGATCGTCATCTCCGGCAGCGAACTGGCCGAACACCGGCCCGACGACTGGCGCCTCGAAGCCTGGTTCCCGCGCAAACCGAGCAAGGCCGACAAGGCTGCCCTCGCCGCGCTCTTCGCCGATGGCGCGCCCGCGATGGAAATTGAGGAGCTGCCCGAAACCGACTGGCTCACCCTCAGCCAGTACAACGTCGCCCCGATCCGCGCCGGCATGTTCCACGTCCACACGCCCGAATATCCGGCGCTCGCCGAACCGGGCCTGCGCGATTTCGTCATTCCCGCCAGCCAAGCCTTCGGCACCGGCCAGCACGCCACCACCGCCGGCTGCCTCGCCATGCTCACCCACATGAAGCGGCAGGGCATCGTCATCCGCAACTACGCCGATATCGGCACCGGCACCGGCCTGCTCGCCTTCGCCGCGCGCGCCCTGTGGCCCCGCGCCCTCGGCACGGCGTCCGATATCGACCGCGTCTGCGCCGGCGTGGTCGAAGATAATGCCGCCCTCAACGCCGTGCCCATCGGCGCGGGCGCGGGCGAGCTGACCATGCTGATCGCGGCGGGCATGGAGCATCCCCTGCTCGAAGCGCGCGGGCCCTACGATCTCGTCATCGCCAACATCCTCGCCGGCCCGCTGATCGACCTTGCCCCCGATTTCGGCGGCTCGCTCGTCCCCGGCGGGCACCTCCTGCTCGCCGGCCTGCTCGAAACCCAGGAAGCTGGCGTGCGCGCCGCCTGTCGCCGCGCCGGGCTGCGCCTCGCCGCGCGCCTCGTGAACGGAGACTGGTCGATCCTCTGGCTGCGCAAGCGATCATCTTTCCGCTCTATGTGATCGGTCCCACTATCAGCCGATTGACACCCCGCCGCCCCTGATCCAGCCCGAGGCAAAGACCACGGGAGAGTTTCAGGATCATGTTCTCGCTGCCCACGCGCATCGCCCTCGCCTCCCTGGCCATGGCGCCGCTGGCCCTCGCGCTCCCGGCCCGGGCCGCCGAATCCGCCCCCCAAAAGGCCGACCTTTCGGCCTTCCTCGGCCGCTGGACGATCGACCCCGCCCGCACAAAGATGGGCCGAAACGGCCCCAATGGCGACAATATCCTGCGCGCCACCACCTTCACCTTTGAATTCCTGCAGGGGCGCAAGGCGATCACGATGAACGTCTATGCCGCCTGGCCGCAAACCGCGCCCACCCGCACCATGCCGCTCATCGCCGATGGGAAGGCCTACCCGTGCCCCGGCCCCAATCCCTGCCTCACCGCGGGCGGCACCGTGGCCGACCAGACCTATTCCTGGCACCAGGTGGACAATCACGCCCTCGCCCGCCTGTTCTACGTCAAGGGCAAGCTGTTCGACATCTCCACCCTCTCCGTCGCCGCCGACGGCCAGACCATGACCCTGATCTCGTGGGACCCGGCCACGCCCGAATACCAGAACATCCAGGTCTTTGGAAAACAGCCGTGATCCGCGCCCTGATCCTCGGCACGGCGCTCACAATCGCCACCCCGGCCCTTGCCGCCCCTGATCTCGGCGCGCTCTACGGCCGCTGGCAGATCGACCTCGCGCGCACCGAGATGAACCGCTTCGGCCCCGGCAAGCCGCAGATCGTCCGCTCGCCCACCTTCACATTCGTCTTCGCCCGCGAAGGCGACCACGCGGTCAACCACGTCTATGCCCAGTGGCCCCAGCCCGCGCCCTCGCGCTCGATGACGATGAAGGCCGACGGCAAGCGCCAGCCCTGCCAGGTTCCCACCGGCTGCCAGACCTGGGGCGGCAACGCGGCCGAGCAGGGGTACGAATACCACGCCCTCGCCCCGCGCCTGCTGATGCGCGTGTTCTACGACAAGGGCGAGCCCGCCGAATACACCACCTATGCCGTCTCGGAAGACGGCCAGACCTTCACCATGATCGCCTGGTCCGCGGCCACGCCATACTGGCAGAACCGCCAGGTCTTCACCCGCCAGAAGTAGCCAGAAGTAGAAAGCCGCCCTTCCCTCTTCCCCGCCCGCAGCGGGAGGGGAGAAGAGGGGTGGCCTTCTTGGCGAAACCTACTTCGGCTTGCGGAACTTGAGCACGAACTGATCCGAATTGTCGTGGATGTCGCGCGGGTTCTTGGTGTGGTCGTCGTCCGTCCGGCGCAGCGCGAGGCTCTCGTCGTCCAGCACGAAGCCGGCCTTCTGCACTTCCACGATCACCGCCGCCTCGTCGATCCGGTGCAGCCGCTCCACGTCGGCCAGCCAGGTGCCCGACGCGGCCCGGTGATCCTCGACAATATAGATCCCGCCGGGCTTCAGCGCGGCGAAGATCTCGGCATTGAGCTTGGCCGGCGAGCCGCCCCGCCCGTGCAGGTCGTGATAGTTCTGGCTGGTCCAGACAAGGTCGAGCGGCGCCGGCGCGGTTAAGGTGTCATACTTCACCATCTCGACATTCTTGTAGGCCGCCAACAGCGGCGCCATCCGCTCGGTCGCCCGCGCTGGGGCCGCTGCCGGCAGATAGGCATAGACCTTGCCCTTCGCCCCCACCGCCTTGGCGAAGATCCGGGTGAAATAGCCCGCTCCGGGCAGCAACTCGCCCACCTTCATCCCCGGGCGGAAGCCGGCGAATTCCAGCATGTCGAGCGGCTTGCGCGCCTCGTCGCGGGCCTTGTCCTCGGCCGGACGGCCGGCATCGGCCACGGCCGCAGTCATGAACGGCGCCGGCTTGGCCAGGGCTGGCGAAACCAGCGCAAGTGAAACGGCGGCGGCGGAAAAATATCGGAACATGCGCATCTCTGGTCTCCCCGGGTGACAGCTGCGGCTGGTCTCGCGCCAAGCTACACACAAGCGCGCCGCGCTGGCGAGGGGCTATTTGGTAATCAATTGTCCGCTGCCCCGGCCAGTCCCGCGAAACGCGCGGCCATCTTGTGCGTTGGCTGTCCAACACCGTCCGTCTCGCGCAAGGAATTCCCGATGATCAAGCTCGTCGCCGCCCTCTCGCTCGCCGCCCTCGTGGCCGGCTGCAGCGGGGTCGATCCCAATTCCCCGGCCGGCAAGCGCCACGCCGCCTATGAAAAGGTCGGCGCCGCCAACAAGGCGCTGGGCAAGGTCTTCGAGGCCCCCACCCCGGATCTCGCCGCCGCCGCCGAACCGATCGCCACGCTCAAGGCCCAGGCCGCCGTCCTGCCCAGCCTGTTCCCGGCCGGCTCCGGCCCCGAATCCGGGCAAAAGACCGAGGCCCTCCCCGCGATCTGGTCCGATCCCGCCGGCTTCTCCACCGCCATGAACAACTTCACCGGCGCCGTAGCGAAGCTCGATGCCGCTCACGCCGCCGGAGACCTCGCCGCCACCAAGGCCGCCGCCGCAGACCTCGGCAAGACCTGCAAGGCCTGCCACACCAAGTACCGCAAGAAAGACTGATCCCGCCTTCCCGGCGCCTCACGTCCCCCTAACTCCCCTCCCGCAGGCGGGAGGGGCCGGGGGTGGGCAAATCAACCCCTAGTTCAATGCGCCACGGTCGGCACCGGCAGGTCGGTCGGAATCTTGTTCGGCGCCATCGGCGGCGGCCCCTTGTCGTTGGGATTGTAACCCTGCGAGGTCTGCCAGAACAGCAACTGCCAGCGCCCGTCCCGCTTGACGTAGGCGGCAAGGTAAGTCCCCGTCATCCGGCGGTCGCCGGTCAGGGTATAGATCGTCGCATGGGTAAAACCGGTATTGCCCGAGACATAGACCGTCCGGCTCTCTGGCTCGATCGAGCGCCACGGCGTATTCCCGGTCGCCAGCTCCTTCATGTAGTCGGCTTTGGTCTGCACTCGTCCCGTCGCATGGGTATAGATCAGCTCGTCCGCCATATAGCTGCCCGCCGTCCTGGCGTCGTGCGCGATCTGCGCCACGAACCGCGCATCCTCGGCGGCCAGCAGCTCGGCCTCCGGCGATCCCGGCAAGACCTTGGTAAGGTTGCGCGGCTCCGCCTCGGCGGCGTGCACCGCCACCGGCGCCGCTGCGAATGTTACGGCCATCACCGCGCTCAAAACGCCCATCAGCTTCATCGAAAATCTCTCCAGCTTGTCTTGGCCAGAGTTCAGCCGCGCGAGGACGTTCACCCCCGCGCCGACAGGCCCGGCAGCATCGACCATGCCGCCGTGACCGGTCACAGGTAAAATGAATTGAAGGAACCCCGCGATAAGGCCCGCTTATCGCCCCGTGCCTTCAACTGCCCACCCAACACCCGCCCTCGGGGTTTTCCCAGGCAAAACGGCCATTCCACACACGCTGAAATAGTCGCCGAATGCCACCAACCCCGCTCAGCCTGAGCCTGTCGAATGCCACGCGCCAAGTTCAGCATGACGATCAATTAACGGTCGGCAGTTCCCCCAACATACCCGCCATCGCGTCTCCGGTTCAGCGATCCGACAGTTGCCGATGGTCCATGTCTGAAACGAAGGGCAGTTTTGTGAAATTTTCCGCAAAAAGCGGACTATCGGCACACGATAACATTACGAACGTCGCTGGGTCCAAAGACGTTGCGGGCACTTCTAATTTTCGCTCTAACTTATGGAATGGAGGCTTTGGAATCACTTTTGCGAAAGTTCGCTCGCCAAACGCGTGCTCGCTGGTGGATCGGCAAGCGGCCGAATGTCCGTGATAGCCAGCTTACAAATGCAATTGCGGGCCAAGTTGGGTTGCCCACTGTGCACCAAGAGTCGTTTTTCAGTGGCAGCCTAATTCAATTGAGCCGAGCCGAGGCGGCGCATGTGCTAGCGGTGGCGGGTACAACGAGTTTAGCCTATGGGCGAGCATCCCCAAGAGGCTCACTTGTCAGTACTGCGCAGGCCGCTCTCGCTGAATTGCGCGAGAATGCGACGTTTCTTGGCAATGGACGATGGAAGGACGCGCCGGCGCTCAGTTGGACGCCCCTTACCTCCGCTACGTTCGAATGTGGCGTCATCGGTTTCGACGACGAAACAGCATTCATTTTCTGGGTCGAAGAAGAAGATTGAGAGCAAGATCGACGGTCCGGTTTCGATGAATGTTTGCCCCAACACCCCCGCCATCCGACGCGCCGCAACAGCTCACCAACAACAGCCCATCGTGCGATCCCCACACACGCGCCCTACCCCGCCGCCTTGACGATCTCCGCCCAGGCCGCCTCGTCGATCACCTCGATCCCGAGCGCCGCCGCCTGCTTGAGCTTCGACCCCGCCCCCGGCCCCGCCACGACCAGATCGGTCTTCGCCGAAACCGAGCCCGCCGCCCGCGCGCCCAGTGCCTCGGCCTGGGCCTTGGCCTCGTCGCGGCTCATCGTCTCCAGCTTGCCGGTAAAGACCACGGTCTTACCCGAAACCGGGCTGTCCCGCGTCTCCACCACATAGGCCGGCGGCGAGACTTCCGAGAGCAGGTCATCCCACACCGCCACATTGTGCGGCTCATGGAAAAAGTCGCCCAGCGCCTCGACCACAACCGGGCCCACGCCCTCGATCCCCAGCAATTCGGCCCGCGCATCCGCCACTTCGGGCAAGTCAGCGGGCGCGGTCAGCAAGTCCGGCGCATTGACCCGGATCGCATTGGCCTTTTCCGCCACCTCGCGCAGCGCAGGAAGGGTCTGGAACCGCTTGAGCAGGTCCCGCGCCGTCACCGCGCCGACGTGGCGCACACCAAGCCCAAACAGCAGCCGCGCCGCATCGGGGCTGCGCTTGGCCTCGATCGCTGCCAACAGGTTATCCACAGACTTGTCCTTCCACCCCTCGCGCCCCACGATCTCGGCGCGGCGCCGGCGCAGGCGGTAGATGTCGGCCGGGCTTTCCAGCCAGCCAAGCCCGAAGAATTCGGCGATGGTCTTCTCCCCCAGCCCTTCGATGTCGAGCGCCGCGCGCGACACGAAGTGCCGCAGCCGTTCGGTCCGCTGCGCCGGGCAGATCAGCCCGCCCGTGCAGCGCACGTCGACCTCGCCCTCCTCGGCCACGGCCTCCGAACCGCACTCCGGGCAATGGTCGGGAAAATGGAACGCCCCCCGCTCGGTCTCACGGCTCAGGTTCTCGACCACCTGCGGGATCACGTCCCCAGCCCGCTGCAAGACGATGCGGTCCCCGATGCGCAGGCCCAGACGGGCAATCTCGTCCCTGTTGTGGAGTGTCACGTTGGCCACGGTCACCCCGCCGACCGAAACCGGCGTCAGCCGCCCGACCGGCGTCAGCTTGCCCGTCCGCCCGACCTGGATGTCGATCGCCTCCAGCGTCGTCTCGGCCTGCTCGGCCGGGAACTTGTGAGCCAGACCCCAGCGCGGAGCCTTGGCGACGAAGCCGAGCCGGGCCTGCCAGTCGAGGCTGTCGACCTTGTAGACCACGCCGTCGATATCATAGGGGAGGTCCGCGCGGCCTGCCTCAATCGTACGATAGCGTTGCAGTGCCGTTGCAGTGTCGTTGCAAATCGCCAGCAAGGGCGAGACCGGAATGCCCCACGAGGCGATCCGGCGCATCATCGCAAACTGGCTCTTTTCCGGCACTTGCGAGGCCGCACCCCAACCATGGGCGAGGAATTTCAAGGGCCTGGCCGCCGTTACCCGCGCATCCTTCTGGCGCAGCGACCCGGCAGCGGCATTACGCGGATTGGCGAAGACCTTCTCGCCTTTCTCCACCTGCGCGGCATTGAGCGCAAGGAAGTCCGCCTTGGCCATATAGACCTCGCCGCGAACCTCGAAAACGTCTGGAAATTCGCAAGCAAGTTTTTGAGGAATATCAGAAATATGCGCGACGTTGGCGGTAACATCCTCGCCCACCTGCCCATCCCCGCGCGTAGCAGCACGCACCAGAACACCCCGCTCATAGCGCAGCGAACAGGACAGACCATCAATCTTGTCCTCCGCCGTCAGCGCCACCTCGGCGTCCTCGGACAGGTTCAAAAAGCGCCGAACTTTGGCAACGAATTCAACAACTTCCTCATCAGAGAAAGCATTGTCGAGGCTCATCATCCGAACCTCGTGCGCCACCTTGGACAGAGGCGATCCGGAAACCTCATGCCCCACGGCCCGCGAAGGACTGTCCTCGCGCACCAGATGCGGAAACTCAGCCTCCAGCGCGGCATTGCGCCTGACCAGCGCGTCGTACTCAGCATCGGAAATTTCCGGTGCATCTTCAGCATGATAGCGCCGATTGTGATAGGCAATAAGCTTGGCCAGCCGCATCAACTCGTTGGCGGCATCAGCCTCCGACAGGGCATCCATCACACCCTCTCCAGCAGCCGGTCAGCCTGGGCCCGCGCCTCGGGCGTGATCTCCGCACCCGACAGCATCCGGGCAATCTCTTCCTGCCGTCCAGCTGCGTCAAGCAGGTGAACAGAGGTTCGCGTCACCGTACCTTCGCTAGACTTTTCAATCATGTAATGCCCATTCCCGCGCGCGGCGACCTGCGGGCTGTGTGTCACGGCAAGCAATTGCCCACCCGTGGCAAGCCGCGCCAGACGCTCACCAATCGCGCTTGCCACAGCCCCGCCGACGCCCCTGTCGATCTCGTCGAAAATGACCGTTGCCGCCCCGCCCTCTTCGGCAAGAGCGACCTTCAAGGCGAGGATAAACCGCGACAATTCACCGCCCGACGCAATCTTGCCCAAAGGCGCAAAGTCGGCTCCCGGATTGGTCGCGATCAGGAATTCGACCGCATCGATTCCGCCCGGTCCCCAACGATCGTCGGGCAAGCGCACCACCGCCGTCCGGAATCGCGCGGCATCAAGCTTGAGCGGCGCCAGTTCCGCCGCCACGGCCGCGTCAAGCCGCTGCGAAGCCTCGAACCGCTGGGCCGAAAGCCCTTCCGCCCGCGCCTGATAGTCCAGCTGAGCCTCATGCGCCGCGCGCTCCAGCCCCGCGATTTCCGCCTCGCCGCCTTCGATCGCGTCAAGCTGCGCGCGCATTGCCACCATGCGGTCCGGAAGGTCATCCACCGCGCAGCCATGCTTGCGCGCCGCTGCCCTGAGCTCGAACAGGCGCGTCTCGATCCGGTCGAGCGCCATCGGATCGTGGGCCAGCGCCTCAGCCGCGCGCGCCAGCCTGTCCTCGGCCTCGCCAGCCTCGATCACCGCCCGGTCGAGCGCCTCCAGCGCCTCAGCCAGCAGTGGATGCTCCCCGGCAATCCGGTCAAGCCGCCGCGCCGCGCCGCGCAGGATTGCCAGCGCGGAGTCCGAGCCCTGCCACAAGTGCTGGAGCGCCGAGAGATCGTCCGCCAGCTTCTCGCCCTTCTGCATCGCCGTCCGCGCGGCAGCGAGCTCTTCCTCCTCCCCCGCTTCCGGAGCCAAGGCCGCCAATTCGGAGACATGGGCCAGCAAGAGGTCCTGATCCGCCGAGGCCTGCGCCACCCGCGCCCGGGCTACGGCCAAGCGGTCCTCGGCAATGCGCCAGGCTTTCCAAGACGCCTCGACGCCGGCCACATCCGCCCGTGCGTAGCGGTCAAGCAAGGCGCGGTGGCCTCTGGGATTTACCAAGCCGCGATCGTCGTGCTGGCCGTGAAGTTCGACCAGATGGGGACCCAGTTCGCGCAGCAGCGCGGCGCCGACTGGCTGATCGTTGATAAAGGCCCTGGAACCGCCGTCAGCCTTGAGCTGGCGGCGGATCAGCAACGGCTCACCCGGCTCAATCTCGACTTCAGCCTCAGCCAGCGCCGTTGCGATCCCGAACGGAAGGGACGCGAATTCAAAGCTGCCGGTAACGCTCGCCTTGTCTTCCCCGGCCCGGACCAACCCTGAATCGGCACGATTGCCCAGAACAAGGCCGAGCGCATCGAGCAGGATCGACTTGCCCGCGCCGGTCTCTCCGGTCAGCACGCCAAGGCCGCCCGCAAAGTCGAGGTCAAGTGCCTCGATGAGCACGATGTTGCGGATCGCGAGTCTGGTCAGCATCGGCGGGCCATGATGTTCGCGGGACGTTCTAGCGACGCTTGAGGCCGAGGTCACGACCCAAGCTGCGCGCAGCTGGGGATTTCTCGCAAACGAGCGGCAGACAAAAGAAAACCCCCGCCAAAGCGGGGGCTTTCCTTGTCCGGTCAGGAGCGCGAGGCTCAGAGCCCAGAAATCGCCTGATCGACCAGGCTCTTGTCGGCGGCCGCGTCGTGCTTGCCCTTGATCAAGGCTCCAGCGGCGGCGGCGGCGGCAGCAGCAGCGCGGTTGCGCAAATCCTGCACGGCGGCGAGTTCGGCGGCGGCGATCTTGTCTCCGGCCATCTTTTCGCGGCGCGCGATCAGGTCGGTCGTATCAACCTCCGCCTTGGCCACGATCGCTTCGGCCTCGTGCTTGGCATGGGCAACCATCTCGGCTGCCTCGCGCTCGGCATTGGCGATCTTGTCGGCATATTCCTTGCGCAGGGCCTCGGCCTCGGCGCGCAGCGCCTTGGCTTCTTCCAGCTGGTGCCTGATCTCCGCGATCGAGTTGTCGAGGCCGGAGGTCACCGCACCCGGTACCTTCTTCCACAGCATGATCGCGATCAGGACAGTCATCGACAGGGCGACGAACCAGCCCGCGCCAAACCCGGCGACGGTCGGTTCGGCAGCCTCATGACCACCGGCATGCTCGGCCGCAGCGGCCAGAACGATCAGCAGGTTAGCCATGGAGCACCTCCTTTACAGCGGCGCGCGCAGTGACGTCGTCCACCGAAAGACCGGCGAGACGCGAGGCGATCTGCCCGGCGGCTTCGGCGGCGACCAGTTCGATCTCGCCCAGCGCACCGGCGCGAGCAGTCTCGATCCGGCCTTCGGCCTCGGCCAAGCGGACATCGATCGTCTTGTTGGCGACGGCAAGCCGCGCCTCGGTTGCCTTGGCCGCATCGAGCTTGGCCGCGGCTACCAGGGCATGGGCCTCGGCCCGCTGCTTGTTGGCCTGGACACGCCAGGCCTCTTCCTCCGCGTCAGCGGCCTTGCGGGCAGCTTCTGCGGCGGCGAGATCGGCCGCGATCTGCTTGTCGCGGGAATCGACGGCCGCCATGACCTTGGGCACGAAGCCCCGGCCGACGACAAGGAAGACTAGGCCAAAGAACACCAGCAGCCAGAAGACCTGGCTGGAATAGGTGGTGGCCAGCTGAGCTATCTGAGGCATTGCTGCATCCCAGGCTGGAACGGCATTAAAGAGGCCGGGACCATATCACGTCCCGGCCCGAAACAGTCAGTCGAACGTCAGGCGACGAAGATCAGGATCATCGCGACGACGAACGAGAGCAGACCGAGAAGTTCGGCGGCGGCGAAGCCGATGAACAGGCGGCCCTGCTGGCCGTCGGCAGCGCCCGGGTTACGCAGCGCGCCTTCGAGGAACTTCGCGAAGACGTTGCCCACACCGAGCGAGGCAAGGCCGGCGCCGATCGCGGCAAGGCCAGCACCGAGAAGCTTTGCGCTCTGAGCGTCCATGTCAAAAACTCCTTAGTTTTCAATTCCGAGTGGAATGGTTTTGAGAAAATTAGTGAAGATTCTCAGCGTCGTTCAGATAGACGCAGGTGAGAAGTGCGAAAACGTAGGCCTGGATGCCGGCAACCAGCAATTCCAGTGCGCAGATGCCGACCATCAGCAGGAAGCTGGGCAGCGCGGCAATGCCGAAGGTCAGAGCACCGGCATTGGTGCCTGAAATCACGAAGCCCGAAAGCACTTCGAGCAGCACGTGACCGGCCATCATGGCGACGAAGAGACGCAGGCCGAGGCTGAACGGGCGGACCATGAACGAGATCAGCTCGATCGGGAAAATGATCGGGATCATCGCCAGCGGGGTGCCGTGCGGCACGAACAGCGAGAAGAAGTGGAAGCCGTGCTTGGTAAACCCGCGGATCAGCACGATCGAGAAGCTGATGATCGCCAGCACGCCGGTCACGGTGAAGTGGCTGGTGGGCGTGAAGGGATGCAGGCCGACGAGCGCCAGCGGCAGCAGGCCGAGCATGTTCGCAAAGAGAATGAACATGAACAGCGAGAAGACATAGGGCAGGTAAGCCCGGCCCGAGGCGCCGATGTTGGCGCGCAGCAGATCGTCAACGAAACCGGTGAAGCTTTCCACCGCCATCTGCCAGCGACCGGGGACTAGAGCCTGCTTCGCACCACCGCCAACGAAGACGATCAGCACGAAGGCCGTGATCGCCATCCACAGCGCCGAATTGGTGAAAGCGATGTTGTAGCCAGCCAGAGACAGGTGATCGGTGCCGAACAACGGCTCGATCGTGAACTGGTGAACCGGATCGACCTTGCCTTCCGCCACTTTGCGTAAACCCCGTATTCGCTGTTCACCCGCACCCGCCGTTGGATGCAGGCCATGGCCGCACGCCTATTGAGGCGGACGGCTGGAAATCCTGATGATGTTCCGGAAGGCCACCACGACCCCCATGAACAACATCACGAGCAGGCCCCAGGGCTTGGTACCGGCGAACTGGTCGATGACCCAGCCGATAAACGCACCACCTACGAGCCCCCCCACCAGTTCACCCAGGATCCGGTTGCCCAAGCGATAGTTCGCATCGGCCTCGGTCTTCACTGGGCGGTTGCGTTCGCCTTCCCGCTCGCGCGCGGCCTTCAGCCGCTGCTCGAGCGCGTCGATCCGCGCATCTTCGCCGATGGGCCCCTCATCGTTGGATTCGCTGGACATGCCATTTTTCCTTGCGGCTAAGCGGCACGCTCAACGGCTCCCCTCCGAGGGCGCCGACCCCTTAGGCGGGAGGGGTATTCAAGTCAACCGCGGCGAAAGACACTATCCCTGCGACCTGTCGCATGAATGCAACGGCCCCGGCGCATTCCCATGCGCCGGGGCCGGAATATCAGACCAAAGTAGGTTGCCGGAGGCTCAGGGGCAGCGAGCGTCGCGCTGCGGCGGGCCGGCCCCGCGGGTCGCCCAAGAACCGTCCGGCGCCTGGTACTTTTCCCCCGAAACGGTCCGCGAAATGGCGAGGCAACCGGCGGTCAGGGCATATTCCTCGACCGTGGCATGCTGGGCCTGCGCCTGTTGGGCGTAGACCGCCTTGCGCTTGATGTTGAGATCCTCGACCAGGCGCTTCACGTCGGCGCTGGGCGGCACGACGAAGCCGAGATAGCCGTCCATCTTCTCGCCGATCTGGCCTGCGGAGCGCGCGGCGGCATAGGCCGGATCGCGCTGCTGGGCGACGGCCAGACTGCCGGCCGTAACCCCGCCGATCAGCAGAGCGGCGGCGAGGCGACCAAGATACCAACGCAAGGACATCAGAAAATCTCCGGGTTCTTGTCGATCGTGTTTCCGGCATCCTCGGCCAGACGGTAGATCACTTCCTGCTTGATGTTGATGTTCAGCTCGATGACGATCGGCTTGTCCGGCGCATTCACAGAAATGCACCCGCCCAGCGCCATCGACCCGCTCATCAGCACCAGCGCGGCTTGCGCCACCTTCCGGCTCCGGCCCGGCCCCACCCTGTTTCGCTCCTGCATCGGCAGGCTTGTCGCAAGGCGGAGGCGATCGGTCAATTCGGGATGATTCATGGCCTTGTCTCGCTGACTGGAGGCTGAATGTCGGCAGGCCGAACGATCGGCTTGCCGTTGGGGCCGAGCAGGCCCAGCGTCCGGGGGTCCTTCACGTAAGCCGGATCGTACATCGCCTTGAACGAGGTGATGAGCTGGTAGAACGGCGCTCGGATGTTGACGTTGAACTGCAGCGGCAGGTTTGCAAAACGCCGGGTGACGATATTGCGCTTGGCCCCGGCGCCCTGCTTGACCCCGTCGAAACGGACGCGAGTGACGATGTTGCCTTCGAGCGCCCCGTCCATTGCGATTCGCATCTGTTTGTAATCAAGCGATTTCAGGGCATCGAAGGCGAAGTTGGCGATCGGCGAGAGGTCCTTGTACGTCAGCGCGCCGACATAGGACAGGTTGCCGCCCGGCGGGCGTGAGGCGAGCAGCCCGCCCTCGATCCGTCCGCCGTTCTCGTCGAACACCAGCGGCAGGCTGCCGTCGAATGCGCCGGTGGCGCTGATGTTGGCCAATTCCATCTGGGCGACGAACTTGGCCGCATCGAGCGCCTCGATATCGAGCACGTAGCGGCGCGTCTCGGCAACGCCGATGTTGAGATCGACCGGGCGCAGGTGAAGCATCCCCCCCAGGAACGGCCATTCTCCGCCCTCGACCGCCAGGACATTGCCCTTTTTCATCTGGAACAGGATCGCCCCGTCGGTCACCTCGATTCCGGGATTGATAGAGGCGATGGCCAGACGCTGGTGCGGGGCCGTGGTGAAATTGACGAGATCGGTAAACTCGACCGTGCCTGAGGCGCTCTTTACCGGGCCAAAGGCGGCGGCAAAATCAAGTGAATCGGTGCTGAACCGGCCCGAACTGGTGACATCGCTCGCCGTCCAGTCGAATTGCCCCCTGCCCTTCACCGTCCCGCGCGCATTGGCGACGACGCCGAGCAACTGGCGGGTGAGCGTATCGGGCTGGAGCCTGTCGTCGAATACGAGGCCATCGACCACGAGATCGGCATGCCCTCGCCCGGAAGCGAGATCGTGGCGGACGGCAATCCCAGCCACTTCACGGCGCGAGGCAGGCTCACGCAGGACTGCATCGGCGGTGATCCGGTTGTCGGCCAGTACCAGCCCCGCCCCTTCCGCAGCCAACGGCTGGAAGCGGTCCACCTGGGCCCGGTCCTCAAGCCGGAAGGCGGCATTGCTGACCGTCAGCCGGCCGTCCACCAAGGTCCACTGCCCCGTCGCATCGAGCAGGTCGAGCGGGACGGAGAACAGCCTTGCGTCGGTCCCCGCGAAAGTGCCGGAGATTTCCTTGCCGACGGTGGCCTTGAGATCGGCCAGCCGCAGCCGCGTCGGACTGTCGGCCGGGCCCAGCGCAACATCGAGTTCCCTGGCAAACAGCGCCCCCGGCTGAGCGTAGCCAACCGGGCCGCTGTTGATGCGGATCGGCGTTTCGCCAAGGCGGCCCGAAAGATCGAGCGAAGGCGTGCCGAAGGCGATGCGCGTGCCGCCCGGCCCGCTCCTCACAATCGATCCCCCCGGCCCGGGGCAGAGCAGCAGCGAGCGGGAATCGAGTGCGAGGTTGGCATAGGCCAGCGCGTCGAACCGCACCGTCTCGCAGCGCGACCACAGCGAAAGGACCCCGCCCGGCGTCCGCCGCCCGTCAATCGGAATCGTGAGGTTCTCGGCCCGTCCGCCGGGCAGCGGGCCCGATGCGATCGCCGTGCCGGAAAAGCCGAGCGCGCCGTTGGTCGTCTGCGCCACGACCAGCCTCGGCAAGGCGATCCGCGCGCCCTCGGCCCGGTATTCAGCCATCGTCAGGGCGACTTGGGTGTCGCCGCGCGGCCCCTTGGTCATCCGTCCGGTAATGCGCGGCAGGCCCGGGCCGCCGGTGGTGAAATTGCCCGCCAGCCGGTCCGCCCTCGCCCCGCCCGAGGCGTACTGGACGCGTGACAGGGCGAGCAGGGTCTGGCCGCTGCCCCCGATGAGTTGACCTTGCGGAACTACGACATTCAGATTGCCATTGGCCCGGCGCAGCACCACGTCGGCGGCGAGGCGACTGGCGCGCCCTTCGCGCACCAGCGCGGCGCGGATCTGGCGCATGACCGGAGCGACGAGACTGTCCGCCCCGGCCTCTTCGATCGCGCCGAGGCTTCGGCTCATGGCCTCGCCCGGCCTCAGGCCGCCGCCGTCAAGCGCTGTGTCCACGTCGAGCCTGGCAAAGCCATCCCGCGCCCGGAGGACGCCCTTGGCCGCGAGGGTTGACGCGCTCGCCCAAGCAGTGGCGAGGCCGCGCCCGAGCAGGTCGTATTTTGCGGTCAGGGCGCCGCTGCGATAGGCAAGGTCCGCGCTGCCGTTGAGCCCGCGGGCCGAACTCGTGCCCAGCGCCAGCCCTCCCGTGGCCACGTCGAGCCGGGCCGTTCCGCTGGTGAAATCCTTGTCGGCCACGGCGTCCACGCCGATCTCCGCCTTGGCGAGGCGCGGACCCGACACCCCGCAATCGACTCTCCCGAGGCGCAGTGGCCCCAGCAGATGCGGCTTCTCGGCCGTCATGGTGAGGCTGCCGTAAAGGCTCGCATCCTTGGCCCGGCAGGAGCCCAGCACCAGTTCCGGGGCAACGGCCGCCACTTCGCCGGCGAAGCCGCTGCGCAAGTTTCCGCGCCCATCGAGCTTGATTCCCACCGGGCCCATCGCTCCGGTCAGCCGCCCTCGCCCGTCAATCACGTTGAGCGCGATATCGGGCAGGCGGAACGGTCCCTTGCCCTTGGGGCCGTAGAGCAGCTTGTCGAGACTGCCGAAGCTGGCCTTGCCATCGACCAGCCGGCCGTAAAGCCGGGGGCGGACGAGGGTAATCGTGCCGATCTCGGGATAGCCGAGCCGGGGCTCGATCTCGATCTCAGCCCGCTCGATGGTCAGGTCCGGGTGCGCCGGATCGCCGATCACGATGTTGGAAATGACCTGCCGGCGCGGCCCGATCGAATCGACCCGGTAGGTTCCGGGCAGGCCGAGCTGGCGCAGTTGGCCGGCAATCACGTTGTCGGCAATGTCGTTACGCGTCACCCAGACCGCGCCGAGCGCCAGGCCCACGACCCCGCCCGCCACGCCCAGCACGCGCAGCCAACGTCGGCGACGTTCACCGCTGCCGAGATCCGGCCCTTCCTGTTCGGGATAGATGGTGGCCGCACCCTGGGGCTCACCGTCCGATGTTTCGTTCATCGCCTTACACTTGCGCCCTCGTCCCCTGAAAGGCAATGCTTGGCGTGGTAACGGCGAGACCGGGGGAAAGTTGCGGGTGGACGGAAAAGGCTTGTTCGGCGAGGCACCGCCCCCGCTCGCCGCAGCGAGCGAACGCGATCCGGCGCACGATTCGTCCGGCCACCGCGCCCGGCTGCGCAAGCGCCTGCTCGAAGGCGGGATCGATGCCCTCGCCGATCATGAGGTCATCGAATACCTGCTGATGACCGCGATCCCGCGCAAGGACGTCAAGCCGCTGGCGCGCAGCCTGATCCAGCGGTTCGGCTCGCTCGCCGCCGTGCTCAACGCCCCGCCCGATACGCTCGCCCTCCATCCCGGCATGGGAGAGAGCAGCGCCGCGGCCATGCGCATCGTCGCTGTGGCCACCCGCCGCCTTGCCCGCCAGCAGGTGCGCGAACAGCCCGTGCTCGCCTCCTGGCAGGCCCTGATCGATTACCTGACGATCGACATGGCCCACCTCACCAAGGAGCGGGTGCGGATTCTCTACCTCAACACCCGCAACATGCTGATTCTCGACGACCATGTCGGCGATGGTTCGCTCGACGAGGCGGCAATCCACCCGCGCGAGGTGATCCGCCGTGCGCTCGACGTCGGCGCCGCGGCCCTGATTCTCGTCCACAACCACCCCTCCGGCTCGCCCGAGCCGAGCCGGGCCGACATCCAGGTCACTCACCGCATTGCCGAGGCCGGGCGCCTGCTCGGGGTGACGGTTCACGATCACGTGATCATCGGCCGCGAGGGTCACGTCTCGCTGCGCGCCCGCGGACTGATCTGAGGGCCGCGTTGCCGCGCCCGCCACATTTTCGCCTCAATCCATGGCCCCTCGCACACGGCCTGCCGCAGCGCACAAGCGGTCCGCTTGCCATCCCGGCCGGTTTGAGCCACCGCCTGCGGCGCAACAGGGATCCTTATCGCAACCGCAATGTCAGTGTTCCAGTCCGCACCGACCAGCAGGCTCGCCCCGCAGGATGAGGGTGTGCGCAGCCTTGCCGCCGATCCCTTCATCACCGCCCCGCTCTCCACCTGCCTCGACCTGATCCGCTTCTTCGCGGCGCTGGTCGTCCTGGTCTGTCACGCCGCGCAGGCCCGGCTGTACGAAGGCTGGTTTCCCGACATTCCGCTTGCCCAGCACTATGCCGTGGTGGTGTTCTTCGTGCTGTCCGGGCTGGTGATCACCGCCTCGGTCCTGCGCGGTCCAGCGTCGTTCTCGCGCTATGCGATCGCCCGCGCCTCGCGGATCCTGCCGGTCTCGCTGACCGCGCTGGCATTCTCGACCCTCGCCTATTTCGTGGTGACGTCGCTTGGCGGCTCGGCCCAGCATACCGACACCTACGGCAAGCTCAGCTGGGCCGGGACGGTACTGCCGCTGATGTTCCTCAGCGAAAGCCCATGGGGCGCGGGGCCGGTCTGGAACCCGCCCTACTGGTCGCTGTGCTACGAGGTCTGGTACTATGCCCTGTTCGGTGCGGCCGTCTTCCTGCGCGGGCCGCAGCGGATTGGAGCGCTCGCTCTATTCGCCCTGTTCGCGGGCCCGCGCATCTTGCTGATGTTCCCGGTCTGGCTGGTCGGCGTCGTCCTCGTACTGACCCCACTTGCTCGGCGCACAGGGCCGCTTGCCGGTGCCATGCTGGTCGCGGCCGGCCTCACCGCGGCCTGGCTGCACACGGAATGGGTTATGCCGGGGCTACACCTGATCCGCGATCTCGCCGGCCCTTACCGCAACGACCTCTCCTTCTCCCGCTTCGCGCTGAGCGACCTGCTTCTGGCCCTCGCCGTGGCGGCGACCTTTGCCGGCCTCAGGCCGATCGCCAATCGCTGGCCCGCGATCTGGCAGATGCTGGATGCGCCCGCGCGCAAGCTTTCCGGGTTCTCCTTCACGCTCTATCTGTTCCACTGGCCCTTGCTGCTGCTGGCCAAGACCCTCGGCCTGACCGCCGGTGACAGCCTGCCAGGCTTCCTCATCGAGGTGCTCAGCCTGCTTGCCGCCTGCTACGCGATCTCCTTCGTCACCGAACGGCAAAGCGGCCGGGTCCGCACCCTGCTGGAGCGCGGCCTTGCCGCCTTGCGCGAAAGGCGCGCGGCCCTCGCCTGAAGGCTACTGCAAGCGCGGCGCCTTCATCCGGCGGATCTGGTCGAGCACGAGCTGCGGATCATAGGGGCGGCCCAGATCCGGGCCCTCTTCGCACAGTTCACCGGCCGCTCGCGCAGCGGCGGCGACATTGCCGGCCAGCACCACCCTCACCTCGGGCCGATGGGCGCGAACCCATACCCGCAGCGCGAATCCGTTGCCGCCGGTCAGGCCAACGTCGCACAGGACGATGTCCGGCAGCACGCCGTCCTCGGGGCGTTCGAGTATGCTGATCACCTCGTCGAAATTGGTCGCCTCGACCACGCGGTAGCCACAGTGGCGCAGATATTCGGCCAAGGCGTGACGTACCAGCGTGTCGCTGTCAGCGATCAGGAGGTTCTTCGGTCCTTCATAGTCTGCCATGCGTTCCCCATCATTTCCTTCACGGCAGATAAAAGCTCGGAGAAGGCATATGGTTTCGCAAGCATGCGATCCGCCCGGGGATCTCCGGCCTCGGGCAGCCGGGCCGATGCCAGCAGGATCGGCAGGCCGGGGCGCAGATCGCGGCACAGCGCGGCCAGTTGCAGACCGTCGAGTTCGCCTGGCATGTTGATGTCGGTGATCAGCGCGTCCAGCACGGCCGCGCTCTCCAGCACCGCCAATCCCTCGGCACCGTTTCCGGCCTCGATCACGCTTATTCCCGCCTCGCGCAGCGATTCGGCATCCGCCATGCGGATCATGATCTCGTCCTCCACCAGGAGGACCACCGGCCTTCGCCGGCTCTGGTCTTGATGCCCCTGTTCGGCGAGGGTCATGCGGTCTTCCAATCGACAAGCCCCGTCCATGGAGTCGGCATCGATCATTGAACCGTAAGCCTAAATCAGGTTCGCTCCAATGCCCGACCGGCGAAAATCAGGGGATCGGGCCGGCGCCTCCGATGCGCCGCGCTCTTGCCTTCCGCGCGGGCGGCCCCTAGCGGCCCTGTCAACCACGAACAAGGAGTCGAACCATGGTCCCCCGCTATGCCCGTCCCGCGATGACCGCGATCTGGGAACCGGAAGCGCGTTACAAGATCTGGTTCGAGATCGAGGCCCATGCCACCGAGAAGCTCGGTGAGCTCGGCGTGGTCCCGCCCAGCGGCGCCAAGGCGCTGTGGGACTGGTGGGCCACCAACCCCACCATCGACGTCGCCGCGATCGACGCTATCGAGGCCGTGACCAAGCATGACGTGATCGCCTTCCTCGACTGGGTGGCCCAGCAGGTTGGCCCGGAAGCGCGCTTCATGCACCAGGGCATGACCAGCTCCGACGTGCTCGACACGACCCTTGCAGTCCAGCTCGCCCGCGCTTCCGACATCCTCCTCGCCGATCTCGATGCCCTGCTCGAGGCGATCAAGCGCCGGGCGCTGGAGCACAAGTACACGCCGACCATCGGTCGCAGCCACGGCATCCACGCCGAGCCGACCACCTTCGGCAAGAAGCTGGCCGAGGCCTATGCCGAGTTTGCCCGCTGCAAGACCCGCCTGATCGCGGCCCGCGCAGAGATCGCCACTTGCGCGATCTCGGGCGCGGTTGGCACTTTCGCCAACATCGATCCCTCGGTCGAGGAATATGTCGCCGAAAAGCTCGGCCTGGCACCCGAGCCGGTATCGACCCAGGTGATCCCGCGCGATCGCCACGCTATGTTCTTCGCCACGCTCGGCGTGATCGCCTCCTCAATCGAGCGCCTCGCAGTCGAAATCCGCCACCTCCAGCGCACCGAGGTGCTGGAAGCGGAGGAATACTTCTCGCCCGGCCAGAAGGGCTCGTCGGCCATGCCGCACAAGCGCAACCCGGTGCTGACCGAGAACCTCACCGGCCTTGCCCGCATGGTCCGCTCGGCGGTCACCCCGGCGCTCGAAAACGTGGCCCTGTGGCATGAGCGCGACATCTCCCACTCCTCGGTCGAGCGTTACATCGGCCCCGACGCCACGATCACGCTGGACTTCGCCCTCGCCCGCCTGACCGGCGTGGTCGACAAGCTGGTGATCTACCCGGCGCGGATGCAGAAGAACCTCGACAAGATGGGCGGCCTCGTCCACTCGCAGCGGGTCCTGCTCGCCCTCACCCAGGCCGGGCTGGAGCGTGACGCTTCCTACCGCCTCGTCCAGCGCAACGCGATGAAGGTGTGGGAATCGGATGGCCAGCTCAACCTGATGGAACTGCTCAAGGCCGACCCGGAAGTCGCCGCCGCGCTTACGCCTGCGCAGATCGAGGAAAAGTTCAACCTCGACTATCACTTCAAGGCGATCGACACGATCTTCGAGCGCGTCTTCGGCGAGTAAGCCAAGCCCGCAAGGCATCAAAAAAGCCCGCCGGAGCGATCCTCCGGCGGGCTTTTTCGTGTCTGCCTTCCGCTCAGAACTCGACCTTGACCGTCCCGCCGAAGGTACGCGGATCGCCAATGTTGGCCACCAGCAAGCCGACGCTGTTCGGTGCAACCTGCAACTGCTCGACGTAACCCTTGTCGAAGGCATTGCGGACCCAGCCGTAAACGTCGATCTTGCGGCCCTTGTCATCCCGGTCCGAGCGCCAACCGAAGCGGAAGTTGACCAGGGTGTAGCCGGGCAACGTCGCCGCCGGCGAAGGCGTGGCGTTCGACGAGAACGAGCTGCGGGTATTGCCGTCAGCGCCGAGGAAGATCTGCCCATCCTTGCCGAAGAACTTGACCGGCAGATTGCCTTCCCCGCCGAGCGAAAGCGAATACTTCGACACGCCGGGCAGCTGCTGGCCGGAAATGTTGCAGCTCACCGGGCTGACGTTGGCCGGCAGCGCGGTCGGGATCGTGCAATTGGTGCCCGAGAAGGTCGACCCGCCCGAGAGCTCGATCGGCGGCGGCGCATTGGTGAACTCGCGGTAGGTCGCATCGGTATAGGCGAAGTTGGCATAGGCGTTGAACCGCTCGCTCGGCCGCACCGAGAAATCTGCCTCGATCCCCTGCGAGCGCACCTTGGGCACGTTGGCGACATAGCCGCGCAGCGTAGAAAGCGAGGCCGCGTTGTTGCTCGAGAACACCGCCTGATAGTTGCTGATGTCGGTGCGGAAGGCCGCGAGATTGAGCGTGACCTTGCGGTCGAAGAACTGCGACTTGATGCCCAACTCGAAGTGATGGACGCCTTCGGGCGCAACCGTCTGGTACTGGGTCTGCGGCAGGCCCGTGGTCGCATCGGCCGGCACGCCATTGAGGTTGATGCCGCCGGTCTGGAAAGTCTTCGAATAGGTCGCATAGGTGTGGACATCGGGGGCGATGTCGTAGCTCAGCGTCAGGTCGTAGGAGAGGTTCCACGCCGAGAAGCTGGGCGCATAGCTCTCCGGCAGCAGCACGCCGATCTGCGCCTTCTGCGTCGGCGTGCCGGTCGAGACCATGCCCGGGGTCAGCAGGTTGCCGGCCGCATCGCGGACCACCGCGTTGTAGGACCCGCTCTTCTTGTCATAGTTGACCCGCGCGCCCGGCTGGATGGTCAGGCCCGGCAGCGGCCGCCAGCTTGCCTGACCGTAAACCGACCAGCTGGTGTTTGCGAGGCGGATCGTGTTCGTCGAATTGAGCCCGTTGAGAACATTCAGGTTGTACACATTGGCCGGGTCGGAGCTGGGCGAAAGCAGCCACTTGGTCGCGGCCGCGCCCTGCTCCTGGTAGCCGTTGGTGTTGACGACCTGATAATAATAGAAAGTGCCGAGCTGGAAATCGAGCGCGTCGCTGTGCTGGTTGTAGCGCAGTTCCTGCGTAAACTGCTGCTGCTTCGACGGGTTCTGGCTCTTGGTCGTGATCCGCAGCGCGGTAAAATCGCGGTCGTTCGACGGGTCCCAGTTCCAGAAGCGCCAGGCGCTGATCGAGGTCAGCGTGCCTGCGCCGAGATCGAGCTTCGCGCGCAGCGAAGCCCCGCCGATCGACTGCTTGGCGCGCAGTTCGCCGTCAACGTCGCTGATCCGGTTGGCGAAGCCCTGATTGGCCGGATTGGTCAGATAGGCGTTAGTACCCGCCGCCTTGCCCGCGGCAACGTCGTAGAGCGCCGGGTATTGGCGATTCAGAACACCGCCGACGAGCACCCCCTTCTGCGTTGGAACATAGGCATAGAACACGGTGGCGCAGCAAAGGGTGTTCTGGTGGCTCCAGTCACCTGCGAGGCTCACCTCAAGATTGCTCGCCGCCTTCCACAGCAACTGGGCGCGCAGGCCGGTGTTCGACTGGTCATTGTTCCACTTGTTGGTGGTCGAATTCCAGATCGTCCCGTTCCGCTTGGTTTCGGAAATCGCGATCCGCGCCGCCAGCGTGTCCGACAGCGGCCCCGATACGGCCGCCTTGGCCTGGACATAGCCGTAGTTGCCGAAAGACACTTCGGCCCGGCCTTCCGGATCGAAAGTCGGCTGGCGCGAGGTGATGTTGATCGCGCCGGCGGTCGTGTTCTTGCCATAGAGCGTGCCCTGCGGCCCGCGCAGGACCTCGATCTGGGCCACGTCAAGGAAGTCGAAGGTCGAGGAAGCGACGCGCGAATAGTAGACGTCGTCGACATAGATGCCGACGCCCTGGTCGATCCCGTCGTTGGTCAGGCCCAGCGGGGCGCCGAAACCGCGGACGTTGACCGAGGTGTTGCGCGGGTTGGACGAATAGAACTGCAAGGTCGGGGTCAACTGCTGCAGGCGGCCGACGTTGAAAGCCCCGGTGTTGTCGATGTGATCGCCGCCGACGACCGCGATGGCCAGCGGAACCGACTGCGAGGTTTCGTTGCGGTGGCGGGCGGTGACGACGATGTCGCCCTGGTCGGTCGCACCAGTACCGGCGGAACTGCGCTGCTCACCGTCAACAGCGGCGGAATCGGCCCCGGCTGCATCGACAGTCGCGGAAACGGTGGCGATAGGCGCGGCAGAAGCAGGAACTTCCTCGGCATGAGCCTGAAGCGGAAGCGCCGAGCCAAGAGCGGTGGCGGCCAGCAGGCCGCTGCGGACGAACGAATGCATGAATCCAATCCTCTGAAGGGAATGGATGCATCCGGCGGTCCGGTCTGCATCAGATGAGAAATGCCGGACAAAGCCCCCGGCGGCAGAAAATCTTTAGTTCGAAAGAGCCCCCTGAAGGGCACGCTCAGGAAAAGCGCTGGCGCTCGGTAACTTCGAGCTGGACCACCCGGCCGTCGTGGACGGTGAGCTCGATCGCGCCGTAGCGCAGGCGTCCGATCGCCGCCGTCACAGCCTCGATCACAGCGCTGCGATCGAACTGGGCGGCCTTGTCAGGGGCGGCGCCATCGCGGTGCCCTGCGTGATTCGTCTGTGCCATGAGTGCCTCCTTGTTGGCGGCATTCATATCTCTACTTTTTCAGTAGACAAGAGGAGAAGCGCTATCGCGCGGCGAAGCGGAACTATTTCGCGCCGTATCGCCGCTCGAGTACGGACCCTAGCCCTCCACGCCGGGGAACGGCGGCTCCAGCTTGATTGGGTCCGCCAGCGTGATCCGGTCCAGCATGTTGGCCGTCTCGTCCCGCAGCGTGAGCATCAGGCCGCGCAGGCGGCATTCGGCCTCGGGCAGGCAATTGGTGCAATGTTCGTGCGCGTTGCGCGCCGCGCAGGGCACCAGGGCCAGGCTCCCCCGCGTCAGGCGGATGATGTCTCCGTAGCGGATGTCGACCGGGGGCAGCGCCAGCTCATAGCCGCCTTCCCGCCCCCTGTGCGATGTCACGACGCCCTCGCGCACCATTTCCGACAGGATTACGGTCAGGAACTTGCGGGGGATGTTCTGCGCCTCGGCAATCGCATCCAGCCGCACTGGCCCCTGCCGCCAGTGATCGGCAAGGTGCTGGAGGGCGCGGATCGAATAGCGCGTCTTTTGCGAAAGCATGGCGCCACAAAGCGCCTGCCGCACGACAATGTCAATCGCGCGGGTAGAGCTTGCCCGGCAGAGAATGCCTCAGGAAGCGGTAACGCTCGGCGCGTGCTTGCCCATCAGACGGAACGCCCGGTCATACCACTCGTTGCCGGGATAATTTGCGCCGAGCACGGCAGCGGCCTTCTGGGCCTCTTCCGGCAGGCCGATCGAAAGATAGCTTTCGGTCAACCGGTAAAGCGCCTCGGGCGTATGGCTGGTGGCCTGGTACTTGTCGACCACGGTGCGGAAGCGGAACGTGGCGGCCAGCCACTTGCCCTGCCGCTGGTAAGCGCGGCCGATGTCCATTTCCTTGCCGGCAAGGTGATCGTTGATCAGGTCGAGCTTGATCCGGGCGTCCGCGGCGAAACGGGTGTCAGGATAGCGGCGGATCAGTTCGTTCATCGCGTCCTGGGCCTGCTTGGTGGCCTTCTGGTCGCGGGTCACGTCGCTGATCTGCTCGTACTGGCTGATCGCGATCAGGTAGTACGCGTAAGGTGCGTCCTTGTTACCCGGGTGGATCGAGAGGAAGCGCTGCGCCGACTGGATGGCCTTGGTGTAGTCCCGGTCTACGTAATAGCTGAACGCGCTCATCAACTGGGCGCGGCGGGCCCAGGGCGAATAGGGATGCTGGCGCTCGACCTCGTCGAACAGGGCCGCGGCCTCCTTGGTCCGTCCGCTGTCGAGGCGGCCCTTGGCCGCGAGATAAAGCGTGTCGACGTCGCGCGCGACATAGGCGGTATCGCGGTTCTTGCCCCCCCGTCCGGCACATCCGGCAACGAGCACGGTAGCCGCGGTGGCAGTGGCAATCAGGGCGAGCTTGAGCGGCGAACGAGACAGCATGGGTGCGGCTATAGCCAGCGTGGTGATGAACGCCAAGTGAAAGCGATGGCGATCTTCACTACCCTGATCGGTCCGCCTTCAACCGGGCGCGGCAACCAGCGGCATGGTCACCGTGGCCCGCGTTCCCAGGCCGCCCGGCGCCAGGGAAAAGGCGCCGCCGCGCCCGGCTGCCAAGCTGTTCGCCAGCCTTAGTCCAAGGCTGTTGAAGGCGGCGGGATCGAAATTGTGAGGCAACGGCTGGCCGTCGTTCTCGATGTGGACAAGGAAATGTCCATTGCCGTGTTCGATCGAAAGCCGGAGCATCCCTTTGCCGACCGGGCCAATGCCGTGCTCGATCGCGTTGGCGATGGCCTCGGCCACGATCAGCGCGAGGGGAATTGCCGAATCGGGATTGATCGCCACCCCTTCCCCGCCCTCAATCACGTATTCGATTCGCGCCTCGCCGGAAGAGGAGACGATGTCGCGCGTGATCTCTCCGAGAAACGGCCCGAGGCCGAGCCGGTTGACCGACGGATCGTAGAGCTGGCGCTGCACCTGCCCGATCAGGCGCAAGCGCCGTCCCGCCTCGTCAAGCGCCGCGCGCCCTTCCTCGTCCGTCACGTGGCGCTTCTGCAGCGACAGCAGCGCGCCGACCATCTGCAGGTTGTTGCCGATCCGGTGCTGCAACTCGCGAAACAGGACCTCGCGGTGATCGGCCAGTTGCCGGCTCGTCTCCCGCTCCAGGTCGAGCTGGCGGAAGGTACGCTGCATCAGGTGGACCAGGGTAATGTCCACCACCACCACGAAGGCATAGAGCGCCATGGCCGCCCCGGCCCCGCCGGCGAGCGAAAGCGAATGGACCGGCGGCACGAACAGGTACCACGACAGCAGTCCGCACAGGACCGCCGAGACGATCCCCGGCCACAGCCCGAAAAAGAACGCCGAGGCGATCACGGCGGGAAAGAAAGTCACGAAAGGGAAGCCGGCCGGCAGGGTCGAATCCAGCTCCCAGCGCAGCAGCAGGGCAATGAGGCTGCACAGGACCGCAAACAAAAAGCCGACCAGTGGCCGCTCCTGCGCCAGCGGCAGGCGCGACAGCCAGTGGATCAGGCGGGTCTGGTCGACCCGCGATTTGCTTTCGATCGACAATGCGCAGCGCCTCCCCTCGGGGGGCTAGCGTAGTTTTCGCTCAATAGCCCAACAATTAACCAACGATATATCCGGCTCGCCCCGCCTGCACGAAAAAGGGGCCGCCGAGGCGACCCCTTCTCCTGTTTCACAAAAGTGCGAAGACTTAGTCGTCGCCCTTGAGGAAGGCCGGCATGTGATCCGGATTGCCACCCTCTTCACGCTCGCGGCGCGGACCACGATCACCATCGCGGCGCGGACCACGGTCGCTCCGGCCGCCACGGTCGTCACGGCGCGGGCCGCGGCGGTCGCCACCGCGGTCGCCCCGATCACCACGCGGCTCGCGCGGTTCGCGCGGCGGACGGGTGTCTTCCAGCTCGCCGCCGGTTTCCTGGTCGACGACGCGCATCGACAGGCGAACCTTGCCGCGCGGATCGATCTCGAGGACCTTGACGTAGACTTCCTGGCCTTCCGACACGACGTCGGTCGGCTTTTCCACGCGCTCGTTCTTCATTTCGGAAACGTGGACGAGACCGTCCTTGCCGCCCATGAAGTTCACGAAAGCGCCGAAGTCGACGATGTTGACGACCTTGCCCTTGTAGACCTTGCCCACCTCGGCTTCCTCGACAATGCCGAGGATCCAGTTCTTGGCGGCTTCGATCTGCGACAGGTCGGACGACGAGATCTTGATGATCCCCTCGTCGTCGATGTCGACCTTGGCGCCGGTGGTGGCGACGATCTCGCGGATCACCTTGCCGCCGGTGCCGATCACGTCACGGATCTTCGACTTGTCGATCGAGATGGTCTCGATGCGCGGAGCGTGCGCCGAAAGCTCGGTGCGGGCTTCGCCCAGGGCCTTGGTCATCTCGCCCAGGATATGGGCGCGACCGGCGTTGGCCTGCTTCAGGGCAACTTCAAAGATCTCGCGCGTGATGCCCGCGACCTTGATGTCCATCTGCATGGTGGTGATGCCCTCGGAGGTGCCGGCCACCTTGAAGTCCATGTCGCCGAGGTGATCCTCGTCGCCCAGGATGTCCGAAAGGACGGCGAACTCGCTGCCTTCCAGGATCAGGCCCATGGCGATGCCCGAAACCGGGCGCTTCACCGGAACGCCGGCATCCATCATCGAAAGGCAGCCGCCGCAGACGGTGGCCATCGACGAGGAACCGTTCGACTCAGTGACGTCCGAGAGAACGCGGATCGTGTAAGGGAACTCTTCCTTGGTCGGCAGGACCGGGTGCAGCGCGCGCCAGGCCAGCTTGCCGTGGCCGACTTCGCGGCGGCCCGGGGCGCCGAAGCGGCCCACTTCACCGACCGAGTAGGGCGGGAAGTTGTAGTGGAGCATGAAGCTCTCGTAACGCAGGCCCTCGAGCCCGTCGATCATCTGCTCGGCATCCTTGGTGCCAAGGGTGGTGGTGCAGATGGTCTGGGTTTCGCCGCGGGTGAACAGCGCCGAACCGTGAGTGCGCGGCAGCAGGCCGACCATCGACTCGATCGGACGAACCTGGGTGGTCGTGCGACCGTCGATGCGCTGGCCATCCTTGAGGATCGCGGTGCGGACGATGTCGGCTTCCACCTTCTTCATCGTCTTGATCGCGACCATCTGGGTCTGCGGGTTCTCATCGGCGAAAGCGGCCTTGGCCTTGGCGCGGGCCTCGTTCAGCGCATTCGAACGCGCCGACTTGTCGGTCAGCTTGTAGGCGGCGGCAACGTCGGCGCCGACGATGTCCTTGAGCTTCTTCTTGATGTCGGCGGTGTTGTCCGACAGGTCGATGTTCCAGGGATCCTTGGCAGCCTTCTCGGCCAGCTGGATGATCGCGCCGATCACCTTGCGGATCTCGTCGTGAGCGAACAGCACGGCGCCGAGCATCTCGTCCTCGGTCAGTTCCTTGGCTTCCGATTCCACCATCATCACGGCGGTGTCGGTCGCGGCAACGACGAGGTCGAGGCGGCCGTCGGCGAGCGCGGCGTCCTGCTTCGGGTTGAGCACGTATTCGCCATCGACATAGCCGACGCGCGCGGCGGCGATCGGGCCCATGAACGGCACGCCCGAGATGGTGAGCGCGGCCGAGGCGGCGATCATCGCAACGATATCGGGCTCGGTCTCGCCGTCATAGGACAGGACCTGCGCGATGCAGTTGATCTCGTTGTAGAAGCCTTCCGGGAACAGCGGACGGACCGGACGGTCGATCAGGCGGGAAACCAGCGTTTCCTTTTCCGTGGCGCCGCGTTCACGCTTGAAGAAGCCGCCCGGGATGCGCCCGGCGGCCGAATACTTTTCCTGGTAGTGAACGGTGAGCGGGAAGAAGTCCTGCCCTTCCTTCACCGACTTGGCGGCCGTGACCGCGCAAAGCACGACAGTTTCGCCATAAGTGGCGAGGACCGCGCCGTCGGCCTGACGGGCAATGCGGCCGGTTTCCAGAGTGAGGGTCTTTCCGCCCCACTCAATCGAAACGGTTTTGACGTCGAACATGGTTATTCCTTCAGCCCGCGGGCCCTATTGCCGGCGGGATTTGCTGCCGGGGATTCCGTCCCGGTCCGGTGCGGGGCTTTTCATTTGCCCCAAAGGCCCCCGCCGAATTGCGGGGTTGCCCCAGGTGATCGCGCTTCGGGAAACCTTGCCCCGATGCGCGAAGCGGCCCGCTAGGGGCCGCTTCCACTCTTGCCTTACTTGCGCAGGCCGAGCTTCTGGATGAGAGCGTTGTACCGCTCGACGTCCTTCTTCTTGAGGTAGTCGAGCAGGCTGCGACGCTTGTTGACCATCATGAGCAGGCCGCGCCGGGAATGGTTATCCTTGTGGTGGGCCTTGAAGTGCTCGGTCAGGGTCTTGATGCGGCTGGTCAGGATCGCGACCTGGACCTCGGGCGAACCCGTGTCATTGGCCTGGCGCGCGTTGTCCTTGATGATTTCCTGCTTCAGCTCAGGGGTAACCGACATATTCATTTACTCCGCGACATCCGAAAGATTGAACCCCCTCGCCACGATCAGGCTTCCGCCTGAAAGCTCCACCAGCGCGACCGGCACAGTGCCGGCCCTCACCCAGTAGAGCCCGTCATCGAAGGGCAGCCCGGCCAGAACGCGGCCCTGACGGACCGCCCTTGCCTGTTCCGGACCGAGGTCAAGAGCCGGGATGTCGACCAGCCCTGCCTCCAGCGGCAAGAGTACGTTCTCAAGCCGCGCGCCCTTACCCACTTCGTTCAGTTTGTCCAGCGAAATCGCCCGGTCGATGCCGAACGGACCCGCCTTGATCCGGTGCAGATAGGTCACGTGGCCCAAGGTTCCCAGCGCCCTTGCGATGTCCCGTGCGAGAGACCGGATGTAGGTGCCCTTCGAGACATGGGCCACGAAAGTCGCGGCCTCGGGCGAGAATGCCAGCACCTCCAACTCGTGGATTGTCACGGCCCGGCTCTTCAGCTCGACCGCTTCGCCCTTGCGGGCCAGGTCGTAAGCCCGCTCGCCGCCCACCATCAGCGCCGAATAGGCCGGCGGCACCTGTTCGATCGGCCCGGTAAAGCGCGGCAAGACCGCGTCGAACGCGGCCCGTTCCGGCCGAGCATCGCTTTCCGCGATAACCTTGCCCTCAAGGTCGAGCGTGTCGGTCTCGGCCCCGAAAGCCACGGTGAACTGATATATCTTGCTGGCGTCGAGCATCCGCCCGGCCAGCTTGGTCGCCTCGCCCAGCGCGATCGGCAGGACCCCGCTGGCAAGCGGATCAAGTGTGCCGCCGTGGCCGACCTTGACCTTCTTGCCGTAGCCCGCCTCGCGCAGGTTGCGCTTCACCGCCGCCACGGCCTGGGTCGAGCCGAGACCGTGGGGCTTGTCGAGAATGATCCAACCGTTGGGCGAAAATCCGGGGGGCAGCGTCATGGCGCGCCCCTAGCGGCAATTGGCGCGCCTGTTTAGTGCTTCTTCGGCTTCTTCGCGAGATCGGGCGGCGGCCCCGCCATCAGGTCGAAGCTGGCGAAGCGATAGGTCTGGCCCTTGACGATCACCCCGCCGAACCGGTCGAGCGTGCCCATCGGCCGCGCGTCGATCCCCACCCCCTCGATGAAGGGCAGGTCAAAGGCCGGCATCATCAGTTCGGCCCGGTACCACTTGTGACTGCGATCCTCGAACCACACCTCCCGGTCGCTCACCGCATGCCACGAATAGACCCCGCCATGATTAGCGAAGGGAATCTCGGCATCGGCCTTGACCACGGCAACCGGCAGCGCCGACGGCGAATTGCCGGCGGCCAGCGCAGGCGCCGCGCCCAGCAGGACCGCCGCGAACGGCGCGAGAACGCTCATCTTGAAGGACATGATCGCACTCCTTGCATGCCCCTGACCCTAAAACGAAACGTTGGCGCTCAGGCTCCCGGCGACAAGGGTCTGTGACAATTTCTTACCGCGATGAACCACCGGAAACCCACCCAGCCAGCGCCATGTAATGGTCGGTCAACCAACCCACCGGCGTACGGATTACCGCGCCAAGCGGATCGAAGCCCGGGATCAGCGTCGGCAAGAGGATCAGCAAGACCAATACCAACGCAAAGCCCAGCCGCCGTACCTTGGCATAGCCCGCGCGCAGTCGCCCCGGCAGCAGGCCCTCGACGATGTGCGACCCGTCGAACGGCGGGATCGGGAGCAGGTTGAAAATGGCAAGGAAGACATTGATCGCAAGGAAATTGACGAGGTTGAGCGCCGCGAACCCGACCAGTGGTGACCCACCCGCATCTCCGGCGAACACGCGAGCCAGCAGGCCCAGCAAAACCGCTCCGATGCCGGCCAACACCAGATTGGATGCCGGCCCTGCCGCCGCCACCAGCATCATGTCGCGCCGCGGGTGATTCAGCCTTTGCGCAATCACCGGCACCGGCTTCGCCCAGCCGAAAACCGGCAGGCTCGCCAGCGCCAGCATCCCCGGCAGGATCACCGTCCCGACCGGATCGACATGGCGCAGCGGATTGAAGGTGAGCCGCCCCATCTCCTGTGCCGTCGGGTCACCCAGCCGCCGGGCCACCAGCCCGTGCGCAACCTCGTGAAAGACAATTGCGATGATCAGCGGCACGATCAGTGCAGCCGCCTGGTAAAAAGGTCCGTCCATCAATTGCCGAGCGCCTCGCTGAAATGCTTGCGGCACAGCGCAACATAGCGCTCGTTGCCGCCGATCGCGGTCTGCTCGCCGTCGGACACCGCACGCCCGCTCTCGTCGACACGCAGGTTCATCGTCGCCTTGCGGCCGCAATGACACACCGCCTTGAGCTCGACCAGGCTGTCGGCAATCCCCAGCAGCACCGCCGAGCCAGGAAACAGCTCGCCGCGAAAATCGGTGCGCAGGCCATAACACAGCACAGGAATCCCGGCTTCGTCCGCCACCCGTGCCAATTGCCAGACCTGCGCGGGAGAAAGGAACTGCGCCTCGTCGACCAGCACGCAGGCCAGCGGCTCGATCCGGTTCGCTCCCGCCACCCGGTCCCACAGATCGGTTTCGGCGTCGAAACGATGGGCATCGGCCTCGAGCCCGATCCGGCTGGCGATCGGCTTGCCCTGGCTGCGGTCGTCCAGCGCCGCGGTCCACAACATGGCCGCCATGCCCCGTTCGCGGTAGTTGAAGGCCGCCTGCAGCAGGTTGGTCGACTTGCCCGCATTCATGCTGGCATAGTAGAAATAGAGCTTGGCCATTGCCTTTTGGCCGCTCAATCCTCGCCGATGTCGCGGCGCACGCGCGGATCGTTCAGCAAGGCATCGATCCGCGTCGCCTCGTCGAAGCTTTCGTCCGGCAGGAACTTGATCTTCGCAGCGTATTTCAGCTTGAGCTTGCCCGCCACTTCCTTCTGGAAATAGGCCGTATGAGTGCGCAGCGCCTTGAGCACTGGCTCCTCGTCCGCCCCCAGCAGCGGCTTCACGAAGACCGTGGCATGGCGCAGGTCCGGGCTCATCCGCACTTCGGTCACGGAAATCGTGTGCCCGGTCAGCACGTCGTCGTGCACCAGCTGGCGGGCAAGCAGTTCGGAAATCACATGACGCACCTGCTCGCCCACCTTGAGCAGGCGAACGGAGCGGGTTTCGGGGGTCGTTTGCTGTCTGGCCAAATCACATCATCCTGAAGTGTGCGCCGATATAGGCACCCCTGCGCGTGCAAGCGAGCCCTTCCGCGCGAGGCATTTTCCGCATTGCGACAATTTTCGACATTTTATGCAGGACCCGTTCACAAAAAGTAGCGTTATGAAACCCGTGTTCGACGCAGCAATGCAAGGAAAAACCATGAATAAGTATTTGACCGCAGCCCTCGCCGCGGCTCTCGTCCTCCCGGCTGCCGCCCCGGCCTTTGCCAAGCCGGACAACCACGGCCAGCATGTCAGCGTCGTCGCCAAGGGCAATCCCTTCCGCAAGGGCCAGCGCTTCGAACCCGCGCGCGCACCGCACTACACCGTGATCAACTACCGCGGCCATCGCGGGCTGAAGGCCCCGCCGCGCGGCTATCACTGGGTTCGTTCGGGCAACGACGCCCTGCTGGTCGCGATCAGCACCGGCGTGATTGCCTCGGTCATCGCCAACAGCTTCTAATCAGTCGGCCCCGGCCGATCAAACAATGGGGCGGTCCTTCGCGGGGCCGCCCCATTTTCATGCCTGCTCGTCCATCTTGGCCAGGATCCGCGCGAGCGAGCGCAAATTGCGCGCCGTGCCCCGCCGGCCCAGCCGCCGCTCGATGAACTGGGTGGTGAGCCGGCTCCGCCCCGCTCCCTCCACGTAGTCGATGTAAAGCGCCCGGTCCCCCAGCGCGAGCCGCTCGGGCCCCCGACCCTCATGATCGGCGAGCAAGACCCGGAACTGCGCCGGATCGGCGTCGCTCTCCAGAAACATGGTGTGGACCATGTTCGGCTCGCCATCCTTGGCAAAAGGATTGTCCGCGATCGCCGCCGCCACCTCGTCGCGGCTGCGAACAGCCGCGATCGAGCGCATGTCGAACCGGTCGCGCAGCACGTATTCGAGCTTCTCCTCAAGCCCGCGCGTCGGCCGCTCGTCGTGGTCGAACAGCACGTTGCCGCTCGCCACCACGGTCTCGACGTTGACGAAGTCCTCCCGCGCCAGCGCCTCACGCAATTCGGCCATGGTCAGCCGGTTGCCGCCCACGTTGATCGATCCCAGGAAGGCAGCATAGCGCGGCATCGGCCCATATCCCCATCATCGCGGCCCGGCAGTTCTGCGCCCGGCGCCTTAAACAGGAAAGCCGGGCCCCGCGGCCCGGCTTTCCGTCATTCTCGCGTTACCGCCAGACCGGCTTTCGCCGCTCAGCCAACGGTGCGCTCGCGCTCCTCGACCTCGAAGACTTCGAGCATGTCGCCCGGCTTGATGTCGTTGGTGTCCTGCAGGACCACACCGCATTCGAGGCCCGTGCGCACTTCCGGCACGTCTTCCTTGAAGCGCCGCAGCGAGGCGATGATCGTCTTGGAAACGATGACGTCGTTGCGGGTAAGACGGGCATTGATGCCCTTCTTGATGTAGCCTTCCAGCACCAGCAGGCCCGCGGCCTTGTCCTTCTTGCCGGCCGGGAACACTTCCTTGACCTGGGCGCGGCCGACAACGTGCTCGATCCGCTCCGGACCCCACTGGCCGGCCATTTCCTTGGCCACGTCCTCGGTCAGGTGATAGATCACGTCGAAGTACTTCATCCGCACCTTCTGGCGCTCGACCATCTCGCGCGCCTTGGCGTTGGGACGGACGTTGAAGCCCACGATGGGCGCGCCCGCGGCACCAGCCAGCGCAACGTCGCTCTCGGTGATCGCGCCCACGCCGGAGGACAGGATGCGCACCTTGATCTCGTCGTTCGACAAGCGATTGAGCGCGTTGACGATGGCTTCGGCCGAACCCTGGACGTCGGCCTTGATGACGATCGGATATTCCAGCACGGTCTGCTTGGCCGCCAGGGCCGAGAACATATTCTCGATGCTGGCAGGAGCCTGCGTGGTGCGCTTGGCCGTCGCCTGTTCCTGGCGGTAAGCCGCAACCTCGCGGGCGCGGGCTTCGCTTTCCACCACGGTCAGGGTGTCGCCGGCCATCGGCACGCCGCCGAGACCCAGCACTTCGACCGGGAGCGACGGCGGAGCTTCCTTCACCTGCCGCCCCTTGTCGTCGAGCATGGCGCGGACGCGGCCCGAATGGGTCCCGACCACGAGGATGTCGCCGACCTTGAGCGTGCCGCGCGTGACCAGGACGGTCGCCAGCGGGCCCTTGCCCTTGTCGAGCTTGGCCTCGATCACGGTCGCTTCGGCGGCGCGGTCCGGATTGGCCTTGAGCTCGAGCAGTTCGGCCTGGAGCAGGATCTTCTCGATCAGCTCGTCCAGTCCCTGCCCGGTCTTGGCCGAAACCTCGACGTCCTGCACATCGCCGCTCATCTGCTCGACCACGATCTCGTGCTCCAGCAGGCGTTCGCGGATCTTCTGCGGGTTCGCCTCGTGCTTGTCGGCCTTGGTGATCGCCACGATCATCGGCACGCCGGCCGCCTTGGTGTGATTGATCGCCTCGATCGTCTGCGGCATGATCCCGTCGTCGGCCGCCACCACCAGGATGACGATGTCGGTGACATTGGCACCGCGCATGCGCATCTCGGTGAAAGCTTCGTGGCCCGGCGTATCAAGGAAGGTGACGAGGTCGCCGCCCTTGGTCTTGATCTGGTAGGCACCGATATGCTGGGTGATGCCGCCGGCTTCGCCGCGCACCACATCGGTGCCGCGCAGCGCGTCGAGCAGGCTGGTCTTGCCGTGGTCGACGTGGCCCATGATGGTCACGACCGGCGGACGGACCTTCAGCGACTCCTCGGCATCGACGTCCGTGCTGGTGTCGATATCCACGTCGCTTTCGCTGACGCGCTGGATGTTATGGCCGAATTCCTCGACCAGCAGCTCCGCCGTATCATGGTCGATCGTCTGGTTGACGGTGACCATCATGCCCAGCTTGAACAGCGCCTTCACGAGGTCGGCGCCCTTCTCGGCCATGCGGTTGGCCAGTTCCTGCACGGTGATCGCGTCAGGCACGACCACGTCGCGGACCTGCTTTTCACGCGGCTGCGACTGCCCGGCGAAGTGCGCGCGGCGCTCCTTCTCGCGGGCGCGCTTGAGCGCGGCGAGGCTGCGGGCGCGCGCGCCCTCATCCTCGTTGAGCGCGCGGCTGACGGTCAGCTTGCCGCCGCGGCGATCTTCGGCCTTGCGATCGCGGGTCGGCGCGGCAGGCTTCTTGGCCGCGGCCGGCTCGGGGCGCTTGACCACGGGTTGCGGGGTCACCGGCGTGAACCGGCGCGGGGCCGGTGCCGGAGCCGCGGTGCTGCCAGCGGCAGGCTGGGCCTCGGGAGCGGAAGCCTTGGCGACCGGCGCCGGAGTGGCCGCAGGAGCGGGGGCGGCAGGCGCCGCAGTCTCGGCTGCGGGCTCGGGCGCAGGCGCCGGTTCGGGCGCGGCGGCCGGTGCCGGCTCGCTTTCCGCCTTGCGGTTTTCCTCGGCGCGGCGGCGCTCTTCCTCAAGGGCGCGGGCGCGCTCGTCCTCTTCGCGGCGGCGCGATTCCTCGGCCATGCGAAGGCGCTGTTCCTCGGCCTCGCGCAGCAGGCGGACCTGCATTTCCTGACGGGTCTCGCGGCTGGCCGACGGCGGCGGCGGCGGCGGAGCCGGACGGACCGGAGCCGCAGCGACGGGCGCGGGCGCCGGAGCCGGCTCCGGCGCCGCCGGGGCAGCTTCGCCGCCCTCGCCCGGCTTGCGGATCAGCTTGCGGCTCTTCACCTCGACCACCACCTTGTTGGTGCGGCCGTGGCTGAAGGTCTGCTTGACCTCGCCCGCTTCGACCGAACGCTTCAGCCCAAGCGGCTTGCGGCCCAGCGTCGGTTTGTTGTCGGTCTCGCTCATAGGTTCCAAACAGTCCTTCGTATCAATGCGTCGTGCCCGAGGAGGCAGCCGCTTCAGGGGCCGCCCGCTCGTTCAGGTCTTCTGTTCCGGTCTCGCGAGGCTGATCCAGATAGTGGACCAGCCGCTCCAGCACCGCATTCAGCCGTTCGGCCGCCGCGGAATCGGTCAGCGCCAGGTGGACGACGTTGTCGCGGCCCAATGCCACAGACAGAGCCGCCCGGTCCAGTGGCAAGCGCACACCGGCCATCCCGCTTCCTTCAGCCTCTTCGCCCACCCGCCACGCCTGGTCGAGCTTGCGCGAACCGTCGTCGCTCGCATCGGCGGCATGGGCCAGCCAAGCGACATTGCCGCCCCGCGCGTTCTCGGCGATCCGGTCCGATCCGGTAAGCAGGCGGCCAGAGCGCTTTTCCAGCCCCAGCCGGTCGGCAAAGGCGCGCAGCAAGGCCGCCTCGATCCGCTCGGGCAGGTCTTCGGGAATGGTGAGTGGCGCGCCCTTGAACGCGCGCGCCAAGGCTCCCTTTAGTTTGCCCTTGGCCAGCGCATTTTCAAGGGCCGCGCGCGAAACGCCGATCCACGCGCCGCGTCCCGGCGCACGCGCCAGGACATCGGGCAGCACCTGTCCGTCCGGCGAGATCGCCAGCCGGATCAGCGCTTCACGCGGAGCCACCTCCCCGGAGAGGATGCATTTCCTCTCCGGACCGTCAGCCGAATTGTCGGAGCTTACGCGCTCATTGCGAGGAATCCGCATTGGCGGCCTCCTCAGTTTCGGGCTCGTCTTCGAACCAGTGCGCGCGGGCGGCCATGATGATCTCGTTGCCCTGCTCTTCCGACAGGCCATATTCGCCAAGGACGCCGCCCTTGTCGTCGGTCCGCTCGCGGCGGGTGCCGTCGCGGCGGCGCTGCTCGGTGCGCTTCTTGGCGATCAGCTCGTCGGTAGCGAGGTCGGCGAGGTCGTCGAGGGTCTTGATCCCGGCCTTGCCGAGGGTGACCAGCATGGCCTCGGTGAGGTGCGGCAGCTCGGCGAGATCGTCCTCCACGCCAAGGGCCCGGCGGGCCTGGCGGTTGGCTTCCTCGCGGCGCTCCAGCGCTTCGAGCGCACGGCTCTGCAGTTCCTCGGCCAGCTCCTCGTCGAAGCCTTCGATCCCGGCCAGTTCGGCCAGTTCGATATAGGCCACTTCTTCCAGCTCGCTGAAGCCTTCGGCCACCAGCAGCTGCGAGAGGGTCTCATCGACGTCGAGCTCTTCCTCGAACATCTTCGAGCGCTCGGCGAATTCCTTCTGACGCTTCTCCGAAGCCTCGGCATCGGTCATGATGTCGATCTGGCGGCCGGTCAGCTGGCTGGCGAGGCGCACGTTCTGGCCCCGTCGGCCGATGGCGAGCGACAGCTGGTCATCGGGCACGACCACCTCGATGCGGCCTTCTTCCTCGTCGATCACCACGCGGCTGACCGTGGCCGGCTGCAGCGCATTGACCACGAAGGTCGCGGTGTCCTCGCTCCAGGGGATGATGTCGATCTTTTCGCCCTGCAGTTCCTGCACGACGGCCTGAACGCGGCTGCCCTTCATGCCGACGCAGGCGCCGACCGGGTCGATGCTCGAATCGCGGCTGATCACGCCGATCTTGGCGCGGCTGCCCGGATCGCGGGCGGCGGCCTTGATCTCGATGATGCTGTCGTAGATTTCCGGCACTTCCTGCGCGAAGAGCTTCTTCATGAAGTCCGGGTGCGCGCGGGAAAGGAAGATCTGCGGCCCGCGGTTCTGGCGCTCGACCTTCATGATCAGGGCGCGCACGCGCTCGCCGACGCGGGCGGCCTCGCGCGGGATCTGCTGGTCGCGGCGGATCACGCCCTCGGCGCGGCCGAGGTTGACGATCACGTGACCGAACTCGACCGACTTGATCACGCCGGTGATCACTTCGCCGGCACGGTCCTTGAACTCGGCATACTGGCGGTCACGCTCGGCATCGCGGACCTTCTGGAAGATCACCTGCTTGGCCGACTGGGCGTCGATGCGGCCAAGGTCGACCGGCGGCAGCGGGTCGACGATGAAGTCGCCCAGCTTGGCATCCTTCTGCAGCTTCTCGGCCTGCTTGAGGTCGACCTGCTTGAAGTAGTCCTCGACCACTTCGACCACTTCCACGACGCGCCACAGGCGCAGGTCGCCGGTGCGCGGATCGAGCTTGGCGCGAATGTCGTTTTCCGCACCGTAACGGTTGCGGGCGCTCTTCTGGATCGCCTCTTCCATCGCCTCGATGACGATCGACTTGTCGATCATCTTCTCGGTGGCGACCGAATTGGCGATCGCCAGCAGCTCGGCGCGGTTCGCGGAAATCGCACTGGCCATAGTCAGTCTTCCTGTTCTTCGAGCCCGTCAGCGGACTCGTCTTCAAAATCGTCGGCGCCGCTCACATCCAGCGGCCGGGCGGCGGCGAGCAGCCTGTCGGTCAGGACCAGCTTCGCCGAATGAATGTCTGCCATCGGGAAGGAAACCTTGCCCGATTTCTTGTCGTCGAGCGTGACGACATCACCCTCGATCCCGACCAGGTCGCCCTGCAGGCTCTTGCGATTGCCCTCGACCGGCACCTTGAGCGCAACCCGCGTCTCGTGCCCGGCCCACTGGACATAGTCCTTGGCCCGGGTCAGCGGACGGTCGATCCCCGGCGAGGAAACCTCGAGCCGGTAGGCCTCCTCGATCAGGATTTCGCCGGCTTCTTCCAGCTCATCGATCCGGTCGGAAATGCGGTGCGACAGGGCCGCGCAGTCATTCAGCACCAGCTGCCCGGTCTCGGGCCGCTCGGCCATGATCTGAAGCGTGTGCTCCTCGTCACCCACCTCCGACTTGCCGAAAAGGATCACGCGCACGAGCTCGAAGCCCAGGGCCTTCACCTCGGGCTCCACGATCTCGGTAATACGCGCGATATCCGCCAATGCAGTCTCCATGCAGCCGGCTTGCAATGCGGTTTGGTGCCGGCCCCTTCCGGCGCCAGCCCCTACGTTGCATCACAATGTCGGGATGGAGGGCGAAATAGGCGCCTATCCCCGAAAAGGCAAGCGCTCAGTTGCCGTTGGCTTGCTTGGCCGCATCGCCGGTTTTTTGCCAGTTATCGACCGTATCCTGGCGCAGCTTGTCGGGCGCGACCCCGCCGATATCGATCCCGGCGTACTGCTTCGCGGCCCCGGCCACCACACCAAAGGCCTTGCCGGTCATCGAGTCGCCCGACGACGACGCCTGCGCAGTCTGGGCGGCATGGTCGCCCCACGGATTGACCGGCTTGTCATCGCTCGCATTGCGGCCGAAAACCATGAAGCCGATGGCCACCGCGCCGATCAACACGAGCTTGTTGCGCACCAGAAATTGGGCGACTTTGAACATCTTGGTTCCCCTGAGCAATCTTGTCCCGCAAACTAGGTAATCATCCTTGGTTGAAGCTTGCTTAACCTTGCCCGCCCGCTTCGAGCCGGTTAGGGCAGCGGCCATGCGCAGCCTTGAAGACATCCGCGACGAGTACGAATTCCTCGATGGCGACGAACGTTACCGCCTGCTGATCGAGCTTGGCCGCGAGCTCGATCCCATGCCCGACGCGCTCAAGACCGAAGCAACCAAGGTGCGCGGCTGCTCGGCCAGCGTCTGGGTCTATCCGACCCAGACCGCTGATCATCGCCTCCATTTCCTTGCCGACAGCAATGCCGCCATCACCAAAGGGATCGTCGCCCTCGTGCTCTCGGCCGTGCAGGACAAGCCGGCCGCAGTAGTGGCCGCGACCGACGTTGCGGCTGCGCTCGCTCCCTTTGACCTGAAGAACCAGCTCTCCTCCAATCGGACGCAGGGCGTGCCCAACATGATCGCGCTGATCCGCGAAACGGCCACCCGGCTGGCCGAGGGAGCGGCCGGGGCTTGAAGAAGCTCACCCGCCCGTTCTGGCTGGCGGCGGGGCTCCTCGCGCTCGGCACCGGCATCGTCGGCATCGTCCTGCCGCTGCTGCCGACCGTGCCGTTCCTTCTCCTCGCGGCCTTCTGCTTCGCCCGCTCGCACCCGGTGTGGGAACAGCGCCTGCTCGATCATCCCACCTATGGCCCGCCGCTGCGGCAGTGGCGCGAGCGCCGCGCGATTCCGCGCCGGGCCAAGCTTGCCGCGCTGACCGCCATGGCCGCCAGCGTGGCACTCAGCGCCGCGCTGGTCGGCCTGCCCTGGGTTCTGGCACCCCTGCTGATCTGCTCGGCCAGCGGCTGGTGGATCTGGACCCGGGCCGAATAGGACTCAATCCGCAACGGCCTCGCGCACGACGGCGATGCCGCGCGCCGACTGGGCCTTGAGCTCCTGCTTGAGCACCGCCGGGTCGCGCGCAAAGACGAAGCCGAAGCTGACCCCGCCTTCCTTGCCGATCGTGGCATGGTGCAACCGGTGCGCCTGGACCAGCCGCTTGGCATAACCCCGGCGCGGGACCCAGCGGAACCAGCGCTGGTGAACCAGCCCGTCGTGGATCAGCGAATAAACCACGCCGTAACACAGGATGCCGAGCCCGATCCACGTTCCGGGCGCCCAGGCATCGGCGCCCAGCACCAATGGGCTGCCCAACGCGAACATGGAAATGCTCATGGCCGCGCCGACGAGGGCAAAGAGGTCGTTCTTCTCCAGCAACCGGTCATGCGGCTCGTGATGATCGCGGTGCCACGCCCAGCCGAAGCCATGCATCACGTACTTGTGACTGGACCAGGCGACGCCTTCCATGACGAGGAAGGTGGCGATCACGATAAGGCAGGCGGCTAGCGTCGACATGGTCCTCCCTTAGCGCGAACCGCGACGAACCGCGACATTTTACGACATCGACAGAGCGCTTTGGTTCTTCTGGCGTTCATATTCAAAGGCATAAACATGAACGCATCGGACGAAACGACACGTCCCCAGAAAGTCGAAGAGCCCAAGAAGGAGCAAACAATGCGCACCCTGACCAAGATCATCGCCCCGGCCCTCGTTGCCATCACCGCGCTGGGCAGCGCCGGCGTGGCTTCGGCCCAGCCTTACCAGGGCCGCGATTTCCGCCAGGAGACCCCGGCCCGCACCGAGGCGATCCGCAGCCAGCTCAACCAGATCGAGCAGCGCGTCAATCGCAACGACAACCGCGACCGCATCTCCGAGCGCGAAGCCGCCGGCCTGCGCCGCGAAGTCCGCGAAATCCGCGACCAGTTCCGCGCTTTCAACCGCAACGGCCTGGACAACCGCGAATTCCGCACGCTGCAGGTCCGGATCGACCGCGTGAAGGCCCGCCTTCAGGTCGAACGCCACGACCGTGACGGCCGCCGCTGGTAACCCTTAACCCCGGGCGGGGAATCGGAAGGGGCGCCCCGAAAGGGGCGCCCCTTTTCCCGTGCGAAAGCCATTTATGGACCCGCCCGCGTCTTGCCCCTTTCCGCCTGCGGGATCGAACTGGCGCACAAGTCCAAGGCAGGGTGACACGAGTGTAACCCTGCGCCTGACATCGCCTGTCGTAATTTCAACGACTTGCGCCAGAATGCATGGGTGACACTTGTCCAACCGCGATCACCATTCCGACGATTTCAAGGAACCGCCCGGCCCAATGGCGGGCGGCAGAGCAAAACATGCCAGCCCGCTGCGATGTAGGAAAGCGGCGACACGGCGCATCGGCGCGATTCTGGCCTGATCGCATCTTGTTTTTCCGCCCCCTCGCGCTTAGTTCGCGCTCATCATGACCAGCACCACAACCAGCACTGGGCGCACGCTCTACGAGAAGATCTGGGACGCCCACGTGGTCGATACCCAGGACGACGGCACCAGCCTGATCTATATCGACCGCCACCTCGTTCACGAGGTGACGAGCCCGCAGGCCTTCGAGGCGCTCCGCGTCTCGGGCCGCAAGGTGCGCCGCCCCGACCTGACGCTGGCCGTGCCGGACCACAACCTGCCGACCACCCCGCGCAAGGACGCCGAGGGGCACAAGCTGCCGATCGCCGACCCGGAGAGCGCGCAGCAGCTTGCCGCGCTGGAAGCGAACGCGCCGGCCTTCGGCATCCGCTATATCGGCTCGACCGACCGCGAGCAGGGCATCGTCCACGTCGTCGGCCCGGAACAGGGCTTTTCCCTGCCCGGCGCGACGATCGTCTGCGGTGACAGCCATACCTCGTGCCACGGCGGCCTCGGCGCCCTGGCCTTCGGCATCGGCACCAGCGAGGTCGAGCACGTGCTCGCCACCCAAACCCTGCTGCTCAAGAAGTCGAAGACGATGGAAGTGCGGGTCGAGGGCGAACTGTCCCCCGGCATCACGCCCAAGGACCTGATCCTGCACATCATCGGCGTGATCGGCACGGCCGGCGGCACCGGCCACGTGATCGAGTATCGCGGCAAGGTGTTCGAGGACATGTCGATCGAGGGCCGCCTGACCGTCTGCAACATGTCGATCGAGGGCGGCGCGCGTGCCGGCCTCGTCGCGCCCGACGACAAGACCATCGCTTACCTCAAGGGTCGGCCGCTGGCGCCGACCGGTGAGGACTGGGACAAGGCCGTGGCCTGGTGGAAGAGCCTGGCCACCGATCCGGGTGCGAAGTTCGACAAGTCGGTCGTGATCAATGCCGCCGACGTGCAGCCGACCGTGACCTGGGGCACCAGCCCCGAGGACGTCGTGCCGATTGGCGGCGTGGTTCCGGCGCCGGAAAGCTTTGCCGATCCGTCCAAGCAGCGCGCCGCGCAGGGCAGCCTCGATTACATGGGCCTGACCCCCGGCACGAAGATGACCGACGTCGAGATCCAGAACGTCTTCATCGGCTCCTGCACCAACAGCCGGATCGAGGACCTGCGCGCCGCCGCCGCCGTGGTGAAGGGCCGCCACAAGGCTGCCGGCGTAAAATGGGCGATCGTCGTCCCCGGCTCGGGCCTCGTCAAGGAAATGGCCGAGGCCGAAGGGCTGGACAAGATATTCACCGACGCAGGCCTCGAATGGCGCGAACCGGGCTGCTCGGCCTGCCTCGCCATGAACCCCGACAAGGTGCCGCCGGGCGAGCGCTGCGCCTCGACCTCGAACCGCAACTTCGTCGGCCGCCAGGGCCCCGGCGCCCGCACGCACCTCGTCTCCCCGGCGATGGCGGCGGCGGCGGCCGTGACCGGGCACCTGACCGACGTGCGCGAACTGGTCGACTGACCGGGTGAGCGGCGGGCGCAAGCATTCCTTCGCGCCCGTCGCCGACGAACGGACCCGCCTGCTGATCCTCGGCAGCCTGCCGGGCGAGGTTTCGCTCGCCGCGCGGCAGTATTACGCCCATCCCCGCAACCAGTTCTGGCGGCTTGTCGGCGCGGTGATCGGGTGCGATCTGGCCGCCCTGCCCTATGAGACGCGGCTGGGCGAATTGCTCGCGCACCGTGTGGGCCTGTGGGATGTCGTCCGCTCGGGCGAGCGCTCGGGCAGCCTTGATGCGGCGATCACCGCGCACGAGGCGAATCCCTTGGCCGAGGCCTGCGAACGACTGCCGGCCCTGCGCGCGCTGGCCTTCAATGGCGGCACCGCGGCGCGGATCGGAGCGCGGCAACTGCGCGGTTGCGACAGGTGGAAACTGGTCACCCTGCCTTCGAGCAGCCCGGCCTATTGCGCGGTCTCGTTCGAGGACAAGCGGGCGCGCTGGGAGGATATGGCCCGCTTCCTCGCCTGATCGCTTTACACGTTCGCTTTACACTGGCCCCCACCTTGCATCATGTTCGGTCCGAGAGGGGGACTGCAGCCATGATGAAGGGGGTACGCGTACCGGAGCGGGCCTATACGATCGTTCTCTGGGCGATCTCGGTGGTCTTTGCCGGGTTCATCGTCGGGCTGGGCAACCTGATCATCGGCGATCTGCCGCAGGTCGAGTCCTCGCTTTCCCCGGACCAGTTCGTGCCCGCCGCGCAGACCGTGGGGATCGAGCGCGAAATCAACGTGATCGTGCGCCGCGAACGCGAGATCGACGACAAGCTCGAAATCGCGCGGCTCCAGCAGAGCCAGGCCCAGCGCGCCTCGCAGACCGCGACCGAGACCTTCCAGGCCTGGATCCAGACCCGCACGGCCACGACCGATCCGGGGCAGGACCCCGAAGTGATCGCCCGCACCCGCCAGCTCGAACAGCTCAAGGCCAATGAACGGGCGACGCAGGACGCCATCGCCGCGCTGGAGAACGAGCGCACGCCGCTGGCCCAGCGCGAATCGGCGCTGCGCGAACAGCGCGCGGCGATCGACCGGCTGGCCCAGCCCGCCTATGAGCGCGCCCTGTTCTGGCAGGAATTGCGGATCTTCCTGCTGCGCCTTGCGATCACCCTGCCGATGCTGCTGGTGGCGGCATGGCTGGTGGTGAAGAAGCGCAAGGGCGAATACTGGCCGCTGTCACGCGGGTTCGTGCTGGCGGCGGTCTTCGTGTTCTTCGTGGAACTGGTGCCGTATCTGCCGAGCTATGGCGGCTATGTCCGCTACGGCGTGGGCATCGCCCTGACCGTGGCTGCCGGGCATTTCCTGATCAAGAACATGCGCCATTACCTCGAGCGGCGGCGCGAAGTCGAAGCCCAGGCCGAGGAGGAGCGCCGCAAGCTCGTTACCCACGACGAGGCGTTCAAGAAGATGGCCGCCCGGGTCTGTCCCGGCTGCGACCGGCCGATCGCGGCGATGGACGGCAGCGAGACCAATTTCTGTGTCCACTGCGGGATGACCCTGTTCGACCACTGTTCGCGCTGCGACGCCCGCAAGATGGCGTTCTTCCGCTTCTGCATGGCCTGCGGCACGCCTGCCGACGCAAAGGGAGCAGTGGCCGAAACGAAAGGCCGCGGCGAAAACGACGATAAATCGCCTGCCCCGGCTTGAAACCGGCGGCGCGGGTGGACATAGGAAGGCCATGAGCAAGAACTCCGAAAAGACCAACTGGACCGGCAAGGCCGCCATTGCCGGGGCCGCGATCGGCTCGGCAGCGCTGGCCGCGGCCGTGCTTTACGTCACCCGCCGCAAGGACAGCGAGAAGCCAACCGCAGCGCCCGTCCGTCCCGAAGACGCGCCGGAGACTGACTGATGGATCCGGTCCAGGTGATTGACGGCAAGGCCTACCCGTTCGGGCGCAAGAACGTCGACACCGACGTGATCATCCCGGCCCACTTCCTCAAGACCATCACCCGCGAAGGGCTGGGCAAGGGCGCGTTCGAGACCGTGCGCAAGGAACCGGGCAACGTGTTCGAGAACCCGGCCTATGCCGGCGCTCCGATTATCATCGCCGGAGACAACTTCGGCTGCGGATCGAGCCGCGAACATGCTGCCTGGGCCCTGCTCGACATGGGCGTGAAAGCGGTGATCGCGCCGTCCTATTCGGACATTTTCTCGGGCAATGCCTTCAAGAACGGCATCCTCGCCGTCGTCCTGCCGCAGGCGGCGATCGACCGGCTGATGGAAGTGGCCGAGACCGATCCGATCCACATCGACCTCGAGGCGCAGACCGTTACCACCCCGTTCCAGGACCGCTTCTCGTTCGAGATCGATCCGTTCCGCAAGCACTGCCTGCTGGGCGGGCTCGACGAGGTCGGGCTGACCTTGGCGCGGCAGGACGAGATCGCCGGCTATGAGGCGAAGGCGAAGGAGCAATTGCCGTTCCTCGCCAAGGGAATCGCCCGGGCCGCCTGAACCACTGGTCGCAGGGCCTGATTGATCGCACGAAGGACGAGACAAACATGACGAGTTTCAAGGACCGCGAACGCGCCGAGGAAGCCAAGTTCGCTCGTGACGAGGAAATGCTGTTCCGCATCACCGCCCGCCGCAACCGGTTGCTGGGCAACTGGGCGGCCCAGCGCATGGGCCTCTCGGACGTGGAAGCGGAAGGCTATGCCAAGGGCGTGGTCCAGGCCGACTTCGAGGAATCGGGCGACGAGGACGTGGTTCGCAAGATCCTCGGCGACCTGATCGCCGCCGGGGTCGATGCCAACGAGAGCGAGGTTCGCGCCGCGCTCGAGGGCAAGGCCGTCGAGGCCCGCCGCGCGCTACTCGGCGAAGCCTGAGGACAGCACCATGCCGATGGCCGCCGCAGATATCGAAGCGCTGATCCGCGCCGCCCTTCCCGATGCCGAGATCACGATGGACGACCTTGCCGGCGACAACGACCACTGGAAGGCCCACGTCGTCTCCGCGGCCTTTGCCGGCAAGAGCCGCGTGGCCCAGCACCAGATGGTCTACAAGGCGCTCGGCGGCCGGATGGGAGGCGAACTTCACGCCTTGCAACTGACCACCGCTGTTCCCACCTGATCACCCAGATACTACCCATTCCCGTACAAAGGTCGTCCGAAGCCATGTCCGATTCAAATGCCCGCATCGCCGAGATCGTCGAAGGCAACGAAGTCGTCCTGTTCATGAAGGGCACGCCGCTGTTTCCGCAGTGCGGCTTCTCGAGCCGCGCCATTGCGATCCTGGAGCACCTCGGCGTGGACTATGCCAGCGTCGACGTGCTGCAGGACATGGAAATCCGCCAGGGCATCAAGGCCTATTCCGACTGGCCGACCATTCCCCAGCTCTATGTGAAGGGCGAATTCGTCGGCGGCAGCGACATCATGATGGAAATGTTCGAGGCGGGCGAGCTGCAGCAGCTCGTGGCCGACGTCAAGCCGGCCGCCTGATCGCAGGCCACGCCCGGCGCGGTGCAAAGCACCCGCCCGAACAAACCGGCCCAAATAAACAAGCCCCGCGTACCGACCAGAGTTCGCGGGGCTTAGTTTTTTGTGTTTTTCCCGGGTGGGACCGGGAGATTGGGAAAACTCGGGGAGGCGGGGCCGCGGAGACCAGGATGCAGCCCCACCTCTATTCGAGACTGCTTGGGGTACACACCACGTAGCACAACCCGTGCCAAATTCAATAAACGCCCATTTTTCCGGGATTTTCCGCTTTCACCCATTGCCCCCGGCCGCGACGGTGTAAAGCGGCCCGACATCCTACCATTCGATAGGACGGTAAATCATGGGCCTTGCCAGTCCCCGCCGCAGCGGCAAGGTTCGGTCGATGAGCGAAGCCCCCCAATCCGATCCCCACCCCCAGCGCATTCCGGCTGCCACGGCGATAGTCTTTCGCCGCTCAGCCAGCGGCGGTCCGGCAGAGCTGCTTTTGGCCGAGCGGGCCGCATCGCAAAGGTTTGCGCCGGGTGCGACGGTCTTTCCCGGCGGCAAGGTCGATCCCGCCGATCATGATCTTGCCGCCCAGCTCGGCAGCTCCGAAGCCGATCCCGAGGACCTCGCTGCCCGGGTCGCCGCCGTGCGCGAGACGCTTGAAGAAACAGGACTTTTGCTCGGTGTAAAGCAGACCGTCACCGCGCAGGAGGTCGCCGCCGCCCGCGACCTCCTCCACCGCGAGAGCGCGCTGGGCAAAGTGCTGGCGCACTACGGCTGGACGCTCGACCTCAATGCGCTGGTTCCCTTCGCCCGCTGGCAACGACCGGAGGGACGGGCTTTCGACACGCGGTTCTACCTGGCCGACCTTGGCACCGGCGCGGTCGAGCTGACGATAGACGGAACGGAGCACAGCCGCCTCTGCTGGCTCAGCGCGCAAGAGGCCCTGATGCAGGCCGGGCGCGGCGAACTGTCCTTGATATTCCCAACCCTGTGCAACCTCATGCGGCTCGCCCCGCACGCGGACTTCGCGGCGGCGGCGAGCGATGCCCGCATGTTTCCCCCGACCCCGATCAGCGGACGGCAGGAGAGCGCCGAGGGGCGCGAATGGCTGACAATCCCCGAAGGGCTGGGCTATCCGGTCACGCGCTTTCCCCTGGACGACGTACGCCGCGCCTGAACCGGATGGCTCGGCCGACACGGCCCGAAGCGGCCGCCCCGCCGGATCGGCCCGGCCAGCGCAAGACTGGCACAATCATGAACCCGCTAACGCTCCTTATTGGGCCCCGGCGCAGGACTGGGCTAGGCATGTGACCGTGAACACCGAATCTCCCCACCATGGGGGGACGCGAGGCGCTCGCGCCTGACCTGACCACGGAGCCCGACCCGATGATGCCTGTCCGCACCGCCTTGATTGCAACCCTCCTTGCCCCGCTGGCCGGGGCCGCGCTGAGCGCAGCGCCCGCGCAGGCGCTCACCCCGCGCGAAGCGGTCGCCAAGGCTGAAACGGAGCGCCTGCGCGCGGAAGTGGCGCACGACATGGACCGGCTCACCGCGCTCACCGCGTCCGACCTGTGGTATGCCCATGCCAGCGGCCTGACCCAGACCCAGGGCGAATATCTCGCCGCCATCGCCAAGGCGACCAGCCCGGTGCGCGATGCGATCATCCGCGAGCAGGTCGTCTCGGTCGACGGCCGCATGGCCTTCACGCACGGCACGGTCGACTACATGCTCACGATGGACGACCGCCCGCGCACCGCGCGCTACTCGGCGGTCTACCGGCTGGCCAAGGGGCGCTGGCAGCTCGTATCCTGGCAGAATTCGCCCGTGGCACAGCCCAAGCCCTGACCCTCGCGGTGAAGTGACAGGCCAGAGCGCGCCGGCCAGGCGCGACGGCAGGAGAGGAACCCGGATCTTGCGGAACATCCTATCGGCATTGCGCCCCCTCGCGCTCCTCGGAGCGGTGCTGGCAATCGGCGCGCCACCGCCGGCCGCCGCTGCCAAGGCGCCACCACCGCAGGTGATCTATTTCAATGGCAAGGTCCTGACCGTGGACCGCGTCTTCAGCACGGCCGGCGCCTTTGCCGTTCGGGGCGATCGCTTCGTTGCCGTCGGCAGCGATGCGCAGGTGCGCCGCCTCGCGGCCCGCTCGACCCGGCTGGTCGACCTCAAGGGGGCCACCGTCGTACCCGGATTTGCCGACAGCCACGATCACCTGTGGAATTCGGCCCGGTTCGAATTCCACGGGGTCAACCTCATCGGCGTCCGGTCAGTGGCCGTGATGCAGGACCGCCTGAGAGCGGCGCTGGCCAAGGAACCGCCGGGCCGTGCGCTGTTCACCTCGCTCGGCTGGTCGATCAGCCCGGCTCCGACCCGGCAGGACCTTGATGCGGTATCGGCCACTACTCCGATCATCCTGCTCTCCAGCCGCCATGCCTCGGGCGTGGTCAACACGGCGGCGCTGCGGCAGCTCGGGATCACCCGGAGCAATCCTTCTTACAAGGGCGGAAAGGTCCCGGTGGACGGCACGGGGGAGCCGACCGGCGTCCTCCCCGGCTATCCGCTCAGCCTGACCATGGTCCACGACCTGCTGCCCCCGCCAACCCCGGCCGAGCAGGACGATTTCCTTGGCAAGGGCATGGCCCAGCGCAACGCGCTTGGCATTACCAGCACGCACGAACTGGCGCTCTGGCCCGACGGCAGGGCCGGGCTCGAGCGGATGCGGCGCGAGGGCAAGCTGACCCTGCGCATGGCCCTGGGCCTCGAATTCCCGGATGAGGACCGGACGGACGAGGCCGTTGCCGCCCTGCCCCGGCCCGACCGTCGCGATCCGTGGCTGTTCATCGATTCGATCGGCGAGGAGCCGTGGGTGCCGGGCATGGCGACCCTGCCCGACTATACCGCCCTGCTCCGCAAGGAGCGCCAGCTTGGCTGGCGCCCGGCCCCGCACGTCAGCGCAGACAAGGCGCGCGGCGCGACTTACGACGAGGCGCTGGACCAGACCCTGGCCGCCTTCGAGGCGGTCGACCGCACGGCCCCGCTGCGCGCCCAGCGCTGGTATGTCGAACACGCCCCCTTCGCCACGCCGGCCGAAATCGCCCGGCTCTCCCGGCTCGGGGCGATCGTCTCGGTGCAGGATTCGGGATACGAGCCGATGGCCCCTCCGCCGCTGCCGCCAGAGCGGATGGCCCGCCAGAACCCGCTGCGCTCGCTGCTGGATCAGGGCATCGTGGTGATCGGCGGAAGCGACTACCGCACGGCGACCGCCGAGGAGCCGGCCCCGAACAACCCGATGAACCTGATCTATTTCTACACCACCCGCCGCAACAAGGCTGGCGGCCTGACCGCCCCCGCCGAGCGGATCAGTCGGGCCGAGGCGCTTCGCATCCTCACCGCCAATCCCGCCTATGCAACCTTCGAGGAAGGCCGCAAGGGCCGGATCGCGCCGGGCCTGCTGGCTGATTTCGTGATCCTCGACCATGACCTGATGACCGTGCCGGACGAGGCCCTGCTCAAGATCCGTCCGCTCGCCACCTTCGTCGGCGGCCGCAGGGTCTATGCCGCGCCCGGCGGGCGTTTCTGACAGGAGCGATGGTCCGGCGACTGGTGGCGCGCCCAGCAGGAGTCGAACCTGCGGCCTCAAGATTAGAAGTCTCGCGCTCTATCCAGCTGAGCTATGGGCGCGCGCCGGGCACGCTCATAAGCACGCTTTGCGCAATGCGCAAACGTCGATAGGCTCACGCGCATGGACGCACAGCCTCAATCCGATCTCGCCCGCATCGATGGTTCCGCCGGGGGCCGCCGCCACTTCCGCTATTTCGACTACATGATCGCCGCCTTCGTCGCGATTCTGTTGCTTTCCAACCTGATCGGCGCGGCCAAGCAGGCGGCGGTGACCCTGCCCGTGGTCGGCTCGATCACCTTCGGGGCGGGCGTGCTGTTCTTTCCGGTTTCCTATATTCTGGGCGACGTGCTGACCGAGGTCTATGGCTATGCCAACGCCCGGCGCTGCATCTGGGCCGGGTTCTTCGCCCTGCTGTTCATGGTGTTCATGGCTGTGGTCGTCGTGGCGATCCCGCCCAGCGCGGAATGGGCGCTTGCCTCCAACACCTATGAAATCATGGGACAAAAGGTGACTGCGCCGAACCAGGCGGCTTACGAATCGGTGTTCGGCCAGACCCCGCGGATCGTGTTCGCCTCGGTCGTCGCCTTCTGGGCGGGGGAGTTCGTCAATTCCTTCGTGCTGGCGCGGATGAAGGTGCTCACGCAGGGCAAGGCGCTGTGGAGCCGCACGATCGGGTCGACCATTTTCGGCGAAGGGGTCGACAGCGCGCTGTTCTATCCCCTCGCCTTTCTGGGCGCGGCGGGGTGGTCGACCCATGCCGTGGTGACGCTGGCGATTACCCAGTGGATCATCAAGACCGGCTGGGAAGTCCTGCTGACCCCGGTGACCTATCTGGTGGTTGGCTTCCTCAAGAAGCGCGAAGGGGTCGACGTCTTCGATACGGACACCGACTTCTCGCCGTTTGCAAAGGCGAGCGCTCCGGCGCAATAGCGCCTCGACATGGCGCTCGACCGCATTCTCCTTTCCCGCTTCCGCAACCACGCGGGGACCGCGCTTGACGGAACGGCGCGGTTCAACCTGCTGGTGGGCGAGAACGGGGCGGGCAAGACCAACGTGCTGGAGGCGCTATCCCTGTTCGCGCCGGGGCGCGGGCTGAGGCGAGCGCAACTCGCTGATATTGCAGCGAACGATGCGCCTGGCGGGTTCGCGGTGAGCGCCGAACTGGCGACGCGCGCGGGGCCGGTTCTGCTCGGCACCGGCACTTCGGCCGAGCGGCCGGGGCGGCGGATCGTGCAGGTCAACCGGGCCGAGGCACCGGCGGTGCGGCTGGGCGAATGGCTGGCGATCGGCTGGCTGACCCCGGCGATGGACCGCCTGTTCATGGAAGGGGCCGGCGCGCGGCGGCGGTTTCTGGACCGGCTGGTGCTGGCGCTGGAGCCCGAACATGCCCGCAATGCCGCGCGGCTGGAGGCTGCGCTGCGGGAGCGCAACCGGCTGCTGGCGGGCGATGCCGAGCCCGATCCGGCCTGGCTGGAAGCGCTCGAGGCCCAATTGGCAGAGGCCGGATCGCTGGTGGCCGAGGCGCGCGGGCGGCTGGTGCATCGGCTCTGCAACGCCCTTGCAACGCTGCCGCAAGCGCCCTTTGCCCGGCCGGACCTTGCTTATGCCCCCGGTGGGCCGCTGGGCCGGGAGGAACTGGCGGCGGCGCTGGCCGAAAGCCGCCGGAGAGACCGGGCGGCACAGCGCACGCTGGTCGGGCCGCACCGCGACGAACTGGTCGTGACCATGGCGGGCAAGGGGCAGCCGGCGGCGGAGAGTTCGACCGGCGAGCAGAAGGCCATGCTGATCGCGCTGACCCTCGCCCACGCCGGGCTCGATCAGGGCGAGCGGCCCGCGCTGCTCCTGCTTGACGAAGTGGCCGCCCATCTTGATCCGCTGCGGCGCGAGGCGCTGTTCGCCCGCTTGCGCGAGGGCCGCGCGCAGGTCTGGCTGACCGGGACCGAACTGGCGCCGTTCGAGGCGATCCTGCCGGAAGCGGCGGTCTGGCGGGTGGACGGCGGGACCGTAGCGCGGATTGCGACTTGAAACGCAGGCCCCCGCGCTGGCAGATGGGGGCATGACCCGCGCCCAGCGTTACCATCCGGCCTTCCTCGTCGTTGCCGTGACTTTCCTGGCCCTGCTGTTCTCGGCCGGGCTGCGCTCGGCGCCGGGCGTGCTGATGCTGCCGCTGGAGCTGCATTTCGGGTGGAGCCGGGCGACGATCTCGTTTTCCGCCGGGCTCGGCATTTTCCTCTACGGACTGGTCGGGCCCTTCGCGGCGGCGCTGATGATGAGTTTCGGCATTCGCCGGACCATGCTCTGCGGCCTGGCGCTGATGGCGGCGGCGACTTTCGTGAGCCGGTGGATGACCGCGCCGTGGCACTACGTGCTGACCTGGGGCGTGCTTTCCGGGATCGGCTCGGGGGCCGTGGCTTCAGTGCTGGGCGCTGCCGTGGTCAATCGCTGGTTCGCCACGCGGCAGGGGCTGGTGATGGGCATTCTCAGCGCCTCTACCGCGACCGGGGCGCTGATCTTCCTGCCGTTCCTCGCCTGGCTCTCGGCCAGCGGAGCCTGGCAGCCGGTGACGCTGGCGGTCAGCCTTGGCTGCGCGGCGCTGATCCCGCTGGTGGCCGTGCTGGTGCCCGAACACCCCGAGGACCGCGGCGCGCGGCGCTTTGGCGAGGCGGTGGATGCGCCGGCCGGGCTGGCCAGGCCCCCTGCCCCCAATCCCCTGCTCGCCCTCACCACGCTGGCCAAGGCCAGCCGCAATCCGACCTTCTGGCTGCTGGCGGGAACCTTCTTCGTCTGCGGGCTGACCACCAATGGCCTGGTCGGCACGCACATGATCCCGCTTTGCGGCGATCACGGGATCGGCCCGGTGGCCGCCGCCGGGCTGCTTTCGACCATGGGCCTGTTCGACCTTGTCGGCACGACCGCCTCGGGCTGGCTGACCGACCGCTACGACCCGCGCCGTTTGCTGGCGATCTATTACGGCTTTCGCGGGCTCTCGCTGGTGGTCCTGCCGTTTCTCGATTTCGGCGAGGTCAGCCTCGCGGTCTTTGCCGTGTTCTACGGGCTGGACTGGATCGCCACCGTGCCGCCGACGGTGAAGCTGTCGAACGCCGCCTTCCCCGGCGGCGAAGGGGCGATCGTGTTCGGCTGGGTGCTGGTGGCGCACCAAATCGGCGCGGCCTTCGCCGCCTTTGGCGCGGGCGTGGTGCGCGAAGTGACCGGGACCTATACCCCGGCCTTCGTGGTGGCGGGGAGCATGGCGGTGCTCGTCTCGCTGGTCTTCATCGTCGGATTCCGCCGCCCGGCGCGGCCCCTTACCGCTTAGGGATCGCGGCGGCCACCTGATCGGCCGTGGCGGCGACGATGGCATCCACTCCTTGCGGATTGGGGTGGATGTGGTCCTGCTGGATCAGGTCGGGCTTGCCGATCACCGGGGCAAGGAAAAACGGCACGAGCTTCGCGCCATAGGCCTTCGCAAGCTCGGGGTAGATCGGCTCGAACCGGGCCTTGAAATCGGGACCGAGGTTGGGCGGCGCCAGCATCCCCATGAGGAGGACCGGCACGCCCGCCGCCTTGGCCGCATCCAGCATCCGCGTGATGTTGGCGCGGGTTTCCTGCGGCGGCAGGGCGCGCAGCACGTCGTTGCCGCCAAATTCGATGATGACGAGATCGGGCTTTTGCGGCTGGCTCCTGAGCACGAAGGCGAAACGCTCGGCCCCGGCGCCGCTGGTATCGCCCGAGACCCCGGCATTGGTGATTTTCGCATTCACCCCGCGCGCGCGCAGCGTCGCTTCGAGCCGGGCAGGATAGGCCTCGGCCGGGTTGGCGAGGCCATGGCCGGCGAACAGACTGTCTCCCACGGCAAGCACATTGCGCGGCGCCCCCATGACCGGAAGCGTGTCCGATGCGGCCGCCGTGGCCGCGCTCGCGGCCTCGCCCGGCCCGCCTTCCGGGATCGGCGCGCCCTTGGAGCAGGCCGCCAGAACCAATGCGAGCGCGCCCGCTGTTACAACCCTGTACATTTTGCCTCCTTGCCGCACCGCACATAGCTATGTCATCCCCTGCTGGTGACAAGTCCCGCCATTCGCGCACGTGCGCTGACGCTGACCCTCGGCCAGACCGAAATCCTCAAGGGGATCGACCTCGAAGTCGGCTCCGGTGAAACTGTGGCCCTGCTCGGGCCCTCGGGCTCGGGCAAATCGAGCCTGATGGCCCTGCTGACCGGGCTGGAACAGGCGGGCGGCGGCAGCCTGGAGGTGGCGGGGGCGGACTTTTCCAATCTCGACGAGGACGCGCTGGCCCGTGCCCGGCGCGGGCGGATCGGGATCGTGCTTCAGGCCTTCCACCTGCTGCCGACCATGACCGCGCGCGAGAACGTGGCGACCCCGATGGAACTGGCGGGCATTTCCGACCCGTGGGAACGGGCGGCGGACGAACTGGCGGCCGTCGGCCTTGGCCACCGGCTCGATCACTATCCCGCGCAGCTTTCCGGCGGCGAGCAGCAGCGCGTGGCGATCGCCCGCGCGCTTGCCCCGCGCCCGCCCCTGCTGTTTGCCGACGAACCGACCGGTAACCTCGATGGCCATACCGGGGCGGCGATCATCGACCTGCTGTTTGCCCGCCGCGCCGAGACCGGCGCCACGCTGGTAATCATCACGCATGACCCCGACCTTGCGAAGCGCTGTGCGCGGATCGTGACCCTGGGCGACGGGCGGATCGTTTCGGACCATCCGGCGTGAGCGATGCTGCGGGGAACGGGGACCTGAGCTGGGGCGCCGCCTGGCGGATCGCGCGGCGCGACCTTTCCGCGCGGTTCAAGGGCCTGCGTCTCCTGCTGGTCTGCCTGTTCCTCGGCGTGGCGACGCTCGCGGCGATCGGGACGCTGACCGGATCGATCGAGCGTGAACTGGCGAGCCGGGGCCGCGCGATCCTTGGCGGCGACATCGGCGTGGAGGTGTGGCAGCGCGACCTGACCCCGGCCGAGCGCGGGGCGCTGGAGGCGCTGGGCACGGTCAGCAGCGGGACGCGGCTGCAGGCCATGGCCTCGGCCGGAGAACTCAACGCGCCGGTGCAATTGAAAGCGATCGACGCGAAATGGCCGCTGGTCGGCAGGCTGGTGCTGGAAGACGGGCGCGCGGTCGGCGCGCCGCCTGCGGGCGAGGCCTGGCTGGCCGAGGGCGCGGCGGCGCGGCTGGGCGTGGCCCCGGGCCAGACCATCTCGATCGCCGGGCAGACGCTCAAGGTCGGCGGGATCATCGAAGACGAGCCCGACCGGCTGGGCGAAGGCTTTGCCTTTGGCCCGCCGGTGATCGTGGACGCGGACTTTCCGGTGCGCGCCGGATTGACCGCGCCGGGATCGCAATTCCGCACCCGCGCGCGGGTAGCGTTCAATGCCGCCTACGATCCCGATGCGGTGGTGGAAAGCCTGAAGAAGCGCTTTCCCGCCGCCGGCTTCCAGTACCGCACGCGAGACAATGCCGCACCGGGGACCGAGCGCTTCGTCGGCCGGATGGGCGAGTTTCTGGTGCTGGTGGGCCTTGCGGCGCTGGTCATCGCCGGCATCGGGATCGGGCTGGGGGTGACCTCCTACCTCGACGGGCGGCGGCAATCGATCGCCACGCTCAAGGTGCTGGGCGCCACCAGCGCCGACATTGCCCGGATCACCCTGTTGCAAGTGGCCGCCGCCGCGCTGGCGGCGACGCTGGCAGGGCTGGTGGCGGGCCTGCTGGTGACGCCGCTGCTGGCCCGCGCGCTGGGCGACCTCTTGCCGGTGAACACCGGGCTCACGTTCGACCCGCTCGCCCTGCTGCGCGCGGCGGCCTACGGCCTGCTGGTGGCGCTGGTCTTCACCGCCCCGCCCCTGGCCCGTGCCCGCGCTTTTCCGGCCATGGCGCTGATGCGGGCGCGGGTCTCGCGTCTCGCCCTGCCCTGGCGCACGGCGCTGCTGCCGGTGGCGCTGGGTCTTGCCGCGATCGCGGGGCTGGCCATCGCCACGGCGGCCCAGCCGCTGGTGACGCTGTGGTTCCTCGCCGGGTCTGCCGGCGGGCTGGCTCTGCTCGCGGGGCTGGGACAAGTGCTGCGGCGCGGCCTTGCCCGCTTGCCGCGCCCGAAGAACCCGCTGCTGCGCGCCGGCCTTGCGAACCTCCACCGCCCCGGCGCGCCGACTGCCTCGCTGGTGACGGCACTGGGCTTCGGGCTATCGGCCTTCGTGCTGCTGGCGGCGGTGCAGTCCAGCCTCGATGCCAATATCGCGGCGCGCATTCCGCAGAAGGCTCCGGACTTCTTCGTCCTCGACGTGCCGCGCGACCGGGCGGGCGAGTTCAGGCAAGCGGTCGAGGCGACGGTGCCGGGGGCGAGCCTGCGGATGGTGCCCAACCTGCGCGGCTCGATTCTGGCCTATGGCCCGGCGGGCCGCATGACCCGCGTTGCCGACCTCAAGGAATTGCCCGAGGGCGCCTGGGCCCTGCGCGGCGAGCGCGGGCTGACCTATTCGGACGCGGTGCCAGAGGGCAACAGCGTGACCGCCGGGGCATGGTGGTCGAAGGACTATGCAGGGCCGCCGTTGGTCTCGGTCGACGAGAAGCTGGCCGAGGCGCTGGGACTGAAGCTGGGCGATCACCTGGCGGTGAGCCTGCTCGGCGTGGAGCGCGAGGTGACGATTGCCACGTTCCGGCGGATCGACTGGGACGCGATGGGCTTCAACTATGTGCTGGTGTTCAGCCCCAATGCCCTGGCCGATGCCCCGCACAACCTTGCCGCGACGATCGAGCTGCCCAAGGGCACGCGAACCGGGGGCCTGCTGCGGGCGCTGGTCAAGGCCTTTCCGGCGAGCAGCGTGATCGAGACCGGGGCGCTTTTGACCGAGGCGCGCGGATTGCTCGACCGGATGAGCGTGGCGATCCTCGCGGCTTCGTCCGTCGCCGTGCTGGCCGGGCTGGCGGTGCTGATGGGCGCGATCGCGGCGGCGCGGGCGACCCGCACTTATGACAGCGTGATCCTGCGGGTGATGGGGGCGAGCCGGGCCCAGATCCTGCTGATGCAACTGGGCGAATATGGCCTGCTGGCGGGGCTGCTGGCGTTGGTGGCCCTGCCGCTGGGATCGGCGATCGGCTGGGTGATCATCGTCAAGCAGTTCGAGTTCGACTGGCTGCCGGACTGGACCGAGGTGGCGGTGGTCCTCGGCGCCGGGCTGGCGCTGGTGCTGGCCTTTGCCCTTGCCGGCTCGCTGCCCCTGCTGCGGGCGCGGCCGGCGCGGGTGCTGCGCGAGCTTTAGGGTTCAGGTAAAGGCGTCGATGTCGGTCGGGTTCTTCGGGTCCGGGCCGAAGCGGTTGGGGCCGCGGGTGCCATTGAGGCAGAACATCACGAACAGGGCAAACCAGCCCAGCACCGGCACGAACATCAGCAGCAGGAGCCAGCCGGACCGGTCCTGATCATGCAGGCGGCGGACCGAGACGGCCAGGTTCGGGATGAAGTTGAGCAGCCAGAACAGGTTGCTGATCATCCCCGGCGCAGAATCGAACGAGGTGTAGAAGCCCGCGTATCCGGGATACCACGCGCCCGTGGTGCGGCCGAGAAAAGCGGCGAGCACGATCATCACCAGCCACTGGAACAGCGCGAAGAGCCAGAACTCCTTGCGGCGCGAGCGGCCGGTGAACTCCGCATAGCGGCGATAGGGCAGCAGCATCCATTCCATGGCAATTCTCCCTGCTTGCCGACAGGCATGCGAAATCGAGACTAGCTCCGATGATAAATTACGATATCGTGCCGCATTTCAAGTGGATGGGGCAATTTAATGACACGGTTCAGCATACGCGCCGTTCTTGGCAGAACATTCAGCATCATCGGAAAGTCGCTGACCAGCGTCGGTGTTCTCATCATCGGCACGCAATCGATCATGATGGCTATTCAGTTCGCCTTCATCCGCCCGATGATGATGAATGCCATGGCTGGGCCCGATTCCGCCTTGGGAATTTTTTCATCCGGCACTTACTGGTTCGTGCTGATCGCAAGCTTCGGGCTTTTCAGCATACTGTTCGCCAGCGCCACGCATGGCTTCCTGATAACCGGCGAGGGTAAGCGCGCCGAATTTGCCGATTGCCTGCGCACCGGGATATACAAGGCCTTGCCGGTGTTCGCGCTGATGCTGCTTTGGGCCCTCGGCGTGTGGGTGGGCATGATCCTGTTGATAGTGCCCGGCTTGATCCTGATGACCATGTGGAGCGTGTCCCTCCCCTCATTGGTTTCGGGAGACTCCGGGGTAATCGGCAGCTTTGGACGCAGCCGCGAGTTGACCAAGGGATCACGCTGGAAAATCTTCGCGCTCATCCTGTTGTTCGCCGTTGTTTATTACGTCCTGTATTTCACCCTGATGGGGGCAGTCGTCAGCGGGGTCAGGCCCGGCGAGCTTTCCGCCGCGATGGCGGCATCCATGTCGCCGGCCATGCTTGCCGGATCGCTCATCCTCACGACAGTCATGCTGTTCCTCTTCCCGGCCCTGCTTACTTCCATTTATCTGGAAACGACACGTGGCCGGGCCGGTTCGATGGGTGAGCCCCTCGAAGAGGTTTTCGCCTGATCTGACTGACACCCTTCGCAAAAAGGGGGCCGAGAGGCCCCCTTTTTTCATTTTACGGCAGGCGCCGTTTCAGAACCGGTAGCGGGCCGAGACGCCGTATGTGCGCGGTTCGCTGGGATAGCCGGAGATCGAGCCGACCTGGACCGGCGAGTCGAAGATCTGCAGGATCGTGCGGTTGTTGAGCACGTTGCGGCCCCAGACCGCGACTTCGATCCCGTTCGCCATGGCATAGGTCAGCGAAGCGTTGAGCAGGTTGATCTCCTGCTTGCGGCTGGTCGAGGCGGCGATCGCATCGGCATAGGGGTTGGGCAGGAGCGCGCCGGTCACCGGGTCCTTGCGGATCAGGTTGGGCAGGCCTTCCACCAGCGCGAAGGGCGCTTCGTAGTGGAAGTCGGCGTGGAGGATAAGGTGATCGCCGCCATCCCCCACCGGCTGCTTCCATTCGCCGCCGATCGTGGCCGAAAGCGGGCTGATCCCGGCCGGGCGGGTGCCGGTGAGGTCACCCACGCCCGAGAGCACGAAGCTGTCGTACTTGGGATCGAGGTAGGTCACGCCGGCGGTGATGGTCAGTTCCTCGCTCGGCTTGACCATGCCCTCGAACTCGATGCCGAAGGTGGACTGCTTGCCCGCGTTGACGAGGACGAAGCCGGTGCCGGTGAAGAGGTTGGACTGGAAGCCCTTGATGGTCTGCTTGAAGACGGCGAGGTTGAGCGTGGCGATGCCCCAGTTGGCCTTCATCCCGGCCTCGAACACCTGCGAATCCTCGGGCCCGGCATAGCGGCTGCCGGCCGAGAGATTGTTGAGGCGCAGCGCGGTATAGGCCGAATTGGTCATGATCGTGGTGAGATCGCCCGCAGTCGGCCGGCTGTCGCGCGAGAGGTTGACCGAGGCCGCCTTGTAGCCGGTGGCATAGCTCGCATAGAGGTTGATCTGGTCGGTCAGGTCATAGGCGAGGCGCGCGGTGTAGTTCCAGTGGCCGCCCTTCACCTTCCCGTTCTCGACCGCGTTGGGCAGGTTGAGGAACGGCGGGAGAAACTGCAGCGCGCTGAGCGCCTGGAGCTTGGGCACCGTGGCCTGGGCCGCCGGGACGATCCCGCCAAGGTAGGTCGCCTGATTGGCCCCGATCCATTGCAGCACGGTGAGGGGATTGGCGGAATTGGCGAAGGCCGGGCCGCTGGCGATGTTGAAGGCCACGGTGTTCACCGTGTTGTCGTAATAGATGCCCTTGGCGGTGCAGCCGTTGGCAGGAGTGACCCCGGAGCAATAGTAGCTCGAAAGCGGCAGGGCCGAGAAGAACTCGGTCGAGAGGCTGTTCGTCTGGAAGGTCTTGCTGTCGTGCGTGTAGTTGAGCCCGCCGGTAACGGTGAGGCGCGGCGCCACTTCGAAATCGACCTGGCTGAAGATCGAGTAGCTCTCATCAGCCAGGTGATAGTTCTCGGTGAAACCCGTGCCCGGGGCGAAGGACTTTCCGACATAGGCGGCCGGGTTGCCGGTCGAGGCGTTGCCGAGGATCTGTTCGACCTGCGCCAGCGTGAAGGGCGCGCCGAGCGAGGTCGAAAGGCCGGTAATCAGCTGGTCGGCATAGGAGCGGAACTGCGTGCCGAGGTAGAGCTCGTTGTGCTGGTTGATCTTCTCGTTGAAATAGAACGCACCGAGCAGGGCATTCACCGGGCCGTCCCAATCGGTCGACAGGCGCAGTTCCTGCGTGAAGGTGTCGATATTGAGGTCCTGGTAGTTCCGGCCGAGCAGGTCCGCCTTGCTGAAGTCGGAGTCCTGGTTGGTGATCGCGTGAGTCTTGCGATAGGCCGTGATCGAGGTCAGCTTGAGCGGCCCCATCCGGTAGTCGATCTGCCCCGACGCGCCGTAATTGTCGATCTTGTTGCTCGACGGGATGTTGTAGGCGACCGTGTCGGCGAAGGGATTGGCCGGGTCGGACAATTGCCCGCCAAGGGCCTGCACCACCTGCGATGAGCCCTGCGTAGGCGAGGACCGCTGGAGATTGACCACGGCGCAGCACAGCTCGTCGATCCGCCCATAGTCCCCGATCAGGCGGACCTTGAGGTCGCTCGACGGCTTGAACAGCAACTGCCCGCGCACGAACCAGCGATTGCGCTCGTTGGTCTTGGTGCCCGAGCCGGTGTCGGTCACATAGCCGTCGCGCCGGTTGTAGCCGCCGGCGATGCTGGCCGCGACGGTTTCCGAGAGCGGGCCGGTGACAACGCCCTTGAGCAATACGGCATTGAAATTGCCGTAGCTCGCCTCGACATTGCCGCCGAGCGTGAACTGCGGTTCCCTCGTCACCAGCGAGATGACGCCGGCCGAGGCGTTCTTGCCGAACAGGGTCGATTGCGGGCCGCGCAGGACCTCGATCCGCGAGACGTCGGGCAGGTCGGCGATCATCGAGGCCGAGCGCGAACGATAGACCCCATCGACGAAGAGGCCGACCGAGGGCTCGATCCCAGCGTTGTTGGCGCCGTTGCCGAAACCGCGGATGTAGAAATTGGTGTTTGCCGAGCTTTGCAGCTGGTTGACCCGCAACGAGGGCACGACCGTGGACAGGTCGCGGATGTCGCGGATATGGGCGCGCTCGATCGTCTCGGCGGTAGTGACCGAGACGGCGACCGGCACGTCCTGCAGGGTCTGCTCGCGCTTGGTGGCGGTGACCACGATCTCGTTGCCGGTGGCTTCTTCGGGATTGTCGGCCGCGGGCTGGGCCTCTTCCTGAGCCACTTCCTGTGCCCGGGCGAGGCCCGATACAGAAAGCCCCAGCACGGCGGCGGAACCCAACAGCGACTTCAAGAGAACGGAGCCCGCTTGCGAACCCCGGTTGCCAATATTTGCGCCCGACATGATCAGCCCTCTCACTTCAGGACAACATCCGGGCATCCATGTAACACGCGACCCGGCGTGCCTGTTTTACTGATACCTTCATAGATTTGCCGCCCGAATCCGGCAATTGCAATTGCGGCAATCGGTTGGCGGCGGAATGCATTCCCTGCATACGTTGCAGAATCGCCACAGGCCCCGCCCGCCGCCGCGATGAGATCACTGCAAGCGCGCGGTTGCGCGAATCCCGGCATTGGGGTAGGGGCGCGGCGATTGTTGCGTCGCAGCGAAACTGCGACCCCCCTTCTCCCTGTTCGGAAAGCCCGCGCCTCTCATGTCCGCCAACCTGCGCAATATCGCGATCATCGCTCACGTCGACCACGGCAAGACCACGCTGGTCGACCAGCTTTTCCGCCAGTCCGGCACCTTCCGCGACAACCAGCGGGTGGAAGAGCGGGCGATGGACTCGAACGACCTCGAAAAGGAACGCGGGATCACCATTCTCGCCAAGCCGACCTCGATCGAGTGGAACGGCACGCGGATCAACATCGTCGACACCCCCGGCCACGCCGACTTCGGCGGCGAGGTGGAACGCATCCTCTCGATGGTCGACGGCGTGATCCTGCTGGTCGACAGCTCGGAAGGCGCCATGCCGCAGACCAAGTTCGTCACCGGCAAGGCGCTCGCGCTCGGTCTCAAGCCGATCGTGGTCGTCAACAAGGTCGACCGTCCGGACGAGCGCATCCAGGAAGTGCTGGACGAGGTGTTCGACCTCTTCGTCACCCTTGAAGCCAACGATGAACAGCTGGACTTCCCGGTGCTCTATGCCTCGGGCCGCAACGGCTATGCCAGCACCGACCCGGACCGCCGCGAAGGCACGCTGGAGCCGATGTTCCAGAAGATCGTCGACCACGTGCCGCCGCCCAGCCTCGATGCCGATGCGCCGTTCAGCTTCCTCGTGACGCTGCTCGACCGTGACAACTTCCTCGGCCGCGTGCTGACCGGCCGCGTCCAGTCGGGCACGGTCAAAGCCAACCAGCCGATCCACGCGCTCGACATGGATGGCAAGGTGATCGAGACCGGCCGCGCCTCCAAGATCATGGCCTTCCGCGGCCTTGACCGGGTACCGGTGGACGAAGCCCGCGCCGGCGACATCATCAGCCTTGCCGGCCTTGCCGTGGCGACCGTGGCCAACACCATTGCCGACACTTCGGTTTCCGTGCCGATCAAGGCCCAGCCGATCGACCCGCCGACCCTGTCGATGCGCTTTGCCGTGAACGACAGCCCGATGGCCGGTCGCGAGGGCGACAAGGTGACCAGCCGCATGATCCGCGATCGCCTGATGCGCGAAGCGGAATCGAACGTGGCGATCAAGGTCACCGAAAGCGCCGACAAGGACAGCTTCGAGGTTGCCGGTCGCGGCGAACTGCAGCTGGGCGTGCTGATCGAAACGATGCGCCGCGAAGGCTTCGAGCTGGGCATCAGCCGCCCGCGCGTGCTGTTCCAGAAGGACGAGGACGGCCAGCGCACCGAGCCTTATGAAACCGTGGTGATCGACGTGGACGACGAGCACTCGGGCACGGTCGTCGACAAGATGAACCAGCGCAAGGCGGAAATGACCGACATGCGCCCCTCGGGCGGCGGCAAGACCCGCATCACCTTCTCGGCCCCCTCGCGCGGGCTGATCGGCTACCACGGCGAGTTCCTTTCGGACACGCGCGGCACCGGCATCATGAACCGGCTGTTCGAAAAGTATGGCCCCCACAAGGGCGCCATCGAAGGCCGCCAGAATGGCGTGCTGATCTCCAACGGGACCGGCGAGGCCGTGGGCTATGCCCTCAACAGCCTTGAAGAGCGCGGCATCCTGTTCGTCCGCCCGCAGGACAAGATCTACGAGGGCATGATCATCGGCGAAAACGCCAAGCCCGACGATCTCGAAGTCAACCCGATGAAGTCCAAGCAGCTGACGAACTTCCGTTCAACCGGCAAGGACGACGCGATCCGCCTGACCCCGCCGAAGATCATGACGCTGGAACAGGCCATCGCCTATATCGACGACGACGAAATGGTCGAGGTGACGCCCAAGACCATCCGCCTGCGCAAGGCGATCCTTGATCCGAACGAGCGCAAGAAGGCGAGCCGCAAGAAAGAAGCGGCGTAACGATTACCCAAAAGGCCCGGAAGGCATTAAGCTTTCCGGGCCTTTTTGTTAGTGGGGGACTGTGGCGCACAAGACCGGGAGCAGCGAGGGATCAGGGCAGGACCGCCGGACGAACGGCCGATCCGTCCTGCGCCGCGCCGCCGAAAGCCTCGCCGCACCCCGCGAGCCGGCCGACCGCCGCGCGATCCTGATCGCCCTGGGCATCGGCCTAGTCATCGCCGCGCTGATCTTCGCCCGCGCCCTGCTGACGGCGGACGGCTATCTTTCGCCGGATTCGATGAACTACCTCGCCCTCGCCGCGAACCTCGATCGCGGCCTCGGCTTCACCGTGCAGAACGAGGGCTTCTTCCCGGCCCATTTCGAGCGCTTCGCCATCTGGCCGGTCGGCTATCCGCTCGGCATCTCGCTCGCCGCGCGGCTGAGCGGGCTCTCACCGTTCCTCGCCGCCAAGGTGCTGGGCGCGCTGATGGCGCTCGCCTGCACCGGCATGGTCGCGCGCGCCGGGGGGCGGACCGGCTGGGTGCTGGCCCTGCCCTTCGCCTTTGCCGCCGCGCTGGAGATCTTTTCCTATAGCTGGAGCGAGGTGCCGTTCATCTTCTTCCTCGTCTGCGCGGCCCTGCTGCTGGCGCGGATCATCGGTGAGCGGCAGGCGAACACCCCGCCGCGCGCCCTGTTTCTGGCACTCTGCTCTCTCGGGCTGTTTCTTTCGCGCTATGTCGGGGCCTTCGCCGTGGCGCTGCCGGGGCTTGCCGCGCTGATCGGAGCGATCCGGCGGGACCGGCGGGCCGTGCTGGTCAACGCCGCCCTGTTCCTAGCCTCCGCCGGGTTCATCGCGCTCTATCTGCGCAGCAACGCCGCGGCGACCGGTTATGCCACCGGAATGCCCCGCATTCCTGCGCTCGACACGCCGTGGCACCGCCTCCAGACCCTGCTGACTGCCCTTGGCGACGCGGCGATCCTGCCGGTCGGCGGGGTGTGGGACAAGTTGCCGGACTTTGCCCCGCGCCTGTTCACCAGCCCGGCGGGTTGGCTCGCACTGGCGCAGCTGGCCGCATTCGTCTGGTTGGGCGCGATCATCGCGCGGCGCCATCCGCGCCCCTTGCGCGGGATGCGGGTCGACGGTCTGGCCCTCTCCTTCCTGACCGTGGGCACGGCCTACCTCGGCGCGATCATCGCGCTGCGCTGGACCAACGAGTTCGATCCCTACAACTTCCGCCTGCTCGGCCCCGGCACCCTGCTGGTCACCATCGGCCTGCTGCGCGCGGCGCTGGTCTCATGGCCCGGGGCAACCCGGCAGATCGCGCTGCTGGCGGCGACTGCGGCAGCCTGTTCCTGCCTGGTTGCCGTCTGGCCGTTGCTCACGCGCCCCATATCCCGCTATTCCGCGACGGTCAGGGCCGTGCGGCAGCACTATCGCGCGGTGCCCGGCGGGGCCATCGTCGTGTTCGGCAGCGACCACCTGCATTACCTGCGGCCGGACCTCTACCTCGCCGAACCGCTGTGCGAGCCGTGGTTCGACGAACGCGAAAGCTGGAGCCGGTTCATGGCCGAGATCGACCATCGCCGCCCGATCTTCGTCGACATGACCGGCCACGCCCTGAGCACGGGCGGCTGCCTCCCCTCGGTGCCGGCTGCGCTGGAGGGCCGCAAGCCCGGCGAGCTGTTTCGCCTGCCTTGAGACATTCACCTTCACGCCTGAAAACCTGAACGAAAGCTGCCAAGCCGCCTCGACACCCGTTCAGCTTCGCAAGCCTAAAGATGAACTCAACGGCGAATCAGGGAAGGCAGAGGGCCTTCCGCTTCGATCCGCCCACAGGAGTTCGAAGCCATGAACATGCTCAAGAAGGCAACCATTGCCACCGTTCTCGGCGCCACCGCCCTCACCTCGGTTTCCCCGGCGATGGCCCAGTCCTATTACAACGGCCGCCGCGGCGGCGACACCACCGGCGCCGCGATTGCCGGCGGGATCATCGGCCTCGCCATCGGCGCGATCGTCGGTTCCTCGATCAGCAAGAACAACAACAACGATTACCGCTATCGCTATGCCAACCGCGGCTGGACGTGGCGCGACGGCTACTACTGGGACCGCCAGGGCCATCGCTACGACCGCAACGGCCGGAACTGCGACGAGGACGACAACCGCGGCTACTACGACCGGCGCGGCTATGACGACCGCGGCTACGGCCAGAACGATCGCGGCTACTACGGGCGCGACGACTACTACGGCCAGCGCAACTACCGCTACGGCAACTGATCCGCAGCTGTCATGACCTGAGCCACCGTTGGCGCCGCGGGCACATGCGGCGCCGACGAGGGGGGCGCCCGGCCTGCCGCCGGGCGCCCTTACTCGTTTCCTCCGGCTGCGAACCATTGACCGCGAACGCAGTCGGCCCGAAACTGGCCCTCCCCCGCGCGCCTGCCCGCAAGGGCCAGCGACCGATAATCGAGGGAGACCGAGACATGCGCGAGCTTGCCCTGCTGGTTGCGACGCGAAAGGGCGCGTGGATCTATCGCGGCGATGCCGGGCGCCGGGAATGGAGCGCCGATGGCCCCCACTTTCTCGGCCATATCATCCATCATCTCGTGCTCGACCCCCGCGATCGGCGCACCCTGCTTGCCGCGGCCAAGACCGGGCACCTTGGCCCGACGATCTTCCGCTCGACCGACCTTGGCCGGACCTGGAGCGAAGCACGGCGCCCGCCAGCCTTCCCCAAGGCGGCCGAGGGCGAGATGGGGCGCGCAGTGGATCACACCTTCTGGCTGACCCCGGGCCATGCCAGCGAGCCGGGCGTCTGGTACGCCGGAACCTCGCCGCAGGCCCTGTTCCGCAGCGAGGATGGCGGCGAGACGTGGGAGGGCGTTGCCGGCTTCAACGACGCCCCGGCCTACCGCGACCGGGCGGGCGACGCCCAGGACGGCACGCCTGACGGTCCCAAGCTTCATTCCATCCTGGTCGACCCGCGCGACGCGGCGCACCTCTATCTCGGCATGTCGGGCGGTGGCGTCCACGAGTCGCGCGATGCGGGGCTCAGCTGGGCGCCACTGATCGACGGGCTGGAGGTGGTTGCCGGGTTCGACGCCAGCCAATGGGCCTTCCACGATCCGCACTGCATCGCGCTGTGCCCCTCGAACCCGGATCGGCTCTATCAGCAGAACCATTGCGGGATCTACCGGATCGACCGGCCATCGAACCGATGGCACCGGATCGGCCGCGCCATGCCGCCCGGCGTGGGCGACATCGGCTTTCCGATCGTGGTCCACCCGCGCGATGACCGGACCGCATGGGTCTTCCCGATGGACGGCACCGACGTCTGGCCGCGCACCAGCCCGGACGGCAAGCCCGCCGCCTATGTCACGCGCGATGGGGGCGAGACATGGCAGCGCCAGGATACGGGTGTGCCGCCGGCGGAGGCATGGTGGACGGTGTACCGCCAGGCCATGGCCAGCGACACCTGCGATCCGGTCGGTCTCTACTTCGGCACGGCCAGCGGCAGCCTCTGGGCAAGTGCCGACGAAGGCGAACGCTGGACCCCGCTGGCTGACAACCTTCCCCCGATCTTTGCCGTTGAAACGGCAATCCTGGACTGAGGGGCCGCCGTGAAGGTCCTGATCCCCAGCGCGCTGGAATCCTACACCGGCAAGTCCGAGGTCGACGCTGAGGGCGAGAACCTGGGCGAGTTGTTCGCCGCGCTCGATCGGCGCTTTCCCGGCATCCGCTTTCGCGTGATCGACGAGCAGGACCGCTTGCGCCGCCACATGCGCTGCTTCGTCAACGGCGAGCAGGTATTCGACCTCGCGCAGCCGCTGTCCGCCCACGATGAAGTGATCATCATTCAGGCGCTCAGCGGGGGCTGACCGGGCCGGGCGCGCGCGCCCTGCGCGATGGCGTCGGCTTGCCGCTCGCCCGGTCCATTCGTCGCAAGATGTAACGAAATTCACATGCCGTTCAGCGCTGGAGTCGCCAATTGACCGGCGACCGTGCGGCAGGAGCGGCAATCCTTTGGCTGGAGGAAACTCATGACCATCATCAAGAAGGCAGTACTCGCTGTCGCGCTTGGCGCGGCAACGCTCACGGCGGCATCGCCCGCCATGGCCGATGGCTATCGCGGCTATCGCCGGGGTGGCGACACCACCGGGGCCGCGATCGCCGGCGGCATCGTCGGTCTCGCTCTCGGCGCGGCGATCGCCTCGGGCAGCCGCGACCGTTACTACGACGACGGTTACTACTATGCGCGGCCCTATCCGCGCCAACGCAGCTACTACGTCTACCGCGAATATCCGCGCTACGTGCCGGTCTATCCGCACCGGGAATATCGCGGCTATGATCGCTACGACCGGCGCGGCTATCGCCACGGCTGGTAAGCCTCGCCAAACGGCGAAGCGGCGTGTAGGGGCGGCGGCCATGACCGTCGCCCCTTCCTCTTGCGAAAGCCTGCGCATCGCGCTGTTCAGCGGCAATTACAACTACGTGCGCGATGGCGCCAACCAGTCGCTCAACCGGCTCGTCGGCTATCTCCTGCGCCAGGGCGCGCAGGTCCGGGTCTATGCCCCGACCGTGGAAACCCCCGCCTTCGAGCCGACCGGCGATCTCGTCTCGCTCCCCTCTTTCGCCATTCCGGGCCGCGCCGAATACCATGTGGCGAGCGGGATCAACCGCCGGGTGCGCCGCGATCTTGACGCGTTCCAGCCCAACATCGTCCATATCTCCTCGCCCGATCCGGCCGCCCACCGCGCCGTGAGCTGGGCGCGCGAACGCGGCCTGCCGATCCTCGCCTCGGTCCACACCCGGTTCGAGACCTATCCGCGCTATTACAACCTCGCCTTCCTCGAGCCGATCCTCGAGGCCCTGCTGCGCCGGTTCTATCGCCGCTGCGATGCCCTGGTGGCGCCTTCGGAATCGATGGCCCAGGTGCTGCGCGAGCAGCGGATGAACTACGACATCTCGATCTGGTCGCGCGGGGTGGACCGCGAGATGTTCAATCCGCAGCGCCGCGACATGGAATGGCGCCGTTCGATTGGCCTTGGCGATGACGAGGTGGTGATCGGCTTCTTCAGCCGGCTGGTCATGGAAAAGGGGCTCGACGTCTTTTCCGACGCGATCGACGAACTGCGGGCCAAGAACGTGCCCTACCGCGTGCTGGTCGTGGGCGACGGCCCGGCGCGCGACTGGTTCGAGAACCGGCTGCCCGAGGCCACTTTCACCGGGTTCCTCGGCGGCACCGACCTGGCCCGCGCGGTCGCCTCGATGGACGTCCTGTTCTTCCCCTCGATCACCGAGACCTTCGGCAATGTCACGCTCGAGGCCATGGCCTGCGGCCTGCCGGTCGTGGCGGCGGCGGCGACCGGGAGCGAGAGCCTGGTCGACGACCGGGTGACCGGGCGCCTGATCCGCCCCGGCGCGATCCACCAATATGCCGACGCGCTCCACACCTATGTGACCGACCCTGCCCTGCGCCGCCGCCACGGCGATGCGGGCGAGGCGCGCAGCCTCGAATTCTCGTGGGACCGCATCAACCAGGCCGTGGCCGACACCTATCTCAGGCTGGTGCGGGCCAAGGCGCGCAAGCGGGCTTGAGGCTGGTGCAATTCGCGGCGGACATGCCTAGATAGGCGCGATGTCCGACCTGTTTGCCGACGATCCCCTGCCCGACCAGTCCGACCGGCCCCTGCGCGAGGATGCGCCGCTGGCTGACCGCCTGCGCCCGCGCGCGCTCGACGAGGTGATCGGGCAGGAACACCTGACCGGCGCGGAAGGCGCGATCGGCCGGATGGTAGCGGCCGGACGCCTGTCCAGCATGATCCTGTGGGGGCCGCCGGGCACCGGCAAGACCTCGATCGCGCGGCTGCTTGCCGCCGCCGTGGGCATGCGCTTCGCCGCGGTCAGCGCGGTGTTCTCCGGCGTGGCCGATCTCAAGAAGGCCTTCGCCGAGGCCGAGGTCGCCGCCAAGGCCGGGCGTCGGACGCTCCTGTTCGTGGACGAGATCCACCGCTTCAACCGCGCCCAGCAGGACGGCTTCCTGCCCTTCGTCGAGCGCGGCACCGTGACCCTCGTCGGCGCGACGACCGAGAACCCGAGCTTCGCGCTCAATGCCGCCTTGCTCAGCCGGGCACAGGTCCTGATCCTCCACCGCCTCGACGCCGGGGCGCTGGCGACCCTGATCGTCCGCGCCGAGGAACTGGAAGGCCCTCTCCCCCTCACCGCCGAAGCGCGCGACGCGCTGGTGGCGAGTGCTGACGGCGACGGGCGGTTCCTGCTCAACCAGGCCGAAACGCTTTACGCCGCGCAGATCCCCGAACCACTCGATCCGGCCGGGCTCGGCAAGTTCCTCCAGCGCCGCGTGGCGGTCTACGACAAGGACCGCGACGGCCATTACAACCTGATCAGCGCCCTGCACAAAAGCCTGCGCGGCTCGGACCCGCAGGCCGCGCTCTACTATCTCGCGCGGATGCTGACGGCGGGGGAAGAGCCGCTCTACGTGCTGCGCCGGCTGGTGCGCTTCGCCAGCGAGGATGTCGGCCTCGCCGATCCGCAGGCCCTCGTCCAGTGCCTCGCCGCCAAGGACGCCTACGAGTTCCTCGGCAGCCCGGAAGGCGAACTGGCGATCGCGCAGGCCTGCCTCTATCTCGCCACGGCCCCCAAGTCGAACGCCGCCTATGCCGCCCAGAAAGCCGCGTTCAAGACCGCGCGTGAAACCGGCTCGCTGATGCCGCCGGCCAATATCCTCAACGCGCCGACCAAGCTGATGAAGGACAGCGGCTACGGCAAGGACTATGCCTACGACCCCGACGCGGAAGACGGCTTTTCCGGCGCCAATTACTGGCCCGAGGGCATGGCCCCGGCCGAATTCTACCAGCCGTTCGAGCGCGGCTTCGAGCGCGAGCTGAAAAAGCGGCTCGAATGGTGGGACAGGAAGCGGCGCGAGCGCCAGGCTGCGGAGGAATAGGCACAAGGTGCGGTTTTCCCGCTTCGTGGCGATCGACTGGTCCGGCGCGGCCGGAGAGCGCCACCGCGGCATTGCGCTGGCCATGGCCCAGCCCGGCGATGGAGCACCGGAACTGGTCCGCCCCGGCCACCGCTGGTCACGCGGCGAGGTGCTCGACTGGCTGCTGGACGAGCTTCCGGCCGACAGCCTGGTCGGCCTCGACCTCGGCATGTCCCTGCCCTTCGCCGATGCCGGGGCCTTCTTTCCGGGCTGGATCGAAAGCCCGGCCGATGCCCGCGCGCTGTGGGCGCTGGTCGACCGGATCTGCGCGGATGACCCGCACCTCGGCGTCTCGTCCTTCGTCGATCACCCTGAGGCGAGCGCCTATTTCCGCCGTCACGGCGGGCGGGAGGGGGCAGGCTTCGGCGCGAACGGCAAGCCGGGCGGGCGCGGCCGCTTTCGCCGGACCGAACATGCGCAGGAGCGCATGGGCTGCCGGCCCTATTCCAATTTCAACCTGATCGGCGCGGCGCAGGTGGGCAAGGGCAGCCTGTCCGGCATGCGCGTGCTCCACCGGCTGGGCGGGGCCCTGCCGGTCTGGCCGGTCGATCCCCTGCCCGCCGCCGGCTCGGTCGTGGTCGAAATCTACACCAGCCTTGCCGCCATCGCCGCCGGGCGCAGTGCCGGCCGCTCCAAGATGCGCGACCATGCAGCGCTGAACGCGGCCCTCGCCGTGCTTGGCAGCATGCCTGTGGCTGCAGGCGGGCCCATCGACGATCACCGCAGCGATGCCCTGCTCACCGCCGCCTGGCTGCGCCGCGCCGCCTCCAGCCCGCAACTGTGGATGCCCGCCGGCCTTGCAGAGATCGCGCAAACGGAAGGCTGGACCTTCGGCGCGACCTGAGGCAAAGCGCGCAGCGACCCATGTGGCGATGCCGGCTTAGCACAGTGGTAGTGCAGCGGTTTTGTAAACCGAAGGTCGGGGGTTCAAATCCCTCAGCCGGCACCATCAAACGATGGGATTACTTCCAGGCCCGCTTGCGGAACAGCAGCGTCATGCGGTCGCTCTCGCCGATCGCGTCGTATTTCGCGCGGTCGACGTCCTTCTTGCGATAGGTCGGAGGCAGAACCCACACGCCCTCCGGGTAATTGGCCGGGTCCTTCGGATTCGCGTTGATCTCGGTCTTCCCGACCAGCTCGAAACCGTGAGCTTCGACCATCGCGATGACGTCCTTTTCGCGCAGGTAGCCCTTGTTGCCGTCGGTATAGTCCGGGTCAGCATCCGGCTTCGCGCGGTGCTGCTCGATGCCCAGCAGGCCATCGGGCTTGAGCAGGTGGCGCATCAGGTTGAGATCGGGCGAGAGATAGCCGCCGCGCAGCATGTTGTGCACTTCGCGGAAGATGAACACGCGGTCGACCGTGCCGTTGAGCGCGGCCGGCGCCTCTTCGCCGTTAAAGGCCAGGAAGCGCTCTGCCGGTTGCCCGGTCCAGGCGGCCGCCTTGGGCGGGAAGGTCGCGGCGATATTGGCCATGATCCGCTTCTGGTATTCGTTGCCGCGGGTCAGGTTGGGATTGAGCGCGATGTAGCGCCCCCCCTCACCGATGTAGGGGACCAGCAGGCGCGTGAACCAGCCGCCCTCGGGCAGATATTCCACCACGGTCATGCCGGGATGGACGCGGAAGAACTTGAGCGTTTCGACCGGATGGCGCCACACGTCGCGCGCGCGGTCCTTCTCGCGGTGGGGATCGGCCAGGGCCTTGCTCAGGGCCGCATCATCGGCCGCGCTCCAGCGCGGCGCCTGTTCGGCCGAAACCGCCATCGGCGCGGCCAGGCAAAGTGCCATGGCGGCGGCATTACTGAATAGGCGCATCGATCCTTCCCCCTCCCACATTCGTGTCGGCGCAGGTGGCCGAAGGTGTTCGCAAGAGCAATTTCAACGGCGTTACAGCGAGTCCTATTTGCGTGATGCTGCTCAGGCATTCCCGCCCGGCCCCGTCACGGGCCTTCCTGCGAGGACAAATTTGCAGACTATCATAACGGAATTTGAATAGCCGCCCGCAGGCATCCTTATTATCCGCCCCTTCCAATTCAACGGCAAGTCAAGAATTAGCGATAATTTTTCGTAACATAATGCAGCGAATTGCGAATGCTCCGGGGCGCTCGAACGCAGGTTCGACAACATGGGAGCAACAATTCCGGAACGAGCCGCATGATCAAGGGGGAAGACATGAAACGAGCCATCGCACTTTGTCTGGCTGCGGCGGCGCTGATGCCGGCGCCGGTCAGCGCCCACCATTCCTTCGCGATGTTCGATGCCCGGCAGACCTTGACCGTCAAGGCATCGGTCACCGAGTTCCAGTGGGCCAACCCGCACTGCTGGATCGAGCTTGACGTTTCCGCAGGACAGGGCGCGCACAAGGGCTTCACCCATATCGCGCTCGAGGCGAATGCGCTGAGCTACCTGCGCGCAGGCGGCTGGAACGCGCGCACCCTCAAGCCGGGCGACCAGGTGACGGTCGAATACCATCCCATGCGCGACGGTACGCCGGCGGGCCAACTGCTGACGCTGCGGCTGGCCAACGGCACCCTCCTGAAGGGCCAGTAAGGCTCTTCCGTCGATCCGTCCGTCCATCCGCCGCCCCTCTCGCGGGGGCTGAATTCCCATGCCCAGAATGCATCCTTCGTGAAAGGACCTTTCATGCCCACTTTTGCCCGCCGCAAGTCGGCCCTGCTCGCCTCCGCCTTCACCGCTGCGCTGATCGGCGCCCCGGCCCATGCCGAAGAAGCGGCCCTCGACGGCGACATCATCGTCACCGCCAACAAGACCGAGCAGCCGCTGAACCGCGTTTCGGCGAGCATCGTCGCCCAGACCCAGGATGACCTTTCAGCCCAATCGGTCCGTTCGGCCCAGGATCTCGCGCGCGTCGTCCCTGCGCTCACCATCACCAGCGGCAACAACCCGCGCGGGGCCAACATCGCCATTCGGGGCATCTATTCCTCGATCGGCGCGGCAACCACGGCGGTCTACCTCGACGATATCCCGCTCCAGCGCCGCGCGACGCTGGGCAGCTTCAGCGGCAGCGGCGTGATCTTCCCGCAGATGGTCAACCTCCAGCGGGTCGAAGTGCTGCGCGGACCGCAGGGCACGCTGTTCGGCGGCAGCGCCGAAGGCGGCGCGGTGCGCTTCATCACCATGCAGCCCGATCTGAACGACTTCCACTATTCCGCCAAGGTCGAGGGCGCGCAGACCGAAGGCGGCTCCCCCACTTACGAGCTGGGCGGCTCGGTGAACCTGCCGCTGGTGGCCGGAACGCTGGCCCTGCGCGCCTCTGGCGACATTCGCCGCGAAGGCGGCTACATCGACCATGTCGACATCTATTCCGGCCAGACCATCGGCAAGGACACCAATTCGGTCCTGCGCAAGTCCGGCCATGTCAGCCTGCTCTGGCAGGCGACCGACACGCTCAAGGTCACGCCTGCGTTCTACGCCTCCTACGAGAAGTTCAACGACAGCGACACCTGGTGGGAAGACGTGGCGGCAACCGCCGTGCCATCCCGCAGCTTCAACGCTGCCGGGGCCGCCTACACCGGAAGCAACGGCCCGGTGAACTTCACCCTGCCCGGCTTCACCTATGGCCCCTACAACGTGTTCGGCCCGTTCCGCACCGGCAAGAACTGCAACATCGGCGAGAACTACAAGAATACCATCGCGCCGTGCTTCACCCCGTCGACCCGCACGGCCACCCTTTACGCCCCGAGCCTGGCCTTCGACCTCGACCTGCCGTTCGGCGACCTGCACTTCTCCAACGTCTACCTGGAAGACCGCAACCGCGGCCAGAACGACCAGAGCTACAATGAAACCGGCTCCTATCAGGCCGGGGTGCCATTCCTCTACACCTTCCCCGTCTTCCGCGCCCTGGCGACTTACGAAAACAAGCGCACGGCCTGGTTCCAGGAACTGCGCCTTGCCGCCAAGCCGCACAGTGCGGTGCGCTGGGTCGCGGGGGTCTACTACTCCAAGCAGAACACCCGGTCGGAATCGCACGATTTCACCGATCTCGCGGCATGGGCCCCGGCCCTGCGCGGCGTGTCGGACACGATCATCTACGGGGCGCCGGTGGCCGCCAATGGCGATGTCTCGTCCCGCGTGCAGACGCTGGACGAGACCGAGCTGGCCGCCTTCGGCCAGATCACCGTCCCGCTTGGAAGCGCCGTGCGGGCAACGGCGGGCCTGCGTGCTTCGGACAATCGCTTCGGCTACGACACCCAGCTTGCCGGCTCGTTCTTCGGCTATGCGGTCCCCACCACGGCCAACGGCGGCCTCAGCACCGGCGTCCAGCGCCAGACCTCGGTCACGCCCAAGTTCGGGCTTGAGCTCGACGTCGCGCCGGGCACCATGGCCTATGCCTCGGCCGCCAAGGGCTTTCGCATGGGCGGGGTCAACACCGGCCCGTTCGCGTTCAAATGCGCCTCCACCTTCGCCGCGCTGGGGATGACCGACACCCCGCGAGACTACGATTCCGACAGCCTGTGGAGCTATGAACTCGGCGCCAAGACCAGCCTCTTCGGCGGCAAGGCACAGGTCCACGCTTCGGCATTCTATGTGGACTGGCGCAATGTGCAGGTGAACTACACCCTGCCCAGCCCTTGCGGCTTTGCCTATACCACCAATGCCGGCCGCGCGATCAGCCGCGGCTTTGACCTCGAGACCGAAATCCGCCCCGTCGAAGGCTTCAGCCTGAGCTTCCTCGCCGGCTATACCGATGCCTTCTACAAGGACGCGCTGGTCGGCCCCTCGCCCACCTTCTCGGTGTTCATTCCGGCGCACACGCCGATGCCCGTGCCGCGTTTCCAGTACAGCATCGGGGCAACGATCGAACGGCCGGTCGGCGCAGGCGCGACGGTGAGCCTCACCGCCAATTTCCAGCACACCGATTCCTATCAGACCGGCAACGGCCCGAACTCGTCGTCCTACAACATCGACACCGACCGCACCCCCGCGACCAATTACATGACCGCGCGGCTGGCCTATGACTTCGGCAATACCACCGTGGCCCTCTATGCCGACAACCTGCTCAATTCGCGCGACATCACCTCGCGCTCGGGCGGGCGCTCCTGCTCGAACGCCACCTGCTCTACGGTGCGCTCGAACAACCCGATCTTTACCGACACCACCTTCCGCCCGCGCACCCTGGGCATCACGCTGACGACGCGGCGCTGAGGAGTTGGCGAAGATGAGCAAGTTCCGCACCCCCGCCACGCTGGCGCTCGCCGCCAGCCTGCTCACCCCGGTCCGCGCCGGGGCGGCGCCCGCCCCGGACGTTGCGGCGATCCCCGGCAACCGCAACCTCACCGGCAGCTGGGAAATGGTCCGCCAGACCGGCTTCGGCCCGAAGCAGACCCGCGAGGGGGTGACCTATGTGGTCTATCCCTACACGCCCGAGTTCCAGAAGGACTACGAGCACCGCATCCAGGAGGAAATCGAAGGCAGGCCCGTACAACCCGCCGGGTCCACCTGCCTGCCGTCGGGTCTCGGCCGGATGATGACCGTCAGCGGAGTGATCGAGATCTTCCAGTCGGCCGACCAGGTGGTGGCGCACAAGGAAAACCAGGCCCTCATGCGGGTCTTCCTAAACCGCGGCCACCTGCCGGCGGATGAACTCGATCCGACGTTCTACGGGGACTCGGTGGGGCATTGGGAAGGCGACGTGCTGGTGGTGGACACCATCGGTCTCGGCGCCCAGCCCTATATCGACGGGCGCGCGATCTACAGCGAGCAGGCCCACATCATGCAGCGCATTCGCCGGATCGACGAGGAAACGCTGGAAGTGACGATCACGATCGAAGACCCGAAGGCCTTCACCCGCCCGATCACCTCGACCGCCACGCACAAGCTGCTCAGGAACTACGAAATGGGCGAATACTACTGCACCAACGAGCGGCACCGCTTCGCCCCGGGCGCGGACCAGTCGGTCGTCCTGAAGCCGTAACCGCGCCCGTAACGAGAAAGGGCCCCGGGCAGATGCCCCGAGCCCCATCACTCCGGCGGCGCCGGTTTCCGGTAAAAAACGATCAGGCGGCCGGTGCGCGCAGGACCGGATTGGCAAGCTGGGCGCGATAGTCGCGCGCAAGGCCGATGTAACGCTCACGCTTGTCTGCGATCTTGGTGCGCGCCGCGATCAGATAACACCGATCAATGCGGCGGGCGAGCACATCACGGCTCCAGCTGCTGCGCATGGCCTTCCTCTCCTGTTATTTTTTGAAGCGCGCATAATGCCTCGCTTCGGGGCTGTTGAAAACCCCCTTGCGGCCAAGCGCCGATCCGGGTCGCCGGACCGAGCAGCAAAGGTTTGCAACTAGTGGGTTTGCAGCACCCCGGATCAGCGCGACCAGCCGGCGGCGCGGGCGGTGCGCTCGCCTTGCTCGTCCAGCGCCTCGCCCTCGGCCAGGTCCTGCGCGGCGGCGAAGACCTGTTCGGAAGCGCTGCCGGCCTGGCGGTACTGGCCCTGCTCCGCCGCAGCCCCGCCGAATTGGCGGATCACCTTCCACCCGCCGCCGACGTGGCAGGCGATCCCGCTGCCCGCGCCCTCGGCATAGCCCCGGCACAGGGTTCCGGCCTTGTCGCGGAAGCTGATCAGGATGCGCACCGGCTCGCTCCCGCTCTGCCCGGCGGCAAGCTGCCGGTCGAGCGCGGCGCCCAGCGCCCCGCCCGCCTCGTTGCCGGAAGGACGCAGGCCGATGCCGAGCACGGCCAGCACCAGCGAGGCGGCCAGCGCGGGACCGGCCCAGCGCGGCCAGCGCGCGCGGGCCGGCCTAGCCTGGGCGGCCTGCGCGGCCTTGCGCGCCGCCCGGGCGGCGGCAAAATCGATCACTTCCGCCTCGACCCGGGCCACGGCCGGGACCTCGACCGGCGGGGCCGCCCGCAAGAGCGCGGCAAGATGGTCGGGCACGGCCTCCTCGGCCACCGGGGCGAAATGGGCCGCCAGCCGCGCCTTCAGCGCGCGGTGCGCGGCGAGCTCGGCCTGCAGCTCGACATTCTGCCCCAAAGCAGCCTCGACCACGCGGGCCTCGGCCTCATCCAGTTCGCCGTCGGCATAGGCCGCGAGTTGTTCGGGGGTGATGGTCATGCCGCTTCTCCCAGCATTGCCAGCAGGGCATCGCGCCCGCGCACCAGCCGCGAATTGAGCGTACCCACCGGGCACCCCACGATCGCGGCTGCTTCCTTGTAAGACCAGCCCTCGACCATCACCAGCAACACGGCCTCGCGCTGCTCGTCGGGCAGACGGGCCATGGCGCGATTGACGTCGAGCAGTTCGGCCCGCTCCTCCTGCCCGCCGCTTGCGCCAACGCCAAGCCCCTGTTCCTCGTCCACAAAGGTCTGCCCGCGCCGGGCGGAGGCTCTTGTCTCGTCTATCCAGATATTGCGCATGATCCGATACATCCAGCTGTCGAGCCGCGTTCCCTCCTGCCATTGCTGGCGGCTGCGGAGGGCGCGCTCGATCGTCATCTGGCACAGGTCGTCGGCCTGGGCAGGGTGGCGCGCCAACCCGGCCGCGAACCGTCGCAGCCGGGGCAGGAGCGCCAGAATTCCCTGTTCGAAGGCATTTGACAGTTTTCGTGCCCTTTCGTGGATGAAACGAACGAGACGGGACGTTTCATCCCTGTCCCTTCCTGTTAGCGTGACAATTGATGATGAAAAGCCGCCTTCCCCTGATTTTCGCCCTGCTGCTGGGGGCCGCCGTGCCCGCATCGGCGCAATTGGGCCTGCCCCCGGTCGGCGGCGCGCTGGACCGGGTAACGGGAACGCTGGGCTCCGCGCTGGACCGGGTGGGCGACACGGCCGGAACCATCGCCCGCAATGCCGCCGATCTCGCGCGCGAGCGGACCGCGCGGCTGGCCGAACTGTTGCGCCGCCATGGCGATGCGATCGAGGTCAATGCGGCCGGCGCCCCGGCCCGGCGCGGCGAACTGCTGGCGCTCGACCTTTCGCCGCAAGATCTTGCCCGCGCCAGGGCTTCCGGCTTTGCCGCGCTGGAGAGCCAGCAACTGGGCGAACTGGGCCTGACCGTGACCCGGCTCGCCGTTCCGCCCGGAATGCCGCTGGCCAAGGCCGAGCGGGCGCTGCGGCAGGCCCTGCCGGAGGCAACGATCAGTGCCGACACTCTGAATTTCCCCGCAGGCGCTGCGGCTTCCGCACCGGCCAAGGCTCCTGCTCCGCCTTCCGGCACAGGCACCACCGACCTTCCCGTGGGCGTGATCGACGGCGCGCCCGGGCCCGGCGTGGGCGCGGCGGCGGTCCAGGGCTTTGCCCGCGGCGCGCCGCTCGCCAACGATCATGGTAGCGCGGTCGCCTCGCTGCTGCGGCGAACCGGCGCGCGCCGGGTGTTGGTGGCCGATGTCTACGGCAGCGATCCGGCGGGCGGCAATGCCCTTGCCATCGGCCGGGGGGTGGACTGGCTGCTGCGCCAGCGGGTGCGGGTGATCTCGATCAGCCTCGTCGGCCCGGCCAATCCGCTGCTGGAACGCGCGCTGGGCGCCGCGATGAAGCGCGGGGTGGTGCTGGTCGCCGCCGTGGGCAATGACGGCCCGGCCGCACCGCCCGCCTATCCCGCCTCCTATCCGGGGGTCATCGCGGTCACCGGCGTCGATGGCCGGAACCGTGCCCTGATCGAGGCGGGCCGCGCCCTCCATCTCGACTATGCGGCCCCCGGTGCTGACATGACCGCAGCCAATGCGGCCGGGCAATGGCTGCGGGTGCGCGGCACATCCTACGCGGCGCCGCTGGTGGCGGCGCGGGCCGCCCTCGCGCTCGATCGCGGGGCTCCGGCAATCGCCGCGCTGGACCGCGAGGCGATCGACCTCGGCGGCAAGGGTGCGGACCGGACCTATGGCCGGGGCCTCGTCTGCGGCGCCTGCCGCGCCCGATAAAATCGCGCCTCGAAACTTTTCGAACTTTTTTGCGGCGCCGATGAATTAAACCGGATCGGCCCTTCGTTTTCGTCAGTGAGAGAGCGGTCAGCCGCCCTCGCCACATCGAAGCGAAGGAAACAGCCATGCACAAGTTCATCCTCATCTCGGCGGCGCTGCTCGCAACGACAGCCCCCGCCCACGCCCAGCTGATCGGCGGCGGCCTTGGCGGCGGGATCGGCGGCGCCATCGGTGGCGGCATCGGTGGCGCCATGGGCGGCATGGGATCGATCGGCGGCTCGATGGACTCTATCGGCAGCTCGATGGACTCGGTCCGCTCCAACACCAACGGCACCCTGCGCGGCAGCGGATCGACCAGCGGCTCCCAGTCGGTCAACCGTAAGACCGGTCAGGTCCACGCCAGCCGCAGCGCCGAAGCCAGCGGCGGCGGCACCCTCACCCAGTCGCTCTCCACCCCCAATCACGCGGTCGGCGGCACGCTTGCGGGCGATGGCAGCGCCAGTGGGGCGGGCAGCGCCGATGCCCAGCTGATCGGCACCGACGCCGTGCGCGGCGCGGCCGGCTCGGCGCGCGGCACGGCGGCCGGCGCGGCTTCCGCCGCCGACGAGCGCGGCAGCAATCTTGCCGGTTCCGCCCGGACCACGGCGAGCGGCGCAGCCTCTGCTGCGGCCGAGCGCAGCGGCAAGCTCGCCGGTTCGGTCCAGGGCGCGGCCAGCGGTGCGGCATCGGCCGCAGCCCAGCGGGGCGCCGGGGCTGCCGGATCGGCCGCATCGCTGGCCGGTAGCGCCGCCGGTTCGGCTGCCGGATCGGGCAGCGCGGCCGGATCGGGCCTCGGCCTTGCCGGATCGGGCAATGCCGCCGGCTCCGGCGCCTTCAGCGTGACCAAGGGCGCCTCGGTTCTATCCCCGAGCGGCGAGAAGATCGGCAAGGTCCGCGAGGTGATCACCGACCAGCGCGGCCAGGTCCGCCAGCTGCTGGTCAAGGTCGACGGCAAGACCGCGACCCTGCCCGCCACCAACTTCTCGGCCAGCGGCAAGGGCGTGATGTCGGCCATGAGCGAAGGCCAGATCAAGCAGGTGGCCAGCCAGCAGTCGAGCAGCTCGGCCAATGGAACTTCGGAAACGGCGAGCGGCACCGCAAAGCAATAAGCCGCACCCCCTTTACCCCCACCTTTCCCCGGAGCGGTATCGCAAGTACCCGCTCCGGGGCTTTTCGCGTCCCGCGTACCATGACCGGCATCACGACAATTTGCGACTGCCTGAAAGCATTTCCTATCTCTTCCTGTGATCGCTCCCGGGCTATCCAACGCAAGATTGCCCGATACGACCGGAGGTTCGATGTCTTTCAGGACTGCCATTCGCTGCCTTGCCGCCAGTGCCCTGCTGACCGCCGCATTGGCCCCCGCCCCGATCACCGCCGCCACGACCCAGACCGATCCGCAGGTCGGCCCGTTTCGCATCGCGGGCAATCTCTATTACGTCGGCGGCCTTCACGGCTCCTACCTGGTCAAGACGGCCAAGGGCCTGATCCTGATCAACAGCAATTACCCCGATTCCCCGCCGCTGATCCGGCAGAGCGTGGAAAAGCTCGGGTTCAAGTGGAAGGACATCAAGGTCCTCCTGATTTCCCATTCCCATGTCGACCATGCCGGCGGCTCGGCCCAGATCGTCCGCGAGACGGGGGCGAAGTACGAGGTCATGGCCGGCGACGTCGACACGATCGAAACCGGCGGCAAGGCCGACTTCTACTACGGTGCCGATACCGCCCAGTATTACCCCCCGGCGAAGGTCGACCGGGTGCTGCATGACGGCGACAAGGTTTCGCTCGGCGGCATGACCCTGACCGCGCGCCTCACACCCGGCCACACCAAGGGCACCACGACCTGGACCTTCGACGTGCGTGACGGCGGGAAGACGCTGCATGTCGTGGTCATCGGCGGCTCGACCCTGAACCGCGACGTCAACCTGATCGACAATCCGAAATATCCCGGCGTTGCCGACGATTACCGCAAGGGCTTCGCCGTCCTGCGCTCCCTGCCGTGCGACATTCCGCTCGGCTCGCATGACTGGTATTTCGATCTGCAGGCCAAGGTGAAGCGGCTCGAAGCGGGCGACAAGGCCGCCTTCATCGATCCCAAAGGGTGCGCCGCATTCACCGACAGGTCCGAGAAGGCGTTCAACGACCTGCTGGCCAGGGAGAAGCAGCTGGTGGCCGAGGGCAAGCCCGCCGGGAAATGACGGTCAGCGCCGCGGCGGCTTGCCCTGCCCCGGCCGGTCGCCGATTTCCCGGTCAAGGAAGTCGATCGTCCGGGCGAGCGCGGTCTTGCTCGCGCGCTGGGTTTCGGCCGCGGTCTTGCCGATGAAGCTGTGATCGACCCCCGGGATGACCAGCATTTCCGAACGGATGCCCTTGCCCTGCATCGCCGCGTAGAAATTGGTCGTCTGGCTCGGCGGCACGGTCTGGTCGTTCGCCCCGGTGATGACGAGGATCGGCGGCGTCTTCGGCCCGAGATAGGACTGGGCCGAGGGCATCCGCTTCTGCTCGTCGGTGCACGGCGCATTGCGGCAGCCCATGTAGGCGTTCATCACGTCGCTCTGCGGCATGGTCGCGAAATCGAAGATGCCGTACCAGGCCACGCCCGCCTGCACGCAGTCCGACTGGGCCTCGGGCGAGGCCGTGCCGGCGCGCGGATCCTCCACGGTCGCGTTGCGGCGCACGGCGGCCGATGGCGGCGAAAGCGCGGCCACACCGCAGGACGCGGCCGCCAGCCCGGCAAGCTGCCCGCCCGCCGAGCCGCCGAAGATCCCGAAGCGCTCGCGGTCGATGCGGTACTTGGCCGAGTTGGCCCGCAGCCAGCGGATCGCCGCCTTCACGTCCTGGATCGCGGCGGGCGAAGGCGCCTCGCCCGAGAAGCGATAGGCCACGGCCGCCACCACGTAGCCGCGCCGCGCGATCGAGGCGAGGACACGCGGGAAATTGTCGAAAGCGCCGCTGAGGCGCTTGCCCCCGCCGATCCAGCCGCCGCCATGGGTAAAGACGATCACCGGGCGCGGCCCCTTGAAGCTCGCCGGCGGCAGGTAGAGATCGAGCACCATCGGCCGGAAGCCGGGCAGGATCTGGTAAGTCATGTCGGGCAGACCGGTAACCCCGCCCGCGAAGGTTGTGCCGTGCGGAGGATAGGGATCATCGCCCGCCGAGAAGATCTGGCCATTGACCACGGCTTCGGCGGCCACGGCCTCGCCGGCCGAAAGCTTGGCCGCTCGCGGCTGCGCCTGAGCGGCCTGCCCGCTCAGGGCCGCCAGCCCGATTGCCATCAATGCCGCGCCCGCAATCCTGCCCATGATACCTGTTCTCCGTGGAAGTGGCTGTGCCCCCAGTGCATTCCGGCCGCCCCTGAAAAGTGCCCGGCGCTTCTGAGGGAAAGCGCCGGGCCAGGGGTGGAAGGTCAGAAGTTCAGCTTCGCCCCGATGTAGAACGAGCGGCCGATGGCGTCATATTGCGCCGTGTCGGTACCGTTCTGCGAGGAGGCGACGAAGGGCAGGCTCTTGTTGAACAGGTTGGTCACGCCGCCGCGCAGCTCGAAGGCCTTGCTGACCTTGACCGAGCCGAACAGGTCCCACAGCGCATAGGCCGGAACGCCGACCTGCGCGTTGGTGGGCGTCAGCACCGAGCTGACGTCCTTCATCGCGCTCTGGTAGCGCCAGCGCAGGCCGAAGCCGACCACGTCGCTCTTCACTCCGAAGGTGGTGAGCGCACGCCAGCGCGGCGTGGCGCGCGAGGGGACCGACCCCGGATTGGTCCCGCCGACGCTGATCCCGGTATAGTCGAGGAAGGCCGCGCCAGGCAGGAGCTGCACCTTGTAGCTGTGCAGCCAGCCGATCGCGGAGTCGATATAGACCTTGGCCGACTGGCCGATGAAGCCCGCGCGGGTGCCCCAGTGGACCTGAGCCTCGATCCCGTCGGTCTTGACCCCGCCAAGGTTCTGGTACGGCGTCGAAACGGTCAGGATCTGGCCGGTCGTGCTGTCGCGGCTAATCAGGCCGCAATAGGCATTGCTGGCCGCATAGGTCGGGTTCGAGCCATCGAGGTTATAGCACTTCGAGAGCACGGTCAGCCCCGGCACGGCCGAGATCACGTTCTTGATCTTGATGTTGTAGTAATCGACCGAGACCGAGAAGTCCGACAGGAAGCCGCTCGTTGCGGGCGAGTTGAAGACGAAGCCGACGTTGAACGTATCGGCCGTTTCCGGGGTGACCGAAGTGCTGCCGGCGATGGTCTGGCCGGTGGCCGTGGTCGGGAACTGATAGGTCGAGATCGCCCCCGACGGCACCCCCTGTGCAACGCAAAGCGCTGCAACCTGGGCCGCATTGGCCGTGGGCACGCCGTTGACGATTCGCGCGGTCGACCGGCTATCGCAGGGATCGCCCAGCGAGGTCGGCGGGGTGCCGATCACCAACTGCGAGCCCGACGGCGGCGAATAGAGTTCGCCGATGTTGGGCGCGCGCACGGCGCGCTGGTACGAACCGCGGAACAGCAGGCTGTCAGTCGGGCGCCAGCGGGCGTCGAACTCGTAGGACTTGACCGAGCCGGTCACCGAATAGTCGGAAACGCGGGCCGCGGCGCCGATCGCCAGTTCCTTGAAGAACGGCTTGTCGGCCAGCAGCGGCACGTCGATCTGTCCGGCCAGTTCCTTCACCGAGATCGACTTCTCCGGCACGGCGATCGTGGCGGTGAAGGCCTCGACATTGGCGCCGGGCGCCCAGCCGCTGAGCGCGGTCATGTCGGAGTCGGGCGAGAAGGCATACGTGTTCTTGCGCCAGTCGGCCACGACCGCGATCTGGGCCGGTCCCGCGCCAAGGTCGAACAGCTTGCCGTTGACCTGCCCCTGGACCTGGGTCTGGCTCAGCCGTTCCTGGCTGAAGGTGTCCTTGGTGATATAGGCCTGGCAGGCGGGCGAGAGCGACAGGGCATTGGCATTGCCGAAGGGATTGAAGCCCCCGGCGCAGATCGACTTGCCGCCGTCAGCCGCGTTGAGCAGGGTCTGGACCCGGCTCTTGAGCACGGCATTGTGCATGATCTGGTTGTGGATCGACTGGTCGTAGGACGCGAAGACGTCGAAGTTCCAGCCGCTGGTGATCTCGCCCTTCAGGCCGGCCATGTACTGCTGGACCTGGTAGTTCTCGTCCCAGTTCTTCCACGGCACGCCGACATAACGGCCCGACCAGGCAAAGGGCGCCGCGGCATTGGGGCGCGAGGCAAGCACGGTCTTGAGGTCGTTCGGGATGAACGGATTGGTCACCGGGATCGTGGTCAGCGTGGTGAACTGGGTCAGGCTGCCGCCGCTGTTCGTGTTGACGTTGAGGTCCACGAACATGAACTGGCCATAGGCGGTCAGGCTCGGCGCCAGCTCATAGTCGGCCTTGAGGAAGGCGGTCTTGCGGTTCAGCGCGTTGAGCAGGTTGCCCTGCTGGCCCACCGGCATGCGCACGTTGCCGCCCACCACGGCATAGCCGTTGGTGCCGTTGTAGCCCTTGTAGTTGAGCGCGCCGGACTGGGTGAACAGCGTGCCGTCGTCATTGAAGCCGAGGTTCGAGGCCAGCGGATTGCGCGCGCCGGCCACACCGTAGGCATTGAACAGGTTGGTCAGGACCGTGGCGTCGGGCGTATTGGTCGCGCTCGGCACGAAGGCGCCGTAGCCGATGAACGAGGACGGCACCTTGTCGAGGAAGAAGTCGCGCGAGCCGCTCAGCACCGGGTCCTGCTTGGCATAGCTGAAGGCGGCGATCACATGGCCGCGATCATCGGCAAAGCTGGTGCCGAGCGCGAGCGAGCCGTTGAACTTGTAGGCGTCCCCCTTCTCGCTGATCGAGTTCATGACATCCATCTTGATGCCATTGAAGCTGCGAATGGTCTTGAAGTTGACCACGCCCGACATGGCGTCCGAACCATAGATCGCCGAGGCGCCGCCGGTGATCGCGTCGATCCCGCCGATGATCGCATCGGGCAGGATGTTGATGTCGACGTTGCCGTTGATGTCGGAAACCGGAAGCCGCCGCCCGTCGAGCAGGACGAGGTTGCGGTTGGTGCCAAGGCCGTGAAGGTTGATCGACGCGCGGCCGCCGCTGCCCTGCCCGCCGGTCGCGGCATTGCCGCCGGCGGTGAAGCTGGGCATCTGGTTGAGCGCGTCCTGCAAGGTGGCCGTGCCGGATTCCTTGATCGCGGCCTCGCCCACGGTAACGATCGGGCTGACGGCGGTGTTGTTCGGACGCTGGATCAGCGAGCCGGTAACGACGATTTCCTGGGCCGGAGGCGCGGCCTCTTCCTCTGCGGGAGCGGCGGCTGCCGCCTCCTGCGCGAAGGCCGGGGCGGCCAGAACAATGGCAAGGCTGGCAAGGCTCGCGGACAGCACGAGTCGATTGGCGCAATTCCTCAAGGGACATCCTCCTGTTTGCGGCCGGCTTACCGGCTCATCGCTGATCTGGCTAATGTACTAACTGGTTCATGTCAATCTGCGCGACATCGCCAGGCACGCCAACCCGCACGGAAACCGCCACCCAGTGACCGAAACGCAACACCGCCAGCCCGCCCCCGCCCGGCAACTATCATCCAAGCCATTGAAACAGCCGCGAAGTGACGCCATGCTTGCCGCACGACCGGCGAGGACCGGGGGAGACGGATCATGCCAAGCTGGATCGCCCGCGCCTCCCGCGCAGCCTTTCTCCTTGCAGGCGCGCTACTCACCGAACCAGTTCAAGCGAGCCCCCCGCCAGCCGAATCCCAGCCCGCCGCCTGTGCCGCAGAGGGTGAACTGGCCTACCTGTGCGGAGCGCAAAAGCCCGAAGACGTCATCGCCATTCCCGGCACGCGCTGGCTGATCGCCAGCGGCTTTGCCCCCGGCGCCGGGCTCAAGCTGGTCGACGGCCCGGCCCGCCGCCTGAGCCGCTGGTACACCGGCGCCGCCGGCCAGATCGCGCCGGACCAAGCGGCATGGCCCGCCTGCCCCGCCCCGCCCGATCCCGCCCTGCTCAACGATCGCGGCCTCAGCCTGCGCCCGCTCGGCCCCGGCCGCTGGCGCCTGCTGGTGGTCAATCACGGCGGCCGCGAGGCCGTCGAAGTCTTCGACGTGTCTGCCACCGGCACGGCCCCGCGCATCACCTGGCGCGGCTGCCTGCCCATGCCGCCGGGACAGGTCGGCAACAGCGTGACCGGCCTGCCCGATGGCGAGGTCCTCGTCACCGTGCTCACCCGCCCGGGCACGACCATCGCCGATTTCGTCGCAGGCAAGATCACCGGGGCGGTCTGGTCATGGCGCCCGGGCGATGCCACCTTCCGCCCGCTGCCGGGAACGGAGCTGCCCGGCAACAACGGGATCGAGTCGTCGCCCGATGGCCGCGAGTTCTATGTCGTCGCCTTCGGCCTCCATGCCGTCGTGGTCTATGCCCGGGCCGACACCAGCCGCCCCCTGCGCACCATCGTCGCGCCCGACTTCATGCCCGACAACATCCACTGGACCGGGGGGCACCTGCTGATCGCGGGCATGCGGCTTGACGAGCCAGCCTGCGGCGGGCTGCGCCCCATCGTGGGCGGCGTTGCAGACCCGATGCTGTGCCATCGCGGCTGGGTCGTAGGCGAGGTCGACCTTGCCGCCGGGCGCATTTCCACTTTCGCCTACGGCACCCCGCGCGCCGCCTTCAACGGCCTGTCCGCCGCCGCCCTTTCCGGGCCGGACCTGTGGTTGGGCTCGTTCCAGGCTGATCGGCTGGCCGTGACCGCGCCGCCGAAAACCGCGCCCGAACAGGGTCAACCCTAAATTTACCCTGCCGCGCTATCCCTGCAGCCATGGGGATGTTTCACGATCGAATCCTGCCCGGACCAATCGCGGCCGAATGCCTCGTCCGCACCGGAACCGGGCCTGCATCGGCTCAGCGCCCCCTGCCCGCGCCGATGAACCACGGCGATTGAGGGGGCGGCAGCGATGATCCGGTTCGGCTCGCTCCAGTCCCGCATCACCGCATTCTCCTGCACCACCTTCGGGCTGGTCATGCTGTTCACCGCCGCCTGCCTGCAGGTCGCGGATCTTGCGCTTGAAGGCACAATGGCCGGCTCCACCCCGCTGCGCGTCGCCGTGGTCATCGCGGACTTGGCTGGGCTGGCCCTCGTCATCGCGGCCAGCAGGCGGCTGGGCCGCCGCATCGTCAGCCCGATCGGCGCGCTGGAAGCGGCGGCCGAGGCCCTCGCGCGCGGCGAGACCTCCTCTATCCCCGTCACCACGCAAGACGAGATCGGCTCGCTCACGGCCAGCTTCAACGCGATGTCGGAAGCCATCGCCAGCCGCGAGCGGGACATCCGCCACATGGCCTACCACGACGCCCTGACCGACCTGCCCAACCGCAGCCGGCTGCGCGAGGAACTGGACGGGGCGATCGCGCGGCTCATCGCCGAAGGCGGCACGCTGGCGGCAATGTGCCTCGATCTCGACAACTTCAAGCACATCAACGACACGCTCGGGCACCAGGCCGGCGACGACCTGCTCCAGCTGGTCGCCCGGCGGCTAAGCGAGCTGGCCCCCGGCCGCTTCATCGCCCGCACCGGCGGCGACGAGTTCTGCGTGCTGGTCGTCGCCCCCCACGCCGCGCGCGAGGCCGAGCAGCTGGCAGCCACCCTGATCGCGCGCTTCGGCGAGCCGTTCATGATCGACGGGCACCTCCTCAGAACCGGGATCAGCGCCGGAATAGCCGTCGCCCCGCACGACACGATGAGCGCCGAGGCCCTGATCAGGCAGTCCGACCTCGCGCTCTATGCCGCCAAGACCGCCGGACGCAGCCGTTTCCGCCGCTTCACCCGCGATCTCGACCGTGAGATCCGCGCCCGCCGCTCGATGGAACTGGACCTGCACGATGCCCTCGCAGACGGCGAGTTCGCCCTCCACTTCCAGCCGCTTTTCGACCTGTCACGCAATTGCTTCTCGGCCTTCGAGGCGCTGCTGCGCTGGAATCATCCCCGCCGCGGGCAAGTGCTCCCGGCCGAGTTCATTCCCGTGGCCGAGGAAACCGGCTTGATCATCCCGATCGGGGAATGGGTGCTGCGCGAGGCCTGCCGCCATGCCGCGACCTGGCCGGAGGACATCCGCGTCGCGGTCAACTTCTCGACCGTGCAGTTTTCCAGCCCGGGCCTGGTGGGTCAGGTCGCCCAGACCCTCGCCGCCTCCGGGCTCGACCCGAACCGGCTGGAAATCGAGATCACCGAGAGCCTGCTGCTCGAATCGAGCGACTCGATCCGCGATATCCTGCTCGGCCTCAAGGCGCTCGGCGTGCGGATCGCGCTCGACGATTTCGGCACCGGGTTCTCCTCGCTCAGTTTCCTGCGCAAGTTCCCGTTCGACAAGATCAAGATCGACCGCTCCTTCATCATCGAACTGCTGCGCGAGGACGAGGCCGGGGCCGTGGTCCGCGCGATCACCGATCTGGCCACCGCGCTCAAGATGGAGACCACCGCCGAGGGGGTCGAGGAAAGCGGGCAGGTCGAGGCCCTGCGCGCCTTCGGCTGCACCACGTTGCAAGGCTACCTGTTCAGCCGGCCGGTCCCCCCGGCCGACATTCCCGCCCTGCTCGCGCGGGGCCGGTCCATCGCGGCCTGAGCCGCCTTCCCGCGCGCAATTCGTATCAGGCCTGCGACAGTCTTTCGCTTTCACCCGCCGCGCGCCGCGCTATTCTCCTGCCCCAATCGGCCTGCATCGGGCAGACCGGGGCTGGGGATGAAGAAATGAGCCAGGATTCCGAAGCGAGCAACTATTCGCGCGAAGTGCTCGACCTGTTCCACGACTATGTTCACGGCGCGATCGACCGTCGCGGCTTCCTCGCCCAGGCGGCGGTCTACACCGGCTCCACCGCCGCGGCGACCAGCCTGCTCACCGCGCTGAGCCCCGATTTTGCCCGCGGCCAGGTGATCAAGCCCGAGGACCCGCGCATCGTCGTCTCGTGGGTCGAGATTCCCTCCCCCAAGGGCAACGGCATGATCAAGGGCTACCTCGTCCGCCCGGCCAAGCCCAAGGCGAAGAAGCTTCCGGTGATCATCGTCGCGCACGAGAACCGGGGCCTGAACCCGCATATCGAGGATATCGCCCGGCGCCTCGGCGTCAGCGGCTATATCGCCCTCGCCCCCGATGCCCTGACCCCGCTCGGCGGCTACCCGGGCGACGAGGACAAGGCCCGCGAACTCTTCACCAAGCTCGATCGCCCCAAGATCAGCGAGGATTTCGTCGCCGCGGCCAACTATGCGCTGACCATGCCCGGCAGCAACGGCACGCTTGGCACAACCGGCTTCTGCTTCGGCGGCGGCATCGCCAACCAGCTCGCCGTGCGGATCCCGCAGGTCAAGGCCGCCGCCCCGTTCTACGGCGGCCCGCCGCCGCTCGAACTGGTGCCCCAGATGCAGGCCGAGCTGCTCGCCAACTTCGGCGGCAACGACACCAACACCAACAAGAACTGGCCGCCCTACGAAGAAGCCCTGAAGAAGGCCGGCAAGACTTACCACGTCTATTTCTACGAGAACGCCGAGCACGGCTTCAACAACGACACCACCCCGCGCTTCAACAAGGCCGCGGCCGACCTCGCCTGGAGCCGGACGATGGACCTGTTCAAGCGCAAGCTCGGCTAACCGGCGGTCCCGGCAAATCACGAAAAGGGCGGGAGGCAACTCCCGCCCTTTTTCATGCGGTGGGCGGCATCAATCGGCCGGCGACTTGGCGGGCATCACCGGCTCGTCGGGCGGGCTGGTGTAATCGTGCACCGCAAGCCCGGTGGGATCGTCCGGCAAGCGCAGCACGGCGGGCTGGTCGAGCGTGTGGTGCGCCTGCTGGTAGCCCTTGCGCCAATGGTCTGCCATGGTCTGGCGCGAGAATTCGTAGTCCTTGGATTCGCCCTCATAGGTCGGCGAATGGTAGATCAGCTGGGCAATCGAATAGCGCGCCGGGCTGCACACATCGATCAAGAGCTTGGCCTCGGGCGTTTCGGTCAGGTCGGCAGGCAACTGCGCGAACAGGGCGCGAAAGGCGCCTTGCAGCTTGCGCCGCTCGCGCAATTGGTCGGTCGCGGCGCGGGTCCGGCTCGAATACTGGATCTCCTTGGCCCGCGTCGCCACGCTCGACAGGTCCGACGGCAAGTGCCCTCGCGCCGACCACAGGTCGACCTGCAGGACCAGCGTATCGAGCCTTGACGGGGCCGACAGCACCCAGTCGAGCGGCGTGTTGGAAACAAGGCCGCCATCCCAGTAATATTCGCCCGCGATCTCCACCGGGGGAAAGCCCGGCGGCAAGGCGCCCGAGGCCATGATGTGCTCCGGCCCAATGGCTTGCGCGGCATTGTCGAAATAGGTGAAGTTGCCGCTGCGGATATTGACCGCGCCCACGCTGAAGCGGGTCTCCCCGGCATTGATCCGGTCGAAGTCGACCAGACTTTCCAGCGTCTGACGCAGCGGCGCCGTATCATACCAGCTGGTCGCCTCGACTGACCCGTTTGCCGACAGGGTCGGCGGCGGGAAGCGCGGGTTAAAGAATCCGGGCACCCCGCTAAGCAGCGTGTTCCCGGCCGCCATGCGGTTGATCACGCCCCGCGCCACCGGGTCCTCTGCAAGGAACGGCAACCACTGCCCCCATTGCACGCTGCCGCCGCTCACGCCTTCCCAGAAGGCCCTGAGCTTTGCCACCCGGTCCTTTGGCGCATTTCCGGCGATGATCGCGCTGTTGATCGCTCCGATCGAGATCCCGGCCACCCAGCTCGGCACGATGCCGCGCTCGCACAGCGCCTCGTAAACCCCGGCCTGATAGGCCCCCAGCGCGCCGCCGCCCTGCAGGAGCAGGGCCACGCTGGCAAAGTCGGTTCCATTGCTGCTCGGCTGCGCCGCCGGGGCCTGCCAGCGCACCATCTCAGGCGAAGCCCAGAAGGGCATGCGGCTCGCGTTTCATCATGCCGTTCCTTGGTGCCACGCCGGCTATTCCTGTCAACCGCATTTGTTGCGCCGCAACATCCATTACCATCCGCCGCCAAGCGCCATGAACAGCGCGATCTGGTCGCCCACCACGGCCTCGCGCGCGTCCAGCGCACGGCTCCGGGCCGCGATCGCCGCCGCCTTTCCACCAAGATCGCTCTGGGCTGCGGCCTTGCCCGCCGCATGGAGCCTGGCCATCTGCGCCGCGCCCTTGTCCGCCGCCTCGGCAGCAAGGCGCAGGTTCTCGGCCCGGTCGTGATCCTCGCCGTACTTGCTGAGCGTGGTCTGCGCCTCCCGCAGCGCGCCAAGCACGGCCCCGTCGAACCGGGCAAGTGCGCCGTCGGCATCGGCATTGGCAGCCCGGACCTTCGCCCGCGCCCCGGCGCCGGGAAAGGACCAGTGGATCAGCGAGCCGATCGACCAGAAGTTCGCCGGGGCGGTGCCGAGGTCGGCCAGAAGCCCGCTCGATCCACCGGCAATGCCGAAGCCGATGCGGGGGTAGAGATCGGCCGTCGCCACGCCGATCCGCGCGGTTGCGGCGGCCAGCTCGCGCTCCGCCGCGCGCAGGTCTGGCCGGCGCGCAATCAGGGCCGCGCCGTCGCCCACCGGCAACGGCCGGACGAGTTCGGGCACTGCCACGCAGGCCTCCGCCTCGCGCGGATAGTCCGCCGGGGCCCGGCCGAGCAGAAAGGCGAGCCGGTAGAGTCCGGCCTTGGCCCTGGCCCGCGCCGGCGGCAGGGCGGCGCGCGCCTCGGCCACCCGGGCCCCGGCGGCGGTGATGTCAAGCGCCGTCCCGCGCCCGGCGGCAGCCATGCGCCCCGCCGCATCGGCCAGATGCTCCTGCACCTGCAACGCCTCGCCGGCCACGGCCGCCGTTTCCTGCCCGCCGCAGACCTCGAGATAGGCCCGCGCCACTTCTCCGGCGAGGGTTACCTTGACCGCGTCAACCAGCGCCCGGCGCGCCTCCTCGTCGGCATGGGCCGCCTCGACCGAGCGTTTCACCCGCCCGAACAGGTCTGCCTGATAGCTCAGCTCGACCTGCCCGGTGCCAAGATTGAAAGCCGGCAGCGGCTCCTCGAGCAGGAAACTTTCCGCCGAAAGCCGTGCCCGCTCCGCCGCCGCATCGACGGTCAGGTCAGGTTCCTTCTGGCCTTCTGCCGCCTGACTCACCGCCCGCGCGCGGGCCAGGTTCGCCGCCGCCACCCGCAGGTCGGTGCTTCCGGCCAGAGCCTGTTCCTCGAGCCGGTCAAGCACGGGATCGTCATAAAGGTGCCACCAGCGCGGCGGCAGGTCGTCAGGCACGGTCAGGCCATGCTCATCGGCCAGCGCGGCGCGGGCAGCGGGAAGATTGGCCGCCGCGCCTTGCGGCAGGTGATAGTCAGGCCCCATCGTGCAGCCGCCAAGACCGGCAAGAAGGACGAGGACCAACGGCGCGCGGACGATGCGAATGGTCATGGCCGGCCATCCTGCGCGAGGGTGACCGAGGCCGTGCGCCCGGCAATCAGGGCAATGTCCGCCGGGGCGCGGTCAAGCTGGATCCGCACCGGAATGCGCTGGGGCAAGCGCACCCACGAGAAAGTCGGGTTGATCGCCGGGATCAGCTTCGAGGCGGCCGACCGGTCGTGATCCTCGATCGCCCCGGCAACCGAGACGACACGGCCGGTCAGTTCCTTGTCCTCGCCCATCAGGCGGATCGTGGCGCGCTGGCCGGGGTGGATGCGCGGCAGCTTGGTTTCCTCGAAATAGCCCTCGACCCGAAGGCTCGCCGTGTCGATCAGGCCCAGCACGGCAGCGCCGGGGGTGACATAGTCCCCCACCCTCAGGCCCACGTCGGACATTTCGCCGTCCTCGGGCGCCAGAACGCGGGTGCGCGCGCGGTTGAGCCGGGCCAGCGCCAGTTCGTTGCGGGCCGCGCCGATCCGCGCCGCCGTCGCCGCCAGCGCCGACTGCGCGGAAGCCAGCGCCGCGCCGCCCTCGCCCACCTTGGCCTCGCTCTGCTCGGTCACCTCGCCCGCAACCAGGTCGCCCAGTCCATTGTTGCGGGCAGCCTCGCGCCGCGCCTCAGCGAGCGAAACGCCGATGCGGGCGATCTCGGCCCGCGCCTTGGCGGCATCGGCCTCGGCCAGTTGCAGCTGGCTTTCGGCCTGGGCCACGGCGATGTCGTAACGCGAGGGATCGATCTGGAACAGCGGATCGCCCTTGCGCACCTTCTGGTCGTGCGTGACGTAGATCGCGGTCACCGTGCCGCCCACGTCCGGCGCGACCTGCACGATATCGGCACGCACCCGCCCGTCGCGGGTCCACGGATCGGCCTGATAGCGCGCGACCAACGCCCGCGCCGCCACCACGGCGACGATCACCACCATCACGGTCAGGCCGACGCGCAAGGTGGTGCGGGCAGCGGGAGAACGAAGAATGGTCATGCGGCGGTTCCGGGCAAGAGTGCAGGCAGGGCGGCGGCAAGCACCGCCCAGGCAAGGATGAACAGGGCCGTGTCGAACAGCATCGGATGCCAGACCCAGCGATAGACCCGGCCGGCCACCAGCAGGCGGTGGAGCAGCAGGGTGACGATCAGGGCCATGCAGGCCTCGACCGGGGCGGCGGCGACATAGACCCCGCCGATGGCATATTCCGCGATCATGCCGGGTCTCCCGGGGCAAAGGCCGGAGCGGCCGGAAACAGGTTGCGGCGCAGGGCGACCAGGCCGGGCCGCCCCTGCTCCGGCGGAACCTCGTTCAGGCCGGCAATGCCGGTGGCCCGCGGCGGGGCAAGGTCGAGCGTCAGGGCCAGCGCGACATCGATGGCGCGCAGCAGTTCCGCCTCCCGCGCGGGGTCCGCCCGAAGCTCCGAATAGTGCCCGGCGATCCCGGCCAGAACCTGTTCCAGCGCCGCGTCCAGCACCGGCGCGGCCGTGGCGCGCAGGGCCTGGATCATGGCCACGTTCATCACCACGCGCACTTCCTTCAGCCCGGCCTCACCCTCGGGCGCATCACCGGCCAGCGGCAGGCTGCCAAGGCGCTGGGTCACCTGCACCAGCCGGTCGGTGGCCCGGCCAAGCACGGCGAAGGGGCTGGCCCCGGCGCGCGGGCCTCGCGCGGCCAGTTCGGCCACCTCGCGCCGCATCCGGCGAACCAGCCGCGCCACGGCCATGTCCTGCCCGATCGTGCGCATCGCGGCGGTGGTCCCGGCGGCCAGCGCGATCGCCACGACCTGCGCGAGATTGCCGTTGAGGAAATGGGCGAAGTCGGCGGAGAAACTCTCCTGGATCGCCAGCCCGCTGCAGGTGCCGATAATCATGGCCTGCCCCAGCGCGCCCCAGCGCGGATGGACCAGCAAAACGCCGATGACCAGCAGGGGAAACGAAAGCAGGAGCGCCAGCGGCACGAACCCGTCAACCCCGGGCAGAACCGCGAACAGGTAAAAGCCCGAGAGCGGAATCCCGCACATCAGCGCCACGCCGAAACGCAGGATCGAAGGCACCGGGTTATCCAGCGCGGCGAACAGGCAGCAGAACACCCCGGTCATCGCCACCGCCGTGCCGCCATCAACCCAGCCGGTGCCGATCCACAAGGCGCAGCCGATCAGCGTCGCGACCGTGACCGAAAGCCCGCTGAGCAAGGCCGTGCCGGGATCGGCATGAAAGGCAATCGCCCCGCGCGGCTCATCCAGCGCGATCGGGGGGCTGGCAGCGGGATGTTCCAGCGCCCGTAGCAGCCCTTCGCATTCGGCCAGCAGCGCGCCAGCCTGATCCTCGCGCAGGCGCGCGCTTTCCTCGAGCAGGCCCGCCCAAGCTCCGCTCGCCCCGCGCAGCGCCATCCGGCGGTCGGCCAGGCCCGAAAGCACCGGGAGCAGCAAGAGCATCCGCCGCAGCAAGGCCTGCAGCACGCCGGTAACCTCGCGCCAGCGCGAGGTGTCATAGGGAACATGAAGCGCAAGCTGGGCGCATTCGATCGCATCCACGGCAAGGCGGCGCCGGTCTCGGGTCAGCGCGGCCGGATCGGCGCCCCGCCCGATATCGGCCTGCCAGGCGCGGGCGTCGGCCAGCCAGCCCCGCAGCCGCGGCCCCAGCGCGCTCGCCACCGAACGCGGCCAGAACAGGCTGTGGACCAGCGTGCTGCAGGTAATCCCAAGGACGATCTCGGTGACGCGGGCGGTGGCAAGGTCGAAGATCGCCTCCGGCCGGTCGACCGCCGGAAAGGCGATCAGGGTCGAGGTATAGCCCGCCAGCATCAGCACATAGGAGCGCGGCGAGCGGTCCAGCAGCGAGACGGCAAGCGCCCCGCCCAGCCACAGCGCGAGGGCGAGGCTGAGCAGTTCCGGCCAGTCGACCAGCATCGGCACGAGCAGGACCGCGACCGCGCCCCCGATCACCGTCCCGCCAAGGCGATAGACCGCGCGCGAGCGGGTCGCCCCGGCCAGCGGATTGGTGATGATGAAAGCCGTGGTCATCGCCCAGAACGGCATCGGCAGGCCGACCCACAAGGCGATCCACAGGGCCAGCAGGCCCGCCGCCACGGTCTTGACCGAGTGCAGCAGCCCCCCGGGCGGAAGCAGCGCCAGCACCGCGCGGACCGGCCCCGGCAAGCCGGGCTTCGGCAGGGTCAAGGCAGGGGCGGACGGCATGGCGATGGCGAGAAACCGGCTGGCTGGAGGAAAGGGGTCGATTCGAGCCAATGCACGTTTTGCGCTTCTCCGCCCAACAAGCCAGACGGTGGTCTTACATAAATTCCATTATATGTATCCTTATGTCATTGCAGCACCTGCGCACCTTCGTCGAAGTCTATCGCCAGCGCTCGATCAGCGCGGCGGCGCGCAACCTCGGCCTCACCCAGCCCGCCGTCTCGCAGCAGGTCGCCGCGCTCGAAGCCAGCCTCGAACGCACCCTGTTCGAACGCCACGCGCGCGGCGTCGTGCCCACGCTCACGGCCGACGACCTCGCCGCCAGCCTGGGTGACAGTCTCGACCTTGCCGAAGCCGCGCTCTATTCGGCGCGGGCTCGCTCGTCCGACATGCGCGGCGCGGTGCGCCTGATCGGGATCGGCGATTTCCTGGCCGACATCGTCGCCCCGCGCCTGCTCGCCCCGCTGCGCGCCGGCCATCGCGTCCACCTCCAGTCCGGTGACCGCGAGGACGTGCGCACCGGCCTGCTCGAAGGTCATCACGATCTCGGCATCGTCGGCGTGCCAGTGCAGGACCGGCGCCTGCGCGGCGCCCTGCTTCACGAGGAGCCGATCCGGCTGGTCGCATCCCCCGCCGCGATGAGCCGGATCACCGCGGCCGCAGACCTTGCCAGCGGCCTGATTGCCGAGCCCTTCCTCGCCTACAGCCTCGAACGCCCGCTGGCCGACCAGTGGCTCACCGCCAACCGCCTGTCCCTGCCGCTTCCCGCCCCGGCCCTGATCGGGCTCGACCTGCGCTGCCTGCGCGGCATGTTGCTGCGGGACTTCGGATGGACCGTCCTGCCCGGCTATCAGTGCAGCGAGGAAATCGCGCAGGGCTCGCTGATCGAACTGCCGCCGCCGGTGGTCCGCCCGGTCCAGGGCTACTACCTCGCCTGGACCCCGGCCGCACTGCGCCGCCCCCGCGTCGCCGCCATCCGGCAAGCCCTGCTCGACAGCCGCGACGAGCCCGCCCCAACCGGCGCACCCAAGATGACCTGAACGCCGCGCTCAGGCCGCGACGGCCACGTCCTTGCGGCTTGTCATCAGCGGCTGGATTCGCGTCCCGAAAGCCTCGATCCCCTCAACGAAATCGTCAAAGGTCAGCAGCACCCCGCCCGTGCCCGGCACCTCGGCGATCTCGTCGAGCATGGCGGCCACTTTGGCATAGGAACCCACCAGCGTGCCCATGTTGATGTTCACTGCGGATTCGCTGGCGGCAAGCTGGTTGACGTTGGTGGTCTTCGACACCGAATTGGCCGCGCCCTGGTCCTTGAGCCAGGCGATCGCCTCCTCGTCCACCCCGTCGCGGTAATACTGCCACTTGGCCTCGGCCGCCTCGTCGGTCTCGTCCGCAATGATCATCAGCAGCACGAAAATCTCGACCGAACGCCCGGTCCTGGCACAGGCGGCGGCGAGGCGTCCGTTGACCCCGGAAAAGGCAGTCGGCGTGTTCACCCCCTTGCCAAGGCAGAAGGCATAGTCGGCAAATTGCGCCGAGAAGGCGAGCCCCTCGTCGGACGAGCCCGCGCAGATGATCTTCATCGGCGCCGTCGGCAGCGGGCTGACCCGGCAGTCGCTCATCTCGTAATATTCGCCCTTGAAGTCGGAGCGGCCGGTCTCCCACAACTCGCGCAGGATCCGGGCATATTCGCTCAGCATGTCATAGCGGTTGGTGAAGTGGGCCTCGCCCGGCCACATCCCCATCTGGTCGTATTCGGCCTTCTGCCACCCGGTCACGAGGTTGACCCCGAACCGCCCGTGGCTGATCGAATCGATCGTCACCGCCATGCGCGCCATGATCGCCGGGGGCAGGACCAGCGTCGGCGCCGTGGCATAGATCTTGATCCGGCTGGTCACCGCCGCCAGCCCCGCCATCAGCGTGAATGAATCGAGGTTGTGCTCCCAGAACTGGGTCTTGCCGCCAAACCCGCGCAGCTTGATCATGGTCAGCACGAAATCGAGCCCATAATGCTCGGCCCGCGTCGCCACCTGCTTGTTGAGGTCGAAGCTCGGCATGTACTGCGGGGAATTCTCCGAGATCAGCCAGCCGTTGTTTCCGATCGGGAGAAAGACGCCAATTTCCATCGTCCGGGCCCTCTATGCGTGATCGTTCAGGAGTGTTGATCGAGAAAGTCGGCCAGCGCGCGGTTGAAAGCGGCCGGCTCGGTCAGGTTGACCGCATGGCCGCCGTAGCCGAACTCGACATGGCTGGCCCCGGCAATGCTCGCCGCCAGCCGGCGCGAGGCGGCGGCCGGCACCAGCAGGTCGTCCCGCGCCGAAACCAGCAGCACCGGGCAGGCGATGCCCCCCATCCGCCCCGTCAGGTCGAAAGCCTCCAGCGCCGCCATCCGCGCGAACAGCGCCTCGCGTGACTGGAACTGCGCGGCGTGATGCGGCAGCGCGGCGTCGAGCGCGGCGAGGTTATCCTCCAGCCAGTCGGCCGGAAACAGGAACAGCGGCTGGGCGCGAAGATAGGCCTCCACGCCTTGCGCATCATAAATCGCGCGGCGGATCGCCATGCAGCGGGCGAATTGCGCGCCCGCCTTGTCCCAGCCGTTGACCACCACGGCCGAGGCGATCCGCCCCGGATGGAGCAGCGCCAGTTCGAGTGCCGCGCAGCCCCCGGCTGCATGGCCGATCACATGGGCCCGCTCCGCGCCCACGGCGTCAAGTACGGCCGCCAGCTCGTCGGCAAGGTCCGCCACGCCGAAAGGCTCTGGCAGCTCCAACCCGCGGCTCCCGGCGGTCCCGGCCTGATCGTAGAGTACGGTATGAAATCGCTCGGAAAAGACTTCCGCCTGAGCCCGCCAGTAGTCCCCCGCCCCGCCCAGCCCCGCCGAAAACAGCAGGGTCGGCGCCCCGCGCGGACCCGCCTCGCGGATCGCAAGGCCGGCATGGTCCGCCGGCCGGAACAGGGCTTCAGCCCCGGCCGACATGCGCCACGCTGGCGATCTCGACCAGGCAATCGGGCTTCACCAGTTCAACCTTCACACAGTAGCGCGCCGGCTTGTCGCCCGGAAAATAACTCGCATAGACCGCGTTGATCGCGGCGTAGTTCGCCCAGTCGGTCAGGAACACGTGGTTGAAGGTGATGTCGGCCATGGTCCCGCCCGCCGCCTCGACCACGGCCTTGATGCTCTCCAGCACATGCCGCGCCTGCCCCGCCGCATCGCCAAGGCAAACCACGTTGCCGTCGGCCGCGAAGGGCAGGATGCCCGCCACATAGACCACCCCGTCGGCCATGGTTCCGGCCGAATAGGGCGCGATCGGCGGCGGAAAGCCCTCGGGATTGATCGGGGTCATCGGCAAGGTTCAGCCTCCTTCACAGCGGCCAGCGGCTCCAGCGCGCGCACGAAGTCGTCGACGGTCGAGACCCAGCCGAAAAATTTCTCGATGTTGTAGATCGAGGCCTGCTTGATGAAGTCCGGCCCGATCTGGTGCGTCGCGTCCTCCAGCATGATCCCGAAGTATTCGAGGTGGAACCCGTCACGCAGGGTCGATTCCACGCAGACGTTCGTGGCGATGCCCACGAAGACGAGGTTCCTGATCCCGCGCGACCGCAGGATGGAATCGAGCTGCGAATTGAAGAAGGCCGAATAGCGCGGCTTGTAAACGCGCAGATCGCCGGGCTGCGGCGTCAGCTCGCCCACGATCTCGAAATCCCAGGTCCCGCGCGCCAGCAGTTGCCCGGCCAGTTCCGGCTCGCGCCGCATGGTCTTGAGCGCGTTGGACTTGTGCCAGTTGGGCGAAAGCGGTGTCCCCGCCTCGACATAGTCCGGGTCCCAGCCATTCTGGAGATAGACGACCTGCATGCCCTTCGCCCGTGCCGCCTCCAGCGTGCGCGCGGCGCCAAGGATGGCCGCCTTGGCGCCGGAAATGTCGAAGCCCGCCTTGTCCACATAGCCACCCGCCGAGGCATAGGCATTCTGCATGTCGATCACGATCACGGCCGTCTGGGCCGGATCAAGCGTCAGCGCTTCGGGCCGGGCGGCCAGAGTGATCGAAGGCATCGACGACGGCAGCGACATGACATCTCCAGACGCGTTGCGGGCCCCGCTGCCGAGCGAAGTCCGCAAGGCAGCGACCCCAAGAGTGCGGGTGCGAAACGAAAAGTCTGAGCCCGGCACCAAGCCACTGATAACCCGGCCTGATGCGAACAGAGGCGAATTGTGCATCGCAGCAATCGCAGTGTCAATGCTCGACAGCGAGCCGCGCCGGCTTCGTCTGGGTCAACGGCGACGATATTGTCGAACGACATTTCACCGCAGGATTTCGCACCAAGTTCTGATATCGTCGCTTGGCGGCCGGCCCTGCGGCCGGCCGCCAAGCGATTGAAGCGATAAGACAGACGAGGATCGGCCCATGAAAGAGATCGCCGCACCCAGCGCACCGCGCGCGCGCGGATACCGCAAGACCGGGGCGGCGCTCTGCGCCCTGCTCGCGGTCCTTGCCCTCGCCGGCTGCGGCAAGGCACGCCACGATGTCGGCAAGCCAAACGCCGAGGGCCTGATCCCGATCAACGTCGCCGGAAGCGACGCGATGAATTCGGCCACCCCGATGTTCGCCGCGATGGACCAGGGCTTCTTTCGCGCGGCCGGGCTCGACGTGCGCTATACCTCGATGTCGGTCGGGGCGACGGCCATCGCCGCGGCGATGAAGACCGGAGACGTCGACATTGCGCTGGGTTCTGCCAGCCAATGGATCAGCGATACCGCGCGCGGCGCCATCCGCGGCAAGATCATCGGTGAATTTACCGACAACAATTACGTGATCCTCGCCCGCAAGGGCATCACGAACCCGGCCCAGCTCGCCGGAAAGATCTTCGCCATTTCCAGCCCCGACGCCGGCGACCATCTCTACAGCAAGGCCGTGCTCGCGCACTACGGGGTCGATCCCGATTCCGTCACCTGGCTCCAGATGGGCGAACCCACGGCGCGGGTAACCGCTCTGTTCGCGGGCAGGATCGATGCCACCGAAATCCCGCTAACATCGCTCCCCCCGGCCGCGAATGACTATGCCCTGATCCGTGCCGAGGACAGCCCTGTCCCCTTCGTCTCCAACGCGATCTACGCCCGCCAGGAACTGCTCGATGCCAATCGCGATGCCGTGGTCCGTTTCCTCGCCGCGATCGGCAAGGGAGCCGACTGGGTGCGCGCCAATCCCGACAAAGCCGTTGCTTCCTGCCGCAAGAGCGGTGGTGCCGAGGAGGCGTGCCGCAACACCATCGCCGGTGCCACCACCTCTCCCAACCGCTTTACTTGGTCATCCACGACTGCGATCAACGCAAAGGGCATCGAGGCGATGATCCCGGCAATCGGGAACGCCGTACCCCAGGTCGCCACGATCAAACCGGAGCAGATCATGGACGCCAGCCTCGCGCCGGCGCCGGCGCCCGCACCGGCCCCGTCGCCGGCACAAACGCCGGAATAGCGATCAAGCCCGCGCTCGGGCGCTCCTGCATCGTCGTCCGCCCCGAGGGCGAATGGCGGATCACGCGGCGAACTTATCACGCGCTTGCGCGAAGCCTGCGCTAAGGCCGACCCATGACCGAACCGACCCCCGACATCGCCGTCTATGTCTCGCAGCACGGCGCCAGGCAAATCTCCGTCTACCGCCTGAACGGTACGACCGGCACGCTCGAACCGGTGCAGGATGCCCCCGCCGGCGGCATGGTCATGCCTCTGGCGGTCAGCCCGGACCGGCGCTTCCTCTACGCCGCGCTGCGCGACGAGGGCTCCTTCGCCAACGTCGCCTTCACAATCGACCAGCGCACCGGCCGTCTCACCCGGCTCGGCCAGGTCCCGGCCGCCGAAAGCATCACCTATATAGCGACCGACCACACCGGCCGCCTGCTCTTCTCCGCCACCAACCCCCACGGCGGCGCCCCCGCCACGCTCAGCTACAACCTGATCGGGCCAGATGGCTGGCTGCAACAACCGCTTCGCAGCTTCGAAACCCCGCCCAAGCTTCACGCGGTCATCCCCGATCCGGGCAACCGCTTCGTCCTCGCCACCAGCTGCAACGGCGAATCCATCGTGCGCTATCCGCTCGACGCCGCCACCGGCACGATCGGGCCCGATCCGCTGCCCGAAGTGCGCATGGAAGTCACCTCCCGCCGCGGCCCGCGCCACCTGCGCTTCGAGCCGGGCGGCCGCCGCCTCTACGTGATCAACGAATACGACGGGACCGTCACGGTCTATGCCTACGACGCCGTCAACGCCGACCTGACCGAGATCCAGGTCATCGCCGCCACGCCCCCCGATTTCGAGATCGTCGACCGGCGCGGCCGCGGCCCCTCCGCCGGGGCGGCCGACCTGCACTTTACCCCCGATGGCCGCTGGCTCTACGCCTCGGTGCGCGGCGCCCTTGTCATGGCGATCTTCGCGGTCGATCCCGAGACGGGCCTGCTCACCGCCGCCGGCCACTTCCCGGTCCTCTCCGAACCGCGCGGTTTCGCCATCGAGCCGCTCGGCCGCTACATGATCGTCGCCGCCGACAACGTCGCCAAGCTCGTGGTCTACCGGATCGAGCCGGCCAGCGGCGCCTGCGAGAAGGTCCACGAATACGCCACCGGCGAAGGCCCCAACTGGGTCGAGTGCGTCCGGCTCTGAGTCCGGGGCGCCCTTACTCCGCCGGCTCGGCCGCAATCCGCCGCGAACGCAGCGACAGCGCCTCGTAGTCCTGCTGCCAGTCGCTCGGCCCGTTGCTGGGGGCGACCTGCACCGCCGTCACCTTGTATTCCGGGCAATTGGTCGCCCAGTCCGAATAGTCGGTGGTGACCACGTTGGCCTGCGTCGCGGGATGGTGGAAGGTGGTATAGACCACGCCCGGCGCCACTCGGTCCGTCACCTCGGCCCGCAGCGTGGTTTCCCCGGTCCGGCTGGCGAGCCGCACCCACTGCCCGCTGGCGATCCCCCGGTTTTCCGCGTCATGCGGGTGGATCTCCAGCACGTCCTCCTCATGCCACACGGTATTGGCCGTGCGCCGCGTCTGCGCGCCCACGTTGTACTGGCTGAGAATGCGCCCCGTGGTCAGCAGCAGCGGGAAGCGTGGCCCGGTCTTCTCGTCGGTCGGCACATAGTCCGTGATCACGAACTTGCCCTTCCCGTTGGCAAAGCCATCCACATGCATGATCGGGCTGCCATCGGGATGAGCCGCGTTGACCGGCCACTGCAACGAACCCTCGCGGTCCAGCGCCTCATGGCTCACGCCGGCAAAGCTGGGCGTCAGCCGCGCGATCTCTGCCATGATCTCGGCCGGGTGAGCATAGTCCCAGCCCAGCCCCATGGCATTGGCCAGCGCCTGGGTCACTTCCCAGTCCTCCAGCCCATTAGCCGGCTCCATCACCTTGCGCACCAACTGGATGCGGCGCTCGGCATTGGTGAACGTGCCGTTCTTCTCAAGGAAAGTGCTCCCCGGCAGGAAGACATGCGCGTAGTTCGCCGTCTCGTTGAGGAACAGGTCGTGGACGATGACAAGGTCCATCGCCGCCAGCCCGGCCGCCACGTGATGCGTATTGGGGTCTGACTGGAGAATGTCCTCGCCCTGCACGTAAAGCGCCCGGAAAGAGCCATCCACCGCCGCGTCCAGCATATTGGGAATGCGCAGACCCGGCTCGGGGTCGAGCGCCACGCCCCAGTCCGCCTCGAACAGCGCCCGCGTCGCTGCGTCCGAAATGTGGCGATATCCCGCCAACTCGTGCGGGAACGAGCCCATGTCGCACGAACCCTGCACGTTGTTCTGACCCCGCAGCGGGTTCACCCCCACCCCGCGCCGGCCGATGTTGCCAGTCGCCATGGCAAGGTTCGCAATGGCCATCACCGTCGATGAACCTTGCGAATGCTCGGTCACGCCAAGCCCGTAGTAAATGGCCCCATTCCCGCCCGTGGCATAGAGCCGCGCCGCCGCGCGCAGGTCCGCCGCGCTCACGCCGGTCACCGGCTCCAGCACTTCCGGGCTATGCTTCGCGTCGGAAACGAACTGCGCCCAATCGGCATATTCCTCGGTATCGCAGCGCTCGCGGATGAACTGCTCGTCCGCCAGCCCCTCGGTCACGATCACGTGGGCCATGGCGGTCAGCACGGCCACGTTGGTGCCGGGCCGTAGCGGCAAGTGAAAAGCCGCCTCGACATGCGGGCTGCGCACGAGGTCGATCCGCCGCGGATCGATCACGATCAGCTTCGCGCCCTCCCGCAGTCGCCGTTTCATCTGGCTGGCGAACACCGGGTGGGCATCGGTCGGATTGGCCCCGATCACCAGGATCACGTCGGCATCCATCACGCTGTCGAAATCCTGCGTCCCCGCGCTGGTCCCGAACGTGGCCTTCAGGCCATAACCGGTGGGCGAATGACAGACCCGCGCACAGGTATCGACGTTGTTGCACCCGAACCCGGCGCGAACCAGCTTCTGGACGAGGTAGGCCTCCTCGTTGGTGCAGCGGCTGGACGTGATCCCGCCCAGCGCGCGGGCGCCATGCGCCGCCTTGATCTCGGCAATCCGCCGCGCGGTAAATTGCAGCGCCTCATCCCACGAAACCTCGCGCCACGGCTGCTCGATGCCCTCGCGGATCATCGGGCTCAGCACCCGGTCGCGGTGGTTGGCATAGCCCCAGGCAAAGCGGCCCTTCACGCAGGAATGGCCGTGATTGGCCTTGCCGTCCTTCCACGGCACCATGCGTACCAGCTGCTCGCCGCGCATCTCGGCGCGGAACGTGCAGCCCACCCCGCAATAGGCGCAGGTCGTCACCACGGCGCGCTCGGGCTTGCCGATCTCGGCCACGGCCTTCTCGTTCAGCGTTGCGGTCGGGCAGGCCTGAACACAGGCCCCGCAGGAAACGCAGTCGCTGGACAGGAAATCGTCGCCCGCTTGGCCCGCGCTGACCTTGGAGGCAAATCCCTTGCCGTCGATGGTCAGCGCGAACGTCCCCTGCACTTCCTCGCAGGCCCGCACGCAGCGCGAACAGACGATGCACTTGGCCGGGTCGAAGTCGAAATAGGGATTGGAACTGTCAGTCGGCGTGCCAAGGTGCCCCGCGCCCTCATAGCCATAGCGCACGTCGCGCAGGCCCACTTCGGCCGCCGCGTCCTGCAATTCGCAGTCGTTGTTGGCGCTGCAGGTCAGGCAGTCGAGCGGGTGGTCGGAGATGTAGAGTTCCATCACCCCCTTGCGCAGCTTGGCAAGGCGGGGCGTCTGGGTCTTCACCACCATGCCCTCGGCCACCGGGGTGGTGCAGCTTGCCGGCGTGCCGCGCATTCCCTCAACCTCGACAAGACACAGGCGGCACGAGCCGAAGGCCTTGACGCTGTCGGTCGCGCAAAGGCTGGGGATCGAGCCGCCGCTGGTCGCCGCCGCGCGCATCACGCTGGTGCCTTCCGGCACGGTCACCGCGCGCCCGTCGATGGTCAGGGTCACCGTCCTTTCGGATCGGGAAGGCGGCGTCCCGAAATCGGCCTGGGGTTCATAGGCCATGATCAGAAATCCTCCGGCCAGTGCTTCAGCGCCGAAAGCACCGGATATGGGGTGAAACCGCCGAGCGCACAGAGCGATCCGAATTTCATCGTCTCGCACAGGTCTTCCAGCAGGGTAATATCGTCCTCGCGGCTGCGTCCGAACTTCGGGGCATTGTGCATTTGCGGCAGGGCCTCCACCGCATCGGCCATCGCCTTGCCCCCCGCGCTTATCCGCGTCACCAGCTCCACCCCGCGGGTCGATCCGATCCGGCACGGCGTGCACTTGCCGCAGCTTTCCGCCGCGCAGAATTCAAAGGCGAAGCGGGCCATCCGGGCCATGTCCGCCGTATCGTCGAACACCACCACGCCGCCATGCCCGATCAGGGCGTCAACCTTGGCAAAGGCCTCATAGTCGAACGGCAGGCCGAACTGACTTGGCGGCAAATAGGCGCCCAGCGGCCCGCCCACCTGCACCGCCTTGACCGGCCGGCCCGAGGCCGTGCCCCCGCCGATCCGCTCGACAAGGTCGCCCAGCGTGATCCCGAAGGCCGTTTCGTACAGCCCGCCACGGCGGATATTCCCCGCCAGCTGGACAGGCATCGTGCCCTTGCTGCGGTCGATCCCGAGGCTTTCGTAAAGGCTCGCCCCGCCCGGCACCATGATGTGCGGAATGGCGGCCAGCGTCAGCACGTTGTTGACCACGGTGAGGCAGCCGAACAGCCCTTCGAGCGCGGGCAGCGGCGGCTTGGCGCGAACCTCGCCGCGCTTGCCTTCCAGCGATTCCAGCAGCGATGTTTCCTCGCCGCACACGTAAGCCCCTGCCCCCATCCGCACTTCCAGCACGAAGGGCGCGATCCGGTCCGCAGCAAGCGCGATCGCGGCCTCCAGCTTGGCCACCGCATGGGGATATTCGCTGCGCACGTAGATATAGCCGCGCTGCGCGCCCACCGCATGGGCGGCAATCGCCATGCCCTCGATCAGCAGGAAGGGATCGCCTTCCATCACCATGCGGTCGGCAAAGGTCCCGCTGTCGCCCTCATCGGCGTTGCAGACGACGTATTTGCGCGGGCCCTTGGCTTCCATCACGGTGCGCCACTTGATCCCGGCGGGAAAACCCGCCCCGCCCCGGCCGCGCAGGCCCGAGACGATCACCTCCGCCACCACGTCCTCGCCGCTCATCGCCCGCGCCCGGTCCAGCCCCTGCCAGCCGCCGGTCGCCGCATAGTCGGCCAGGCTGAGCGGGCGGGTCTTGCCGGCGCGCGCGAAAGTCAGCCTCTGCTGCCCGGCGATGAAGGGATGCTCGGCAATCGCGCCGATCGCCTTGTCCGAAGTCCCCGCAAGGATCGCGGAAACGTCGGCGGGAACGGCAGGCCCGAAGCCCTGCCCGCCGATCTCGACCAGCGGCTCCAGCCAATGCATCCCCCACGAAGAAACCCGTTCGACCGTGCAGCCCGCCGCCGCGAAAGCGTCGGCCAGTTCGTCCGCCCCGCAGGCCAGCGCAAGGCTATCGTCGGAAATACGAACGAGGGTCATCAGGCCTGCTCCACCAGTTCGCGCAGCCTGTCCGCATCAAGCCGGGCATGGAGCTTGTCGCCCACCCGAGCCGAGGGACCAACGCTGCACAGCCCCAGGCAATAGACCGTGGCGAGACGGACCCGATCCCCCGCCGCCGCCTCGGCCACTGGAACCAGCGCCTCCACCCCGCGCGACTGGCAGGCCTCGGCCCGGCAGAGCTGAACGCAGGGACGCGGATCGGGCGCGGCGGTAAAGTCGGGATAGAATGAGACCACCCCGTGCACTTCGGCCCGGCTCAGGTTGAGCGCCTTGGCGATCACAGCCTCGGCCGCCTCGCTGACGCAACCCAGCGCGTGCTGAACGTCATGCAGGATCGGTAGCAAGGCGCCTTCGCGATTGGCATGGCGGGTGAGAATCTCGTCGAGCATGGCTTGCACCTTGGTTGCAGTCCGCTTGCAGTGCCGTTGTAGTCCGCTTGCAGTGGGCTTGCAGGGGCGCCCGGTCAAATCGATTTGGCCAACGATTGATAGGATATATCTATCAACCCACCTTGCCGACCCGTTGCAAGGCCTGCGCCGCCAGCAGGCCGGCGCGGGCCATCGGCCCCATCGGGTCGCGGTCGACCACGACCAGCCCGATCCGGCGCGGCGCGGGCTCGGCATCGAAGGGCAGGAACAGGCACCAGTCCAGCCCGCTCACGAGGTCGGCATAGGCGGCCGGAAAGATCGTGACGAACTCTCCCGAACGGACCAGCGAGAGCAGCGAGACATAACTGTCGGCAATGGCCGGCGGCATGACCGAAAGGCCGCAATCCGCGAATTGGCGGTCCAGAATCCGGCGGAACTGCATCCCCTGGTGCAGCAGGCAGAGCCGCATTTCCGCCACTTCCGCCCAGTCGACACAGGTGCGGCCATCGAACCCCGTCCCGCGCCGGGCAACGAACAGGTACTGCTCCTCGTGCAAAGGCACCGACAGGACATTGCCCGCCGGCTCATGGTCGAGATAGGTAATCCCCGCATCGAAGGTATTGGCCGCCAGCCCGCGCTCGATCTCGCGCGAGGTTTGCGAATGGACCGACATCGCCAGCCCCCGGTTCTGCGCCAGCAGCGCCTCGCCAAAGGCCCCGACCAGCGGCAGGGCGGCGGGGATCGCGGCAAGGCGGAATTCCCCCTGCAGTTCTACCGAAAGCGCTGCCGAGGCATGGGTCAGCCCCCTCACCGCGCCCAGCACCTGCTCCGCCCACGGCAGGATCGCCGCCCCCTCCTCGGTCAGCCCGATGAAGCGCCGGTCCCGCTCGATCAGGCGCTTGCCCAGATCGTGCTCCAGCGCGGAAAGGCCTGCCGAAAGAGTCGGCTGCGAAACCCCGCAGGCCGAAGCGGCACGGGCAAAATGCCGCTCGCGGGCGAGCGCGGTGAAATAGCGAAGGTGCTGCAACTGCATGGGCCAGATGATAGCCAATCCCTATCAACAACGCCACCCACCCCTATACCAACGCGTAGTTGACCCAACCCCCAACACCCCCGAAAAACCACTGCATGAAGGTTGCAACGACACTGCAACGGGGGAGCATGCTGGTTGCTGTGGGCCTTGCCGCCCTCGGCACGGCTGCGTCCGCCCAGCGCCCTGCCGCCCCTCCCGTCCCGCCCCCGCCGGCAGACCTGCAAGCGCGGTCGGTGGTCCCCGGATTGTGGGTGATTGACGAGACGCCAGCCCACGGCGGCTCGATCACGATCCTGGCCGGCCCCGAGGGCCTTCTGCTGGTCGATACCGGGGTCGAAAGCTGGGCACCGGCCGTTGCCGCGACTGTCAGCCGCCTTGGGCCCGGGCCGGTGCGCTACGTCATCAACACCCATGCCCATGTCGACGAGATCGCGGGCAACGGCTTCTTCGCCGGGAAGGGGGCGACGATCGTCGGGCAGGACGGGGTGCGCGAGTTCATGCTCACTCCGCGAGCCCCGCCCGCCGGGGCGGATGGACGAACGGCGCGGCAGGCGCGGGCTTTTCCGCGCGAAGCAGCGCCGACGATTACCTTTGACCGGGAGATGGGCCTTACCTTCGGCGGGCAGGAACTACGCCTGATCGCCGTGCCGCGCGCCCATACGGCGAGCGATATCCTGATCCGCTTTCCCGCACTTGACGTGATCGTGGTGGGCGACGTGCTGCGGGCCGGGGAGTTTCCAAGCATCAACCGGGCCGATGGCGGAACGCTGGACGGGATGCTGGCCGGGCTCGACCGGATTCTGGCGCTCGCCGGGCCGAATACATGGCTCATCACCAGCCACGGGCAAGTGGTGCACCGCGACGCCGCCGAGGCGCAGCGCCGCCTGCTGATCACCGCGCGCGACCATGCCGCCGCCATGATCGGACAGGGCAAGTCCCTCGATGAGGTGCAGGCTGCCGATATTACCCAAGGCCTTGGCGCCGAAGCGCTGCCCGGCCACGTTTCCGCGCAGCAATTCGTGCGCGATCTCTACAACGAACTGAAGGCGCGCGGCTGATCAGCGCCCATTGCGGAGGATACAATGGCCCTGAACGCGCGCGCATTGCTGGTTGCGGCCGGCGCACTGGCGATGAGCGCCGGTTGCACCGCGGCCGTGCCCGGCCCTAAGGTTCAGGGCATGACAGCAGCGAAGCCCGCCCCGCCCCCGAGCCGCGAGATCGTCAGCCAGCTCGCCCCATCGGGCAAGCTGCGCGCGGCGATCAATTTCGGCAATGTCGTGCTGGCCCGGGAAGGCGGACCGCGCGGGGCCACCGGCCCCTCGGTCGACATTGCCGGCGAAGTGGCGCGGCGACTGGGGGTGCCGCTCGAATTCGTGATCTACCGTGCCGCGGGCGACGTGGTCAGCCGGCTGGAACAGGACAAGTGGGACATTGGCTTCATGGCGGTTGACCCGCAGCGGGCCGATCAGATCACCTTCACCGCGCCCTATGTCTATATCGAGGGCACCTATCTGGTGCGCGCGGACGCACCGTTCCGATCGGTGGCCGATCTTGACCGCTCCGGGATCAGGATCGCGGTCGGCAAGGGCGCGGCCTATGACCTGTACCTGTCACGCGCGCTCAAGAATGCGGCACTGGTCCGCGCCTCGACTTCCAATGAGGCCATCGCCCTGTTCGAGCGCGATCCGGCTATCGATACGGTGGCGGGCGTGCGGCAAGCCCTTGAGGAGCAAACCGGCAGGACGCAGGGCTACCGGGTCCTGCCCGACGCCTTCACCCGGATCGAGCAGGCCGTGGCCATTCCGCGCGGGCGCGAGGCCGCCCTGGCCTGGGTGGCGCAGGTCATCGAGGAATTGAAGACGGACGGCTTTGTGCGCAAGGCGCTGGACAATGCCGGGCAGCAGGCCGCCCGTGTTGCCGATCCAGCGGTGCGGTAAGACTGGGTGAGCGCGACGAGCTTCGGCGCGACGACTTCGACAGGCTCAGGCTGAGCGGGCGCTGCGTGACGGATCAGTTACGTCAAACAATGCCCGCAGCACTGGGATCAGGCTCGTTCCGGACTGGGTGCCGAACCTTCCGGCGTCTCTGCGCCAGTATCGATGTCCGACAGTTCCCGTTCCCGCGTATCGTCGAGCGCGAGGCTGGCCACGACGACGAGGGCATAGGCGCAGGCCGCGCCAATGCTGATCGCCGCGGTCAGGCTCATCTGCGCCGCCGCGACGCCGACCAGCATCGGGAACAGCGCACCGACCCCGCGCCCGGCATTGTAGCAGAACCCCTGCCCCGTGGCGCGCAGCCGGGTGGGATAGAGTTCCGACAAGAGCGGGGCCACGCCGGCATTCATGCCGGACTGGGCAAAGCCCAACGGGAAGCCCAGCAAAAGGATCGCAATCGAGCTGGAACCGAACAGCAGATAGGAAGCAACGCTGCCCGTGCCGAGCAGGGCGAAGAGCCGCAGCGCATTCTTGCGCCCGAACCGGTCGGATGCCCCGCCGCCGACCATGTAGCCGACGAAGCTGCCGAGGATATTGACCAGCAGGAACAGGCCGGTGTTTGAATAGGACAGCCCGCGCTCGCTCTGGAGGAAGGCGGGGAGCCAGGTCAGGACCGTGTAGTTGCCGCCGAGCACGCCGAGGCAGATCAGCCAGGCGGTCAGGGTGCGCAAGGCCAGCCGTCCCTCGAATATCTCCGCAAAGCGGGGCGCCGCGCCCGCCGGGGCCTGCTTGCGGGCGGCGGTGTACATGTCCGGCTCATGCACGTGGCGCCGCACGAAGAGGATGAGCAGGGCCGGTAGGACGCCGAGGAAGAACATCACCCGCCAGGCCGTTTCCGCCGGTACGAAGTTGAAAATGATCGCGAAGAGGATCGCCGCCGCACCGTAGCCGACCGACCATCCACTCGATACGGCGGCGATGGTCTGCCCGCGATGCTTGGGCGCAATCAGTTCGGCGATCAGCACGGCGCCGGCCGCCCATTCTCCGCCGAAGCCCAGCCCTTGCAGGGTGCGTGCCGCCAGCAGTTGCCCATAGTTCTGGGCAAAGCCACTGAGGAAAGTAAAGGCGGAAAACCACAGGATGCTGATCTGGAGCACCCGGACACGGCCGATCCGGTCAGCCAGGTTGCCCGCGATCGCACCGCCCACCGACGAGGCCAGCAGGGCGACCGTGCCGAGCGTGCCCGCCTCGGCCTTGGTCAGCCCCCAGACGGCCATGATCGTGGGCAGCAGCAGGGCGTAGATCTGAACGTCCATCGCGTCGAGCGCCCAGCCGCCGAAGCAGGCCCAGAAAGCCTTGCGCTGCTTGCCGTCGAGAACCTTGTACCATTCCACGCGCAGTCCCTTTCGCCGCGAGGGTTCACCGGTCCGACATTTCGGTCAGGTCGCGGTCAGCCCGATCTCGCCCGTTTATCTTCGTGCCGCGCATGGCGGATCATGCCGATCAAGGAGCCGGACGGCGGGGCATGCCCCGCCGTCCGTGCAGGGTGATTCAGGCGACGGTGATCACGCCGACGTTGCCGCGAATTTCCATCGGAGTGCCCCGGCGGGCGTTGACCGCCTTGAGCTTCTGAAGGATCGCCTGGCCGTTGGCGCCGGTGGCAAGGCGCGGATCACCAGCGACATATTCGGCCTGGCCGACGCCGACGGTGCGATACTTGCGCGGCGGGTTGAACGAATAGTCCCATCCGCATTCCACCGGGTAGAACAGCACTTCCTTGAGCTTCGAATTCCCGTCGAGCGCGTCGGTGTCGTAGTTGAGCTGGTAGAGCGCCGACCAGCCCCATTCCGGCCCGCCGCCGGGGTGGAGGTTGTCGCTCGCCATGTTGTACGTCGGCAGCATGTCCATGTCGAAGCCGTAGGATTCGTACTGGTCCGCCGGCACGCGCTGCATGAAGTTGCTCTGCACGAACATCGAGCCCATGCCGTAGACGATCGGCTTGCCCTTGTAGATCTCCACCCCGAGGAAGGTGTGCCAGCCGTGGCCGAAATAGACGTCGGCACCGGCGTCGATCGAGGCGCGGGCGAAGTCGACCACGAAGTCGCTCGGGTCTTGCGAGCGGGTGCCTTCCGAGGTCGAGTTGTGGTGCGCGACGATGACGTATTCGGCGATGCGGCGGGCCTCGGTGACCGAGGCGAGGTTGCCCTTGAGGTCGGCCGGATGACTCGAGCTGTGAATGGCGAACTTGTCGCCCTCACGGTAGGTCGAGCCGGAGAAGCCGTTGGAGCCGGAAACGGCGCCGGGGGTCATCGAGAAGTCGGGCTTCGCCGCGGCGGCCGCGTTCATGATGCCCAGTTTCTGGGCGGCATCCTTCATCTGCCCGGCCACGTCCCGGGGCACTTCATAGGTGGTCAGGACGCGCAGCGGATTGACGCCGGGGCGGCCGGGAATGGCGCCCTTGGGGCGGCCGGCCCATTCATAGGGCGAGTTGCCCGAGGCGACCGAGACCATGGCCATGCGGCCCTTGGCGTTCTGCCAATAGCCCGGCGCGCGGGCGACCTCGAGGTTCTTGCCGGTGCCGGCGTGCGCGATGCCGGCGGCCTGACAGTGGCGGATGGTCGAGGCGATGCCCGCCGTGCCCCAGTCGAAGCTGTGGTTCATGCCGAGCGACATGGCGTCGATCCCGGCCCAGGCGAAATCCTTGGCCGTATCGCCGTCGGTGATCAGGTAGCCCGAGGCACCGGCCGAGCCGCGCGCGGCCCATTCCAGCTCGTCATCATCGCCGAGGTTGGTCTCGAGGTGGCAGTAGCCGATGTCAGCATCGCGCAGAAGCTTGACCAGGGCGAGGAAGTTGGGGTCGCCCTCGTTGCCGAAGCGGCGGCCGACCATCGCCTCGCCCATCGCTGCCACGCTGAAGCCGGGCTTGGCCCCGCCCTTGACCGGCCTGGGCTGCGCCATGGCCGTGCGGGGCAGCAGGCTGGCCGCCGCGGCGACGGCGCCCACCGTGGTCGCCCCCTTGCCGAGCAGCGAGCGGCGATCGAGCTTGGGCGCGTTTCTTCCTTCGGAATTATCCGTCATCTCATCCCATCCTTTTGCTTGCAGGTTTCAGGACCTCCCCCCGAGGGGAGGCCCAATTCAGGTCACATCTTGAACCGGACGCCGACGACGAAACGGCGGCCGAGAAGATCGTAGAGCGCGGGGTTGGAGGCCTCGACCCAGGAGCGGACTGCCGTCGTGGTCGGAGGGGGGGCCTGGTTGAACACGTTGGTCACGTTGAAATAGACCTCCGCGTCGCCCGCCCAGGTGTTGCCGATCTTCGCACTGAGGTTGAGATCGGTGTACCAGACGTTGGGCACGCTGTTGGAGCTGATGGTCACGCCTTCGGTCTGGCTGCCATCGGCGACGCCGCCCTGGATGAAGCGTTCCTGCAGGAAAACGGAGAACGGCCCGTTGCTGTAGTTGGCGGACAGGTTGCCGCGCAGGCGCGGGTAGGAGCAGTTTAGGCCGTGGCTGCCGACCTCGTTGCGCCCGCCGCCAAGGCAGCCGCCCGGATCTCGCACGTCGAGCAGCAGCGTGCCGGTGGCGCGCAGGCGCAGGTCGCCGCTGCCAAGCCGCGTGCGATAGAGCAGTTCGGCATCGATGCCCGAATTGCGGGCGGAGCCAAAGTTGAGCATCGGCACGGTCACGAACACCGGATCGTCGGCCCGAAGGCCATCCAGGATCGCCGGGGTGACCGTCGTGTTATTGAAGACGATCAGGTTGCAGTAGGACATCACGCCGGCATGGCACTGGTCGATGACCTGCTGCGACCCGGGGGTATCGATCGACCCCTTCACGCTGATGCGGTAGTAGTCGACCGAGAGCTGCAGGCCCGGCACGAAGGGCGGCGAGATGATCGCGCCGACGGTCAGGGTCTTGGCGCGTTCGGTCTCCAGTTTGGGGTTGCCGACAGTGATCGCCTGCCCGCCGAGCTTGTACTGGGTCGGCGCGGTCGAATAGGGCGCGACCGAGTTCAGCGTGGTCACCTGAGCGCTGTTGAACAGCTCGAGGATGTTGGGCGCGCGGCTGTCCTGCGAATAGGTGGCGCGCAGGCGGAATGCGGAGCTGACGGTCCAGTTGAGGCCCAGCTTCCAGGTCGGCTCCCAGCCGCTGGTGCTGTAGTGGGTGTAGCGCCCGGCCACGGTGGCGGCGAGGGATTCGAACAGCGGCTTGTCCGCGATCAGCGGGATGCCGAGTTCGCCGTAGAACTCGTAAACCTTGACCTCGCCCGAAAGCGGGCTCGGGTTGTAGAACGCGTAGGAGCCGTAGCGCCCCTGCAGCGAGGCCGGGAAGCCGCGAATGCCGGTGCCGTCGATGAAGTCGTCAGACAGCGCATCGACCGTGCGCTTGGCGGTGAGCTTGCGGGCCGCGCCGCCGAATGCGGCCGAGATGTTTCCGGCCGGCAGGCCGAAGCCGAGCGAGCCGCGCACGTTGGCCTCGCCCGAGGTCTGGTTGAGGTCGATGTCGGCCGTGTTCCAGGCCATGATCCAATCTGTCGCCGCCTTGTTGGCCACGTTGTTGCCGAACAGGTTGATCGGTACGCAGCCCGGATAGAGGCCCGGATTGGTCAGGGTGACACGGCAGACGATATTGCCGGTCGACGGATCGATCACGGCATCGGCCGCGGCATATTTGCGGTTCTCGATCGAATTGAGGATGTCGAGATCCTGGTGGGCGTGCTGGTAGGCCGCCATGGCATCGTATGACCAGTCGCCGCCCAGGTTGCCCTTGATGCCCAGCGCGCCGCGCACGACCATGGTGTTGCCGCGCACGTCGGTCGTCGGCCAGTCGAGGCCGTACCGCGCGAGGCGGAAGGTCTGGGTCCCGGTCGCGCCGGCGAGTACGGATGACACGCTCGACGGCAGATAGGCGTTACCCTCGTAGATGGTGAAGGCAGTCGCCCCGTTCACGCGGGAGGGCTGCGCACCGGTATAGGTCTTGCTGTTGGAATAGAGCCCTTCGACCCACAGGGTATGGTCGGCAGCAAGGTCAAGTTCGGCATGGCCGAAGAACGCGTATCGCTCCTCGTCAGGCGTGATACCGTTGGTCGCGATCGGGCCGTTGCCGCCCGACATGAAGGCCGAGCCGACATTGGTGCCGTACTGGAATGGCTGGAGGATGCCGTTTCCGACAAACTCCTTGCCGACCAGTGCGCGGCAGGCATCGCCGGCCGTACCGGCCGGACAACTGCCCACGCTGGTGATCAGGCCGCCGTAGGAAGCGTTCGAGACACGCACGTCGGGCGCCATGATCGTCGCCACGCCGCCGGCGACGGGATTGGGGTAGCCGGCGGTGGGATGATCCATCCAGCCGCGGCCGTTCAGGCCATAGGGAATGCCCTTGGACTTGAAGTAGTCGGCACTGCCGACAATCCGCACCCTGTCGCCCAGCCCGGCGCCGAAGGCGGCGGAGAGGCTGGTGTTGGGATTGTCCCCGTAAGTGGTCACGCCCTTGGAGGCATTGAGCTTGAGGCCCTTGAACCGGGTGTCGAGCACGAAGTTGACGACGCCGGCCACGGCGTCGGAGCCGTAGGATGCCGATGCACCGCCGGTCACGACATCGACCTTCTGGATCAGCTCCTTGGGAATGATGTTGACGTCGACCGAGCCGACGACGTTGGTCGGCCCGAGGCGCGAGCCGTTGAACAGGACCAGCGTTCGCGCCGTGCCCATGCCCCGCAGGTTGAGGTTACTCTGCCCGTTGGTTTGCGAATTGCCCGAACCGCGACCGCTGCTCGACGACACCTGGGTGCCGCTCAGCGCCGGCAATTGCTGCAGCGATTCCGCAACGGTGGTCGGCGCGGTCTTCACCAGGTCTTCAGCGGCGATGGCCGTTACCGGCGTGGGCGTGCTGAAGCCGGTCTGGAGACGGCTGCCGGTGACCACGATGGCCTCGTCGCGCGCTTCCTCGGCGCTATCGTCCGCGGCAGGCGCAGTCTGGGCTGCGGCAGTGCCGGACAGGGCCAGCGCCATGACGCAGGCAATTGCGGAAACCCCACCCATGAATGCATCTTTCATGTCATTCGCTCCCATTTCATTTTTTGTCTCGAACGCTTGCTTGTTGCCGTCCGAATACATCAGGATGACCGGCTATCCCTCCACATGGTCAAAGACATGACCCCAAGATCGAAATCGCCGATACTTTCGGAATAACCAGAACGCGCGCCTCCGCCCCGCGCACCGGCACGGCGCGCAGCACCCAGGCGCCACCGAGCACCTGACGCAGGCCAGCCTCCGGAACCGCCGCTCAGCGCGAACCGGATTGAACTGACACAACAAATATGCGGACTGTCATCGCACTGCGATACCCAAGCTCATCCGCCCCCTTTCACGCCCCGGTCGTCGCCGGTGACTGTGGGGCCATCTTAGCCGGACTTGCGGCAAATTCGCCTATACTTACGTCTAGCGCTGCGGCATTCCCTTGCCTCACCCCTCAAATCGCGCATTCTGCACGATAGGGAGAGCACAGATGAAACGGGTTTTGCTCGTTGATGACCACCCGTTGTTCCGGCAGGCGCTGGCCGCAACGGTGCAACGGATCAACAAGGACATCACGGTCGAACAATATGGTTCACTGGCCAGCGTCCGGGTAGCACTGGAAGAACACCCCGCGCCGGACCTGATCCTGCTCGACCTCAATCTTGCCGACTGCTCGGGCATGGTCGGGCTTCCCGCGCTCAAGGGCGCCTTCCCGGACATCCCGATCGCCATCGTCTCGGCCAACGACGATCCGGAGATGATCAACAACGCGATCATCTGCGGTGCGGCAGGCTATATCTCGAAGGCCGTGGCCGTGACCGAACTGTCGGCCGCGATCGAGTGCCTGCTAGAGGGCGAGGAATGGTTCGAGCAGGATGTGGCGCCGGGCGGACTGGAAACCCTGACCCCGACCCAGATGCGGATCCTCGACGCCGTCCAGCGCGGGCTGATGTACAAGCAGATCGCCTTCGAGGTGGGCATCTGCGAGGCCACGGTGAAGTATCACCTCGCCAATATCTTCAAGCGTCTTGGGGTAAAGTCCCGCGCTCAGTTGCTGGCGCTGTCCTGCAGGACCTGAACCCCGCGCCGGCCTGCGAAATCAACCAGCATGGTCTGCAGGGCCATCGGCGATAGCGGCTTTTCCATGATCCGCACGCCTTCGCGCAGCAGGGCTTCCTCGGGCAGGCTGCCGGCCGTGGCGGTGATCAGGATCCGCGCGCTGCACCGGGCCGCCATGCGGCGCAGCAATTCGAGCCCGTCCATCCCGTCACCCAGCAGGTAGTCGGCGATCACCACGTCCCATTGTTCCGCCAACTGGAGGGCCCGTTCCGCGCTGGGCGCCGTGGTCACCGCCCCGCCCCAGCGCGTGACGAGGGCCGCCGTTCCGGCAAGAACCTCGCGCTCGTCATCGACGCACAGGACCCGCAGGCCCTTGAGGTCGGCCGGCACGATCCGGGTGCGCACGCGGCGTTCGGGGCTGTCGGTTATCGGCACGGACACGGCGAAGGTGCTGCCCTTGTCCGGCATCGAGCGGACGGAGACCTTGTGCCCAAGCACTTCGGCAATGCGCGCGACGATCGAGAGGCCGAGCCCGGTGCCGTCGGCCATGCGCTGGCCCTCGTTGAGCCGTTCGAATTCGCGGAAGGCGCGCTCCATCGCCTCGGGCGCCATGCCCACGCCGGAATCGCGAATCTCGATCCGCACGTTTTCCCCGGCACGGCGCGCCATCAGCACCACCCGGCCCGTCTCAGTATAGCGGATCGCATTGGCGATCAGGTTCTGCAGCATGGAGCGCAGCAAGTCGCGGTCTGTGATGCAGCGCAGGCGGGTCGGCAGGCAGATCAGTTCGAGGCCGGCGGCATCGGCCTGGCCGCGGAATTCGTCCGCGATCGCCTCGAGGAAGGAGCCGAGATCGACCGGGGCCACCTTGGGCTTTGCCGCCCCCATTTCGAGCTTGGACAGGTTGAGCAGGGCGCGCATCAGCCGGTGCGCGCCCTCGATCGCGATGTCGGCGCGCTGGAGCAGCGGGGTCAGGCTGCCTTCGGGGCCGGATTCCGCCAGGGCCGTGCCGATGAACAGCCGCGCGGCGTGAAGCGGCTGGACGAGATCGTGGCTGGCGGCGGCAACGAAGCGGCGCTGGGCATGGGAGGCCTGTTCGGCCAGGACATTGGCCTTGAGCAGCTGGTCGTTGAGCGCGATCAACTCCTGCGTGCGATCACGCACCGAGCGCTCCAGTTCTTCATTGCTGCGCGAAAGAACCATGGCCGCGCGGCGCATGTCGGTCACGTCGGTGAAGGTCATCAGGTAGCCGTGGCCGGCGATGCGGGTGCCGAACAGGCGGTAGATCCGGCCATCGCCGAGCGGGATTTCCGCCTGCAGGGGCGTGCCCTCGGCGATGTGGTCCATCCGCTCGCGCAGCAGGGCGCGTACCGGGGAATTGCCGCCCTTCACGCCGCGGTCGGTCAGCAGGTGCTGCAACGACTGGCCGACGTGGACTTCCTCCAGCGAAAGATCGACGAGATTGAGGTAATTGCTGTTCCAGGCGACCAGCCGCAGCTCGTTGTCGACCACGCCGACCCCTTCCTCGAGCGATTCGAGGGTGCGCAGCAAGAGTTCCCGGCTGAATATGATGGCCAAGCCCGCCTCGTCGAGCAGGCGGCCAATCGATGCGGCGTCCTGCCGGTCCGCAGCGAGAGTCAGCGCAATCACGTTGCGGGCCGACGGGGCTCCGATCACCCCAGCAAGGATCCGTTCGGCGGTCAGGACCAGCGTGGGCGTGACCAGCGAATCGTCGCCGAGCCCGCCGATGTGCATACTGACCTCGAATTCCAGCAGGGCCCGGCGCGCCTCCTCGTCTCCCAGCAACTGGGTGAGCAGGCGGCGCATGTCTCCCACAGTGGCATGGGTGAGCGAGGAGAGGTGAACCGGGCTCTCGCGCGAATGGCCGACGAAGCCTTCGGCCTGGATGGAATCGATCAGGCGGGGCCGGGCGTGCAGCGACACCACGACGAAGACGAGCGCGTTGATGACAAGGCTGGCAAGCGCGGAAAACGAAAAGGTCAGCTCCCGGTGGTGCGGCCAGATCGTGTCGATCAGCGGAAGGTGCAGGAGCGGCCCCGACGAGGCGATCAGCACCCAGGCGAACAGGCCCGCCAGGATCCCGGCGATCGCCCCGAGTTCGTTGGCCCGGCGCCAGTAGAGCCCGGCAAGCAGGGCGGGCGCGAGCTGCGCGCTGAGCGTCAGGGCAATGATCGCGAGATTGAAGGGATGCAGCGGCGTACCGAGCCGGAGATAGACCAGCCATGCCGCGAGGCCGAATGCCACCATCGAAGCGCGGCGAATGCGCGTGACGTCCTGGCTGGCATTGCGCCGGTCGCGCGTCTGGCTCCAGAACCGGGTCATGATCGGCAGGATCAGCTCGTTGGAGATCATCGAGGAAATGGCCGTCAGCTCGACAATGACCATGCCCGCGCCCGCCGAGACGCCGCCGAGCACGATGATCACCGTCGCCAGCAACCACCCGTGCATATAGGGAATGGCCAGGACCTGCATCCGCGCATCGACGCCCGGCATCGCCAGTCCACCGCGAATGGCCTCGGAAATCAGGTAGATACACAGTATCCAGACCACGAAATAGACCGGGTAGATCCAGAGACTGCGAATGTCCTCCAGCCGTTCGACCATGACGAAGCTGAGGTGGAACTGGCGCGGGAGGGTGAAGGTCGCCGTGATGCAGAGCAGGGTAAAGACGATGAAGGTGAAGTCGAAGCGCTGGGAGGTAATCAGCGGGTCGAGGCTCATGGTCTCGGCGAAATTGGCAAAGCCCAGCAACCAGATCAGCGTCGCGGCGGCGGTGACCAACCCGACCAGCTTGATGATCGAATCGATGGCGATCATGTGAACAAAGCCGCGGTTGTACTCGGTCAGGTTCGGCTTGCGGGCACCCACCAGGATCGCCATCGCCACCAGCGCGGCCATCATCACGAAAGAGGCGGAAGCCCCCCAGCGCGGACTGCCCGAAAAGTAGACGATGACCTCGGTCAGGAGCTTCAGCTGGAGAGCAAGGTACAGCAAGGCGCTGGCGATCGAGACCAGCGTAGCGAGCACGCCGACGGCAAGGCTCTTGCCATAGCGCACGGCCAGGAAATCGGACAGCGAGCCGGTGTTTTCCTGCTTCACCCGGCGCGCGATGCGGTACCACACCGGCAGCCCGATGGTGGAGGCCACGACCGGCCCGATCGCATTGGCGATGCCCGACCAGTTGCCAAGCGTGGCGTTGCCGATGCCGGCAAAATAGGTCCAGGCAGTGCCGAAAGTCGCCAGTGACAGGCCATAGGCGGCCGAGCGGATGCCCGGCCCCGGGCGATGGCGATTGGCCCACCACGCAACCAGCGACAGGCCCACGAAATAGACCGCGATCCCGAGCAGAACGGTAAGCCCCACGTCCATCGGCTTACCATGCGTTCCAATCGCGCCTTTCTCAAGTCAAACAAGCGCGGTCTCCCGGCCCTTTGGCCGCCGAAAAATCGCTGCGCCGCACGACCTCCACCGTGACACCCGCCCAGCAGGGCCCGTGCGCCGACATTCAGATATCGTGAACGTGAGGGTCAGAAAATACCGCTTTTGCAAGACAGACGTGAGTGGCAGCTTGTAGTATCGACAAGAAGATCAGGGCGGCAAAACGCGTTGATCAATGGCCGTTCCGGAAAAAATCCGGCCAAGTGAGAGAAGCGGACAATTCGGATCATTCGTCGCGGAAAGTGATTGGTCCCTGACGGCAATGACCAGAGGATACCCGGCACGGAAAGGAGCAAGCGCTCGCCCGCGCCGCGCAAGGACGAATTGGGAGCAGGTATGAGAACCAAGTTGTTCGCGGCGCTGCTCGTCAGCGCGAGCACTGCCGCAATCCAGCCCGCCACGGCCCAGGACGCGAAGGCGGCTTCGGACATCCTCGTCACCGGCTCGCGCGTCATCATCAACAGCGAAGCGAGGATGCGATGAGGAAAGTGGGACTGGCTCTGCTGATGGCGGGCCTCGCTGGCGGGGTCCAGGCTGCCGGGCCGCCGGCCCTGCCCGTGGTCAAGCCAGTCCTCGCCTGCCAACGGCTGGCGTCGGCAAGGCTCGGCCGGGGCGAGCTGACCGACGTGACCCTCGACACGGCTGCCGTGATCGCCAGCGCGCAGGGGCCGTTCTGCAAGGTGACCGGCGGGATCGGCCCCGGCACGGTGAAGTTCGAGGTCTGGCTGCCGATCGAGCGCTGGACCCAGCGCTTTGCCCAGGCCGCCCAGAACGTGCTGACCATCCCGCGCGCCGGTGCCAATCGTCCGGCGCTGAACGGCGAACTGGCCCTGGCCATCAACGACAAGGGGGGGCCCGGCATATCGCGCGGCACCTTGTGGACCAGCGAAAACCAGCAGAAACGGATCGACTGGGCCTACCGGGCGAACCACATCACCTCGCTCGCAGCCAAGGCCCTGATCAAGGCGTTTTACGGACAGACGCAGCGGTTTGCCTATTTCCTTGGCTGTTCGATGGGTGGGCGCGAGGCGCTGGCCGAGGTCCAACGCTATCCGCAGGACTTCGACGGGGTCGTTGCCGGGGCGCCGGTGGTGGTCGATAGCGTCCACAATGCGTTCTATCCCGGATGGGAATGGGCGGCCAACCGGCGAATGGACGGCTCGATCATCCTCACTGCGGACCGCCTCCCGATCCTCCATGCCGCGGCGATCCGGCACTGCGCGGCGCGCTCCGGCCTGATCGACGGGATGTTGCAGCACGCCGCAGCCTGCACCTTCGATCCGGCATGGGTGACCTGCGCCAAGGGGCAGACCGATCGCACCACCTGCCTGACGTCCGAGGAAGCGCGGGTCGCGCAGAAGCTGTACACCGGCCCGACCGACCGTGAGGGGCGCCTGCTCGATGCCGGCGGGTTCCCGCTCGGCTCGGAACTGTCGTGGCGCCTGAGCACGCCGGCCGGGCCAGCCAACGAGGCGACCGATCCCGGCAATGCGCTTGTGCGCCTGCTTGCGCCGACCGATCGGGCCCAAGATCAGGCCATGATGAGCCGGACCTTTGCCTTCGACAATGCCTGGTTCCGCCGCACCGCCGCGATGGCGCCGCTCTGGAACACGGCCAATACCAACCTGCGCCCATTCCAGCGCGGCGGCGGCAAGCTGATCCTGTGGATCGGGGGATCGGACCAGACAGTCCAGCCCGCCAGTACGATCGCCTATTACCGGGGCATCCAGCAGACCATGGGCGCGGCGGCGACCGACCGTTTCGCGCGGTTCTTCCTGCTGCCCGGGGTCAATCACTGCGGCGGCGGCGAAGGACCCAACCAGATCGACGTCGTTAGCGCGATCATGAACTGGACCGAGCAGGGCAAGGCTCCGGCCATGCTGGTGGCGGACAAGGTTGAAAGGCGGCGTTCGGACCCGGCCCTGCCCTATTCCGAGGCGGCAGCTCCGGCGCTCTACAGCCGCCCGATCTATCCCTGGCCGCAGGTGGCGCGATATGGCGGAAAGGGAGACCCCCGCAGCGCCGCCAGCTACCGCCAGGCACCGCCGACAGGACCGACGGGGCAGCCCCTCCCCCCTGAGATGGCGCAGTTCTTCGGACCCGACAACCAGCGCTGGTACGAGGTAATCGATAGCCGGCTCCAGCCGGTGGCGCGCCGAGTAGACCGATGACACCGCTGCTCCGCCTTGCGGCCATGCCGCTGATGATCGCGCTCGCCGCTCCCGCGGTCCATGCAGCCGCGCCCTCTGAAATGGCCGCACTGGCCAAGGCCGAGGACGCCTATGCGCGGGCCGTGAGTGGCGGCGATCTTGCGGCGCTTGCCCAGACCCTGTCGGACGACCTCGTCTATGTTCACGCCTCCGGGCAGGTGCAGGACAAGTCCCAATACCTGCAAGGGACGGCCGACGCGGGGTTTCCGGTGCGCTCGGCGCGGGTGATCGAGCGGAACGTGGAAATTGCTGGCCGGATCGGGGTCATCGTGGGCATAATCGGCTACGACGTCGGCAAGGGAGAGAACCCGGCGCGCTACCTGGCCGTCTATCGCAAGGAGCACGGCAGGTGGCTGCTGCTGCGGTGGCAGAATACCCGGCTGGCACAGGCTGGGCGATGAGGCAGCATTGCCGACCGGGGCGCGAATCGAGGATCGGCAATGCTGGATGAGTTCAGGACCTTCGTTGCCATCGCCCGGTGGGGGACATTTGCCCTCGCCGCCGAACGAGTGGGGCTGAGCCCGGCAGCGGTGAGCGGACACATCAAACGGCTTGAGGATCATCTCCGGATGCCGCTGTTCGACCGGACGGGCCGCTCGGCCACGGTCAACGCCGCGGGGGCACGGCTCCTGCCCCGAGTCCAGGCAATCCTCGATTCGGTCGACAACCTGCTGGAACCGGATGCCGATCCGGGGGCCGGTACATTGCGAGTGGGCTCGATCGGCTCCCTGCAGTCGGCCACTCTATCCCAAGCCCTGAGCAAATTTCGCGAGACCTATCCCCATCACGGCGTCCACGTGGCTCCGGGCCTTTCGCTCCACCTGATCGAGCAGGTCGATTCCGGGGAGATGGACCTCGCCTTGGTCACTCATCCGCCCTTCCCGCTGCCGCCGGAATTCACCTGGTATCCGCTGCACCGCGAATCCTACTTCCTGCTCGCCCACGCCGATCATCCGGGGGAGACCTGGGAGGATGTGATCCGCACCCAGCCCTTCATCGGCTATCACCGGCTGTCCTCGGGTGGGCGGCGAGTGAACCGGTTCCTGCGGCGCCTGCCCTTCATAATCAAGCCGGCGATGGAAATGCCGATGCAGGCGATGATCAACGCGGTGCGCAGCGGTCTCGGCGTGGCGCTGGTGCCGCTCTCGCCCGGAGCCGACCTGCCGGGCCTGCGCATCCTTCCGCTCGACAACGACGACCTGTTCCGCGAAATCGGGATCATTCGCTCGCAGATCGACCTTGCCGAGCCGGCGGTCGATCACCTGACCGCCTGCCTGATCGAGGCTTCGCAGCAAGCCTGAAGCGGAGGTGCCTAGTGCCCCTCGCCGAGCATCGAGACATGCGCCGAGACGACGCGCCAGCCGTCCCCGAAGCGGGCCCAGGTCTGACTCTGCCGCCCCGGCACGGCGCCGCCGACGCGCTGGAATTCAGCATTGGCCGTAGCGAAATCGCTGCCGAACGTCGTGATCACCACCTTGAGCAGGCTGCGCTGCGGCGAGCCGCCCGGGCGGGCGGCTCGGAATGCCTGGATCGCCTCGATCCCGTACAGGTTCTGGCCCGGCCCGATCCGCACGGTGAGCGGAGACTGCCAGAACAGCGCATCGAGTGCATCGAGGTCGTTGGCCATCAGCGCCGCCTCATAGGCATCGAAGGCGGCCTCGACCTCGGCCAGGGTCTGGGGATCGTTGATCTGCAGTTCATTTGCCATCTTGGGGGGCTTACTCCGGTCCGGTGACGATGCCCGCCCGTTCGAGCAGGGCGGCGGCGCTGAAGGCGATATCCTCGCGCCATGGGGGCGCGACGAGCTGGACCCCGATCGGCATCGGCCCATTGCGCACCGGCACGGTCACCACCGGCAGGCCGATGAAGCTGAGCGGTTGGGTAAGCAGGCCGATGTTGGGGCGGGCCGGCAGTTCCCGTCCGCCGACGGTGATGGTCGGCTGGCCGAGCAGCGGCGCGCTGCACGGCGTGGCCGGGGCGATCAGCAAATCGTGGTGTCGGAACACTTCGAGCACTTCCTCGCGGTAAAGCGTGCGCACCCGCTGGGCCTGAAGCACGGCATTGGCCGGGATCAACAGACCGGCGAGCAAACGGTCTCGCGTGGCGGGATCGAACTCGTCCGCCGCGGCCTTGAGCTTTTCCGCGTGGAGATTGCCGCCCGAGGCGCAGGTCAGGACAAAGCCACCGGCCCGCGCCCGCGCCGTGCCTGGCAGCGTAACCCGCGCCGCCGCGCCGAGCACCTTGGCAACCAGGGCAGCCGCCTCGCGTCCCTGCGCGTCAGCCAGTTCTTCGAACCAGCCGCCCAGCACGGCGGCACTGCCGGAAAACGGCGTTCCCAGCCCCGGCCCCACCGGGCTAGCCGGCAAGTCCGCGCAGGCGAGGTCTCCCGCATCGTGGCCCTGCAGGACATCGTAGACCAGCGCGAGGTCGGTCAGATTGCGGGCGAAGGGCCCGAGGTGGTCGATATCGTGAACGAAGGGGAAGGTGCCGGTTCGCGGCAGGCGGCCATAGGTGGGCTTGAGCCCGAACAGGCCGCAGAACGAGGACGGCACGCGGATCGACCCGTTGGTATCAGTGCCGAGCGCGAAAGAAACCAGCCCCGCCGCGACCCCAGCCGCCGAACCGCCAGAGGACCCCCCGGCACTGCGCATCTGATCGAGCGGGTTGCGAACCGCGCCGTAATGCGCGTTTTCAGAGGTGAAGCCGTAGGCCAGCTCGTCCATGTTCTGGGTGCCGAGCAGCACGGCCCCGGCCGCCGTGAGCCGGCGCAGCAGGACCGCATCGGCGGTGGCAGGTGGAAGGTCGCGGTTGATGATCGACCCGGCAAGGGTGACCCGGCCGGCCACGTCGTAATTGTCCTTCACCCCGAACGGCACGCCGGCAAGCGGGCCCGGATCCCGCCCGGCAGCGACCATGGCATCGACCGCCACAGCCTCGCGCAGGGCGCGTTCGGCCATGACCTCGGTGAAGGTATTCAGCTCTCCGTCGCGCGCGGCGATACGGGCGAGGTGCGCCTCGATCAGGGCCACGGCGGAGAGCCTTCCGGCGCGGACCTGAGCGGCAATGGCGACGGCGCTGGGCAGCGCGGCGGTTTCGGCCTGCATCACGGACGATAGACCGCGGCAGGCTCGATCACCGGATCGACCGGATCCGCGAACAACAGGGCGATCTGTTGCTGCAGGACTTCGAGATTGCGGATCACGCCCGGCAGATGGCCGGGCGCGATCTCCAGTCCGCTCAGGGCGGCGAGTTGCCGGACCTGTTCTTCGGTTAATGGCATCAGGGATTCATTCCGCCGGCTGGGTGATGGGATGCTCGTGATGATGCACGACTTCGTCGATTTCCGCCACGATCTGGTCCTTGCGCGACAGCACTGCAAGGAATGCGGCCACCACGAGGTAGGCAGCGGCCACGGCCGGGGCCTTCATCACCCCGATCGCCTCGGAATGAATGAGACCGAAGAAGGTCAGCACCCCGCCCGCTGCGGCAAAGGCAGCGGCCTTCATCAACTTGTTGTCGATGATCATCACCGCGACCGAGCCAAGGATGATTCCCGCAAGCGTCGCCCCGCTGCCGAGGGTGACGAGCCCGTCATAGAGTACGCCGTTGTTGGCGAGCGCCTCCATCCCGACCTTGGCCGCGTCGGTTCCGGCCGCGCCGAGGGCATTGTTGATCTGGTTGGTGCCCCAGGCCGCGATGTTGGGGATCAGCGCCAGCACGATGGCGGGAGCATGGCGATGCGGGCTTTCCTGGAAGGCCTGTGCGCCGATCAGCATGCCGATGTAGAGCAGGATTGGCAGCAGGGCGACCGCCGGGATCACCGCCATCATCAGGGCGACGACGCCGAACCAGGTTAGCACCAGCATCATCACGCCGGTCGCCGCCGAGTAGCCGGTGCGCCCGCCCATGGCCTTCCAGCCGGGATGGCCGATGTAGACCGCGTTGATGAAGGGGTTACCCATCATGCAGCCGATCAGGCTGACCACGCCGTCGGCGGTCAGTACGCGGGTGGTGGGGAAGTGATCGCCCGCAGCCTCGGCGCTCTCGACGTTGTCCATCGCCTCGACGAGGTCATAGATCCCGAAGGGGATCGCGGTGACCAGGATCACCCCGATGTACTTGAAGCCGCTGAACACCTCGTCGATGGCCGGCATCGGCACGTGGAAGCCGAAATCGGCCATAGCCCCGGTCACCTTGACCGGGCCGATGCCGCCGATGTCAAAGCCCATCATTTGACCGCCCCAGGCGATCAGCGAGCCGATCAGCATCGCGGCAAGGCCACCGGGAATGCCGCCCGGATAGCGGTATCCGCCAAGCCACGAGGCGAGGATCACCGCGAGGCAGACCACGCCGATCACCGGCGTCATGTAGAGCTGTGAGGCGGGGCTGAGCGAAATGAAGGTGACCGAGATCCCCGCCAGCGAGCCTAGCAAGGCCGCGCGCGGCGTGATCCGGCGGATCACCGGGGCAATGAAGCCGCCGATCATCAGCACGAAGCTCTGCACGAAGACCCAGGTGAGCCCTGCCCCCCAGGCGTCGATCGGATTTCCGGTCTTGATCAGGATCGGCAGCATGACCACGAATGTGACCACGAACATGTGCGGCACCGAGATGCCCGATGGCAGGGCGCAGACATCGTCCCGCCCTTCCTTCAGCGCGAGACGCCGGGCGAGCCAGGCGTAGTATCCGGTCGAGAGGAACATCATCAGCCCGGTCGCGGGCAGGATCCGGCCGAAGACGATCTCGTCCGGCAGCTTGAGCACGAAGCGCAGCAGCCCGGTGAGGACCAGCACATTGACGAGGATGTTGGTTCCAAATCCGAAAAAGGCGTTCCAGTCGCCCGGTGTCCACATGGGTAGGTTGATGGCCGGCTTGGCGGCGCTTTTGGTGGTCGCAATCATCTGGTGACCTCCTTCTGTCAGCTTGGCCTTGCTGTCGGCTCGGCCTTGCCACGCTTACGATGTTGCCGGTTCCGCCGGTGCGGCGAGCGCGGCGATCACGCTCTCGGAATCGCTGACCCAGCCGAAGATCCCGCCTTGGGCGGCGACCATCTTCAGCGCGGCTTCGTGGAATTCGGGGAAGTAGCTGGCCGTGCAGTCCGACAGGACGAGGCACTCGATCCCCCGGTCGTTGGCCTCGCGCACCGTGGTGTGGACGCAGACCTCGGTGGTCACCCCGCAAACGATCAGCTGGGCAATGCCCTGCCACGCCACGATGTCGGCGAGGTCGGTGTTGTAGAATGCACCCTTGCCCGGCTTGTCGATCACCGGTTCCCCGGCAATGGGGTAAAGCTCGGGGATGATGTCGTGCCCCGGCTCGCCGATGATCAGGATGCGGCCCATCGGGCCCTCGTCGCCGATCGTCACCTTGCCTTTGCCTCGCACCCGCTTGGTCTCGTGCAGGTCGGACAGGTCAGGCTTGTGGCCCTCGCGCGTGTGCATGATGAAAAGCCCCGCCTGCCGCGCCGCGGCCAGCAGGGCCCTCAGCGGCTCGATCGAGCCGCGCAACAGGTTCACGTCGTTGCCAAGCGCCTCGCCGAAGCCCCCCGGCTCGACGAAATCGCGCTGCATGTCGATGATCAGCAGCGCGGCCCTTTCGGGTTTCAGCGCGAAATCATAGGGCTTCGCTGGAATGGAGACCATGCGGATGCTCCTTCAAGAACCGGCGCGCCGCGCGGGCGGCGGCGCGCCGGTTTGCCGTTCAGAACCCGAAGCTGATGCCGACTGCCCCGACGAACTTGTCCCGGCCGCCGCGTCCGCTGTTGAGCAGCTTCTGCGAGGTGACGAGGTTGTCGTTGATCAAGTGGTAGTACTGCCCCTGGACATAGACCGAGGCCCCGGCCGCGCCCTTGATGAAGGTAAGCGGCATGGCGGCCTTGAGCCCGATCGAGACGACGCCGAAGTTCTGCCCCTCGACCGCGAGCGGATTGCCCTTGGCGCCCCAGTAGGTCTTGGGGCCGACCGTGATCCAGGTCGGCGCGGAGAGGGTGAAGCCCTTGCCTGCGTAGGTCGGCACAGCGCCCAGCTCGATGTCGAAGGTATCGCCCTTCTTGCCCAGCACCACGGTCGAATCCCCGTCAACCGCCCAGAAGAACTTGGCATAGGGGTTGATGGTGACAGGGGCGCCCTTGGCCCCGTCCTTGTATTTCAGGCTGAATTCGATGTTGCGTTCATCCTTGAACGCCACCGATGGCTGACCGCTGACGAACTGGACATATTGCACCCCCGCTTCGAGCCGGGACGTGATCGGGGCGCTGACGCCCACGAAGAAGTCGAACTCGTTGAGCGAGGTGATGTTGCCGTCGCGATAGCCGGGATTGAGGTCGGTCCAGGTCCCCGCCGTGACGGCGACACCGCCCGGTGAGACCAAGACCAGCCCGTTCAGAACCTGGATGGTCGTGCCCTTAGTGGTCACGACCAGCCCGCGCGGTGTGATGTAGTCGTTCTTCACCGAAACGTCGCCGAAGCCGTGCAGGCTCCAGCTTGCGTCGTCAGCCAGCGCGGCCTGGCTCCAGCCCAGCGCGCCGACAGCTGCGAATGCGATTGTGCACTTCCTCATATCTGGTCGCTCCCTTTGAAAGATCGCGTCCAGACATCCCCCCGGAAAATTGTGCTCGGTTCTTGTAGGCCATTATTGGGCCGTGGCGCTTCTTTTGTATGCGCGATAGTGAAGTTTGCATGCAATTAACGATTCGGCAATACTCATTGTCGCGATTTCGTGACGCTTGTATGCAATATGGCCTGTGCAAAGCCGGCAGTGGGGCCGGACGAGGCGAGCGAAGCGGAGTGCGAACTTGAGCGGTACGGCGGTAGACATGCTTGCTGATGATCTGGCCAAGGCGATCATCGACGGGGAATTCGCCCCCGGCGCGCGGCTTGACGAACAGCAACTTGCGCAGCGCTATGCCGTCTCGCGCACTCCCGTGCGCGAGGCCCTGCGCCAGCTCGCCACGACAGGGCTGATCGAGATCCGGCCCCGGCGCGGGGCGATCGTAGCGCAGGTCACCCCAGCCCAGCTCGAGGAACTGTTCGTCGCCATGGGCGAGCTGGAGGCGACCTGCGCGCGGCTCGCCGCGTTGTCCATGGCGCCGACCGAACGCCGCCGCCTGCAGGATCTGCACGAGCGGATGGGCGCCCTTGCCGCGGCCAACGACGTCAGTGCCTTCGCCGACGCCAACCATGCCCTGCACACGATGATCTATGCCGGGGCGCACAACATCGTGCTGGCCGACATGGCGGCGGCGATGCGGCGGCGGCTGTCGCCGTTCCGCCGCGCCCAATTCCGACTGGAAGGCCGCCTGCCCCGTTCGCACGACGAACATGGCCAGGTCGTCCGCGCCATCCTGCGGGCGGACGCCCCCGCCGCCCATGCCGCCATGCTGCAGCACGTGATGCGGGTCGAACAGAGCTTCGAGGATCTCTGCGCGATCAACCAGCCCGCCATGGCGGAGGAAAAGTGAATTTCCTCCGCCCGTGAACGATCAGGTCAGTGCCGGATCGATTATTTCAACGATTGCCGCCGATCCCGCGGATCATCAGGTTTTCCCCGTTCGAGAGCAGCCCGGGATGACGGGTGTATTTCTCGGCATAGGGCGCGCAGGCCTGTTCGCGGATCGCGCTGCGCGCAATCGGTCCGTCCTGGGCCAGTTCGATCGACGCCTTCTTCGCCGGCTCGAAGCTACCCCATTGCGGCACGCCGGGCCCGTTCGGATTGCCGGTTTTCGCGAAATTGGTCCAGTAGGTCTGGATAATGTCGGATTGCTTGCGCGCGGCATCATCCTCAAGGTCGGTGAAGCCGAAGACGTAGCGCAGTTCCGAACTGTGCGAGGGCAGATGGCCTGGTGTGCTGCGCGAGAACTCATAGACCCAGGTGGGAGCGATGGCGCTGTGCAGCGCGGCGGACATCAGCGCGGAACAGCGGTGATTGAGGTCCGTCGTCTGCTGCTGCAGCGGCGAGCCGTATGGCGCGTAGGTCGAGACGCCGTTTGGCCCCGGGACGAGGCCATAGGCCTGCATCGCGCGCTGGGCGAGATCGGCGTCCTCGCGATAGAACACTTCGACGAGTTGGCGCTGATAGGCGCTCACCGCGTCCGGCGCCCCATGCTGATCGGGCGGCACGATGCCGGCGACGGCGGCCATGGTATCCTGCGAGGTCGAGCCGATCATCAGCGGGATACGCAGTTCCTGATGCGCGGCCCAGACCTCGTTCGGCGCGCGCGGCACGATGTAACCATCCGCACCCTGATCATAGGCCGCGCCGCCGTTCTTGAGCAGGCGCGTGCGCACCTCGGCCATGGCCGGCACGACCTTTGCCGCCGGCAGCGAGCGCAGGTAGTCGATCGTGCCGGTCTTCGGCGCGCCCAGCACATCGGCGGTGACTTCGCCGATGCGTTCCAGTTCCCGCTTGGTGAGATAGGGACGGACCGATTGCATCGGCGCGCCCGAATGGATGATCGCCTTGTGGATCAGGCCCTTGGTCTGCGGCGAGGCCAGCAGCATCGAGATCATGTGTGCGCCGCCCGACTGGCCGAAGACGGTCACATTGCTCGGATCGCCACCGAATCTGGCGATATTGGCCCGGATCCAGTGAAGCGCTGCCAACTGGTCGAAAGAGCCGTATCCGGCGGCCGCCTTGTGCGGGGATTCGGCGGTCAGTTCGGGATGGCCCATCATGCCAAGCAGAGTGCCGCGATAGTTCAGGCTGACGAGGATCACCCCGTGGCGTGCGAGGCTTTCCACCCCCGCGCGAAGCGAACCCGATCCACCCGCCAATTCGCCACCATTGATCCAAAGCATCACGGGCTGTTTCGTCCGGGCGGGCCACTGCGGCGCCCAGACGTTGAGGTAGAGGCAATCCTCGACCCCGCCGGCAGGATTGTCCCCGCCAGTCGGCGCCTGTCCGCAGCCGGGGCGATAGTCACCGGCCTGGACGATGCCTTTCCACGGCTTGACCGGCTGGGTTTCCCGCCAGCGCAGCTTGCCGACCGGCGGCGCGGCATAGGGGATGCCCTTGAACACCGCCCCGCCCGGTCCCGCCAGCCAGCGCCCCTGCACCTTGCCGCCGGTCACGGCGACAACGGGACCGGGCTTGGCCGCAGCGGAGGCCGATTGGGCTGTGACAGGCGAGGCAAGCCCCAGCGGAAGCGCCGCCATCAACGCAGGCAGGATCGCAGCCCCCATCAGACCCGTCCGGCGGTGCTTGTCGAACAGGCTGCGGAACAGGTCTGGTGTTTGCATGGCGTCTCTCCTTGTGCCGGCGCCCGGCCGGGCCGTTTCGGCCTCGTCGTCAAAAATCGTCCGGGCCGGCGCGCAGGGCGGCCGGCCCGGAGCGGGTATCATCGCTTCATCAGAACTTCGAGCGGAAGCCCACGATGAAGTACCGGCCGATCGCGTCGTCCGCCGGGTAGTAGCCCACGCCACCGACGCCCGCGCCGCTGGCGAAGGGGCTGCCGCTGGCAAGCGGGGTATAGACCGGCGGGCGCTGGTTGAACACGTTCTGGACGTTCAGGTAGGTCTCGAACGCCGGCGTGACCTTCCACGAAAGGTTGAGGTTCGAGTAGGACACCGCCTTCACGTAGTTGTAGCCGTCCTTTACGTTCAGACCGAGCAGTGGATCGACATTGAGCAGATGGCTGCGCCAGCGGGTCGTCCAGTCAATGCGGAAGGTATCGGTCAGGTTGTACCGGATCGAGGCTTGGATGCGCAGCTTGGGGATGGAGACACCGGCAGCGTCGGTGTCCTTGGTGCCAGGCTGGATCGATCGCAGATGCGGCTGATAGGTCGCCAAGGCGCGGATCGAGAGCGGCTGTCCGCCGAGCTCGGTGCGGAAGTTGGCTTCCACGTCGACGCCGTGGGTGCGCAGTTCACCGATGTTGAGCGGGGTCGCGGTGTAGAATTTGGTGGCGGCGTTGGTCAGCGGATCCTTGTTGGCGAAGCCGAGCGGACGTTCCTGCAGTGAGCAGTAGGGCGAGGCGCCGCCGCTGGCATAGCAGGATTGCTGGATGTCCACCTGCGATCCATCGACCGTGGTAATCGCGTTCTTGATCTTGATGTTGTAGTAGTCAATCGCAAGGCTGAACGCCGGCGACGGGGTCAGGACCACGCCCACGGTGGTGGTATAGCCCACTTCCGGCTTGACATTGGGGTTGCCGCCGATGGTCTGGCTCATCGTCACGATCGGCGCGTTGGGGGCGGGGCTCTGGCCGGAAATGGCGCCGGTCAGATAGTCGGTCGTCCCGGTCAGCGCCTGGGTGCGACCGGGCAGGAACAGTTCCGAAAGGTTCGGCGCACGGAAGTCGCGCGAACGGGTGGCGCGGATCTTGATCGCGTCGCTCACCTGCCAGTTCAGGCCAACCTTCCAGGTGGTGGCGTTGAACTTGCGGGTCACGTTCGGGTCGGTGATCACGACGTTGCCGGTCGAGGTATAGCGCGCGTGGCGAGCCGCAAGGTTGAAGCGCACGTCCTGCGCCAGCGGCACATCCTTGAGCACCGGAACGTCGGCCTCGATCGCGCCCTCGACCACCCGCTGGCTGACCGGCGGACGGCTGGCCGAGCCATTCGGCCAGATCGAGGTGGTGCCGCCATTCACGCATGACGTGGTGGTGTTGGGAATGCCAAGGCCGGCGCAGTCCAGCGCCGTGACGTTGGCCACCTCGGCTTCGCTGTACAACGAGTAGCCAAGGCGACGCCATTCACCCGAGAGCGCCACGTTGAGCGGACCGGCCCAGGTTTCGAATGGCGAACCGGAGATGCCGCCGGAAACCGAGTCCTGGGTCGTGCGCCCGATGTAAGTGGTTGGCTGGCGGATGTAGTCCCACTGCGCCTTGGTCGTCGCGGTCGGGCCGAACGGGTTGAGCGGAATACAGCCCGCATATTGCGCGGCGAACTGCGGCTGGGTCAGGACGCGGCAGGTCGGGGTGCCGTTGACCAGCACCGAATCCAGCGCGGCGAGCAGACGGCTGGTGTTGAACGTGTTGTTGGACACGTTCTTCTGCTTGTTGAAGCTGTGGCTGTAGCCGATGTCCCAGTTGAACGTGCCCAGCTTTCCTTCCAGCCCGGTGCTCACGTTGATGTTGTCGTTGACATACGACGTGTTCATCGGATCGACGTTGGCGCCGGTGAAGATCTTGCCGAGCCGGAACGTGGTGACCCCGGCGCCTTGCAAGGCGGCGCGGATGTCATCCGGCAGGAACGCGTTCTGGGTGGTCAGGAGGACACCGCCGGTCGAGCCCGAGGTCGCCCCGGCGTTATAAAGGCGGGTGTTCGACAGGTAGTTGAACTGATTCTCCCGGTTCCAGTAACCGGTGAGATAGAAATGAACGTCGTCGGTCAGGTCATAATCGAACCGGCCGAAGGTCTGCAGGAAATTGTCCTTGGCCCCGAGCGAGACGATTTCCGTCTGCTGGCCACCATTGCCACCGAGCTCGGTGGACCCGGTCACGAGCGTGCCGTTGACGAACTGCGTCGCCACCCCGTTTTGCCTGAAGTCGAGCTTGTAGATGTCGACCCCGTTGAGGAACACCGAGCTTGGACCGCTGACGCGGTTGATCCGGCCACCATAGGTCGCCTGGTTGTTGAAACCGATGTTCGAATAGAAATAGGGCACGCTCGTGCCGTTGCCGAGCAACTGCCACGGGGTCTTACCGAACTCCTGGATGTAGTCACGATCCGTGCGCAGCAGGCCCGGATCGTTGCGGTACTGGACGCTGGCTTCGAAGTGTCCGCGCCCTTCGAACAGGTCATGACCATAGGCGGCGCCGAAATCGTATGTCGCGTAGTCACCGTAAGTCGAAACGCCGAACGACCCGTCGAAGCGGATGCCGTTGAACTTGCGGTTGGTGATAAAGTTCACCGCGCCGGCGATCGCGTCCGAACCGTAGACCGCCGAAGAGCCGCCGGTCTGCAGGTCGACGCGCTGCAACAGCATCTGCGGGATCTGGGCAAGGTCGACTTCACCGTTGAGGTTCTGTGGCGCCACGCGCTTGCCGTCGAACAGCACCAGACCACGGACGCCGCCGAGGCCGCGCAGGTTGAGTGAGGAAATCGAGTTGTTGTTGCCGCCCTGCCCGGTCGAACCGGCAAGCTTGCCGCCCTTGGCGCCCGCGATCAGCGGCTGCTCGAGCAGCGCCTGGTACACGGTGGTCGGCTTGGAGGCCTGGAGAGCATCGGTGGTCAGCGTGGTGACCGGGGTCGGGCTTTCGTTACCGTTGGTGATGACGCGGGAGCCGGTGACGATGATGTCCGCCGTATTTTCCGCATCGGCCGCCTTGTCCTGGGCCAGAGCCGGGTCGACGGCGATTATGCTGGCACTGGCCAGCAGGGTAACAGCCAAAAGGCGCTTCATGGCAAGATCCCTCCCATTTATATGTTTGCCTTATGCCCTGCAGGGTAACGCGCCTTGCCGGACCAGCGATAATCAGATTGCTTATTTCGCAGGTGCCCCGAACCTTCGGCCCGCAGACCCATCGCGGCACCCCTTGCCCCGTGAGGCGCCGGACCACCCGCCGCGCCGCGCCGCAAGGGCCTTTGTTGCGTAAGGACTTGCGGATTTCGGGGCCACGGCACCCGCCCCCCAGCCGATCGCCGCGCGGCCCGCACCGTGATCAGAATTCGTATTGCCGCCAACAAGCTCGTTTCCCGACCAGCCGACCGGCGCGCCCCGTCAGATCCGGCACAACTGAGTGAACACGCCCCGGCCAGACGACGGATAACAGTTGTTATATCCGCCCGGCACTCGCCGCAGGCTAGCCATCCGCCAACGACGATTCGCCATGCCATGACAGGCCAGGGCGGGCGCGAAGGGAGCCACGGGGATGGCCGCTGCGGTAACAAGGCGGCGGATCGGGACCAGGCATTCAGGCTCTTCAACGCCCTCCGGCCCTCGCGCGGCGTCGATGATACCCAGCCCGTCCGCGCGTCCCGGCGCCGGACCACCCGAGGAGACGATCGCCGATGCGCCCTGCAACCACCCTGACAGGATTGGCATCGATCGCCGCGGCCATGGCCATGCCGGCGGCGGCATCGGGCCAGCAGGGCGCCCCGTCGCCGATCGCCCCGCCGCAGACCGTCGCCGGAGGACCGGTGGCGACCGATGCCTTCCGGGTCAGCTTCGTGCGGCTGGGTAGCCAGAGCAGCAATGCCCTGCTCTATGAACCGGTCGGCCGCGCCGCCGATCCGCGTGTGCTACTCGTCTATACCTATCCCCGCGCGCGCTATGATGCCTCGCCCGCCGAAGGGCTTGCCGCGCGCGGATACAGGGTCCTGATGGTGCGCAATTACCTCGGCTCGCGCCGGGGCGAGGTGGAAAGCCCGCTCGACGGTATCGCGGGCACTTCGCTGGCGATCAAATTTGGCCGCACCCTGCCGGGAGTGGAAAAGGTTGTAGTGATGGGCTGGGGCACTGGTGCGCGGATGGCCGCCTTCTATGCCGGCGCGGCCGAGCGCGGCCCCGCAGTCTGCCAGCGTCCCGAACTGCTCTACAAGTGCGATGCCCAGACCGTGACGGGCCTCGCCAAAACCGACGGGGTGATCCTGTTCGACCCCGGCCTCGGTGCGCCGACCAAGGCCTACAACGTCGATCCGGCCTATAGCGACGGCCCCGCCGGGGCGAGGCGCGACCGCGCGGCGCTCGACATGTATGCCCCCGCCAACGGCTACGACCCCAAGACCGGCCTTGCCGCCTATTCGCCCGCGTTCCGCCAGCGCTATTTCGCCGCGCAGGGCGCGCGCAACAATGCCCTGATCGACCGCGCGCTGGCCCGCCTCGCCGCGCTCAACGCCGGCAAAGGCAACCTCGCCGACGACGAGCCCTTTACCGTGGCCGGCGCCTTCAACGTCCGCAGCCCTGCCAGCCTCCACCGCAACGACCTCTCGCTGCTCTCGCGCACCAAGAAGCCCTACCTGCTGCTCAAGGCCGACGGGACCAGCAGCACGCAAATGATCCGCTCGATCCGGCCCGCCACCGGCTTGCAGGACGTAAAGGTGGTTGGCGCCTGCTGCGAGAACGGCAACTACGGCGTGCGCCGCTTCCTCGCCAACGACGCCGTGCGCACCGCGCCCGACTACGCCCTGACGGAGGATGACGTGAAGGGCGTGGACTGGGCAACCTCAGCCACTTCCACCCCCACCGCCGCCGAGGGGATCGTGGTTCCCACCCTGATCATGACCACGACCTGTTTCCAGTTCGTCGTGCCGAGCGAGATCGTGCTCGACCATATTCCGGCCAAGGACAAGACCCTGGTCGCGGTCGAAGGTTCGGAACACTTCTTCCGCGCCTGCAAGCCGGAATACGGCGATACGAAGAAGCGCAATTTCGATTTCGTCGCCAGCTGGCTGGCCCAGCCCGGCCGGTTCTGAGACCTCGGACACCGCCCCGCCGCTCTCCCCCGACTTCCCCAAGGACCGCGCCATGACGCTTCGCCTTCGCTCCGCCGCCCTCTCCCTAGCGCTCGCCGCCCTGACCTCGGCCGCACCCACGCTGGTACGCGCGCAGGAGGCCGAGGAGCCGCGCGCGGCCAGCGCCGCCCCGACCGGACCGATCGTCACCGACCACTATCACGCCACCTTCGTCCGGCTCGGCTCCGACCGCGCGGATGGGCTGCTGTTCGAGCCCAATGCGCCGGGCGCGAAATCGCGCATCGCCGTGGTCTTCACCTTTCCCCGTGCCACCTTCGGCGCCCCGGCCGGACCGGATCTGGCCACGCGCGGATACCGCGTCCTGCTCGTGACGCCCTATACCGAGGATGAGAGCCCGTTCGACGGGATCGCAGAAACTTCGGCCGCCGTGCGTTATGCCCGCAGCCTGCCGGGGGTGGAGAAAGTCGTCGTCATGTCGCACAGCGGCGGCGGGCGGATGATGGCCTTCTATGCCGCGCTGGCCGAAAAGGGCCCGGCGGCCTGCCAGGGCCCCACCATGATCCACCCCTGCAAGACCGAGCAGACCACCGGCATCGCCAAGGCCGACGGGCTGGTCCTGCTCGATCCGGCGCCGGGCGGGTTCAACACGGCAAGTGCGATGGACCCGGCCTACCTCGGGGTCACCGGCAAACGCAGCCGCGCCGCGCTCGACATGTATGCCGCCGCGAACGGATTCAACGCGAAGACCGGTGCGGCAACCTATTCCTCCGCCTTCCTCAAGCGCTTCTATGCCGCACAGAGCGCGCGCAACAACGCGGCCGTGGCGGAAGCGTTGGCCAAGCTCAAAGCGGCGGAGAGCGGTAAGGGTTCGTTCAAGGGCGACGAGCCCTTCCTGGTGCCTGGCGCGGTCAACGGCGGCAACGGGGCAAGCCCCTATCACGCCGACCTCAGCCTGCTTTCCCACACCAAGCGGCCGCATATCCTCGTGCGCGGTGACGGCAGCCAGACCGAAACTATCCTTCGCTCGGTCCGTCCGACCACCAGCGCGGCCGACGTCAAGAACCTCGATACCCTGTGCTGCGCCACGCTGAACTACTCGGTGCGCCACTTCCTCGAGAACGACGCGATCCGCACTACGCCGCAATTTGCCGTGACCGCCGACGATATCGTCGGGATCGACTGGCGCTCGGGCATGCGTACCACCCCCGGCAGCGCCGAGAGCATCACCGTGCCGAGCCTGATCCTGACCATGACCTGCTTCCACTTCGTCGTGCCCGGCGAGATCGTGTTCGATCACCTCGCCGCCAAGGACAAGACCTATGCCGCGGTCGAGGGGGCAACGCACAACTTCACCCCCTGCAAGCCGCAATATGGCAATACCCGGAAGGCGACCTTCGACTTTGTCGATGCCTGGCTGAGCAAGCCCGGCCGGTTCTGAGCCGCCCCCAACAACCGCCGCGCCCCGTCGCCGACCAGATCAGGAGTATGTCCATGAATTTTCGCCTCGCGGTATCGCTTGCCGCCCTTGCCGCCTGCGCGGGGCCCGACCTTGCGCTCGGCCAGGCCGCAGCACCGTCACCGCTCCCGGTCGCAGGCGCTGGCCGCCAGACCTTCAAGACCACTGAAGTCCTGCCGGACCGCAGCGTGGTCTTCAAGATTGCCGCGCCCGAAGCCCCTTCCGCCTCGGTGATCGTCGAGGGCGAGGAATTCGCCATGACGAAGGATGCCGCCGGGGTCTGGTCGGTGACCACCCACCCTATGGTGCCACAGCTCTATGCCTACCTGTTCAAGGTGGCCGGGGGCCGGGTCAATCCGGGCGATGTCACCGTGCCCGGCACGCCGCCTGGGCTGCACGAGCCGCAGAACGTGCCGCATGGCACGCTGACCATCGTCAGTTACTATTCCAGGATCCAGAACCGCGCCCGCAAGATGCGCGTTTACCTGCCGCCTGAATACTATTCCCAGCCGAAGCGCCGCTTCCCGGTGCTCTATCTCGTCAACCCGCAGGACGAGACCGAGTGGACAGAAATCGGCCGCGCCAACGTGGTGCTGGACAACCTGATCGCCACGAAAAAGGCCGTGCCGATGATCGTGGTCATGCCCAACAACACGATCCGCGATGGCCTGGCCTCCAGCGCCGAGACCGTGGCTGTGCTCGAGCGCGAGATTCCGCAGGAAATCATGCCCTGGATTGAAGGCAATTACCGGACGCTGGGCGATCGCGCGAACCGCGCCATCGCCGGGCTATCGTTCGGCGGCGGCACGGCCTTCGGCGTGGGCATGCGCAACCTACCGCTGTTCGACTATGTCGGCGAATTCGGCACCGGCACGTTCGGCGGCCTCGCCAACCCGAGCGGCTACACCTCCTACCTCGTGCCCTATGACCCGGAAAAGATCGCCCCGGGGATCTACAAGAACCTCGTCGATCCCAAGACCAAGCCTAAGCTATTCTACATGTCGTGTGGGCAGGACGATCCGCGCCTGCCGTTCCAGAAGCAGGCCCTCGCCGATTTTCGGGCGCACGGCGTTCAGCCGGTCTGGGCGGACTATCCGGGCGGGCACGACTACCGCTTCTTCCGCGCCGGACTTGCCGATTTCGCCAGCCGCCTCTTCCGGCCCTGATCCCAAGCAAGGGAGGTTCAATCATGCTGCGCTGGCACCGCCTCTGTGCACTCCTGACGGCGCTCCTCGTCGTCCACATCATCTGGACCGGAACCGGCATCCAGCTCGCCGACATGCGTGCGCTGGTGACTCACGCCCCGGCTACCGATCCGGACATGGAAAAGATGTGGCAGCACCATGCCGGGCCGCCAAACTTCCTCGTGCGGCAGGCGCCGGATTTTGCGGCCGCCCCCCTGCCCGGCGGGATCGACTACGCAAGCGAACTCGAGAAGACAGCGGCCCTCGGACGCAAAGCCGCGCCCGGCGCGCCGATGAAGCTGGTCGAACTGCGCATGGCCGGCACGGTTCCGGCCGGCCATGTGCAGATGGGCGACAAACACCTCATTTTCGATCTCGCCAGTGGCACGCCGCTGCCCGAAAAGTTCCTGCCGCCGCCGCCACTGCCCTATGAATTCGCCGCGCCCCGGCAGACCTTCAAGCGGCTGCACCGCTTCGCCTTCATCCCGATCGGATCGTGGTCGACCACTTTCGACCTCATCAGCGGGATCGCGCTGGCGATCCTGACAGTGACCGGTTTCATCCACTACTACCGCGTCTACCGGGCGCGGGCCAAGATGAAGCGCAACGACCTGTTCTGGAAAGGCGGCTCTTGGTGGCGGCAACTGCACCGCTGGCTGTCGCTCGGCTCGGCCGCCCTGCTCGTCTGGCTGCTGGTGACGGGGCTGCTGCTCTCGATCAACAATGTCGGGCAGAACATCCACTGGCTGATCGTCGGCCACCCCGGCAAGAGCCCGGAGCAGAAGGACATGTCATCGCCGCTCAGTGACGGCGAACTGGCGTCGATGGCAAGCACCTCGATCGATGCCTTCCACCGCGCCGAGCCGGACACGGCGCTGAAGGTGCTGCGCCTGCGCTACTTCGCCGGCTATGCCCAAGGCGTGATCGTCGCAGCAGACGCGGACACGACCCAGCTCGTGTTCAACGCCAAGACCGGCGCGCGGATGACCATGTCGGAACCGGGTTATCCCGACGTCGGCTACGTCTTCGAATGGGAAGGCAATCAGGTGCTCAAGCGCCTGCATCGCGGCGATTCCCTTGGCATGGCTGGCCGCTGGCTGATCACGCTCGGCGCGCTCGCCATGTGCTACCTCGCGATTTCGGGCCTCGTAATGTACTATCAGGATTGGACCCGGCGGCGGCGTACGGGCCGCGGCGCCCTGATCTGGAAATGACCGCTTTTGCCGTGGAGATGAAACCGATGCGTCCCTTGCTGCTCGCCGCCCTGCTGCTGGCTCCCGTCACCCTCGCAGCACCGGCCCTTGCCGCCCCAGCCAAGCCCGCCAAGATCGGTATTTTCGACGGCCAATCGGATGTCGGCAATCCCAAGCTGGCCGGCGGCGTGACCTTTTCGCGGGGGCGCTATGCGATCAAGTCCGGTGGCTACAACGTGGCGCGCACGCGCGACGAGTTCCACTTCGTCTGGCGCAAGGTGAAGGGGGATTTCGCCATGGATGCGCGGGTGGCCTTCACCGGACCGGGCATTACGCCGCACCGCAAGGGCGGCATCATGGCCCGCGCCAGCCTTGGCGAAGGTGCAGCTCACATCGACGCGACAGTGATGGGAGACGGGCCGCGCTCTGCGGTCGTGCGGCAGGCCGATGGCGGGCCCACAACAATTTCCGAGCTTGAGCCGCGCGGGCCTGAAGCGGCTGGTACGCCCGCCCCCGCCCCGGCGCCGACCGTTCCGCAGTCGGTGCATCTCGAGCGCCGCGGCAACCTTTTCACGATCGTGCTTCGCGCCCCAGGCAAGCCCGACCTGACCCGTACAACCGAACTGGCCCTGCCGGAGGAAATCTACCTCGGCCTGTTCCTTTCGGCCCACAATCCCGAGGTGGTCGAGAGCGCGACGATCGACCAGGTCCGCCTGACCGCGCGCTGAGGCGCGGCCGGGCGGCCGGCCCGGATCACTCCGGCCGGCGCGGGGTCGCAGCTTCCGTGTTGACCGTGATCGCAGGGCCACGGATCCACGTCCCCAACCCACCGGTTAACGGCCGCGGATCGCGGGCCAGCTTCGCCTCGTAGGGGGCGCAGGCCGCAACCCGCATTCCCTTGCGCACCACGGGCCCTTCATTGGCGAACTCGATGGAGGCCCGGCTTGTGGGCTCGTATCCCGGCCATTGCGGCAGCCCCGGCCCGTTGGGATTGCCGCTCCGCGCGAAATTGACCCAGTAGCGCTGCATCATTCCGGAATAGGCCCGCGCCGCGGCATCGGGCAGGTCATCATGCCCAAAGAGATAAGGCAGCTCTGAACTGTGGACCGGCAGCTTGCCCGGCGTCGTGCGCGAGAACTCAAACAGCCAGGTCGGCGCCACCTTGCTGTGCAGCGCGGCCGAGTAGATCGTGCCGCAGCGGTGGTTGAGATCGGTGCCGAGTTGCTGGACCTGCGTGCCATAGGGCGCATAGTCCGTCTGCTCGTCCGGCTTGCCGCGCAGACCGTAAATCCGCGTCGCCGCCTCGAGCAGATCCGCGTCCTTGCCGTAGAACAGTTCGAGCGCCTCCTTCTTCCACGCCGCCACGGCCTCGATCGACGCGCCCGGGCCGGGCACGGCCACGCCACGGATCGTGCCCGCCGTATCCTGCGAGGTGCTGCCAATGATCAACGGCACGTGGTGTTCGTTATGGGCGGCCCAGACCTCGCCCGGCGGAACCGGGATCACATAGCCGTCCGTGCCCTCGTCGTAGGCCTCGCCGCCCATGGCCAGCAAGCGCGCGCGAACCTCGGGCATGGCAGCAACGACCTGCGCCGCCGGAAGCGCGCGAAGATACCTGATCGTATCGGTCTTCGGCGCATGGAGCACCTCGGCGGTGACCGTGCCGATCTGTTCAAGCTCCTGCCGCGTCACATAGGGCCGCGGCACCTGCATCGGCGCCCCGCTGTCGATGATCGCGCGGTGGACGAGGCCCTTGGTCAGCGGCGAGGCAAGCAGCATCGAGACCGAATGCCCTCCGCCCGACTGACCGAAGATCGTCACGTTGTCCGGATCGCCGCCGAAGCGGGCGATGTTGCGGTGGATCCAGTTAAGCACGGCAACCTGGTCGTGCAGCATGTAGTTGGCCGAGGAGCGATGCGGCGATTCCGCGGCCAGTTCAGCATGCCCCATCATGCCCAGCAGGGTTCCCCGGTAATTGGCGCTGACCAGCACAACCCCTTGGCGGGCGAGGCTTTCCGAACCGGGCTTCAGCGCGCCCGACCCCCCGAACAGTTCCCCGCCGTTGATCCAGAAGATTACCGGCTTCTTGGTCCTGGCCGGCCACTCGGGCGACCAGACGTTGAGAAACAGGCAATCCTCCCCAGCCTGCTTGGTGGCGGGGTCCATCTGCCCACAACCGGGACGATAGACCCCGGCCGCCAGTACTCCGCGCCACGGCTTGAGTGGCCGTGTCTCACGCCAGCGCAGGTCGCCCATCGGCGGGGCGGCATAGGGGATCCCCTTGAAGGCGGCGCCTCCCGGCCCCGGCATGAAGTCACCCCGGACCTGCCCGCCGGTCACGGCGACGACCGGGCCAGCGCGCTCCTGCGCGCCGAGCGGCAGGGACTGTAACGCAGCCACCCCGGCAAACAGCAACAAGTGGTCCCGATATTTCGACATGCCCTCTCCCTCGCTGGCCGTGATCGGCCTTCTCCCCGAGCTGTAGACCCGGCCGGCGCCGACCGGGTGATAAATTGAATGAGCGGCAAGCTTCGGGCGAATGGCACACTCGCGTGCCTGATGCATCACATTTTAAAGTTGTGCCGCTGCCGCCTCGCGCGTTATCCAGCACAGATCCGGCGGCGAAAGGCCGGCACGCCAAGCAAATGGCACCGGGGGGCAAGCAATGGACAAGGGCATCATATCCCGTGGGAAAGGGCCAAGGCCCGAACCTATCGCCCAGCGCAGCCTTGCGGAGTCCGTCGGCGAGGCCCTGCTTCGGGAGATCTTCTCGGCCCGGCTCCTGCCCGGCGCCCGGGTCGATCTCGCCGCCTATGCCGCGCTCTGGGACGTCAGCATCACGCCGGTGCGTGATGCCGCCAAGAACCTGGAAACCCAGGGTTTCCTCAAGGTCCGCGCGCGGCGCGGCGTATTCGTGGCCGAACTGGGACCCAAGGAAGTGAGGGATATCTTCGATGTCCGCATAGCGCTCGAATGTGCCGCGATCCGCCTTGCCACCCCGGACATTCCCGAGCACGAGATCGTCCGCGCGATCGGCCTCTATACTGACGCCGGCACGACCACCGACCCGCGCGAGCGGGAGCGGCTGCTGCGCAAGGTCGATGCGCTGATCCATTCGATCGCGCAGAAATGGTGTGGCAATGCCCGGCTGGCAAAGCTGCTGGAGGAACTGGGCGAGCTCGTCCACTGGTGCCAGAACACGATCATCGCCCAACTCGACGAACCGCTGTTCGTCACCTTGCCGGAGCATCTCGGCATTTGCGAGGCAGTGCGCGCGCGCGACCCCGAACGCGCGGAACAGGCAATGCGCGTTCATCTGACCAACACGCTGGAGCGAATCCAGACCTTCCTTTCGGCGCGGCAAATGCGCCCCGCGGCCTGATCCCGGCAGAAGCCAAGTGCATGCTGCCGTACAGAAATGTTTTGTGATATTGCCGTGCGACATTCGCAACGCATTGAGGCGATGAGCAACATGCAGGATTCGGGGAGACCCGGCCAGCCGCAACGGCCGCAAGAGGCGGACCGTCCGTTCTGCGAGGAAAACTTGTACGACAGCCCGGTAACCGCATCCCGTATCCTTCTCGTTGAGGATGACGGCCCCTTGCGCACTCTGACCACGCGCAACCTGCGTGAACACGGATTCGAGGTCTCGGCCGTCGCCACCGGAGCGGAAATGTGGGTCACGCTCGAGAATGAAGCCTTCGACGTCATCCTGCTCGACATCATGCTGCCCGGCTCCAGCGGGTTCGACATCCTGCGCCGCTTGCGCCAGACCCAGGACGTGCCGGTGATCTTCGTTTCCGCGCGCGGCGGACAGGAGGACCGCATCATCGGCCTCGAACTGGGGGCCGACGATTTCCTGCCCAAGCCGTTCAACACGCGCGAACTGGTGGCGCGGATCGGCGCCGTGCTGCGCCGCCACAAGGGCGAGGTCCGCCACCAGCCCGAACCGGCCGACCGGAACGTCACTTTCGAAGGCTGGACCCTTTCCCGCTCGCGGCGCGAAGTGCGCGCGCCTTCCGGCCTGCAGGTCGAACTGACCAGTGCCGAATTCGACCTGCTGAGCGCCTTCGTCAGCCAGCCCCAACGGGTAATCGGGCGCGAGCGGCTGATCGAGCTGTCGCGCGCGCGGCTTGGAGAATCGTCCGATCGCAGCGTCGACGTGCTGGTCAGCCGCCTGCGCGCCAAGCTTGGCGCGGCCCACGATACGCCGCTAATTCGCACAGTGCGCGGCGTGGGCTACATGTTCACCGCCAAGGTCGACCGATCTTGACCCTGCGCTCGGCCCTCGTGGCCCTGCGTGACCGGATCAGCCTTGCAGGGCGGCTTTTCGCGATCGTGGCGGCGCTGCTGGTGGTCGATTTCGCGGCCAACACCGCGCTGTTCGTGCGCACAAACAATTTCACCGTCAACAACGAGGAAGCCTCGCGCCTTGGCGAGCACCTCGTCATCGCCCGCCGGCTGACCGCCGCCGCCGGCCCCGCCCAGCGCGGTGAGGTTGCCCGCCAGCTCAGCACCGAGCATTTCGAAATCGTCTGGCCGGGCGGGCGGCGAGGCGCCGACAATGCGCTGCGCCTGCCCAACCTGCGCGACCAGATCGTAGCCGTAGAGCCCGAGCTTTCCGCAGCCAGCCTGCGCATCACCCTCCAGCCGCTCGCCAGCGGCGGCGGGATCGGCGGCTCCATGGTCCTGCCCGACGGTACTACTCTCGGTTTCCGCTCGTCCAGCCCGGTCAACTGGACGCTCAATGCCGGGCAGTTGCTGCGCTTCTCGCTACCGCTCATCTTCCTGCTGGCCCTCGCCTGGTGGCTTGTGCGGACAAGCTTCCGCCCGCTGACCCGGCTGGTCGTCGCCACGCGGCAGGTCGGTACCGACGATTTCGATCCCCTGCCACTCGCCGGGTCGAGCGAAGTGCGCCAGCTGGTCGACGCCTTCCACCGGATGCACGAACGCATCCAGCACCTGCTGGCCAGCCGCACCCAGAACCTGCTGGCGATCGGCCATGACCTGCGCACGCCGCTTTCCCGGCTGCAGCTTCGGCTGGACGGCGCAAAGATGGATGAGGGCTCGCGGTCCGAGATGGCCTCCGACATTGCCGAGATGGCCGAACTGCTGGCCTCACTCCAGTCCTTCGTCGAGACTGGGCAGGACCAAGGCGAGCCGGAGCTGATGGACATTGCCGCCCTCGCCCGCAACCAGATCGACGAGGCTCACGACTTCGGCGGCGATGCGTCCTATGCCGGGCCGCAATCGCTGCTGATCAAGGCGCGCCCGGTCAGCCTGCGCCGCGCGGTTGCCAACCTCGTCAGCAACGCGCTCCATTATGGCGGCAATGCCGAAGTCGTGCTGAGCCGGGCCGGAGAGGGCATCGAGCTGACCGTCCTCGATCGCGGCCCCGGGATTCCGACAGACCAGCTAGAGGCCGTCACCCGCCCCTTTGCCCGGCTTGACGAGACCCGCGCCCGCAATACGGCCGGTATGGGCCTCGGCCTTGCCATCGTCGACCGCGCGGTGCGGGCCGAAGGCGGGCAGCTGGTGCTGGCCAACCGCTCCGGCGGCGGCCTGGCCGCAACCCTGGTTCTCCCCGGCAACGTCATCGCCGCTCAGTCCGCCGCCTGATACGATCGGCTCGCCGCAGCCTGCTGCAAAGCAACAATTCGTAACGTCGCCGCACAACGCACGACAGGTCCACCTCGCACATTGGCACCATCGATCCGGGTCATGCCCGGATTCTCCATTTGCCCAGAGGTGCAACCGTGAACGAACTGATCGGACGTGTTTTCAGCTTCGAGAAGACCGTGTTCCCCAATAGCGGCGAACTGTTTCACAAGCTGTCGAGCGAGGGCCAGGCGCCCAAGGCCTTGATGATCTCCTGCGCGGATTCGCGGATCGTGCCCGAGCAGATCCTGCAGGCCGAGCCGGGCGAGCTGTTCGTCTGCCGCAATGCCGGCAACATAGTCCCGCCTTTTGCCACGATGAACGGCGGCGTTTCCTCCACCGTCGAATATGCCGTGGCGGCGCTGGGCGTGCGCGACATCATCGTTTGCGGCCATTCCGATTGTGGCGCGATGAAGGGGCTGTCCGACCTTTCCAAGCTCGGCGGCATGCCTAATGTTGCCGCGTGGCTGCGCCACGGCACGGCCGCTGCCCATGTGGTAGACACCTGCCACGGCCATCTCGAGGGCAGCCAGCGCATCCGCCAGCTCAGCCTTGAAAACGTGATCGCCCAGCTCAACCACCTGCGCACTCATCCCTCGGTTGCCGCCGCGATCGCGGAAGGTGCCATGTCGCTTCACGGCTGGTTCGTCGATATTGGCGCCGGACAGGTGCTGGGGCTCGACGGGATGACCGGGCGCTTCGAGCCGCTGCGCGAGGACGCGCCGCTGCCGGTGGCCGTGCCCGCCAGCCGGCGCGGCTGGGGAAATGACCACCAGGCGGAGGCGGCCGAATGAGCGGGACCGCCAACACCATGAACGCCGCCGGCGCCGTCCAAAGGGGGCCTTTCGCTCACCTCGCCCGCGATTTCACCGCCTCGGTCGTCGTATTCCTCGTCGCCATGCCGCTGTGCATGGGCATTGCCATCGCCTCGGGCGTGCCGGCCGAAATGGGCCTGGTAACCGGGATCATCGGCGGGCTCGTGGTCGGTTCTCTCGCCGGATCGCCGCTGCAGGTCAGCGGCCCGGCGGCGGGCCTTGCCGTGATCGTCTTCGAATTCGTCAACCAATACGGCCTTGCCGCCCTGTTTCCGGTTCTGGTCCTGGTCGGCGCGATCCAGTTCGCCGCCGGGGCGCTCAAGCTCGGCGGCGTTTTCCGGGTGATCTCGCCGGCCGTGGTCCACGGCATGCTCGCCGGGATCGGCGCGCTGATCGTGCTCGGGCAGTTCCACATCCTGTTCGACGCGCGCCCGCTCTCCAGCGGCCTGCAGAACCTCGCCGCCATTCCGGGCCGCATCACCGGAATCTCGCTCGACAACCCCAGCCAGTCCGAACTCGCGATCGTGCTCGGCCTGATCACCATGGTCGTCATGGTCGGCTGGGAAAAGTTGCGCCCCGCTCGCCTTGCGCTGGTTCCCGGCGCCCTCCTCGGCGTGGCCGCGGCCACCCTGCTGGCCTTTGCCCTCAAGCTCGACGTGACCCGCGTCGCGGTTCCCGAATCGATCGCCGCCGCCTTCCGCATGCCGGGGGCAGACCTGTTCGCGCCTCTGGCCGATACGGCCCTCCTGCCGGGCCTGCTGATCTCGGCCGTGGCGATGGCATTCATCGCCAGCGCCGAGACCCTGCTCTCGGCTGCGGCAGTCGACCGAATGCATGACGGGGAGCGGACGGAGTACAACAAGGAGCTGCGCGCCCAGGGCGTGGGCAACCTGTTGTGCGGCCTGTTTGGCGGCCTGCCGATGACCGGGGTGATCGTGCGCTCCTCGGCCAACGTCCAGGCCGGTGCCCGCACCCGCATCTCGACCATCCTCCACGGCGCGTGGATTCTCGGCTTCGTCGCCCTGCTGCCCTGGCTGCTGCGCGAGATTCCGATGGCCGCTCTCGGCGGCGTGCTGGTTGTGACCGGTTGGCGCCTCGTCAAGATCGACGACGTGAAGCACCTGCTGCACCAGTACGGTCCGCTTCCGGCGGCGATCTGGGCCATCACCTTCGCGCTCGTGGTTTCCACCGATCTGCTGACCGGGGTCCTTGCCGGCCTCGCCCTCTCGCTGGTCGAACTCGTGCCGCACCGGCGCGGGCTCAACCTCAAGGTCGCGCGCGAGCACGAAGGCGAGGCGACCGAACTCAAGCTGGAGGGCGCTGCGACGTTCCTCGGCTTGGTCCGCCTCAACTCGGCGCTCGACACGATCCCCGATCACCACGACGTGAAGCTCGACCTCAGGTCGGTCCACGGGATCGACCATACGACTGCCCAGACCCTGCGCGAATGGCTGTCGCGGCGCCGCTCGAACGGCCGGCAGGTCGAACTGGCCGGCCACTCGGACGTGCTCAAGCCGCTTCACGCCTGAGCGCCCAACATCCCGTCCGGGGCCCCGGTTTCCCCCCAGCCCTCTGGGCGGGAGACCGGGGCTTCAGGCGTTCAGCAATGATTTGAAATATCGCCGCAACGCAGCATACGCGCCGCGCGGTTAGACCGGCAATGTTCCGGGGTACGCAGCCCGGCGCGCCGGTGCCCTCACACCTGCTGCGCAAGTGCATGCTGCGGCCCCGGAATGCTGGAGGGGCAAGAGCAAACCATGAGGGAAAAACCATGAACAAGCTGATCACCGTTGCCACCAGCGCGCTCGCGCTCGGCCTCGCCGCTCCCGCCTTCGCTCAGGAAGAGCCCAAGGAAATCGAGATCTCCGGCTCGGCCACGATCGCCAGCGACTATCGCTTCCGCGGCGTTTCGCAGAGCAACAAGGGCATGGCCGTCCAGGCCGGCTTCACCGCCAAGCACCAGAGCGGTCTCTACGCGGGCGTCTGGGCCTCGAACCTCGCCGGTTGGGGCACCTTCGGCGGCAGCAACACCGAACTCGACATCTACGGCGGCTACACCCTGCCGGTGGGCGGCGCGACGCTCGACGCCGGCCTGACCTGGTACATGTATCCGGGCGGCTCGGACAAGACCGACTTCGCCGAACCCTTCGTCAAGCTGAGCGGCGCCGTCGGCCCGGCCAACCTGCTCGTCGGCGTGGCCTATGCCCCCAAGCAGGAAGCCCTGGGTCCGTGGTCGCTGACCGGCGCCAATGCCCAGGCCGTTCTGGCCGGCGGCAACTACAACAAGCCGGGCGCCAAGGATGACAACCTCTACATCTGGGCCGATGCCAACACCGCCCTTCCCTCGACCCCGGTGACCCTGAAGGCCCACCTGGGCTATTCGGACGGTAACCCCGGCCTCGGCCCGAACGGCACCAGCGTTGCGCCGACCGGCAAGTACTGGGACTGGTCGCTTGGCGCCGATGTCGCCGTCGGCCCGCTGACGCTGAACGTGTCGTACATCGACACCGATATCACCAATGCGCAGGGCGCCTACCTCCAGCCGAACTTCTCCTCGACCAAGGACGGCTCGACCATCGCCGGCAGCACGGTCGTGGTTTCGGTGACCGGCTCGTTCTGATCTGAGCGAACCATCCCGACGGAGGCGGGGAATGCACGGCATTCCCCGCCTTTTTCGCGTCTGCGGCGGGCAAAAAAAGAGGAGCCGCAAAGCGGCTCCCGAGGGGGGATGGAATTGGGTGGCGGGGCTATCAGCCCTCGGTCTGTTCCTTGGCCGGAGCCTGCTTTGCCTTGACCTGGAGATTCTCCACGCAGCCCAGCGAACGGGTCGGGTCAGGATGGCAGCGCTTGCCGGCAGGCAGTTCGTAAGCGGCCTTCTTTTTGGCCGACGAACGGGCCGCGATGCAGGCCAGGTGCTTGTCGGGATGGCACGGATAGAACCCGGCGGCGGGGACGGCGGCAGGGGCAGTTGCAAGGCCGAGGGCCATGGCAATGGTCAGCATGATTTTCTCCACTCGATGTCAGAGCATCGAGGGTGATCTAGCTCTTGTCCTGTTGCTTCACGCGCACCTGACTGTGACGATTTGTTGCCGCCGTCCTTGCTGCCGCGTCGTGTCACACAACTGTCATTTAACAGACGCAGGCGGGTCACATCAGTGACACGAAAGGGATTGACGGTGCAGACAATGACGGGGCGGCGGACGGCCGGGCATGGCCGGATTTCGCGCAGCCTGAAGGGGCTTCTGCTGGCCGGCGCCATCGGCTTCGCACCGCTTCCCGCGAAGGCGGGAGAGCAGGACGAGGCCATCGCCGCGCTGCGCAGCGAACTGGCCGTCCTGCGCGCGGAAATGGAAAGCCTGCGCGCCCGGTTGCCGGCTTCCGCAACACCGCCGAAGGCCAAATCGCCTGCCACCGAACCGGCGGGTAGGGTGCCCGCCGCCCCGCAATTAGCCCAGGCCCCTGCCAATCCGGTCCCCGCGCCAGCCGCCGCCGCGCCGAAGAAGGGCTGGTACGACCGGATCCAGGTTCGCGGCTATGTCCAGATGCGCGCCAACGAGGCCCTGTCCGGCCCGATCGACGCCCCCACCGGGCTGGCTCGCCTCCGCTCCGTCCACGACAGTTCGGTCGGCGAACGCGGCACCTTCAGCCTGCGCCGCGCCCGCATCGTGATCCAGGGCGACCTGTCCGACAAGGTCTCGCTCTACTTGCAGGGCGACCTCGCCTCGGCCGTCAACGCGCAGTCGAGCGGCGAGCGGCGCGAGCACTTCTTCCAGATGCGCGATGCCTATGCCGACCTTTTCCTGCTCGATCGCCGGCTCAAGCTGCGCTTCGGCCAGTCGAAAGTGCCGTTCGGCTGGGAAAACCTGCAATCGTCCTCCAATCGCATCGCGATCGACCGGGCCGACGCGGCCAACAGCGCGGTCCCCGGCGAGCGCGATCTTGGCGTTGTGGCCTACTTCACACCGCGCTCCGTGCAGGCGATCTGGGATCGGCTGGGCCGCGACGGACAGAAGCTTTTCGGAAATTACGGCGCCATCGGCCTCGGCGTGTTCAACGGCCAGGGCATCAACCGTACTGAAAAGAACGACAGCCTGATGCAGGTCGCCATGGTCTCCTGGCCCTTCGCGCTGGACGGACTGGGCGAGGCCTTTGCCGGGCAGGTGATCGAGATCGGCGCGCAGGGGATGCTCAACCGGGTCCAGCCCGAACTGCGCAGCGGCGGGGTCAACCCCGTCTCCATCGCCGAACGCCGGGTCAACCTCCATGCCGTGCTCTATCCCGCCCCGTTTGGCCTGCAAGCCGAATGGTCGTGGGGGCGCGGGCCGGAGTGGGATCCCTCGACCCAGTCGATCGCGTCCCGTCCGCTCAGCGGTGGCTATATCCAGGCCATGGCACGGGTGACGAATTCCCCGCTGGGCGCCCTGATGCCCTATGCCCGCTGGCAGCACTACCGCGGCGGGTGGAAGGCGGCGATCAATGCCCCGCGCCTCGAAACCAACGAGATCGAACTGGGCGTTGAGTTCCAGCCGCTCAAGGAACTTGAGCTGACCCTTGCCTATGCCCGGATGAAGCGGGCCGAGGCCGACGAGCGCCGCGCGGGCCGCGCCGTCGGAGATCTGCTGCGCGCGCAGCTCCAGTGGAACTATTGAGCGTCGGGGCGCGGGTCTCCACCATTTCCCGCTCCGATGTCATGGAGCCGCACACGTTTTGTAACAATCCCGATCCATCGCGGCAAAGCGCGTCGCTTACCCCGGAAACACAGGGCAGGCGGCGCCTTTGCCGCCCGCCCTTTGCTTTGCTCCGGGGAACAGATTGCCGATGATCCGCTGGTCCTGCGCCGTTGCCGCCGCCGCCCTCCTTACCATGCCCGCCGCCGCCGAACGCCCGCTTCCCGCCGGGCTCGCACGGCTCGCCCCGGCCGACTTCACCATGCGCACCACGGTTCATGATGATCCGCTGGACAGCGCCATCGTATTCTCCACGGCTTGGGCCCATCGCCGCGGCCAGGCCATGGATGGCGCTTTTGCCGACGACGTCCACCTGCGCGCAAAGGTCGATCGCGTCACGGGTCAGGTCACTTGGCAGGTCTGGCACGACCTCATCAACTTCCGCCACAAGGCCCGGATCGCCGCGGTCGACTACGCAGCCGGCGGAAATGTGCGGACCGCCCAGGCCGTGCAGGTCGAGCAATGGCAGGACGCCTGCCAGATGGCCGACGTCAACGCCCCCTGCTTCGTCCACCAGCGCGTCGTGTTCGACCTGCCGGAAAGCGTGGTGCGCGAGATCGCCGCCTCGTGGCAGTCCGGCTCGCGCAGCGCCTGGCCGCTGCGCTTCGCCGTCGACGGCGGCGATGCAATCCGCGGCGGCCTTGCGCCTGCCGAGGCCGCCGGCCTGCTCAGCGCCGTCGCGAACTGGCGCAAGGGCGGCGTCTAGCCGTCCTGCGCCGCCGCGCCGAGCATTTCGCAGAACGCGGCCGTCGTCGGCGAGGGATTCTGGGCGCGGATCATCAGCAGGCGGCTGACCACGTCGAGCTCGAATGGCCGGTACGTCAGCGTATCGACGTTGAGCCGAGCCAGCGTCCCCGACAGCACGGTTACCCCAAAGCCCGCCGCGGTTAGGCCGAGCAGCGTTGCGAAGCTGCTCGCCTCCATCGCGATCTTCGGCCGGAAGCCCAGCCGCTCGCACCGCGCATATAGGTGCTCGTTGAACCCTGCGCCGTTGATCGTGCCGAACAGGATCAGCGGCTCGTCCCTCAGGTCGTTCGGACCAAGCTCCCGATTTTCGCGCGCGAGCGGGTGATCGTGGCGCATGGCCAGCATCAGCGTGTCCTTCTGGACGCAGGTTGAGACGACATGCGGCGCCAGTGGCGGATCGTCGAACGTACGCAGGATACCGAGGTCCAGCGTGCCCCGTTCGACATGCTCGACCTGCTCGTCGCGCGCCAGCTCATCGATCGAGATCTCGACCGCGGGATAGGTCCGGCGGAACCGCGCCAGCGTGTCCATGATGTGCGGCACGAACGGCACCGAGACCGAGAAGCCCAGCCGCAGGCTGCCAATCTCTCCGCGATGCGCGCGCTGGGCAGTGCGCGCGGCCCGCTCCGCCTGGGCCAGGGTTTCGCGCGCCTCGGGCAGGAAGCGCGTTCCTGCTTCGGTCAGTCGGACGCGCCGGCTCGTCCGCTCGAACAGCGTGACCCCAAGGGAATCTTCCAGTCCCCGGATCTGCTGGCTGAGCGGCGGCTGCGAAATGCCGAGCCGCTCAGCCGCCCGCCCGAAATGCATCTCCTCGGCAACACAGATGAAGTATCGCAGGTGCCGAAGGTCCATTATTGATATCCAAATCGTCTCAATTTGGCTAATTTATATATTGGACAGGCAGGGGGCAAGCGCGCATTCGGCTCCCCGCAGGCAAAAGACCTGCAACGGATCGACCGGCGCCCGGTGCCGCCCCCCAGCCCCCCCAATGCGGCACGGGGCCCGGTCGATCACAAGCATCTCGCCACGGCAGAAGGCGGACAGGGCGATGGAACGCGATCCATTCACGCCAGCCCCGCACCGCGCCGGACGACAGAACGCACGGAGAGTGAAACGTGAATGGCGCCGGGCATTCCTGCCCGAGCTGATTGCCGTGCGGAGCATTAAATGATCGATATCGTCAAGGTTGCGCTGCATCGTCCGCTGACCTTCATCGTCATGGCGATCCTGATCGCGATCGGCGGGATCATCGCCGCGCTGCGCACCCCTGTCGACATCTTTCCCGACATCAAGATTCCGGTCATCGCGGTCGCCTGGCAATATTCTGGCCTGCCGCCCGAAGACATGGCGAACCGGATCATCACACCTTACCAGCGCACCCTGACCACCACGGTCAACGACATCAGCCATATCGAGGCGCAGTCGTTCCAGGGCATCGGGGTCGTCAAGATCTACTTCCAGCCCACGGTCGACATCCGCACGGCCACGGCGCAGGTCACGGCGGTATCGCAGACCATTCTCAAGCAGATGCCGCCCGGAACGACCCCGCCGCTGGTGCTCAACTATTCGGCCTCGACCGTGCCGATCCTCCAGCTTGCCCTGTCGGGCAAGGGCCTGTCGGAACAGCAATTGTTCGACCTTGGCCAGAACGTGGTGCGCACGCGGATGGTGACGATCCCCGGCCTTGGCATGCCCTATCCCTCGGGCGGGCGGCAGCGCCAGATACAGATCGACCTCGATCCCGGCGCGCTCCAGGCGCTCGGCCTCTCGGCGCAGGACGTGGGCAATGCCCTTGCCGCGCAGAACCAGATCAATCCCGCCGGTTTCGCCCGGATCGGGCCGACCGAATATTCGGTGCGCCTCAACAATTCGCCTGACAGCGTGGAGGGCCTCAACAACCTCCCGGTCAAGGTGGTCAACGGCGCAACGATCTATATGCGCGACGTCGCCCACGTGCGCGACGGCAGCGCCCAGCAGCAGAACGTGGTCCATGTCGAGGGCCGGCGCTCGGTGATTCTCACGGTGCTCAAGAACGGTGCCGCATCGACCCTCGCCGTGGTCGATGGGGTCAAGCAGGCCCTGCCCCAGCTCCAGACCTCCCTGCCCGAAACGCTGAAGGTCCTGCAAGTCGGCGACCAGTCGATGTTCGTCAAGGCGGCCGTTTCGGGCGTGGTCCACGAGGGCGCCATCGCGGCGGCCCTGACCAGCCTGATGATCCTGCTGTTCCTCGGCTCCTGGCGCTCGACCGTGATCATCGCCCTGTCGATCCCGCTGGCAATCCTCGCCGCGATCGCCACGCTCGCCCTGTTCGGCCAGACCCTCAACGTGATGACGCTCGGCGGTCTCGCCCTCGCCGTCGGCATCCTCGTCGACGATGCGACCGTCACGATCGAGAACATCAACTGGCACCTCGAGCAAGGCAAGGGCGTGATTGAATCGATCCTCGACGGGGCGGCCCAGATCGTCACCCCGGCCTTCGTCTCGCTGCTGTGCATCTGCATCGTATTCGTGCCGATGTTCTTCCTGCCAGGAGTGGCGGGCTACCTGTTCGTGCCGATGGCCCTCTCGGTGGTCTTCGCAATGATCGCCTCATTCGTCCTGTCGCGCACCCTGGTGCCGACCATGGCGATGTACCTGCTGAAGCCGCACACCCACGGCACCCCGACGGAGATCGACAGCGAACTGCACCAGGCCGGCAGCCCCGCCTCGCGCAACCCGCTGGTCCGCTTCCAGCGCGGCTTCGAGGAACGCTTCGAGCGCGTCCGCTCGAACTATATCGGCCTGCTGCGCCGGGCGCTGGCCAGCCGAAAGGGCTTCATGACGGGCTTCATGGTCGTGGTCCTCCTTTCTTTCGCCCTTGTCCCCCTGCTCGGCAGTAACTTCTTTCCCGATGTCGATTCCGGCCAGATCGCCATGCACGTCCGCTTGCCCGTCGGCACCCGGATCGAGGCTTCGGCCACCCAGTTCGACCGCGTCGGCAAGGCGGTGCGCGCGATCATTCCCGCCGACCAGCTGGGGACGATCACCGACAACATCGGCCTGCCGATTTCCGCGATCAATACGGTCTACAACAATTCCGGCACGGTCGGCCCGCAAGACGGCGACGTGCTGATCACGCTCACGGAAGGCCACGCGCCAACCGCCGGGTTCGTTGACCGGCTGCGCCACGAACTGCCGCGCCGCTTCCCCGGCGCGACCTTTTCCTTCCTGCCGGCCGACATCACCAGCCAGATCCTGAACTTCGGCACGCCTTCGCCGATCGACGTCCAGATCACGGCCAAGGACCCCGAGGCCGCCCGCGCCTATGCCCACAAGCTGATGGCCCGGCTGAAGGCAATCCCGGGCCTCGCCGACCTGCGCATCCAGCAGCCGGCCCATGCCCCGCAGCTCGATGTCGAGGTCGACCGCTCGCGCGTCGGGCAATATGGCCTCGCCGAACGCGACGTCACCAACGGCCTCGCCAGCGCGCTGGCCGGCACCCAGCAGACCGCGCCGGTGTTCTTCGTTAGCCCGGACAACGGCGTGTCCTACCCGGTCGTCGCCCAGACCCCGCTCTACAACGTCGGGACGATGAGCCAGCTGTCCGGCATTCCCATTGCCGGCAGCGCCGGGGCGAGCCAGCCGCTGGGCGCCTTTGCCGAGATCACGCGCTCGAACACGGTCCCGGTCGTCTCGCAGTACAACATCCAGCCCGTTCTCGACATCTACGCCACCCCGCAGGGGCGCGACCTCGGCAGCGTGTCCAAGGCGATCCAGAAGGCGATCAACGCACTCGAAGCCGAGCAGCCCAAGGGCACCACGGTCACCATCCGCGGCCAGTTCGAAACCATGAACACCGCCTTTTCCGGCCTCGGCTGGGGCATCGTCGCCGCGATCTTCCTCGTTTACCTGCTGATCGTGGTCAACTTCCAGTCTTGGCTCGATCCCTTCGTGATCATCACGGCCCTGCCCGCGGCGCTCGCCGGGATCGTCTGGACGCTCTTTGCCACCGGCACCACGCTCTCGGTGCCAGCGCTGACCGGGGCGATCATGTGCATGGGCGTGGCCACGGCCAATTCGATCCTCGTGGTCAGCTTCGCCCGCGACCAGCTGGCCGAGACCGGCGACGCATTCGAGGCTGCCCTGCGCGCCGGCTTCGTCCGCTTCCGCCCGGTGCTGATGACCGCACTGGCCATGATCATCGGCATGGCCCCGATGGCGCTGGGCCTTGGTGACGGCGGCGAGCAGAATGCCCCGCTCGGCCGGGCCGTGATCGGCGGACTGATCTTCGCCACCACGGCCACCCTGTTCTTTGTTCCCACCGTCTTCGCCTTCGCGCACCGCCGCCACGCCAAGACCTCCGAACTGACCCCGAACCCGGACCTGAAGCCCAGCCATGCCTGATCTTGAAATCCCAGAATCCACCGGCCCTTCGGCCAGAACCCTGAAGCGCACTGGCCTGGTCGTCGCCGTCGCCGCGCTAGGCGTGGTGGCCTTCGGCGTCGCCAGCCGCCTGCAGGCGACCGGCGCGCTGGAAGCCTCGGCCGCCGACGCCGGTGTCACCACGGTTTCCGTCGTCCATCCCGCCAAGCCCGGCGACAGCGACGGACTCGTCCTGCCTGGCCAGGTCCAGGCCTTCAACAGCGCGGCGATCTTCGCCCGCACGAACGGCTATGTCCGCTCATGGCAGGCCGACATCGGCCAGCGCGTCGCCGCGGGCCAGACCCTCGCCGTGCTTGACGCGCCCGAGCTTGACCAGCAGCTCGCGTCGGCCCGAGCCGACTACCAGACAGCCCTTGCCAACCAGCGCCTCGCCGCGACGACCGCCACACGCTGGAAATCCATGCTGGGACAGGACGCCGTCTCGCAGCAGGAAGCCGACGAGAAGGCGGGCGACTATGCCGCGAAGACCGCACTTGCCAATGCCGCCCTCGCCAATGTCCGCCAGCTCGCCGCCATGCATGGCTTCACCCACCTTTCGGCGCCCTTCGCCGGGGTGGTCACGAGCCGCTCGGCCCAGATCGGCGCGCTGGTCGTGGCCAACAATGCCGCCGCCCTGCCGCTGTTCACCGTGTCTGACGTCCACCGCATGCGGATCTACGTCCAGGTTCCGCAGTCCTACGCGGCTCAGGTCCGCGGCCGCCTCTCCGCCACGCTGACCTTGCCTGAATATCCGGGACGCAGCTTCAACGCCGTGCTGATCCGCAGCTCGGGCGCGGTCGACCCCAAATCCGGCGCCCAGTTGGTCGAACTGCAGGCGGACAATCCCGATGGCGCCCTGATGCCCGGCGCCTTCGCTCAGGTCCATTTCGCCATTCCCGGCGCGGCGGGCGGCCTCGCCATTCCCGGCAGCGCCATCCTGACGGGCGACAAGGGGTCAAGCGTGGTCGTGGTCGGCAGCGATGGCCGCGTGACGATCCGCCCGGTCACCATTGCGCGCGATCTCGGCGCCACGGTGGTAGTCGCCGGCGGCCTCTCGCCCACTGACAACGTGGTGGATACCCCGCCGGATTCGATCCAGAGCGGAGACCGCGTCAAGGTGGCCACTCCCGCTCCATCGAAGGCCAAGGGAGCCGCGTCCTGATGCGCCTGCGCCCGGCCGTAGCCCCGCTGGTCGCCGCCATGACCTCGCTGGCGCTCGCTGCCTGCTCCTCCGCCCCGGCCTACAACCCGCCGAAGATCGCCGCCCCGGCCCGGTTCAAGGAAGTGGCCGGCTGGACCGAGGCCGCCCCGCACGACGATGCCCCGCGCGGAGACTGGTGGTCGGTCTACCAAGACCCCGCGCTCGACGCGCTCGAGCAGCAGGCCCTCACCGCCAGTCCGACCCTCGCCGCCGCCCTCGCCCGCTACGATCAGGCCCGCGCCGCCGCGCGCGAGAGCGAGGCTGCGCTTTACCCCACCGTCGGGATCGAGGGCGCCGCCGCGCGCGCGCGCGTTTCCAGGAACCGCCCGCTGACCAACGGCAGTGCCGTGACCTATGACAATTACGTCGGCGGCGGCGGCGTGGACTACGAGATCGACCTCTGGGGCCGGGTCCGCGCCTCGGTCGCCGCCGGCAAGGCCGATGCCCAGGCAAGTCAGGCCGACCTCGCCTCGGCCCGGCTGAGCCTGCAGGCTGCCGTGGCCGATGCCTATTTCCGCCTGCGCGGGCTTGATGCCCAAGCCAGCCTGCTCGCCAGCTCGGTCGATGCCTTCGGCCGGGCCTACGACCTCACCCAGCGCCGCCACGGCGGCGGGATCGCCTCGGGGATCGACGTCAACCGCGCCGCCACCGTGCTCGGCAATGCGCGGGCGCTGGTCTCGGCCATCGCTAGCCAGCGCGCGGCAACCGAACACGAACTCGCGGCACTGACCGGTGCCGTGGCCAGCCAGTTCGCGCTCTCTCCCGCGCCGGGCGACATGATCGTCCCCGCGATCCCGGCGGCTACCCCGTCGCAGCTGCTCGAACGGCGGCCCGACATCGCGGCGGCCGAACGCCGCATGTTCGCCGCCAATGTCCGGATCGGCGTGGCCCGCGCCGCCTTCTACCCCTCACTGAACCTCGGCGCGGCCGGGGGCTGGCAGAGCACGGGTGCGGCCCTGCTCTCGGCCCCCAGCACCTTCTGGGCACTCGGCCCCCTCTCCGCCGCGCTGACCCTGTTCGACGGCGGCAAGCGCAAGGCGCAGGTTCGCCTCAGCCACGCCCAATACGAGGAAGAGGCCGCCAATTACCGCGAGACCGTGCTAGCCGCCTTCCGTCAGGTGGAGGATGCCGCCGCCTCGATCCGCCACCTTGCCCAGCAGGCCGAGGCCCAGCAGGACGCCGCCCGCGCCGCCGAACGCACCAGCGACATTGCCCTTTCGCGCTACCGCGATGGTGCCTCGGACTATCTCGAGGTCGTCACTGCCCAGACCGACGCCCTGACCGCGCAGCGCAGCCTGATCTCGGTCCAGACGCAGCGAATGCAGGCCTCGATCGCACTGGTCAAGGCGATGGGCGGACCTGCTTGAAACCTTGGGCCTGAAACCTTGAGCCTGAATGCCCGCATCACCCCGGCGACAGGACCGCTCCCGCCGCCCTGATCACCGCTTCCGACAGCGGCTGGATGTGATCGGCGGCAAGCCGGTTTACCTGCCAGAACAACGGCACGTCGAACGGACGCCCCGGCACGAGCTCGACCAGCTTTCCGGCCGCAAGGTGCTCCTCGACCATGGCGAGCGGGTTCATCCCCCAGCCCATTCCGGTCAGGCTGGCGTCGAGAAAGCCCTGCGTGGTCGGCAACCAGTGGCTGGGGCAGGCCGGCGCATCGTCCAGCACGCCCGCCAGCCAGCGTGACTGGAGTTGGTCATGCCGGCTGAAGGTCAGCGCCGGGGCAGCAGAAAAAGCCTCGGCGCTCGGCCCATCAGGGAAATAGCGCGCCTTGAAGGCCGGGCTTGCCACCGCGAAATAGCGCATCGTTCCCAGCGCGAAGCGGCGGCAACCCGGGATTGGCGTTTCCCGGCTGGTTACGGCCGCCGAGACGCGGCCGTGCGCCAGCCATTCGGCCGTCTGGCTCTCCTCGTCCACTTCAAGGTGAAGCAGGTGCCCGCTCGCCTCGGCATAGGCGGCTGCGGCGGGCATGAACCATGTGGCAAGGCTATCGGAATTGACAGCGACATGAAGGGTCAGCCGCTGGGCGCCCGTCGCCGGTTGAAGGATCGGCAAGCGGCTCAACAGGTCGCTTTCGAGCAGGCCGACCTGCTCGACATGGCGGCACAGCCAATCCCCCTTGGGCGTCGCCACGCAGGGATTGCCTCGCTCGATCACGTAAAACCCCAGCCGCGTCTCGAGATTCTTGATACGCTGCGAAATCGCCGAGGGGGTCACGTTGAGCTGGCGCGCGGCTGCCTCGAACGACCCGGTCTGGGCCACCGCGGCCACGGCGCGAAGCGCGGGATAGTCCAGCATGAGATTAGCCGTCCTTATTTGAACTAAGATGACTTAATTGGACTGAATTTGAACGCCTGACTAGGCCGGCCCTGAATTTTCCGCAGGAGCGCCCCCTTGTCCCCGTCCGTCTTCGCCACCGGTTTCGCCATGTGCGCGAGCCTGATCTTCGCGATCGGCGCGCAGAATGCCTTCGTCCTGCGCCAGGCGCTGCGCCGCGAGCATGTCCTGCCGATCATCCTGACCTGTGCCCTGTCCGACGCGGTGCTGATCGTCACCGGGGTCCTGCTGTTTCGCCAGATAAGCACCCTGCTGCCGCCAATCCTGCCAGTCATGCGCTACGGCGGTGCGGTGTTCCTGGTCCTTTACGGCCTGCGCAGCCTCAAGGCGGCCTTCACCGATCCCGGCGCGCTGGCCGCCTGCGAGGCTCCGGCCCAGCCGCTCGGGTCCGTCATGGCCACCTGCCTCGCCCTGACCTGGCTCAACCCCCACGTCTACCTCGACACAGTGGTCCTGCTCGGCTCGATCGCCGCCCAGTTCCCGCATGACCGCACGAGCTTCGCCCTCGGCGCGATCACTGCCTCGTTCGGATTCTTCTTCGCACTTGGCTACGGCGCGGTCTGGCTGCGCCCGATTCTCGCCCGGCCTTCATCATGGCGCGTGGTCGAAATGGTCATCGCCGCGACCATGGGCGTGACCGCACTAAGGCTGGTCGCCGGCAACTAACGCCGGCCCCAGCGCCTCGCGCAAGGGTCCGAGCCACTGGTCGTAGGCCTGCCAGTTCTCGGTCCCCTGCCGGAAGATGGGCGAGCGGACCTGCTCCGAACTCGGCGTGCGCACCGGCCGCTCGGTCTTGTGGAACTCGAGACAGTCCCGCTCGAAGGGCAGGCCGAGCCCATCCAGCAGGGCGCGGATCTCGCCCTCGCTGTCGTCCACCATCCGTTCATAGGTCACCCGGTAAACCGCGCCGGGACAGACGCGCTCGAAGGCGTCCATCAGCCGCACGTAATCGCGATAGTAATGGCCCAGATCGGCAAGGTCATAGGCGAAGTGCTGCCCCCGCGCGAAGTGCTGGCGGAAATTGGCGACCCCGGCCGAGAGCGGGTGGCGCCGCGCGTCGACAATCCGGGCATTCGGCAGGATGGCCCTGATGAAGCCGACGTAGAGCCAGTTGTTGGGCAGCTTGTCGATGAACAACGGCCGGTCGGTCTTGCGCTGGGGCGAGACGCGGCGCAGGTACTCCTCGCCGATCGCGCGCAGTTCGTCTGCCGACAACCCTGCAAATCGCTCATGCGGGTTACCCTTGCCGTCGGCCCCGCCGAGCTTGCTCCACAGCTCTGGAATATCCGGCAGTTCCGCAATCGCTTCGACTTGGCTGTGACTGGCAAGGATCTGTTCGACCAGCGTCGAGCCCGCGCGCGGCAGGCCGACGATGAATATCGGATCTGCCGCCGGGCAGCCGCCCGCCGGGCCGCGCGCGAACCGCTGCGTAAAGCCGGCGATCATGCGGTCCACCCGCCCGGTCGTTTCCGCCGCGTCATAGTGGATCAGCGCCCGGCGATGCGCATTGGCCGCGCTGTAGCTGGCAAAGGCGCGGGCAGGATAGCCGGCATCCTCCCACGCCTTGGCAGCTGCGAATTCTAGGTGAAACCGGTCTTCCGGCGTGTTCCCCTTCCCCGCCAGCGCCTGTTCCATCGCCGCGATGTCAGCTTCGTCCAGCCGCACGGTCTTGAGATTGGCCAGCGACCACCAGGCCTCGCCGAACCCCGGCTGCAGCGCGGTCGCCCGGCGATAGGCCGCCACCGCCTCGCCCAGCCGCCCCACGGTCTTGAGTACGTGGCCGTAGGACATCCACACCCGCGGTTGGTCCGACCGCCGCTCCAACGTATCCTCGTAGAGCGCCAAAGCCTGCTCGAATTCCCCCAGCCGGTTGAGCACGGCGGCGCGCAGGTTGGGATTATCGTCCTCCTCGCTCTCCAGCACCAGCCGATCGAGTTCCGCCAGCGCCTCTGCCGCGCGGTTGCTGCGGTAAAGCACCGTGGCAAGGTTGACCCGCGCCGCGCCGAAATCGGGCGCCAGTTCAAGCGCGCGGCGCAGCAGTGTCTCCGCATCGCGGGTCCGGCCGATCCTTGCGGCCAGTTCGGCCAGCATACGGATCGCCGCCACGTCGAAGGGGTCGGCCTTGAGGTGGTTCTTGAGCAGCGGCTCGGCCTCCGCCAGCCGGTTCTGATGCAGCGCCAGCGCGGCGCGGAGCAATTGCGGATCGCGCGTGGCGGCGGCGAGCCGGGCGGAGATGGGGGCAGCGCTCATCGCCACGACCTATGCGGCCTCGCCCGAAGCTTGGCAAATCCCGGTGCACCAACAACACATCCGCTCATGATTACTTATTGCACCGCAATATCGCGCTTGCAATTTCTGCGCCCGCGTGATCACCCTGCACCGCACAAAACGAAACAGCCAGGGTTGGAACGATATGCGGGCCAAGTTTTCCTGTCTTTCTCCGCGCACCGTGAAGGGCGCCGGCATCGCCGCCCTGCTCGGCGGCACGATCCTCGCCACGACCTCGGCCCTTGCGCAGAGTGCCCCGCCTACGACCTTTGACGCGCCGGAGGAAATCGTCGTCACCGCGCAAAAGCGCGAGGAAAACCTGCAGGATGTGCCGATCTCGATCCAGGCGCTTGGCAGCCAGAAACTGGCCCAGCACCAGGTCGCCAGCTTCGACGACTATGCCAAGCTGCTGCCCAGCGTCTCCTACCAGTCCTACGGCCCCGGCCAGTCGCAGATCTACTTCCGCGGCGTGACTTCAGGCAGCAATTTCAACGGTTCGTTCGGCGGCTCGCTGCCGACCAGCGCGCTTTATCTCGACGAAGTGCCGCTGACCACGATCGGCGGCGCGGTCGATCTTCACGTATATGACATGCAGCGGGTCGAGGCCCTGTCCGGCCCGCAGGGCACGCTGTTCGGGTCCAGCTCGCTCTCGGGCACCCTGCGCCTGATTACCAACAAGCCCTCGCACAAGTTCGAGGCCGGGTTCGACATCAGCGGCACGACCTTCGGCAAGGGCGCCAATTCCAGCGGCGGCAGTTTCGACGGCTTCATCAACGTGCCGGTGACCGAGACGATCGCCTTGCGGGCTTCGGCCTTTTATCAGCGCGACGGCGGCTACATCAGCAACATCCCCGGCGTCCGGAACTATCCGGTCGAGGATGTGAACGGCAACCCGGCGATCAAGTCGGTCAGCAACGCGCCTTATGCCAAGAAGAACTTCAACGACGTCGAGACCTTCGGCGGGCGCGCCGCGCTCGGCATCGACCTTGACGAGGACTGGACCGTCACCCCCGCGGTGATATACCAGAACCAGCGCGCCCACGGCACCTTCCTTTACGGCCCGCTGACGGGGAGCGACCCGCTGATCCCCGCCACCGGCGACCTGCAAGTGCAGGACTACACGCCCGAGCTCAACAAGGACGAATGGCTCCAGGCGGCGCTGACCATCCACGGCAAGCTGGGCAACTGGGACATCACTTATGCCGGCGGCTATTTCAGCCGCCATGTCGATACGCTGGCCGACTATTCGGGCTATACCGTGTCGTACTACGAGGCGGGCGGCCCCTATTACACCAGCTTCATCGGCGCCAATGGGCAGAACCTCGATCCGAGCCAGCTCTACCACGTCAACCATCACTACACGAAACAGACCCACGAACTGCGCATGGCCTCGCCGGGGACCGAGCCGGTCCGCGTGATCGCGGGCCTGTTCCTGCAGCGCCAGACCGACCGGATCGTGGCCGACTACATCATTCCCGGCCTTGCCGCCGGGCCCAATTCACCGGCCGTTCCGCGCTGCGGAGACGATATCTTCTGCTCGCGCATCAACCGCGTGGACCGGGACTACGCCGCCTTCACCGACGTTGCCTGGGACATCCTGCCGGGTGTCACGATCGATGCGGGCCTGCGCCTGTTCATCGCCCGCAATTCGGCCGGGGGCTTCTCCGGCACGGCCAGCCGGGTCGGCACTGCGGTCTGCCCGGTCACGTCGAACGCCTTCCTGCCCTGCGAGATGTACAACAAGACCGCGAACGAAAGCGGGGAAACCCACCGCGTCACGGTCAACTGGAAGGTGACCGGCGATCACCTCCTCTATGCCACCTATTCCACCGGCTACCGCCCGGGCGGGATCAACCGCCTTGCCCAGGTCGCGCCCTATACGGCGGACCGGCTGACCAATTACGAGGTCGGCCTCAAGACCTCGTGGCTCGACCGGCGCCTCACCGTCAACCTCTCCGCCTTTTACGAGGATTGGAGCAAGGTCCAGATCGGGCTGACCACGCCCAATTCCAACGGGGTGCTGTCGATCTACAACGTCGGCAGCGCGCGGGTGAAGGGGATCGAGGGCGACTTCAACCTCCGGCTCGGCCAGCTCACCCTGTCCGGCTCGGGTGCTTACACCGACGGCAAGACCAAGGCCGATTTCTGCAACATCGGTGCCTCCGGCAACCCGGATTGCAGCCTCGGGATCTACATCGCGAGCGGCACCCGCCTGCCGGTCCAGCCGCAGTTCAAGGCCAATGCCACGGCCCGCTACGCGTTCGACTGGGGCGAGTACCGGCCCTATCTCCAGGCATCGGCCAACCACCAGTCCGGCACCGATGCCTATTTCGTCCAGCCGGTGCCCGGCGCCCTGTGGCAGACGGCTGGCTTCACCACGTTCGACTTTTCGATCGGCGCAAAGATTGGCCGATGGTCGTGGGAGGCCTTCGCCCTCAACGCCTTCGACAAGCGCGGCATCCTCAGCCTCAACACGGTCTGCATCCCGTCCACCTGCGCCCAGTTTGCACGGGCTTATGCCACCAAGCCGCAGCAGTTCGGGATCAAGCTCGGGATGAAGTACTAGGACCGCAAGCGATCAAGCATGCGCGAGAGGGGGCCGGAGAAATCCGGCTCTCTTTTTTTGTGCCCGAAGCGAGGAGCGAGGGCGCAGGGTGACACGAGTGTCACCCTGTCCGGGCGTTATCCGGGGGTTAAACCGCTGTTATTCAAGGCCTCACCGGGCGAGTGCATGGGTGACACTTGTCCTACACGGTTCGTCCGCGCGGCCGATTTCAAAGACCGGGCGGAGGATGACAGGGGCGGACGATGTAGGAAAATGGTTTG
>NZ_JACLAW010000007.1:250000-286798 GCF_014230315.1 Novosphingobium flavum | reverse complement strand
GAGCAAGGCCCCCCGCGTGCCCTTGAACACGTCCGACAGGCGCCAGCGCTGCGGCGGGGGCGAGGAAATCGTATCCGTCTCGGCCGAGGCGGCAAAGTCAGGCGACATGGGTCAGGTCCTTTCCGGCGCAGGGCCGCACGTGGGTCCTGACGAACAGTGAGACGATAATCGGCGCCCACCCTCGTGGCGAGCGCCGATGAATGGGGCGCCTTATGCCGTCACTGCCAGCAGGCCATCGACCTCGGCCTTCTCGGCCGGGGTCAGCTCCCACTGCGCTGCAGCGACGTTCGAAACGACCTGACGCGGCGAGGACACCCCGGCGATGATCGAGGGCACGAACGGATGGGCGAGCAGCCAGGCGAAGGCGAGTTCGAGTACGGTATGGCCGCGCGCCTCGGCAAAGCTGATCAGCGCGGAAACCGTGGCGAGGTTTTCCGGGGTAAGGATCCGGGCCTGGTAATCCGCATTCTTGCTGCCGATCCGCGAACCGGCAGGGGCGGGTTCGCCGGGCCGGTACTTGCCGGTCAGCAGGCCATGGAACAGCGGACGGAAGGGCAGGACCAGCACGTTCTCGCGCTCGCACTCTGCGATCAGGCCGGCCACCTCGCGGTGGTGCAGCAGGCTGTATTCGAGCTGGGTGGTGATGAAGCGCGGCAGCTTGCCCCCGGCGGAGGCCGCCGCGGCGCCGCGAATGTCTTCCAGCGTGAAGTTCGAGCTGCCGATCTCGCGGATCTTGCCTTCCTTGATCAGGTCCTGCAGCGCACCGAGGGTTTCCTCGATCGGGGTGTCGGGATCGGGGATGTGCAGCTGCATCAGGTCGATCCGGTCGGTCTGCAGGCGCTTGAGGCAGGCCTCGGTCGCCGAGCGGACATAGCGTGCCGAAGCCCCGCCCCGCTCGGCATCGAGCCAGCGGCCGAACTTGGTGGCCAGCACGACCTTGTCGCGGTGCGGGCGCAGCGCCTCGCCGAGGAAGGTCTCGCTCTGCGTCTTGGGATCGCCATAGCGGTCAGCCGTGTCGAAGAAGGTAATCCCCGCATCGACCGCCGCGTCGACAATGGCACAGGTGGCCGCAAGATCGAGCTCGCGCCCGAAATTGTTGCAGCCGATCCCCACGATCGACACTTCCAGCGAACCGATTGACCGACTGCGCACTTACCTGTCTCCCATCCGGCCGGGGCTGCGTGCGCCCTGGACCCGTTCCATTGCCTCGACCGCGCCCGGCTCGTCGCCCCGGCACACGGCCTCGATCACGTTCATCCAGGCCGAGGCCAAGACCGTTTGCGCCTCGATGCCCTCGGGGAGCGCCGCCGCACTGGCACCGATCCGGGCATGGAGGACCTGCAGCAGGTCCATGGCAACCTGATGGCAGGCAATGCGCGCCAATTCCAAACCCAGCGCACACTCCGCCGCGACGAAGGACGCCGGTTGGGCACCGGCAGCCTCGACGAGCGCCTTGCCCCGGGTCCGCAACCGGCGGGCCCCGTCGGCGGCGATACGTTGGGCCGCGCGCCCGGCGCAGACCTGTTCGAGCACGGCCATCACCTCGAGGATATCGCGCACCTCGCTGTCCTCGACCACCCGGACCCGGGTCCGGCGTTCGCTCTTCTGCTCGATCAGGCCGGCATGGTGCAGCGAGAGCAGAGCCCCGCGCAGCACATGCCGGCTAACCTTGAGATTGCTGCAGAGCGTGGCCTGCAACAGGGTTTCGCCCGGAGCCAGTTGCGCGCCCACGATCCGGGCGCGGATCGTATCGGCGACCACGGCCGTATCAAGGCCATGCCCCCTGCCGGTCCGCTGATTTCGCCCTTCCGCGCCGCTGGTCATGTCTCCCGCCTTTCCCGCTCTAGCTGTCCCGCGATCAGCCCGCGATGCCCATCCACCAGACCTTCTCGGCACCGACGTCGAGATCGTGCTTGTAGAGAAAGGTCAGGCGGCCATCGTCGCCGATCCCGAACACCGCCAAGCTCGCCGGAACCTGCTCGCCGCCGGGCATCACGGTGGGGGCGTTGTTGCCCGCCACGAGATAGCGCCCGGTCGGATCGACCGCGAAGGTCCGGGGATGCAGGCCCCGGGTGTCGACGTGCTGGACCAGCACCGGCCTGCCGCCGGGCCCGGCCAGGTCGAACACGGCGATGTTGTTCTCACCGCCCGGGAAGACTGGAAGCGGATCGGGATTGAGCCACGAGGGCCCCGCATGGCCGTCGACATAACCGTCGTTGCGATTGGCGACGTAGACATACCGCCCGGAAGGATGAACCTCGACCGCCCCGCCGTCCTGGCGTTTGTGCACCATTTCGGGGAGAGCGAGGATATTGTCCGCGCTCAGCGGATCGGGCGCGATCACGCTGCCGTCCATGCGGAACGACCACAGCTCGTTCTGCGGCTCCATCACCGCATAGACGATCGGCTCGGTCGGGTGGAAATCGACGTTGCGGGGGTTGAAGCCGCGCGGCGCCTTGTCGACCGGCGGGATCACCGTCTCCTCGTTGCGCACCGCGCCATCGCGGAAGGCGACCATCCTGAAGCCGCCCTCGATGTACTTCGGCCCGCCGAAGCCCTTGTTCCCGCGCGAGACGAGGATAGCCCGCTGGTTGTGCGGCGTAACGCGGATCTGGTGCGGCTTGTTGCCGAACTCGAACCCCTCGTCGCGCGGGACCTCGGCGCCGATCGTGCCGTCGGCATTGAGCTTGTGCACGGTCAGGCCCGGCGCATCGCCATAGGCGGTCAACGCGTAGCCGCCATCGACGTCGGTGCAATTGTGGATCGGACGGGCCGCCAGCGGGGCGCTTTCGCCCAGTTGCGCGAGGTTGCCCTCCTCGTCGCGCCAGAGCGCGCAGAGCTGGAAAGGATGCGTGCCCTCCGCCGGCGCGCGATCGGCGCAAGCAGCATAGAGGATCGGCAGGCTCGGGTGCGGCCAGGCATATTGCAGCCGGGCGGGCAGCACAATCGAGCCCCGCTGCGTCAACGTCCCGGTAGCGGGATCGATGACGTAGTTCGTGATCGTCGCGCCAACGGCAACATAGGCCGAAATCGGCCGCGCGGGCTTGGCAACAGGCGCGCTCATCGTGTCAGGCACTCCTTCGCATTGCAGCCGGAAGAGGGGTTTTGCATTCGCCTCTCCACCCGATGACAATTCCTGTGTCGTGTCGCAGCCCCCCTGCCGCGGAGACAGGGGCAAGCGCCACTCCCGCCTTCGAGGTGGCCTGCAGCTTCATGCCCCCTCGGGTTGCGGCGCAGGACGCTCAGCCCTGCTCTGCCGCGCCTAGGGAAGCCTTACGCATTCGATCCAGTTAGGCCCGTCGCCCATCGGATATTCGTCGATCACCTCCAGCGCACCGCTCTGCCCGTCGATCCGGTGAACCACCAGGTTGTTGGCGACGTCGCCCGCCGCCAGCAGGTAGCGACCTAGCGGATCGACCGCGAGCCCGCGCGGTTCGGCCGGAGCCGGGAAGTGCCCGGCCACGGTCAATCTGCCGGTGGCCGGATCGACCGCGAAGACCGCAATGGTGAACGAGCCGCGCACCGACACGAACAGCCAGCGCCCGTTGGGGGTGAAGTGCAGATCCGCGCCAGCGGCCGAGATGCCCTTGCCGCGCCGGTCGCCCGGGACATAGCCTTCCGGCTTGGCATCGACGATCTGGACTTCAGCCAGCATCCCGCTCTGCGGAATGTAGCGGAACACGACGACCGAGGCATCGTATTCGTTGACCACGTAGAAAAACCGGCCGCTCGGGTGGAAGCGGATATGGCGCGGGCCGCGGCCGGGCTCGACCATCACCGGGGTGAGCGGCTCGAGCGAGAGTTCGCCGGTCGCCGCGTCGAACGCATGGCGAATGATCGCATCGCCGTCGCAGCTGGCGCCAAGGATGAAGCGGTTGGACGGATCGACCTGGACCGAGTGCAGCTTGGGCGGCGTGCGCACCATCTGGTCATGGAGCTGGACAAAACCCTGCGGCCCGATCGGCGCCACCGTAAGGTTGCCCGTGCGCAGAACCTTCTTGGGGTTGTTGGCACCCAACAGGAAGCGACCGGTGCGGTCGAGCGCGATGTTGACCATCGATTCGTAGGCCGGCGTGTCGCCCATGTGGGTGAGCTTGCCGGTGCCACCGTCGATCATGAAGCTGGCGACGGAGAACGGTTCGCTGCGCAGCGAGGCATAGAGGAAGCGCCGGTCCGGGCTCACCGTCATGGGCTGGACATTGCCCGAGGCGGGCACGTCCTCGACCCAGGTCAGCGCGCCATTTTCCGGCGCCATGCGCAGCACCGAGATCTGCCGGGCGCCGTTCTGCGCGACATAAACGAAAGTGCCGCCGGGCGCGGCATGGCTCACGCTCACAGCGTCACCTCCGGCTGCGACGAAGTCAGGACCGGGGCCAGCCGCGAACGGCCACTGGCGACTGAACGGGCCACTGCTTCCCGTTCCCATGCCATGGCGCTGAGCATTAGCATCTCTCCTTCACGCGGCGTCGCTTGGTGGCTGGAGTGCCCTGCACGCTCTCACTCTGTGAGATGCCATTGTGTATTGCCGAGGGAAAACGATATATTTTGATGCTGAGTGCAACGAAAATTTGAGAGTCAGGCGATGATCACCGAACTGCGCACCTTTGTAGCCATCGCCCGCCACGGTACTTTCGCCAGCGCGGCGGGCCGTGTCGGCCTGACTCAGGCAGCGGTCAGCGCCCAGATGAAACGGCTCGAGGAGCACCTCGGCCTGATCCTGTTCGATCGCACCGGCCGCTCCGCCAAGCTGAACGGCATGGGGGAGCGCACCCTGCCCCGTGCCGAGGCGATCCTCGGCCTGTTCGACAAGCTCAGCGATCCCGAGGCGGGGAGCACGACCACCATGCTGCGGATCGGCGCCATCGCCTCGGTGCAATCCTCGATCCTGGCCCGCGGGCTGGTCTCGTTTCGCCAGCGCTATCCGGAATGCAGCGTCCACGTCTTTCCCGGGCTCTCGCTCCATCTCGTCGACCAGGTTGATTCGGGCGAGCTTGACCTTGCCATCATGATCCGCCCCCCGATCGACCTGCCGCCGGACATGACATGGCACAGCCTGATGCGCGAGCCCTATGTCCTGATCGCCCATGCCGAGACCAAGGGCGACGACTGGCAGGAGCTGCTCCAGACCCAGCCATTCCTGCGCTATCACCGGCTTTCGGCCGGCGGCCGCCTCGTCAACCGCTTCCTGCGCACCCTGCCCTTTTCGGTCAAGGAAGCGGTCGAGATCCCGCTGCAGGCGATGATGCCGATGGTCCAGAACGGGCTCGGCGTCGCGCTGATCCCGGTATCCGAGCGCCACATGCCCCTGCCCGCGGGCATTCGCACGGTCCCGCTCGGCGATGCCGACCTCTACCGCGAGATCGGCTTCGTCCGTTCGGTGATGAGCGCGCCCGACCCGGTCGCGGGGCATCTGGCCGACTGCCTGATCAACGCGGTCGATCCCTGAGCCTGCTGCGCCCTCGACGGGCAACGCGAAAGAGGGGAAGGACAGCGCCCTTCCCCTCCTTCGTTTCGCGTTGATGCCGGCACTCAGGCCTTGGCGATCAGGGCTTCCCAGTTTGCGGGAAGATCGATCTTCTTGGCCGTGGGATAGCCGTGGCTCTGGTTCTGGACATAGCCGCGGCTCTGGTTGCGGCCCGGATCGCCGGCGAGAACGATGCCGATCCCTTCCGGCTTGACGAAGACCGGGACCAGCCGTTCCGGATCTTCCGATTCCACATAGGCGTCGGAGACCATGCCCTCGGCGTGCAGTTCCTTGAGGTCGAAGCTGGTGTAGCCCAGTTCCCAGGCGTGGCGGTACAGGGTCGACACCTTGATCTTGGTGTTTTCCCAGATGTAGCGCTGGACGTCCTGCTTCGACCAGCCGTCGCGGGCGATGATCTTGGCAACGCCGGGGCTCATCAGCAGCAACGGGAAGTTCTTCGCCTTCTTGATGCCAGTGTGGGCCCAGCCCGCACAAGTGCCGCCGAAGATCTCGACCAGCCGGTCAACATGCTCCTTGGCCGTTTCACCGGCGGAATAGATCGGGATGGTCGAGCACATCACGCTCTGCACGGTCACCACGTTGTCCTCGCGGGCGAAGCCCTGGTCCTGCGCGAAGGAGGTCCAGCCGATCTCGGTCACGGCATCCTCGTTCTCGGCGGCGGCCACGTTCATGCCGAGGCCGATCGTCGCCTTGTCGGATTCGTCCGGGGTGAAACGCAGGCCAACAAGGTTGCGCAGGAACATGCGGGCGAAGCGGCCGATCGAGGTATTCGACTGGCGGCCGACCCGCATCACGGCCGTGCCGTAGTTGAAGCCGAGCTGCTTCACGATCGGGCCGCTGACCACGACCATCGGCTCGAGGCCGGGGGTCGCGCCGAAATCGCGGGCGTAGAAGTTGGGCTCCGCCATGGCTTCGACGATGGCGATCAGGATCGGCATGTATTCCGGGCGGCAGCCGCTCATCACGCCGTTGACCGCCGTGGCCCAGATCGTGGCCTCGCGGTTGGCGGGCTGGATCACGCCCAGCACTTCGCCGGGATTGCGGCTGGTGTACTTGAGGAAGGCCTCGACTCGTTCGACGGTCGGCGGAGTCACCGGCAGGCCGTCGGACCAGTGGTTCTCGAGGAAGAATTCCTGGACCTCGTCGAAGGTGCCCTTGAACACCACGTCGCGCGCTTCCGGCTCATCGGCTTCTTCTTCGACCACGATCGACTTGGTCAGTTCGCGGATGATGTTGGGCACCAGCGTCTCGGCGACGTTCTTGCGCAGCTCCTCGGCGCTCTGGGTCAGGATCACGCCGGGGAATTCGGAGACGCCCAGATCGGCCATGCCTTCGCCGCGGGCGTTGACGGCCGCCTGCTTCAGGAACGAGGTGGCGACGATGGTCGTGCTCGGCACGCCGGCGCGCTCGGCCACGGCGCTGGCACGGACCACGGCCGGGGTGCAGGTGCCGCAACTGCCAATGCCGGTGATCACCCCGTCAACGCCATGCTCTGCAAGGCGGGCGGGCAGGACGGGCAGGTCTTCCTTGCCGTGCTTGGGGCCGTGGATATTGCCGAATTCGGCCGGGCCGACGAACTTGATGCCGGGAAACCGGGCGCTCATCGTTTCCTCGATCACCGGGATCATCTCGTCATGGCGAAAGCCATAGTGCGAGAGGTGGGCGATGGTCGCCGCCGAGAGGTCGGCAATGCGCGGCTTGGCCTCGATTTCCTTGATGGCGGAGCGGCCCAGCGGCCACAGGACTTCGTAGATCGGTTCGCTCATCGTGTCTCTCCCAAGCAATGGCAGGCCCGGCGAAGGGCCGGTGATGGCGGCGCGAATAAGGCCCGGGGGACGGCGGGGCCAATCGCGGTTGCGGATATCGATATACCGAACCGTTATAAGCAACGCCGTCAATCCAACCTTTTCGCTCGAAACCGCGCCTCTTTTCGCCTATCGCCCAGTCGATCCGTTATGAGAGCCGTGATACGCCGATGACGCTGAACCAGTTGCGCACCCTGCTTGCCATCGCCGATGCCGAGCTCAACATCAGCCTTGCCGCGGCCCGGCTCAACGCCACCCAGCCCGCCCTGTCGCGCCAGTTGCGCCAGATCGAGGAGGAGCTTGGCTTCCAGGTCTTCGTGCGCCACGGCAAGAGCCTGGCCCAGATCACGCGCGCCGGCGGCGAAGTACTCGCGCGGGCCCGCGCCGTGCTGGGCGAGGTCCGCAATATCGAGGCGCTCGCCGCCAATCACCGCCGGGAAACGCGCGGCACCCTGCGCGTCGCCACGACCCAGGCGCTTGGCCGGTTCGTCCTTCCCGCCGCGCTGGGGCGCCTGCGCGCACGCTTTGGCGCGGTGCAGCTCCGCCTGCGGCCGGGCGGGGGCGAGGAATGCCTCGATCTGCTCGAGCGCGACGAGATCGATCTGGCCCTCGTCAGTACCGAGGGCGAGCGTCCGGCGGGCGACGTCGCCCTGCCGCTGTTTCGCTGGAACCGCGCGCTGGTCGCCCTGCCCGGCCATCCACTGGCGGGCGGCAACGCGCCGCTCTCGCTCACGCAGATCGCGCAATATCCGCTGATCGCGGCCGACACGGCGACCCAGGCCGATTTCAAGATGGGCCGCGCCTTCCGCGAGGCCGGGATCGAACCGAACATCGCCTGCACCGCGCGCGACGCCGATACGATCAAGACCTTCGTCCGGCTCGACCTCGGCATCGGCATCGTCGCGGAGATGGCCCTGACCCCGGAAGACGAGGACCTCGTCCGGCTACCGGCCGCTCATGTCTTTCCCGGCTGCATCACTTGGGCGATCCTGCGCAGCGACCGGATCCAGCGCGACTACGTGTTCGAATTGCTGCGCGAACTGGCGCCAACACTCAGCCGCGAGGAGATCGACCGGGTGATCCACGGCGAGCGCGGCCTCGACCTGACCAGCCGCATCGCCCACTGGGCCGCCTGACCGCGCTCAGCCCTCGTGCTGGCTTGCGCGCGGGCTGCCCCGCAAAGCCGCCGTCAGCGCGCCGAGCGACACCTCGCTCGCCCGCGTCAGGTCGTCCTGCAAGGCCCGGTATGCTGCCAGCACAGCCTCTCCGCGCGGGCTGACCCGCGCGCCGCCACCCTGCTTGCCGCCCATCGCGGTCTCGACCAGCGGCACGTCCCAGCAGCGGTTCATCGCATCGACCAGCAGCCAGGTGCGACGATAGCTCATTCCCAGCGCCCTCCCCGCCGCCGAGATCGACCCTTCGCGCGCGATCGCCTCGAGCAGGTCGGCCTTGCCCGGACCCATGGCGATTTCATCGCCGCAATAGAGCTGCAGCTTGATCTTGAGGGGGTTGCTGGCGCCGGACATGACCATTTTCTAGCCGCCTGCCCGGGCGCGGCCAAGCCACTTGTCATGCCTGCGGATTTTGCCGGGCAATAGCCCCGCGCCCGGCTGGACAAGGCGCCCCGCCCGCCGTTACCGCCAGCCGCATGAGCATCATCGCCACCATCATGAACAGCGCCACCGGCCAGCCCATCCAGAAGATGACCTTCGGGCGGATGCCCAAGCCATGGATCTCCTTCAACCTGCAGAGCGGCGAACTGGTCACTGCCGAGCGGATCGAAGTGCGCAAGCCCGCTCCTGGCAAGTTCGTCGCCCCGGTCGAGATCTGGGTCACGCCCAAGGCGCCGGACTGAGCGGGCCGGCGCCTTGGAAACGGCTGAAACCGCGCAGCTTGCCATCCGCCTGCAGCGCGCCGCGTTCAACCGCGCACTGGCCGCGGCCGACCTCGCCGCCATCGAGCCGCTTCTGGCGAAAGACGCGATCCTCGTCACCGGCACCGACAGCGCGGTGATCGCGGGCCGCAAGGCACAGCTTCTCGCATGGAAGCGCGAATTCGCCGCGCCCGTCCGCACGGTCTATACCCGGCTGCCGCAGTCGGTCGAAGTCTCGCCGCTGGAGCCCATCGCTATGGAGCTTGGCCAGTGGGAGGGCGTAACCGGTTCGGGCCAGACCCTCGCCCGGGGTACTTACGCGGCCAAGTGGCGCAAGGCCGGGGCGCAATGGATCATCGAGGCCGAAATCTTCGTCACGCTGGCCTGAGCACCGACGCCTAATCCCCTCACCCCGGCGGCATTCCGCGCCCCATCCCGGCCGGCCCCGGAGCGCCGCCGCCGGCCGGTCCGCTGCCCTGCCCGCCACCTTGGCGGCGGGGCCGCAGCTCGTCCATGGTCAGCCAGCCATCGCCGTTGGTGTCGGCCGCTACGAAGCGCTTGCCCTCGAAGGCGATGAGTTCATCGAGCGACAGGCCCGCGTCGTAATTGGTATTGGCCTGAGCGATCACCGTGGCGTTGAGCGGCGCGATCAGCGCGGCCAGCATGGCGTCCTCAGCCTTGTCGCCGGGATCGGGCATGATCGAATCCGGGATGATTTCGCCGCGATTGCCGGTGGCGCTGCCCTCCTGCAAGGCCGCCGAGCCCATCTGCTTCTGCCATGCGGCGAATTCGTCCTGGCTGATCACCCCGTCGCGGTTGCCGTCGACCCGGGCGAAACGCGCGCGGATCGCCGCATCGCGCCGCCCTTCGATCAGGGCATTGAGTTCGGCGATCGTGACCAGCCCGTCGCGGTTGGTATCGGCCTCGCGGAACATGGCGGCGACGATCTTGTCGAAGCGCTCGCGCTTGATCGGCTTCGGCGCCTCGGGACCGCGCGCCCCGCCCATGCCCCCGCCTTCTCCGCGACCTTCGCCCCGCCCGCCTTGGCGCCCTCCGCCGCCCATACCGCCGCCACCCATGCCGCCCATTCCGCCGTCACCGCCGCCCATCTGCGCCAGCGCGGGCACGGCTGAGCCGAGCAGGAGGAGGGAAAGGATCAAGGAAAGTCTGGGCATCGGAGCGGAACCTCATGGTCGACGGGCGAGCGAGCGACATGGCTCACACAGCGTCTAACGGCGCGGCGCTCAAAACCCTGCGAAATACCACGAAGAGATTGTTGGCGGGCATGGCAAGGCATCGCTCCAGCACCAGTCCATGCGTTTCGCCGCAACGCTCGACCTCGCCCAGTTCGCGCAGGCCCCAGGCGGGATTGCGCGCGCGCAGATCCTGATCGAAGGCCGCGTTGCTCGGCTCCAGCGGGTGTCCGGCGCGGCGGAACGGGCCATAGAGGCAGAGCGGACTTCCGGCCTCCAGAATCCGTCCGGCCCCGCGCAGCAGGCCTTCGGTCGCCGCCCACGGGCTGATGTGGATCATGTTGATGCACAGCATGGCCGCCGCCCGGTCGATCGGCCAGTTCGCGTCGATCGCGTCAAGAGCCAGCGGCAGGCGGACATTGGTCAGGCCCTCCGCCGCGATCCATGCCGCGATCGAGCGGCGCGCCGGGGCCGAAGGATCGGACGGCTGCCATTCGAGCCCGGGCAGATGCCGGGCGAAATGGACGACATGCTCGCCCGTCCCGCTCGCCAGTTCGAGCACGTGGCCGGACGGCGGCAGGACATCGCGCAAGGCGGCGAGGATCGGCTCGCGGTTGCGCAGGGCGGCCGGGGCCGACTGGCGGGCATCGTGGGTCTCGCTCATGGCTGGTCATCTCCGGATCGTTCGGCCCCGGACGGGACCGGTTCGAGCGCGACCAGCTTGAAATCGGCGCGGTCGTCGGCCCGCAGGGTGTGCTGGCGAAAGGTCAGGTCTCCGTCCTCGGGATGGCGGAAGCGGCGCAGCCCGCCCGCGCGCCCGGTCACCGCCTGACGCTCCCAGCAGGCGCGAAACAGCGCGGATTCGCCGGTCAGCCAGGCCACGACCGCGCGGGCGGCGGGATCGTCGGGATGGCGCCCATAGTCGGCCCGGAATTCCGCGAGGAGGCGCGCGGCGCGGTCTTCCCAATCAGGCAGGAGCGCGCGGGCAGCGGGGCTGGTGAAGGCCCAGCGCAGGAGGTTGGGATGATCGCCCTCCCCGTCCAGCCCGGTCAGCAGGCGGCGCGCGGCCGGATTGCAGCAGACCACGTGCCAGGCCGGATCGAGGCCATAAGCGGGCCAGCCGAGCGCGCCGGCCACGGCCGCGAGCGCGGCGGGCGCGGCCCCCTCGGGCGCGGCGAAGGGATCGTCTGGGTCGCGCCGCCCGGCCAGTTCGAACAGGTAGGCGCGTTCAGCCCGGCCGAGCTGCAAGGCACCGGCCAGCCGCGCGAGGCTGTGCGCCGAGGGGCTGACCTCGCGCCCCTGCTCGATCCACGAAACCCAAGTCACCCCGATCCCCGCGCGCGCGGCCAGTTCCTCGCGGCGCAGGCCCGGGGTGCGGCGGCGGGCGCCCGGCGTTTCGGGACGCAGCGCCTCGCGCCGGGCACGGACGAAGGCGCCCAGTAGGCGGCGTTGTTCGGGCGTGGTCATGGCACCTTTTATAACAGGATAAGATTGTCCATTGTAACAGGTAAACGACGGGATCACATCGCCCCTCCAAAGGAGCTACATCGATGCCGCAAGAACCATCGCACGAGCAGCGGGTGATCACGCAATTCGCGCCGCGCGCCGCCGCCTATGTCAGCAGCCCGGTCCACGCCGCCGGGCCGGACCTCGACCGGATCGAACAGGTCGCGGCAGAGCTGCGCCCGGCCCGCGCGCTCGACCTCGGCTGCGGCGGTGGGCACGTCTCATACCGCATCGCCCCCCATGCGGGCGAAGTCGTGGCCTGCGACCTGTCGGCGGATATGGTCGCGGCGGTGCGTGCCGCCGCTGCCGAACGCGGGCTGGCCAACATCACCGGCGCCGTCGCCCCGGCCGAGGCCCTGCCCTTTGCCGACGGCGCGTTCGATTTCCTCGCCTGCCGGATGACCGCGCACCACTGGCGCGACTGGGAAGCGGGCCTGCGCGAGGCGCGGCGGGTGTTGCGGCAAGGTTCGCGCGCGGCCTTTGTCGACGTGGCCGCACCGGAAGACTCGGTGGCCGATGTCCACCTCCAGGCGGTCGAACTGCTGCGCGACACCTCGCACGTGCGCGATTACCGGGCGAGCGAGTGGCTGGCCGGGCTGGGCCGTGCCGGGTTCACCGTCAACGCGGTTCGTACTCACCGGCTCAGGATGGACTTCGCCTCGTGGATCGCGCGGATGGGCCCGCCGGAAAGCCATGTCGCGGCGATCCGCTCGCTCCTCGCGGGAGCGAGTACGCCGGTTGCCCGCGCGCTGGAGATCGAACCCGACGGCTCGTTCAGCTTCGACGTGGTGACGATCGAGGCGAGCTAGGCGACTGCGACCTGTTCGCGCGCTGCCGCGATCATGGCCTGAACGGCGGGGGACAGCATGGCCCCTTCCCGCCTCAGCATCACCACCTCGCGCGCGATCGGCGGCAGGTTGAGGTCCAGCGCGGCAACCGTGCCGCTCGCCAGTTCGTCCTGCACCAGCTCGCGCGAGGTGAGGGCCAGCATGTCGCCGCGTTCGCGCAGCAGGCGGCGGATCAGCGCCAGGTCCGCCGTCTGCACCGCCGGGGGTGGCAGCGACAGGCCCTGCGCGGCGAGCTGCCGATCGAACAGGGCGCGGCTGGCCGAATGGCGACCGGGAAGGATCCAGCGCTGGTCGATGATCTCGGCCGGATCGAGCCGCCGCCCCGCCAGCGGATGACCGGCGGCGGCGATCACCACCGAGTGGTCGCTGAACAGCGGATCGGCGATCACCCCGCGCGGCTCGAAGCCCTCGCCCGGCACGGTCAGGACGAGGTCGACCTCGCCCGAGCGCAGGCGCCGCAGCAGGTTCTCGGCCGGAGCCTCGATCGCCTCGATCCGCACGCTCGGCGCACGGTCTAGGCAGGCGGCAATGGCCCTCGGCAGCACGGCGGTGCGGGCCAGCGGCAGGGCACCCACCACGACGGCCCCGGTCGGCTCGCCCCCGGCCGAGGCCAGTTCCGACAAGGCATGGCGCAGTTCGGCGCGCATCCGCCGCGCGCGCAAGACCAGCCGCTCGCCCGCGTCGGTCGGGGCCATGCCCTGCAGGTTGCGGTGAAACAGGCGCAGGCCGATCCCCTCCTCCAGCCGGCCCAGCGCCATCGAAACCCCCGACGGGGTGATCCGCAGCGTCGCCGCCGCGCCCGATGCCGTGCGCGATTCGGACAGGTGGATCAGCAGCAGCAGCTTGCGCCCGCTGTACATCAGGTGCCGCAGGTTGGCGGGCGAGAGGGCCTCGCCGCCGCGCACCCGCGCCAGTTCGGCCATGGCCGCGGCGATCTCCTCCTCGATCCGGCGAATCCGCTCGATCAGCAGCTGGCCGTACCAGTTGGAGCGAAAGCCGCTGCTCGAACGGTCGAACAGCTCGATGCCGAGCACTTCTTCCACTTCGGCCACGCCCCGCGTGACCACCGAAGGCGACCGGTAGAGGTCGCGCCCGCCGCCACTGATCGAGCCGCTCGCGGCCACGGCGGCGACCATCTGGAGGTTGTGGAGCTGGACGAACAGGCTGTCCGGCCCGCCCGCGCCACTGGCACGCTTCAACGGCACAGCGCGGCCACGGCGGCAAGAGCCTCCTCGCCCGCTTCGGCGAGGCCCCCGGCAAAGCCCGCGCGGACCGAGCCGATCGCCCAGAGCCCGGGCAGGCCGAGCGCGCCATGAGGGCCGGTTACCAGGCCGCCATTCTCGCCGCGCGGCAGGGCCTCCGGTAGCAGCCCGGTTTCCGGCTCGCCGCCGATGAACAGGAACAGCCCGTCGCAGGCCAGGTCGGTGCCGTCACCGTCAAGCCGCACCGCGCTGACCCGCCCGTCGCCCATCACCGCGCGCACCTGACGCCCGGAGAGCAGCACGACGTTGGCGAAAGCCAGTGCCTGGCCCACCAGATCGGCCCGTGCGCGCGGTGCTGCGCCGCGCATCACGATGGTCACCGAACGCGCGATCCGCGCGAGGATCGCCGCCTCCTGGAACGCGGCATCGCCGCCGCCGACCACCACGCAGTCCTTGCCGATCAGGTCCGGTCCATCGCAATCGGCGCAGTGCGAGATGCCTTTGCCCACCAGCCTCGCCACGCCCGGCACGCCGAGCAGGCGCGGACGGGTTCCGGTGGCGACGATGACCTGCCGGGCGGTGAGCACGCCTTGCGGGCAATGCAAAGTCCAGCCGCTCCCCGGCGCGGGGGTCAGCGCCGTCACCGGCTCGAGCAGCGGGACAACCCCGGCGTCGATATTCTCCATGCCGATGATCGCGCCAAGGTCCGGCCCCGAGGTGGTGAAGCTCTCGGGTGAAGGATCGAGCGCCAGCACGGTCATCACCGCCCCGCCGACCATCACGCCCTCGAATGCGGCAACCGACAGCCCGCGCGCCCGCGCTTCGCGCGCGGCACAAAGGCCGGCATAGCCCTGCCCGATCACCGCCAGGTCAAAGTGCTGGATCATCGCTCACCGTCGTCCTGCTCAGCGTGCCCGCGAAACGACACGCCCCGGGCCTGCGCGGCAGACCCGGGGCGTGCTTGTTTTCAATAGTGCCGAAGCCGGGTTCAGGCTGCCGCCAGTGCCGCCTCAGCCGCAGCCAGCCGCGCGGCGCGCAAGGCCTGGGCTTCTTCGATCACGCGGTCCTTCGCGGCGCTGAGCGCGGCCTCGCGGCTCAGCCCGGCGTCGAACTGCCAGACCATGGCTTCGCCCTCGTCGATGCGGGCGTGAACCACGCCGGCGGCATCGCTGCGGTCCGACCAGACCTGCCAGAAAAGCGTCCCGACCCAGCCGGTGATCGAGCCGACCGGCTTGCCGACGTGAACGATCAGGTTGTCACGCGCCAGATCGGCGATCTCGCCCACGATCTTCAGCTTCGCGCCAACTTCGGGGCTGACCTCGCGGACGCCATCGACCTTGTTCATAAGATTGCTCATCCAAATCTCTCCCGATTTCACGCCCTCGCGGGCCAGAACTCGACTCGCCGCCGAAGTCCGGTGCGTGTCTGAAGGGAAGATTTGCAGGCATTGGCGCCCGGCGAAAGCCCGCATAACAAGGTTGCAATACCTCGGCACAAATTGGCGAAATTGCCTCCGCCCCATGAGCGCCCGGCCCGATCGCGCAGATCGCAAGGTTTCGCAGCAGATTTCAGCTAGCCATGCGGCGCTGCCCGGAGGCGGCACGGGGGGCCGATGCCTTGCGCGTATTTCGCGGCCACAGGACGATCAATCGCGATCATAACAACTTCACAAAGTCCGGCCACATCGCGCCGGATTGTGACCACCGCGCCGGCCCCGCATGATCATGAGCGAGCCGGCAGCAGCTTTTTCCGGCTTGCCCCGATGCCCCGTCCCGCCGCCCGGCCCGCGGCGCAGCCTCCCCCGCTGCGCCCGGCGGATTGCGGCCGCGCGGAAGGCGGGGCGCACGTCAACCGATCACTCGGGAGAGAGACATGGACAACAACACTTACGACGTCGTGTGGCCGAGCGGCCGCCAGCTGAAGGACGGCGCGCGCCTCGCTCGCCGCCTCGAGACCCTCGAAGGCAAGACCGTGGCCCAGCTGTGGGACTGGATCTTCAAGGGCGACAAGATGTTCGACGTGTGGGAGCGCGAGCTGAAGAAGCGCTACCCCGGGATCAAGTTCATCTCGTGGCGCGAATTCGGCGAGATCCACGGCCATAACGAGCGCGAGGCGCTGGCCGAGCTGGAAGAGAAGTTCAAGGAGTTCGGCGTCGATGCCGCGCTGGTCGGCGTGGGCTGCTGCGGTTCGTGCACCTCGGGCGTTACCCGCGCCGCGATCCACTGCGAACGCCTCGGCATTCCGTCGGTCGCCATGATCTGCTCGGGCTTTGAAAAGCAGGGCCGCTTCACCGCCAAGGGCCTCGGCATGCCGAACCTGCCCTATACCGTGCATCCGGGCCACGTGAACTTCGTCACCGACGAGGAACTGGACCACAATGCCGCGACCGTCATGCTCGACCAGGTCATCCGCGGCCTGACCGTGCAGCCCGAGGAAGAAGCGCCCGACGCCGATTTCGACAAGAGCGCTATCGTGTTCAGCGGCAACTACCGCCAGGTGCAGGAGCACTTCCTCGCCAACGAGTGGAGCGAGGGCCTGCCCATCGTTCCGCCGACGCTGGATATCGTGAACGAGTTCCTGCAGTTCACCGACCGCGATCCGAACGAAGTGATCGGCGTCATCCTGCCCGACAACCGCGAGGCCACCGTGTGGAACGTCGCGGTCAACGGCGCCATGGCCGGCTGCCGCCCGGAATACATGCCGGTGCTGCTCGGCATCGTCGATGCCATGGTGGATCCGCAGTTCGGCGTCGAGCACCTCGGCCAGACCCCGGGGACCGAGACCCTGCTCATGGTCAACGGGTCGATGATCAAGGACCTCAAGTTCAACTACACCCAGGGCGTGCTGCGCCCCGGCTTTCAGGCGAACACCGCGATCGGCCGCTTCTGGCGCCTGTTCCTGCGCAATGTCGGCGGGTTCATCACCCACAAGGCCGACAAGGGCTGCTACGGCGGCAACTTCCGCATCGTCGTCGCCGAGAACGAGAATGCCTGCGCCGAGGCCGGGTGGAACACACTGGCCCAGGACGAGGGCTTCGCTTTCGGCCAGAACGCCGTGACCATCACCGCCTGCACCGAGATGACCCAGGCCATCGAAGTGGGTGACCCCAATGCCGAGCAGATCCTGAAGAACATCGAAACCCGCATGGCGGACAACAACATGTTCATCCAGTTCTTCTTCCGCGGCATGCGCACCCGCCCGACCGTGATCATCACCCCGCTGATCATGAAGGCGCTGGTGGCGCAGGGCTGGACCAAGCAGAAGGTGCGCGAGCATCTCTACCACAACGCCAAGCTGCGGGTCAGCCGGCTCTCGGGCATGATCCTCAACCGGTTCTACAAGGGGATCAACGACGGCAACTGGCCGGAACAGCTGGGCACCTCGATGGACGTCAACCGCGACATCCAGATGGTCTCGAGCCCCGACGACTTCCTAATCATCGTCAGCGGCGATCCGGCGCGCGACCACGTGATGATCGGCTCGTCCAACGGCTACATCGGCTTCCCGGTGACCAAGCCGATCGACCTGCCGAAGAACTGGGCCAACCTGATCGGCCAGACCGGCGAGCGCGAACTCGAACCGGCCTGAGCTCGGCGGGCCGAACGCCTGAGACAAGGAAGCCGCCGCCCCCGGGACGGCGGCTTCCGCACATCTGGGACGGGACGGCCGATTGAACCGGACGGCATCGCCAATGTTCCGGCCACCCCAGCCTGTTAAAAACCCCGAAAAAGGATCGCGCAAACCCGTTGCGCGCCGCGCCCGAGCCCTGTAAAGGGCCCCCTCACCCGCGCCGCAAGGCACCGGGCGTGCCGCTTTAGCTCAGTCGGTAGAGCACATCATTCGTAATGATGGGGTCAGGTGTTCGAATCACCTAAGCGGCACCACGCCTTTCAGGCACTTTCCCGAGCAAAATCAGCGGTTAACAGCTAACGACCCTTGGGCTGCTAGGGGCGATTTTGCCTGCTGAAAGGGCGTTACCCCGTCTATACCCAGTGAACAGGCCAAAGTACGTTCACCTTATCCTTGAGAATCATGCACTTGAAAGGCCTCTCGGCTGGTAGCAGGTGGTTGATCCAAGGAAAGCCGCGTTGGCCTGTCACAGCCGCCCAAATGGGCGTTATCTGGGTCGAGCTTGGGTCGCCGTAAGATCGTTGTAGGAGACGCCGCAGATGGAAACCCCGACCTCACTGGAAGATCGGGGCTTACAGGAAAATTAGTCAAATTGATGCCGCCAGTCGTCAGCAAGAACCCAACTGCCAGTTGCATCCTTTAGATGCCAATCGAGCCATCCATTCCGACTAGTCTGGGTGACTGCGTGTGAGGCGGCTGAAAATGACTTAAAGCCATCGCCAAACCCTTCAACCACCAGCAACCCGTCGGCAATCTTCCCGACATAATCCCTTCCGCCATATGTGAAGCGACAGTCAGTTCCGTCCACCGGCAGACCACGACGCTGGGTGCCAGGTTGATCATTTTCAGAAGGCGAATGCCGGTTGGGCAGGTGCATCTTCCAACGGATCATATCTGCGAGGATCGGATAGATATCGTTATGCTTGGCACCAAACCGCATGAGGCCGCCTTGATAGGCACCAAGGTCGCGATTCGAGTCAGGGGTCACCAGACCGCTATCAGGAAGAAATGCAGCCAGCCCCGAAATCTCAGGATGATTCCGCTCTTCTTCGGTCATCTGATAGTAACGCCACATTCGGTTATCATGTGAAAAATTAACATCGTCGAGATTGGAAACAAGACGATCGTAGAGATCACGCCCATTTTCAGGACGACGATTAGAGTACAGTAGATCGAATGCGAGCTTAGCAAGGGCCTTCAGAACAACAGGCTGAGAGGCAACAGTTTTAACCTTTGCCTTATCTTCACCAAATCCAGGAATATTGCTGATAGATTCCCAAAGTCGAGCGATATCCTCCTTCCTCTCAGAGATGACTAGAGGAGTTGCAGTCCGCGCGTTTGTCTTGTTGAGGAACGCAATAGCGTTAATTCCGGCCAAATCCTTACGCAGCAGCGATCCGTCATCCTTACCCCAATCCTTAACATCTCGTTCAGTTGTGACAATACCGATGCCATCTTCCAGTTCAACACGCACGAAGTTATTTATGGGATTGCCCTGATCGAATTCAGTTGCCTGCGAAACGTTAATCTTCTTCCCAAGGTTGTTGAGGTCGTGGAAAAGTTGACGCTCTTGATCTGTCGTCAGCCCGAGGTGGAATTCAATTTTTACGGTCGCGAACGTTCTGGCGCATTCCAATGCCTCGACCCAAACGAGCATTTCATCGTCATCGATATCTCCCTTGAAATCAATGATTCCACCTCGGCCTGGGTAACGCCCGGTTCGCGTGACTTCTTTCAGCCAGTCCATCAACATTTCGCCTCCGAACCGACGATGCTGGCCGTCAACGACCCACCAACGATACGTCCTGGGCATGAAGACTTTAAACCCCACCGTTTCGCCTGACCTTGTAACGCCGCGCTCCGCACGAATGGAGGGGCTGTTCGGGTCAATTGCTCGAATGTTGGCAACGACTGGCTGCAGGGCGCAGTACGGCTTAGTTCCAAGCCGCCCTTGCACTTCGGCGTATATGTGGGGAACTGGCTTTCCCTGCAGCATGCGTCGCACAATCGCTGCGTTGATCAACCCCTTTAGCATGAAGCTAGCAAGACTCTTGGCATGGTTGGGGTCGAGGCGACGCTGCGCAATGTCACCCTTGTCGGGATCGTTCGCGATTTCAGACCACTCAACAAATGTCGCCAGCTTCACGTCGGCACACCACGTTGGATTGCCGAGATTGTACCCCATCAAAACGTTTACCGGCTCCTCGTCGGTTCCAAGGTCCAGCATCGAGCTTAGCGACGTGAGCTTCCCCTCAGCCTCGTCGGACAGCATGTGCTTCGGCATTCCGTCGGTATTTCCAAACATGGCGGGCCTCCTGATTCGTAATCGATGACCAGAATCTGCCGGCAATCTGGATGTCCGTCAATTATAATATCCCTGGGAACTTTAAAATATATGCCTGGACGTCATTAAAGGCATTCCATGGGGTGGTCTGCGCGGTGAATCGCTGCTCACATCCTGCGCAAATCCAACCATCTTATATGAACAGGTCCAGGGTCCCTTGCGAACGCCCTGATATCACGCCAAAAGGTTCCTGCCTTCCGTGAAAGCCGGAAGGTGGGGCGTAGGAACCCCAAACCCGTAGGAACTCGGTCACCAAGATTTTGGAGGCCGGGTGGCATGCGCGTATGTCCAGCCGGTTCGCCGGTAAAGGCGCATGCGCCTGTGCCTACGGTCAGGTTCCTAACATCCGGCTTAGGCCGCGCCCCAAGAGGTACATAGGGGTTGCGCAAGGTCTAGCCGAACGTCGCTCCTCAGGCGTGGGGGCGAGAACATGCATCAGCAAGCACCTTAGCGGTCTGTTCCCGTGCCCATCGGCGCGGCCCATCCCTTCCGCAAACAGGAAATCACATGGAAGACGAAGAATTCGCCCCGCCCGTTGCAGGGCGCAAAAAGCCGTTCGTGTTGTTCCGGTTCTGGCAATGGGGCGTGGCAGCATTGTTCGCCCTGACCTTTGCTGCCCTTTTGGGCGACTATCATAAGGCGGCACTCCCAGGTGCCTCCCCGCCACTATACTACGCAGCACTAGCTTCCGCCGTCGCGACTGCGGCCCTTCTCTGCACACCTGCCTTTTTCCGGCTACCCGGAAAGGCAAAGATCGCTGCCTATCTCACGATAATCCCGACGATAATGCTGACCAACGACGCCTCGGTAAATCTGGACAATGCGTATGCGAAGACACCTGCCGGGGCAAAGGAGCTTGCAGCGAGAAGGGCAGAGGAAGCGGTTCAGGCCGAACAAGACAGACAAGCTGCGGAGCAAGAAGCGAAGAAGCAGCAGGCGCAAGACCTCATCGCCAAATTGGAAGAGCAAAACAAACAACTCGCTGAAATCAAAGAAAAGCTAGAGGCCTGCTACAGCTGGGGCCAGAAAATCCCTGCACTTAGCGACGCAGTTAGGGATTCGCTCCACAATCCTAAATCGTTCGAGCACGTGAAAACCGTCCTGATCGTGCCTGATCCAGATCGCAGGAATGTGATTATGGAGTTCCGAGCCGAGAACGGATTCGGAGCCCTGCGCGCAGCTGTCATCCGGGCTCAGGTCGATCCCGACGATTGCTCCGTCAGCAACATTGGCGAGCCCGTCATGGAGTAACGGATATGTGGCAGGTTCTCGCATTCTTTGCCGCTGTCGCGCTCTTGGCTGCAGCATTCAAACTGGCCTTGTTCCTGATCATCATCGCAGGGCTGATCTTCAAGACCAAAGAGACGGTCGCGCTGCTGACATTGGGCGGTTTGATGAATGCCTTCGCCTATGCCCCGGTGATCACCACCTGCGCTTTGGTGGCCCTGTTTGCGGCGGGCGCATACTTCAAGAGCAAGGAAAAACAGAAAGAGGAGGCCGACGCTTTCGAGCAAACGCTTCGCCAGCTTCCCGCCCCTGCTGACGGGAAAGAGCTCTAGCTCCACCCTGACATAACCAACCCCTATCCGGCCCTCGGGATCACTTCCCGGGGGCTTTTTCTATGCCCGAAAGGCCCAGCACCATGATCCACATTCGCACTTGGACCGAGGCGGAACACGCCCTCGACCACCTACCAGCACAATCTATCCGCCCACCGCTACAGGCCCACCTCGATCGGCTGCGCGAGTACGACGATTACGACCTTCACGAACTGGCCGTGTTCCTCATCATCGAAGACGGCAACCGGCTGGACGCCGCAGAGCACGTTCTCGACCGCCAGCTAGTCGATCGGGACACCGGCCTGTTCAGCACCGACCCCGAATACGTTGTCCGGCACGATGCATGGGCAGAAGTGCTCTGGATTCTGTCCGATGATGGTTACGGCCTTTTGCTGTTCGCGCCGTTGACCAGCCGCTCCGCACCTGAACTCGTCACCGCCTGCCACGCCGTGCTGCGATCGGCGGAAGGGCCAGCAGACCTCTGACCGGGCACCCCGTTCCACTCCGACGCACAAAATTGATCGTCAGACTCGCCACACCGCAGGGCACCGAACGCCCCACGCTCAACTGACCTGTCCCCGCCGTCATCAACGGCATCCATCCGCCTGTGGTCACCGCCACAGGCCATTTTTTTGCCCGAAAGGATTCACCCGATGGTCACGGTGCCAGATCGCCAATCGCTGCTGACGTACTCCGCTCTCGATATCCCGGCTGGTGTCCAAGTCCATGTCTCTCGCCATGTAGCGATCGCTGCCGACAGCGATCCACGCCCCCTTCCAATGGCTCTCGGCAAAAGTGATACCAAACTGAGCCTTTAAACCTCGCCGCGCCTCAGCGAGAAGGAGCCCGCAACAACGAAAGCACACAAAACATGAATGCAGCAATTGCCAACATCCGCCAAGATGTAGAGTTCTCCCTTCAAGCCTTGCGGGAGATTCAAAGAATCCGAGAGCACATTATTCTCCGAGGCCAAAATGGTATCTCAGGACTAATCTATGCGATAATGCTAAATGGAAGCAGGAGTCACATGGATATTGTAAATAAAATAACCCATCTTCTTGGAGACGACCTGTTTGATGAGGCTAATTTTGAGCTACTTTATCACACCGATCCCAAAAAAAGTGGACCATGGTGCACTTTTGACGATCCGGACGACTGCCCGAACCTCGATTACGTCATCAATATCTGAACGCTCAACCCCTCGGACCATAGCGTCCGAGGGGGTACCCCAAAGCCCGTGAAAGTAAATATGCCAGACCTACCCGAGGCGGAATCCGAACCCGCCCCACCAGACAATTTCGCCAAAATCCCACCACCTCCCCCCACCAACCCGCGCCGACTCGATTCCGCGAGTTTTCCCGATGGCCCCGCCCCGGGCAGTTCCAGCCTGCCGCTGACGATCGACAATGTCGAACACCTGCTCGACCGCAGCGGTATCTCTGTCCGGTTCAACGTGCTCAAGAAGCGCCCGGAATTGCGCTGGCGCGACGGCAGGCCAGCGACGGTCAACGACATCATCAGCTTGGCGAACATCAACCGCCTGAACGGCTCGAACTGGTTGCTGCAGTTCTTCCACGATGTTGCGATGCGGCATCCGACCAACCCGGTGGCCGACTGGATCGGTAGCGTGCCGTGGGATGGCCAAGACCGCCTTCCCGCTTTCTATGCGACCGTCGAGACAGCCGATGGTTATCCGTCCTACCTGAAGCCGCTGCTGCTCCATCGGTGGCTCCTGTCTGCAACCGCCGCCGCTCTGTTGCAGGGCCGCCGGTTCCATGCCCGAGGCGTGTTAACGCTGCAGGGGCCGCAAGGGATCGGCAAGACGACGTGGATCGCCAACCTTGTTCCGGCAGGGCCGCTGCGCAATGAGCTCGTGAAGAGGGACCATCACCTCGACGGATCCAACAAGGACTCAATTCTCGGCGCTATTGCCCACTGGATCGTGGAAATCGGCGAGCTCGACAGTACGTTTCGCAAGGACGTTGCCCGGCTCAAGGGCTTTCTCACGAGCGACTGTGATAAGGTTCGTCCGCCCTATGCCCGAAGCGAGATGGAATACGACCGCCGGACGGTATTCGCCGCCACGGTCAACGATGAGGCGTTCCTTGTCGACCATACCGGTAACAGCCGCTTCTGGACCATAGCGGTCGAGCGGCTGGACTACGACCATACAATCGACATGCAGCAGGTATTCGCCCAGCTGAAGGTCGAGTTTGAAGCCGGAGGGCAATGGTGGCTGAAGCCTTCGGAGGAAGAATCCCTTACCCGCTACAACCTCCGGCACCGGGCGATCAGCGCAATCCGTGAGCGTGTTCTCGACCACATCGACGTCGAGGCTGGCAAGGATGGCGGCGGGACGTACATGACCGCAAGCCAACTCTTGCGCGACCTTGGCATCAACTACCCCAGCAATGCCCAGGCCAAGGAATGCGGGGCCACCCTGCGCGAAACTCTTGGCGCGCCATCACGCGTGCAGGGGCGTGATCAGTGGCGGATCACCATCCGCGACGGCGGCTCGCCCTACGCCAGAGGTAGCTAGCCCGGTGGGGGCAGGGGGTGGCAATTCCCGCGCCTTGGACTCGACCATTCTGCCCCGTTCGGGGTGAAGCGCCGTCGCCTCCCCCTCCTCGCCCAATCTACGCAACCGGGCACCTGAGGCCCGCACGGAGACCGAAGTTCGGTCCGCCGATCCCCCTCCCCTTGCCCAGCGAAAGCCGCCTCCAGCGGCCAACCCGGCAATCAACATCAAAAAAGGAAACAGCCATGCCTACCGCCAAACTCGACGCCACCTTCGCCCTGACGGCCCAATGCAAACCCGGCAAGAAACGGACCGACTACTACGATACCGCCATCACCGGCTTCACCCTGGAATGCCACGCCAGCGGCGTGAAAACCTATGCCCTGCGCTATTTCGACAGCTACGGGCGCCAGCGGCAAAAGAAGATCGGCGGCTATACCGACATCACCTTCGCCGTTGCCCAGAAGGCCGCCAAACGCCTGCGGGCCGAAGTGGTGATGGGCGGCAGTCCTGCCGAGGAGAAGGCCGACAAGAAGGCCGTTCCGACCTACAACGATCTCGCCGATCAGCACATCGCCGATGTCCGCACCTATTCCCGCAACCCCGACAACATCGATCGTGTCCTGAAAGTGCATCTCCGCCCGAAGTGGGGGAAGCAGCGCCTCGACGAAATCACCGCGCAGGAGATTGCCAAGTGGCTGGCGGAAAAGCGGGAGTCCGGCCTTGCCCCGGCCACGGTCGAGAAAATCCGTATCATCTTCAATCGCTCATTCGAACTGGCTTTGCGCTGGAACACGCCGGGGGTGAAGGCAAACCCGGTGCGCGGCATTCCCCGCCCGCGCTACGACAACAAGAGGAACCGCTATCTCACTGCCGACGAGGCTGCACGCCTGCTGGAAAAGGCCAAGGCTTCGGCCAACTCCCAACTCCACAACATCGTCAGGCTGCTGCTGTACACGGGTGCTCGCAAGAACGAGCTGCTCAAGGCCAAGTGGGCCGACGTCGATCTCGACCGCAAGCTCTGGTATATCCCCGTCACCAAAACCGGGAAGCCTCGCCACGTTCCGCTCAGCCAGGCCGCCCTCGACGTGATCGGGAAGCTGCCCCGCTGGGATAAGTGCCCTTGGCTGATCCCCAACCCGAAAACTCGCAAGCCGTTCACCGACATCAAGCACCCGTGGCAAACGGCCCGGGATGCCGCTGGCCTTGGTGATCTGCACATCCACGATCTGCGGCACTCGGCGGCAAGCTTCATGGTCAATGCCGGGATCGACCTGTTCGCCGTAGGCCGCATTCTGGGTCACGCCGACCACCAGAGTACAATGCGCTACGCCCATCTCGCCAATGACACCCTCATGCGCGCCGTGGAGGCCGGTGCCCTGCAAATGCAGGCTGCCTCAGCCCAGACCAAGGCCGCTTGACCCTCAACCTCTCACCGGCCGTCCAAAGCGGCGGCCGGACCTCAAACAAGGATTCCCCAATGGATATGCCTATTTATACTCCATCAAAGCCCCGCATCAGCGCGGCGAACCTCATTGTTCCGACCTCCGCTCCTGACCGGACGCCCGATCCTGCAATCACCTCCGCCCCCGACCCGACTCTCGCGCCGACACCTGTGCCTGCACCTGGCGAGTCAGCGCAGGGTGAGGAAAGTATTCCTGCTGCAGCTTCCGCTTCACCCACACCTCCCACCAAGGGCCTCTCCCCGGTGGAAATCGATCCGACTGCAGCCTTTCGCCGAATTCGGGCGATCCTCGACAAGTGCGACGGTAATCGGCACACTCGGGCGTTGGTGGCGATCCATGCCTGCATCGACGAAGGCATCGACACGCGAGGACGCATTGTCCGCGCCCTCAAGACGCTGGAACGAAACTGCGACTACAAGCACATCAACATCATCCTCAAAGAGGCCACCGGCAGCAATCCGGACTTCCACTGGTGGTCGCGCGATAGCGAGGGCATCTACACCAACCACCCACTGCCCGATTAATCGGCTTCGGCTGGACACATGACTGTCTAACCACTCATTCCCCCGGTCTCGGCGCTTCACAGCGTTTGGGGCCGGGGCTTGGCTCGCTAATTTTTTCGGCCAACATGCCTTGCATTGTTGGGCCCCTCCCAAACGCCCTCACCTCTTGATAGTGGCCCCCCGACGCAATATCCGGTTTTTGCCACTGAAATGACGACTGCTTATGCCCGCAACGATCCGGCCTGACACATTGAGAGCATTTCGCCAGGCGCGCGGTTGGTCCCTGGACGAGCTGTCGGACAGATCAGGCGTGAGCAAGGCTACGTTAAAGCGCATCGAAGCGGCGCGCGAACCCTACAAAGCGAACGGGGTCGGGCCGAAGCGGTTAGCGAACGCCCTGAATGTGCCGGTGGAAGATCTTGGCCGGCAATTCCGCCCCGACATTGCTTCGGTGGCGGCTGGTCCATTTGTTGAAATTCGGTTCGTGTATTATCGCCACGAGATGCGGGATGGCGTGCGACAGAAGCGGTACGTGGGCACCAATGTCCCGGATGGGGAATGGGATGAAATCAGCATCATACCGGAGCATGTAGGGCCTGATCTCGTCCGCATGCCGACCCGCGCGAGTATGCTAGAGGAGATCGAAAAGGAAAAGGCGAGGCGCGCGATCCAAGCCGTCCGCGACGACGCCAACACTTAGGTGATCCCTCAGCAGACCCGCGCAATCTTGAAAGACCGGCCGATCCTGCATCGGCGATCGCGAACAGATAAGGTGCGTTATGATAAGTCGATAGCTGGGGATCTTCCGAGCAAGGCACCTTCCATGGTGCACAGGTCCTGCTACCATGCATCTATGACCGAGAGACTATTCCTTTATATCGACATATTAGGCTTTAAGAATCTCATAAATTCCGGCAGCAATGTCTCCGAACTTTATGAAATCATAGACGACCTTAATGTTCATCGTGACAACGATTTTACCTCAATCGTATTTTCTGATACGATACTAGTTTATGGAGAGGAATTCTGGAATTCCCATCCAAACAAAGGAATCATGTGGCTGATAGAGTTCGCCCAAGATTTGTTCTATCGCCTTATTGTGAAAGACATACATTTCAGAGCCTATGTAACGTTCGGTGATTTCAACCACTTTAAGCTCAAACATATCGAAGCTTATTATGGACAAGCCTTGGTTGATTGCTATGAATCTGAGAAAAGGATTCAATGCACTGGTGTTTTTCTCGACTCACGCCTTGCACGCTTCAGTGACGTATTCCAGCTAACCCCCTACAATTCTGAATGTCATTTCGTTCATGTCATGCAGCATCTAGATGACATCCGCGCACCATATGAAGGCTATCCGCTCTCGGGGGCATACCTCGAAGCCACAGGCATGGAGTGGTGGGTCGCATATTTACTTCGTTATCTTGAGAATCTTTCCGGCCACATGGCTGACGAGTCCCTCCCGACAGAGGTCCGGCAAAAGTATCGCAAGGCATGGGACATGATTGCTACCCGCCATGGCGGAATGATGCGTCGCTTACAGGAGGCCAACTTCAAAGTTGAACAGGTAATTGAAATGGACTGGACCGAACCCCTCGCACGGATCGGCACTCCTGAAGGAGCGTGGGGGTAGCGTGCGAAGAACGGCAATTTCAACGCAACACACCCCGCGCTTTTAATATTGCGTACACTCGCCTTCCGAGTTTTGTGGGTACATAGCGAGTGCCTCGATAGCCTCCCGCCCCTGGCTGCCCTTCCGCGAAGTATTCCTTTATTCGCGTGCAAATCAAATCAAGAGGCGATGCCAAGACGGAAAATGGCCGTAGCGCCTTGGACAACGCCCCCATCGCATTCCGGAGAGATGGATCGGGATCGCCCATTTGGTCCAGGAAAGTATCATGTCCGCCAAGACAGGCTTGGAGCGCCGTCCGGCGCATAGGTTGATTGCCAGTCGGCTGGATTGCATCTGCGACTTGCACCGCCAACTCCTCAAATTCTTGCTCGTCTTGGGCCTCTTCCGGCAGAGGCTGAACTTGCATCAAGATTGGGGCCGAACAGGCAAACGGAGTGATGGCGGCCAGCGCCTCGGGCACGCGGGCTGGGTCAATTCCGACTTGAAGAATCTTCATGCTCGTTCTCCGCTCCTAAGGAGATAACCATGGGCAGCAAACATTCAAGGGGGGCGAGGCAGCTTTTGAATCAGGAACGTCTCGCCCCCCAACAGCACAGGGCCGTTAATCAACCCTCGTTTGCGGCGAGGCTACCCCATACCGCGTCCAGATCATCTGCCCCGTCGGCCCTTCGGCTTCGGCCCACTCACTGACAGGGATGAGGCATCGGCGCTTGGCGAAACTGTCGCGCCAGGGCGTGAGACATAACAGCTATGTGGGTCAGAAAGAGGTCACTTTCCGACTTTACATCAGTATAAAGTACTCTAACATGCTTTCTACGAACACATGATCTCGTACACACTTGGGTCATGAGTGGGTCAAGTAAATTTTGCTGAAGAAATCGGCACAAAAATGCTTGATTTTCTTCAAAAATACCATGCATATACCAATGTATTCGTAATGATGGGGTCAGGTGTTCGAATCACCTAAGCGGCACCACCTTCCCAAAGGTACTTTCCCTAGGAAAATCATCGGCTCCTTGTGAACGGCCGGTAGGCTGGAGAGGCCGCTTTGCCTTCTGAAAGACCGAAACCCAGTCCAGACCCGGTGAACGAGCCAAAGGGCGTTCGCCTTATCCTTGCAAACCATGCGGTTTAAGACACGTTTGGCTTATCGCGCCAAGAGCACAATGGCTGAGTGCCTTTAACCTGTACCAGTCGGCCAACTGGGTTGAGACTGGTTCTCGCGTACGGACCAAATAGGCCTTCGCCTATGAGCCACTCAGCCCGTAAAAGATGGAAATTTGCTTCTTCACCTCCTCGCGTAGGGAGTTGGTGTCTGCGACTCGCAATTGCTTGATGCCAGCAAGATTGAAGCCAATGTCGGCGGCGGGTTTTCCAACAGCTTCATTATGAACGAGCAGGAAATTCTCATCCCGCAACCCCCGACCTCGATTCAGGCCCATGAGATAGCCAATTTCATGCCCGCCCGGATCGCGCCGCTCGCCGCGCACATGATCGAGAAGGTTCCGCCAGACCTTTCAAGGTTCCTGATCTGCACGATGCCCGGCCTGCTCGTCGCGCTTCACGTCAAGGAGGGCGATGTGGTCGAGGCGATGAAGATGGAAAACATCCTGCGCGCCGAAAAATCCGCCACGGTCAAGAAGGTCAACGCGGCGCCGGGCGAAAGCCTCGCCGTGGACGCCATCATCCTCGAACTCGAATAGGCAGGCCAGCGGCACCGCGAGGTGCCACCGGGCCTCCCGTCACCTGCGCCCCGGCACGATCCCGGCACCGCGCGGAAACAGCGGATCGCGGCTGTCGTCCGGCTGGGCCGGGTCCTGCGCGGCAACTGCTGCCATCGACGAGGGCAGCTCGAACGGCAGCCGCCCGCGCGCGGTCGCCCGCCCCAGCACCACGTCGAACACGGCCGCGTCGCTCGCCCCGAAATTGCCGATCACCGCCGCCGCCTTGTCTACCACGTTGGTCAGGATCGCGGGCCGGTCGAGGAAGACGGCGAAGACCGCAGGCACCCCGGCCGCCCTCGCCTGCTTCAGCGCCTCATAGACCGGATCGCCATCGCGGAAGTCGAGCCGCCCTTCCTTCTGACGCGTGCCGAAGAACGAATGGGGATGGATGATCTCGGACGGGCTTTCGGCCCGGATCAGCGCGAAATCGGCCCCGGCCGGACTGTCCATCACGGTCAGTCCGGCAGCGCGGGCAGCGGCCGGATCGGCCCCGAACAGCCAGACCTTGCGTCCGCCCCGCCGCAGTGCCGGCAGGCCCTTGTCGGTCAGCAGGACCTGTGCCGCGCGCTGGGTCCGGGCGGCGAGGGCATGATGGGCCGGATCGGCGATCAGCCGCTCGGCCGCGGCCGGATCGACATAGGGGTTCTCGAAAAGCCCTTGCCGAAACTTTGCCGCAAGGACCCGCTTCACCGAAGCGTCGATCCGCGCCTCGCTGACCGCGCCTTGCCGCGCGGCCTCGAGCAGCGCGGCAACGTCGTGCGTGCCGCCGAACTGGTCGATCCCGGCAGCGATTCCAAGGGCGAAGCGCTGCGGCACGGTCAGGTTCTCTACCCCCCATGCGGTCGAAATGTCCTGAGGGCGCTGCGGCGCCTCGGCGGTCGGCGCGCGGCAGCGCTCGTTGCAGTCGGCGGTGATCCCCCAGTCCGACAGGATGATCCCGCCATAGCCCAGCTGGCCGCGCAGCAGATCGGTCAACAGCACCTTGCTATAGCCGGCGCCCACCGGCTCGACCGCCTTGCCGCCGACCGACGGCCCCGAGACGATCGGATAGGTCGGCATGATCCCGCCGCTGCGCGCGGCCAGGGCGCCGCGAAAGGCGGACAGGTGCAGGTTCAACTGCGGCGTATTCAGCCGCGCGGTGCGGCCATAGTAATTGTGCGCGTCGAACCCCTCGGGCAGGGCGCCATATCCCACCCAGTGCTTGACCACGGTCATCACCCCGCCCCGCGTAAGCCCGGTCTCTCCACCCTGAAAGCCCACGACATAGGCCCCGCCAAGCCGGCTCGCCAGCGCCGGATCCGACCCGAAGGTGCCGGACTGCCGGCTCCAGCGCGGCTCGCTGGCCAGATCGACCTGCGGGCTGAGCGCCTCGTGGATGCCCACGGCGCGGTATTCGATCCGCGCGATCGCGGCGAACTGGCGCACCAGCGCCGCGTCCCCCAGCGCCGCGAAGCCCAGCGCCTCCGGCCACTGGCTTACTCCGGCGGCGGATTCTCCCGCTCCCAACACGTGATGGAAGTGATTGCGCGGATCGCTGCTGATGGTCAGCGGAATGCCGAGCCGCCCCTGCTCGGCAAGGGCCTGGACCGCGTTGGCCTGCGCGGCCATCGGGCGCGGCGCCAGCGAAAGGCGGGTGATCAGGCTGGTGATGTGCCGGCCAAGCACCAGTTCGCGCACGGCATCGAGGTCATAGCCATCGGCCGACTGGCCGAGCGCCCCGCCCTTGCCGGGCAAAGTGCCGTGAACCATCTCCCCGGCCTTTTCGGCCAGCGTCATCCGTCGCACCAGATCGTCCGCCCGCGCTTCGGGCGAAAGCCGCCAGTCCTCGTAGGGGGTCAGGCGGCCATTGCCGTCGGCATCACGAAACCGCAGGCCCGCCACGGTCAGGACCGCCTTGCCCCGCCCCCCGATCTCCGGCTGGCGCGGCGGCGGCGCACCGTGGACGGCAGCGGTCAGCCCAACCGCCATCGCAATGGCGCCGGCTCCCGCCGCCCGCCCGAACCAATCCTGCACAATGCCTCTCCCGTCAGACTGTTTGTCGGGAGCGACTGTGCCGCGTCAGATCGCGCGCATCAACCGGGTGTGCAGCGCGCGGGCGATCAGGGCGCAGGCAATCAGCTGGATCTGGTGGAAAATCATCACCGGCAGGATCACTACCCCCACCTGCGCCGCCGGGAACAGCACCCCGGCGATCGGAACCCCGCTCGCCAGGCTCTTCTTGGAGCCGCAGAACAGCAGGACGATCGCATCCTCGCGCGCAAAGCCAAGCGCGCGGCCGCCAAACCACGTCACCACCATGACCACGGCCAGCAGCACCGCGCTGAGCCCGAACAGAACCGCGATCTGCCACAGCGGCACCTTATGCCAAAGCCCGCCGACCACGGCCGCGCTGAAAGCGGAATAGACCACCAGCAGTATCGAGCCGCGATCGACATAGGAGAGCAGCGAACGGTGCCGTCCCACCCAGCCCCCGATCACCGGGCGCAGGGCGTGGCCCAGCACGAAGGGCACCAGTAGTTGCAGCACGATTTTCTCGACCGCGTCCCACGAAACGCCCGCACCGTGCCCGCCCATGAGCAGGGCCGCCAGCAGCGGGGTCACGAAAATGCCGAGCAGGTTGGAAAAGGAGGCGCTGCACACCGCCGCCGCCACGTTGCCCCCGGCGATGGAGGTGAAGGCGATCGAACTTTGCACCGTCGAAGGCAGCAGCGTCAGGAACTGGATCCCCGCCCCCGCCGTGGCCGGAAGCCCCGGAATCGCGGCCATGGTCAGTCCCAACAGGGGAAAGAGGATGAAAGTCGTCGCCAGCACCGCGGCATGAAGCCGCCAGTTGCCGAACCCCGTGACGATCGCCTCGCGCGAGAGCTTGGCCCCGTGCAGGAAGAACAGCACGATGATCGCGGCATTGGCCGCCGCGTCCACGACCTCCGCCGCCTCGCCGCGCGCCGGCAGGAGCGAGGCAAGGCCGACCGTTGCCAGCAGGGCCAGGATATAGGGATCGAAGGCCCCCTTGATGCGCGAAATCACCCGCTCTCCACCTTTCCTGCCCGGTTAGGCTGACCGCCGGGCGACACCACACGACGGGAAAACCTCCGGCTCCGCCTGCCCCGCCCTCACCACCGATAATCGCAAGCCTATTGTCTACCAATAAACTTGAGATTATGGCAACGCCGTCGGTACGCAAACCCAGTCGCCCGGCGCCCACCCGCAGGAGGATGCCATGGACCACACCCCGATAGACCGCCCCGCCACCTTTTCAACCACCAACGACCCGCTGATCCTGATCATCCCGGGTCTTGGCGATTCCGGTCCGCAACACTGGCAATCGCATTGGGAACGTGAGCGATCCGACTGTCACCGGGTCGACCTCGGCATGTGGGACAATCCGCATCGCAACACCTGGGTCAACAAGCTCAACCTCGCGATCGAGCGGGCCCAGCGCCCCGTCGTGCTGGTGGCGCACAGCCTCGGGTGCCTCGCCGTGGCCTGGTGGGCGGAATACGAACGCCCCGGCCCGGGCCATATGGTCACCGGCGCCCTGCTGGTGGCTCCCCCCGATGTCGATCGTCCCGGCCTCGATCCGCGCGTCGCCCGCTTCGGCGCCGCCCCGCGCCGCGAACTTCCGTTCGAGGCCTGGCTCGTCGCCAGCAGCAACGATCCGTGGTGCGCGCGCACCAGCGCGGTCGAACTGGCGCGGGACTGGGGCTGCCGCTTCGTCGATGCCGGCGCGGTCGGCCATATCAACGCCGATTCCGGGCTGGGTGACTGGGCGTTCGGCAAGCGCCTGCTGCAGACCCTGCTCCCCGGGCCGAGCGCAGCGCAACCTGGCGGCCCGCGTCGACCCGTCCCGGCACGGCCAAGCCTCGCCAAGCGCCCGCATTGACCACAAGGACCGACACGCGCTCCCTTGCGCAGGAAACCGAATCCCCGCAAACTTGACGCGGCCGTGCGGCATCCCCGCCGGCCGCGTCTTTCCGATCCCTCTCCAGAGACCATCCACAAGCCCGAATGACGACCAAGTCTGCCCTGATCATCCGCCATGTTCCCTATGAAGGAGTCGCCGGTTTCCGTGCTCCGATCGAAGCCGCCGGCTATGAGGTCGACCGCGTCGACGTCGCCGACCCGGCCTTCTCGAGCTACGACCTGCGCGAACCGGATCTGCTGATCATGATGGGCGGGCCGATGGGCGTCTACGAGCGCGAGGCCCATCCGTGGATCTCGTGCCAGCTGCGCCGATTGTCGCAACGGATCGAAGCCGATCATCCGACCATCGGCGTCTGCTTCGGCGCGCAGATGATCGCGGCCGCCATGGGTGCCGAGGTCTATGCTGGCGAGCACAAGGAAGTCGGCTTCCATCCGGTGGCGATCCACGAACCGGAAAGCCCGCTACGCCATATTGCCGAAGTCCCGGTGCTGCACTGGCACGGCGATACCTTCACCCTCCCGCCCGAGGTCGAATTGCTAGCCTCGAGCCCGCTCTATCCGCATCAGGCCTTCCGCCGCGGCCCGAACATCCTGGCTTTGCAATTCCACGCCGAAATGGGGCTCGACCCTCGTTTCGAGGCCTGGATCGCGCAAGGCGAAGACATGATCGCCGCGGCCGGAACCAGCCCCGAGCGCCTGCGCGAAGACCATGACATCCACGGCGTTGCCGCCGTCCAGGCCGGGCAGGCGATGATCCGCGAATGGCTTGAGGGCCTGAGCTGACGCCTCCCCCGGGTTTGCGCATCACGCCCAGTTCGAGAACCTGCCAAGGCGTGATCCCCCCGCCCGCACAGCCTCCGCGCTGGCGATTAAGCACCCATCGCCGGGCCCGCCCGGTTCGAGCCGGCAATGGACCGTGGATCAACTGAGGCAACACCTGGCCGGCCGCGCCGAACGAAAAGATCGCAGCTCCGCTCCAGCCAAGCCAGATCACGCCCGGTCATCCGGCATGCCGATGCGCGAACACGCAAAAAGCCCCGCCGAAGCGGGGCTTTCTGTTGGACCGAAGTCCGACCTGTGAATGGGTTTTTTGTGTATCCCGTGAGTTGCACCGGCTTCAATGCCTGGCGACGCCCTACTCTTCCAACGCTTGAGCGTTAGTACCATTGGCGCAGTCTGGTTTCACGGCCGAGTTCGAGATGGGATCGGGTGGGTCACAGACGCTATGGTCACCAAGCAATGGAGCCGGTGCAATTGGGGATATGTATCGATGCTGTTGTGATGTTGTTCTGGCTGGACGATCGTCCCGTCAATCACAGCAGAGCTGTCATTGATGGTGGGATTCATCAAGCATGATCAGAGTTATTAGGACCGGTTAGCTCCATGCGTTACCGCACTTCCACACCCGGCCTATCAACGTGATGGTCTATCACGACTCGAAGATACCTTATCTTGAGGGAGGCTTCCCGCTTAGATGCTTTCAGCGGTTATCCCGTCCATGCATAGCTACCCTGCTGCGCTCCTGGCGGAACGACAGGTACACCAGAGGCATGTTCAACCCGGTCCTCTCGTACTAGGGTCAACTCCTCTCAAGTATCGACGCCCACGGCAGATAGGGACCAAACTGTCTCGCGACGTTCTGAACCCAGCTCACGTACCACTTTAATTGGCGAACAGCCAAACCCTTGGGACCTGCTCCAGCCCCAGGATGTGATGAGCCGACATCGAGGTGCCAAACGATTCCGTCGATATGAGCTCTTGGGAATCATCAGCCTGTTATCCCCGGCGTACCTTTTATCCGTTGAGCGATGGCCCTTCCACGAGGGACCACCGGATCACTATGACCGACTTTCGTCTCTGCTCGATTCGTCAATCTCGCAGTCAGGCAGGCTTATGCCATTGCACTCTAACAGCCGGTTTCCAACCGGCCTGAGCCTACCATCGCGCGCCTCCGTTACTCTTTAGGAGGCGACCGCCCCAGTCAAACTACCCGCCACAGAGGGTCCCCGAACCGGCTAACGGTCCTGGGTTAGACATCAGAAAACAACAGGGTGGTATTTCACCTATGGCTCCACACCAGCTGGCGCCGGTGCTTCAAAGCCTCCCACCTATGCTACACAATTCTTTCCTAATGCCACTCTGAAGCTGCAGTAAAGGTGCACGGGGTCTTTCCGTCTAACCGCGGGTACTCCGCATCTTCACGGAGAATTCAATTTCGCTGAGCATATCCTGGAGACAGTGGGGAAGTCGTTACGCCATTCGTGCAGGTCGGAACTTACCCGACAAGGAATTTCGCTACCTTAGGACCGTTATAGTTACGGCCGCCGTTTACCGGGGCTTCAATTCGGAGCTTGCACTCCTCCTCTTAACCTTCCGGCACCGGGCAGGCGTCAGACCCTATACGTCGTCTTGAAGCCGACTTAGCAGAGTCCTGTGTTTTTGCTAAACAGTCGCTACCCCCTGGCCTGTGCCCCCCACAAGTGCTTGCGCATATATGGGGCCTCCTTCTTCCGAAGGTACGGAGGCAATTTGCCGAGTTCCTTCAGGATACTTCTCTCAAGCGCCTTGGTATACTCTACCTGACCACCTGTGTCGGTTTCGGGTACGGTCTATACGGTGGGGCTATTTCCTGGAACCACTTCGAAGCCACTTCAATCCGATAAGAAGTGACAACACACGTGATCCGTCACACACCACCAGGCCCACGAATATTAACGTGGTTCCCATCGACTACCCCCTTCGGGCTCGTCTTAGGGGCCGGCTCACCCTGCTCAGATTAGCTTTAAGCAGGAACCCTTGGTCTTTCGGCGAGAGGGCATCTCACCCTCTTTATCGCTACTCATGTCAGCATTCGCACTTCCGATACCTCCACGGCCCATTACCAGACCGCTTCACAGGCTTACGGAACGCTCCGCTACCGCGTGATCCGAAGATCACACCCTAAGCTTCGGTGCATCACTTTAGCCCCGTTACATCTTCGCCGCAGGAACCCTTATTTAGACCAGTGAGCTGTTACGCTTTCTTTAAAGGATGGCTGCTTCTAAGCCAACCTCCTGGTTGTTTTGGGATTCCCACATGCTTTCCCACTTAGTGATGACTTGGGGACCTTAGCTGTAGGTTAGGGCTGTTTCCCTTTTGACGACGGACCTTAGCACCCGCCGTCTGTCTGCCGGATAAGACTCGATGGTATTCGGAGTTTGGTTAGGTTTGGTAGATCTCGCGACCCCCTAGCCCATCCAGTGCTCTACCCCCATCGGCATAAATCCGACGCTCTACCTCAATAGATTTCGCGGAGAACCAGCTATTTCCCGGTTTGATTGGCCTTTCACCCCTAAACACAACTCATCCGAGAATTTTTCAACATTCAACGGTTCGGCCCTCCAGTGCGTGTTACCGCACCTTCAGCCTGGTCATGCCTAGATCACCGGGTTTCGGGTCTAATTCATCGAACTCAGTCGCCCTATTCAGACTCGCTTTCGCTGCGCCTACACCTAACGGCTTAAGCTTGCTCGATAAACTAAGTCACTGACCCATTATGCAAGAGGTACGCGGTCACTCCCTAAAGGAGCTCCCACTGCTTGT
>NZ_JACLAW010000007.1:0-240000 GCF_014230315.1 Novosphingobium flavum | reverse complement strand
CTTGCCGCTACCCTCACCCTGACTTTCGCGGCCTGAGCCCCTCGCCGATGGCCGCCTCACCCGCCATTACCGTCGCTCTCAGCGTCTTCAACAATGCCCGCCACCTCGACGCGGCGATTGGCAGCGTGCGCACCCAGACCTTCACCGACTTCGAGTTCCTGATCGTCGACGACGGCTCGACCGACGGCTCGGACGCGATCATCGCGGCCCATGCCGCCTCCGATCCGCGCATTCGGCCGATCCTGCGAGAGAACCGCGGCCTCGTCGCCAGCCTCAACCAACTCATCGCCGAGGCCCGGGCCCCGCTCTTCGCCCGGATGGACGGCGATGACATCTGCCGCCCAGAACGCTTCGCCCGTCAGGTCGCTCACCTTGCCGCCCATTCCGGATGCGGGATCGTCGGCACCTGGGCCGAACTGATCGACGAGCATGACCGCCCGCTCGGCAAGGGCGGGGAAAAGCCCCTCACCCATGCCGAGCTGGCCGCCCTGCTCCGCACCGGGCCCCTGTTCTGTCACCCGTCGGTCATGGCCCGCACCGAACTGCTGCGCGCGACCGGCGGCTATCACTCCTCCTACCGCCACTGCGAGGATCACGACCTGTGGCTGCGGCTGGCCGGGCGGACCACGATGGCCAACCTGCCCGAACGGCTGATCCGCTACCGCGTCTATCCGGGCCAGGTCAGCCAGCGTCACGCGGTCGAACAGGCGCTCAATGTCGCGGTCAGCTGGGAAGCCCATGTCCGGCGCCAGCGCGGAGAGCCTGATCCCATCGCACCAGGCACGCAGATCCCGTCGCTGCCGGAGCTGGACGGCCTCTTCAATGAACCGGGCCTTGGCGAGCGCCTGCGCGGCGAACTGGTCGAACGTCTCGCCTGGCAGCCCGCCGCCCTTGCCGGAGAGGGACAGGGTTTGCTGATCGACCATATCCGCGCCCTGCCCGCCGCGCAGCGCGCGCCGCTCTGGCGCCTCGCTGGCCGGCTCGCGCGCCATGGCCACGTCGGTGCGGCCACCCGCGTCGCCCTCAGTCTCGCGGGGATCTGAGGCCATGTCCGTCCGCGCCGCCGCCATCTGGGCCATTTCCGCCCAGTACATGTCCTTCGCGATCCAGTTCATCGCCAGTGTGGTCATCGCGCGCTGGTTCATCGGGCCGGACGACCTCGGCCTGTTCTCGATCGCCTTCGCCGCCGTGCAGATGATCGCCCTGCTGCAGGACTTCGGCGTCACCCGCTACATAGTCGGTGAGGCTGAGCTGGACCAGCGCAAGCTGGCCAGCGCCTTCGCCCTCTCGGTCACCGTGGCGTGGAGCGTCGCGGCCGTCGCCCTGCTCGCCGCCCAGCCGATCGCCCGTTTCTATGGCGATCCGCGCCTGCTCCCGATCACCGCGATCATCGCCGCGTCCTACCTGATGGTGCCGCTGGCGATCGTGCCGCAGGCCCTGCGCCAGCGCGCCCTCGATTTCCGCTCGAACACGATGATCGAGATTGGCGCCGCCGCCGCCAATGCCGTCACCGCCATCATCCTCGCCTGGCGCGGCCACGGCGCCCTCGCGCTGGCCTGGGGCGCCTTTGCCCAGCAGGGCGCGCGGATGGCGATCAGCCAGTGGCGCAACGGGTTCACGCTGCCCCGGCCGTTCTCGCTCAGGGGCTCGGCCCCGCTGCTGCGCTTCGGCGGGGGCAACAGCGCGCTGGTGCTGATCGGCGCGGTCGGGATGCGGGCGCCCGAACTGGTGATCGGGCGGATGATCGGCGCGGTCGCGGTCGGCCTCTTCTCTCGCGCCAGCGGCCTCGCCGCCCAGCTGCGCACTCTGGTTTCGGGCGCGGTCGCGGGGGTGTTCTATCCCGCCTTCGCCCGCCTGCGCGACAGCGGCGAGCCGCTCGGCCCGCCCTATGTGCGGGTGGTCGCGGCCTATACCGCCGTCACTTGGCCGGCCATGGCGGGCATCGCGGCCCTGGCTGAACCGATCATCCGCAGCCTCTATGGCGAGCGCTGGCTGGCGGCATCGCCGATGCTGGCGTGGATCGCGCTCGCCCAGATGTGCTACGTCGCCCTGCCGCTGCACATCGAATTGCCGCTGCTGACCGGGCGGATGCGCGCCCTGGTCGTGCGCAATTCGCTCGACACTCTCGCCTCGATCGTCCTGCTCTTCGCCTTCGCCCCGCTCGGCGTCATCGGCGCGGCCCTCTCGCGCTTCGCCCACGGGCTGTGCTGGATCGCGATCTACTTCGGCTTCCTGCGCTCATGCCTCGGCTTCGCCCCGCGCGCGCTGTTCGGGGTCTGGCTCAAGAGCGGCGCGGCCACCCTCGCCGCCGTTGCCCCGGTCTATGCCGGCTATGCCCTGTGGCACCCGGCGGCCAGCGCCGGGATGGGGCAGGTCATGCTCACCGCGCTGGCCGGCGTCGGCGGCTGGCTGGCCGCCCTGTGGCTCACCCGCCACCCGGCCCATGCCGAGATCGTTGAAACCCTGCTCCACCTGCGCGGCGCGGTCCTGCCGCGCCGTGACCGCCCGCGGGAATCGCACGGTTGAGCCAGCCGGCACGGTTCGCCTGGCTGGTCCTCGCCCATGCCGATGCCGCGCAGCTGCGCGCCCTGGTCGACCGCCTCGCCCCGCCCGGCGGGCCGGACTTCGCCGTGGTCCACCTCGACGCGAAAAGCCCGCTGTGGCGCGAAACGCGCGGGGCATTTCTCACCCCGCGCCCCGAACTCGCGGTCATCCCCCGTCCGGTCGCCGTGCGCTGGGGCCACAACAGCCAGGTCGCCGCGACCCGCCTGCTCCTCGCCGAGGCCCTGCGCCGGCCCTTCACCATGGCCCATCTCGTCAGCGGGGCGGACTGGCCGCTGGCCGCGCCCGAGGCGATGATTCCCGCCCCCGCGCAAGACTGCTGCATCGAGGCTGCCCCGGCGCTGCAAGCCGAACGGATGGAGCGCCTGCGTCTCGACGCGCGGTGCCTGCGGCCCGATCCCGCCAAACCGTGGCTCTATTACCCCGCCCGCGCCCTGCGCGCGCTGTCCCGCCTCCTCCCGCCGCGCCGCGTCCGGCCGTGGGGCGAATGGCACAAGGGGTCGCAATGGTGGTCCCTCCCCCGCGACGTCTGCGCGGCGATCCTGCCCGAACTCGACCGCGCCTTTGCGCAAGGCCGCCTCGCCGGCACGGTCTGCGCCGACGAACACCTGATCCAGACCATCGTCGCCCAGCGCTTCGCGCAGCGCATCGCACCCGGTAATCGCCGCTTCATTCGCTGGGACGGCCAGTCGAGCCCCCAGGTTCTCACCGCCGCCGACTGGCCCGAGGCTGAGGCCAGCGGCGCCTGGCTCGCTCGCAAGGTCTCACGCGAACACGATCCCTTTTTCCTCGCTCAGTAGAAGACAGAAGATCGCTGGCGGCCCGGCCCGCACAGGCGTAGAATGCTGGCGGGAGAACGCATCGCGATGGGCCTCGCCGCCACCTTGCTGGTACCAGCCCTGCTCAGCCTCGCCGCCGGGGCGGTGCAGACCAATAGCGCCCGCGCCCAGTCGAGCGCCGAGAGCGACACGGTCCCCGCCCGGATCGACAGCCAGCAGCGCATGTCGGTCGCGGTCCGCATTGGCGATGCCGGGCCCTTCCGCTTCCTCATCGACACCGGCGCCCAGAACACCGTGGTGAGCGACAGCCTGGCCGACCAGCTCAAGCTCACCGAGGCCGGCTCGGCCGTGGTCACCGGCATCGCCGGCAGCCTGCCAGTCCGCACCGTGACGATCGACGAGCTGGCGCTTGGCAAGCGCTCCTACTACGGGCTGCTTGCCCCGGTGCTCGAGGAAAAGAACATCGGCGCCGACGGCATCGTCGGGGTCGATGGCCTACAGGGCCAGCGCGTGCTGATCGACTTCCGCAAGAACCTGATGACGATCGAGGAACGGCGCGGCGCCGCTGCCGACAATGACTACGACATCGTCGTCACCGCCCGCCGCAAGTCGGGCCAGCTGATCATGACCGACGCCCGGATCGACGGCGTCGCCACCAATGTTGTGATCGACAGCGGGGCCGAGGGCACGATCGGCAACCTCGCCCTGCAACAAGCGCTCGGCAAGAAGGGCGCCGCCCTGATCCCGATCCTGCTGACCAGCGTCACCGGGCAGACCGCGACGGCCAACATCGCTGTCTCGCGCAGCCTCAAGATCCAGGGGATGGAGATCACCAACGTCGCCATCGCCTTCATCGACGCCCCGCCGTTCCGCGTGCTGGGGCTTGAGAAGAAGCCCGCCATCCTGCTCGGCATGCGCGAACTCAGGGTCTTCCCCCGCATCGCGATCGATTTTCCCACCCGCCGCGTCCTGTTCCAGCTGCCGCAGGACAACTGGTCGAACGGCTTTGCCAGCATTCCCTAGCGGCCTTTTCCCGCCACGCGGCTTTTGCATTTGTCGTCCCGCTCCTACATAGGCCGGGCATGCCTCCCGAAACCGCCATCAACGCCCCCGGTGCCCGTCATGACGGCTGGTCCACGCTGAGCCGCTTCCTTCCCTACCTCTGGCCGCGTGACGACCGCGCGCTCAAGGTGCGGATCGTCGTCGCCTGCCTGTTCATCCTGATCTCGACCGCGGTGCAGCTCGCGCTCCCCTATCTGCTCAAATGGGCAGTGGACGCGATGAACACCACCGGCCCGCGCCTGCTGTCCTTCGTGATGCTGGCGGTGCTGGGCTATTCGGCCGGGCGCTTCCTCGGCACGGCGTTCGACAACCTCCGGAACATCGTGTTCGAGCGGGTCGGGCAGGACGCCACCCGGGCGCTGGCCGAAAACGTCTTCGCCCAGCTTCACCGCCTGTCGCTGCGCTTCCACCTTGCCCGCCGCACCGGCGAAGTGACCAAGACCATCGAGCGCGGGACCAAGTCCATCGACACGATGCTCTATTTCATGCTGTTCAACATCGCCCCCACGGTGCTGCAGCTGGTGGTGGTCGCGGTGATCTTCCAGCTCAACTTCGGCTGGGGCCTCGTTGCCGCCACGGGCTTCGCCGTCGTCGCCTACATCTGGGTCACCCGCACGATCACCGAATGGCGCACCAAGCTGCGCGAGCAGATGAACCGGCTCGACGGTCAGGCCCTCGCCCGCGCGGTGGACAGCCTGCTCAACTACGAGACGGTGAAGTATTTCGGCGCCGAGGCGCGCGAGGAAGCCCGCTACGCCAAGGCCACCCGCGCCTATGCCGCAGCGGCGGTCAAGAGCGAGAACTCGCTCGGCATGCTCAACATCGCCCAGGCCCTCGTGGTCAACCTGCTGATGGCAGGGGCGCTGGCCTATACCGCATGGGGCTGGTCCAAGGGCGAATACAGCGCCGGCCAGCTGGTCTTCGTCCAGACCTATCTTACCCAGCTGTTCCGCCCGCTCGACATGCTCGGCATGGTCTATCGCAACATCCGGCAGGGCCTGATCGACATGGCCGCCATGTTCAAGCTGCTCGACACCCCGCAGGAAGTGGCCGACGCTCCCGCCGCCCCGGCCCTCGTCATCCGCCGTCCCTCGGTCACGTTCGACAATGTCGTTTTCGGCTACGACCCCGACCGCACCATCCTCCACGGCCTCAGCCTCGACATTCCCGCCGGCCACAAGGTCGCCATCGTCGGCCCCTCAGGCGCGGGCAAGAGCACGATCGCCCGCCTGCTGTTCCGCTTCTACGATCCGCAAGCCGGCCGCATCCTGATCGACGGGCAGGACATCCGCGAAGTGACGCAGACCTCGCTGCGCAGCGCGATTGGCATCGTCCCGCAGGATTCGGTCCTGTTCAATGACACCATCGGCTACAACATCGCTTACGGGCGCGACGGCACGAGCGACGAACAGGTCGAGTCCGCCGCGCGCGGCGCGGCCCTGATGGGCCTGATCGAGCGCCTGCCCCAGCGCTTCGCCACCGAAGTCGGCGAACGCGGACTCAAGCTCTCGGGTGGTGAGAAGCAGCGCGTCGCGATTGCCCGCACCTTGGTCAAAAACCCGCCGATCCTGCTGCTGGATGAAGCGACCAGCGCGCTCGACACCCGCACCGAGCAGGACATCCTCGCCACGCTGCACGCCCTCGCGGAACACCGCACCACGATCTCGATCGCGCACCGCCTCTCGACCATCGCCGACGCCGACACGATCTTCGTCCTCGAACTCGGCCGCCTCGCCGAACAGGGCACGCACGCCGAACTCCTCCGGCGCGACGGTCTCTACGCCGAAATGTGGGCAAGGCAGGCCAACGAACAGGCCGAGCTTGGCGTGGCGGCGGAGTAGAGGAACCCGCGAGAGTGCCTCTCCCCCTCACTTCGTCATTGCGAGGAGCGCAGCGCCGAAGCAATCCAGGGCCTCACGAGCAGATTTCAGCGAACAGGTCGCGCCACTGTGGGTTGCCTTCTTCGATCAGGCCGAGCTTGCGTTTGCGGGAGCCGCCCTTGAGTTGCTTCTCACGGGTGATGGCGTGTTCCATGGTCGAATGCATTTCGTACCAGACGAGCAGTTTACAGCCGTATGTTTGGGTAAAACCTTCAATTTCGCCCTCACGGTGTTGCCAAGCGCGGCGGGGCAAGTTCGAGGTTACCCCGACGTAGATCGTCCCGTTGGGCTTGCTGGCCACTATGTAGACAGCGGGGCGAAAGGTGCGTGTCATCGCCCTAGATTGCTTCGTCGCTACGCTCCTCGCAATGACGAACTTTGAATGACGAACTTTGAACGATGAGCATTCCTGCAACATTCCTTGCGCTTGGGAACATCATGTTTCTTCGTCATTGCGAGCGGAGCGAAGCAATCCAGGGCCGTCTTGCCCGCCCCTTCAGCGCTGCGAGCCGCCGCTCCCTCACTTCACCACGTCAGCCTCGTGCCACACCACGGCCTGCGCCACCTTCACGCAGTCCATCCCCCCGTCATAGGTGATCGAGGGCGAGCCATAGAGCCGCCAGCCCTGCGCCAGCGCTTCCGACACGCGCTCGCAGAAGGCGCGGTCGTCCTTGCCGGTGAGCAGGCGGTAAATCGGGCGGTCATCGGGCGTTTCGTAAGTCATGGGATCAGCCTACCGCAGCGATGCGTTGTTGCGCAATCGCGGCGGCATGGCCACCTTGCCCTTCCGTCAGATAGCAGCGCAGGTCTTCGTGGAAGCCATCACCGACACCGCCGTCATCCCGCCCGCCGCCGAAGTCCCCGAACGCTGGGGCCATCCCAAGGGCACCTGGGTGCTTAGCGGCACCGAACTGTGGGACCGGATCTCCTTCCACGGCATGGTCGCCATGCTGGTGCTCTACATGACCGGCGACCTGCTCCAGCCGGGCCGGATGGAGCACATCATCGGTTTCGCCGCCTATCGCCGCCTGCTCGAAAGCCTGTTCGGCGCGATCACCCCGGCGGCGATCGCCACCCAGACCTTCGGCATCTACTATGCGGTCCTCACCTTCCTCCCCCTGATCGGCGGCTGGCTGGGTGACAAGTTCGTCTCGCGCCGCTTCGCCGTGACGACCGGCGCGCTCACCATGACCGCCGGCCACTTCGCCATGGCCTTCGACCAGACCTTCCTGATCGCGCTGATGCTGCTGGTCAGCGGCGCGGGCCTGCTGCGCGGCAATCTCAAGCCGCAGATCCGCGCGCTCTATCATGCCGGGGACCGGCGGCTGGCCGATGCCTTCCAGATCTATTCGATGGTGGTCAATCTCGGCGCCTTCATCGCCCCGCTCGCCAGCGGCGCCGTGGCGAAATACTATGGCTGGCACGCGGGTTTCGCCGTCGCCGGCTTCGGCATGCTGATCGGCCTCGTCTGGTATCTGGTCGGCGCGCGCCACTTGCCGCCCGATCCGCCCAAAGGGATGAAGGTCCACCGCGCCCCGCTCACTCCGCACCAGAAGCGCGACATTCTCGGCCTTTTCGCGATGTGGCCGGTCAGCCTCGGGTTTTGGACCGCGCAGGCCCAGATCTGGAACGTCTACAACCTGTGGCTGCGCGACCATGTGCAGATGACCGTCGGCGGCTTCGCGGTGCCGGTCCCATGGCTCCAGGCGCTCGACGGGCTGGCGCCTGCCGCCTACGTGCCGGTCGTCATCCTGCTCTGGCGCTGGCAGGCAAGGCGCGGGACCGAGCCGGACCTCTTCACCAAGATGGGGGTCGGCTGCGTGATCTTCGCCGTTTCCACCCTGCTGCTGGCCGGCGCGCCCTTGCTGGCCGGGGCGGACGGCCTTGCCCCGCTGTGGATCCCGGTCCTGTTCCACCTCGCCTCGAACTGGGGCGGCGCCTTCTTCTCGCCGGTGATGGAAACCTTCTACGCCGCCCGCGCCCCCGAACAGTGGCGCGGCTCGCTGCTCGGGGTCGATGCCCTGTCCGTCTCGGCCGCCTCGATCCTCAGCGGCACGATGGGCTCGTGGTACGAAACCACCAGCCCGCCCGTGTTCTGGCTGACCACGGCGGCGATCGCCGGAGCGGCCGGTCTGTACGTCCTCCTCCTGCGCGGCACCATGCGCCGCTGGCTGGGGCCGGAGGAAGAGGACCCCGCCGTACCGGCCGGCTGATCCCCCCGCTCGTCATTGCGAGGAGCGCAGCGACGAAGCAATCCAAGGCCTGCGCAGAACCGCCCTGGATTGCTTCGCTCCGCGCGCAACGACGAAACAGTGATTTACAGAATATACTTCGACAGGTCGCTGTCCTGCGCGAGATCGGTCAGCCGCTCGCGCACATAGGCCGCGTCGACCGTCACGGTCTCGCCCTTGCGGTCCTCGGCCTCGAAGCTCAGTTCCTCGAGCAACTTCTCCATCACCGTCTGCAGCCGCCGCGCGCCGATGTTCTCGACGCTCGCGTTCACCTGCGCCGCGATCTTCGCCACCTCGCGCACGGCCTCGGGGGTAATCTCGACGGTGACCTGCTCGGTGGCCAGCAGCGAGCGATATTGCTCGACGAGGTTGGCCCGCGTCTCGCCAAGAATGCGCACGAAGTCCTCTTCCGTCAGCGCCTTCAGCTCGACCCGGATCGGCAGGCGCCCTTGCAGTTCAGGCAGCATGTCGGAGGGCTTGGCCACGTGGAACGCGCCCGAAGCAATGAACAGGATATGGTCGGTCTTCATCGGCCCGTATTTGGTGGCCACGGTCGTCCCCTCGATCAGGGGCAGCAGGTCCCGCTGCACGCCCTCGCGTGAGACCGAGCCGCCACGCACGTCGGAAACCGCGATCTTGTCGATCTCGTCGATGAACACGATCCCGTTATGCTCGGCATTGAGCAGCGCGACGCGGGCGACGTCGTCCTGGTCCATGCGCTTTTCGGCTTCCTCGTCGACCAGCTTGTCCCAGGCATCAGGCACCTTGAGCTTGCGCCGCTTGAGATTGCCGCGCCCCAGCGCCTTGCCCATGATGTCGGACAGGTTGATCATGCCGACATTGCCGCCCATCCCCGGCAGCTCGAAAGGCATCGCGGGACTGTCCTCGACCTCGATCTCAACCTCCACCTCGTTCATCGCGTTTTCCACGATGCGCTGGCGAAAGGATTCGCGCGTCGCCTCGCTGGCATTCTCGCCAACGATGGCCTTGAGCAGGCGGTCCATCGCCGCCTTGCTGGCGGCTTCGCGCACGGCCTCGCGGCGGCGGTCCTTTTCCAGCCGGATCGCTTCCTCGGCCAGATCACGGGCAATCTGCTCGACGTCGCGGCCGACATAGCCGACCTCGGTGAACTTGGTCGCCTCGACCTTGACGAACGGCGCCTCGGCCAGCTTGGCCAGCCGCCGGCTGATCTCGGTCTTGCCGCAGCCCGTCGGCCCGATCATCAGGATGTTCTTCGGCGTCACCTCGTCGCGCAGCTCGGGCGAGAGCTTCTGCCGCCGCCAGCGGTTGCGCAGGGCCACGGCCACGGCTTTCTTCGCGTCGGACTGGCCAATGATATGCTCGTCCAGCGCGCGGACGATCGCCTTGGGGGTCAGGTTGTCATTCATGGGGAATCAGATGCTCTCGACGGTGACGCGGTCATTGGTGAAGACGCAGATGTCCGCGGCAACCTGCATCGCCTTGCGCGCGATCGTCTCGGCGTCGTCCTCGTAGGAATCGAGCGCGCGGGCCGCCGCCAGCGCATAGTTGCCGCCCGAACCGATCGCGGTGATCCCGCCTTCCGGCTCCAGCACATCGCCATTGCCAGTGAGGACCAGCATGGTCTCGGCATCGGCCACGATCATCAGGGCTTCGAGATTGCGCAGATACTTGTCGGTCCGCCAGTCCTTGGCCAGCTCCACCGCCGCGCGCATCAGCTGCCCCCGGTGCTGCTCCAGCTTGCGCTCCAGCCGCTCGAACAGGGTGAAGGCATCGGCCGTGGCCCCGGCGAACCCGCCGATCACCTTGCCCTCACCGATGCGCCGCACCTTGCGGGCATTGGGCTTCATCACCGTGTTGCCCATGGAAACCTGCCCATCACCGGCAATCACGGTGCGGCCGTTCTTCTTGACCCCGATGATGGTGGTCCCGTGCCACTGGATCAGGCCGTGGCTGCCCCTCGTATCGTCCATGCCCCGGGATATGGGGCATCATGGGAAAGGATCAAGCCGTCCCGGAACAACAACGGCACCGGGCCGGGGGAGCGGCCGGCGCCGGAAGCCTTCAGCGGACGCGGGGGACCCACCACGCAAGAGTGGCCGGAATTCGGCTCAGGCCGGAGCGAGAATGGGTGCCTTCGAGAACCGGCGCGCAGCGTACTTCCAGCACGTGAGCACCGGAAGCGCAGAAGGCGCCCGTTCGCAGCCCCGCATGGGCCGAATTGCGGCCGCTCTTATTGCCCGCCGGTGTTGTCGCCGTTGGGCCCTTGCGCGCCAAGACCCGAGCCGACCGTGCCGATATTGCCGAACAGATCCTCGAGGAAGGTGCGGTGCGCGCCGAGCGTCGGCGTCACGTGGCCATCCGGATCGAGAATCACGACCTTCTCCATCCCGGTCTTTTCCAGCCGCGCCACGTTGCCGGCCTGATCGAAATGCACCTTGAGCGCCAGCTCGTTATAGGGGCGCGGACGGGTAAAGGCCGCCTGGTGCGTGTCGATCGCGACATAGTACCACACCGGCTCGCCGAACTGCGAAATGAAGGTCGGGCGGCCCAGCGTGCGTTCCACCGACAGCTTGTTGTCGATCCCCGGCTGGACCGAATCGACCAGCGCCTGGTCCACCAGGTAGCCGCGGTGATCCTTGATCGACGCGCAGCCGGCCAGCGCTGAAACAGCCACAACGCCCACCATAACCTGCCTGAGAACCTGCATTGTCGCTCCGCTTGCCTTAAACGCCCGCGCGGTTGCCAAGGCCCCCGCACAAACTGTATCGCCGGCAAGCCTTAGGGCCCCGCGCGGCATCTCGCAATGCCGCGCTTGGAGCCCGCCCATTTAATCGCCGCTGAATGGCGGCGCCCCGATCATCGCCGCCGCCGGGCGGCCGCCAAGGACAATGCCATGGGTCTCCTCTCCCGCCTCCTCAATCGCCCGGCCGACGACCGCGCGCCCTACCGCCCGCTGTGGCACCGCACGGTCGAACTGGCGCGCGACAAGCGCTGGTATGCTGAAGGCGGGATCGCCGACACCGTCCCCGGCCGGTTCGATGCGATCACCCTCACCCTCGCCGCCGTCCTCCTGCGGATGGAGCGCGAGGAGGCCCTCGTCGCCCCCTCGGTCCGCCTGACCGAACTGTTCGTCGACGACATGGACGGCCAACTGCGCGAATCCGGCGTGGGCGATCTCGTCGTCGGCAAGCACATGGGCAAGCTGATGAGCGTGCTGGGCGGCCGCCTCGGCGCCTTGCGCGAAGCCCTCGCCCTGCCGGATGACACGGCCCTGACCGAAGCCATCACCCGCAACATCACGCTGGGCGAAAACGGCGCCCCCGCCACGATCGCCGCCCTGCTGCGCAGCTTCGCCACCAGCCTCGACGGCAAGACCGCCGAAGACCTCCTCGCCGCCCGGATCGAACTTCCCGAAAGCGTCTGACCATGACGCCCCCCGAATTCTCCCGGCCGATCGACCGCCGCCAACTCTCCCCCGCGCCGCTCTCCCTCAGCGCCACAAGGGAAGAGCGCGCCGCCCTCGCCCACCGCTTCGCGCTCGTCTCGATCGGCCGCCTCGAAGCGATCGTCACCCTCACCGCCGACGGCGACGTGGTGAATGCCGCCGGCAGCCTCGCCGCCGAATGGGTCCAGCCCTGCGCGATCTCCGGCGAGGACCTCCCCCAGAAAGCCAGCGAATCCCTCGCCCTCCGCTTCGTCCCCACCACCGGCGCCCAGGCCCCGGACGAGGAAGTCGAACTGACGGCCGCCGACCTCGACGAGATCGAATATACCGGCCACACCTTCGACCTCGGCGAAGCCATCGCCCAGTCCCTCGCCCTGGCCATAGACCCCTTCGCCGCCGGCCCCGAGGCCGACCGCGCCCGCAAGGAAGCCGGAATTCTGGGCGAAAGCGCGAGCGGGCCGTTCGCGGCGCTGGCCGGATTGAAATTGCCCAAGGAATAAAAGGAAGGTGCGAGGGTTAACACCCTCGCGCTCCCAGACCGTCTTCCGGCGTTAGAGGCGGGGCCATTCCTCGCGTAACATATCGGTTAGGGAGGCGGCGATCGACTAATTTCCGAACGCCAATTGCACCTGCTGCTGGCATGCCGGCACCGATACTTCAAATGGCTTCGCCGTTCGAGATACACAGGAAACCGAAAATAGATTTCCGCCCGATTTCCCGAGGAACTTATACAGGAAAAATATTCCATCAGCCTCAATATGAGTTTCCAATATTTTATTATGATAAAAATCGACTATTTTTGTCGTAACTTTTATGCCAGACGCAGGAACGGGAATATTGTGACTATTGAGCGAGTCCAATGCGCCACGACGAATACCGTTATTGAAATCTCGCAGAAAAATATCGGTTATATCCTCCGGAAAATCAGAGGATTTTCCCGCTAATTCTTTAAGCGCAACCACATCCTCAGTCGATTCTTCGGCACGAACCTCTGCCGAACATATACTGATAAAAATGCTGAAAATCATGAGCAGATGTAAAAGCGTTGCCCGAACGAATCTATGGGTATTCTGAAAAGGCATGAACTGCACGCACCCCTAGTTGTCCGTCGGCAAGCTATCTGGCCCCAGCAATTTGCGCAATGCGCCCCCTACACCAAAAAGCAAAGGCCCCGGCTTTCGCCGAGGCCCTCACCTGATCTCGCGCTAATGCCCAGATCAGAACGGAATATCGTCATCCAGATCGTCGGCGAACCCGCCGCCCGACGAGCCGCCGCCGCCCTGGTTCCAGCCGCCGGCCGCGCCGCCGCCCGAGGCACCGCCTGACCGGCCGCCGCCAAAGCCGCCACCCGCACCGCCGCCCGAGGAACCACCCTCGTTCCAGCCGCCCGAACGGCCACCACCAGCACCGCCGCCGGCACCCGCCGCGCCGTCAAGCATGGTCAGCACGGCGCCCGGGCCTTGCAGCACGACCTCGGTCGAATAGCGATCATTGCCCTGCTGGTCCTGCCACTTGCGCGTGCGCAGCTGGCCCTCGAGATAGACCTTGGAGCCCTTCTTCAGAAACCGCTCGGCCACGCCGGCCAGACCTTCGGAGAAGATCGCCACGGTGTGCCACTCGGTCCGCTCCTGCCGCTCGCCCGAAGTGCGGTCCTTCCAGCTTTCCGACGTGGCAATGCGCAGGTTGCAGACCTTGCCGCCGTTCTGGAACGAACGCACCTCCGGGTCGGCCCCGAGGTTACCGACCAAGATCACCTTGTTGACGCTGCCTGCCATCGAATCGCATCCCTTGAACTGATGGCCGCCGGGTTACCGGATCGCACCCGCCGGGGCCATGCTCCGCTAGCGCCTTTCCCACACCCGCGAAGCGGCCTTCGGAATATAGGGGACTGAGGAAGACAATGCAGGGGCCAACGCCCCTGCACCCCAATCCGTCTCCCGGCGATGGGGCAGTACGGAAGGCCGCCTTACACACGACATCAGCGCCGGAAGACGTTCCGGGGCCTGGGGCCCTCGGCCCCAGAATCATTCCCTGCAAACTTCCTGCCCGAAAAGCCCTAAAGGCCCGCCGCCGTAGCCGCCCAGAAGGTCACCCCAGCCGCCACATAGGCCAGCGCGAAAAGGTAGCCGAGCATGAACAGCGGCCATTTCCAGCCATTGGTCTCGCGCCGGGTCACGGCAATCGTGCTCATGCACTGCGGGGCGAAGACGAACCAAGCAAGGAAGGCCAGCGCCATCGGCAGGGTCCAGCGCCTGGCGAGCTGCGCGCCGAGCGCCCGGTTGCTCTCGTCATCGTCGGCAGCGCCGACCGCATAGGTCGTCGCCAGCGAGGAGACCGCCACCTCGCGCGCGGCCATGGCCGGGATCAGGGCGAGCGACATGTCGCGGTTGAAGCCGATCGGCTCGACCACCACAGCAAGGCCGTTGGCGATATGCCCGGCGATCGAGGCGTCGATCTGGTCGCGGCCATCGGCGGCGCGCGGGAAGTTGAGCAGCAGCCAGAGGACCACGGTGACGGTGAAGATGATCGTGCCCGCGCGGCGCAGGAAGATCCAGGCGCGCTGGAACAGGCCGATGGCAAGGTCCTTGAGGCGCGGCATCTGGTACTTGGGCAGTTCCATGATGAAGCCCGAGGCGGCGCCCTTGGTGATCGAGCGGCGCAGGATCAGCGCCACCACCATCGCGCCCACGATCCCGGCCACGTAGAGCGCGAGCAGGACCAGCCCCTGCAGCCCGATCCCCAGGGCGACCGAGCGATTGGGAATGAAGGCGGCGATGATCACGGCATAGACCGGCAGGCGGGCCGAGCAGGTCATCATCGGCGCGATCAGGATCGTGGTCAGCCGGTCGCGCGGATCGGTGATGCTCCGCGTCGCCATGATCCCGGGAATGGCGCAGGCGAAGCTGGAGAGCAGCGGGATGAAGCTGCGCCCCGAAAGGCCAACCCCGGCCATCATCCGGTCCATCAGGAAGGCGGCGCGGGCCATGTAGCCCGAGGCTTCCATGGCGAGGATGAAGAAGAACAGGATCACGATCTGCGGCAGGAAGACCACGACCGAGCCGACCCCGGCGATGATCCCGTCGGTCAGCAGGTCCCGCGCGAGCGACGGCGCCATGGCGCCCTTCACCCCGTCGTGCAGCCAGCCGACCCCGCCGTCGAGCGCGTCGGCAAAGGGCGTCGCCCCGGCGAAGACCGCCTGGAACACCACGAAGAGCAGGGCGAACAGGATCACCGGGCCGATCCACGGATGGAGCAGCACCCGGTCGAGCTTGGCGTGCATGCGGTGGCGGCGGGTTTCCGAGATGATCGCCGCCTCGGCCACGGCATGGGCGGTCAGGCGGCGTTCGGTCAGATTGGTATGCGGCTGGTGATGATCCGCCGGGTCGATCGCGGCGCGCACCTCGGCCACGGCGATCGCGGCGGCCAGCTCGTCCAGCCCGCGCCGGCGCACGGCCACGGTCGGCACCACCGGCACGCCCAGCGCCTCCTGCAGCGCCTTGGGATCGAGCACCAGCCCGTCGCGCTCGGCCAGGTCGACCATGTTGAGCGCGACCACGGTCGGCCGTCCCAGAGCGATCACTTCCTGGGCAAAGACAAGGTGCTGCTCGAGGTTGCTGGCATCGAGCACGATGACCAGCACTTCCGGCGCCGATTCGCCCGGAAACTGGCCAAGGATGACCTTGGCGGTCACTTCCTCGTCCGGGCTGGTCGGGTGCAGGCCGTATGAACCGGGCAGGTCGGTCAGCTCGACCGGCTCGCCTGAGGGCAGGATCAGCCGCCCGCTCTTGCGCTCCACGGTCACGCCCGGATAGTTCGCGATCTTCTGGCGCGCTCCGGTCAGCGCGTTGAAAAGCGCGCTCTTGCCCGCGTTGGGATTGCCGACCAGCGCGGCACTGCGAAGCCGGGTCATGCCGGCTCGACCGTCATCGCCCGGGCATGGACCCGGCGCAGGGCCACGGTCATCCGGCCCACGGTGATCGCCAGCGGGTCGCTTCCGGCAAAGACGCCGCGGTGCGCGACGGACACTTTCGCCCCGGCATCGAGCCCGAGCGCGCGCAGGCGCTGCGCTTCCTCGTCCACCAGTTGATCCCACGCCACTGCAATGATGCGCGCGTTCTGTCCTAGAGGCAGGAGATCGAGGGTCATGCCACGGCGCTGCCAGATGCCGCAGCTATTTGCAAGCGATTCTCAATAAGCAAGGGCGAGCACATCGCTCCGCCTTGGCCATGCCGGCACGTCCACGCCTTGATCGGCGTCAATCAACGCGCCGGATAGCGCATCCGGCCGAGCAGGCGGGTCATGCTGAAGCCCTCGTCGCGCGGGCGCAGCAACCGGGCCTTGGCCTTCTCGAAGCGCATTACGCCCTCGATCCGGCGGTCGAGAAAGGCGGCAGTCGCCGCCTTGCCCTCGCTCTGGTCGTCAGCAAAGACCAGCAGCGTCGCGGCGTATATCGATCCCAGCGTCGCGCGCTTGGTATAGTGGTTGTAGTCCGCCGAGGTATCCCCCGCGAGCCGCCACATCGCATCGGCACTGTTCCAGCCGGTCCGCGCCGCGCGCCGCGCGTTCTGCGGCATGGCCATGATCGACAGCGCCCGCCGCAGCGCCTCTTCCTTGCCCTTGAGCGCCCCCAGCCGAAACTGGATCAGGCTGCGGATGCGCTCGCGGATCGGGAGATTGCCGATGCGCTGCGCCGGCAGGGCCTTGGCCATGTCCGCGTCGATTGTCTCGATCCACGCCGCGATCATGTCCATCGCCCCGCCGGGAAAGGCGATCCGCGCCACGGCCGGGGCCACGCCCAGCGCCGCGGCGGCATTGTCCACCGCCTCCGTCGACCAGCCGTCGAACACTGCGGCCCCGGCCACGCCGGGAGCCAGGGCGAGGCGCAGTTCGTCGAGCGTCAGGTCAGCCGCGTCCATGGTCAGAACGACGGCCCGTAAGTCGTCGCCTTGCGCGCGGCGGCGGCCTTGGCCGCCGTGTTCAGCTCCTGCGCGATCGCGCTCTCGCTGCCCATCAGCGTGGCATAGTCCTTGGCGCTGCGGCCGGAATTGTCGGCCCGGGTCGCGCTCGCCCCGGCCTTGATCAGGATCCGCACCAGTTCGATGTCGCGCTGGTGGACTGCGGTCATCAGCGGCGTCTCCCCGGTCTCGCCCGGATCGTCGACCCGCGCCCCGCGCTCGATCAGCTGCTGCACGCCTTCCACCCAGCCCAAGCTCACCGCGACCCCGATCGGGCGCACGCCCTTGACGTTGGCCTTGTTCGGATCGGCCCCGCGCAGCAGGAGGAAGCGCAGCCATTCGAGATCGCGCCGCGCGGTGACGATGTGCAGCGCGGTATCGCCGGTGGTCACGTCCTGGGTATTGATGATCGTCGGCGTGCCCGTCGGCCCCAGCGCCTTGTCGACATCGGCGCCCTCGCGCTTGCGGATCGCCTCGAGGAACTGGCGGCCCGGTCCGCCCATGCCTTGCGCAAGCGCCGGGGCGGCACCCCCGATTCCCACGGCCAGCCCGATTCCCGCGACAACCAACGCAGCGGCGATTCCGGCAGACAGCTTGACCTTCCTCACGTGATACTCCCTGATATGCGGCCACCACCGGCCGCATCCGACCCTTGCGGAGCGCGGTTTAGCAGAGCATGAACCGCCGCGCCATGATCAAGCCCGCCACGTTCAAGCCGAAAACATTCCTCGCCGGCCTCGCGCTGGCCGCCGCGCTCCCGCTCGCCGCCTGCAATTCCGCCCCGAAGGAGGAGCCCCCGCTCGCCGGCGCGAAGATCGGCGGGCCCTTCACGCTGGTCGATCACACCGGCAAGACCGTGGAGTGGAAGGATTTCGCCGGCAAGTGGCGGATCGTCTACTTCGGCTACACCTGGTGCCCCGATGCCTGCCCGCTCGACGTGGGCGTGATGATGAACGGCCTCCACAAGTTCGCGCATGACCACCCGCAGCAGGCGGCGCAAATCCGCCCCCTGTTCATCACCATCGATCCCGAGCGCGACACCCCGGCCCGCGTCGGCGAATTCGCCGCCGCCTTCGGCCCTGAACTGACCGGCCTCACCGGCAGCGCGGCGCAGGTCGATCAGGCCGCCAAGGCCTTCGTCGCCTATTACGCGCGCGGCAAGAACATGCCCGGCGGCGGCTACCTGATGGACCACAGCCGCATCGCCTACCTGATGGACCCCGCCGGCCAGCCTGTGGCCATGCTGCCGATCGACAAGGGGCCCGAGGCCGTCGCCGCCGACCTTGCCCGCTGGGTGCGGTGATCCGGCCATGACCCGCCCGTTCTGGGAAGCCCCCCTTCACACGCTGGACCGCCAGGAATGGGAAGCCCTGTGCGATGGCTGCGGCAAATGCTGCCTGCACAAGGTCGAGGATGCCGACAGCGGGCGGATCTGGCCGACCAACGTCGCCTGCAAGCTGCTCGATCTCAAGACCTGCCGCTGCGCGGACTACAAGAACCGCCGCAAGTTCGTGCCCGATTGCCTGCGCCTGACGCCGGAACTCGCCGCCACGCTCGACTGGCTGCCCGAGACCTGCGCCTACCGCCTGCGCGCTCACGGCCAGCCCCTGCCCGACTGGCACTACCTGCTGAGCGGAGACCGCGAGGCGGTCCACGCCGCCGGGGCCTCGGTGCGCGGCAAGGCGATCAGCGAGGTCCTCGCCGGCCCGCTCGAACAGCATATCGACTGGGGCGACGAGGAACCGCTCGAGGTCGAGCGGGTGGAAGACGACGATCTCGACGACGAAGGGGCCGAAAGCGACCATGCTTGACTGGCTGCGCCGCCCGGCCCGCGAGGCCCCCAGCCTCGACCTCGCCGGACGCACCCTGCCGGTCGAGATCCGCCGCCTGCCGCATGCCCGCCGCCTGACCCTGCGCCTCGCGCCCGATGGCAGCGCGGTCCGGGTCACCATGCCGAAATGGGCGCCGACCGCCGAGGCCATGGCCTTCGCCCGCTCGCGCGCCGCCTGGCTCGAAGCCCAGCTCGTCCGCCTTCCCCAGGCCGAGCCGCTCCTGCCCGGCAGCGTGATCCCGTGGCGCGGAGAGCCGCGCGGCCTCGTCCACGATCCCGCCGCCGCCCGCCGGGTCCGCCTCGCGGGCGATGCGCTCCATCTCGGCGGCCCGGCCGAATCGCTCGCCCCCCGCCTCAAGCGCTGGATGCACCACGAGGTGCGCGCCCTGTTCCTCGCCGATCTGGCCGACTATGCCCCCCGCGCCGGGGTCGCCCTGCCCGCGCTCGCCCTCAGCAATGCCCAGCGCCGCTGGGGCTCCTGCTCGGCGGGCGGCGTGGTCCGGCTCAACTGGCGGCTCGGCATGGCGCCCGACGATGTGCGCCGCTCGGTCGTCGCACACGAGGTCGCCCACCTCGTCCACTTCGACCATTCCCCGCGCTTCCACGCCCTGCTCGAAGACATTTTCGAGGGCGAGATCGACGCGGCCAACGCCTGGCTGAAACGCCACGGCCGCTCGCTCTACGCCCCGTTGGGCTGATCCGGGCACCCGATCCGAAACACTCGTCATTGCGAGGGGCGAAGCCCCGCGGCAATCCAGGGTGGCGATCCGCAAGGGCTCTGGCCCAAATGGCCCTGGATTGCCGGGCGCCCCGCGGTCGCTCGCAATGACGACGAGCTTGCTCTAGTCGCAGCGGGGAGGCCAATTTGACCGACCCCACCGAGCCCCTTGGTGAATCGCCCCGCAGCCCCTATCTGATCCCACCATGCTCACCGTCGGCAAATCCGCGTTCTGGCGCAATGTTCACCCCACAGGCGCCATCGGCGATTTCGTCGCCGTCTGGCGCACGGCCGGCAAGCGCCGCTGGCCCTTCGTCGCCCTCGCCCTCGCGATGACCACGGGGGTGTTCTACGTGATCGCCGGCGAATCGTGGCGCGGCCCGCCCAAACGCCCCAGCGTGGTCTACATCAACTCGTGGACGGCGAACCGCTCGGACGCCGAAATCGCCAGGACCAACGCCGAGAACCAGCTCCTGCAGGACGAGCTTCGCGCCGAACAGGCCAAGCGCGACGCGAAGATCAAGGACATCTACCGCACCCTCGGCAAGGTCTCGGGCATGGACGTTGCCAGGATCGAGGCCGATGCCAAGGCCGACGCCGCCCGCGAAAAGGCCGCGCACGACAAGGCGATCGGCCTTACAACGGCACCCGCCGCCAATGCCAGGGAAGCCAATCCGGTTGGCCAACGCTGACGATCACCGCTGGCTCGATGCCGCCGCCCGCCTCGCCGCGCGCGGACTGCCGCTGAGCCGCCCCAATCCCGCCGTCGGCGCCCTGCTGGTCAAGCACGGCAAGGTCGTGGCCCGCGGATTCACCCAACCCGGCGGCCGCCCCCATGCCGAAGCCATGGCCCTCGCCGAGGCCGGAACGGCCGCGCGCGGCGCCGCGCTTTACGTCACCCTCGAACCCTGCGCGCACAAGAGCACGCGCGGCCCGGCCTGCGCCGACCTTGTCGCCGAGGCCGATCTCGCCCGCGTCGTCGTCGGCTGCGCCGATCCTGATCCGCGCACCTCCGGCGCGGGGCTTGCCCATATCCGCGTCTCCGGCACGCCTGCCGAACTCGCTGAAAACGCCGCCTGCGCGACAAGCCTCGCCGGATACCTCGTCCGCACTCAGCTCGGCCGCCCCCACGTCACCCTCAAGCTGGCCCTCACCCTCGACGGCTGCATCGCCATGGCCGATGGCACCTCGCAGTGGATCACCGGCGAGGCCGCCCGCGCCCACACTCACGCCATGCGCGCCCGCGCCGATGCCATCCTCGTCGGCGGCGGCACCCTGCGCGCCGATGCCCCGCGCCTCGACGTGCGCCTGCCCGGCCTCGAACACCGCAGCCCCGAACGCTGGCTGCTCACGCGCGGCGCGGCACCCGAAGGCTGGCGCGCACTGCCCTCGCCCCGGGCGATCTTCGGGCAGGCCGCACAATATCTCTTCATCGAAGGCGGCGCGCAGACCGCCGCGGCCTTCCTCGCCGCCGATCTGGTCGATCGCCTGCTGATCTACCGCGCCCCGATCCTGCTCGGCACGGGGCGCCCGGCGCTGGGCGACATCGGCCTGGTTGCCCTTGCCGATGCCCACGGCCGCTGGCGCCCGGCGGGCCGCCGCGCCCTTGGCAAGGACACGCTCGAAGTCTACGAGCGCACCCGCAGTTCACAGGGGTAAATCGCCATGTTCACCGGCATCGTCACCGCCATTGGCCAGATCCGCGAGGCGACGCAGAAGGGCGACCTCCACGCCGTGATCGGCTGCCCGTGGGACCCGGCCGGGATCGCCATCGGCGCCTCGATCGCCTGTTCGGGCGTCTGCCTCACCGTGGTCGAACGCGGCGGCACGCCGGGCGATGCGTGGTTCGCGGTCGACCTCTCGGGCGAAACTGTCTCGCGCACCGTTCCCGGCCGCTGGGCGCACGGCACGGCGCTCAACCTCGAACCGGCCCTGCGCCTCGGCGACGAGCTTGGCGGCCACATCGTCACCGGCCATGTCGATGCCGTGGGCCGGGTCGCCGCGATCGAACCGATCGGCGATTCGCGCCGCTTCACCATCGCCGCCCCGGCCGACCTCGCGCCCTATATCGCCCCCAAGGGCTCGATCACGGTCGACGGCGTCTCGCTCACCGTCAACGAAGTGGCCGACCAGCCCGACGGCTCCTGCCACTTCACCCTCAACATCATCCCCCACACCGCCGATGTAACCACCATCGGCGCGCTCAAGGCCGGTGACAGCGTCAATCTCGAGATCGACGTGCTGGCGCGCTATCTCAAGCGGATGCAAAGCCTGCGCGGCTGAGGCTGCGCTTTCCTACACCGGCTCACCCTGTCATCCTGCGCGCCGGGCCACGCTCGCACGGCCTTCTTTGACAGCCGGAAAAATGCAGTCAGTTGGACAAGTGTCACCCATGCACTCGTCCATAAGCGCCCAAGGCAAAAGAAAAATCTCTCCGGAGGCAGGGTGACACTGTCACCCTGACAGCGCGGCGCCGCTCCCCTCCCGCAGGCGGGAGGGGCTGGGGGAGGGCATCGCAACGCCGGATCTGCAAGCAAGGTGTTCCAAAATGAAAAGGGGCGCGAAGGTCTCCCCCCGCGCCCCTTTCAAATCGGTCCAGCGAACCGGATCAGGCAGCCGTCACGTCCGCCACGGCGGCCACGAACTTGTCGATATTGCCCATGGTCAGGCCGGCCACGTTGATGCGCCCCGTCCCCGCCATGTAAACGCCGTGCTTCTCGCGCATCGCCAGAACCTGCTCAGGGGTCAGCGGCACGATCGAGAACAGGCCGTTCTGCGAACCGAACGGAATCATGTCGACTGTCCCGGCGGTCCCGGCAGCAGCCAGCCTGCCGCGGACCTGGCGCATGCGGTCACGCATCTCGTCCAGTTCGCCCAGCCACAGCGCCACGAGGGCTTCGTCCTCGAGAACGAGGCGAACGGCGGCGGCGCCGTGATCCGGCGGCATCGACCAGGCGGCGCGGGCCAGGGCATGACCGTTCGACAGCGCGGCCTGCACCTGATCGGCGCTTTCCATCATCACGTAAACCGCGCCGACGCGATCCCGGTAGAGGCCGAAGTTCTTGTCGCACGAATAGGCGATCAGCGCTTCCGGCACTTCGGCAAGGACGCGGCGCAGGCCGTAGGCATCTTCTTCCATGCCGTGGCCGAGGCCCTGATAGGCAAGGTCGATGATCGGCAGCAGGCCCTTGGCCTTGAGCAGGCCGGCAATCTCGTCCCACTGGGCATTGCTGTAGTCGATGCCGAGCGGGTTGTGGCAGCAGCCGTGAAGCAGGATGGCATCGCCCTCGCCCGCCTGTTCGATGGCGAAGCGCAGCGAGTCCATGTCGACCGTGCCGCCCTTGCTCGAATGCTTGAAGCCCTGCAGCTCAAGCCCGAGGTCGGCCACGATCTGGGCGTGGTTGGGCCACGAAGGCGTGCCCATCCACAGCCGCTTGATCCCGGCGCGCTTGGCCAGCGCAAGGGCAAGGCGCACCGCGCCGGTGCCGCCCGGGGTCTGCATCCCGTCGATCCGGCCGCCCAGCGTCGGGTCGTTCTTGCCGAAGACGAAGGGCATCAGCGCGTGGACGAAGCCCATGTCGCCTTCCGGCCCGAGGTAGGCCTTGGAATCCTGCGTCTCGAGCAGCTTCTTCTCGGCCGCCTTGATGCAGGCGAAGACCGGCGTCGCGCCGCTATCGGTGCGATAGACGCCGACGCCGAGGTCGATCTTGTCCGCGCGCGGATCGTTGTTGTGAAGCTTGATCAGCGCCAGGAGCGCGTCAGCGGGCTGCTGCTGGAGGTTCGTAAGCATGGCCGCGCCCTTTAACCCTTGCTGCGCTGCGGGCAAGGGGTTTTGGCGCGGAAATGCTCCTCAGAATGGAAGCCAGGTCTGCTTGTGGGTAAACTTCATGTAGCCGGCATTGACGCCAAGCCGCAGCCCGACGCCCATCCGCACCGGAATCAGCACGATATTGTCGCGCCGCAGGTACGAGACGTTGAAGCCGCCCACGAGATAGGCCTGCCCCTCGCCCGAACCGAAGCGCTTGTAGAGGTCCTCGGAATCGTAAAGGTTGTACACGAGCACGAAGGTGTTGCCGGCATTGGCCCCGGCATCGAATCCGATGGAAGGTCCGGTCCAGTAGACCGGCTTCTGGCCCTCGACCTTGTGGTACAGAGTGCCCGAACCGTACCGCACGCCGACCACCAGCGCCCCGCCGCCCTCGCGGCCGACGATGTAGCCATTGGGCTCGCCCTGCTTGGCCAGGATGCCCTTGATCATGTCGGCCAGGCCCTTGGCACCCTTGCCGAACACGCCCTCGGCCGCGCCGATCAGGTCGTCCTCGTGATAGGTCGCGCCCTGCTTGCCGGCCTGGACCGGATTGGTAGAGGCCTGCCCCGCGGCAACCTCGGCATTGGGCGAGGTCACGGCCGGCTGCGCGGTTGGGTCGCTGGTGGCGACGGGCGCGGCGGTGAGACTCGGCGCGGCGGTGGTGCCGCCCGGCTGGGCCTGCTGCGAAAGCGGCACCAGATCGCCGTCGATCGCCTTGTCCGGATCGACCTGCCGGACCTGCGCGGCGGCGGGAAGCGCACCGGCGCCAAGCGCAAGGCCGGCCAGCGCTGAAAGGAAAATCCGGGCGATCCCGCCCACGTTGCTTTGCATGACCCGTCCCTCGACCATTCCAACACTGTCAGAATCGATCCCTGCCGCGCCTGCAATGAACCGGCGATGAGCCGACTCCGTTTTGCGACCGACGGTTCCCACAAAAAGGAACGAGCCCCCCTTGCCGCCCCGAAAACCCCTCGCTATAGCGCCCCCTCGCCGCTGCGATCCGGAGACGTGGGTGAGTGGCTGAAACCAACGGTTTGCTAAACCGTCGTACTGGTAAATCCGGTACCGAGGGTTCGAATCCCTCCGTCTCCGCCAGCGCTGGGCCGCACCGAGCGAAATCAGCACGGCCCTAGCCCTTTAAGTTCGGAACGTTTCCGGCGCTTCAGTGCGCCGCTGGCGCTGCCGGGGCTTCGCCGCCGCGGCGCCAGACCGGCCAGCCGACCAGCGCAATCACCAGCCCGGCAGCCAGGAACAGCAGGCTGCCATTCTCACCCGCGTGAAGCCCGGCAAAGGCGAGCGGCGGGCCGAACAGGACGCCGACCAGCGTGACCTGGGTGATCAAACCGCTGGTTGCCCCCATTGCGGCGGGCGACGGGGCGACGATAGGCATGAGCGCCCACATGCCGACGAGGACGCCAAGCCCGAACATCAACCCGCAATTCATCCCGATCGCCGCGATCATGTCCGAGGGGGCAAGGATCAGGCCCGCCGCGCACAGCCCGCTCATGGTCAGCGCAGCGCAGCCGAGGATGGCCGGGCGGACCCCGCGATTACACAACGCGCCGAACAGGAAGGCGCCGCCGACATTGCACAGCATGGCAAGGATGTTGAACGAGTGGACCTCGGCCTCCTCCGCCCCGAGCTTGACTGACAGCAGGTGAGGCAGGGTTGCAACAAAGCCGGTCTGCAGGAAGGCGGCCGCCGCGAAGGACAGCCCAAGCACGAAGGGCCAGGGCGTACGGACGACCTGCTTGACCGCTGCCATGCGGTTTGGCTGACGGGCATCGGGCGCAATACCGGGCAAGAGCAACCGGCCGACCGCGACGAGGACGGCCGTGGCCGCGGCATGGCCGATGAAGGCACCGCGCCAGCCGATGTGTGCCCCGGCCGTGGCGCCGTAGATAGACGAAGCGATGAAGCTGGCGGGGATCACCGTCGACCACAGCGCCAGCGCGGCAACCCGCTGCTTGCCTGCGGTCAGGCGCGAGATCATCGTCACCGCGGCCACGGCCATCCCGACATAGCCGAAGCCGCCGACCACGCGCCACGCCAGCAAGGTCTCGATCGAACCGGCCGTTATCACGCCGACATCGCCGAGCAGGACCAGCGCGGCGCCGGCGACCATGATCCGCCGGTCGCCGAACCGGTCGACCAGTCCGCCCATTGGCAGGGAACCAAGGGCCGCGGCCAGCGCGGGCATCGACATGACCCAGCCAACGAGCGACTGAGACTTCGGATGGAACTCTGCGCCGATCCCCCCAAGCGCGGGAACGGCGATGCTGACGACCAGCATTGCGGCGACGCCGATCAGATAGATCAGGAGGATCAGGCCCCAGGGAGCGCGGTCGGTCGTCGGCATCGTGAAATTCTCCCCGCCCCGGAGTTCGCGCCGGGATCCATGTGAAGCGGGTGTGCCTGCGCGCCTGTTAGGCGGCAAGCGGGAGCCGACCTCAATTCAGTGTCGCGAAATCCGAACCAATCGCGCGCTTGCGCGACTGTTGCGGATTTGACACCCTGAAGTCGTACCAAACCTGCGGGCATGCCCCGCGCAGGCACCAGGACGAGAGCGTCCGGTGCGGGGAGAATCATAGTGCTGGAGCGCCTTGCTGCCCGGGTCGGCGGAAGGTCGATGCTGGTCTCGTTGATCGTGGCCATCGCCTTTTTCATGGAAACGCTGGATTCGACGATAATCGTCACCGCCATTCCCAGAATGGCGAACGACTTCGGCATCGACCCGGCACGGATGAGCCTCGGGATCACCGCCTATGTCATGGCGGCGGCGGCCTGCGTCACCGCCTCGGGCTGGCTGGCCGACCGGATTGGCACCCGTACCCTGTTCGCCGGCGCGATCATGCTGTTCGCCCTGGCCTCGCTCGCCTGCGGGCTGGCTCCCAACTTCAACGCATTTGTCGCGGCGCGCGCCGTGCAGGGTGCGGCGGCGGCGATGATGAGCCCGGTGGGCCGCCTCGTGGTCTTGCGCACCTCGGAGAAGAAGGACCTGATGAAGGCGCTCTCGGCGCTGATCTGGCCGGGCCTGGTGGCGCCGGTAATCGGGCCGCCGCTCGGTGGCTGGATCACAGATTTCGCCTCGTGGCACTGGATCTTCTTCGTCAACGTGCCGGTCGCGCTGATCGGCCTGCCGCTGGTGCTGGCCACCGTGCCGAACGAAAGGCAGGAGACCAAGCCGTTCGACCTTGCAGGCTTCCTGCTCACCGCCCTTGCCCTTGTCTGCCTGACCTATGGCTTCGACCTGCTGGCGCTGCGCGACGTGGCCTCACTCCAGCTTGGCCTGGGGCTGATGGTGCTGTCGGTCGGCGTGGGCTGGCTGGCACTGCGCCACATGCGCACGACCGACCGCCCCTTGATCCGGCTCGACGCGCTCAAGGTGAAGTCGTTCTTCGTTGCCAGCGTTACCGGCGGGGTGGTTTCGCGCGCCACGATCAGCGCGACGCCGTTCCTGCTGCCGCTCATGCTGCAGATCGCCCACGGCATGAGCGCGTCGCAAGCAGGCGGCATGCTGATGATCTACATGATGGCCAACCTTGGCATGAAGACCGTCACCAACCGCTTGATCGCGCGGTTCGGCATCCGCACGACGCTGATTGCCAGCAGCTTGCTCGCCGGTGTGACGATCGCCGCCTGCGCTCTGCTTTCGCCATCGTTGCCCCTGGCGATCAATGCCGCAATCCTCGCTGCCGCTGGCGCCATGCGCTCATTGCAGTTCACAGCGGTGACCATGGTCAACTTCGCCGACATCGCCCCGCCGCAGCGCCAACCGGCTTCGGTGGTTTCTTCGCTGACCCAGCAGATCGGATTCGGTGCGGGCGTGGCGATCGGCGCCCTATTGCTGACCCTGAGCCAATGGTCGCGCGAAGCCTCGGCAATCGGCCTGTTCGATTTCCAGATCGCATTGGTCCTGGCCGGCATTGCCAGCGCTGCTGCATCTCTGTCCTATCTAGGCCTCGCCCACGACGTGGGTGACGAAATCAGCGGGCGCAAGCCCCGTGCTGCCTGAAACGAGGCCGCCAAGAGGAGAGCGGGAATGGACCGGCTGACCACCATGGCGACGTTCCTCAGGGTGGTGAAGTGTGCCAACTTCACCACGGCGGCCGAGGAACTGTCGATCTCCCGTACCCTGGTCTCGCGCCATGTCGCCGATCTCGAAGCCCATCTCGGGATCAAGCTGCTCAACCGCACGACCCGGCAGGTCACCGCCACCGACGCGGGCCTGCGCTATGCCGAACTGTGCCAGAAGGTCCTGGGCGAGATCCGCAGCGGCGAGGAGCAGATCGCGGCGATCAAGAACGAAGTTGAGGGCGAGATCTCGATCCTCTGCCCGATCTGGATCGGCTCGTTCGGCATTTCCCCCGCCACGGCCGAGTTCTGCAAACAGAACCCGGGCATCTCGATCCGGCTGCACTTCGAGGAGCCATCGTCCAACCCGCACGAGTTTCTGGCGCACGGCCACGACCTGTGCATTCAGCCCAACGTGCTGCGCGACAGTTCGATCATGGTAAAGAAGATCGGGCGAATCGAGCACCTGCTGGTCGCCTCGCCCGAATATCTCGCCGAACGCGGCATGCCCGAAACGGCCGAGGATCTCGCCCGGCACGATTGCCTGGCCAAGAGCACCGACGCGACCTGGCTGTTCACCAACGGCGAACGGGTCAACCTGCGCCTGCCATCGCGCTTTTCCTCGAACTCGGTCTTTGCCCTGCGCGAAGCTTGTGTCGCGGGCCTCGGCATTGCCATGCTCCCCAAGGGGATCATGCGCCTGCCCCTGGTGGAAGACCGGCTGGTGCCCGTTCTGACCGACAATCCGCCCGCCGCGCGGCCGCTCTATGTCGCTTTCCCGCCCGGCGATGCGCCGCGCCGGATCAAGGCCCTGGTCTCGTTCCTGGCCGACTGGTTCAAGCAGCACAGTCCCGACGAAGCCTGAACTGCGCCATCCGCCAGCGCCGCCGCGCAAGACCAGCCAACTTTCCGACAGCAAAAAGGGCCGGGATTTCCCCCGGCCCTTTTTCCGTGTTTGCCGCTGCGCGTCAGTCGCGGCGATATTCGCTGCGGGCATGCTCGTTGTAGGGCGACGGAGCGACCGTGACCTTCAGCCGCTGGAAACCGAAGTCGCCGGCCGGATCGTGGCCCGGACCGGGGTGTTCGCCCCAGACGAACTCGAGGCTCGTGCCGGGCACGGCATATTCCTTGTCGACCAGTCCGAGCGAAAGGATAGCATTGAGCGGGCCGATCAGGCCGGTCTGGAACGACATGCCGACCAGCTTGCCGTCCTTCTCGATCCGGTAGCGGCCATAGGTGTTCATATATTCGGGCTGGCCGAACACGCGGGCCATGTCGGCCGGATCGAACACGAAGGTAACCTTGCGGCGGCGGTAATCGTCCCTGGCCTTTTCCAGCGCCTCGCGGCCGCAGTAGTCATGATTGAAGGCGATCGACTTGCCGTAGCCCAGCTCGAACGGCGAGACGTAATAGTCCTCGATGTTGTCCGAATAGAAGCTGCCGTGGAGCGGCTTCTGCCCTTCGTAGGAAAAGATCGAGAGCCATTCGCGGTAACCGCGCAGCTCGGGATCGGTGAAAACGCCCGGCGTCGGGGTCGGTATCCAGCCGCTCTCGATCCCGTTGGTGTAATAGGCCTTGCCGCCGACGTGGAGCAGGCCGAATTCCTCACCGGCCTTGAGGATCGCCTCCTTGACGAAGGCCGCGTCCTTCCAGTCACCGATGAACTCGTAGCCGGGCATCCCGGCCATGCCGTGGCGGAAAGCGCGGAAGCTACGGCCGCCCAGCTCGACCGGGGTCGAGTGGAAGAACTTCGTCTTGGGCAGCGGACCGCCGAACAGCTTCTCGGCCAGCGGCATGGCGCTCGGGCCCTGGATCTGGAAGCGGAAGATCAGCGGATCGCCGGCCTTGCGCAACCCGGAGTCCGGATCGACGGTCATCTGGACGTCGTAGCCGCCCTTCTCACCCTGGTAGCGGATCCAAGACTGCGACGCCGGAACGCCCGACAGGTTGTAGCGCTGCTCGGCGTCGCGCATCAGGATGCCGTCGGTGATCAGGTGCCCGCGCTCGGTCACCGGCACGAACTGCTTGGCCTGGCCGATCACGAAGTTCTCGTAATTGTTGGCGCTGTAGTCCTTGAGCAGGCGCAGCGCGTCCGGCCCCTCGATCCACAGGTCCCACATGTGGTGCGACAGGTCGGACAGGGCGACCGCGTCGCGCCAGGCGGCCTGTTCGGCGCGCCATCCGGCATATTCGGGCGCAATGACCGGGACTTCCCAGGCCTTGGCATTGGGCTTCCAGACGACCTTCATCGGCGATCCGGCTTCATCGATGGCCTGCTGCAGGCTGATCGGCTTCATTTCGGCGATCCTCTTCAGTGAAACGGCTTGTCCGGACGGTACGGGCCCGGCGTGGTGAGCCCGGACTAGCAAGACCGGCGGCCCGAGAGATGCCCACGGATCGGCGCAGCATTGTCGCGGATTTCGCGACAACCGAACAAATGACGCAATTGCACCGTTTTGGCCGGCTCCGCCCATCCGCTCACGATAGCCGTAACCAGATTGTTGCGGGATCGGTCGCTACCGAAGGCCCTCCCGCAATGCCAACTGCCGGCAGGTCACCATTGCCGATGAGACTTGCCGATGATCCCCTTAAACCAGCTGTTCGCTGACTACAGCATAGAAGCCACGGCCAAGGATGCCGCCCTGCTCGGTGCGCTGGGCAAGGAGCCCGCGCGCCCGGCCGAGGTCTTCGTGCCGTGGCTGCCCGAGGAAGGCGACGCCGCCCGGATCGCCGCCTGCGTTGCCGTCCGCGCGCAAGGCTTCGAGCCGGTACCCCACATTTCGGCGCGGCGGATCGAAAGCCTTGAAGCCCTCGACCGGCTGCTGGGCGCCCTGCGCGCCGAAGCCGGGGCAACCCGCCTGTTCCTGATCGCGGGCGACCTGTCCCGGCCATCCGGGCCGTTTTCCGACAGCCTTTCGGTCATCGAGACCGGGCTGATCGAGCGCCACGGTTTCACTTCGGTCGGGATCGCGGGCCACCCCGACGACCACCCCGACGTGCCCGACGAGGTGCTGTGGCAGGCCATGGCTGACAAGCTCGCCGCGCTCAAGGCGCGGGGCCTTGCCGCTCAGGTCGTCACCCAATTCTCGTTCGACGCGCAGCGGGTGGTGAGCTGGCTCGCTGAAGTCCGCGCCCGCGGCCACCACGTTCCGGTGCGGATCGGCATCCCCGGCCCGGCCGGCGTACGGGTTCTGCTCCGCTTTGCGACCCGCTGCGGGGTCGCGGCCTCGGCCAGCGCGGTCGCCAAGTATGGCCTCTCGCTCGGCCGCCTGCTCGGCGACGCCGGGCCTGACCGCTTCCTTGTCGATCTGGGCAAGGGGCTTGCCGCAGGCGGGCTCGGCGCAGTCCGGCTCCACGTGTTCCCCTTCGGCGGCTTCGCCAAGTTTGCTGGCTGGCTCGGCGCCGCGCTGCAAGAGCCCGAGCGGGCCTGACAACAATATCCGGGAGAGACCAATGACCAAGACCTACACGCTCGTCGTCAGTTGCCCCGACCGCCCCGGGATCGTGCGCGGCGTCTCCGGCGCGATCTTCGATGCCGGGGGCAACATCCTCGACAGCCGCCAGTTTGACGATCGGGAAACCGGGCGCTTCTTCCAGCGCGTGGTGTTTGAATGCCCAGGCGCGCCCGCCGGGCTGACCGAGGCGATGGAGCGGCTGGCAGGCGAGTTCGCGATGGACTGGAAGCTGATCCCCGGCGAGCGCAAGACCAGGGTGCTGATCCTCGTCAGCAAGTTCGACCACTGCCTCGGCTATCTGCTCTACAAGACCCGGATGGGCGAACTGCCGATGGATATCGTCGGCATCGCATGCAATCACCCGCGCGAGGCGCTGGCCGTGTCGGACATTGGCGGCATCCCGTTCCACCACCTGCCGATCACCAAGGACACCAAGCCTGCGCAGGAAGCGCGGATCAAGGCGCTGGTCGATGAGACCGGGGCGGAACTGGTGATCCTCGCCCGCTACATGCAGATCCTCTCGGACGATCTCGCCTCGTTCCTGTCCGGGCGCTGCATCAACATCCACCACTCCTTCCTGCCCAGCTTCAAGGGCGCCAAGCCCTATCACCAGGCCCACGCGCGCGGGGTGAAGATGATCGGCGCGACGGCCCACTACGTTACGGCCGACCTCGACGAAGGCCCGATCATCCATCAGGCGACCGAGGCCGTCAGCCACGAGGACCGGCCGGACGATCTCGTCCGCAAGGGGCGCGAGATCGAAAGCCGGGTTCTGGGCCGGGCCGTGGGCTGGCACATCACGCACCGCGTCTTCCTCAACGGCGCCAAGACCATCGTCTTTGCGAATTGAGGCAGTCATGGTTCGGATATTGCGGGGCGACACGCTCGCCGGGCAGATGAGCGACGACCTTGCCGCCGAGGTGGCGGCCTTGGTCGCGGCAGGACAGGACGTGCCGGGGCTGGCCGTGGTGCTGGTCGGCGAAGATCCGGCCAGCCGGATCTACGTCGGCCGCAAGCGCAAGGCGGCGGGCATGGCCGGGATTCGCTCGGCCGAATACCGCCTGCCGGCCGAAACCGGGGAAGCGGCCCTGCTCGACCTGATCGCCGCGCTTAACGCCGATCCGGCGATCCACGGCATTCTTGTCCAGCTCCCCCTGCCCCGCCACATCGACGCGGCCCGGGTGCTCGACGCGATCGCGCCGGAGAAGGACGTCGACGGCTTTCACCCGGTCAATGTCGGCCGCCTCTCGACCGGCAGCGGAGCGGGCCTCGTGCCCTGCACGCCGCTTGGGTGCATGATACTGCTCGAACAGGTGATCGACGATTTCCGGGGGCTCAAGGCGGTCGTAATCGGTAAGTCCAACATCGTCGGCAAGCCGGTCGCCCTGCTGCTGCTCGAGCGCGAGTGCACCGTGACGGTCACCCACATACACACCCGCGGCCTGCCCGAAATCGTGCGCAGCGCCGACATCGTGGTGGTCGCCGCCGGTTCACCGGAGCTCGTGAAGGGGGACTGGATCAAGCCCGGCGCCGTGGTGATCGACGTCGGCATCAACCGCGTCGTCGACAAAGACGGCATTTCCCGGATCGTCGGCGACGTCGCCGCGCAGGAATGCGGCCATGCCGGGGTTCTTACCCCGGTGCCCGGCGGGGTCGGGCCGATGACCATCGCCTGCCTGCTGCGCAACACCGTTGATGCGGCCAGGGCGAAGGAAAAGGCGGCGCGAATGCTACTCGTGGGGCAGGCACGCGCCGTGCCCGCCCCCTCCCTGTCCGTCTGATCAGAGCGCGAGCTGCTCGTCGCATTCCTTCGCCTTGATGCGGGCCAGCGCCAGGTTCGACTTCGCCTTGTCGAGCACGAGGTAGAGGAAGATCGACGGGCGCTCGGCCAGCGGGCGGATCACGTGGTACTGCGAGGACAGCGTGATCAGGATGTCGTCGATCGAGTCCTTGAGGCCGAGCGACTTCATGGTCTTGAGCTTGGCGCGGACCACTTCGGTATTGCCGGCGCCGGCAACGTCGAGATCGAGGCCCGTGCCTTCCTTGCCCAGCACCATGCCGGACTCGCTGTCGACGATGGCGGCAGCCTTGGCGCCGTCGATCGACAGCAGGTTGCCGAGGGTGTCCTTGATATTGGCCATCCGGTAGTTCCTTCAACTTGTGCGGTGGGGGGTGTCGCTCGCCGGGCTCCGCCGTCCCGGCAAGGTATTACGCTGCTTCGGAAAGCGGCATTTCGCTCATCGCCGCGGCGGCCAGACGGGCCACCGAGAGGGCCTTGCCGACCGTCTCGGCCGCATCGAAGCTGGCGGCGAGAACCAGCGGCGCGCCGGGCACACGCAGCTGGATCATGTAGCCATTGTCGCCGGCGATGATCAGGTAGCCGCAGGCGCCGATCTGGAGGTCGCGCGCCACGGCATCGCCCAGCGCCTGCATCGAACTCGCATCGCTGCGATGCGGTTGTTGGCGGAAAAGTCGGAGCGCAGCCGCGTCACCTCGAATCCGTCGTCGGTGAGGAACGTGGCATAGGTAAGCGACTTGGAAGTCTCGGCCAGATCGCCGAGCACCTGATCCGCATGGGCAATGATGGCGGGATCCTTGTGCAACTTGACGGTCATGCCACCTGTCCTGTGAGAGCGCCGCTCAGGCTGCGCATTTCAATGTTGGCGATCAGCGAGAGCAGGCAGGTGCGCATGTGCGCCCCGCTGCGCGCATCGACGGTGAAGACCGGGACCAGGCTGCCCGGCAGCGCGGCCTCGATCGTCCGCGCATAGTCGGCCAGGCTCGGCCCGGCGGTCACGTCGGTGCGGGTGATCCCGACCACGACCCCGCCGGTGCGGTGCAGGTCGCCGAATTCCTCGAGGAACTCGGTCAACTGGGCCAGCGGCGCGGCTGCATCGGCGTTGAGCAGGAGCACCAGGCCCATGGCCCGTTCCTTGAGCACGCTCCACATGAAGTCGAAGCGGCGCTGGCCGGGAATGCCGTAGAGCCGGACCTTGTCCTCGTCGCCGATGGTGATCTCGCCATAGTCGAGCGCGACGGTGGTGGTGTCCTTGTCGGCGGTTTCGCGGTCGGTGTTGGCGGCCTCGGTCGAGACGACCTCGATCTCGCTCAGCGAGCGGATCGCGGTCGTCTTGCCCGCGCCCATCGGTCCGGCGAAAAGAATGATGTGTTCGGCCATGGCGATCAGAGTCCGAATTTCTGGCGCAGCCGCGCGAACAGGCCGGCCTTTGCGGCTGGCGGCTCCTGACCGGGCGGCGGGCTGAGGGCGACGGGCGGCGCGGAAACCTGCGGACTGGTCTGAAGCAGGCCCATCAGGCTGTAGGCATTGATCATCCGCTGGGCGCTGTCGAACGGCGCGCCGCAGGCCCCGGCCAGCTCGCGCGGGTTCATGTAGGCGTTGCCGATCATCGCGGTCATCCGCATGTGATCGAGCTGGTAGGCGATCTCGGTGAAATTGGGCCAGCGCTGCAGGCGATAGCGGTCTTCCGGATGCAGCCAGGGCGCGGGCGCGCCGTCGAAGGCATTGTAGCCGACGAACCACAGCAACTTGTCGAGCGGCTGGCCCGGCAGGGCGAAAGACGGCGGCCAGTCCGGCGGCGGGCTGACCGTGCGGATCGTCACCTGGCGCGGAGCGGCGGGCAGTTCCTCGATCGGCGCGGTCGAGCTGAACGCGCGGTAGCGGAAATCGGCCTGGACCAGCGCATTGCTGGCGATCGAGATCTCGGCGATCACCGGAGCCGAGTTCTGCATGATCGAATAGAGCGTCAGCGCCGTTTCCGCCCAGGCCCCGAGGGCCGGATCGCCCCGCGAGACAGGAGCCGCGAACGGCGGGGCAGGATGGCTCAGGAACTGGCTGGTCTGTGATGGGGCCGGTTTGCGCAGGGCGTCGAGCTGAGCGCGCCAAGGCATGCTGCCGTCCTCGGCATAGGGCCCCGGCCCGGCCATCGCGGGGCGCGCCGGCGCTTCAGAAGGCATGGCGGCGAAGCTGGAGCCGGCAAAACTGGTCTCGTGCCGATCGGGCAGGGGCACGGCGCGCTTCACTTGCAGCCCGCTGCGCACCGGCGGGGCCAGTGCGGCCAGCCGGCGCCGCGCCGCCTCCAGCAGGTTCATCAGGCCAATAACGCTGACCGGGCTGCGCAGGCCCAGCTCGCTCGGTCCGGGTAGCTCGTTCTCGCCGATCAGCCGGGCGACCAACTGGTGCTCCTGCCACGAACCCGCCGACGGGCTGCCGACGATCATCAGGTCCGCCCCCTCGGTATCGAGCATCAACCAGCCGGGCGAACATTCCGCGGTCAGGGTTTCAAAGGCCTCGGCGATGGCCGCCCGCTGCCCCGGAGCGAGGTTCACCAGGCTCATCGTGTAGGTTGTGCTACGCATGATCGTCGCCTGCCTGAGCTGGTCCCGCAAGGCACCGCGCAGCCCCGCCTCAACCAAATTTCGTAAACCGGCAGTCCGCAAGATTCCGGCCGGCAGGCTTAACTTGTCGGCTGAATCGTAAGAAATACTTCTACTGAGAAGTTAACCGAATTTAACTTTAGTAATGATTTCAACCACCTTTAACTCAGGCGAAACCATGTTCCGTAATCCGAAATAGAACCTGTTTGGCAAGATGCCGGGCACGGTCCAAGGCCGACCTGCCTCGTGCCGCTTGCCCGCACAAACAGGAACGCCACCCGCACCGAGCGGGTGGCGTGGGGCGACCCGGTGGCAGGCTCGTCAGAACTCCGCGCCGATGGCGAGACCGTAGGTGCGCGGCGCTCCGGAATATCCGTTGTCGCCGCTATTCGAGGCACCGATCTGGCTGCGGTAAAAGGCGTTGGTCAGGTTGCGGCCCCAGGCACGAACATAGAGATGCTCGTCCGGATGATGCCAGGTGAGCGAAGCCGAGACCGTGGTAAACGAAGGCTGGACCACCCGTTCGTCCGGCGTGCCGACATAGCCGCCATTGTAGTAGACGTTGCCGGCCAAAGAAAATTTACCCACAGCCGTCGGTATGTCGAGATTCCCGCCAAGGCTCAGGGTGAACTCCGGCGTATTCTGCAACTTCTTGCCCGAGGCATCGCCGCGCAGCAGGCAGTTGCCGCCGGTTTGGGCCAGCGGTGACCCGAAGGTGCCAAGGCAGGCGGTGTTGGCCACGGTCTGTCCGGTCACGCTGTCGACGTAGGTGTAATTGGCGGGACTGAAGGTCGATGGCACGGGATAGGGGATCGAAATCACCGCATCAGTGAAGCTCTTGTAGCGCGCGTGAATCCAGTTGAAGCCGCCGAAGAACTGGAGATTGTCGGAAACCTTGACCGAAATGTCACCGTCGATGCCATAGATCTTCGCACCCTTGGCATTGTAGATCAGCTGGTTGCCCGAAACGATCTGCATGACCTGCACGGTCGATTGATCATTATAGTAGCCCGAGAGGTTGACCCGCACCTTGCGGTCGAGAAGATCGGACTTGATGCCGACCTCGAAGGCATCGACCAGTTCAGGCCTGAGCGTCGGAAGGGTCCCGTTGACCAGCGACGGGCCAAAGCCGCCGGCGCGGAAGCCGCGGTTGTAGCTGGCATAGGCCAGGAGTTCCGGCGAGAAGCGATGATCGAGCGACACTTTCCACGTGGCGTTCCGATTGCTCAGCCGCGACGGCGTATAAGGAACGATCGTCGACGTGCCGGTGATGCTGCTGTAGTTGACCCCATTGCCCGCAAACGAACGCTTGTCGCTGGTGAAGCGCACGCCTGCGGTCAGGTTGGTGGAAGCCCCGAGCTTGTAGGTTCCCTCGGCAAAGGCTGACCACGAATCGAGATCGACCCGGGTGATGTTGTCGATATAGCCCGACGGGCCGACCACGCTGGCGATGGCGAAGCCTTCGGTGCGCGAATAGGGCAGCTGACCTGCATTGGTGTGCATGTAGAAGCCGCCCAGCAGCCATTTGAACGGACCGGCATCGTCCGAGACGAGGTTCACTTCCTGCGTGAACTGCTTGTCGAGCTGGTTGAAGGTGATGACCAGCTGCCGAACGTTCGTCCCGTCGGGATCGAAGGCGGTCGCCAGTTCGCTGCGGCGATAGGCGGTGATGCTCTTGAGCGACATGGAGACCAGTTCCTGATCGATCGTCAGGCTGGTCCCCCACTGGCGCGCCCGCAGCTTGGGATCGAAATCCGAAATGATGTCGCGCTCGGGATTGCCGCCCGCCGCACGGATCGTGGCGGCGACATCCTGCCCCAGCGTATTGCGGCCGAAGTTGATGAAGGCCGGATCGGCACCGTTGCGACCGTTGAAATCGCCCGAAAGCAGGATCTTGGTGGTCTCGCCCGGCTCGAACAGCAGTTTGCCGCGCATTGCCCAATCGGTGCTGGTCTGAACGTCGCGGCCGGTCGTGATGTTACGGCCAAAGCCCTTATCGCGGTTCTCGTACTGGCCCGACAGGCTGAATGCGACCTTTTCGGACAGGGGTCCGGAAAGGAAAGCGCCGCCGGTCATCGTCTGGTAATTGCCGTAGCCAAGCTCGGCCTTGCCGCGCCAGTCGAAGGTCGGGCCCTTGGTTGAAATCTGCATCAGGCCGCCTGTGGCGTTGCGCCCGAACAGGGTGCCCTGCGGGCCCTTGAGCACAGCCACCTGGTCAACATCGAACAGCGACTGCAGCACGCCGATCGAGGCGCCATAGTAGACCCCGTCGACATAGACCGCGACCGGGTTTTCCACGCCCGGCCCCTGCCCGGTGGCGCCGATGCCGCGGATGCGCGGCAGGCCGAAGCCGCCGACCGCAGTGGTGACGTTGAGTGCGGGAACCGCGGCACGCAGGTCCTCCGTGCCGGTGACCCCGGCCGAAATGACCTTGTCGGCGCTGAGCGCGGTGATCGCGATCGGCACGTTCTGGGAATTTTCTGCGCGCTTCTGGGCCGTGACGATGATCTCGCCGAGGCCGCTGTCCTCAGCCCCCTGCGTCGGCTGGGCCATGGCCGGCGCAGCGATGAACGCGGCGAGCGCAGCCGCCATGGCAAGGCCGCTCGCTCGCGGCAGCAGAATCCCGCTGTTCATTGGTATCTCCCTATCAGATCCCCTCGGCCGGGTGCGTTCCAGCGGCCGGTTCGTTTTATTCTGGAGCCAAGGCTATCGAAGGGAGACCGCAGGAGCGATAGCCCGGGCCGCAAAGGTCTGTCGCGATTTTCGGGACAATGCCGGCGGCCGTTCGGAAACCGCAACAAAGCCTTTCGGCTTCGCAGCTTTGCCTGGCGCCCAGTCGCCCCTAGTCTCGCGGCAACTGCGCCGATGCGCACAAAGGGACCGAGGGCATGTCAATCAAGGCCGATTTCACACAGGGTTTCGTACGCAATCATTGGTATGCCGCCGCCTGGGCGGGTGAAGTCGGCGAACGGCCGCTGGCCCGGCGCATTCTGGACGAGCCCGTCGTCCTGTTCCGCACGCCCGATGGCGGCGCCGCCGCGCTGGAAGACCGCTGCCCGCACCGCCTCGCCCCGCTCTCGCTTGGCGAATGCGCCGACGGGGGACTGCGCTGCGGCTATCATGGCATGGTATTCGGCGCCTCCGGGACCTGCATCGGCATTCCGGGGCAAGACACGATCCCGCCGACCGCCAAGGTCCGCGCCTATCCGGTGACTGAACGCTACGGCCTCGTCTGGGTCTGGACCGGCACAGGCGAACCTGACGCGGCGCGGATGCCGGTCCTGCCGGGCTATGGCGAGCCGGGCTGGGCGGTGATGGATAACGGTTACCAGCGGCATGGCGGCAATTATCGGATCGAGATCGAGAACCTGATGGATCCGGCCCACACCACCTTCCTGCACAAGGAAACCATCGGCAACCGCAACCAGAAGGACGTGCCGGTACAGGTCTCGACCGGGGAACACGGCCTCAGCGCCTTCCGCTGGATCGAGAACGTGCCCGCCAGTCCGCTCGACCGGCTGAGCTTCGACTTCGGCGAGGGCAAGGTCGATCGCCGGGTCGCCTTCAACTTCGAGCTTCCGGCCACCTCGTTCGTCGATATCGCGGTGATCCCCGCCGGCATGGAGCGCAGCGAGGGGAACCTGCTGAACGGCGGCATCCGCACCTTCAGCTACAAGTTCCTCACCCCCGAAACGAGCCGCTCGACCCACTTCTTCTGGCTGCACCTGCGCAACTACCGCCAGGACGACGCCGGCTTCGAGGCAGGCCTGCGCGCCGGGCTCGAAAAGACCTACGGCGAGGACAAGGACATGATCGAGGCGATCCAGCGCGGGCAGGAGGAAACCGGCCTGCGCCAGCGCACCGCGATCGCGATCGACCGCGCGCCAATCATGGCCCTCAGGATGATCGACCGCATGATCGCCGCCGAATCCGGGGCTCCGGCCGTTCCGGCCGAGGCCTGAAACGGCCCCGCCGGGCCGCCCTCAGCGGAAGCGGCGCGGGTCGGACAGCCACTGGTCGAGGTGGTCGTAGACCGTCTTGACCGTGTCGCCGAACTGGCCGGGGGTCTTCTCGCAGGCCTTGCACGGGGTGTACACGTGGGTTGCACCCTCGACGAAAGCGAGCTGCTTGTCCTTCGCGGCAGAGCGTTCGTAGATCGTCTCGGCGGCGAGGTATTCCCAGCTTCCCGTCATGCCCATGACCAGCGTCGGCGCGGCGATGTGCGCGACGTTGCCGGGGGTGAGCGCATAGCTCGATTCCCAGTCGATCCCGTGGACGCCCTCGGCGTCGTAGCCGAAGTCGGGCGAGACGCGCAGGGCGTAGGAATTGAGGAAGCCCTTGACCGTGGTCTTGACCGCGCCGCGCATCGAGGGGGTGAAGGTCTGGGTGTTGGTCGGCACGCGGACCGAGGGGACGACCTCGGTGACGATCGAACCGTCAGGCTTGATCAGCGGCCAGGCCTTCTTCGTGTGGGCCATCAACGAGATGTCCTGTGGGAACAGCTTGTTGTTGAAGCCGAGCAGGGTGGCGCCGGGAACGACGAACAGCTCGTCATCGGCAAAGCGGCCCTTGCCTTGCTGGATGGCCGCGAGGCGGGCCTGGGCGGCGGCGGTGAGGCGGGTGATCCGTTCGGCCACGGCGCCCTGGAAACGCTGGATGAAGGCCGCCGGATAGCGCGAGCCCTTGGGGTCGAAGCCGTTGGCCGGGTTGAACAGGTCGAGCCCGGGATCGACGACCTGCCCGGTGCTTTCGTCGACAACGGCGGGGTCGATGCTGAGCAGGCTCATCGCCGCCACGCCCCAGTTGGAATCGACCGACATGAAGCCGTCCGCCTTGGGCAGGTCGGCCAGTTCCTTGCCGCACTTCCAGACCTTTTCCGCGCCGGAGCAGGCGGCAACTCCGCCCTCGGCGATCATCTGGTAAGCGCTCATCAGCGTGGCGCCGCCGGAATGGCCGAACAGGACCACGGTCTTCACGCCCGGAACCTTGCGCAGATATTCGACGGCCAGCTTCGCCTCGGTCAGCGAGCGGTCTAGAGTGCCTTCCTCGAAGGCGCCGGACTTGGACTGGCTGTTGTTGGCGCAGAGCACCCGGTAGCCGCGCTTCGACAGTTCGGTGCAGGAGGAGTGTTCGAGGTAATCCCCGTTGGAATGCATCGACAGCACAGCGATGGCATTCTTCGGGCTGCGCTTGACCGGCTCGTAAAGCACGGCGGGAACGCCCTGCGCGAGGTGGACGAAGGTGGTCTTGACCGGCGCAGCCGGGGCGGCGGCGGCGGGGGTAGCCAGCGCCGCGAGCGCGGTGCCAAGTGCCAGGGTTACCGTTGCGAACCGCTTCATTTTTCCGCCTTCCCACTGCGACATATCGGGGCCGCAGATAACCCGGCGTGGAGCCGGCGGGCTATCGAATTCGGGCACGGGTCTATCAACTTTTGCGCGCCGCGCACCTTGCCGGTTCCGATGAGACCGTGAACATTATCAATCGCCACCCGCGGCGCGTCGTCGCCTAGACAGCCCGCCACAGTGCGGCGCCGCAGGCGCGAACGGGAGACAGGACGATGGCACGAGCAACCCGAATGAAGGCGATCCTCGGCGTGATGACCGCCGTGGGGCTTGTTCTCCCCGCCTTCAGCCCGGCCCTGGCTGATTCCACTGCGGCTGAAGCCTTCCGCGCCGGCGCCGCCAAGGCCGTGATCACCCCGCCTGCCGCCTCCTTCCCGATCTCGTCGCCGTCCTCCCCGCGCGACAAGCCCTTTGTCGGCATTCACGACGATCTCTTCGCCCGCGCACTGGTGCTGGAGGAAGGCGGGCGCCGGATCGTGCTGGTCAGCCTCGAGGTGACCACGGTGCCGCAGCAGGAGAAGCTGATCGCGGCCGTAGCCTCCGCCGCCGGGGTTCCGGCCAGCCAGGTGCTGGTCTTTGCCACCCACACCCATTCCAACCCGCTGGTCTTCTTCCACGGCAACCAGCCGACCGCGCAGCAGCAGGCCGAAATGGCCCGCACGCTGGACCAGGCCGTGGCCGCGACGCGCGAGGCCGTGGCCGGCCTGCGCCCGGCGAAGATCGCGTTGGCCCGCGGCGCGTCGATCGCCAACGTCAACAACGGCGAGGGCAAGGGCCTGACCACCAAGCACGATGCCGCCGGCGTGGTGGATCACACGCTCGACGTGGTGCGGGTGGACGGAACCGACGGCAAGCCGCTGGCCCTGCTGGTCAACTACCCCACCCATGCCGAAGTCATGTTCCGCAGTGTGACCAAGGATGGCGGGCTGGAAGTGACCGGCGACATTCCGGGCGCGGTTTCGCGCCTGCTCGAAGGATCGGTGGCGCCGGTCGTGCTCTATTCAGCCGGGGCCGAGGGCGACCAGCAGGCGATCTATACCTCGCTGGTCCCGGCCGTGGCGCCGCTCCCCGCCGTCGACGCGGGCGCCTCGGGCTGGGCCCTGCTTGACATGCAGGCCCGCCGCATCGCGCTCGACGCGGTCGACGCCCTTGCCAGGGGGCCGGCGCCGCTGGCCACGGGTTCGCTCTCGCTCGCCAAGGGCGCTGCCACCTGCCCCGGGCAGAAGCTGCGCCGGGACCAGGCCACCGGCAAGGTCACCACGACCGCGACCGATCCGGTCGCGATCCCGGTGGCCCTGCTCAAGGTGGGCGACTTCGCCCTTGCCGGGGTCGGCGCCGACCTTGGCGCGGCGCTCGGCAAGACGATCCGGGCCGCCACTCCCAAGCGCAAGACCGTGCTGGTCTCGATGATCGCGGGCGACGTCGGCTATGTTCTGCCGGATGACAGCTATCCGGCCATGGGTCACGGCGTGATGGGCTCGCCGGTCAAGCCGGGCTGCGCCGGGCCGGCCCTCATCAAGGAACTGGGCCGACTGGCCTTGCAGCGCTGAGCCTTCGCGTCACAGCGCGAAATCGGCCTGGAGCCAGAACTTGGTCCAGCTCGTGCCCGGCACCGTGCCGTCGAAGTCCGAGACCTTGAACAGCAGCGTCGCCCGGCCCAGCGGCAGGGCGAGCGCGGCCTCGATCCCGGTGCCGTAGGACTGGTCGCTCGCCGCCGCGGCGAAGCGGTGCGCGGTGACCGAGGCGATCGCGGTTCCCGCCAGCGGCACGCCGGTCACCCGGTAGGACAGACCGGCCCAGGTGTCGCTCAGCCCGGCCGCGGGGGTGATGATGTACTGGTCGAAGCGCGGCTGGTTGGCGGCGGGGCGCTGGAAGGCGTGAACCCCGTCGCTGCCGAGCCGCTCGCCCCCGGCGGTCACGGACAGCTTGCCGAGCGAGAGGCAGGCCTCGGCAAATAGGTAATCCACTCGGTAATCCGCCGGATTGTCAGCCCAGGACGACTGGCTGGCCCAGATGGCCGCGAGATCGAGTTTCGCATTGCCCGGGAGCTTGAAGGCGGCATTGGCACGCAGGCCCAAGGTCGCCGCATCGGCCAACTGGGCCGCCTGTCCGCCAATCTGCTCCTTCGCGTCATAGTCGAGCAGGTAGGCAAAGGTCTTGAGCCGGACCGGGCCGGCGGTCACCCCGGCGTTGAGGAAAACCAGTCGGCCGTCGTAGGCCATGCGCTCGCCCGCATCGCGGCCGAAGATGGTGCGCTGGCTGGTGGCATAGGCGAGATCGAGGCTGAGCGGACCAAGCTTCGCCTCGGCGCGCAGGGCATCGAAGGTCTGCTCGTTCTGCCGCCAGCCGGCATTGCCGACCAGCCGGGCATCGTCCATCACGATCCGCTGGCGGCCGAGGGTGACAGTCAGCGCGCTGGAGCGGTACTGCAGTTGCAGCCGGTTGAGTTCGAGCGTTTCGGGATCGGCAACCAGGGCATATTGGACACGGCGCTGGCTGCTGAGGACAGCGAAGGGATAGGCGTTGTAGGCACTGCCCAGCGCCAGGGTGCCCTCGCCCTCGACCAGCAACGACAGGCCGAAGGGACTTTCGGCCGTGAGGCCCGGCCGCAGCCGCAGGGTGACGGAATCGGCCGAAAGCCCATCCTGACGGACCAGTTCGGTGCGCAGCCGCCCATCGAGCGAGGGACCAAGGCGCCATTCGCCGGGCGCCGCGGGCACGGGCGCGGCGGGGGCCTGTTCGGCGTGGGCCGGCGCGGCCAGCGCGAGGGCAAGCGCGAGGGCCGCGAGCGCGGGAACCAATCGGGGCGTGATCGTCTTCATGCCTGCCGCTGTCGCACCATGGCTCTGCGCAGAACTTGATGCCGATCAAACGCCGCGGTCGTGATTTGTCACAAAGTGTACGCGAATGCGCGAGGGTTCAGCCGGCGCCAGAAATCGGGGAAGGTCGGGAAACCATCGCGAGCGATCGGAAATGATCCCGCCGCGCCCCTTCAGGCTCGACGCGCGGCCGCAGGGTTGATAGCGGCCGGAAATGAACCCGGTCACGCACCCCCTTCAGATGTCGGATTACCGCCGCTTTGCTTCGGCCAGGCTCCTCGGCGTGCTTGGCAACAACGCACTGGTGATCGTGCTCGGCTGGGCGGTCTATAGCGAGGCGCGCGAAACCATGGGGATCGAAGCCGCCTCGCTGCGGCTCGGTCTGATCGGCGCGGTGCAGTTCCTGCCCTTCTTGTTGCTCAGCCCGATCACCGGGGTAGTGATCGACAGGTTCGACCGGCGCGACGTCGTGCGCCTTTCCCTGATCGCGCAGATCGCCTGCGCCGGGGTGCTGGCCGCAGCTTCGCTCAGCGGGACGATGACCCTCTACCTGCTCTATGCCATGGCAGCCGGAACCGCGGCGGCGCGGGCCTTCTACATGCCGGGAATGGGCGCACTTGGCCCCCTGATCGTGCCGCGCGAACACTTGCCCAAGGCGATCGCGATCAATTCGATCGCGGGGCGGACCGGCGGCATCCTGGGTCCGGTGATCGGCGGTTATGCCTATGCGATCAGCCCGGCCGCGGCCTATCTGGTTACGACCGGCCTGCTCGGCCTGGCCTTGCTGTGCCAGTTGCTGATCCGTGCCCAGGCGCGCGGCCAGAACCGGGCGGTGGGCAATGCCTGGCCGCTGCTCAAGGAAGGGATGGTCTACGTGCGCGGCAACCGGCTGCTGCTCGGCGCGATCAGCCTCGATCTCTTCGCCGTGCTGTTCGGCGGCGCCACGGCCCTGCTTCCGGCTTTTGCCCGCGACGTGCTTCACGTGGGAGCGGAAGGGCTCGGCCACATGCGCTCGGCCACCGCCGTTGGCGCACTGGCGACGGCTGCGTTGATGAGCTGGCGGCCGGTGCGGCGCAATGTCGGGCCCGTGATGCTATGGGCTGTGGCGGCGTTCGGCCTTGCCACGGTAGGTTTCGGCCTGTCGCGTTCGTTCGCGCTGTCGCTGGTCTGCCTCGCGGCCGTGGGCGCGGCCGACATGGTTTCGGTCTACGTCCGCCAGTCGCTCATCCAGCTGGCCACGCCCGACGAGAAGCGCGGCCGGGTCGGCGCGATCTCGACCCTGTTCGTTTCGGCTTCGAACGAATTGGGCGAAGTGGAATCGGGCCTGCTGGGCGCCGTGCTGGGTCCGGTCGGCGCGGTGGTTCTGGGCGGGATCGGCTCGATCATGATTGCGGGAGCCTGGACCCGGCTGTTTCCCCAGCTGGCCGCGGTGAAGACCTATCCCGAGGCCGATGCGGTGGAAGAAAAAGCGCCCGGCCCGGTGACGGCGAACAAGTCCGCCTGACACCGGGCCGGGAGGCTCATCCGAGCCCGAGGTGGAAGTTCGTCAGCCGAGCTTCGCGTGGAAGAATGCCGGCAATTCGGTCCAGTGCCGTTCGGACTGGACCGGGTCATGGACCGGCATGTCGGTCGGCACCCAGCCGTGCTTCGCCGGCCAGGTCTCGACCCGGTGCTCGACCCCGGCATCGCTCAGCGCCTGTTCCAGCCTGGCCTTCTGGGCATCGTCGAAGTTCGCATCCTCGATCGCCCCGGCGACGAAGACGCTGGCGCGGATCATCGGGGCATTGCGGTGCGGGCTCGACGGCGTGTCGTTGGCAAGGCCGCCGCCGTGGAACGAGGCAACCGCGGAAACCACGTCGGGGAAGGAGCCGGCCGCGATCATCGCAAGGCGGCCGCCCATGCAGTAGCCGGTCACGCCAATCGGGCCCTTGCGCACGTCGGCGCGGGCCTGCAGCGCGGCGTAGAAGGCGGGGAAGTCCGACTTGAACGCGGCCGGGGTGACCTTGGCCATGTACTTTTCGCGGTGTGCCTCGCGCAGGTCCTTGTTGGTGAAGACCACCTTGGGATCGATGGGGTCATAGGCCCCCGAGCGATAGAACAGGTCTGGCAACAGGACCACGAAGCCTTCCTTCGCGAGCCGCCCGGCCATGTCGTGAACCGCGGGCCGAATGCCGGGGCCGTCCATCAGCAGGATCACGCCGGGCCACGGGCCCTCGCCGCTTTCGGGCGTGTAGATCCATGCCGGACACCGCCCCTCGGCGGCCGCGATCGTCAGTTGTTCCATTGTCATTCCTTACCAGGCTTCCTGAGTCGCATAGAAGCGGCGCCAGAAATCGACCTTCGCCGGGCTCTCCGCAATGGGGGTCGGTTGCCATTTGTGGCCAAGTTCCATCGTCCGCTGCAACTGCGGATCGAACTTGGGCCAGGCAGGCAGGCCCTTGCCATTGGGGTTCAGGGTCTTGATGAAATTGGCCCAGTAGGAAGAGGCGCGATCGGCAACCTCGCGGTCCTCTGCGGTCCACGGCCGGGTCCTGGGCTGAAGATTGCCGAGGGCATAGGGAATCTCCGCGCCGTGATAGGCGCCGCGGATATGCGCCTCCGGGCCCGGCGGGGCCTTGGTCCAGAAGTAGGTGAAGACCGGCAGGCCGGTGCCCTTGATCCATTCACCCGCCCACAGGAACGTGGTGACGCGGTTGTTGTCACGCGCGGCCTCGCTCGCCATGCGGGCGGCTTCGTCGTCGTTCGTGGCGGGGTAGAGGCGGAGGAACTCGTCCGCCATGGCCCCGAACTTGCCCTTGGCGAAGGCCTGGTATTGCGCGAGGTTCAGCACCACCTGCGGCGCCCCGGCGCGCGGTGTCATATTGGCGGCGCGCAGCGGAGCAATGGCGGTCTCGGGAATGCCGCCGGTCTCATCCGAATTGTTGCCGGTAACGATCACCACCTTGTTCTGCGCGCGGGCGGCAAGGCTCTGCGAATAGTTGCGCGGCAGGACCCAGCCATCGATCACCGGGCGGAACAGCGGCGGTTTGGCCGTGGTCCCGGTCTCGACCGCCATGTCCGGCACGGCGCTGCCCTTGATCAGCTCTTCCCACGGCATGGCGCGCAGGTCGGCCAATGACTTCGCGCCGTGAGCGGCGGCATAGGCCTCGCCCGAGGCCTCGGCATTGGGCAGGGTGCGGTGCGAGACGGAGAGGAAACGCAGGTCCGGGTCGCTCGGCCAGCGCGAGTGGCTTTCCGCGATCCCGGCACGGAACAGGCCCTTGGCCAGCGGCGACATGCTCATGAAGCCGACCGAGCCGGCCCCGGCCGACTGGCCGGCGATGGTCACGCGGGCCGGATCACCCCCGAAGGCGGCGATATTGGCGCGGACCCACTTGAGCACGGCGACATCGTCGAGCAGCCCGTAGTTGCCCGAGGCGTTGTGCCCGGATTCGCGGCTCAACTCCTTCGTGGCGAGGAAGCCGAGGACGCCGGTGCGGTAGTTGAAGGTGACGACGACCACGCCCTTGGCGGCCAGGGTCTCGCCATCGAACTGGGGATCGGCGCCGGTTCCCTCAAGGAACCCGCCGCCATAGATCCAGACCAGCACGGGGCGCTTTTCGCCGCTGCGCGCCGCGGTCCAGACGTTGAGATTGAGGCAGTCCTCGCTCATCGCATAGCCGCGCATCTGCGGGGTCTGCGGCTGGGGACAGACATTGCCCGGCTTGTCCGCCTTGCGCACGCCGCGCCACGGCTGGACCGGGATGGGCGGTTTCCAGCGCAGCGCGCCCACCGGGGCGGCAGCATAGGGGATGCCCTTGAACACGCGAACCGACGGATCGGTGCCGCGATAGCCCTCGACCGCCCCGCTGCCGGTTTTCACCAGCAGCGGAGCGGCGGGGGCCGCCGTCACGGGGCCTGCGATAGAGGAGCAGGCCGCCGCGACAGCGATCAGACCGGCGGCGACATTGAGGTTGAGACGCCGCATGTCAGGTCAGAACTTCACGCGCACGCCAGCGGTGAAATAGCGGCCGATCGGATCGTCGCCCACCGCGAAGCCGCCGAAGCCGCCCGCACCGGTGCCGGTGTTGGTCTGGTTTCCGATCGGCGGATTGACGTTGAACAGGTTCTGGATGTTGATGAAGAACTCGCTCTGCTCGACGAGACGGCCATCTGGGACCTTCCACGACAGGTTGAGCGAGGCCTGGCCATAGGCCGGCATCGTCCCCTGCCCGGCGACGAAATTGTCGGTCGGATTGCCGCTGATCTTCAGCTTGTTGCGCCAGCGGTACATGACGTCGAACTTGAAGCCGTCAGTAACCTGATAGCTCATGATCCCCGTCACGCGCCACGACGGGCTCGCGATCAGACCGGTCGGGCCGAAGGCCACGCCGCCCTGATCCAGAGTCGTCGTGCCGGGCTGGATGTAGCGGATGTGCGGCTGCCAGGCAGCCAGAGCGCGCAGCATCAGCGGACGTCCGCCAAGCTGACCGGCATAGTTCGCCTCGAAGTCGAATCCGTAGGTTTCGACCACCGAGAGGTTGACCGGACGGACCAACCACGACGTGACCGCACCGGACGAATTGCGCACGATCAGGTCGCAATAGAGCTGGATCCCCTGGTCATAGCAGCCCTGCTGGATGGGCTGCTGGAACCCCTGGACCGTGGTGATCGCGTTCTTGATCTTGATCCGGTAGTAGTCGACCGCAAAGCTGAAACCGGGAGCGAAGCTCGGCTTGTAGACCGCGCCGGCCGTCAGCGTATTGCCGATTTCCGCCGTCAGATTGGGGTTCGACTGGTTGACCGAGGGCAGCTGACCGGGTGCCGGCACCGGCGACCCAGCCTTGAGATCGTTGTTGTTGACGATCACCACCGAGGTCGGCGCGAACAGGTCGTTCAGCGTGGGCGCCCGGATGTCGCGCGACAGCGTGCCGCGGAAGCGCAGGTCGTCGGTGACCTTCCAGTCGGCACCGAGCTTCCAGGTCCAATATTCGCCGACCGTGTTGTACTTGGTGTAGCGGACCGCGCCGTTGACGTCGAACGACTGGATCAGCGGCACGTCGCGCAGCAGCGGCACAGTAGCTTCGGCCGCCACTTCCCACACGCTCTGCGAAATCTTCGGGCTCGCCGGGAAGGTCTGGCGATAGAGGATCGTGCCAGCACCGGTCGCGGGATTGAAGGGCGTGCAGTTCAGAACGCCGCCGGTGCTGGTCGGCGGGCAGACCGCATACTGGGTCGGCGTCGCCTCGCTTTGCGAGCGGAAGTCCTGGAAGCGCCATTCGCCCGAGAGCGCGACGTTGACCGGGCCGGCCCAAGTGTCGAACGGCGAGCCGCTGATGTCGGCGGTCACGTCGTGCTGGCGGGTCCAGGCGACATAGTTGGTATCGTCAAGGATGTAGTCGAGCGCGGCGGCGCTCGACGAGGTCGGTCCGAACACGTTGAGCGGCTTGCAGTCGGCATAGGCCGCGGCGGTGGCCGACTGGGTGGCGGCATAGCAGGTCGGGGTCGAGCCGACGAGGACCGAGTCGAGCGAGGCAGCCAGCTTCTGGTTGTTCACGTTGTTACGCAGCAGGGTCTCGAGCTTCGAGGTGCCGCGCGTGTAGGCGACGTTCCAGTCCCATTCCGCGACCTTGCCGGTCAGGCCTCCGGCGAACATGTACTGGGTGGTCACGGGAATACCGTTGAACCGCTCAGCCTGGGCCAGGGTGCGGCTGAAGGTAAAGGTCGATGCCGTCATCTGCGACTGGTAGGCCGGCAGAAGGAAGGCATTGGCCCGATTCATCGTGACAGCCGAAAGCTGGATGTCGTCAGCAAAGAACGAGTTGCGCTTGTAGTTGTAGCTGCCGATTGCCCAGAACTTGACCGCATCGCTCAGTTCGTAGTCGAACCGGGCGAAGGCCTGGTGCGTACGCTGGGCCGACTTCAGCGAGTTGTCGGCGTAGCCGCCCGCGCCGCCGCTCTGGATACCGCTGGTGCCGGTGGCCGTACCATTGGCAAAGGCGCTCAGCGTACCGTCGGTGGCGAAATACTGACCGGCAAGGCCGCAGGCCGTACCGCAGCCGATGATCCGTCCGCCGAAGGGGAAGTTGGCCAGAGTGGTGTTCTCGATCAGCGTCCACGGGTTCGCGGCGGAACCGGCAGCGGCGGTCGAGCCCACCACCGAGGCGACCACGGTCGGACGAGTGAACCAGCTACGATCCGAACGGCGCAGAACGCCGGTATCGTCGCGGAACTCGTAGCTCATTTCGAAGTGGCCGCGATCGCCAATCTTGGTTCCGGCCGCGATGCCGAGATTAACCTGGCGGCCATCGCCGTATTGCGAAATGCCGGCCGATGCCGTGGCCTTCACGCCGTTGAAGTTCTTGTTGGTGATGAAGTTGACGACGCCCGAGACGGCATCGGAACCGTAAACCGCCGAGACGCCGCCGGTGACGGTATCCACGCGCTCGATCAGCATCTGCGGAATGACGTCGGCATCGACGATGTTGGTGAACGACGAAGGCGGAACGCGGCGGCCATCCATCAGCACCAAGGTGCGGGTGGCGCCGACGTTGCGCAGATTGAGCTGGGCCGCGTTGCCGTTGCCGCCGCCGACGCCGCCAGTGGCCGACGGGTTGGTGGTCTGCCCCCGCGAACCGGAGAAGACCGGCAGGACGTTCAGCGATTCGGTGATGCTGGTCGGCCGCACGTCGGTCAGCATGTCCTTGCTCACCACGGTAACCGGGGTGGGGCTGTCATTGCCGTTCTTGGTCGTGCGCGAACCGGTCACGACGATGTCTTCGCTCGGGGCAGCTTCAGCGGCAGCCTGGGCGTGGGCAACCATCGGGCAGGCGAACAGCGACGCACCCGAAAGCAACGAGAAGATATAGTTTTTCTGGGACACTAACGTCCTCCCTGTTTGCGCCGCTCTTTTGGCGGCATTCGTTTGCGACGGGGCGCGTTCTTGATGTCTTGAGACGCCCCTGCGCGCCTAAACCATAGCTCAAGGCGGCACGCTCTATCAAATCGCGATTGCCGGGTATAAATAAGCCGTCTTCGTGGCCGCCGCTGCCGCGGGCCGGATGGACCGACCCTTGCGCCGAACGACCGATTTCCTATCTGCATTGGCCAACTACCAATGAGGCCTGCTAGCAGCCCTTGCGCATAGCGCGCGCGTGTAAATCATGGGCTTGCCGGGCGCGCTGCTTGCGGTCGGCCAACGAAAGGGATTTCAAAATGGAAGGTGCCTATCTGATCGGTGCCCGGCGGGTAACCGGTGGCAAGGCGTTCCGCGGCCTCGACGCCGCGACCGGGGCAGAGCTCGCGGGCGATTTCCCGGTCACCACGGCCGAGGATCTCGAGACGGCATGCCGCCTCGCCGATGCGGCCTTCGATACCTATCGCGAAACCGCGCCGGCCGCGCGCGCCGCCTTCCTTGAGGCCATTGCCGAGGCGCTGGAAGCGCGCCGCGAGGCGATCGTCGAACGCTGCATGGCCGAAAGCGGCCTGCCCGCCGTGCGCCTCAATGGCGAACTGGGCCGCACCACGGGCCAGCTGCGCATGTTCGCGCAGGTCGTGCGCGAGGGCGACTGGGCCGATGTCGTGATCGACAAGGCCCTGCCCCAGCGCGAACCCCTGCCCCGCCCCGACCTGCGCGCCCGCCGCATCGCGGTTGGGCCGGTCGCCGTGTTCGGCGCTTCGAACTTCCCGCTCGCCTTCTCGGTCGCAGGCGGAGACACCGCTTCGGCGCTGGCCGCCGGCTGCCCGGTCGTGGTCAAGGCCCACCAGGCCCACCCCGGCACTTCGCTGCTGGCCGGCGAAGCGATCCAGGAAGCGGTCGCCAAGTGCGGCCTGCCCGAGGGCGTGTTCTCGCTGGTCTATGGCCCGGGCAACGAGATCGGCACCGCGCTGGTCCGCCACCCGGCGATCCGCGCGGTGGGCTTCACCGGCTCGCGCGGCGGCGGCACGGCACTGATGGCCGCGGCCGCGGCTCGGCCCGAGCCGATCCCGGTCTATGCCGAGATGTCGAGCGTCAACCCTGTGATCCTGATGCCGGGCGCGCTGGCCGCCAATGCGGAGGGGCTGGCCAAGGGCTATGTCGCCTCGCTCTCGCTGTTCGCGGGCCAGTTCTGCACCAATCCCGGCATGGTCTTCGCCCTTGCCGGCAGCGACGTCGACGGCTTCGAGGCAGCCGCCGCCGAGGCGATGGGCAATGTTGCCCCGCAGGTAATGCTGACCAGCGGCATCCTGAGCGCTTACGAAGGCGGCAGCGCCAAGCTCGCCGGGGCGGGCAGCGTTACCGAGGTGGCCCAGGGCCAGCCCTCCGGGGAGCGCACCGCCGGGGCACGCCTGTTCGCCACCGACGCGGCCAGCCTGATGGCCGACCCGGCCCTCTCGCACGAAGTGTTCGGGCCGAGCTCGCTGGTCGTGCGCTGTGCCGACATGGCCGAACTGACCGCGGCGATCGCCGACATGGAAGGCCAGCTCACCGCCACTATCCACGCGGTCGAGAGCGACCATGCCAGCCTCGCCCCGCTGATGCCGCTGCTCGAGCGCAAGGCCGGGCGCATCCTGTTCAACGGCTGGCCGACCGGGGTCGAGGTCTGCCGCTCGATGGTCCATGGCGGGCCCTTCCCCGCCACCAGCGATCCGCGCACGACTTCGGTCGGGGCCATGGCGATCGAGCGCTTCCTGCGCCCGGTCTGCTACCAGGCCGTGCCCGATACGCTGCTGCCGGCGCCGCTCAAGGAAGCCAACCCGCTCGGCCTGCCGCGCCGCGCCTTCGATTGATAATAGGCCTCCCGGGGCGCCGGCCAGCGCCGCCGCCCCGGGCAGGTTGAAATGGAAGTGGGCTCAGGCGGCCCGGCGCGACTGCTCCTGCATCGGCAGAAGGCCGGGCATTTCGTTGCACACCGTCTCGCGCAGCAGGTCCAGGAATGCGGCGTGCGCGCGGGTCGGCAGCCAGTCATCACGCATGGTGACGCCGATTTCGGGCGTGGGGCGGATCGGCCCATAGTCCAGCCGGGCAAGCCCCGGCGGTTCCTGCGCGATCTCGTACGAGGTCATCAGCGTCAGCCGGTCGCTGCGTTCGATCAGGTGGCGGATCACCGGCAGGGCCGAGGTCGCGACCGGCGCCCAGGCGGGGCGATGGCCGGCGAAGAGCTGGTCGAAACAGGCGCGGCGGCTCGATCCCGGCCCCCCCACCAGCCACTCGTGATCGGCCAGGTCGTCCAGCGTGATCGCGCTGCGCGAAAGCAGCGGATGACCCTCGCGCGCGACGATCGAATAGGGCGTGGAGGCCAGCGGCGTGCGGGTCAGCCCCGGTTCGACCTTGCCCGGCAACAAGCCGACCACGAGGTCGACATCGCCCACACCCAGTCGCCGGATCAGTTCAAACGCGCCTTCGTTGCGCACCACCACCTGCACTCGCGGCTCCTGCCTCAGGAACCGGTCCAGCACCGATGCCAGCAGGACATTGCCGCCCAGCGGCATGGCCCCCACCGTGATCTGCGCGGCACCATCCCCAAGGGCCTCGTGCAGCTCCTGCACGCCCCATTCGATCTCCTGCAGGCACAGCTTGAGCTGCTGGCCAAGCTGGATCGCCTCGATCGTCGGCAAGGCGCCGGCAGCGGTGCGGTAGAACAGGGACTTGCGCAGATTGCCTTCGAGATCGCGCGCGGCGCGCTGGAGCGTGGCGAGCGACAGGCCCAGCGCATCGGCTGCGGCCTGGAACGAGCCGAGGTCGACGATCGCGATCAGCGCGCGGACCTGCGAGCGGAGCAGGCGATTGGCGACGATCTTGGCACCGGGCATCGCCCCTTCGACGCCGAACTGGAACAGGGCCGACTCGAGCCGCTCGGTGAAACGGGCAACGCGGCGGTAAAGCAGCTCGCCGGCGGGATTGAGATAGGAGCCCGAGGCGCGCCGCTCGACCAGCCGGGCACCGACCAGCGCCTCGAACTTGGCGAGGGCCTGGGTCACTGCCGGCTGTGATAAATTACAGTCCTCCGAGGCCCGCCGGACAGAGTTCAGCCGGCCGATCGATTCGAACAGTTTGAGCTGCTTGAAACTGATCGCCTCAATCTGAATTTGATCGCTTTTCTCGTGCATTGAACCGCTCCCTGAGCGCGGGGCGATAGCACGTTGCTTATACATATTCAAAAGTCGTTTTGTATCAGCTTCGCGACAAGCCGCCGCACGGCAGCGGCTGCCCGACGCGGGAAGGCTTGATTGAAAACCCGTCCGGGGCCTTTGGTTGCGCGTTCGGGCGCGTTGACACATGCATGGGCTTGGCGAAGGCAGGCGCCACGTTTTTCACGGGAGAATTGTCTTGTCGAAGGTACCGCTCAAGATCGCCATCTCGACGGAACATCCGCACACCGCGGCCATCCGTTCGGGCGAAATCGAGATCGAGGGCGTCGAGCCCGAATTCATTGTCACCAAGCCGCAGATCGGCGCGTTCCGCCGCATGGTCCGCGATCTGGAATTCGACGTCTGCGAGATCGCGCCAACCACCTACATCATCGCCCGCGCCTACGGTAAGCCGTTCAAGGCCCTGCCGATCTTCGTCGTGCGCCGCTTCCACCACTCGGGCCTGCTGGTCCGCCCGGATGCCGGGATCACCAGCCCCAAGGACCTCGAAGGCAAGCAGTGCGGCGTGCGCGCCTACTCGGTGACCACCGGGGTGTGGACCCGTCAGGTGCTGATCGACGAATTCGGCGTCGACAACAACAAGATCACCTGGTGGGTGGACGACGAGGAGCACGTGCAGGAACTGCAGCTCCCCGCCAACGTCAAGCACGTGCCGGCCGGTGACAGCCTGGCCGACATGATGGCCCGCGGCGACATCATTGCCGGGTTCGACGGCGCGGCCGGGATCGGCCGTACTGGCGCGCCGACCGGCGGCTGGCAGGAAGTCGAGACCAATTATCCCGACCTCTTCCCCAACGCGGTCGAACTGGAAGCCGAATACTACGCCCGCACCAAGGTCTATCCGATGCACGGCACGATCGTGGTCAAGGACTCGGTGCTGGAGCAGCACCCGTGGATCGCCAAGTCGCTCAACGATGCCTTCACCAAGGCGAAGGACCAGTGGCTCGAGAAGATGCACTCGGGCGAGGACAGCAGCGGCGTGGCCAAGAAGTACAAGGCGCTGACCGAGATCGTCGGGCCGGACCCGCTGCCCTACGGCATCGAGGAAAACCGCGCCACGATCGAAGCCCTCGAAAAGACCGCCTACGACCAGGGCCTCATCCCCAGCCGGATGACCATGGACGAACTGTTCGTCGACCCGCTCAAGGCGCCTTCGTTCGCCTGATCGCCTGACGGCGCCCCAGGGCGCCACCCAGCGGCCCGGAGGGTTGCGGCGCGCCGCGCCCTTCCGGGCTTCTTTCTACGTTTATCAACCGGGGAATTCCCATGATCATCGACTGCCACGGCCATTTCACGACCGTTCCGGCCTCGTTCCGCGACTGGCGCAACCGCCAGGTCGCCGCGGCCAATGACGAAGCCAATGCCCCGTCCGTCAAGGACTGCATCGTAACCGACGACGACATCCGCGAGGGCGTCGGCAACGGCCAGCTCAAGCTGCAGCAGGAGCGCGGCGGCGACCTCACCCTGTTCTCGCCGATCGCAGGCCTGATGAGCCACCACCTCGGCAACGAGCGCACCAGCCTCGAATGGGCGACGATCAGCAACGACCTCGTCCGCCGCGTCTGCGACATCTACCCGGACAACTTCGTGCCGGTCGGCATGCTGCCGCAGAGCCCCTATGCCCCGCCGAAGAACTCGGTCCCCGAACTGAAGCGCATGGTCAACGAACTCGGCTTCGTCGGCGTCAACGTGAACCCGGACCCGACCGGCGGCTACTGGACCGGCAAGCCCTTCACCGACAAGGAATGGTACCCGCTGTTCGAAGCGCTGTGCGAACTGGACGTTCCGGCGATGGTTCACGTGGCGGCCTCGTGCAACCCGAACTTCCATGGCACCGGCGCGCACTACATCAATGCCGACACCTCGGTGTTCATGCAGATCCTGCAGTCCAGCCTGTTCGAGGATTTCCCGACCCTGCGCCTGGTCATCCCGCACGGCGGCGGCGCGGTGCCCTACCACTGGGGCCGTTATCGCGGCATGAGCCTCGAGATGATGAACCGTCCGCTCGAAGGCCTGCTCGACAACGTGTTCTTCGACACCTGCGTGTACCACCACCCGGGCGTCGAACTGCTGACCAAGGTCGTGCCGACCAGCAACGTGCTGTTCGGTTCGGAAATGATCGGCGCCGTGCGCGGCAAGGACCCCTGCACCGGCCACTACTTCGACGACACCAAGCGCTATGTCGACCAGTGCGAAGCGCTGACCGACGAGGACCGCAAGGCGATCTTCGAGGGCAATGCCCGCCGCGTCTATCCGCGCCTCGACGCCCTGCTCAAGTCGCGCGGCCTCTGAGGTAACACGGCATGCTGACCCGGGAGCAGAACGACCTTCTCACCCGGGTCAGCGGCCCTGCCCCGATGGGGCAATTGCTGCGGCGCTACTGGCACCCGGTCGCCGGCGCCGCCGAGCTTGACGACCAGCCGATCAAGCCGGTCCGCCTGTTCGGCGAGGACCTGGTCCTCTACCGCGACCTGTCCGGCAACCACGGGCTGATCGACCGGCATTGCCCGCACCGCCGCGCCGACCTTGCCTATGGCTTCGTCGAGCCGGACGGCCTGCGCTGCTCCTACCACGGCTGGGCGATGAACGCCGCGGGCGCGGTCACCTCGGTGCCCTACGACGACATCGTCCTGCCCGCCCACCGGCTGAAGCAGGCCTGCAGCATTGCGGCCTATCCGGTGCGCGAACTGGCCGGCATGCTCTGGGCCTACATGGGGCCCCTGCCCGCCCCCGAACTGCCGGTGTGGGAGCATTTTGCCCGCGACAACGGCTTCTGCGAAGTCGTCCTCTCCGACATTCCCTGCAACTGGCTGCAGTGCCAGGAAAACTCGATCGACCCGGTGCATTTCGAGTGGCTTCACGAAAACTGGCCGCAGCGCCTGAAGGGTGCGAGCGCGAGCAGCGCGGCCCGGCACACCAAGGTGGAATTCGACGAGTTCGAGTTCGGCCTGACCTATCGCCGCCTGCGCGAAGGGATGAACGAGAGCGATGAGATGTGGACCATCGGCCGGGTCTGCCTCTGGCCCAACGGTTTTTACCTTGGCGACCACATCGAATGGCGGGTGCCGATCGACGACGAGAACACGCTGTCGGTCTCGTGGTTCTACACCCGCGTCCCGCAGGAGAGCGAACCCTACGTGCAGGAGCGGATTCCAGCCTGGCACAGCCCGATCCGCGACGAGGCGGGCCGCTGGATCACCAGCCACGTGATCAACCAGGACATCGTCGGCTGGGTCGGCCAGGGCACGATCGCAGACCGCACGCGCGAGACCCTTTCGGCAAGCGACAAGGGCATCGCGATGCTGCGCCGCCGCCTGCAGCGAGACCTCGCCGCGATCGAACGGGGCGAAGACCCCTCGGGCCTGATCCGCGATCCGGAGCGGGCAGCCCGCGTGCCGCTGCCCAATGCCAATGCCCACTACCTGGCCGCCATCCCGCGAGCGGAATGGCTGGCCCACCCCTTTCTCAGCCGCCGTGCCGCCGGCAATCCATGGGCGGCCGGCCAGCCCGACGCCGTGCGGCTCGCTTATCTCCGGGCCATGGGATTCGCGGGCTGAATGTGTCCGCGCCCAGCGATTCAGTGCCGGGAACTTATACCCCCTGCCACAGTATGAACTACCACCTTGCGGGTCCGGAGGTGCAGATGCACGGGGAATCGACCGGCGCCGGGACAGGCGACCGGCTAGGAGCCTGAGCAATGCCTTCCAACTATGTCGACATCCATCCGCACATCATTTCCGACGACGAGACGCGCTATCCGCCCGCGCCGCTGTTCGGCAAGCGGTCGGACTGGTCGCAGGAACGGCCCAACACGGTCGAGGCGCTGATCGCCGCGATGGACGAAGCCGGCGTGCAGAAGGCCGCCGTGGTCCATTCGTCGACCACTTACGGCTTCGACAACTCCTACGTGGTCGACGGCTGCAACCAGTATGCGGACCGCTTGCTCGCGGTTGGCTCGGTCGACGTTGCAGCACCCGACGCCGTTGCAACGATCCGCGAATGGGTCGGCAAGGGCCTCGGCGGCCTGCGCATCTTCACCGGCGGATCGACCAAGGACTTCGATCCGACTGAACTGGAAAACCCGGCGGCCTACCCGGCTTGGGAACTGCTCGGCGAACTCGGCATTCCGATGTGCATCCAGACCGGCCCGATCGGCCTGCCGCAGGTGACCGCGCTGGCCCGGCGCTTCCCGAACGTGAACATCATCATGGATCACCTCGGCCGCCCGGACGTGCTCGACGGCCCGCCCTATGCCAATGCCGCGAGCCTGTTCGAACTGGCGGCGCTCCCCAACATATACATGAAGCTCACCCCGCGCATCATGGGCGACGTCAAGAAGGGCGCGGCCAGCCCCGAGACCTTCTTCCCCAAGGTGGTCGAGGCCTTCGGCGCGGACCACCTCGCCTGGGGCTCTAACTTTCCGACCTCGCCCGGTACGCTCAGCGAAATTCTCGCCACGGCGAAGGACCGTCTTGCCTGCCTCAGCGAGGAAGACCAAGAGTGGATTTTCGGTGGGACCGCTCTCAAGCTCTATCCGCAGCTTGCGGATTGATCCGCGCCGAGCATTCATGAACTTGGTTTTCTAGGAGAGCACACCTCATGGCATCGTCCCCGCAAACGCCAGCCGGCACCGCCACGGGAGCGGTCGGCGATGCCGAACCGGGCGCCTCCGCCCTTCCCCCGCTCTCGACAACGGCCCTCTGGTTCGTCCTGCTGCTCCTCGCGACTGGTGTGCTGATCAGCTACGTCGATCGCACCAGCATGTCCTCGGCCATCGCCGCGGAAAGCTTCAAGACCCATTTCGGCCTGACCGACCTTGACAAGGGCTGGCTCAACTCGGCCTTCTTCTGGTCCTACGGCCTGGTCCAGATCCCGATGGGTTACGTGGTCGATCGCTACGGCGTGAAGTGGCCCTATGCGATCTGCTTTGCCCTGTGGAGCGTGGCCACAGCGCTGACCGGCATGATGGACGCGTTGGCCGGCCTGATCATGATGCGCTTCATCATCGGCGCGGCCGAGGCGATTGCCATTCCCGCCAGCTTCCGCTGGGTGCGGGACAACTTCGGCGACCGGCACAGCGGAACGGCAGCCGGCATCCTCGCCGCCGGCAACAAGTTCGGCCCGGCAATCGGCGCTCCCGTCGCGATCTGGTTGATCAACATGCATTCCTGGCGGATCATGTTCATCGCCACCGGCATCGTCGGCCTGATCTGGCTGATTCCCTGGCTGGCCCTGACCCGCAACGACTTCCCCAAGATCGAGGCCCGCGCCGCAAAGAAGCGCGCCGCCTCCTCGGTGCCGATGCGCAACATTCTGGTGAGCCCGGTGGTCTGGGGCGCGATGATCTCGAACTTCTGCTACGGCTACTTCACCTTCTTCTGCATGCAGTGGATGCCGGATTACCTGCACAATGAGCGTGGTCTCAGCCTCGAGAGTTCGGGCGTCTACACCTTCTTCAGCTTCGCCGGCATCGCCATCGTCGCAATCATCGCCGGCTGGGCGGCGGACCGCATCATCGCCCGCGGCGGCGACCCGGTGACCACCCGCAAGTGCTTCGTCGTGGCCGGCTTCGTCGGGGCCTGCACCGTCCTGCTCGGCGTCCAGACCGAATCGCTCGAGATGGCGTTGTTCTGGAACGTGTTCTCGCTCTCGTCGCTGGGCCTTGCCACGGCCAATAACCTTGCCCTGTGCCGCATCACCCTGATCCCCAAGCCCGCGGTCGGCCTTGCCACCGGGGTGCAGCAGGTCGCTACCAGCCTCGCCGGCGGCGTCGCCGGCGCGCTGACCGGCTGGCTGCTGCACATCAGCAACAACAACTATGACCTGCCGATGATGATGATCGGTGTCTTCCTTGTCATCGGCGCGCTGAGCACCTGGGTCCTGATGCGGCGCAAGTGGGCGCCCAAGGTTGACGTTATCTGACTTCGCCCCCGCTCCGCGCGCCTGCCTTGCGGCAGCGCGCGGAGGCCGGGATGACTTGTGATCGTGAATGACGGCGAACGGGCAGCCAGCCTGCGCCTTGAGGAGTTTGCTTAAAATGGCAAAGATCGTATTCGGCATGGCCGTGCCGCACAGCGGCATGCTTGGGCAGAAGCCCGAGGACTGGCTGAAGAACGGCGACCGCGACCGCAACAATCCCGAGCTCTGGTACAAGGGCAAGACCTATACCTATCCAGAGCTGGAAGCGCTGCGCGGCGCAGCCTTCGAGCCCTTCCTGACCATCGAGGAGCGGACCGAGCGCGCAGCACGCTGCCGCGCCGCGCTGGACGAAATGGCCGCCGCCTACGAGCGGGCCAAGGTCGATGTCGTGATCGTGCTGGGCAAGGACCAGAAGGAAATCTGGCCTGACCAGTCGCCCTGCATCACCGTCTACACCGGCGAGGAAGTGCACAACGGCCCGCCGCAGCGCCCGGTCTATGCGCCCGACCACCACGTGGTCCACAAGGCCTATCCGGAGCTGGCGACCTACCTGATCAAGAAGTTCCAGGACGAGAGCTTCGACCTCAACGACCTGATGGCCTGGCCGCAGAACGTGTGGATGGAAAAGAACCAGGGCTATGCGCCGGAATATCCGGTCGTCCCCCACGCCTACAGCTTCGTCTATCACCAGATCATGGGCGACGAGGTGCCGCCGCACGTGCCGGTACTGTTCAACCTGTTCTACCCGCCGACCCAGCCCTCGATGAAGCGCTGCATCGAGTTCGGCCGCGTCCTGCGCGAGGCGATCGAGGCCTGGCCGGAAGACGTCCGCGTGGCGGTGATCGCCTCGGGCGGCCTGTCGCACTTCGTCAACGACGAGGAGTTCGACCGTGACGTGATGGGCAAGCTTGCCGCCTATGACTACGAGGGCCTCGCCGCGATCCCCGACACCTATTACCAGTCGGGCACCTCAGAGGTGAAGATCTACTCGATCGTCATGATGGCCCTGCAGCAGACCGGCGCGGAGATGACCTTGGTCGACTACGTGCCCTGCTGGCGCACCGCCGCCGGCACCGGCGAGGGCATGGGCTTCATGTACTGGCAGGCCCCCGAGGCCGCCTGATCCCGAATTTCGCGAACAAGGAATTTCAGAGCAATGAGCACTCGCCTCAACGGCATCATCCGCGCCTTCGAAGAGGGCAAGCCGGCCTTCACCTGCTTTGCCAAGTCGGACAAGCAGACCGCGATCGACCTGTCGGACAGCCCCTATGACGGCCTCGTCGTCGAGATGGAGCACAATCCGTTCGACATGTCGGCGCTGGGCGATTTCCTGCAGTACCTGCTCAACCGCAAGCAGATCCTCAAGCAGGGCAGCCCCGCCCCGGCCGTGACCCCGCTGGTCCGCATCCCGTCCAACGGCGCGGAGATGGATCACTGGCAGGCCAAGCAGGCGCTCGATCGCGGCGTCTACGGGATCATCACCCCGCACGTGAAGACCGTTGAACAGGCCTACAACGCGGTCGCGGCCTGCCGTTATGCCCGCCCGAAGAACGCCCCGCTCTATGAGCCGAAGGGCGTGCGCGGCGACGGCCCGGCCACGGCCGCCCGCTACTGGGGCCTGACCCAGCCGGAATACTACGCCAAGGCCGACGTCTGGCCGCTGGCCCCGGAAGGCGAGCTGCTGGTCGGCCTGATGATCGAGAGCGAGGAAGCGATCGAGAACCTCGACGACATGCTGGCCAACGTGCCGGGCATCGGCTTCTGCCTGATCGGCGAGGGCGACCTCAGCCAGGAACTGGGCTACGCCCGCCAGTACGAGCACCCCGAAGTGCTCGGTGCGATGCGCAAGATCGTCGAGACCTGCAAGAAGCACAACGTGGTCGTCGGCAATCCCCACACCAACGCCAAGAACGTCGAGCGCCTGCTCGGCGAGGGCTATCGTTTCCTGATGAGCGCGCCGCAGCGCTCCTACGGGGTGATCGGCCAGGCGCGCGAGATGGCGGGCTACTGATCATGAACGGCGCGCAAACCCTGGTGAACACCCTGGTGGACCAGGGTGTGGACATCTGCTTCGCCAATCCCGGCACGTCGGAAATGCATTTCCTGGCGGCCCTCGACAATCCCCGGATGCGCTCGGTGCTGTGCCTTTTCGAAGGTGTGGCCACCGGCGCTGCCGACGGGTGGTACCGGATGAAGGACAAGCCGGCTTCGACCTTGCTCCACCTCGGGCCGGGTCTGGCCAATGGCCTCGCCAATATCCACAATGCCAAGCGCGCCTCGTCCGGCATGGTCAACATCGTCGGCGAACACTCGGTTTCGCACCTCAAGTACAACCCGCCGCTGTCGTCGGACATCGAGGGCCTGGCCCGGCCGCTGTGCCACTGGGTCCGCCGCGCCGACAGCGCCGACACCATCGCCTGGGACGCGGCCCAGGCCGTGGAAGTGGCGAGCGAGCATCCCGGCAAGATCGCAACGCTGATCCTGCCCGGCGATGTCTCGTGGCGCGAGGTCAAGTCGCCCGCCACCCCACCGGTCGGCAACCGCCCGCGCAAGGCGGTCGACCCGGCGCGGATCGAGCATGTCGCCAGGATCCTGCGCTCAGGTGAGCCGGCGATGCTTATCCTCGCCAACAAGGCCACCCGGGGCCGGGCGCTGGACCTTGCCGGCAAGATCGCCAAGGCCACCGGCGCGCGGCTCGGTTCGCAGTTCTTCACCGCGCGGATCGAGCGCGGCGCGGGCCGCACCCCGATCGAGCGCATCCCCTATGCCGTGGCCCAGGCGACGGCGTTCCTCGCCCCGATCAGGCACATCATCACGGTCGAAACCGTCGAGCCGGTGGCTTTCTTCTCCTATCCCGACAAGCCGAGCCTGATGAAGCAGGAAGGCACCTCGGTGCACCCGCTGGTCGAGGCGGACGAGGACAGCGAGCTGGCCTTCGAGGCGCTGCTCGATGCCCTCGGCGCCAGCCAGACCACCGGGCTGGTACAGGAGCGGATCGTCACCCCGCCGCCCACCGGCGCGCTCAATCCGATCTCGATCGCCCATGCGCTGGCCGCCGCGATCCCGGAAAACTGCATCGTGGTCGACGAAAGCCTGACCACGGGCCGCGAATCCATGGGCCTGACCATGGGCGCGGCGCCGCACGACCTGATCAACAACATGGGCGGCTCGATCGGTTATTCTACCCCGGTCGCGACCGGCGTGGCCCTGGCCTGCCCCGACCGGCCGGTGCTGTGCATGGTTGGCGATGGCTCGGCCATGTACACGATCCAGTCGCTGTGGACCCAGGCGCGCGAAAATCTCAACGTCACGACGGTGATCTTCGCGAACAACTCCTACGCCATCCTCAAGCTCGAATATGCCAACATGGGCGCCGGTGAGCCCGGCCCCCAGGCCATGAACATGATCGACATCGGCAATCCGAAGATCGACTGGCTGGCCATGGCAAAGTCGATGGGGGTTCGTTCGGTCGCGGTCGAAACCGCCGAAGACTTCACCCGCACCCTTGCCGAATGCCTGGCCGAGCCCGGCCCGAAGCTGATCGAAGTAAGACTCTGAAGGGAGAGTAGAGACCCATGGCGACCGTTGAAAGCGGTGTGCTGACCCTGCGCACCAATCTCGCCGAATACCCCGTGACCAAGGCCATCCGCGATGGCCGCGTCACGTCCGACATCGTCACGCTCGATTGCTGCGGGCCCGATCCGGCGCAGAACGGCTTCAAGGACATGCTCCGCCGGGGCATGTACGATTGCGGCGAGCTGGCGATCGTCACCTATCTTCAGGCCAAGTGCTACAACAAGCCCTACGTGATGCTGCCCGCCCCCGTCTCGGGGCGCTTCCAGCATCACTGCGCCGGCTTCAACCGCGAACTCGGCCACATCGACCCCAAGGACATCGAGGGCAAGAAGGTCGGCGTGCGCACCTATGCGCAGACCACCGGCCTATGGGTGCGCGGCATTCTCCAGCACGAATACGGCGTCGACCTCAACAAGGTGACGTGGATGACCGTGGGCGAAGGCCACCTCGAGGAATATTCCGATCCCGAGAACTGCATTCGCCTGCCCAAGGGCTCGGACATCGGCCAGATGATGCTCGACGGCGAACTGACCGCAACGCTGCAGGGCGTAGACCTACCGAAGGACCCGCGCGTCGAGCGGCTCGTGCCCGATCCGTTCAATGCCGCCAAGGAATGGTTCAAGCGTTCGAGCGTCGTGCCGATCAATCACGTCTTCGTGGTGCACGAGGACATCTCGAAGAACCACCCCGAGGCAGTCCGCGACATCTACCGCATGATCAAGGACAGCCGCGCGCTGACCGAGGGCGGCGTGCCCGACCCGTTCCCGCCGCTGGGCGTCGAGGAAAACCGCAAGGGCCTCGAGCTGGCGATCGAATGGGCCTTCGAACAGAAGATCATTCCCCGCAAGCTGTCGGTCGACGAACTTTTTGATGAGACGACCGGCGCTCTGCAATAGCGCATGGCGCAAACCATGTAGCGCTACCGCATACGTATGAAAAACCAAACGGGCCCGGCAGGAAATTGATCACCTCCCGGGCCCGTTCTGCGTCTAAATCCCTGCAAGCGAAAACAAGCAAACGCGATCATTTTCAATGATCGCGTCAGGGAGAAATACAAATGCGTCACCGCACTGTCCTGCAAACAATTCTGATAAGCACTATCAGCGCCGGCGCCCTCGCGGCCACCCCGGCCCTCGCCCAGGCCGCGACCGAAGGCGAGGCAGAAGCCCCGATCGCGGATATCGTCGTCACCGCGCAGAAGCGCGAGGAGCGGGCCCAGAACGTTCCGATCGCCCTGACCGCGCTCGGTGCAGCCGAACTCAAGGCTGCCGGCGTGACTGACACTGCCGGCCTGCGCGCGGCGGTCCCTGCGCTCAACGTCACCACCGCCACCGGCGGCTACGCCCTGCCCCGTATCCGCGGCATCGGCTCGACCGGCCAGGGCCCGGGGATCGAAAACCCGGTCGCGGTCTATGTCGACGGGGTTTATTACGGCGCCGCCTTCGGCGTTCTCCAGTCGCTCTTCGACGCCCAGCAGGTCACCGTGCTCAAGGGGCCGCAGGGCACCCTGTTCGGCCGCAACGCCACCGGCGGCCTGATCCAGATCGCCACCATGGGCCCCAGCAGCAAGTGGACCGGCAAGGCCGAGGTCGGCTACGGCAACTTCCAGACGATGAACACGGCGGCCTACCTGTCAGGGCCGATCTCCGACACTCTTTCGTTCTCGCTCTCGGGCCAGTTCGAAAACCGTGACAAGGGCTTCGGCAAGAACCTGTTCACCGGCGGAAACATCAACTCCGGCGAAGGCTATGCCCTGCGCGGCAAGCTGAAGTGGCAAGCGGCCGACACCTCGGTCCTGCTCTCGGCCGACGCCAACGGCCGCAACGCTTCCGAGCCGGCCTTCCGCAACTTCACGCTCAACACCCTCGGCCAGAACGTCACCAACCAGATCATCGCCCTCGGCGGCAATCCGGAGCGGGACATCTACGCCGACTTCGACCCCTACCTGCGCACCCGCCAGAAAGGCGGCAGCGTGACGATCGAACAGGGCCTCGGCGGCGTCTCGCTCAAGAGCATCACCGCTTACCGCGACACCAAGATCCGCGCCTACTTCGATCCGGACGGCACGGTCCAGCCGCAGCTGCGGATCGACAACTACCAGTATGACCGCCAGTTCACCCAGGAACTGAACTTGCTGTCGGAAGCCAACGGCCCGCTCAAGTGGGTGGTCGGCGGCTTCTACATGTGGAATTCGGCGGGCACCGAGCCGGGCCGCACCACCGGCACCCGCACCTTCGGCGGCAACGGCTACACCGACAACGTCAACAACGTGCGCCTGAAGTCCTTGTCGGGCTTCGGCGAAGTGACCTGGTCGTTCGATCAGGACACGCACCTGATCGCCGGCATCCGCTACACCAACGACGACCGTTCGCTCACGGCCCAGACCAACAGCTACAACGGCGCCACCAGCACCTTCACCGCCGGCACTCCGGTGAGCGACAGCCACACCTTCAAGAAGACCACCTGGCGCCTCTCGCTCGACCACCGCTTCTCTCCGGAAGTGATGCTCTACGCCAGCTACAACCGCGGCTTCCGCTCGGGCACCTACATCGCCCAGGCCTTCACCGCTGGCTCCGCCCCCCTGCTCAACCCCGAAGAAGTCGATGCCTTCGAGGTCGGCCTCAAGACCGATCTGTTCGGCCGCCGCGTGCGCCTGAACGTGGCCGGCTTCTACTATGACGAGAAGAACATCCAGGTGATGCAGGTCATCTCGGGGGTGCAGAACGTCTACAACGCCCGCGGCGCACACATCTACGGGCTCGATGCCGACCTCAACTGGTCGGTGACGAAGAACCTGCGGCTGTTCGGCGGGCTCAACCTGACCCATGCCCGCTACACCAGCTTCACCGATGCCGTGCTGTCGATCCCCTATCCGGTGGCCTCGACCTTCAACGTCACCAACCTGACCTACGTGAACAGCAAGACCGGGCAGACCGTGGCCAACACCGCCTGCCTCGGCACGTTCGGCTCGCCGCTCACCCAGCTCGGGGGCAACTGCCTCTATTATGGCGATGCGTCGGGCCACAAGCTGCAGAACACGCCGGAACTGACCTTCAGCCTTGGCGGCGCATTCGACGTCCCGACCCAGGCCGGCCTGTTCACCCTGTCGGGCAACGTCTACTACAACGACGGCTTCGTCGGCTCGCCCGACGAGCGCGTGACCCAGTCGAAGTACACGCTGGTCGACGCCTCGCTCACCTGGCATCACCCGAACGAGCACATGTATGCCAAGGTGTGGGGCCGCAACCTGACCGACGCGTTCTACCGCACCCAGATCGGCGCTTCCAACAGCGGCGACAACGGAACCTACGGCGCGCCGCGCACATATGGCGCAACAATCGGTTTCGAGTTCTGAATCTGGACGAGAAGCATCAGCCCGGCCACAAGCCGGGCTGATTGCTTTTTGGGAGAGAAGCTCGATGAGCCTGAACCGCCGCCACTTCCTCGGCAGTGCCGGGGCGGCTTTAGCCTGCCTGCCCGCCCTGACCCGCGCGCAGGATCGGGCGCCGCAGCAGCAACCGCGCATCGTCCTGCTCGGCACGGCCGGCGGCCCGCCGGCTCATCCGGGCCGCTCTCAGCCTGCCACCCTCCTGCAGGTGGCCGGGCGCAACTACCTGATCGACGCAGGCGAGAACTGCGCCCAGCAACTGCTCCGCGCCGGGGTGCCGGCGCACAAGGTCGACCAGTGCTTCCTCTCCCACCTGCACTGGGATCATACCCTCGGGCTGGACTACCTGATGGCCACGGGGTGGATGATGAACCGTACCGCGCCGATGCCGGTCTGGGGCCCGCCCGGCACCCGCGAACTGGTCGCCCGCACGGCGGCCTCCGTGGGGATCGGTGAAGACATCTTTCGCGCCCAGGCCAAGGATCGCCCACCCCTCGCCTCGCTTTATCCGGCCAGGGTCGTCGATACTGTCACTCCTCGCGTCATCTTGCAGGATGGTCCGGTCAAGATCAGCGCGGCCGCCACCTCGCACTTCGCCGCCGTCCACAGCGCGCCCCATTCCTACGGGATCGACAAGGCCCTCGCCTACCGCTTCGACACGCCCGCCGGATCGGTCGTCATCACCGGCGACACCGGTCCATCGGCTACGCTCGAACAGCTCGCGCAAGGATGCGACGTGCTGGTTTCGGAGATCTGCGACCTCGTCTCGATCCGCGCCGGGCTGGTCGAGGCCAGCCGCCCGGGCCAGAACATCGACCTGCTCGTCGAACATATGCGCAGTCAGCACCTCAGCCCCGAGGAGCTGGGCAAGCTCGCCACTCGCGCCGGGGTGAAGAAGCTGGTGCTGACCCATTTCGTCATCGGCCGCGGGTTCGATCCACAGGCCTTCGCGCCCCAGATCGCCCCCTTCTTCAAGGGCGAGGTCATAGTCGGCCGCGACCTGCTGAGCATTCCTCTCGGAGCTGAGAATTCATGACCCGCCTCTCCCGCCGCCACTTCCTCGCCACCACCACGCTTGCCGCTGCGGCTCCCGCCTTCGCCGCCGAAAAACCCCGCTACCGCGATCCCGCCGCGCCCGTGGCCGAGCGGGTGGCCGACCTCCTTTCGCGCATGACGCTGGAGGAAAAGGTCGCCCAGATGCGCGCCATGTGGTTCGGCAAGGCCGCGATCCTCGACGCGGCGGGCAACTTCGCGCCCGATAAGGCGGCGGGCGCCCTCGCCAACGGGATCGGCCAGCTCAGCCGTGGTGGCGACTGGGCAGGCACCTCGCGCTTCACCCAGGACCAGCACCGCCCGGGGACCAATACCCTCGCCTTGCTCAACGCCGTCCAGCGCCACCTCGTCGAACAGACCCGGCTCGGCATCCCCGCCCTCGTCCACGAGGAAGCCGCTCACGGCTTTGCCGGGCCCGAGGCCACCATCTTCCCGATTCCGCCCGGCCTCGGCAGCACGTGGAACCCCGCGCTGGTCGAACAGGCCTTCACCGTCGCCGCGCGCGAGGCTCGTGCGCATGGCGCCGCGGTCGCCCTCGCCCCGGTGCTCGATCTCGCCCGCGATCCGCGCTGGGGCCGGGTCGAGGAATTCTTCGGCGAAGACCCCTTCCTCGTCGGCGCGATGGCGCTGGCGGCAACCCGCGGCCTGCAGGGCCGCGCCCGTCCGATCGGGCCGGAGCGGGTCTTCGCCACGCTCAAGCATTTCGTCCACGGCACACCCGAAGGCGGCCTCAACCTCGCCCCGGCCGACATGTCGCAGCGCACCCTGCGCGGCACTTATCTCGTCCCGTTCCGCCGCGCGATCGCCGAGGGCGACGCGGCCATCGTCATGCCCTCCTACAACGAGGTCGGCGGCGTCCCTGCCCATGCCCACCGGGCCCTGCTGCAACAGGAAGGCCGCCGCGTACTGGGCTTCAAGGGCCCCTATTTCAGCGACTATGCCGCGATTCCGAACCTGGTCGAGCATCACCATGTCGCCGCCGACGATAGCGAGGCGGCGGCCATGGCCCTGCGCGCCGGCGTCGATGCCGACCTGCCCGAGGGCGCGGCCTATGCCCGCCTGCCCGACCTGGTCCGGGCTGGAAAGGTGCCGGAAAGCGCGATCGATCTCGCCGTCGGCCGCATCCTCGCGCTCAAGTTCGAGGCCGGGCTGTTCGAGCGGCCCTATACCGACCCCCGCCGCCTCACAGCGCAGACCAATCGCCCGACCGACGTCGCCCTCGCCCGCGAAGTGGCGCGCCAGGCCGTGATCCTGCTCAAGAACGACGGCGTCCTCCCGCTGGCCCCGCGCGCGGGGCTGAAGATCGCGGTGATCGGGCCCAACGCCGAAGAGGCCCTGCTTGGCGGCTATTCGGGCGAGAACAGCCGCTCGGTCGGCCTCCTCGAAGGCCTGCGCCGCAACGTACCCAAGGACTGGGTGGTAACCCATGCCGAAGGCGTGCGGCTGACCGACCGCGAGGCGAACCGCCCGCCGCGCGTGATCGAACCAGCGAAGCTGACCGACCCGGCCACCAATGGCGCCCGGATCGCCGAGGCCGTGGCCGCCGCCCGCGCGGCCGACGTCGTCATCCTTGCCTTGGGCGACAAGCCGGAGCTGACACGCGAGGCGGTCCGCGCCAATGCGCCGGGCGACCGCATGTCGCTGAAGCTGTTCGGCGATCAGGACCGCCTGGTCGAGGCGATCGCCGCCACCGGCAAGCCGCTGGTCTCGATCCTCCTCAACGGCCGGATTCTTTCCGTCCCGCGCCTGACCGACGTGTCGAACGCGCTGATCGAGGGTTGGTATCTCGGGCAGGAGGCCGGCAATGCGCTGGCTGACGTGCTGCTCGGCGCGACCAACCCCGGCGGCAAGCTGCCGGTTACCGTGCCGCACGCCGCCAGCACGCTGCCGGCCTATGTCGGGCGCGAGCCTTCGGCCCTGATCAACCACTATATCGAGACCGACAACGCCCCGCTGTTCCCGTTCGGATTCGGCCTGTCCTACACCACCTTCACCGTCTCCGCCCCGCGCCTGTCGGCCGCGCGGATCAGGCAGGGCGAGGGCGTCACCGTCTCGGTGGACGTCACCAATACCGGCAGCCAGACCGGCGACGAGGTCGTGCAGATCTACCTCCGCGACGAGGTCAGCTCGGCTCCGCGCCCGCTGCTCGAACTCAAGGGCTTCGAGCGCGTCCGGCTCCAGCCGGGCGAGACCCGCACCGTGGCCATAGGCCTGCCCGCGGAGGCTTTCGCCTTCTGGAACGCCGAGCTGGAATGGGTGGCCGAACCGGGCCGCTTCACCATCCACGCCGGCAATTCCGCGGCCAGCCTCAAGAGCGCGACGCTCGAGCTGGCCTGATCGCCAGCCACTTGCTCACGAAAAAGCCCGGCGCAGACCTCTCTGCGCCGGGCTTTTTCCATCGGCCCTTGCGGGCGCGGCGTTACTTCCGCTTGGCCGCCGTCTGGAACATCTTGTCCGGCACGTAGATCGGCATCGAATCTTCCCACTTGGTGTCGGTGACCATGCGCTTGTTCGAGCCGTCGCGGTCAGCCACATAGATCTGGCCATATTGCTGGAAGGTCATCTCGTAGAGCGCCGCCTCGTCGCGGAAACCATGCTCCGAGCCGCTCCACATGATGCGGTTGTCCCACGACCAGACCGCGTGGCCATCGCTCGAATCGTGGGTGGTGATGCGGCGCAGCGTCTTGCCGTCCGGAGTGATGGTATAGACGTCGAAGTTGTTGTCGGTCCGCTTGCGGGTAAACACGATCTCCTTGCCGTCGGGCGACCAGCCGGGAAGGTTGTCGAGCCCTTCGGTCAGGACGGTTATCTTGCGGGTCTTGGCGTCGAGCAGGCGCAGGCCCTTCTCCTTCTCGCTCCACACCCGGAATACGATCCGGTCCGGATTGTTCGGATCGACACTGGGGAAGCCCGAATGCATCGTGCCGTCGGTCAGCTGCTCGGCGCCGGTGCCATCGCGCTTCACCCGCCAGATCGCAGCGGTTTCATGCGCGCGTTCGATGAACCAGTAGCCAAGCCCGAACACGATCCACTTGCCGTCAGCCGACCAGGCAGGCTGGAAGGCACCGGCCAGGCCCATCTTGACCCGCGCAAGGTCAAGCCCGTGGCCGCCGGACTGGAACACCGTGGTCTTGCCGGTACCGTCCGGCCGCATGATCACGATCGAGGAATCGCCCAGCTGCTTCTCGGTATAGACCAGCCAGCCATCGCGCCCGATCTGCGGGAACACGTCGAGGTGGCGATAGGACCAATCGTTGTCCCACGAATAGAGCGGCTTGTTGAACGGACGGATCGGGAAGAACGAGGTCTTCTCGTAGATCACGCTCTTGCCGTCGGCGGTCCAGTTGGGCGAACGGACCTTGCCCAGCACCGGCTTGCGGCCCGAGGTGTAGTAGAGCCCCTCGTTGGGCCCATACTTCACGAGGTAGCCGATCTCGTCATTGGTGACGAACTGCGGCTGGATCTTCAGCTCGTTACCGGTGGTGTGATAGGTCCACTCCCCGGTCTCCAGTTCGATCGAGACGATCTGCGAAGGGGTCTTGCCGATGTAATTGGGCCGCCGCGCGCCCCAGGTCGCCTCGGTGGTCATCTCGTGGAAGCAGACCCGCTTGCCATCGGGCGAGAACTTGGGCGAGCCGAGGCAATAGCCCGGCTTCTGCGCGATCTTGTGAAAGTCGCGGCCATCCGGCCGGATCATGTAGAGCGCCAGTTCCTGGGTGTGCTCCCAGCCCTGCCCGCCGTCATGGCCGTACCAGCGGGTGTTGCGGTCGGTCGAGAAGACGATCCACTGCCCATCGGGCGACCAGTGCGGGCGGAAGTAGCAATCGGGCAGGCCGATCTCACCGTGCACGCCCGGGGTCCCGGTCAACTGGGTCAGGGCGCGGCTCGCCACGTCCATCACCCAGATGTTGGCGCGATAGCCGTTGCGGGTCGAGACGAAGGCCAGCTTGGTGCCGTCGGGCGAAAGCACGCCGGCATCGTCCATGGCCGAATCCACCACCAGCGGCTCGATCCCCGTCCCGTCGATCCGGGCGCGGAAGATGTCGGACTGCCCGTCGCCATTCCGCTCCGAAGTGAAGACCACCCATTGCCCGTCAGCCGAAGGCGTGCCGTTGTACTCGTAGGCCGCGTCGGCCAGCAGCTTGCGCTCGCCGGTTCCGTCGAGGTTGGCGATGTACAGGTTGGCGATCGAGGGCGCGATGCGGTTCATGAAGAACACGCCCTTCTTGCCGGCGGCCGCCTGGCCCATCGCCGAGCCGGAAACGCCGGCCGCCAGCGTGGCCAGCGACAGGCCCATGAAATTACGACGATCCATTACGCATCCTCCAATCCGAAAAACTCGTCTAGCCCGCACGGGCCATACCGAAACTGAACCGACCCTCTTCGCGGTGCCTTCACCCGGGCCGAATGTCCGCAGACTTTTCGATCCGAAGCAATATCGGGCATCGAAACACTGTCGTTCGTGATAGTTACCCCATCCATTTGCTCACCGGCACGGCCGATTGCTCGAGCGGCTGGGCGATGACATCGATCAGGGCCGGGCCGTCGTGCAGGGCGGCGGCGCGAACCACCGCGTCGAGTTCCGCCGGATCGGCCACGGTCCAGGTCTTGAGGCCATAGGCCGCCGCGATCCGCGCATGGTCCGTGCGGGAGAAGTCCACCCCGAAATACCGCTCGCCATAGCCATCCTTCTGACTGGCCTTGATCCAGCCGAACGAGGCGTTGGAAAAGACCACGAACAGGATCGGCAGGCCGAGGCGGACCACGGTCTCGAACTCGCCCACGGCAAAGCCGAACGAGCCGTCCCCCATGGCCGCCACGACCTTGGCGTTCGGATCGCCGACCTGGGCCCCGATCGAGGCGGGCAGGGCAAAGCCGAGCGCGCCGTGCGCGCGGTTGGTGATGAACCGGCGCCCGGCCACGTCGAAGGGATAGTGGCCGGAGAAATAGGGGCACGGCGTGCCCGGATCGGCCACCACGATGGCGTCGCGCGGCAGGGCCGCGGCCAGCGCCGCCAACACCCGCTCGGGCCGGATCGGCGCCTCGTCCGACCGCGCCAGGACTTCGAACCGCGTCCGCTTGGCCGCCTTGAGCCCGGCCAGCCGCGCCGCCGCGCCGCAGTCGCGCTTCCGGCCCTCCAGCCGCGTCTCGACCGCGCGCAGCAGGGCGCCAAGGCACAGCCGCGCATCGCCCACGATCCCGGCTTCGATCCGGTAATTGGCCGCGACCACCATCGGGTCGATATCGATATGAACGATCGGCACATCGCGCCTCGGCACCGTGCCGTGTTCGGTCGTGGTCGACCCCGCCCGGCAGCCCACGAAGATCACCGTGTCGGCCGCTGCCAGCGCCTCGCGCGTCTCGTCGGTCCCGCCATTGGCGCCGACCACGCCAATCGCCAGCGGGTGATCGTCGGGCAGCACGCCATGCCCGCTGACGGTGGAAGCCACCGGCGCATCGAGCAGTTCGGCCAGCGCACGCAGGTCTGCGCAGGCGCCCGAGATAATCGCCCCGCCGCCGCAGACGAAGGCCGGCTGCCGCGCGGCGAGGATCACCTCGGCCGCCGCTTCGACGAGGTCAGGATCGGGGCCGGGGCGAAACGCGGGAAACGTGCCGTGGCGTGGCTCGGCCCAGATGTCGGCCGCACTCAGCGACTGCTTCTGCAGATCGTAGGGCAGGCCGATATGCGCCGCGCCGGGTCGGCCGGTGGTCATGGCGCGGAAGGCGGTGCGAAACAGGTGCGGTATCTGGCCAACGTGGTCGGCCACGGCGTTCCACTTGGTGAGTGGACGATAGAGCGCGCGCTGGTCCAGTTCGGTCAGGGCATAGCGCCCCCGCGCCGTCACCGGCACGTCCGAGGTGATCGACAGCAGCGCGATCGAGCTCTCGTTGGCCTCGACCACGCCCGGCAGGATATAGGTTGCCCCGCCTCCGCTCGGCCCTTCGCAAACCCCGGGCCGCCCGGTGACGCGGGCATAGGCGTCGGCCATGTAGGCCGCGCTGCGCTCATCGCGCGTCAAGACATGGGTGATGCCATGGTCAAGCCGGGCGAGAGCATCATAGAACGGCAGGCTGGTATCGCCGCACAGGCCGAAGACATGGCGCACCCCATGCGCCTGCAACATGCGGACAGCGGCCTCCGCGCCGGTAATCTCGCTGGTCATCGCCTGTCCTTTCGCCGCCCCGCGATAGCGCGCGGCCGTGCGAACCGACAATTGAAACCGGGCGGCGGTGATCGGATTGCCGTCCCCGCCGCTCCGGCCTCTCAGGCCTCAGCGCACGGTCGAGAAGCGATAGACCAGCGTGTGGACATATTCCTTGCCCGGATCGAGCCGGGCCGAGCCGAACTGCGGCTTGTTCGGCGTGTCGGGGAAGACCTGCGGCTCGAGGCACAGCGCGTCGGACTGGCGATAGACCTTGCCCGACTTGCCGACGATTGTGCCGTCGATGAAATTGCCCGAATAGAACTGCAGCCCCGGCTGGTTGCTCCACACTTCCATCTGGCGGCCCGAGCGCGGATCGGTCAGCCGCGCGTGCAGCACCGGCACGGTCGAGGGCGCCTTCTGGATCACCCAGTTGTGGTCATAGCCGCGCCCCAGCACCATCTGCCGGTCGCTCCCGTCGCGCAGCCGCTCGCCGATCGAGACGGGCTTGCGGAAATCGAACGGCGTGCCGGCCACGGCGCGGATCTCGCCGGTCGGGATCAGGGTATCGTCAACCGGGGTATAGGCCTGTGCCGGGATCGTCAGCAGGTGATTGAGAATCCCGTGGCCCGAACCTTCGCCCGAGAGGTTGAAGTAGGAATGGCCCGTCAAGTTGACCACGGTCGCCTTGTCGGTCGTCGCCCGGTATTCGATCGACAGGGTGCCCTGCTCGTCGAGGCTGTAGGTGACGGTCACCTTGAGCGTGCCGGGATAGCCTTCCTCCCCGTCGGGGCTGACATAGCTCATCGTCACGTGAGCGACCGGCCCCGAACTGACGTCCAGCACCTGCCACAGCTGCTTGTCGAAGCCGCGCATCCCGCCATGCAGCGTGTTGGGCCCATCGTTCTTCGCCAGGGTATAGGCCTGCCCGTCCAGCATGAAGCGTCCCGCGCCGATCCGGTTGGCATAGCGCCCCACGGTCGAGCCGAAATAGTTCGGCTTGGCGAGATACCCGGCTAGGTCGTTGTAGCCCTCGATCACGTCCTCGCTCTTGCCCTTGCGGTCCGGCACCTTGAGCGCCTGCAGGATCGCGCCGTAGCTCAGCACCCGCGCCGAATGGCCGTGACTGTTGCTGAGCGTGATCACTTCCACCTTGCGGCCATCGGGCAGGGTGCCGAAATCGGCGCGCTGGGCGTCAGCGGCCACGGCCGCGCCCCCCGAAGCGGCAAACGCAAAGGCCGTGCAGGCGGCGGCAAAGCGGCTGAACATCAAGTCTCTCCCCTCTGTAATGTGGCATGGCAGCGCGGATCAGCGCACGAAGGTAACGGCCACCGGCTTGGGCGAGGGCAGCGACTTTCCGGTGGGCGACAGCAGCCCGCTGCGCGGATCGACCTTGAACACGACCAGCTTTTCCGGCCCTTGCTGAGCCACGACCAGCCAGCGCCCGGTGGGATCGAAATCGAAGGCCCACGGCGTCGGCCCTTCGGCGGAAAGGCGCTGCAGCAGGGTCAGCTTGCCGGTCCGCGGATCGGCGCGATAGACCAGCATGGCGCCGTCGCTGCGGTTGGCCACGTAAAGGAACCGGCCGCCCGGCCCGAAGCGAATCTCCGCCGCGCTGCGCACCCCGGTAAAGCCGGCCGCGTCGGTCGAAACCTTCTCAATCGGGGTCAGCTTGCCGGTCACCCCGTTCCAGGCGAAGGCGACGATGTCGGCGGTGAGTTCGTTGACCAGATAGACGAACCGCCCGTTGGGGCTGGCCTCGAGATGGCGCGGTCCCGATCCCGCCGCGCCCACGTAATGCGCCGCGGCGCCCGCCGCCGGCTCGGACAGGCGCCCGGTCTTGCGGTCGAAGGGATAGACGAAGACCCGGTCCGCCCCGAGGTCGGAAACCAGCGCGAAGCGCCCGCCCGGAGCAAGGATCACGCCGTGAGCGTGGGGGCTGGCCTGTCGCGGCGTCGGGCCCGAACCGGTGTTCTTGACCAGCGACAGCCGCTCACCCAGCGACCCATCGGCCTTGACGCGGATCGAAGCCACCGAGCCGCCGCCATAATTGGCCGCGAGCAGAGTGCGGGAAACCGGATCGAGCCAGAGATTGGTCGTCCCGCCGCCCCCGGTCTCGGCCTGGCCGATCCGGGTCAGCGCCCCGGTGGCGCGGTCGATGCGATAGGCGATGACCACGCCCGAGCCATTGTCCGCGCCGGTATAGAGGATCGGCAGGGTCGGATGGCGCACCATCCAGAACGGACGGTTGACCTTGTCGACCGTGCCGACCGCGCTGAGCGCGCCGGAGGCCGGATCGAGCCGGACCCCGCGCAGCTCGTCGCCCTGCATGCCGACATAGAACAGCTCGCCCCGCTGCGCCGGCGCCGGAGCGGCGGCGCGGGCCGGCAGGCCCGTAATGGCGGCAAGGCCGATCAGGCTGGCGGCACTGGCAACAAGAGCCCGGCGGGCAAGGCTGGCGGTCAGGCGCATATGTAGTCCACTCCCGTTATCACGTGGCCGCCGGTGCTACCGGTCACAGCCTTCCACCGTCCGACGGTGGGCGCCATCATATTCACCCGCCGCGCGGAGCGTCCATCCTTATGCCGGACGGCGCGCGTACCAGCCGAAGCCGGCGATGATCGCATAACAGATCGCCGGAAGGAACAGGCCGATCGAGAGCGAACCGGTTACGTCGGCGATCATGCCCGTCAGCAGCGGCACCACCGCGCCGCCGAAGATGGCGACGTTGATGATCCCCGAGCCGTCGGCCGCGCGCGGCCCCAGCTTCTCGCAGGCGAGGCTGAAGATGGTCGGGAACATGATCGAGTTCATCAGGCCGATCGCGAGCAGGCTGTAGCCCGAAACCACGCCGGTCGTCTGGGTGGAGATCGCCAGCAGTGCGATCGCCCCGCAGGCGACGGCGGCCAGCACCTTGCCCGGGCTGACCATGCGCAGCACGGCCGAACCGATGAACCGGCCGACCATGGCGCCGCCCCAATAGAGCGGGATCAACTTGCCTGCGGCCTGTTCCTCCAGCCCCATGACGTGGGCCTGCTTGAGGTAGTTGACGATCAGCGAGCCGATCGACACTTCCGCTCCGACATAGAGGAAGATGCAGAGCGCGCCGAAGCCGAAACGGGTCCGCTTGAGCAGGTCGAGCCCGGCAAGGCCGGTGCTTTCCTCGTGCTTCTCGCTCTTCAGCGCGTTGCGGAACATCCAGACCGCGCCCGCCACCACGGCCAGCGCCACGGCGAGGCCAAGATAGCCATTGACGATCGCGCCGGTTTCCTGGGTGCGGTAAGCGTCAAGCTCCGCTCCCGACAGGTCGCTCGCCGAGACCTTGGCCAGGCTGCCGAGGATCAGGATCGAGCCGACATAGGGGAAGATCGTGGTGCCCAGCGAATTGAACGCCTGGGCAAAGGTCAGGCGGCTGTGCGCCGTCTCCGGCTTGCCCAGCATGGAAATCAGCGGGTTGGCCACGACCTGGACGATCACCACGCCGCTCGCCAGCACGAACAGGGCGAGCAGGAAGACGCCGTAGGTCGCGGTGTGGCTGGCCGGGATGAACAGCAGGCAACCGACCAGCATGGTCAGCAGGCCCGCCACGGCGCCGCGCATGTAACCCAGCCGCTTGACCAGCCGCGCGCCCGGAATGCCGATCACCGCATAGGCCGTGAAGAAGCAGAACTGGACCAGCATGGCCTGGGTATAGTTGAGCGTGAACAGCTCCTTGAGCTTGGGAATGATCACGTCGTTCAGCGAGGTGATCCCGCCGAAAATGAAGAACAGCCCCATCACGAACAACTGGAGCTGCGGCGCCTCAACGTTCTCGCCCGCTTGCTGCGCCGCGCCGCCTGACTGGATCGCCATGTAAACCCTCTCTTCCCAAGTACCGTCGCGGCTGAAAGCCGCTGATCCGGGCCGGAACTAGCCCCGGCCGGGCCGGTTCGCCCTATCAAATCAACCGCAGTCCCAAACGGAAACCGCGCGGATGCCGCGCGGACATGGCACAGAACCAGTCCGGCACAAACAGTGCCTACGTATGCAGGCCATGCGATGAAAGCCTAGAAGGCGGTAAAACGGCTCTGAAAAGTCGCCGCAATCTCGGCCAGCACCGAAACGGCCAGCAGGTTGGGATCGCGCAGGCGCGGCACCAGTCCGATCGGCGCGCGGATTCGCCCGATCGCCGCCGCGTCGCAGCCGGCGGCGGCCAGCGCCTCGGCCCGGCGATCATGGGCACGGACCGAACCGAGCGCACCGATATAGAAGGCCGGACCGGCCAGGGCCTCAAGCAGGACCCGCTGCTCCCACTCGTGATCATGGAACATCAGCGCGATCGCCGTGCCCGGATCGGCGCCGAGCGCCACCGGAGACGACAGGCCCGACAGCGCCCGCGCCGGCAGTCCCGCCCGCCGCGCGGCGGCAAGGCTGGGCTCGTCGGGCGAAACCAGTTCGGCCGCCATGTCCGAGGCGGCCCCCAGCCGCGCCAGCAGCAGCGCCTCGTGACCCGAGCCGACCACGACCAGCCGGATCCGGGGATGCAGGGCAAAGGCCCAGCCGCCCACGGGCGCCGCGGCTTCCGGCGCGGCCCAGCCGATCGTGCCGCCGGGCCCGAGCAGGATGGTTCCGGCCGCGCGCTCGTCGCCGGTCAGTGCCTCCAGCACCGCAAGCTGGTCCGGCCCCACCGGCACGACCAGCAATTCTATCCGCCCGCCGCAGGGCAGGACGATGTCGATCCGCCCGCTGCCCCGGCCATAGGCGAGCGATGCGGGCGCCCCCTTGGCAATGGCCCGCCGCGCGGCGGCCACGAGATCGCTTTCGACGCAGCCGTTGGAAACGAAGCCGACCGCCTCCCCATCCGCGGCGACCGCCATGCGCAGGCCCGGCGCACGAACCGATCCGCCCTCGACCGAGGTCACGAAGACCAGTGCCACCCCCCCGCCCACGCGCTGCAGGGCGAAGGCGGCTATGTCGCGCGGGTGGCTGACCATGCTATCGCGGTTATCGCGCGGTTCCATAGACGCGCGCAGTAGCGGGCGAACGACAGGCGGGCAATGCAGGACAAGAGCTTGGAATGGAGCGCGACCGGCCTGGTCCTGCTCGGCGCAGGACGATCCAGCCGCTTCGGCCGCAACAAGCTGGCCGAGCCGCTCGGCGGCCTGCCGCTGCTGCGCCGCGCAGCGCTGGCGGCCGCCGCCTTCCCGCTGGCCCGCCGCGTCGCCGTGCTCGCGCCAGAAGCCCCGTCGCTCGCCGACCTCGGCTTTGACGAGGTGCGCCTGACAGGCCCCGAGGCCCCGCAATCGGCCTCGCTCGCCGCCGGGATCAGGGCCCTCGGCCCGCACGACCTGTCGGCCATCCTCGTCATGCTGGGTGACATGCCGCTGGTTACCCCGGCTCACCTCGAAGCCCTGCGCGCCGCCTTCGACCCTGCGCGCCCGGTGTGCAGCATGGCGAGCGAGGCGCGCTGCCCCCCGGCCCTGTTTCCCGCCGGTTTCGCCGCCGAACTGGCCGGCCAGCAGGGCGATCGCGGCGCCCGCGCCCTGCTCGCCGGAGCGTTGCCGATCGCCGCCGATCCGACCATCCTGCTCGATGTCGACCGGCCGGGAGACCTCGCAGCCGCGCAGGCCCTGCTAAACTCCGGCCCCACCTGAGCTTTTCCACAAGCGCCCCACCAAACCGATGAACCGTTTGCCGCAGGGGGTGAAGCGAGCCCTGCCGGGGTTACAGAATCCGTTCGCGCCTGCAACAAGTCCTGCCCATGACGGGTCGGGTTCTTGGCGCTCTTGGCGCACTGCTGATGATGGTTGCGATGCCTTCCGCCGCACAGGCGCGGCTGCAGTGCGTCGCGTTTGCGCGCAGCAATTCCGAAATCCAGCTGACCGGCAATGCGCGGGACTGGTGGGGCAATGCCGAGGGCGCCTACGCGCGCGGCGAAACCCCGCGCCCTGGCGCCGTGCTCGCCTTCCGCGCCACCCGCGCCATGCCGATGGGCCACGTCGCCGTGGTCTCCAAGGTGGTCGACGAACGCCACGTCCTGCTCAACCACGCCAACTGGTCGCGCCCCGGCATGGTCGAGCGCGGCGTCATGGCGGTCGACGTGTCCGAGGCTGGTGACTGGAGCGAAGTCCGCGTGTGGTATGGCCCGACGAAGTCGCTCGGCATGCGCAACTCGCCGGCCTTCGGCTTCATTTACCCGACCGACCTCGCGGCCGCCGACGCCCCGATCAAGCACAAGGGCTGATCGAGCCCCGACGAGACCGACGAAAGGCCGCCTCCGGGCGGCCTTTTCGTGTCAGACCGCCACGCGCAGATTGCGCACCCGGTCCGTCGCGAGCAGGGCGATGACCTGCTCGTAGTTCAGGGCTCGCCAGTAGAAGTGGCCCTGCACATATTGGCACCCCGCCGCGTCGACCAGTTGCTGCTGGTGCTGGGTCTCGACCCCCTCGGCCACGACCTTCATCCTGAGGGTCCGCCCCAGCGCGACGATCGCCCGCAGGATCGACTGGGCATCGATATCGGTCTCGATCCCCTGCACGAACGAGCGGTCGATCTTGATCCGGTCGAACTGGAAGGTGCGCAGGTAGGCCAGCGAGGAATAGCCCGTGCCGAAATCGTCGAGCGCGATGCGGAAGCCCATGTCCTGCAATTCGTTGAGCAGTTGCATGACCCGCTCCGAACGGTCGAGCAACACGCCCTCGGTGATTTCGAAAGTGAAGCGTGTCGGATCGACCCGTTCCTCGCGGATCAGCGCCTTGAGATTGGGCAGGAAATCGCGCGCCACCAGTTGCAGGGGCGAGAGGTTGACCGAGATCTCGGCCGTGCCGAAGGCCTGGCTGTCGGCAAAGACCTTGCGCAGTACCCAGTCGCCCAGCTGCGGCATCAGGCCGCATTGCTCGGCCACCGGCACGAATATCCCCGGTCCGATCTCGCCGCGATCGCGGTGAGTCCAGCGCACCAGCGCCTCGAAGCTGGAAATCGACCCGTCGCCGACATGGACGATCGGCTGGTAGACCATCGACAGCGCGTTCATCGAGATCGCGCGGCGCAGCTCGATCTCCATGTCCTGGCGCCAGCGGATCGTGGCGTCCATGTCGCGCGTGAAACGGCGATAGCGTGCCCGGCCGCGCTGCTTGGCGCGGAACAGGGCAATGTCGGCATTGCGCAGCAGGGCCTTGGCATCCTGCGCCTGTTCCGGCGCCCACGAAATCCCGCACGAGGCGGTCACCGGAATCGAATGGCCGAACACCTTGAAAGGCTCGGCAAAGATCGCCATCAGCTCGGCCCCGAGCGCATCGGCGCCCTCGCGGCCCGTGTCGGTCCGGCGCATCAGCACGAATTCGTCGCTGGCGAGGCGGCCGAGCAGGTCACCCGGCTGCATCCGCTCGCGCAGCCGCGCCACGGCCTGGACCAGCAGGTCGTCACCCACATGGTGGCCAAGGCTCTCGTTGATCGCCTTGAAGTGATCGAGGTCGAAATAGGCCACCTGCACCTGCTTGCCGAGCAGGTCGTGCGCGCCCGAACCATTGGTGCCGGAACCCTTGCCCCCCGAAACCTCGGTCAGCGTCGCCGCCAGCCGCTGCAACAGGTGCGTCCGGTTGGGCAGGCCGAGCATGGGGTCGTGCAGCGCGTGGTGCTGGGCCTGGGCCTCGCTCGCCGCCAGCTCGCGCGCGACCTTGAAGGCACTGCGCACCAGCAACGAACCCAGCACGAGCACCACCACGAAAAAGCAGAGATAACCCGCCAGGAGCGGCAAGGTCCGCCGCCGGAGCAGGGGGCCGACCTCGTTGGGCTGCCACGACAGGAAGCCCAGCACCTGCCCATCAGGCGCCGACAGGGCGACACTGTTGCGCCTGCCCTGCTGCGGCGCCGACCGGCTGTAGCGCATGTCGCCGAGCATCACCTGTCCGGCGAATTCGCCAAGCATCGCTCCATCGAGGTAACGCAGGGCCACCACGTGATTGGGCGTGCGCCGCAGCAGGCCATAGTCGGTGTCGGGCAGGATCGAGATCACGGTCATCACCGCCGGGCGGCCGCGGTAATCGGTCAGCCCCGCGGTCCAGCGCGGCAGCGGCCGGCCTCTCGCGTCCTGCGGCCAGGCGGTGTCGGCCAGCGTGCGAGCGCCGGCCGCGCCGTGCTGGGGCGCATGGTTCGCGCCCATTTCGGCCAGGGCGCGGCGGGTCTGCGTGGCGAGCGGAGCAAAGGCCGCCGGGCTGGCCGGGCGGCCCTCGTGCCAGGCCCGCATCAGCTCGCCCTGCGGCGTCACGAGGAAAAGCTCATCGGCCGAGACCTTGGTGGTCAGGAACTGGCCGATATACATGTCCGCCCAGGCCGGATTCCAGGCGAAGCCCTGCCCGCCGGCGGCGCGGATGGCGTCATCCCAGGTCAGCTGGATCGATTCGGCGGCCACCAGCGAGCGCATCATCACGTCGAGCTGGTTTTCGACCAGCCGGCGCTCGTTCGCCTGGGTCAGTTCGTCGGCGACATTGGTGGCATGAAGAAAGCCCCCGAACAACGCAGCCGTAAAGGTCAGCAACGCGACGAGCGTCGCGAGCAGGATCCGGCTCATGCCGGCTTCGGCGCGAATCCAGCCGCGGATCAGCGCCGCAAGCCTGCCAGGGTTAGCCATGCCAGCGCCTATGACCGGCAAGAGGCGAAAAACTCGTTAATCCCGGTACTTGGTTTTCGCCGCAAGCGCCGAAGGGGATTCGCGGTCCCGCCGCCGGCTCAAACCTCAGTAATCCTTGCTGACTTTCACGTCGGCACCCTGCCGTCCGATGCTGGAAATCGTCGCGATGATCGAGAGCCAGCGGGTGACTCGGTATTCGAGCTGGGTCGCATTGTAGCCGCGCCCGTCGCTGACCACCTCGGCATAGAGGCGGCGGCCGATATATTTGCCCACGGCCACCGAAGTGCCGCGCCCGGTCGCCGCATCGGCGCCAAGGATGCGCAGTCGGTCGAGCCCGATCGCGGTGCGCAGCTTGTTGATCGGGTCGAGCCCGCCGCCGCCGCGCAGCGCCGCCAGCGCGGCCCCGATCTGGACCGCCTCGGGCGCCGAGATCTGGGTGATCGAAGAACCAAACAGCAGGCGCGACAGCAATTCTTCCTCGGGCAGCGAGGGCACCGAGGTGAAACTGATGGTCGGCTTGGAGGCCGTGCCGGTCACCGTCACCGTCGCGGTCAGGCCGGTCATGTCGGCCGTGGCGGCGATGTCGAGCCGCGGATCGGGCGGGCTGTCGCCGTCGAACGTGATCAGGCCGCGCGTCAGGTCGAAGCGCTTGCCGGCAAAGTCATAGCCGCCGCGCACCAGTTCCGCCCGGCCGACGATGCTCGGGCTGGCGGTGGTGCCCCGGATCTTGAGGTCCGCGCTCCATTCGCTGTCCAGCCCCAGCCCTCGCACGTCGACATGCGAGGGCGCCGAGGCATCGACCAGATAGCGCCAGGGCGCTGCCGGCGCGGTCACCGGGGCAACGTCGGCGCGCGGATTGATCTCGCGTGTTTTCACGTTCGGCAGTTCGGTCGCCGCCGTCGCCCGGCCAAGGTTCCACCGCGCGCTCTCGACCGAGAGCCGTCCGGCGATGGTCCCGCCCATCCCGTCCGAGACGATCCGCAGCGGCCCGGTAACGGTCGCGGCCATGTCGTCGCGCGCGATCAGCGCGGCATTGCGGGCCGCGAGGCGAATGTCGATTCCGGGCCCGCGTCCGTTGCCCATGTTGGAAAGGTCGACCTGCCCGCTGCCGCTCACCTGCCCGCTGCCCGCCCGGCCCGCGAACGAGCTGATCTGCAGCCGCGATCCGGCGAAAGTGCCGCGCGCGGTGATCGCCTGGATGTCGGTCCCGGTCTGGGCGCTCTGCAGGCGCAGCCCGGTCGAGGCGAGCGATCCGCGGATTTCGGGGTCGGCCAGGGTCCCGGTAAAGTCGGCCGCGACGTTGATCGGCCCGGTCAGGTCGAAGGTCTCCAGCGCGGCGAGGCGCCACAGCGCATCGGCCGGACCGGAATAGCGCAGCTGAGCGAAAAGCCGCCCCGCCGCGAGCCGGTCCCACAGCGTGCCCGACGGCGCCAGACCCTCGACCCGTCCCTGCAGGCGGCCGAGCGCGGCGCTGCCGTCGCGCACCGTCGCCCGTGCCTCCAGCACGTTCGGCTCCAGCTTCGCCACCAGCGACAGGTCGACCGGGCGCGAGGTCAGGACCAGCCCCGAGCGCGACAGACCCTTGATCTCGAGCCGCGCGTCAGCGCTCGGGGGGCCGTCCTGCACCGTGCGCCAGGTCACCTCGCCCGAGGCCTTGCCGCCAAGGCCGAGATCGGCGGTCAGCACGTCGACCAGCGCCAGCGGCATGTCGGCCATGCGCAGGTTGAGCGTGGTCATCGGCCCGATCGTGCCCTGGGCCTGAAGCCGCCCCCCGGCATAGTCGAGCTCGGTCGGCGCCAGCTCCCAGCCCTCGCCGGCGCGGGTCAGCACCGCCCGGCGCGGCATGGCGATGGTCTGCCCGGCAAAGTCGCCGCCCGCCAGCACCGCATAGCGGTCCGGCGCGAGGTCGGCGAGCAGGTTGAGGTTGAACCGGCTGCCCCGCCGCCCTGACAGCGAGGCAGTGATCCGCCCGCTCCCGTCGGTCAGCGCGGCATTGGCCGAAAGGCGCCCGATGAACAGGCTGCCTTGCTGCACGCCCTCGGCATAGGCCTTGCCGGTCACGCTGGTATGCCCGTCGACGATCGTGCCCGTGGCATCGATCCGGGCCATGCCGATGGCGATCGGCGTGGTCCCGCCGAAGCTGGCATGATCCGCCACAAGGGCCACCGCGAAGCCTTGCCCGCCGCCGCGCGGGGCCAGGGTGATCGTCCCGTCGAGCCCGCCCCCGGTCAGGGCCAGCTTGCCGTCAGCCCCGCCGCTGCCCAGCACCAGCGTACCGCTCACCGCGGTCTTCCAAACGTCGAGCTTCTCGATCTCGATCCGGGTCGGACCGCCCGGCGGCGAGAACAGGCCTAGCGTCCCCGCGAACGGCCCCAGCGTGGATTGGCCCGAGGTCTCGATCCGGAAGCCCTGCGGGATCGGCGCAAGCGCCACCCGCACATCGCGCAGACCCGCCGCCGGCAGCGGCCGGGCGAAGACCAGCACGGCGTGCGGCCCATCGTCGGCCAGCCGGGCATCGACGGTGAAGGCCCCGAACCGGGTGTGCCGCCCGCTCCCGGCGACGGTGGTCGAACCGTCCGCCGCCAGCCGCCCGTCCAGCATCAGCGACAGCGCGCTGCCATTGACCGTAACCCCGCGCAGCACCATCGGCCGATTGCCTCCGACCGCAACATTGCCGCCGAACTTGATGCCAGTCCCCGCCAGCGTCGTCAGGGTCGGATTGCTCACGCTGGTCATCCGCCCGCGCACCGCAGCCGCCAGATTCCAGGGGCTTTTGCCGAAACCTAAAGTCAACTTCAGGTCGGCATCGGCAAGCCCCAGATTGCTGAGCGCCAGCCCCCGCGCGGCCACCGGCCCGGTCAGCCGGGAGTCGCCCGTCTGCAGCGAACCGTCGAGCGCCAGCGCTGCGCCCACCCCCGGCGCGCCGATCACCAGTTCGTCGGCATGGACGTGGTTGCCCACCACGACGACCGCACCTTTGGCGCTGCCCTTGGTCAGGCGCGGATCGATGATCGAATTGCCGGTAACGATCCGTCCGGTGGTCAGGGCCAGCGGCAGGGTCCAGCGCGTGTCGGCCCGCACGATCCGTCCCTGCTGGACCGGATTGTCGAGCCGCACCTTGCCCGAGACGAACCGCCGCGCGGTGATCCTGTGATCGATGGTCAACCGCCGAAACGGCCCGTCGACCGTCGCCGCCAGCCGCGCATCCTCCAGTCGGAGATCTTTGCCCAGCAGTTCGGGATCGCGCAGCACCGCATCGAGCTTGAGCGCGCGGAAGGCATTGCCGGCCAGATCGATCGCCCCGGCTGCTTTGACCTCGGCGCCCTGGCCCTTTGTGGCCAGCTTGCCGGTGAGCACCGAGCTGGCCAGCCGCCCCTCGCCGTTCACCACCACGGTCGGCCCCGTCGCCCGGGCCGCGACCCCGCTGACGAAACCGGCGGGATGGACCTGCCCCGCAACAGAATAGAGCCCCGCCCGGTTGCCGATCGCAAGGTCGGCGATGGCCCCCTTTGGCTGGGTCACCAGCGCCCGCCCGCGCCAGTCGGCATAGCGGCCCGCACCGTTGACCTTCGCCGCAATACTCTCCTCGGCCCCCATCAGCGTGGCGAGAAACCCGCCCTTGGGCGCGTTGTAGTCGAGCGCGATGTCGAAGCGGTCGGCCTTGGGCTCACTGTCGAGCTTGCCGTAGAGACGGTCCTGCCCGCCCAGCTGGGCGCGGGTCTCGAGCAGGGCCCTGCCCTTGCGGATATCGGCCTTGGCGACGAGGTCGATCCGCCGCTGCTCGCCCATCATGCCCCTGGCTACGGTCAGCCGGTCGAATTCGAACCGGTCCACCCGGATGTCGAAATCAGGCAGGATCGGCGCGTCCGGCTCGCCCGGCTTCAGCCTCGGCCCGCGATAGAGCGTGCCGCGCCGCAGGATCAGCTTGCGCACGTCGAGCCCCGAGGTGAACCAGTGCAGCGGCCGCCAGTCGACCTCGATCACCGGCACCCGCATGAACAGGCCCTGCGGGTCGGAAAAGCGCACGTCGCGCAGCACGGCCTCGCCGAACAGCGAACCCTCGAACCGCCCGACCTGGACCCTCAGGCCCGAGGCCGGCGCATATTTCGCGATCCGGTCGACCACGAAGCGATGCCCGATCGGGCTTTCCAGCGTGAGCAGCCCGATCGCGATGATGCCCGCCACGGCAAGGAAGAACGCGATGATCCAGCGCCGCCAGCCCGACAGCAGCCACGGCCGCCGCCGCACCGTCACGACCCGCTCGCCCACCTCCTCGGGCGGTGCTTCAGGCGGGGAGGGCGGTGCGGCGCTGGCCATCAGAAGGCCTGACCCAGCGCGACGCTGACCGTGATCCGTCCGTCGCCCGAGCGCGGGTTGAGCGGCGTACCAAGATCAAGCCGGAGCGGCCCGAACCCGGTCTTGTAGCGCAGGCCGATCCCGGCCCCGTAGCGCATGTCCTTCAGCGTCGGCGTCACCGCTTCCGACACGGTCCCCGCATCGAGGAACGGTACGACCTGCAGCGCCCCGCCGAACAGGCCGGTGTCGATCCGCGCCTCGGCGCTGAACTCGACCAGGCTGCGCCCGCCCGAGGGATCGCCGGCCGTATCGCGCGGCCCGATCGCCTGATAGCCATAGCCGCGCACCGAGCCGCCGCCGCCGGCATACCAACGCCGCGAGGGCGCGATGTTCTCCAGCGCGGTCCCGGTGATCGTCCCCACCCGGGTCCGCCCCGCCAGCACGACCCCGCCTCCAACCGACTTGTAGGCCGAAAGGTCGAACTGGAGCCGCGCATATTGCACGGTCGGCCCGTCGAGCTGCTTGGAGATCTCGGGCGAGGCCGAGAGCGACGTGCGCCAGCCCTTGGTCGGGTCGAGCAGGTTGTCCGAATGGTCGATCGCCCCGCGCAGCGGCAGGGCGGCGATGAAGTATGTGTTGCGCGGCACGAACTGCCCCTCGACCGAGCTTTCGCGCTCGGCCGAGGCGAGAATCTCCAGCCCGGCGGACCACGACCACGGCTTCTGGAAGAACAGCGTGGTCAGCTTCTCGAAGGTGGTGGTGAAGGCCAGGGTCCGCGCATTGTAGGCATCGCGCGCCACGGTATCGGCATAGACGTCGAAGGTCAGCACCTGATCGCGCCCGTGGAAATTGTTCCACCGCACGGTCGATCCGATCAGCTGTTCCTTGGTCCCGGCAATGCCGCGCAGGCGTAGCATGCCCTCCGGCGGAAACAGGTTGCGATGCTCCCACGAGGCTTCGAGCCGGAACCCGTCGCCGCTCTCATAGCCGACCAGTCCGGCGATCGTGCGCAGCGGCCCCGGGGTCAAGGCAACGTCCAGCGCCACTTCCCCGGCCTGTCCCGGCGCGGGCGGGGCAGCCGTCTCGCGCGGAGTGACGGTCACGGCCGAAACCAGCCCGGTGGCCAGGATCGCGCGCTTGAGGTCTTCCTCCTCGCTGCGCTTGTAAAGGTCCCCGCGTCGGAACCGGGCAATATCCTCGAGATGGTTCGACGAAAGGAACCCCGGGTTCTGGCTGACCACGGCGCCGAAGCGGTATTTCCCGCCCGGCTCGGCCGGGATGGTCAGGTCGCCCTCCTCGCGCTTGTGATCCACCAGCAGGTCCGGCGCGCCAACCTTGGCAAAGGCATAGCCGCCCTCGCCCAGCGCATTGTCGAGCTTGTCGCGGCCGGCCACGATCTTGTCATTGTCGAGCCAGTCGCCGACCTTGATCTCCACCGTATCGCGCAAGGGCTGATAGTCCGGACCGGCAGCGGCAAGGTTGCCGAACTCGACCTTGCCATAGCGGTAGCGAGCTCCCGGCAGCACGTCGAAGCGCACCGAGACTTCGCCCGGCGCCGCCTGCTTGTCCGGCCCGGGATTGCCCAGCGTCTGGGTCACCACGGCATCGTAATAGCCGTAGATCCGCATCAGCCGCTCGAGCAGGTCCTTGTCCGAGCGCGCCCGCGCCGCGACCTTGGCCAGCTCGTCCGGATTGGCCCCTAGCTTTTCCAGCGTCGAAAGCTTGCGGAAACGGTCGAGGAAAGCCTCGCGCTCGGGGAAATTGGCAAGGTTGGCCGGGAAGACCAGCACCAGATTGTCGGAAACCCTGACCTCCTCGCCCCGCTCCGCCCGCTCCGAGGCAAGCGGCGAGGCGGCGGCGGCATCGCCCAGTGCCTGCTGCACGTCGGTCTCGGGCGGAAGGTCCGCCAACGTGTCCGGCGCGGTCACCGCTGCATCATCGGGCCACGGCACGGTGATGCCCGGCTGCTCGGCCAGCGGCGAGGCGGGATCTAGGTCAGGCTCGGGCGTCGCGGCCGCCGAAGCCCCCTGGCCGGCCCAACCCTCGGGATCGGCCACGGCCGCATCGGGGATCAGGTCCTCGAGCTTGGGCTCGGCCTGCTGGGCCCGCGCGGAAACCGGCGCGAGGCACAGTGCCAGCGCGATCAGCGACGCGGCGAAATCAGACGAAAATCGCGTCCCCCTCGGCGCCGTCGATCCGGCCCATGCCGTCCTTCGGGGCGGCGGGCGCAGTGCCTTCGCCCCGGCGGGCGGAGGCAACGGATTGGATGAGGCGGTCCTGATCGGCATCGGAAAGCCGTTCCCAGCCGTTACGGCCCAACTTTTCAAGGGGGCGATAGCGGATTTTGTACTGCATCCGCTCCGATCCCTCGACCCAGTAGCCAAGATAGACGAAAGGCAGGCTGGCCAGGGCAGCACGGCGGATGTGATCGAGGATGATGAAATTGCCAAGCCCGGTCCGCGCCTCATGATCGGGATCGAAGAAGCTGTAGATCATCGACAGTCCATCGCCCTGGCGGTCGGTAAGGCATGCGCCGACCAGGCGACCCGGCGTGATCCCGTCCCCAGGCTCCCTGTATTCAATGACAAAGCTCGTGACGGGCGTATGTTCCACCATGTCGGCAAAATCGCTCTCGTCCATCTGCGCCATGCCGCCGCCGGGGTGACGCGCGCCGAGATACTTGCGCAGCAATTCGAACTGCTCCGAGGTCGCCCAGGGGCGGCATTCGGAAATCTCGAGGTCCTCGTTGCGCTTGAGGTTGCGGCGCTGGGTGCCGTTCGGGCGAAACGCCTCGGCCACCACCCGCACCGAAACGCAGGCCGAACAATCGATGCACGAAGGGCGGTAAGCGACGGTCTGGCTGCGGCGAAAACCGATCCGGCTGAGCGCGTCGTTCAGGGCATCGGCATGGGCGCCCTTGAGCTCGGTGAAGACCTTGCGCTCCATTCGGCCCGCAAGATAGGGACACGGCGCGGGGCTCGTCACGAAGAAACGGGGAAACCGAACCGGAGCCGTCACGCGCGCTTGCTTCCTTGACCCGTCGATTGCTGCAGCGTTCTACCACAGAACGCGCCCTTTCACTGCCGAATATGCATCCTCGGGAACCGCGAAGAAAGGGCCTTAACCATCAATTAGCCTTAATGCCGAGATTTTTGTGCCAGCCCCCCTCCGGGCGGGTTATCTCAGGCTGAAAAGCGCTTCACGCGCGCCCGCCGCAAGACCCTGTCTTCCAGCGAGAAATAGAGTTCAAGACAGTCCTTCCGGCCCCCGCCCCCACCATCAAGGCACGAGGCGGCAAAGGCAATGTCCGTGCCCGAGCGCAGGCGCGGCGGCGGCGGCACGATCAGCGGCTCGATGCAGCGGTCGACCACGCGGGTGTAGTTCTCGTCGAAGGCGATCCAGCCGATCCGCCAGCGCGCATCGTCGGTCGCGCCGTTGTAGAACATCACCGGGCACTCGCCCGGCGGCGCCGAGATCGGCCCGGTCGAGAGGTGCCAGTTGTCCCAACCATCGGCGCGGATGGTGAAGGGATCGTCCACCACCTCCCACGGCCCTTCCGGACTGTCGGACAAGGCGAGGCCGATGCGCGAGGCATTGTCGCGGGCATATTCGTAGAACAGGCGGTAGCGCCCATCCGCCCCGCGCGCCACGGTCGCCTCCTTGATGTTGCCCTCGCCCTCCGGCGCCTTGAGCAGGACCTGCTGCTTGGTCAGGTCGTCCATGTCGCTTCCACGCGCCACCAGCAGCGAACCCTGCTCGCGCCGCGCGTCGACCCCGGTGTAGAACACCAGCAGTTCCCCCGCCTCGGAGACGACGACGGTCGGGTCCTCCACACCCCCGGCGTCGAAATCGGCCGGGCCGGGCACGATCGCCGGCTGCTCCTGCATGGCGAAGGCCAGCCCGTCGGCCGAGCGCCCGGCATAGATCACCCCCGTCGGGTCCTGCGGCCCGAGCGGATTGGGGAGAACCCGCACCAGCAACCTGATCCCGTCCTCGCCGCGCCAGACATAGGGGCTCATCAGGTCGTGCCCGGCGAGCAACCCGTCGGCCCCGGCAATGTCGAGCACCACCACCTCGATTCCCTCGACCGCGAAGTCGACCGTCATCTCACACCCCCTCATGCGCCCAGCGCCACGGTGAGCGACAACGCCCCGTCGATAGTGACGGTACTGCCGGTGATGTAGTCGGCCACCGGAGACAGCAGGAACAGGACGAGGTCCGCCACTTCCTCGGGTCTTCCGGCGCGGCCCCACGGAATCGCCGCCTCCTTGGCCTTCAACTCGGCGGGATCGTCGATGGCCGACTGGTTCATCGGCGTCAGGATCATCCCCGGCGCCACGGCATTGACCGCGATGCGGCGCGGCGCAAGCTCCAGCGCGAGCGTGGCCGTCAGCTGCGCCAGCCCGCCCTTGGCCGCGTCATAGTCGAGCCCACCCGGACGCGGCGCTCGCTCGTGGATCGAGGAGACGTTGACGATCCGCCCGCCGCCCACAGCCCCGATCCCGCGCACGAAACGGCGGCAGGTCAGGAACGGGCCATAAAGGTCGGCGCGCAGCACCCGGTCGAACTGGGCCAGTTCCATCCGCTCGACCGGAGTGCCGGTCATGTTGAGCCCGGCCGAATTGACCAGCAGCCCGGCCGGTCCGAACGCCGCCTCGGCCGCAGCGAACAGGGCCTCGACGTCTGCCTCGCGGCCAACGTCGCATTGCCGCGCCAGCGCCCGCCCGCCAGCCGCCTCGATCTCCGCGACGACTGCTCCGGCAGCGGCCAGATCGGAGAAACAGGTCAGGGTCACCGGGTGCCCGGCCCTGCCGAGGGCAAGGGCACAGGCCCGCCCGATGCCGGATTCCCCGCCGGTGACCACGGCGGCTTGCTGTTGCGTTTCCATCCCCGGTCAAACCCCTGCGGGGCCGGGAGGTTGCATGAAATTTCCGTCACCTCCCGCGCCGGCGCCCTGCACCCGCGCGGGAACGGTGGGTCAGTTCACGTCGACCTGGCTCACATCGTAGCCCTTGGCCCTGAGCGCGGCGACCAGCGCCTCGAGCTGCTCGCGGTCGCGCGCCTCGCACTCGATGTCGGTGATCAGGCCCTTGGCCGGCAGATGGGTAAAGATCCGCTGGTGCCAGATCTCGATGATGTTGATGTTGTGGGCGTTGAACTCTTCCATCACCTTGAACAGGGCGCCGGGGCGGTCCTGCAGGGTGAGCCGCAGCCGTGCGAGGCGGCCCGAGCGGGCAAGATCGCGCAGCAGCACGTTGGCCAGCAGGCGCGTGTCGATGTTGCCGCCCGAAAGCACGATGCCGACCTTGCGCCCGGCAAAGACCTCGCGGTTCGCCAGCACGGCGGCAAGGCCGGCGGCGCCAGCCCCTTCCACCACGGTCTTCTCGATCTGCAGCAGCAGCGCCAGCGCGCTTTCCATCTCGCTTTCGGTGACGAGGAAGAAATCGTCCAGAAGCCCGGCCAGCGAGCGGCTGGTGAAGCGCCCCGGCTCGAACACGGCGATGCCCTCGGCCAGCGTGTCGCCGCCGATCGGATACTGCGTACCCTTGAGCAGGTTGTACATCGAGGGAAACAGTTCCGGCTCGACCCCGTAGAGCTTGATCTCGGGATTGATCCCGCGCGCCGCCGTGCCCATGCCGGTGGCGAGGCCGCCCCCGCCCACCGGGATCACCAGCGCATCGAGCTGCGGCACGTCCTCGAGCATCTCGAGCGCCACGGTGCCCTGCCCGGCGGCCACGGCGGGCTCGTCGAACGGGTGGACGAAGGCCAGCCCCAGCTCCTGCTCCAGTCGCCGGGCATGGGCATAGGCCTCGTCGAAGGTCTCGCCTTCCAGCACCACCTTGCCGCCAACCGACTCGGTCTGCATCACCTTCACCATCGGCGTGGTGCGCGGCATGACGATCGTCACCGGAACGCCCAGCGAGGTGCCGTGATACGACAGGCCCTGCGCATGGTTGCCGGCCGAGGCCGCGATCACCCCGCGCTCGCGCTGCTCCTTGGGCAGCAGCAGCAGGGCATTGAGCGCGCCGCGCTCCTTGTAGGCGGCGGTGAACTGGTGGTTCTCGAACTTGATCCAGATCTCGCACCCGGCGATCGCGCTCAGCGTCTTGCTGAGCAGGGTCTGCGTGCGCACCACCTTGCCCGAAATTCGCTCCGCCGCCGCGCGAACGTCGGCAGGGGTGAGGACCGGTGCGGCCTCGGCGAGGGGGCTAGCGAGCTTTTCCATAACCGCCGCGCCCTAGTGGAAAACGGCGCGCAAGGAAACCGCTATTGCCCCGCGTCGGCAACGGCGGCGGCCACGCGGCGCCGCGCGAGCTTGCCCAGCACCAGCGCCACGACCAGCACGGCCACGGTATCGGCCACCCAGTCACGCGCATCGCTGTCGCGGTGCACGGCCGGAATCGCCTGTACCACCTCGATCAGCGCGCCCAGCACGGACAGGCGGAAAACCACCTTGAGGCGCGACACGGCGGGCCAGCCGAGAAAGGCCAGGACGGCCATCACGGTGAAGGCCAGCATGTGGTTGAACTTGTCGCCCAGCACGTCGGTCGGCAGGACCGGCTGCCGCGGCATCACCGCCAGGGTCGTCGCGCCGGCCATGGCAAGCCAGAACAGGCCGCGGGCCCAGGATTGAAATCGTTCAGCTGTCATGGCGGTCCAATAATCACTCACAGGTTAGAAACAACCGCCCCCCACGCCTTCCCTTGCCGCCATTTGTGGCTAAACAGCAAGGCATGAGTGAACTGCGTAACATAAGTTGCATCGGGCTAGGTATCATGGGCGGCCCGATCGCCCGCCATCTTGGCGCGGCAGGGCACCGGCTCACCGTTTACAACCGCTCGGCCCAGCGGCTGGACAAATGGCTCACCGCCAATCCCGGCCTCGCCGCCCGCGTCGCGCAGACCCCGGCCGAGGCGGCCGAGGGCGCCGACGTGGTGATCACCTGCGTCGGCAACGACGACGATCTTTCCGATGTCGTGCTCGGCCCCTCGGGCGTCTTCACCCGGCTCAAGCGCGGCGGGCTCTACATCGATCACACCACCTCCTCGGCACGGATCGCCCGCCAGATCTCGGTCGAGGCGCGCGACAAGGAAATCCTCTGCGTCGACGCGCCGATGACCGGCAGCCAGATCGGCGCCGAGCAGGGCACCCTCGCCCTGATGTGCGGCGGCCGCCCCGAAGCGATGCGCGTGGCCGAACCGATCTTCGCCGCCTATACCAAGCGCGTCGTCCACATCGGCAAGTCCGGCTACGGCCAGCTTGCCAAGATGGTCAACCAGATCTGCATCGCCGGGGTCGTCTCCGGCCTGTCGGAAGCGGTCCGCTTCGCCCAGGCCAGCCACCTCGACATGGACAAGGTCTATGAGGCGATCTCCGGAGGCGCCGCCCAGTCGTGGCAGATGGACAACCGCTGGCAGTCCATGTCCGAGGGCGAGTTCGATTTCGGCTTCGCGGTGGACTGGATGCGCAAAGACCTTGGCCTCGCCATGGACGAAGGGCGCGGCCTTGGCGTTTCCCTCCCGATCACCGCGCTGGTCAACCAGTTCTTCGCCGAGGTCCAGGCCATCGGCGGCGGCCGGCAGGATACCAGCGCCCTGGTCCGCCGCCTCCCCCTGCCGGGACGCAGACCTGCGGGCAAGAACGCGTGATCCCCGCCCGATCGGCGCGCGCCGCCGCCTTGCTGCTCGCGGCCGCCTGCCCGCCTGTTCTGGTTCTGCCCGCCCCGGTTCTGGCCGATACCCTGATCGACCATGTCGAGGGCCTCTCCTTCACCCGTGACGGCACGGCCGAGCGCTTTACCGGCTTCGTCATCGGCAACGACGGCCACATCGCGCAGGTCCTGCGCGCCGGAGACAAGCGCCCGGCCAGGGTCGATTACCTGCTCGATCTCAAGGGCCGCGTGGTCCTGCCCGGCCTCGTCGATGGCCACGCCAAGGTGTTGGAACTCGGCCTCACCGCGCTCACCCTCGACCTCACCCCGGCAAAGTCGCTGGCCGAGGCCAAGGCCCGCATCGCCGCCTATGCCGCCGCTCACCCCGATCGCGCATGGATCATCGGTCGCGGCTGGGACTCTGCCCGCTGGGGGCAGGAAGCCCTGCCCACCGCCGCCGACCTCGACGCCGTGGTGGCCGACCGCCCCGTCTGGCTGATCAGCGCCGACGGTCACGCCGGCTGGGCCAATTCCGCCGCGCTCAGGGCCGCCGCGATCACCGCGCCGACGAAGGACCCGCAAGGCGGCCGGATCGAACGCGCAGCTCCCGGCGCCAAGCCCACCGGGGCGCTGACGGAAACCGCCCTCGCCCTCGTTGACAAGGCCGTCCCCGCCCCCCGCCCGGAAGACCGCGACCTCGCTTTCGCCACGGCGCAGGACCTCATCCTCGCCAAGGGCATCACCGCAGTCACCGATTTCGGCACGACGATGGAGGACTGGCAGTCCTACCGCCGCGCCGGCGATGCCGGCACCCTGCGCCTGCGTGTGATCGGCTATGCCGAAGGCACCGATGCAATGAGCCTGATCGGCGGCCCCGGCCCGACCCCGTGGCTCTATAACGATCACCTGCGCCTGAGCGGCGTCGCCCTCACGCTCGACGGCGGCCTTTCCACGCGCGGGGCCTGGCTCAAGGCGCCCTATGCCCCCACCGCCACTGCCGCCCCCACCGTCACCGGCCTGCCGCGCCTCAATCCCACCCAGTTGCGCAACCTGATGAGCCGCGCCGGGATCGACCGCTTTCAGGTCGCGGTCGAGGCCAATGGCGATGCGGCGGCTGCCGCCGCGCTCGACGCCGTTTCCGAGCTGTCCGAAACCTACAAGGGCGACCGCCGCTGGCGGATCGAGGGCCTCGAACGGCTCGACCCGGCCGACGCCGCGCGGCTTCCCGCCAAGGGCGTGCTGCCCGGCCTGCGCCCCGGCGATGCCTCGCCCCGCGCCGCCAGCACATGGCCCGCCGCCTCGCTTGTAAAGAACGGCGCCAGCCTCACCTTCGGCACCGGCGCCTCGTCCGGCTCGCCCAGCCCCTTCGCCGCCGTGGCTGCCGCCGCCGCCCACGCCGAGGCCGAACAGGTCACCCGCGAACAGGCCCTCGCCGCCTTCACCGCCGGCAGCGCTTACGCCGCCTTCGCCGAAAGCAAGTTCGGCCGCATCGCCGTGGGCCAACAGGCCGACTTCATCGTGGTGGACCGCGATCCGCTTCTCGCCGGGACTGCCGAACTGGCCGAAACGAAAGTGCTCGAAACCTGGGTCGGCGGCCGCAAGGTCTGGTCAGCGCCGCATCAGTAAGCGCGAAGCTGCCTGACCGGATAGGTGGACATTGCAACCGTTTCGGACCCGAGGGTGACACAAGTGTCACCCTGCGTTCGGATGCCGGCCCTGCCTTTTCAGCTACTTGCGCTTGAATGCATGGGTGACACTTTTCCAATCCAGCGCACTGCCGATCCACCTTGTCAAAGAACGGGCAGAGGATGACAGGCGCGAGTGGAGTAGGAAAATTGTTTCGGCTCAGGGGCGTTTAGCCGAGCGTGCTGGGTTAAAGCCGGCTGTCCGGAAACGCCGACATTGCGCACATTGCGCCGTCAGATAGGATGAGAATATGCAGATGGTCGGCAAATGCGCCTCGCTGGGTAGCCTATTCGCGGCTTGCGTCGGCTGCACATCGCAATCCGCTGACATTTGCCACATGCCAACCAACCGCCATTTTTGGCAGGGCTTAGACGTGTCATGGCGCGGCGAAGTTATTGAAGTTATGACAGAGTATCATGGAGGCGGCATTTACTTCACCGACTACAGATGTGGCGAGATCGTTGAACTCGATCCTGACGTAGTCCAAAATCTCTACTCGCATACCGATGAATTGTCAGCGCACGCAGTAGTGGCGCAGTTCAGGGTGAATGGGCGCTTGACCTACAGGGATGGAGGAGTGGTTCTGCGACCTAGTTCGCTCAATCAAGTGTCTTCATGGGCAACGGACGAGGCATTTCAGGCTTACATGAAGAAACGGCAGGCAACCTTGATCGAAAATGGCTTGGTGACTCTCCCAGCACGGTGATCGTCATACCCGATATTCCGGCCATTTATCCGCCATACCGCGCATTTCCGAAAACGAACGAACACCCCCACCGAAATTCGCCCACGCCAGCCAATCAGCCGCGCCCCGCGCTCAGCCCTGCTGCTCGCTCACCACCGGCAGGTTCGCGGCCTCCTTGGCCGCCTTGCGCTCGGTAAACAGCATGACCAGCAGCGCGCCCTCGAACAGGAACAGCAGCGGGATCGCCAGCATCAGCTGCGAGACGACGTCCGGCGGGGTGATCACGGCCGAAAGCGCGGTGATCGCCACGATCACGTAGCGGCGCCCGCCGGAAAGCTGGGCGCGGGTCACCATGCCCGCGCGGTTGAGCAGGAGCAGCAGGATCGGCAGCAGGAAGCTCACTCCGAAGGCGAGGATGAACTGCATGACAAGGCCGAGGTAGTCCTCGGAATTGGGCAGGGCCTCGATCTGCACCCCGCCGTGGCTGCCCTGGAAACCCAGCATCCAGCGAAAGGCCGTGGGCATGACCACGAAATAGGCGAGCGCGCCCCCTGCCGTGAACAGGATCGGCGTGGCCCAGAGAAAGGGCAGGAAGGCCTTCTTTTCCTTGGCGTAGAGCCCCGGCGCGACGAAAGCCCAGATCTGGTTGGCGATGAACGGGAACGAGAGGAAGAAGGCCGCGAACAGCGCCACCTTCAGTTCGACGAAGAACTGCCCGTAGAGCTTGGTATAGACCAGCTTCTGCTGCCCCGCCATCGCGAGCGGGTGAAGCAGGAACGAGAGGATGTCGCCCGCGAAATAGAGGCAGATGCCGAAGGCCACGGCCAGCGCCATGATCGAGCGCATCAGCCGGGTGCGCAGCTCGATCAGGTGGTCAAGCAGCGGAGCCTGGCTATCGTCGATGTCCTGGATGCGAAAGGCCATGGTCAGGGCGCCGGATCGATCGCGGCCGGGCGCGGGGCCGGCACGGCAGGGCTGTGATCCTGCGCGGTGTCGCCTTCGGCTAGCGGATGGGTGGAAACCGGATCGGGCACGGGCAAAGGATCGGCAGGCGGCAGGGCCGGGGGCTCGCCATAGGAAGCCGCCGTCGCCGCGGCGGCCTCGTCATCCGGGGTGGCGGTGGGATGCTGGGCCATGATCGCGGCGTTCTGCTCGCGCCATTGCTTTTCCATCTCTTCCAGCTCGGCCTCGCGGATCACGTTCTCGATCCCCGCGCGAAACGAATTGGACATGCGCCGCATCTTCGCAACCCAGCGCCCCACGACGCGCAGCGCCTTGGGCAGGTCCTTCGGACCGATCACGACGACCGCGACGACTGCCGTCAGCAGCAGCTCGTCGGCACCGATATCGAACATGACGCTCTATCCGCCTCGCCGGGCGATCAGTGCTGAACGGTGTCGGTGGTCTGCTGCGGCTGGGCGGCCGGTTCGGCCGGAGCAGCGGGCGCGACAGGCGCAGCGGGCGGAATTTGAGCAGCAGGCGGCGGCGGCGCGGCGGGCTTCGTCTCGTCGCCCATGCCTTCCTTGAAGCTCTTGATGCCCTTGCCGAAATCACCCATGATTTCCGAAACGCGGCCACGTCCGAACAGGACCAGCACCACGATCAGCACGATCACCCAGTGCCAGATTGACCCGAAACCCATTGTTCTAACTCCGTCGATTGCCTTCGTGGCGCCTCTCTCGTGGCACCGGCCATAAGCCCCGTTGCCCTGTTAATCTAGGGCGTTTTGCTGCGTATTGCGAGTCTCGCCCGGCTCGTCCACCGGCGCGTCCGGCGGATCCTGCGCGCCCGCCCCTTCCATCGCCGCGGCCAGCGCATCATCGACCGGGTCGAGCAGGCCCGCGGCCCGCAATTCGTCGATCCCCGGCAGGTCCCGGCGCGAGGCAAGGCCGAAATGGGCGAGGAATTCCGGCGTGGTCGCATAGATCACCGGGCGCCCCGGCACCTCGCGCCGCCCGGCTACCCGCACCCAGCCCGCTTCCAGCAGCACGTCGAGCGTGCCCTTGGCGGTCTGCACGCCCCGGATCGATTCGATCTCGGCCCGGCTGACCGGCTCGTGATAGGCGACGATCGCCAAAACTTCGGTCGCCGCGCGCGACAGGCGGCGCACGTCCTCGCGCTCGCGCCGCAACAGGTGGGCAAGGTCGGGCGCGGTCTGGAAATGCCAGCGCTTGCCCCGCTCGACCAGTTCGATCCCGCGCCCGGCATAGTCCGCCGCCAGCCTGCGCAAGGCCTCGCCCACCGCGGCCCCGCCGAGATGGGCCGAAATCTGCTCCGCGCTCATTGGCGCGGTCGCGGCGAACAGCGTCGCCTCGACCGCGCGGACCAGATCGTCTGGAGGGGTCACGCCTTCACCCCGCGCAGCCTGAGCGGCCCGAAGACCTCGTCCTGCGCCAGTTCGGCCTTGCCCAGCCGCGCCAGTTCGAGCGCGGCGACAAAGCTGGAAGCCAGCGCCGAACGCTTGAGCCGGGGATCGGCATGCGGCGGCAGAAAATCGCGCAGTTCCATCCAGTCGAGATTGATGCCCAGCATCGACGAGACCCGCGCCAGCGCAGAATCCAGCGTCATCACCATCCGGTCGCGCACCATGTGTACCACCGGCGCCGTGCGCGCCTTCACCTGGCCATAGGCCTGGATCAGGTCGAACCAGTCGCAGGTCCAGGCATTCCTGCGGTCGACCCGCAGCCCCTCCGGCGCCCCGCGCGGGAACACGTCGCGCCCCAGCCGGTCGCGCCCCATCAGCCGCGCCGCCGCCTCGCGCATCGCGCCCAGTCGCTGCAGCCTGAGTTGCAGGCGCAATGCCAGTTCCTCGGGGCTCGGGTCCTCCTGCTCCTCGCGCGGCAGCAGCAGGGCCGATTTGAGATAGGCCAGCCAGGCCGCCATCACGAGATAGTCCGCCGCCAGTTCCAGCCGCAGCGCCTCGGCCCGCTCGATATAATTGAGGTACTGGTCGACCAGCCCGAGGATCGAGATCTTGCGCAGGTCCACCTTCTGCCGCCGGGCAAGGTCGAGCAGCAGGTCGAGCGGCCCCTCCCACCCGTCAAGCTCGAGGTAAAGCGCATCGTCTCCCGTGGAGCCGCCGCCCGGTCCCTGCCAGTCCTCGTCCCCGCTCAGGGCCTCGCCGGGCGGGAACAGGTCCATCAGGCCGAAGCTCCCGCAAGGCCCAGCAAAGCATCGCGCTTTTCCGCCAGTGCCAGCCGCCGCGGTGGGTCGGCCACCAGCGCGCCGGTCCCGGCCAGCGCCGCCTCCAGCCGCGCCGAAGCCGCCTCGCCCATCACCGGGCAGGCCTTGGCGATCCCAACCATGTCGTCCATCCGCGCCCAGCAGTTGAGCGCGATATCGCACCCCGCCGCAAGGCTGCGCGCCGCCCGCTCCGGCACCGGCCCGGCCAAGGCCTCCATGTCGAGGTCGTCGGTCAGCAGCAGGCCGGAAAAGCCGATCCGCTTACGAATGATCTCGCCGATCACGAAGTCCGATTGCGTCGCCGGATGGTCCGCGTCCCACGCCGTATAGAGAATGTGGCTGGTCATCGCGATCGGCGCCGATGCCAGCGCGCGGAACGGGGCGATGTCGCTCTCCAGTTCCTCGGCGCTCGCCGTCACCGTCGGCAATTCCTTGTGGCTGTCGGCCATGGCCCGGCCGTGCCCCGGCATGTGCTTGACCACGCCCGCGACGCCAGCCTGCGCCAGCCCGTCGAGGATCGCCCGGCCCAGCGCCGCCACCCGCATCGGCTCGGTGCCCAGCGCCCGGTCGCCGATCACGTCGTGCGCGCCCACCTGCCGCACGTCGAGCAGCGGCCAGCAATCGACGCTCACCCCCGCCTCGGCCAGGTCCAGCCCCAGCGCCTCGGCATTGCACCGCGCCGCCTCAATCGCCGAGGCCGGGGCAATGTCGTAGAGCCGGTCGAACACCTCGCCATTGGGATAGGCCGCCCAGACCGGCGGCTTCATCCGCGCCACCCGACCGCCTTCCTGGTCGATCGAGACCAGCAGGTGCTCGCGGCCATGAATGGCGCGCAGATCGTCGGTCAGGGCCCGCACCTGCTCGCGCGAGACCACGTTGCGCCCGAACAGGATATAGCCCGCCGGGTCCGCGTCCCTGAAGAAGGCGCGCTCGTCGTCAGTAAGGACCGGCCCGGAAAGGCCGAAAATCGCCGGAACCATGGGCAAGGGCTTCGCGGAATTGCCCGGCAAAGGCAAGGCGGGGCGCGGGCGGATGTGGGGAAAAGGCGGCGAACGAACCTCAGGCCGGGGCATTCACATTGCACACCGGGCCATTGCCTTCGCGCACCCCGCGTTCCCACCGTACCCCGGCCCGGCTATCACCGCGCGTCAGACGATAGGGGAGAATATCCGGATGAACCGTCCCGCCCGCTGGAAGAGCGCCGCCCTGGTGCCGCTGCTCGCCCTCGCCGCCCCGGCCGCCGCGCAGCCGGCTCCGCCGCCCACCGCCCCCGCCGCGCCGGTCTACGAACTTACCCAGGTCGCCGGCCCGGTCTGGCGCTTCCGCTCCAACGCGCACTACGGCCTCGTCATGGTCACGGCCAAGGGCGCCGTGGTGATCGACCCGCTGAACCCGGCCGCCGCCGCCTGGCTCAAGGCCGAGCTTGCCCGCCGCTTCAAAGGCCTCAAGGTCACCAGCGTGGTCTATTCGCATCATGACTGGGACCACACCGCCGGCGCCGCCGTGTTCGGCCCGGTCCCGGTCTATGCCCGGGCCGAAAGCCTTGCCGCGCTCCAGCCCCCGGCCGAGCCCGAGGCCCGCGCCCGCTTCACGAAGTTCTACGCCAATGTCGCCTGGCCAACCGTGACCTGGACCCAGAAGGTCGAGCGAATCACCCTCGGCGGCCACACGGTCGAACTTCACGCCAATCCCGCGCTCCATGCGAAAGACCTCGTCTATGCCTGGTTCCCGGCCGAGCGGGTCCTCTTCACGGTCGACGTGATCTCCCCCCACACCCTGCCCTATCGCACGCTGGACGACTACGCGCCCGACGACGTCGCCGCCAACCTCGCCCATGCCCTGTCGTTCAAGCCGCGCTATGTCGTCGGCGGCCACGGTGACGTCGCCGGGCCGGACAGCATCAACGCGCTCGGCCAATACTATGCCGACCTGCGCGCCGCCGTCGCCGCCGGCATCGCCAGGGGCGAACCGCTCGATGCGATCAAGCGCGAAGTCACCCTCGACCAGTACAAGGGCTGGCGCGACTACGGCACCTTCCGCGAAATGAACGTCGAAGGCATGTACCGCTACCTGACCAAGCCCGCCCCGGCGAAATAGCGCCGCCCCGAACGCCAAAAACCCGGCGCCCCCTTTCGGGAACGCCGGGCGCACACCCCGGGAAGGGCGTTGGCGGCTCTTGGGCCTTAGCGCAGCAGCGAAAGGACGTTCTGCTGGCTCTGGTTGGCCTGGGCGATCATCGCCGAAGAGGCCTGCGACAGGATCTGCGCCTTGGCCATCTGGGTCGTTTCGGCCGAATAGTCGGTGTCCTCGATCCGCGAACGGGCGTCCGACAGGTTGGCCACGTTGTTGGTCAGGTTGTTCACCGCTGATTCGAGGCGGTTCTGGCCTGCGCCGAGCGAGGCGCGGTTGGCGTTGACGTCGGCGAGCGCCAGGTCGACGTTGTCGATCGTGGTCGAGGCCAGTGCGGAGGTCGTCACGTCCAGCGCGGTGGCCGAGATGTTGGTCCCGTCGATCGCGGTCGAGGTCAGGGTCACGGTATCGCCGTTGTTGGCGCCGGTCTGGATGTCGAAGGTCGCGTCGGTGCCGGCCGTGGTGCTGAACAGGTTGTTGCCGTTGAACTTGGTGTTGGCCAGCACGTCGCCGATCTGCTGGGTCAGGTTGGTCACTTCCGACTGCATCGCGGTGCGGTCGGAGGCCTGGTAAGTGCCCGAGCTGGCCTGGACCGCCAGTTCGCGGACCCGCTGCAGCATGTTGGTCACTTCCGAGCCGGCGCCTTCAGCCGTCTGGGCCAGCGAGATGCCGTCGTTGGCATTGCGGATGCCCTGGCTCATGCCCTTGATCTGCGAGGTCATCGAGGTGGAAATGGCGAGGCCCGCCGCGTCATCCTTGGCGCTGTTGATGCGCTTGCCGGTCGACAGGCGCTCCATCGCGGTGCCGAGGGCCTTGTTGGCGGAGTTGGAGGCATTGGCGGCCTTGATGGCGCTGATGTTCGTGTTGATTACCGACATGGTTTACTCCCGTGGACGATCCGTCAGTCAGGCTGCCTGCCGGCCCATCCGGCGCAGCTGCCAAGCCAAAGACCGGCAAACCGGCGGCAAGTTTAAGCCGGGGCGGCAAACCGACCGGCAAGAAACTGCCGAAACCCCCGGCAAACTACTTAGGGGTAAAAACAAGGACTTAAATTTCCGAAGCGTTTGACGTTCACGCGGCAAAAAGGCCCCATTGGATGGTTAATTCCACTGGGGGTTCAGTCGAAATGTCCGCTCTCGATTTCAGCCAGGAAACGGCAACGGCCCATGCGCCGCTGGTGCAGCGTGCTGCCGGAATCTTCGCCGCGCTGGGCGTGACCGGCGCCGATGGCGCCCCGGTGCGCATCGCCGATTCGGTCGAGGCCAACGCCCGCACCGCGCTCACCCTGCTGCGCGGAGCGCGTCCGCAGCTGATGCGCCGCGGCTCGGCCCTCGCCCTCGCCTATGCCGATGGCGCCAGCGAGGCGAGCCTTGCCGCCCTGCTCGCCGCCGCCACCCCGGCTGGCCTGCCGATCGCGGCCGACACGGAAAGCCTCTCGGTCCTCGCCCTCGCCGAACGGCTCGCCGCCAGCGACATCCCGGTCCTGATCAACGGGCCCACCGGCACCGGCAAGGAAGTTCTCAGCCGCTTCATCCACACCAAGAGCAGCCGGGCGAACAAGCCATTCGTCGCGGTCAACTGCGCGGCCATGCCCGAAACCATGCTCGAAGCCATGCTGTTCGGCCACCGCAAGGGCGCCTTCACCGGTGCGACCGAAGCCAGCGAGGGCTTCTTCCGCGCGGCCGACGGCGGCACGCTGTTGCTCGACGAGATCGCCGAAATGCCGCTCGCCCTCCAGGCCAAGCTGCTGCGCGCCCTGCAGGAAGGCGAAGTCGTGCCGATCGGCGCCACCCAGCCGGTCAAGGTCGATGTCCGCATCATCGCCTGCGCCAACCGTGATCTCCCGCTCGAAGTGCAGGAAGGCCGCTTCCGCGCCGACCTGTTCTACCGCCTCAACGTCTTCCCGCTCTCGCTGCGCCCCTTGCGCGAACGCGCTGACGACATTGCCCCGCTCGCTTTCGCGCTGGTCCTGCGCCACACCGCCCCGGGCGCCGTCCTGCCGTGGATTTCCGACGCGGCGCTGGCCATGCTGAAGAGCCACGGCTGGCCGGGCAACGTGCGCGAACTCGAAAACGTCGTCCGCCGCGCGCTGCTGCTGGCCGGCAACGCCGAAGAGATCCAGCCGCACCACATCCATTTCGACATGCCGGCCCGGCTGGTTCGCAGCGAAAGCGGGCAGGCAGCGATCGGCGGCGCCATGCCAGACCAGTCCTTTGCCGCTCCGGCGGCAGGCGGGCGCACGCTCTCCAACATCGTCCAGATCCACGAGGCCCGCGCGATCATGCAGGTCCTCTCCGAATGCGGCGGCAATCGCCTCGCCGCCGCGCGCAAGCTCGGCATCTCCGAACGCACCCTGCGCTACCGCCTCGCCTCGCTGCGCGACGCCGGGCTTGAAGTGCTCGCGGCAGGCGCCCGGCGATGAGCGGCGTCGGGGGAATCGGCGGAGGCGCGGGGGGGATCCAGCAGATCCTCGCCATGCGCCAGCAGATCATCGATCGCACCAACCTGCTTCAGCAGGTCAAGGACGCCAAGGCGACCGGCGCTGCCGGAGCCGCGACCGAAACGGCCGGCACCCAGCAGGGCGAAGGCTTCGCCGGCGCGCTCAAGTCGGCGCTCGATGGCGTCTCGGCCACCCAGCAGAAGGCCGAGGATCTCTCGGCCGGCTACGAACGCGGCGAGGTGACCGACATCGCCAAGGTCATGCTGGCCCGCCAGGAAGCGGGCGTCGCCTTCGAGGCGACCCTGCAAGTGCGCAACCGGCTGCTGTCCGCCTACCAGGACATCATGCGGATGGGAGTGTGATAGATGGCTGAGCTTGTTCCGGCCGGTAATGCGGCCCCCGCCCCCTCGCTCCTCGCGCCCCTGACCGACCCGGCAGGCGGCCCGGCCCTCACCCGGATCGGCGCTTTCGCCCGCCAGCCGGCCGTGCGCCGGACCCTTCCGGTGTTTGCCGGCGTGGCCGGGCTCGGCATGGCGGCGCTGGCTTGGGCCACCCTCGCCCCCCAGCCGCAGCGCACCCTCTATTCCGAGCTTGACGATGGTGAGCGCGCCAAGGTCGCCGCCAGCCTCGACAAGGCGGGCATCGCCTACCGGATCGACAATGCCACCGGGGCCCTCTCCGTGGGCGAGGACGATCTCTACAAGGCCAAGATGCTGGTCGCCTCGGACGGCGCACTGGCCGCGCCCGACGACAATGCTTCATCCATCCAGAACCTCCCGCTCGGCGCCAGCCGCGCCGTGGAGGGAGACCGCCTGCGCGCCGCGCGCGAACACGATCTCACCCTGTCGATCATGGAGATCGACGGGGTCGAGGCCGTCCGCGTCCATCTCGCCGAGGCGGAAAAGTCGGTCTTCGTGCGCGACAACGTGGCCCCTTCTGCCTCGGTCATGGTCCGCCTCGCGCGCGGGCGGCAATTGTCCGACGGGCAGGTGGCGGCCATCGTCAACCTCGTTGCCGGTTCGATCCCCGGCCTCAGCCCCGATGCGGTCCGCGTGGTCGACCAGCACGGCCGCCTCCTAACCGAGCGCGCCTCGGGTTCCTCCGAACGGCTCGAACTGCAAGGCCGCATGGAGGAAAAGCTGCGCACCCAGCTCGACCAGCTGCTGACCCCGATGGTCGGCGCGGGCAACTTCTCCAGCGAGGTCCAGGTCGATCTCGACATGGATCAGGTCACCTCCGCGCGCGAATCCTATGACAAGCAGGGCGTCCTGCGCACCGAGACCCAGCAGCAGTCGCAGTCCGCCGGCACCTCCTCGATGCCCGCGCAAGGCGTGCCCGGCGTCACCTCCAACACCCCCACCCCGCAGGCCACGGCCAGCCCCGGCCCGCCGCAAGGCGCCCAGGTCGCCGCCGCGCCCTCGAGCCAGAGCAACGGCGAATCAAGCGCCAGCCGCACTTACGAACTCGGCCGCGAGGTTGCCGTCTCCAACGGCGCGCCCGGCAAGATCCGGCGCCTCTCGGTCGCCGTCGCCCTCTCGTCCGAGGCGCTCAAGAAGGCCAAGGCGGCCGACGTCGAGCAGCTCAAGCAGCTCGTCAGCGCCGCCGTCGGCGCCGATCCGGCGCGCGGCGATCAGGTCGCCGTGGTCCTGCGCCAGTTCGAGGCCCCGCCGGTCGAGGCCCTGCCGATCTGGCAGCAGGCCTGGTTCCTCAGCCTTGCCCGCATCGGCGCGGCCCTGCTCGGCGTCCTGCTCGTCCTGCTCCTCGGCGTGCGCCCGCTGATCAAGGCGCTGAAGCGCGAACCGGCCCCCCTCGCCCTCGACGAAGGCGAGGATGAGCCCGCCTACGAGGACCACGGCGAACACCACGCCGCCCTCCCGCATCGCCCCCGCGCCGCGCCGATCGACGCCGCCCTGCTCGGCCAGCAGATCAGCCTCGCCCAGCGCATCGCCGCCCAGCAGCCCGACGATGCCGTCCTCGCCCTGCGCGAGATGCTCGGCCAGTCCAGCCCGGAGCCCGCCGCGTGACCGATCTTGCCAATGCCCCCAACCTCTCCGATTCCGAACGCGCCGCCGTCATGGTCATGCTGCTGGATGAAGAGCAGGCCGCCGGCATCCTCTCGCGTCTCGAACCGGCCGAACTGCGCCTGCTCGGCGAAAAGATGTGCGCGCTCGGCGAAATCGGCCCCGAGGTCATCGCCCAGGCCATCGCCGCCTTCGTCGAAAAGACCGAGCGCCTCGGTCTCAAGGCGCATGACCGCCTCGGCCAGGTCCGCAGCCTGATGACCCGCGCCGTCGGCGGGGTGAAGGCCGACAACCTGATGGCCCGCATCCTCCCCGCCGATCACAAGCCGCCCAGCCCGCTCGAACTCGCCCGCTGGCTCAATCCCGAGGTCCTCGCCCCGATGATCCGCGAGGAGCATCCCCAGGCGATCGCGGTCCTCCTCGTCCAGCTCGATCCCGAAACCGCCGCCGAAGTGCTCCATGCCCTGCCTGCCGACAAGCAGCCCCAGGTCGTCCACCGCATCGCCACCCTCGGCCCCGTCGCGCCCGAGGCGCTGTCCATGCTCGACGAGCTGCTCGGCCGCCGCATCCGCGAATTCCACGGCGCCGCCCCGCTCCAGATGGGCGGCCCCAAGGAAGCCGCCGAGATCATCAACGGCGCGGGCAAGGCGGTCGAAAAGCGGGTCATGCCCGAGATCACCAAGCTCGACAGACAGCTCGCGCGGGAGATCGAGGCCGAGATGTTCAAGTTCGAGCACCTCTTCGCGCTCGATGCCCAGGCCATGGGCGCCCTGCTGCGCGAGGTCGAAAGCGAAACCCTGATCGACGCGCTCAAGGGCACGCCGGAAGAAAACCGCGAATGCTTCTTCCGCGCCATGTCGAGCCGCGCGGCCGACGGGATCAAGGACGAGATCGCCGGGCGCGGCCGCCTCAAGATGGCCGACGTGCTCAGCGCCCAGAAGGCGATCGTCGCCGCCGCCCGCCGCCTCGCCGCCGAAGGCACTATCCAGTTCGGGCAGAGCGAGGACGACTATGTCTAGCCTCCTCGCCCTCACCTCCGGGCGCGGCGGCAATGGCCCCGGCTTCCGCCACGACGCCCGCTTCGCCCTCGTCCCCGCACCGGCCGATCCCGCCCCCGCCCCCACCCAGATCGAAGACCCGGTCGCCATCGCCTGGGCCGAGGGCTATGCTCACGGCAGCACCCAGGGCCGCGCCGAGGCCGAGGCCGCTCACGCCGCCGAAAGCGGCGCCCGCGCCGCACTCGAACTCGCGCTGAGCAAGATGGACGCCGAAATGGCCGAGAGCCTGCGCCAGCGCCTGCTCGACACGGTCATGGCCCTGTGCGAGGCCGCCCTCGTTCCCTATGCCCACGACGCGGACGTGCTCGCGGCCCGCATCGAACGCGCCGTCGCCATGTTCTCCCGCGCCGAGGACGAACGCGTGATCCGCCTCCACCCGGACGATCTCGCCCTGATCTCGGAAAAGCTCGCCGCCGACTGGAAGGTCGTGCCCGATCCCGCGCTCGAACGCGGCGCCCTGCGCGTCGAAACGCAAACCGGCGGCGTGGAAGACGGCCCCGCCGAATGGCGCCGCGCGCTCTCCGAGGCCTTTCACTCATGTTGAGCTGGCATTCATGCTGACCCGCATCGCCCCCCTGCTCGGCGAACTCGCCCTCGCCCAGCCCGATTTCACCCCCCACCGCTACGGCCTCGTCGCCGCCTGCGATGGCGGGCTGATCGAGGTTTCGGGCCTCTCGGTCCCGGTCGGCGCGCTGTGCCGCGTCGCCCACGGCCGGGGCGAACCGCTCGCCGAAGTCATCGGTTTCCGCAATGGCCGCACCCTGATGATGCTGCTTGGCGACACGGTCATGCTCCGCCCCGGCTCGCGCGTCCGCCCCGAAGGGCATCCCGGCATGCTCCCGGTGGGCGAGGCCTTCCTCGGCCGCGCGGTCGATGGCGAGGGCCACCCGATCGACGGCCTCGGCCCCGTCCACTTCCGCGACGAATGGCCCGCCGGCGGCATCCGCACCGGCGCGCTCGATCGCTCGCCCGTGCGCCAGCCATTCGACACCGGCATCCGCGCCCTCAACGGGCTGACCACGTTCGGCGTCGGCCAGCGCATCGGCATCATGGCCGGCTCCGGCGTCGGCAAGTCGGTCCTGCTCGACATGATCGCTCACGGGGCCGAGGCCGAGATCGTCGTGGTCGGCCTGATCGGCGAACGCGCCCGCGAAGTGTCGGACTTTGTCGAGCGCCACATGCAGGGGGCCAAGCGCGCCCGCACCGCCGTCGTCGCCGTCCCCGCCGACCATGCCCCCAACCTGCGCATTCGCGGCGCCATGCTGGCCACTTCGCTGGCCGAGCATTTCCGCGCCCATGGCCGCAAGGTCCTGCTGATCATGGACAGCCTCACCCGCGTCGCTCACGCGGGCCGAGAGATCGCGCTCTTGCTGGGCGAACCCGGCGCCGCGCGCGGCTACCCCCCTTCCGCCCTTGCCACGATCACCAAGCTGATCGAGCGCGCGGGCAATTCGGCGGCCAGCGGCGGCTCGATCACCGGGCTCTACACCGTGCTCGCCGACGGCGACAACCAGGACGACCCGGTGGTCGACACCGCCCGCTCGATCCTCGACGGGCACATCGTCCTCTCGCGCGATCTCGCCCAGCGCGGGCAATATCCGGCGATCGACATTCCCGCCTCGCTCAGCCGGGTGATGAGCGACGTCTCCTCCCCCGCCCACCAGCGCGCCGCCCGCACCTTCCGCGCCCTCGTCGCCTCCTACGAGGCCAACCGCGACCTTGTCCTGATGGGCGCCTACCGCGCCGGGGCCGATCCCCTGCTCGACCGCGCCATCGCCATGCAGGAACCCTTGCGCCAGTTCCTGATGCAGGCCCACGGCGAAGTGATCCCCCTGCCGCAGGCCGTCGATACCCTCGCCGGCCTGATTGGCCCGGCCTGATCGTTCCGCCATGCAGCCGCCCGATCGCAAACGCCTCCTCCGCCTGCAACGGCTGGAAAAGGTCCGCGCCATCGCCCGCCAGCAGGCCGCCGCCGAAGCCGCCGCGGCCGAAGGCACGCTCGCCCAGCTCCTCGCGCTCGCCCAGCGCACCGGCCAGATGGCGAGCGACTATGCCGCCCGGGTCGACGCGGCCGACGGCGCCTCGCTGCGCCTGCTCACCACCTTCCGCGAAGGGCTCGGCGAAGTCTCGCGCGGCACCCATGCCGATGCCGAGCGCGCACGCGGCCTTGCCGATACCAAGCTGCGCGAACTGTCAGAGGCCGAACGCCGCCGCCAGGCCGCCGAAGACCGCGCCTCGGCCGAAGCGAAAGCCCTCGCCGCCGCCGCCCTGCAACCCCCGCTCGGCGCGCGCCGCGCGGGCGGCGGGCGCAAAACTGGCACGGAGCTTGAATAACAGTCTGTGAACGCTCTTTCGGGGACCAGACGATGCTGCAACTTTCCGCCCTCCCGGCCCAGTCCGCCGCCCCTGCCTTTCCCGGCATCGGCGCGGCGCACAAGGCCGACAAGGGCGCGGAAAGCCCCGAAAACGGCGGTTTCGCCCAGCACCTCGAACAGACCGCGCCAACCGCCGGCCAGCCCAAAACCGACCCCGCCGCCGACCCCGTCCTGCCCGCCGCCGCCCAGACCCCGGCAATGTCGGCAATCGGGACAGCAACCGGGGCGGCAACCCCGGCGGCAGAGACCGGCAAGACCTTGCCGCCCCTTGCCGCCGCCATCGCTTTCGCCGCCACCGGCCGCATCCCCGCCCCGGCCGTCGTCACGGGCGCCGCGCCCGCCGAGGCCGCGCCCACCACGGCCAACTCCGCACCTGCCGCACCGCTCCTCGCCTTTGCCGCAGACCTCTCCGCCGAGCCCGAAACCCCCGCTCCGGCCGAGCCGGCCACCGAGGGGGAAGCCGAGGCCGCGCGCCTGAACAACGTCCTGCACCCGCTCCCCGCCCTGCTCGCCAGCCTCAAGCCCGCCAAGACCGCAAAGTCCGAGGACGCATCGCGGCCTGCCGATACGGCCGAAACCAACGCGCCCAGCGATGAGGCCGGCACGGACGAGGCCCAGCCCGCGCTCACCGCAGAGGCCATCGCCCTCGCGCTGATCGCCCCCGCTACCCCCGCCGCGCCGCAGGCTCTTGTCGCCCCGACCGAGCAAGCCGCCCCCGGCCAGCACCAGCGCGCCGTCGCAGTCGCCGCCAAGGCCCCCGGCGAGGTACCGGCCCAGCCGCCCCGCGCCCCGGCGCCGCAGGGCGAGGCGGTCGGCCGCCCGCCGCTGGCTGCCGCCGCCGACCCGGCTCAGGCCGAGCCCGTCCGCGAGCTGGCCGTCAGCAAGCAGTCCAGCCCCGCGCAGGCCCTCGGCCGCAGCGCCCCCTTCACGATCGACACCGCCGCGCCCGCCCCGGCCGCCGCCACGGTCCATGTCCGCCCGGCCCACACCGATGCGCCGGAAAGCCTCCCCGGCAAGTCCGCCGCCGCGGCTGCCCCGACCTCGGACCCACTGGCCCCTGCCGCCGCCGCGCCGCCCGTCGATCCCGCCGCCACCCTTGCCGCCCCCACCGGGGCCGCGCCGGCGGTCAGCCCCTCGCCCAGCGGACATGACTTTGCCGCGCTGGTCGACCGGCTGATCGCCGCGCGCGATGCGGCCCGCCCGGAAGGGGTCTCAATCGCGCTCCAGCACGCCGAATTCGGCCGCGTCTCGCTCCAGTTCCGGCAGGACGAACAGGGCCTCTCGGTCGCCATGTCGGCCGCCGATCCGGCCTTTGCCCAGGCCGTCCAGCAGGCGATCCCGGCGGCCAGCGCCAGCGCCGAAAACAATTCCGCCCGGCAGGACAACCAGTCCGGCCAGCCGGGTCAGCCGGGCACCTTCGTCCGCGCCGACGCGGCCGGGGCCCAGGGCCAGAACCACAACCAGCGCGGCCAGTCGCAGGACCAGGCCGAAACCCGCGCCTTCGCGCGCACCGCCGCCGCCCGTGACCAGACGGGCGGGAGCGAAACCACCAGCGAAGCCCCGGCCCGTGGCCGCGGCCGCTTCGTCTGACAGAAACAGGACTGACGGGGACCAGCGATGAGCGACAAGGAAGCGAAAGCGAAGAAAAAGGGCGGCGGCATGGCGATGAAGATCGCCCTGCCGGTGGTCCTGCTCGGCGCGGGCGGCGGGGGCACCTACGGCCTCGTCGCCGCCGGGGTGATCGGCGGCGGCCACGACAAGGTCAAGGAAGACAACAACCCCAAGCTCGTCCGCAAGGGCGAGGAAGACCCCTATGCCACGAAGAAGGAAGGCGAGGGCGAAGGCGCCGCCGCTCCGGAAGTCGAGGGCGAAGGCGGCAGCGAGTACAAGACCTCCTACTTCACCTTCACCGAGGATTTCACCTCCAACCTCAAGAACTCCGACGCCCTCGTCCAGATGAGCCTCGCCTGCTCGACCCGGCGCGACGGGCGCGTGCTGATCTGGCTCAAGAAGCACGAACTGGCCGTCCGCTCGGCCATGCTTAACACCATTGCCGATACCCCGGCCGAGGACATCGGTTCGGTCACGGGCAAGGAGCGCCTGCAGAAGCGGCTCGTCGCCGCGATCAACCAGGTCCTGACCAGGGAAGAAGGCTTCGGCGGGATCGACGAAGTCTACTTCAAGTCCTTCATCGTCCAGTGAGCGAGCGCCCGTGAAGCCCGAACTCCGCCTCAAGGCCGCCCGCCCTCTCGCCCGGCACTGCCCCGAGCTGCTGCGCGAAGCGCCGGGCCCCGATGCCCTCGTCCCCCTGCTCGACCGCGCGGCCGAGCGCTTCGCCCGCGGCTTCTGCGCCGCCCTCGCCCCGCTGGTCGGCGGCAAGGGCACGGCGATCAAGGCGCCGCCCGCGCGCCGCACCGATCTTGACGACCTCACCATGTTCAGCCCGGCGCTCGCTGCCCATTCGCTGCTCGCCGCCGGTCCCGATGGCCTGCCGCTGATGGTCGCCTTCGATGCCGCCGCCGTGCTGCGCATGGTCGATCGCACCTTCGGCGGCCGGGGCGAGGCGCCCTCGCCGCTCCCGGCCGAATTCCCGGTCTCGGCCGACCTGTTCATTCACCGGCTCGAAGCCCTGCTGATCGAGCACCTTGGCGCCGTGCTGCGTCCGGGCGAACCCGGCTGGCTCGCCCCGGTGCGCCGCAGCCCCAGCCTCGCCGATCTCGATCCGTTTCCCCGGAGCGAACCGATCGCCGCGATCGAGTTCGAGGTCACCGAGCCCTCGGGCGAGACCTGGCTGATCACTTTCGCCATGCCCCTGCCCACGCTGGCCGCCGCGCTCGGCTCGGCCCCGCGCGGCAAGCCCGCGCCGCGCAAAGCCGATCCCCTCGCCGCGCCCTTTGCCGAGATCGACCTCCCGCTGCGCGCCGTGCTGGTGGAAATGCGGATGTCGATGTCGGCCCTCGCCGCGCTCGAACCCGGCATGGTCGTGCCCGTCGCCGTCGCCCGCCAGGTCCCGCTCTGCCACGGCAACAGGACCATCGCCACCGGCACGGTCGGCGCGGCGGATGACCGCGTCGCCCTCCAGATCACCCGCGCTTTCTAAGGAACCTCCGCCCATGACCCTTCCCGCCCGCGGCTTCGATCTCCTCAAGGATGTCGACGTGCGCCTTTCGGTCGAACTCGGCCGCACCGAAATGAAGCTCAAGGACGTCCTCGCGCTGGGCGAGGAAAGCGTGGTGATGCTCGACCGCCTGACCGACGAACTGCTCGATGTCATGGTCAACGGCACCCTGATCGCGCGCGGCGAAATCGTTGCCGAGAATGGCCGCTTCGGCCTGCGCATCGTCGAACTCGCCACCGGCGGCGAGGAGAGCAAGTAATGCTCTGGTACGTGGTCAAGCTGCTCATCGTCCTGCCGCTGATCGGCGCGATGATCTGGGGCAGCCTCAAGCTGCTGCAAAAGATGCAGGCCCGTTATGGCGCCGCCAACCCGCAGGCGAAGTCGGTCCGCATCGTCGAGACCACTATGCTCTCGCCCACACTCAAGCTTGCCGTGATCGAATTTCATGGCCGCGAGATCCTCGTCTCGGCCTCTCGCAACGGCCTGACCCGGCTCGCCGAAGCTCCTGCGCGGGAGCAGCACTCGTGAAGAAGCTTTGCAGCGGCGTTGCAGTGGCGTTGTATTTGAGCCCGGCGGCCGCCTTCGCCCAGAGCGCGATCCCCGGCGCGCTCGACCGCGCCTTCAGCCAAGCCAACGGCGGCCCCGGCGGCGGGCTGACCATGTCGCTCCAGCTCCTCGTCATCATGGGGCTGCTGACGATCCTGCCCAGCCTCGTCCTGATGATGACCAGCTTCACCCGCATTTTGGTCGTCCTTTCGATCCTGCGCCAGGCCCTCGGCCTGCAACAAAGTCCGCCGAATCAGGTGCTTATCGGCCTCTCCCTGTTCCTCTCGCTGTTCGTCATGGCCCCCACGCTGGACAAGGTGAGCGAGACCGCGATTGCCCCCTATTCCGCCGGAACCATCAATGCCGAACAGGCGATCGGCAATGCCGGCGCCCAGTTCCACGCCTTCATGATCCGCCAGACCCGCCAGCACGACCTGTCGCTTTTCGCCGACATGGCCAAGGCCCCGAAATTCGCCCGCGCCGAAGATGTCCCCTTCTCCATCCTCCTCCCCGCCTTCGTCACCAGCGAACTCAAGACCGCCTTCCAGATCGGCTTCATGCTGTTCCTGCCCTTCCTGGTGATCGACCTCGTCGTCTCCTCGGTGCTGATGAGCCTCGGCATGATGATGATGAGCCCCACGATAGTTTCCTTGCCGTTCAAGCTCTTGCTCTTCGTCCTGGTCGATGGCTGGGCCCTGCTGATGGGCAGCCTCGCGGCGAGCTTCGGCTGATGGAAGACACTGCCTCCCTCCTCTCGCTGGCCGACCGGATGCTCTACGTAACCGCGCTGATCGCCGCCCCGGTGCTCCTCGCCAGCCTCGCGGTCGGCCTCGTCGTCGGCATCGTCCAGGCGGCAACCTCGGTCAACGAGCAGACCCTGACCTTCGTCCCCAAGCTCGCCGCGATCGCGCTGGTGCTGGTCGTGCTCGGCGGCTCGATGCTCGGCCTCGTCGGCGATTTCACGCAGGAAATCTTCGCCGAGATCGCGGCGCTCGGGCACCAGTGATGAACCTCACCTTCGGTTTCGGGCCCGTCGAGGCCGAATTCTGGCGCTGGCTCTTCGTCATGACCCGGATCGGCGCGGCGATCATGGCCGCGCCGTTCTTCGGCGCCGCCGCCGTGCCCGCACAGGCCCGCGTGATCGTGACCGGCGCGGTCGCGATCCTCGTCTGCAACTGGACCAGCGTGGCGGCCCCCGCCGCCCTGTTCACCTTGCCCGGCATGCTGGCCGTCGCCGCCGAAGTGGTGATCGGCCTCGCCCTCGGCTTCGTTCTGCAGGTCGCCTTCGCCGCGCCGACGATCGCCGCCGAAGTGATCGGCGCGGGCATGGGCATGTCGATCGCAACCGCCGCCGATCCCAATACGGGCGCCCATTCCCCGGCGCTCGGCCAGTATTTCGGGATCGTCCTGACCCTCGTGTTCCTCGGCCTCGGCGGACACCTCGTCTTCCTCGATCTGGTGATCAGGTCCTACACCACGTTCCCGCCCGGCCATGCCTGGCTGGGGCCCGAGCGGATCGCCCTCATCCTCCAGTTCGCCGGGCAGATGTTCGTGACGGCGCTGGCGATCGCCCTGCCCGTGACGCTCGTCCTGCTGCTGGTCCAGGTCGCGGCCGGCGTGCTGAGCCGCTCGGCCCCGGCGCTCAACCTGTTCTCGCTCGGGCTTCCTGCCGGCGTTGTGGCGGGCATTGCCGCGCTGATCATTTCCGCCCCGCTGACCGGCGACATGATGGCCGATATTTCCGCGATGGCCTTGCGCCAGGCCGAGCAGGTGATCGCGCGGTGAGCGAGAGCGCCGGCGAAAAGACCCTTGCGCCAACCGAGAAGCGCAAACGCGACGCCGCGAAAAACGGCGACGTCCTGCGCTCGCGCGAGCTGGCGACCGCGGCGACCATGCTGGCCGGCGCCGCCTGGCTCAAGTTCGCCGGGCCGTGGCTGCTGGGAATCCTTGCCGGCGAGCTGTCAGCGGGCTTGCAGTTCGACCGCGCCGCGCTCACCGATTTCTCGCCCGGCCGGCTGATGCTCGCCGCGCTCGTCGCCGTCCTGCCGCCGGTCATCGTGCTGGGCGCGGTCGTCGGGCTGGCGGCGCTGGTCTCGCAGCTTGGCTTTGGCGAGGGCCGCTGGCTGGCCAGCAACCTTGCCCCCAAGGCGAGCCGGATCAATCCGCTCTCCGGGCTCAAGCGGATGTTCGGCCTCAATGGCCTGATCGAGCTGGGCAAGAGCCTCGCCAAGGCGGCCCTGCTCGGCGTGATCGCGTGGTCGTGGGCCCGTTCGCACCTGCCCGGCGCGCTGAACCTTGGCCGTGCGCCGCTCCCCGGCCAGCTCGCCGCCGCGTGGGACCTGCTCACTTCGCTGCTCTTCGCCCTCACCTTCGGGCTCGTCATCATCGCCCTGATCGACTTTCCGGTGCAATGGGTCCGCCGTTTCCTGCGCCTGCGGATGAGCCATCAGGAAATGCGCGACGAGCACAAGGAGACCGAGGGCAGCCCGGAAAAGAAGGCGGCAATCCGCCAGCGTCAGCGCCAGCTGGCCATGGGCGGCCTGCAGAAGGCGATGCGCGAGGCGCAGTTCGTGATCACCAACCCCACGCACTTCTCGGTCGCGCTGATCTATGATCCGGAACGCGCATCGGCACCGATCGTGTTGGCCAAGGGACGCGGCGAGAAGGCGCTGGCCATGCGCGAACTGGCGCGCGAACTGGACGTACCACTGCTCGAAATCCCGGCGCTGGCCCGCTCGGTCTATTTCACCACCCGCGAGAATCAGGTGATCCGCGAGGAGCTCTATGCCGCCGTGGCCGGCGTGCTCGGCTTCGTCATGGCGCTGAAGCGCGGCGAGGAGCGCCCCTTCCCGCAGGTTCATGTTCCGCTCGAACTTCGCTTCGACCCCGAGGGGCGCCCCGACCAGAAGGTTGCTGCCTGATGCGCGGAAAAACGCTTAATCGCCGGCCCCGGCTGCCGTCCTGAACGACATGGCCACCACCACCTCCTCCACGACCTCCGCCGGCAGCACGATCCTGTCTTCGCTGAACAGCGGAGGGATCGACTGGTCGACGCTGGCCACCAACCTCTCGGTCGCCCAGTTCGCGACCCAGAACGACCGGCTGACCACCAGGTCCGATACGCTGGACGCCCAGATCAGCACGGCCTCGTCGCTCAAGTCGACCCTGCTGACGCTGACCACCTCGATCGCCACGGCGGTGCGCAGCGGGGATCTCTCACCGCAGCCGAGCATGAGCAACAGCGCGGTGGCGACCCCCACCCTCTCCGGCTCGGCCACGCCGAAAGGGTCCTATTCGATCGAGGTCACCCAGCTTGCCAAGGCCCAGACCCTGGCGAGCCCGACAGTGGCGTCGACCACGACGACGGTCGGCTCGGGCACCCTGACGCTGCGCTTTGGCTCGATGGCCCAGACGAGCACGACCGACGCCAACGGCGTGACCACCACCACGACCGGCTTCACCGAGGATACCGCGCACACCGCCGCCGCGATCACCATCCCGGCCGGAGCGACGCTGTCCGACGTGGCCAGCGCGATCAACGCGGCCAAGGCCGGGGTCACCGCCTATGTGGCCAACACGACGGACGGCCCCCGGCTGGTGATGAAGGGGGCGGAGGGCGCGGCCAACGGCTTCATTCTCGAGGCAAGCGAGAACAGCGCCGATCCCGGCCTCTCCCAGCTCGCCTGGAACCCGTCGACCGGCGCATCGAACCAGCTTCTCCAGACCTCGCAGGACGCGGCGTGGAAGCTCGACGGGCTGCCTATGAGCTCGGCCACCAACACCATCACCGAAGCCATACCCGGCGTGAACCTGAAGCTGACCGCAACCAATGCGGGCAGCCCGGCCACGCTCAGCTTCGCCGACAACACCGCCTCGATCAGCTCGACCATGACCGACCTCGTCGACGCGCTCAACGAGATGGTAAGCCAGGTCAAGACGGCCACCGACCCGATGACCGGCGACCTTGCCCGCGATGGCGGCGCGCTTGCGCTCAAGCGGGCGCTGTCGGCCCTCTCCGGCACGGTGATCATGCCCAATGCCGCGGCGGGCGAGCCGCGAACCCTGTCGGACCTTGGCGTCTCGATCCAGCGTGACGGAACTTTCGCGCTCGACGGGGCAATGCTGGCCAAGGCCCTGGCCGACAATCCGACCGCCGTCGCCGCCATGTTCACCAACGGGCTTTACGGCGTCTACGGCACGGTCGACGGGCTCAACCGACAGATGGCGGCATCGGGCAACGCCTATTCGCTGGCCAATTCGATCACCCGGTTGACCGCCCAGAAAACCCAGGTGACCACCGACCTGTCCGACCTCTCGACCAAGCAGGAAGCCTTGCGCGTCCAGCTCGTCTCGCGCTTCGCCGCGACCCAGACCAACATTTCCGCCTCCACCTCGACCCTGACGTTCCTCAAGAACCAGATCGACGCGTGGAATTCGAGCGACAACTGAGCCCGCCGGAACCAGCGCCATGACCCTGCTCGCCCGCCACACCCCCCAAGATGCTTACCGCAAGGTCGATTTCGACGCGCGGGTCAGCGGCTGCGATCCGATGGAACTGGTCGCCGTGTGCTACGAACAGCTGATCGCCGCGCTCGGTTCGGCCCTGTTCGCATATGAGCGGGGCGACAATCACAACAAGAGCAAGGCCCTGACCCGGGCCCTGTCCGCGCTTACCGCGCTGCAGCTCGGCGTGGCCGGCAGCGAGGGGGTCGCGCTCGCCCTGCGGCAGTTTTACCAGTCTGCGCGGGGCGCCGTGCTCGACGGCGTGCTGACTTTCGATCCGCAGCGGATCAATCAGGTGCGGCAGGACTTTGTCGATATCGCTGCCGCGCTGACCGCCGCCCGCCCCGGCTCGTGATCGCATTTGTGCGCCGTAATCCCGGAAATTGTCGGCCTCGTGATTCTCACTAGGGATTCGCACCGGGCAAGCTTTTCAGCAAAGTTTCGCGCCCGAAACGGATAAAACGATTGCAGTGCAACGTCCGAAGCGGAGGCGTCTCCGTTTCTCCCCTTATGGCACCTGCGCTTAAAGTTTTTGCCATGAGCCGACGCACCAACATCCTCCTCGTCGATGGCGACTTCCGCCGTCGTGCCGCCATCTCCCACTGCCTCGCCGGCAGCGACCTGCATGTCGAGCCTTTCGAGGATACGGCGGAACTGGTCTCGCGCTGGCCGCGCGACGGGATGCTGCTGGTTCATGACAGCGACGATGCGATCAACGGGCTGCTCGAACACATGGGCCGCAGCGGGGACTGGCTGCCGATCATCGCCTTTGCGGAACAGCCCTCGATCCGCCGGATCGTCGAGGCCGTGATGCAGGGCGCGGTGGATTATCTGGTCTGGCCGTTCGAGGAAGCGGACCTGGCCGAGAGCGTGCGGCTGGCGGAAGGACGCGCCCAGTCGGTGGCCGGCTCGAAGCTGCGCGAGGCGGTGGCGCGCAGCCGGGTCGAACGGCTGACCAAGCGCGAACGCGAGGTGCTGACCGGCGTGGCCGGCGGCCTGTCCAACCGCCTGATCGGCGAGAAGCTCAACATCAGCCCGCGTACCGTGGAAATTCACCGCGCCAACATGCTGAACAAGATGGGCGCCAATCACACGTCCGAGGCGATCCGCATCGCGATCGAGGCTTCGCTGGTCAACTGAGGTGCCGGCCGCCGGCCAAACCTGCGGGCAGGTCAGTTAAGGCGCGCGCCGTCCGGAGCCCGCAAGTCGGGCGAAATCGGCACGCCTGCGGTCAATTCCGCCAGGGCGAGGCAGAGCGCACCGAGCATGGCAAGGGACGCCGACTCACCGCCAGCGTTGGTTTCCTCACCCGCGCCGGGCAGGAACACCGAGGCGATGTGCTGCCCCGCGCCGCCGCGCGAGAGGATGTAGCCGGCCTCGGAGCCGTCGAATAGCGACAGGGCAACGGCAATGGCCCCGCCCGCGGCGAGCAGCGGCTCGACCCGCGCCGCGTCGGGGAGGCAAAGGCCCGGATCGAGCCCGAGCGGCGCCCGGCGCAGCAGGTGGAGCAGCTCGCGCAGGCGCTCGACTTCGTCAGCCGCAAACGAACCCCCGCAGGCAAGAGCCAGCTCGCCCGCGCGGTATCGCCACAAGCTCATTTCGTCGTTCGGCATAGGCGGCTTCTTGGGCATGAGCCTCGTTTACGCTCTTTTGCAGCCGGACGTTAATCCGCGGCTGCTGGACACGAGTCAATCGCGGACAAACCCGCGATTCCGACAGGCGTATCAATCCGCTACATCTGCTGAAGCCTGACTGAACGGTGTCCTACGCAGGAAGACGCATGACGCACATGCGTTAAATGGCAGATTTTCAGGTTCTTTTACAACGCAAGGCGCGCTCTGCCCGCACAGTTCAGCGCCGCGGCTGGGCGGCGAACCATGGCACCATCCGGGCGATTGCTTCCTCCACCTCGGCGGTCGAGACGGCAAAGCTGAATCGCATGAAGGACCGGCCGTCCACCGGGTCGAAGTCGATGCCAGGAGCCGTGGCCACGGCGGTCTCGCGCAGCAGTTTCTCGCAGAATGCCAGGCTGTCGTCGGTCAGGTGCCCGATGTCGGCATAGATGTAGAAGGCGCCGTCCGGCGGGGCGATGCGGTCCAGCCCCAGCGCGGGCAAGGCCGCGAGCATCAGCTCCCGGTTGCGGGCATAGGTCGCGAGGTAGGACTGGAGTTGCTCCTCGCAATCGAAGGCAACCAGGCCCGCGCGCTGGGCGATCACCGGCGGGGTCAGGAACAGGTTGCCCATCCGCGCCCGCGCCGCGCCGATCAGCGCCGCGGGCACGACCAGCCAGCCGAGCCGCCAACCCGGCATCGAGAAATACTTGGAGAAGCTGTTGACCACCAGCGCATCCTCCAGATGCTCGAGCATCGAGGCGGCCGGGGCACCGTAGCTGAGGCCGTGGTAAATCTCGTCGGAAATGACCCTGATCCCGCGTTCGCGGCAGACTTCGGCTATCGCCGCCAGCTCGTCCTCCGCGATGATCGTGCCGGTGGGATTGGCCGGACTGGCCAGGATCAGCCCGTCCGGCGCCGGATCAAGCGCGGCAAGGGCGGCGGCGGTCACCTGAAAGCGCTCGTCCGGCCCGCAGGCGAGTTCAACCGGCTCGAGATAATGAGCCCGCAGCGTGTTGCGGTAGGCAACGTAGCCGGGCCGGGCCAGCGCGACCCGCGCGCCCGGGCGGAACAGGCAGGACAGGGCCATCACGAAGGCGGGCGAGGCGCCGCAGGTCAGGATCACCTGCTCCGGGTCGATTGCCAGACCGTGCCGGTCCGCATAGTGCCGGGCGATGCGCTGCTTGAGCGGTACGCTTTCCCAATAGCCCATCGCCTCGCTGTCCAGCACGCGGTGCGCCTCAGCGATGGCGGCATCGGGCGCGCCGGTCGATGGCTGGCCGAACTCCATGTGGATGATCCGGGCGCCCTGCTGCTTGAGGTCATGGGCGATGCGGCTAATGGCGATGGCGTGAAACGGTTCGACCGCGGCGACGGGCAGGTTCGATTTCATGGCGTTGCTGCTAGGATCGTCTCCGCCGCTGCACAAGAGCGGGATACAACAATCGATTGCAATCTCTTGCCTGTAAGGGCATTCAAGCGGCAACGATAAACGGGAGACTGGAAGCATGGCCAAACCCCTGATCGGCGCGATCGAGGCTGGCGGGACCAAGTTCGTCCTCGCCCTGATGGACGAAGCCGGGCGGATTGTAGCGGAGCAACGCATTGCGACCCTGACGGCGGCGGAAACCATGCCCGAGGTCATCCGCTTCTTCAGCGAAGCCCCGTCCGGGCACGGCGAGCTTGCCGCGATCGGCGTCGCCAGCTTCGGCCCGCTCGACATCGACCCCGCCTCGCCCACTTACGGCACGATTACCACCACTCCAAAGCCCGGCTGGTCAGGCGCCAGCTTCATCGACTGGCTCCGCCCGCTCGGCGTGCCGCTCAAGGTCGACACCGACGTCAACGGCGCCGCGCTGGGCGAGGCGCTGAGCGGCGCGGGCAAGGGTTGCCGGACTTTAGCCTATACCACCGTCGGCACCGGGATCGGTACCGGCGTGGTGCGGGACCTGCGCCCGATGGCCGGCTTCAGCCACTACGAATCCGGGCACATCCCGGTGGCGCACGACCGCGCGCGCGATCCGTTCGATGGCCTCTGCCCCTACCACGGCGATTGCCTCGAGGGGCTGGCCGCCGGCCCGGCGATCCGCGCACGCTTCGGAGACAGCCTTGATGCCATGGCTGATCCGGCGCCGGCCGTGGCGCTCATCTCGGGCTATCTGGCTGATCTTGCAACCAATCTCGTCTTGCTTCACGCTCCGGACCGGTTGGTGTTCGGCGGCGGCGTGATGAAGGCGCCGGGCCTGATCCCCGCGCTGCGCCGCGAAACCGCACGGCGGCTGGCAGGCTATGTCGCCCATCTCCATGACGATCCGGAGCTGGAACACTACATCGTCTCGCCCGGCCTGGGCGACGAAGCCGGAATTACGGGAGCGGCAGAACTTGCTCGACAGGCCATTGCGCAGCGTGACGCCGCCGCGTAAGCCCCTGATTCGGAACAGGGGCGCAATGGGGCAGCACCGATAACAACCTGTCCAATGGGGACACTGGGCGAGCGAATGGCAACGGAATCTCGGGACAAGCCGCGCCGGATCCGAAACATCTCGGAGTTGGCAAAGCTCGCGGGGGTGTCGGCGGGCACGGTTTCGCGTGCACTGGCGGGCAAGGACCTGGTCAACCGCGAGACGCGTGAACGAATTCAGGCCCTGGCCCGCGAACACGGCTTCCGCCCCAACCAGATGGCGAGCCGCTTGCGCACCGGGCAGACCGGCGTGATCGGCGTGGTCATTCCGCTTGGCCATGACAAGCGCCAGCATATTTCAGACCCCTTCTTCATGACCTTGCTGGGCTATCTGGCCGACGCGTTGACCGAGCGCGGGTATGACCTGATGCTGAGCCGCGTCATTCCCGAGCACAACGACGAGTGGCTGGAACGACTGGTCGATTCCGGGATGCTGGAAGGAGTGCTGATGATCGGCCAGTCCGACCAGTTCGCAGTGATCGAACAGGTCGCCGCTCACTATCGCCCGCTGGTCGCCTGGGGCGTCCACCAGCCGGGGCAGGTGCACTGCGCGGTAGGGACCGACAATTTCACCGGCGGCAAGCTCGCGGCGCAGCACCTGCTCGCGCAGGGCCGCAAGCGCCTTGCCTTTTTCGGCGACATTCGCGGCATCGAGATCGAGGAGCGCCTCAAGGGCGCCCGTGCCGCCGTGGCCGAGGCAGGAACCGGGGCCAACATCGAGCTGTTTGCCACCCCCCTCGCAACCGACAATATGGCCGAGCGGATCGCCGCCGATCTCGAGGCGATGGACCCGGCCATCACCGGCATCTTCACCGCCTCCGACGTGATCGCCATGGCCACCCTGCGCCAATTGCACGAGCGCGGACAGCAAGTGCCGCGCGACATCGCACTGGTTGGCTTCGACGACTTGCCGCTGGCGACGCAGACCGTTCCGCAGCTCAGCTCCATCCACCAACAGATCGGACGCGGCGCCGAGGAAATGGTTTCGCGTCTGCTGCGCCGGATCGCGGGGGAAGAGACCGACTCGCTGGTGATGGAGCCCCGGCTGATCGTCCGCGAAAGCGCCTGAGCCGGGTACCGGGCCGGACCAATTGCCTCGCCCCCGCCCGGGGCTGTATGACGCGGGCATGAAGACATTTTCCTGCCACTGCGGCGCGGTCCGCATCACGCTTGGCAAGCGGCCCGACTATATCAACGCCTGCAATTGCTCCATCTGCGGCAAGTCGGGCGCGCGGTGGGGTTATTTCCATCCTTCCGAAGTGCACATCACGGGTGCCACGACCGCCTATCACCGCAGCGACAAGGCGGAGCCGGGGACGAACTTTCATTTCTGCCCGGTCTGCGGCTCGACCACTCATTTCAGCCTGACCGAGAGCGCCGTGGCGAAATATGGCAATACCCTGATGGGTGTGAACATGTGGCTGGCCGACGAGAGCGAACTTGCCGGGATCGAACTGCGTTTTCCCGACGGGCGAGCCTGGCCCGGCGAAGGTGAGTTCGGCTATTGGCGGGAAGCGCGGATCATCGGCGACGCTCCCGCCGCCCGGTGATCAGATGACGTCCACCCGGTCGCCGGCGAAGGCCAGCTTGAACACCGGCGCGGCTGTGCCGCCAAAGTGGCTGCGCAGCAGTTCGGGATGGTCGGCAATCCCGCGTCCCGCCAGCCCCCAGTAGTCGACGAACGACCAGACCTCGTCCTCCCCGGTCACCACCCAGGAATAGGACTGGGCCGGCTCGTTCGCCGGATTGGCTGCCACCAGCCCCGAGCCGTTGACCGGCCGCCACGGCCCGCGCAGGCTTTCGCCGACCATGCCGTAGAGCCCGTTGGGCCCCTTCGGCGCGCCGGGGGCGAAGGTGTGGGACTGGGTCGACCAGAACAGGTAATAGCGCCCGTCGCGGAAATGGGCCTGGGCCCGCTCCAGTTCGTTGTTGACGCCGATCGCCTCGACCAATGGGTCGCCTAGTATCCAGCCCTGCTTGGTCAGCGTGGCGAGGCCGATCATGCCGTTGTGCGGATCGTCGCTCCACCCTGCGCTGGCGGTGAACACGATGTGCGCCTTGCCGGTGGCAGGATCGCGGAAGTAGAACGGATCACGAAAGGCCTTGAGGGTGCCGGGGCCGCGTTCGACCGCATCGTTGGCCAGGGCATAGAGCGAACCATCGGCCGCGACGATCTCGGCCGGCTCGCCCCAATCGCCGGTCCCGCCGGGTCCGAGGCGGCCATCCACGGCAAAGAGCCGCTGCTCGAAAGTGAGGGCCTGCTCCCCGCGCCTTCCGGCTGCGGTGAAGTACAGGGTCAGCGACACCCCGTCCTCGTGCAGAACCGCTGAGCCGGCCCATTCGCGCGAACCGGGGTTAAGCCCGTCGGGCAAGGCATTGCCATGGTCGCGCCAGCCGTCGGCGCCGTGCGAAAGCAGGCGGATGCGGGCCTGGCCATGGCGCTGGACCGGGTCGGGAAACTGCGGGGCGCTGAGGAAGAACCAGTAATGCCGCCCGCCGATCGCGGCTGTGCTGCCATCATCGCGGGTGAGCGGCCAGCAGTCCCACAGGTCGAGCCCGGGCACGAGGGGGCGAACATCCTCCGCCCCGATCAGGGGAATATGCCCGCCATCAGCACCGAACCGTTCAGGCCGCCAGGCGCCGGTCGCCAGCGGGCGCACCTGCAAAGGATTGCCGGAATGGGCGTGCGAAAGGGTATCGTCAGGCATCATCTTCCCATCAATCACGAATGGAGCATTCCGGGGCTTGCGAGCGCAGCCGGGGCGCGACCTTCACGCACCCACAGGACCGCAAAGCCTGCGGCAATCAGGCAGGCCCCGCACAGCGAGAGCAGGTTGCGCGGATCGCCGGCCAGGAGTTTCTCGTACATGCCGAAGCCGAAGGTCACGAAGCCGAGGTCGAGCGAGCTCATCAACACCGAGAACCCGAGCATGGGCAGGACGATCATCATGTTGAAGATCCCCATGTAGACCCCGGTCCGCTCGGGCGGGATCGAATTCGAGAGGATCGCATAGGGGTTGCCCATGGTGCTGCCCCAGGCCAGGCCGATGCCCAGCATCGGCACGAACAGGGCGGCCTTGGCAGTGACCAGCGGCAGGGCGAGCATGCCCGCCCCGCCCGCCATCAGGCACAGCGCATGAACCGGCCCCGGCCCGATCCGGCGGACCAGCGGAACCATGGCGAAAGCGGCCACGAAAGCGACGAGATTGTAGAAGGCCGCCATCTGGCCATTGGTCAAAACGGCCTCGTGAAAACCGCCACTCGCCGGATCGGCCGTGCCGTAGACATTGCGCGCGACGACGTAAGTTACATAGGTCCAGTAACCCCAGAAGGCGAACCACTGGAACAGGCTCATCAGGCCGAGTTTGCGCATGGCGATGGGCATCTCGCGGATCGCGGCGCCGATCTCGGTCAGGGCCGCACCGAAGCCCTTGGGCGCGGCAGCGATCCGCGCGCGGTCCGCATCGCCCAGTGGCAGTTCGGGCACCCGCAGCACGGACCAGACGATCGTGCCGAGCGAGAGCGCCGCCCCGGCCCAGAACACCACCCGCACCGTATAGGGAATGCCGTGGGGATCGACCCAGTCGCGGTCCATCCCGGCCATTACCAGCAGCGACGGCGTGAGATAGGCCAGCATCTGGGCAAGGCCGGTGAAGGCGCTCTGCGTCAGGAAACCGAACTGACGCTGGCCCGGATCGAGCCGGTCGGCGACGTAGGCCCGGTATGGCTCCATCGTGATGTTGTTGCCGGCATCGAGCAGCCACAGCAGCGAGGCCGCCATCAGCAGCGACGATGCGAGCGGCATGAACAGCAGGCCCAGCGCACAGAGCAGAGCTCCGGCAAGGAAATAGGGCGTACGCCGCCCCCACTTGCTGCCCGTCCGGTCGGACAGGGCGCCGATCAGCGGCTGGACCAGCAACCCGGTCATCGGCCCGGCCAGTTGCAGCAGCGGGAGGGCACCCTCGCTTGCGCCGAGGTAGGAATAGATCGGCCCCATGTTCCCCTGCTGCAGGCCGAAACTGAACTGGAGACCCAGGAACCCCAGGTTCATCTCGAGAATGCGGGAGAGCGACAGGTGCGGTCGCGGCACGGATACTGGCACTTCCATCGCAATCGCTCTCCCACAGAGCAGGCTTGGGGGCGGATGCTCTACCGGCATTCCGAAAGTGGCAATGGCATATTTGCAAAACGATTGCAACAATCGATTGCATGCTCAGATCTGCGCGGATGTAACCAAACTGTCGCCAAGCCGTCACCACCTCGAAACCTGCGCATGGCACCCCTTTGCCATCATCCCCGCGAAGGGTTTCCCTGCGATGTTCGATACCGCCACCCTGCTCGATCCGCCCGCAGCCACCGGGCGCCCCTCGATCCCCGATTGGCTCGACCTGCCAGATCCGCGCGGCTTCCGCCCCAAGCGCAAGGTCCGCACCGTGTGGATTTCCGACATCCACCTCGGCACGCGCGGCTGCAATGCGGCGCTGCTGGTCGATTTCCTCCGCGCGATCGAGTGCGAGACGCTCTACCTCGTCGGCGACATCGTCGACGGCTGGCGGCTGCGCAAGGGCTGGTACTGGCCCGATGCCCACAACGAGGTGATCCGCCGGATCCTCAAGATGGCGCACCGCGGCACCCGCGTGGTCTTCGTCGCCGGCAATCACGACGAGGTGCTGCGCGACTATGCCGGGCTCACCTTCGGCGGGGTGGAACTGGTGCTGGAAGCGATCCACGAAACGGCCGACGGGCGCCGCCTGCTGGTCCAGCACGGCGATGCCTATGATGGGGTCGTGCTCTATGCCCGCTGGCTCGCCTTCCTGGGCGACAAGGCCTACGGCCTGCTGCTGCGCCTGAACGTCGTGGTCAACCGGGTGCGCCGGATGTTCCGCCTGCCCTACTGGTCGCTGTCGAGCTATCTCAAGAAGCGCGTCAAGAACGCGGTCCAGTACGTTTCCAACTTCGAGGAAGCCGTCGCGCAGGAAGCGCTTTCGCGCGGGGCCGACGGCATCGTCTGCGGCCACATCCACTGCGCCGAGATCCGCCGGATCGGCGCGGTGACCTATTACAACGATGGCGACTGGGTGGAGAGCTGCACCGCGCTGGTCGAGGAAGCCGACGGCCGGATGCACATCCTCGACTGGGCCGAGGAAAACCGGCGCGCTGCCGCAAATCCCGTGCGCGAAGGGGAGTTGGTCGCATGAGCGCCCCGCTGCGCATCGCCATCGCCACCGACGCCTGGTTCCCGCAAGTCAACGGCGTGGTCCGCAGCCTGGCCGCGACCGTGGCCGAACTCGACCGGCGCGGCTACGAAGTGGAACTGATCACCCCGCAGCGCTTCACTACCCTGCCGCTGCCCGGATACAGCCAGATCCGCCTGGCGCTGGCCCCGCGTTTCGCCGCGCGCCGCCTGCTGGACAGCTTCGCGCCCGACATCGTCCACATTGCCACCGAAGGCCCCATCGGCTGGGCGGCGCGAGGCTGGTGCAAGGCGCGCGGGATTGGCTTCACCAGCGCATTTCATACCCGCTTTCCCGATTATCTCGCCCTGCGCACCGGGATAGACGCCGAACGCTTCTGGCCGCTCATGCGCCGCTTCCACCAGCCGAGCCGCGCCGTGCTCGTCTCCACGCCGAGCCTTGCCGCCGAGCTTGAACAGCGCGGCATCGGTCCGGTCGCGCCCTGGGGACGCGGAATTGACGGGTGGACCTTCCGCCCTGTCGGCGATCGCCACCCGGCCCTGGCCGACCTGCCCCGCCCGATCATGCTCAACGTTGGCCGGGTCGCGCCGGAAAAGAACCTCGAGGCGTTTCTCTCGGCCGACCTGCCCGGCACCAAGGTGGTGGTCGGCGACGGCCCGGATCTTGAGCGCCTTCGCGCCCTCTACCCGCAAGCGGTGTTCACCGGGGCGCTTGCCGGCGATGACCTTGCCAATGCCTACCGCGCGGCAGACGTCTTCGTCTTTCCGAGCCGGACCGATACCTTCGGGCTGGTGGTGATCGAGGCGCTCGCCTGCGGGCTGCCGGTGGCGGCCCTGCCGGTCGCCGGTCCGCTCGACGTGCTGGGCGCCGATGGGCGCGGCCAGTTCGACCCGCTCCCGGCGACCTTTTCCGCGCTCGACCGGGACATCGCGGTCGCGGTACGCAAGGCCCTGCGGCTCGACCGCAAGGCGGCGGCGGTCTACGGCGCCCGCTTCACCTGGGAGAAGGCGACCGACCAGTTCATCGCCGCACTGACCGGGGCGCTCGCCGGGCGTCAGGCCAAGGCCTTCGAGCCGGCCTGACGCGAAAAGGGGAGGATGCCGCGGCACCCTCCCCTCGTCCGGCCTTGCAGCCAGCTTCGCTCAGAAGTCGTAGCGCAGCGAGGCAAGCAACGTGCGGCCGTTGATCGAACGGGCCCGGACAATACCGTTCGCCGGGATCGAGCCTTCTTCCGCCTCGGTATAGCCAGCCACGTCGAACAGGTTGTTGGCGCTTAGCGAGAGCGAGACCCGCTCGACCGGGCGCACCGTGACGAATGCGTTGACCACAGTGTAGCCGGGCATCTTGAGCTGGTTGTCGTCCTGGGTGTAGCTCGAAGTCGTACCAACCAGGCTGGCGCCGAGACTGAACATCCCGGCGCTGTAGGACGGGCTGACCCGGTACGTGAACTCGGCCTGCCGGCGCGGGCGGTGCCCCACCTCGGCCGCCGTGTTGGAGGCGAGGATCCTGGCCGAAGTCAGCGTGCCGCTCGCCGCGAGGGTGAAGCCGCCCGAGCGGTAATTGCCCTCGAGTTCGAGGCCATAGGCACGGTAGGTCTTGGCCGTGCTCTTCTGGGTCGTCGCCTCGTAGTTCTGCTCCTCGGTCCTGGCCCAGAAGCCGGTGGCGTAGAGCTGGAGCGAGGGGGTCTGGTACTTCACCCCGGCCTCGGCCTGGCGCACGAAGTCCACCGGCCGCGCGCCGGGCAGCAGGGCCCCGGTCACCGCGCTGGTATTGCCGCCGAACACGTAGCGATCCGCATTGGCGCGGCCGCCCCGGCTGTAGCGCGCGAAGACCGAGAGATCGGCCCCGATGCGGTAGTTGGCACCGACCGAGTAGGACCAGTAGTGATAGTCGTAATTCACCGGCCGCCGCGCGGTCAGCGGCATCAGGGTAGTCTTCGTCTCGGGCACCGAGATCGTGCCGTTGCCGTCGACGTCGTAGCTGGAAACCCCGCCGTCACCGGCGACATAGCCCCCGGCATGGCCGAAGTCGTAGCGCAGCGAGCTGTCGAGGGTCAGCGCGCCGCTGTTCCACGACAGCTGGGCATAAGGCGCATTGGTGTCGAACGTCAGCTTGTAGGTGCGCCGGCAGCAATCACCGAAGAACGAAGCGCCGTAGGCGATCAGGCCATTGTCGGTCTGCAAGGCCCCGGCCGCATTCTTCACGTTGATCAGCGCCGCATTATCGCCCTTCGCCTCCAGCAGGTAGGACGACCAGGTCCAGTCCATGTCGATCTTCTGGCGCGACTTGTAGAAGCCGACCGACAGGTCAAGCTTGCCGCCGCCAAGGTCGGCCGCATGGCTGAGCCGCAGGTCGTTGGTGATGTTGTCCAGCGCATTGAGCTTGGTGTTGAACAGCACGATGCCGAAGGCATTGGCGCTGGGCGAAACGGCCTGCCCGGCGCTCGGCCCATTGGCATAGACAGCCGTGGCCCCGGTGCCGCCGATCGCGGCCGAAAGGTTCTGGACCGTGTCGACCGTAGCGGTGAAGGGCGCGATGAAGCGGCCGGAGATATCGGCGTAACGGAACTTGTTGTTGACCGTCCAGCCCTTGGCAAACTCGTCCTCGAACTCAAAGCCGAGCGCCTTGACCACCGGGTGCATGCCGTCGCGTATATCGTCGGTCACGCGGTTGTTCGCGCCGTCGAGGCCAACCGCGCGAGTGAAATAGACCGACTGGATCGCATCATTCTGCGGGCTGAGGCCCGGCAGCGCGGTCCAGGTCGGGCTGGCATTGCTGCCGGTCACCCGTACCGCGCTCGGCATATAGGCGATGGCGCGATCGTTGAGGTACTTGAAGTTGACCCGGAAGAACCCGCCCGAGAACGTACGGGTGATGTTGCCACGGATCTGGCCGCCCTTGTTGCCGTCATAGCCGGCGCGGCGCGGCCCCTCACCCTGCCGGTAGAACCCGCCGACATGGAACGTCAGGTTTTCGCCCAGCGCGCCGCCATAGTCGCCATCGACCCGGTATTCGCCGTAGTCCACGCCGACCGAGGCCTGAACGGCGCCGCCGGCGCGGTCGCCGGTCTTGCTGATCAGGTTGATGATCCCTCCCGGCGAATTTGAGGCGAAGGTCGAGGCCGAACCGCCGCGCACGGCCTCGACCCGGGCAATATTGCCATCGATACGCATGAAGATGTCGGCATTGCCGAAGGCGATGTCGCCGAATTCCAGCACGGGCAGGCCATCTTCCTGGATCTGCAGGAACTTGGCCCCGCCGGTCGAGATCGGAATGCCGCGCATCTGGATGTTGGCGTTGCCCTCGCCGCCCGAGCTTTCCGAGCGAATTCCCGGCAGCGAGCGGAACAGTTCGGCGGCGGAACGCGGCGCAGCCTCGGCAATCGCCTGGGCGCCGATCGCGCTCACCGAAATCGAACTGTCGAGCCGGTTGGCGGCGCGCGCCACGCCGGTGACGACGATTTCCTCGGCTGGCGCCTCTTCGGTGGCCGGGACCTGATCGACAGTTTGCGCCGAAGCTGGCGCCGCCAAGGCCATCCAGCCAAGCGCGAAGGCAGAACCACACGTGTTCAGAGCAGTTTTGTTCATGGCATCCTCCCGATGCTGTTCCCAAGTGCAGGCCTGTTTCGGCCTTGGCTAGGGTCATAACCCTTATTAAATCGATTGCAACACATTTCTGCAATCGATTGTTATTGTGCAAAAGCTTCCCCCCTCTCACCGCCCGTCGCGGCCGCCTGCTTTCTGCCGCCCACTGGACAAGCACCGGGCATCCGGCCAGTGAAACGTCAGGACGGGACATATGGCGAAACAGGGCAACCGCGTAATCAGGCAGGCCGCCGATGCAGCTTTCGGCAATCCGCTGCAGAACCTGCTGCGGACGCTGGTCTATATGGCGTTCGTCTATCTCGCGGCGGTGGCCGGTTTCATGGCTGCGGGATGGTCGCTGGGCGATGCGGCCTATATGGTTACGCTCACCATCTTTTCGGTCGGCTATGGCGAAGTTCATCCGATCGACACGCCTTACCTGCGCGCGCTTGCCATTGCCACGATCGTACTGGGCTGTACCGGGATGATCGTGCTGACCGGTGCGCTGGTGCAGGTCTTTGCCCATTACCAGCTGCGCAGCCTGCTAGGGATCGACCGCATGCAGACCCAGATCGAACGCCTGAGCGACCATGCCATCATCTGCGGGTTCGGCCGCATCGGCGTCCAGCTTGCCAAGGAGCTGGCGGCGGCGCGCGCCCAGTTCATCGTGGTGGAGCGCAGCGCGGCGCGCATTGCCGAGGCCGAGGCGCTCGGCTTCCTCACCCTTGCCGCCGATGCGACGGACGAGGCCTCTCTCAAGCAGGCCGGGATCGAACGGGCGCGGGTGCTGGCGACCGTTCTGCCGGACGATGCGACCAACGTGTTCATCACCCTCTCGGCCCGCAACCTCAATCCGCGGCTGGAGATCATCGCGCGCGGCGAATTGCCGACGACCGAGAGCAAGCTGATCCACGCCGGGGCCGACAAGGTGGTCCTGCCGACCCACATCGGGGCAGAGCGGATCGCCGAGATGATCATCTATCCGACCACGGCGCGCTTCCTCGGGGAAAGCGCCCAGCTCAGGGACCTCAAGCGCGGCCTGCACGAATTCGGGCTGGAAGTCGAAGCGGTGGACGTTCCGGCGAGTTCGGCCCTGGCGGGAGAGACCGTGGCCGACGCCGAACGGCGCGGCGGGGGTGCGTTCTTCATCGTCCAGATCGACCGCGCGGGCGGCCAGAGTGCCGGGGGCCAGAGCTTCATCCATCCCGGCGAGGACGTCCGGATCGAGGGCGGCGACACGGTCGTCCTGGTGATCCGGGGCAGCCGGGTCGCGGCCGGCGCGGTGTTCAATGCGCCGCGCCAGCCGGGTCCGGTGGGCCGGGGACTATCGCCCCGGTTCTAGAGGCTACTGGCAGCGGGTCGAGCCGGAATCCGCCGCGGCACCGACGGCGGCGCCGCCGATCGCGCCGATCACCGTGCCGAGGGTCTTGGAATCGCCCGGCGCGATGATGTTGCCGATGATGCCGCCCGCGATGCCGCCGACAATCAGGCCGGTGGTGCCGTCGGAACGGCGGCAGTAGTAGCGGCCGTCACGCCCGCGATAGATGCGGTCGTCGCTCGACAGGGTCCGTTCACGATAACGGCGGTCGCGGGTGTAGTAATTGTCGGCATAGTAGCCGTTGTAGCGCGGATCGGGGTTGTTGTAGTCGTAACGACCGTAGCGGTCGTAATAACCACGGTTGTAATAGCCGTAGCTGTTGTCGGAGCCGTACTGGTCTGTGGTGGCGCAGCCTCCCACGAATGCTGCAGCTGCGAGGGGGAGTAGCATCAGCCGGGACATCGTTTTTCCTCTCTTTTCGCGTGTGCGGCCCTCCCTCCGCTGGACAGGGAAAGAATGATCCTTGGGCCCCGCGGTTCCGGCCCCGAGGCCGCACCGCGCGAAGGCGGCCGCGAATGAAGGCGATTCGGCTCTGGAATAGAGCGATCTTCGCCTGCGCCACCCCTGCCGGGGCAAAGCGCGCCCGGTCCAATCGTTAACATTGCGACAGATAGAGACGGCCGGCACCCATCCTCGCGCAGCTTTATTACGCCAATCCGCCATTTCGTGAAACATGGCAGAGACAGTACGCATTTTGGCGCAGGCAGTTGCGAAGGATGCAATTGCTGCACTGCACAAGGCAATTGCTCGCCAGCGCAACAATCGTAAAGTGGGGGCACAACATACGAGATGCCCGAGGCAAGATCCTCTCAAACCGAAGGAAATTGCCATGATCAACAACCTCTTCCGCAAGGCCCTCCTGCTCGTTCCGGCTGCTGCCCTTGCTCTCCCCGCTGTCGCCCAGGCTGATGAGGCCAAGACCTTTGTCCGCGACGGCGTGAAGTACACCTACACCAAGACCGAGGAAAAGGGCGCCACCGTCCTCTCGGGCACCGCCGACAACCGCGCGTTCCGCCTCGTCGTCAAGGACGGCGTGGTGACCGGGAACTTCGGCTACCAGCCGGTGACCTTCACCACGGCCGAAGCCAAGGGCTCCTCGCTGGCCATGCGCTGAGCGGCGTGAGGACCGGGGCTGAACAAGGCCCCGGACCGATCGGGATAAAGGGCGGGAAGGTGACACCACTGTCACCTTCCCGCCCTTCCCGTTTGTGGCCAAGTGCCTGAAATCATTTGGCGTGCCCAGAGAGTGCATGGGTGACACTTTTCCAACGGAATCGCCTTTCCCGCCCGTCCGCGGGGGCGCGGGCGGACCAGCCGATCAGTCATCCCGCAGCGGACCGCAGGTGCGGATGACGATATCGTCGACATGGCGCGCCTCGAGGGCAGCGGCATCGCGCTCGTCCGCTTCGCGCCGGCTTTCGGCATCATGGGGCGTGCCATCCTCCTGCAGCCAATGCACCGGGCCATGCTCGACCATGGCCAACATCCGCTCCCACCGTTCGGACCAGTATTCGGCCGCCGCCGTATAGCGGCCCAGCTTCTGCGCGCCGAACATGTTGCGGCGGGCAAGCAGGAAGGCGGTCAGCCGCTCGTCATATTTCCGGTATGCGCCGACCTGTTCGCCCTTGTGGAACACCGGCACCTCGACCCCATGCAGCGCGCGTTCGAGCGCGGCCTGGGCCAAGGCATCGTAAGTGTGCTGGAAGGCGGCTTCCCAGGCGATGTCGAACGGTTCGCCCTTGAGCCGCGCGCGGAGGCGATAGGCCGACTGGCGCGACATGCCGACGGACCTTGCCGCGCTATGGACGCAGTGCGTGCCGGCAAGCGCGCGGAGGAAATCGGCCATGCGGGACGCGCACCATTTGTTGGTGTCGGCGTGGCGCGGGGTTGAGGGGATGGGTTTGGGGAGGGTGTATTTTGGTTTGATCATTTCCGCAAAATAACCAAAATGGCGCCCTGTAGGAAAGCGCGGACGGGACCGCATGACCGCGCGCCAGCACCGAAACCGTGTCAATTATATATTGCGTTTCCAAAGCATAGATTCCAGTTACTGCGTAAATTATTGACCACCGCGGATTTTGCCATGAGAAACTCCACCTGCGCCAAATACCTGTGGTCAATCCTGCTTGCTTCGGGCGCAGCGGCCGGGCTGGCGGCAGAGCCTGCTTCGGCCGCCGAGTGCCGCGTCGACAATTTCGGCACGCTGGCCGTGGACATGCAAGGCCTCCGACCGACGACGGTGATCAAGGTCAACGGGCAGGACGCGCGCTTCATCCTCGACACCGGGGCGTTCTTCAACACCATGTCGCGCGCCAATGCCGATGCCCTTGGGCTCAAGCTGGACGCGGCCCCGCCGGGAATGCGCGGCGTGGGGATCGGCGGCAGTTTCGCGCTGGAAGTCGCAAGGATCAAGGAATTCGGCATCCTTGGCGGGACGCTGCACAATGTTGAGTTCATCGTCGGTGGATCGGATGCCGGGACCGGCCTGATCGGCTCCAACCTGCTCAATGCCGTCGATCTCGATGCGGACCTCGCCCACGGCAAGATGCGGCTGCTCAGGCCGCAGGGGTGCGGGAAGGTGGCCATGGCCTATTGGACCAAGGACGGCAATTTCCAGGTTGCCGACATCAGGCCGAGCGATGGGCGCCTCAGCCGCAGCACGGTGGTCGACGTGACGATCAACGGCAAGTCGGTCAGGGCCGTGCTCGATACCGGTGCACCGACGACCGTCCTCACCCGTCCGGCCGCCGAACGCGCGGGGATCAAGCTGGATGGGCCCCAGGCCAAGCCGGGCGGGATGACCAGTGGCTTCGGAACGAAGGCCTATCAGAGCTGGATCGTGCCGGTCGACACCTTCACGATCGGCACGGAAACGATCCAGCACACCCAGATGCAGGTGATGGACGGGACGATCGGTGGCAGTGACGGCCCGGACATGCTCCTCGGGGCGGACTTCTTCCTCGCCCATCACATCTTCATCGCCAACAGCCAGCACAAGATCTACTTCACCTACAATGGCGGGCGGATCTTTGCGCTGGGCAAGCCGCCGAAGCAATCGGCGCTGGACCAGATCGCGACTGCTGGCGAAGATGGCCCGAAGACGGCAGAGGACTTTGCCCTGCGCGGCCAGGCCCTGCTGGCGCGGGGGGAGCCGGCGGCGGCGCTGGCCGACCTTGACAGGGCCATCACCATGGGCCCGGACAGGGCCGGCTGGCACCTCGCCCGGGCCCGGGTGCATCGGGAACTCAAGCAGGACGATGCGGCCCTTGGCGACCTCGACAAGGCGATCGCCTCAGACCCCGCTGACATCGACGCCCGCCTGATGCGCGCGGGGTTGCGGCTGGCCCACACGGACCGCAAGGGAAGCGACGAAGACATTGCCGCGGCGCGGGACCGGGTACCCGCCGGGTCCGACAAGAGCCGGGCGGTCGCCTCTTTCCTGATCGAGCTGGAGCAGCCGGCCGCGGCCCTGCCGCTGCTCGACCGCTGGGTCGACTTACACCGCAACGATGCCGATCTGGGATCGGGCCTCAACGCCCGGTGCTGGGCGCGGACCCTGGCGAACCAGCTTCTCGACGAAGCGCTGGCCGACTGCCGCACGGCGATCAAGCGCGACGGCGCGAAGGCGTCCTATCTCGACAGCATGGGGCTGACCCTGCTCAGGCTGAAGCAATATCCTGCGGCGATTTCAGCCTATGAAAAGGTGTTGGCTGAAGTGCCAGGCCTGGCATGGTCGCGCTATGGGTTGGGCCTCGCCCGAGAGCGCAGCGGTCAAGCCGAGGCGGGACGAAGCGACTTGAAGGCTGCCATGGACAGCAATCCCGAGATCGCCGGGCTGTTCCAGCGCTACGGGATCTGAAGCGGGCGGCTTGGTGCCTCGCGCAGGATAGCGGGACCCCGGCTCAAGGCCGGGGTGACGGGGGTTGCCACTTTGGGAGGTGGGGTTTTGGCCCCTGGACCATCCGGCGGGGCCGGATGGTCCCCCTCCCCGTTTGTACTGCGCAAAAACGGGGAGGATCAGTCGTGCTCTCGCCCGCCCGCACCGATGTAGAGCTCACGCCCGCCTTCGTTATAAACCCGGCTCATTTCGGCCATGCCAGCCTCGGCTTCCTCGGCGGCGAGGAAGGTTTCAGGGGCCTGGTTCTGCTTGGCGGCGAATTCGCGCACTTCCTGCGTGATCTTCATCGAGCAGAACTTGGGGCCGCACATGGAACAGAAGTGTGCGGTCTTGGCGCCTTCGGCGGGCAGGGTCTGGTCGTGGTACTGTTCGGCCGTTTCGGGATCGAGCGACAGGTTGAACTGGTCGCGCCAGCGGAAATCGAAGCGGGCGCGAGACAGGGCATCGTCGCGCACCTTCGCTGCGGGGTGGCCCTTGGCGAGATCGGCGGCGTGAGCGGCGAGCTTGTAGGTGACCACGCCGACCTTGACGTCGTCGCGGTCAGGCAGGCCGAGGTGTTCCTTGGGCGTGACGTAGCAGAGCATGGCCGTGCCGAACCAGCCGATCATGGCGGCGCCGATGCCGCTGGTGATGTGATCGTAGCCGGGGGCGATGTCGGTCACGAGGGGCCCGAGGGTGTAGAACGGGGCTTCGCCGCAGGCGGCGAGCTGCTTGTCCATGTTCTCCTTGATCTTGTGCATCGGCACGTGGCCGGGGCCTTCGATCATCACCTGGACGTCCTGCGCCCAGGCGCGCTTGGTGAGCTCGCCCAGGGTGTAGAGTTCGGCGAACTGGGCTTCGTCGTTGGCGTCGGCAATGGAGCCGGGGCGCAGGCCGTCACCCAGCGAGTAGGCGACGTCGTAGGCCTTCATGATCTCGGTGATCTCGTCGAAGCGTTCGTAGAGGAACGATTCCTTGTGATGGGCGAGGCACCACTTGGCCATGATCGAGCCGCCGCGGCTGACGATGCCGGTGACGCGCTTGGCGGTGAGCGGGATGTAGGGCAGGCGGACGCCGGCGTGGATGGTGAAATAGTCCACCCCCTGCTCGGCCTGTTCGATCAGGGTATCGCGGAACACTTCCCAGGTGAGGTCTTCGGCGATGCCGCCGACCTTTTCGAGGGCCTGGTAGATCGGCACGGTGCCAATCGGCACGGGCGAGTTGCGCAGGATCCATTCGCGGGTGTCGTGAATGTTGCGGCCCGTGGAAAGGTCCATCACCGTGTCGGCGCCCCAGCGGATCGACCAGACCATCTTGTCGACTTCGCTGGCGACGTCGGAGGCGACGGCGGAGTTGCCGATGTTGGCGTTGATCTTGACCAGGAAGTTGCGGCCGATCGCCATCGGCTCGGATTCGGGGTGGTTGATGTTGGAGGGGATGATGGCGCGGCCGCGCGCCACTTCATCGCGCACGAATTCGGCGGTGACGTGATCGGGGATTTCCGCCCCCCAGTCCTGCCCATCGCGGATCAGCTGTTCCTTGAGCGCGGCGCGGCCCAGGTTCTCGCGGATGGCGACATATTCCATCTCGGGCGTGATGATGCCCTGCCGGGCGTAGTGCATCTGCGAGACGTTCTGGCCCGTCTTGGCGCGCAGGGGGCGGGTGACGACCTTGGGGAACGGGGGGACGCCGCCGGAGCGATCGGGGCCGAGCTGGCCGTTGTCTTCCGGCTTGATGGCGCGGCCGTCATAGTCCTCCACGTCGCCGCGGGCGAGGATCCAGTCGCGGCGCAGGGTGGGCAGGCCGGCCTTGATGTCGATGCTCGCCTGGGGGTCGGAATAGGGGCCCGAGGTGTCATAGACGCGGACGGGGGGCTCGCCCGAGCCGGGCTCGAGGTGAATCTCGCGCATGGCGACGGCGACGCCGGGGAGACGCGGGCTGGGGACGTGGATCTTGGCAGAGCCACGGATCGGGCCGGTGGTGACGCCGATCTCGAGCTTGGAATTGATGTCGGCCATGGGCGCTCCTCTATCGGCGAAAGGGGGCGATGGCGGCGACCAGTGCCCTTCCCTCCGCCCGTGCTAACGGGTTCAGGTTCGACGGGTCGGGCGGTGCCATCCGCCCCTCTCAGCGCAGGCGCGCTCCCCGGGGATGGCGCGGGTTTAGGCGTGTCATCCCCGGCTGGCAAGCGGGCTTGCGGCGGGGCGAGATGACCAAAGCTTAATCGTGCGGAATAGGCGGGATAATGCGGAGGGGCGCAGGGTCGGGACCGGATGGGAGCAGGCGGAGTGAAATGCCATGACCATGAACCTTTCCCGCTCGCTGCTGGCGCTGATGGGCGCAGGCGCGGTGGCCGTCCTTGCGACGCCGGCCCTGGCCGACGAGGCCGTGCCGTTCTGCTCGGCCAAGGTGACCGACAACTGCATGCAGCGCCCGGCCGGGCACACGGCGGCGCACAAGAAGGCGATGCGGCACCACAAGGTGGCCAAGGCCGCGGCCAAGCACAAGGTGACCAAGCGCAAGGCCTGATGGCAAGGCGCTTGCCTTGGCCGCGCGCGGGCTTCAGGACGGCGGATCATGTGGTCCGCCGTCCCGCCCTGTTACCGCGCGCCCGAGATTGCCGCGCAGATTGCGCTGATCGCGGAGAGTCATGCGCGATTGCTGGGACGGCCGCTGGTCGGTCCCGGCGGCGATGTCGTGCGGGCGCTGTGGGAGGCCCCGATAGTGATCGTGGCGCACGGGACCGAGGCGGACCCGTTGTTCTTCTTCGGCAATGCGGCGGCGCTGGCGCGGTTTGCCTGTCCGGTGGAGCGGTTCGTGGGCTTGCCAAGCCGGTTTTCGGCCGAGGCGCCGCTGCGCGAGGAGCGGCAGGCGCTGCTGGAGCGGGTGAGCCGGGACGGGTTCATCGCTGATTATGCCGGGGTGCGGATCGCGGCGACGGGCGCGCGGTTCCGGATCGAGCAGGCCACGGTGTGGAACCTTGTCGACGCGGAGGGCACGGTGCGCGGGCAGGCGGCGGCCTTTGACCGCTGGACGGAGCTTTAGGCCCCGGCCTGCCAGTGGCGGATCGCCTCGACCGGCGAGACCAGCATCAGCACGTTGAGCGTCAGGTTGTCGCGGATCATGACGAGGGTGAACAGCTCGAAGCCAATCGCCAGCGCGATCGAGGCGCGGACCGGCAGGCGCGCGGCGAGGATGAAGCCGAGCGCCATGAAGCCGATGTCGGCCAGCGAATTGACCACGCTGTCGCCCGCGTAGCCCCACGAGATCGTGACCGCGCGGTAGCGGTTGATGATCACCGGCGAGTTTTCCAGCAATTCCCAGAAGCCCTCGAAGGCGACGGCAATCGGCAGCGCCCGGGCGGAAGGATTGCCGCCGAGCAGCTTCCAGCGCCGCCACAAAAGGTGCGCCGCGGCGTAGAACAGCAGGCCGTGGATGACGTGGCTGAACGAATACCAGTCGGCAATGTGCTGGCTGTTCTGGCTGGAGTGGACCACGCCCCACCACGGCTTGACCGTGCCGCAGCGGCAGATCGGCGCGCGGCCCATCAACAGTTCGGCCGCGCCGACCGCGAGTGCGATCAGGACGGCGAGCAGCCAGCCATTGCTGCCCGGAAGCAGGCTGCGGCGCGATCGATTCCGTGTGGCCCCCATGCTCCGCCCGGTACGCCATTGCCGGGCGACAAGTCCAGCGCATGCCTTGCGCTCGGCCCAAGGCGGTTTAAGGTGGCGGGCAATGCAACAGCGGGACGCAGACATTGCCGTGCTGGGGGGCGGTCTCAGCGGGGGCCTCATCGCGCTCGCGTTGGCGAAGCTGCGCCCGCAGGTCCGCGTCGTCCTGATCGAACAGGGTGCGGCGCTGGGCGGCAACCATGTCTGGTCGTTCTTCGCCTCGGACCTTTCGCCGGAAGGGGCGGCGCTGGTCGAGCCGATGGTGGCAGCGCGCTGGCCGGGCTATTCGGTGCGCTTTGCCGGGCATGAGCGGGAACTGGCCAGTGCATACCGCTCGATTACCAGCGCGCGGCTCGGCGCCGTGCTGCGCGAGGCCCTGCCCCCCGGCGCGATCCTGACCGGGGCTGCGGTGGCCGAAGCGGGCCCGGATTTCGTGCGGTTGGCCGATGGGCGCAAGCTGGCCGTGGGCGGGGTGATTGACGCGCGCGGCGCGGCGAGCCTGCCGCATCTCGTGGGCGGATGGCAGAAGTTCCTCGGGCAGATGGTGCGCACCGCGAGCCCGCACGGGCTGGCGCGGCCGATGGTGATGGATGCCAGCGTGGCCCAGATCGACGGGTTCCGCTTCGTCTATTCGCTGCCCTTCGCCGCCGACCGCGTGTTCATCGAGGATACCTATTACGCCGATGGACCGGCGCTCGACCTGCCCGCCCTGCGCGGGCGGATCGCGGCCTATGCCGAGGCGCAGGGCTGGGCGATCGCCGAAATCGAGAGCGAGGAGACCGGGGTCCTGCCGGTGGTCGCGGGCGGCGACTGGCGGGCTTTTCGCGCCGCGAGCGACCACGGCGTGGCTCTTGCGGGCGTGCGCGCCGCCCTGTTCCACCCCCTCACCTCCTATTCACTGCCGTTTGCCGTGCGCTTTGCCCTCGAAGTGGCGGCGACGGCGGACCTCGGCGGCGCGGGGCTGCTGGCCCTGTCGCGCGCCTCGGCCGAGCGGCACTGGCGCGAGGGACGCTTTTACCGGATGCTCTCGGCCATGTTGTTCGGCGCGGCCGCGCCCGATGAGCGCCACAGGGTGCTGGAGCGATTCTACCGGCTGGCCCCCGGCCTGATCGAACGGTTCTATGCGGGCAGGAGCACAATGACGGACAAGGCCCGCATCCTCACCGGCAGGCCGCCCGTGCCCCTCGGCGCGGCCCTGAGCGCGCTGACCGGGCAGGCCCCGCTGGCACGGCTGGAGCTGGCGGCATGAGCGGGGCACGGCGCGCCTGCGTGATCGGATCGGGCTTTGGCGGACTGGCGCTGGCGATCCGCCTGCAATCGGCGGGGATCGCGACCACCGTGATCGAGGCGCGCGACAAGCCGGGCGGGCGCGCCTATTTCTGGGAGCGGGACGGCTTTACCTTCGATGCCGGGCCGACTGTGATCACCGATCCGGCCTGTCTCGAGGAACTGTGGGCCCTGTCGGGGCGGCACATTTCCGAAGACGTCGAACTGATGCCGGTCATGCCGTTCTACCGGCTCAACTGGCCCGACGGGACCAATTTCGACTATTCCAACGACGACGGTGCCCTGCGCGCCGAGATCGGCCGCGTGGCCCCAGGAGACTGGGAGGGCTACCTTGCCTTCCTGCGCTATGCCGCCGGGGTCTACCAGGAAGGCTACGTCAAGCTGGGCTCGGTGCCGTTCCTCGACTTCGCGCAGATGGTCAAGGCGGCGCCCGCGCTGATCAAGCACCAAGCCTGGCGTTCGGTCTATTCGATCGTTTCCAGCTATGTGAAGAGCGAGAAGCTGCGCGAGGCGCTCTCGTTTCACACCCTGCTGGTGGGCGGCAACCCGATGACCACCAGCTCGATCTATGCCCTGATCCACAAGCTGGAGAAGGACGGCGGGGTCTGGTGGGCCAAGGGCGGGACCAACCGGCTGATCGCGGGCATGGTGCGCCTGTTCGAGCGGCTGGGCGGGACCATCCGCCTGCACGATCCGGTCACCGCGATCCACACCTTCGGCGACAGGGTGAGCGAGGTGGAATGCCAGAGCGGCTGGCGCGAGCGGTTCGAGGCCGTGGCCAGCAATGCCGACATCGTCCACACCTACCGCGACCTGCTGAAGGACACCCCGGCGGCGGCGGCGCACGGGCGCAAGCTGGCGGGCAAGCGCTTTTCGCCGAGCCTGTTCGTGGTCCATTTCGGGATCGAGGGGACATGGCCGGGAATTCCGCACCACATGATCCTGTTCGGCCCGCGCTACAAAGGGCTGCTCGACGACATCTACGGCCACGGCGTTCTGCCCCACGACTTCTCGATCTATCTCCACCACCCGAGCGTGACCGACCCGAGCGTGGCGCCGCCGGGCAAGAGCACGTTCTATGCGCTGATCCCGGTGGCGCACACCGGCAAGCTGACGATCGACTGGGAACAGGTCGGGCCGCTGCTGGAGAAGCGCATCCTCGACGAGGTGGGCCGGCGGCTGATCCCCGACATCCACGACCGGATCGTGACCAAGTTCCACTATGCCCCGCGCGATTTCACGCTCGACCTCAACGCCTATATGGGCAGCGCCTTCAGCCTTGAGCCGATCCTGACCCAGAGCGCGTGGTTTCGCGGGCACAACCGCGATGACCGGCTGCGCAACTTGTACCTCGTCGGCGCGGGCACGCATCCGGGCGCGGGCATCCCCGGCGTGGTGGGCAGCGCCAAGGCCACGGCCGGACTTATGCTGGAGGACCTGTCATGAAGCGGATTGCGGTCTATTGCGGATCGGCCACGCCCGAAGACCCGCGCTACATGGAACTGGCCGAGACCGTGGGGCGCACGCTCGCCGAGCGCGGGATCGGCGTGGTCTATGGCGGCGGGCGCAGGGGGCTGATGGGCGCGGTCGCCGCCGCCGCGCTGGAAGCGGGCGGCGAGGTGATCGGAGTGATCCCCGAGGCGCTGGCCGGGGCGGAGATCGCCAACCCGGACTGCTCGGTGCTGCAGGTGGTGCCCAACATGCACGCCCGCAAGCAGGCCTTCACCGACCTTTCCGACGGGTTCCTGACCCTGCCCGGCGGGGTGGGAACGATGGACGAGCTGTGGGAGGCGGTGAGCTGGTCTCAGCTGGGCTATCATGACAAGCCGGTGGGCCTGCTCAACGCCTATGGCTTCTTCGACCACCTGCTGGCCTTCAACCGCCACATGGTCGAGACCGGGTTCATCCGGCAATTGCACACCGGGATCATCATCGCCGAGCGCGAGCTGGACCTGCTGCTGACGCGGATGACGGCCTATGAGCCGCACGTGCCGATCTTTCGCATGAAGGCGACGGACCTCTAGTCCTTTTCAGCCATGCCATTCGACCGCCCTGCCCTTGTTGCCCAGGCCCGGGAGACGATCGCGCGCGGATCGAAGAGCTTCGCCGCGGCCTCGACCCTGTTCGGGCGGGAAACGCGCGAGCGGGTCTGGCTGCTCTATGCCTGGTGCCGGGCCTGCGATGACCTCGCCGATGCGCAGGACATGGGCGGCGCGCTGGGCGATCAGGCCGGGGCAGCGGAGCGGCTGGCCCGCATCCGCTCGCTGACCGCCATGGCGCTGGCCGGGGAGCCGAGCGGGGAGCCCAGTTTCGATGCCTTTGCCGTGGTGGCGGCCGAGTGCGGGATCACCGCGGAAATGGCCGAGGACGTGATCGCGGGCTTTGCGCTCGACGCGGCGGAGTGGACGCCGCGTAGTGAGGCCGACCTGCTCCAGTACTGCTTTCACGTGGCGGGCGCCGTGGGGGTGATGATGGCCGTGGTCATGGGCGTGGCAGCGAATGACGAGGACACGCTCGACCGGGCCTGCGACCTCGGCCTCGCGTTCCAGCTCGGCAATATCGCGCGCGACGTGGCCGAGGACGACCGGGCCGGGCGCTGCTACCTGCCGGCCGAGTGGCTGGCCGAGGCCGACATTCCCCCCGGCGAGCAGATGAAGCCGCCCTATCGCGAGGCACTGATGGGCGCGGCCGGGCGGCTGTGCCGGCTCGCGGAAGACTATGAGGCTTCGGCCCGGGTCGGCGCGGCGCGGCTGGGCTTTCGCGAGCGCTGGGCAGTGCTCGCCGCCGCCGGGATCTATGGCGCGATCGCGCGCAAGGTGGCGGCGCGTGGGGGCCATGCCTGGGACCGGCGGGTTTCGACCGGGAAATGGGAAAAGCTCGGCCACCTTGCGCGGGGGTGGTGGCAAGCCCTGCCCTGGCCGGAGCCGAAGGGCCCGAGGCCGCAGTGGCACCGGCGCGCGCTGGCGGCGCGGGCCCGTCAGGCTTCCGGGCGCGGGGTGCCGGCGGGATAGAGGCGGCGGAACAGGCGGCCCCGCTCGCTCCACAGGACCAGCGACAGGGCAATGACGCCGGCGAGGACCATGGCGGTGGACAGCGGCCGGGCCGTGCCGTCATAGGCCTGCCCGATCATCGCGGCGATGCCGCCCGCCAACACGTTGCGGATGAACATCTGGACCGAGCTGGCCGCTCCCGCCATCCGGGCGAAAGGCTGGAGCGCGATCGAGCTGAAATTGGCACCCGTAAAGCCGCCGCAGATCATCGTCAGCGTCATCAGCGGTACGAACTGCCACAGGGTCTCGTGCGGGCCGTGAGCGAGGATCCACTGTCCCACGGCAAAAACGATGTAGGCCAGCAGCGCCGTGTGGCCGACCCGGCGCGCACCGAACCGTTCCACGATCCGGGAATTGGTGAAGTTGGCCCCAGCGATGCACATCGCCATGCCGCCGAAGAAGATCGGGAAAGCCCGGCCCACCCCAAAATGCTCGCCCAGCAATTGCTGGCACGACTGCACGTAGCCCCACATCACTGCCATGGTCGCCGCGCCGGCAAGGACATAGCCGATCGAGGCGCGGGTGGTGGTGGCGGCGCGCAGGTTGTGCGTGATCGAGGAAACCGAGATCGGCTGGCGGTATTCGGGATGAAGCGTTTCAGGCAAGCGCAGGGCAAGCCAGGCGAACATCCCCGCGCCCAGCAGCGCCATCAGCCCAAAGATCCAGCGCCAGCCCGCGAAGAGCAGGATGAGCTGGCCGAGCGAGGGCGCCAGCATCGGCACGACGAGGAAGATCACCGCGATCAGCGATTGCAGGCTGGCCATGCGGTCCCCGTCGAACCGGTCGCGGATCACGGCGGGCGGGACCACCGCGAGGCCGGCGCAGAGAACGCCCTGGAGGAAGCGCAAGCCGGCCAAGACAGTGAAATCGTTGACCAGCGCGCAGGCCGCACAGATCACGACATAGGCAGCGATGCAGACGAGCAAGACCTTCTTGCGGCCATAGCGATCGGCAAGCATGCCGGGAATCAGCGAACCGAAGCCAACCCCGAACAGGTAGAGACCGACGATCAGCTGGCGCCGGTTGGGATCGGTGACGGCAAGATCGCGGGCAATGTCGGCCAGTCCCGGCAGCATGGAATCGACCGCAAGCGCCTGAAGCGCCTGGGTCAGCGCGAGCATGAAGACCAGCTCGCGCTGCCCGATCGGGAGCGGAAGGCGGTCTTTCCGGACGGATGCGACGGGAGTGGAGGCCATGGCCCCCAATGCCTTGTTGCGCCTGCGAAGACCAGCCCCGATGCTGCAACCTTTGCTTGGGGCCGAGCCAATCAGACTTTGCTATGGGCTACCTAGGATGGACGACAACGAGCCAGATGACGAGGCCCAGGGCCTGCGCAAGGTGATCCACGTCGACATGGATGCCTTCTTCGCCAGCGTCGAGCAGCGCGACGAGCCGGAGCTGCGCGGGCTGCCGGTGGCTGTGGGCGGATCGTCCGCGCGCGGGGTCGTGGCGGCGGCGAGCTACGAGGCGCGGCGGTTCGGGGTGCGTTCGGCCATGGCCTCGGCGCGGGCGATCCGGCTCTGCCCCGACCTGGTGTTCCGCAAGCCGCGCTTCGAGGTCTACCGCGAGGTTTCGCGCCAGATCCGGACGATCTTTCTCGACTATACCCCGCACGTCGAACCGCTCAGCCTCGACGAGGCCTATCTCGACGTGACCGACGATCTCAAGGGCATCGGGTCGGCCACCCGCATCGCCGAGCTGATCCGGGCGCGGATCAAGGCGGAGACCGGACTGACCGCGAGCGCGGGGGTGTCCTACAACAAGTTTCTCGCCAAGCTCGCCAGCGACCAGAACAAGCCCGACGGGCTCTGCGTGATCCGGCCCGGCGATGGAGCCCGGTTCGTGGCCGGCCTGCCGGTGGGGCGGTTCCACGGGGTCGGCCCGCGCGGGGCGGAGAAGATGGCGCGGCTCGGGATCGCAACCGGGGCGGACCTGAGGGAAAAGGACCTCGCCTTCCTGCGCGCCGCGTTCGGATCTTTTGGAGACTATCTCTACCGCGCGGCGCGGGGAATCGACCTCAGGCCGGTACGGGCCAACCGGCCGCGGAAATCGATCGGCGGTGAGCGGACGTTCCACCACGACATTTCCTCCGGCCCGGCCCTGCGCGAGACGCTGGACGGGATCGTGGAGATCGTGTGGGAACGGATCGCCGGAGCCGAGGCCAAAGGCCGGACGGTGACGCTCAAGCTGCGCCTGTCGGACTTCACCACCCTCACCCGCGCTCGCTCGCTGCCGCGCGCGGTGGCGGGCAAGGCCGAATTCGCCGCGCTCGGCCACGGCCTGCTGGACGAGGCCCTGCCCCTGCCCCAGCCGGTGCGGCTGATGGGGCTGACCCTGTCTTCGCTGGAAGGGCGCGAGAGAGCGGAGGTCAGGCCGCCGGACGGGCAGCTTTCGCTGCTGTGATCCAGCCGGGCAGTTCCCGCTTCACCCGGGGCGCGGTCTCTTCGGGCAGGTCCTCCGCCGCGAAGAAGCGCGCTTCGAGGACCTCGCGCCGGTCGGGGTGGGGTTCATCCGAACTGGTGCCCGCGACCAGCCAGGATTCGTGGGACGACAGGGCATCGCCGACCTGACCGACGAGGCAGGCCTCATCGAGCCGCAGGCCGACTTCCTCGAACATTTCGCGCACCGCGCCGATCACCGGATCTTCCCCCCGGCCAAGGCCGCCGCCCGGCAGCATCCATTGCCCCGAGCCATAGGAATGGCGGATCAGCAGGACCCGGCTATGCGGATCGAGCACCAGGACGCGGCAGCCCCGCACCCGGCTGCCGGCGAGCTTCCACCAACGCAGGCGGACCCAGTGCGCCAGACGCAGCGCCGCGATGTGCAGCGGCGCCGGAATCAGGCCAATGGTTATCCGGTTCAGGCGAAGCACGTGACCGGCTGGCTGCGCGCCGCCAGCAGACGCGCCACCGGCAGGTCGTGCGCGCCGAGCGAGGCCGCCTCGAACAGCGCGCGCTTGGAACCGCCCCGGATGACGAACAGCAGACCATCGGCATCGGTCAGGGCCGGGATGGTCAGCGAGAGCCGGTCGAACGGCGCCTCGGGCGGGAGCGGATCAGGGGTCAGCCGGATCACCGCGCGGCCCGCGTCAGCGCGCGGATCGGTGTTCGGGAAAAGCGAGGCAATGTGCCCGTCCTCACCCATGCCGAGCCAGACGAGGGCGAAACGGGGCGGCAGGGCCCCTTCCTCGAGCGCCACGATCCGCGCGCCGAGCGGTTCGAGCAGGGCGCGAATCCGGCCGACATTGCTGAAGGGGCTCGCTTCCTCGACGATCCGGTCATCCCCCGGCCAGACCGCCACGCGCGACCAGTCGATCGGGTGGCCCTGGAGCGCGGCGAGGATCGGGAACGGGGTCGAGCCGCCGGGCAGCGAGATCGCGATCCCCTCCGGCCCGGCCTTGTCGAGCGCGACGAGCAGGCGGTCTGCCAGCCAGTCGGCAATGGCGGCGTCGTTCGCGCCGTCGATGATTTCAATGGACATGGCAGCGGCATAGCACCGCCCCGGCCCGGCCGGAACGGTGCTGCATTGCTATGCGCGCCAAGGAGATCAGGCCACGGTCTGCTTGAGGAACCAGATGCGGCGTTCGCACTGGTCGGTCCAGTCGTCGCTCTGGCCTTCGGTGGCATTGTCGCCCGCTTCGCCGGCGGCGGCCTTGGCGGCACGCAGGGCGGCGAGGTAGGTTTCGTTGTCTCCGATCAGTTCCTTGACCATGGCCGCGGCATCGAGCCCGGTGCTGTCCTGATCGGCGACCTGCGACTTGCGGACAATCGCGCCGAGCGAGGTCAGGGTATCGGCCCCGTTCTTGCGGACACGCTCGGCGATCAGGTCGGTCAGGGCGAAGATCTCGGCGGCCTGCTCGTCGAACAGCAGGTGCAGGTCGCGGAAATTCGGGCCCTTGACGTGCCAGTGGAAATTCTTGGTCTTGATGTAGAGCGCGAAGGTGTCGGCCAGCAGAGTGTTGAGGCTTTCGACCAGTGCCTTCTTCGAATTGTCGCCCATTGCCTGAACCCTTTTCCTGTTCGGTTGCCCTTGAACCCGGCCCTTATACGCCCGGAAGAGAAATCGGGTTCCCCGGCAATTCCGCGCTTGCTGATCGCTTCACCCGATAAGTTGAGCAAGGCCGAGCCAGAGCCCGATCAGGACCAGCACGGTGCCGGCGAGGCGGCGCACGAGCCGGACCGGGCGGGCGGCGACGAGGTCGGGGCGCAGCCAGCCGGCACTGACCATGGCCATCGAGGCCATGCCGCCGCCGAGCGCGGCGGTGAGCGGCATGGCGGTGGCTACGGCGATGGCGAGGATCAGGAAACGGGCGCCGTCGGTGATCTGCTGGGCGGCGAGGACGACGAAGGCGGCGAAGAGCGAGCCGGTCGGCTCCTCCGGCTGGCGCGGCGCGCGCAGGACGAGGATCTCGAGCCCGGCGAGGACGAGGGCCATGGCGGCGAACAGGATGCGGGCGGCGGGGACCATGTCGGCGACCAGCCGCGTGGCGGCCCAGCCGGCGAAGGCCGTGGTGGCAGCGGCGGCGGCCAGCGCGGTGAGGAGCAGCAGCGGGCGCTGGCCCTGAACGCGGGTGACGCCGGCGACGAGCGACTGGTCGCGCGCACCGATTCCGCAGACGAGGACGGCGAGGAAGGCGAAGAGGAAGGCGCTCACGCGGCGGGTGTTAGCAGGGCCGGCGGGCGGGTGGAATCCGTTGTCGCCGCGCCTGACACATGGCCTTGCCTCGCCGACAGCGATGCCAGCCTGCGCTGGCATGACGAGATTGCGGGGTGGCTCAGAGCCTCGGCAGGGTGACCCCGCGCTGGCCCATGTATTTGCCGGCGCGGTCGGCATAGCTGGTCTCGCAAGGTTCGTTGCCAGCCAGGAACAGGAACTGGCAGGCGCCTTCGTTGGCGTAGATCTTGGCCGGGAGCGGGGTGGTGTTGGAGAATTCCAGCGTGACGTGGCCTTCCCAGCCCGGTTCGAGCGGGGTGACGTTCACGATGATGCCGCAGCGGGCATAGGTGCTCTTGCCGAGGCAGATCACCAGCACGTCGCGGGGCACGCGGAAATATTCGACCGTGCGGGCCAGCGCGAAGGAATTGGGCGGGATGACGCAGACGTCGGTCGTGCGGTCGACGAAGGAGTTGGCGGCGAAGTCCTTGGGATCGACCACGGCGCTGTCGACATTGGTGAAGATCTTGAACTCGGGCGCAACGCGGGCGTCGTAGCCATAGGACGAAAGGCCGTAGGAAATGCAGCCTTCGCGCCGCTGGCTCTCCACGAACGGTTCGATCATCCCTTCATTGAGGGCCTTTTCGCGGATCCACTTGTCTGAAAGAATCGCCATGGCGGGTTCATTCCCGATGGCTGTGGCCGGGGCAAGAGCACGCGGCAAGTTATACCCCCGGTATCGGCCCGTTCCCCCGGCCCGGTGCCGCAAGCCTTGGCCGGATGGCCAAGGCGTACCCATCAAACAGAGTGATATCCCCGGTACCATTCGACGAAGGCGGGGACGCCCTGCTCGATGGTGGTTGTGGGGGCATAGCCGAGGTCCGAGGCGATGGCTTCGATGTCGGCCTCGGTGCGGTGGACGTCTCCGGCCTGCATGGGCAGGAGGTCGAGGTCGGCCTTGCGCCCGGTGGCCTGCTCGATCAGGCCGATCACCTTCATCAGGTGTTCGCTGCGGTGATTGCCGATGTTGTAGAGGCGGTGCGGCTTGGTGCTGCCGCCCGCTTTCGCCGCGCCGTCGTCGGCCGGGGGATTGTCGAGGCTGCGGATCACGCCGTCGACGATGTCGTCGATGTAAGTGAAGTCGCGGTACATGTCGCCGTGGTTGAACACGGGCAGGCGCTCGCCGGCGAGGATCTTTCGGGTGAAGATCCACAGCATCATGTCGGGGCGGCCCCAGGGGCCATAGACGGTGAAGAACCTGAGGCCCGTGAGCGGGAGCCGGTAGAGGTGGGCGTAGGTCTCGCTCATCAGTTCGTCGGCGCGCTTGGTGGCGGCGTAGAGCGAGACGGGGTGATCGGTGCGGTCCTCCACCGCGAAAGGCAGCTTGGTGTTGCCGCCATAGACCGAGGAGGAGCTGGCATAGACCATATGGCCGACCTTCCGGTGGCGGGCGATCTCCAGCAGGTTGACGTGGCCGGCAAGGTTCGACTGGACGTAGGCGTGGGGGTTTTCGAGGGAGTAGCGCACACCCGCCTGGGCGCCGAGGTGGGCGATGGCGTCGAACTCGTGCCCGGCGAGCGCGGCGGTGAGCGCGGGATAGTCGGCAAAGTCCTGCTCGATGAAAGTGAAGCGCTCGCCCGCCTCCGCCGTCAGCAGGGCAAGGCGGTCGCGCTTCAGCGAGACCTGATAGTAGTCGTTGCAGTTGTCGATGCCGACCACGCTGTCACCGCGGGCGGCCAAGGCGCGGATCAGGCTGAAACCGATGAAGCCGGCGGCGCCGGTGACGAGGACTTTCATGCCGCTCCCTTAGCTTGCGGGGTTTGCGAGGGGGTTAAATTCCGGCGTACCACGCATAGTCCGACCGGTCCTCCCAGAAGCCGCCCTTGCCGCCGTAGAGCCCGGCGAGGCTGGCGCGGGCCTCGATCCGCATGACGTATTTGGCCTGCTTGTAGCCCAGCTGACGCTCGACCCGGAGGCGCAGGGGGGCGCCGTGGCCTGTCGGCAGGGGGCCGCCGTTCATGGTGTGGGCGAGGATCGTCTGCGGATGGAAGGCGTCGATCAGGTCGATCGATTCGTAATAGGGGGTGGGGCCGAAGCGGTCGGCGCAGTGGAACACGAGATAGCGCGCGGCGGGGAGCAGGCTGGCCATGCGCAGGACCGTGCCAAGCTGCGGCCCGGTCCAGCCGCCAATCGCGCTCCAGCCCTCGACGCAGTCGTGCCGGGTGATCTGGCTGCGCTGCGGCAGGGCTTTCAGCGCCTCCAGCGTGAGATCGAGCGGGCGCATGACGAGGCCGTCGACCCGCAGGGACCAGCGGGCGAAGTTTTCGGCGGCGTGGCGGTCCCACTCGGCGTTGCCGGCAGCGGTGGCATTGCCGTTGGAGCGGAAGTTGGGCGAGCGCTGGTTCTCAGCGAATTCGGGGGCGAGCGCGCCGCCGGTAAGCAGGCGCTGGCTGGCGCGGTGGGCATCTTCGGCGCTGATCAGCAGGCCACGCAAGGCGGGGTTGCCATTCAGCTTGTCGCAGCCGGCGAGAAGCAGCGAGCCGCCCGCGGCGATCAGACCCCGGCGGGAGATCGGCTCAGCCATGATCGCGATCCTTGGGCAGGCGATACCAGCCGGTGATCATCCCGCGCACCTCGTTCAGCGGCCCGGCAAGCAGGACCATGGCGATATGGACCACGAAGAAGAGGACGAGGCCGAGCGCGGCGAGGAAATGGAGCGAGCGCGCCGTCTGCCGGCCGCCGAACAGGTCGAGCAGGGCCGGGATCGCCGCGTTCATTCCCGGCGACATGGTGAGGCCGGTGAGGATGATCAGCGGGAGCAGGACGAACAGGACCGAGCCATAGGCCAGCTTCTGGAGGACGTTGTAGCGCAGGGCCGCCGCACCGGTGGGGAAGCGCAGGCGGGCATGTTGCTTGATGTCGCCCCAGATATGGGCCGGGGACCATTCGCCGCGGGTGATGTGGAGATCGCGGCGGATGTGGCCGTTAAGCAAGGACCAGAGGAGATAGGCCGCGAAGCCGAGCGCGAGGACCCAGGCGAAAGCGAGGTGCCAGAGCCGGGCATCGGCGAGGCTGTAGTTGGACGGCAAGGTCAGCCAGTAGGGAAAGGCGTGGAACTGCACGGCGCCGCCCGCGTCCCGGTAGCTGCCGAGCAGGCCGGTGGTGACGAAGACGGCATCGCCGATGCGCAGGATGCCTTCGTCGCCGCGATGAGTGACCTGCAGCCAGGAGTGATCGAAATTGGCGCCGTAGATCCCCCAGTAGAGCCGGGGATGGGCGTTGAAGATCATCAGCCCGCTTTTCAGCATGACGAAGAGGGTAATGACGTTGAGCCAGTGCCACAGCCGGGTGGACAGGCGGTGGCGGCGAACGAGGGCGCCGGGAGCCGGCTGCTGCGACGCGGGCTGTTGATCGGCCACGATATTCTCCCCGTTCGCGCAGGAGACTAGGCCGGTGTGCAAGTGCACGCAAGCGCGGCGCGGGGGTTACGCCACCCCCGCGCCGAATGGGGCATCAGCCCGGGAACGGGCCCGACCAGGCAAATTCGGCCACCGGCTTGCGCCCCGTGGGCACTTCGCGTTCGCGCAGGCCTTCGGGCAGGACCTCGGCCGGAGCCTGGCGGCCGATGGCGATCGCCGCCTCGATCCGGAAGCCTTCGGGCAGGTTGAGCACTTCGGCGGCGCGCTCGAAATCGACCCCGGTCATGCCGTGGGTGTGATAGCCCAGCGCGGTGGCCTGCAGGGCAAGGTTGGCCCAGGCGGCCCCGGTGTCGAACGAGTGGCTGTGGTTCGGATTGGCGCCCTTGTCGCTGCGCATCGCCTGGTCGGAGACCGCGAAGACCAGCACCGAGGCATCCTTGGCCCACGACTGGTTGAACGGCACCAGTGCCGACAGAAACGCTTCGAACTGCGCGCCGTCGGCGCGGTGGGCATAGGGGAACCGCCAAGGCTGGTAGTTGAAGGCCGAGGCGGCGAGCCCGGCGGCCTCGAAGATGACGTCGAGATCGGCCTGGGGCACGGCGCTGCCGTCAAAGGCGCGGGGCGACCAGCGATCGAAGATCACCGGCAGGACGCGGGTGTTGGCGATACGTTCGGACATGGGGGTACTCCTTGGGGGCTTTGGAGAGGGTTGGGGGGAGAGGGTTAGGGAAACAGGGGTTCAGGCGGCGTCGACCAGGACCAGTTCGGCGTCCTCGAGCGCGGTGACCTCGATCACCGGAAGGCCGGTGATGGCGACGCCGTCGCGGGCATTGGCCTCAACCTCCCCGACCTTGATCCGGCCGCTGGCGGGGACGAGATAGGCATGGCGTTCGGGCGTGGTTTCATAACGCACGGTGTCTCCGGCCTTGACCAGCGCCCCGAGGACGCGGGCATCAGCGTTGATCTGCAGCGCGTCATCCCCGGCAATGCCGGAAGCAAGGACGGTGAAAGCACCAGAACGATCATCCTTCGGAAACGGCCGGGTGCCCCAGCTGGGCGCATGGCCGCGCCGGTCGGGCATGATCCAGATCTGGAACAGGCGGGTTTCCTCGTCCTCCATGTTGTATTCGGCGTGCTGGATCCCGGTGCCGGCCGACATGACCTGGACATCGCCCGCCTCGGTCCGCCCGGAATTGCCGAGATTGTCGCGGTGCGAGATCGCGCCCTGGCGGATGTAGGTGATGATCTCCATGTCGCGGTGCGGATGCGGCGGGAAGCCGGACTTCGGCGCGATCACGTCATCATTCCAGACGCGCAGGGCGCCCCAGTGAGTCCGCTCCTGCTCGTAGTAGTCGGCGAAGGAGAAGTGGTGGTGCGCATCGAGCCAGCCGTGGTTGGCGGCACCGAGGGTGGAAAAGGGGCGCAGTTCGATCATCGTCTTTCTCCCCAGGCAGTCCGGCCCGGAACTCTCGTTCGTGGCCGCTGCGTGGCTAGTGGTTGAACGGGGAGATAGGGCTTGGCAGGCAATCGAAAAAGACGGATAAATTCGTCTCAAATGTTCAGGATATTAGAATGGCTGACGTTGCCCGCCCTACCCTCGACCAACTCGCGATCCTCCTTGCCGTGGCCGAACAAGGCTCGTTCAACGGCGCGGCGCGGCAGATGGGGCGCGCGGTCTCGGCTATCAGCTACGGCATTGCCGGGCTCGAGGCGCAGCTCGGCGTGCGCCTGTTCGACCGCGAAGGATCGCGCCGCCCGGTGCTGACCGAGGCGGGCAAGGCCGTGCTGACACACGCCCGCGCGATCGGCGACGGGGTGGACGACCTGATCGCCGGGGTGCGCGCCTACAACGAGGGGCTGGAGACCTGCCTTGGCCTGGCCATCGACGTGATGGTGCCGCAGCGGCAACTTTCGGGCCTGCTGCGCGATTTCGAACTGGCCTTTCCGACCGTGGACCTGACCCTGCATGTCGAAGGCCTCGGCGCGGTTGCCGGGCTGGTGCTGGACGGGCGGGCGCAACTGGCCGTGGCGGGGCCGGCGACTGCGGGTCAGCCGCTGCTCGAACTGCAGGCGCTGGGCGATCTGGAACTGGTCCCGGTGGCCGCGCCGGCCCATCCGCTGGCGCGGATGGAGCGGATCGAGCCCGGCATTGCCCGGCGCTACCGCCAGCTGGTGCTGACCGACCGCTCGAGCCTGACCGAGGGGCAGGACTTCGGCGTGTTCGCGGCGCGCACCTGGCGGCTGGGCGATCTCGGCGCGAAACATGCGCTGCTGCTGGAGGGGATCGGCTGGGGCAACATGCCGCGCCACATGGTGGAGGCCGACCTTGCCGCCGGGCGGCTGGTGATCTTGCCGGTTCCGGAAGGGCGCAGCACGGCCTATCCGATCTGGGCCGCCTGGCAGCGCGGCAGCCACCTTGGCCCGGCCGCACGCTGGATCCGCGATGAGCTTGGCGCCCGCTTTCACGCCCAATGCGGGCCAGGGGCGTAGATAAAGACCCGCCACTCCTCCCCGCGCGGGCGTTCAAATCGCGCGGGGAGGAGGGCTGGCGCGGCGGAGCGGCACGCGCCACCCCGCCGCCCTGCGCTCAGAGCTTGAGGCGGAAACCGACGGTGAAGTAACGGCCGAGCGTGTCATCCCCTTCGGGCAGGAACGGCTGGCTGGACGGCTGCGTCACCTGGCCCGAGTAATAGCTCGTCGGGAAGGCATTGAAGACGTTGCGCACGTTGAGGAACAGCTCGCCGTTGCCGAGGCGGTTGTCCTCGAACTTGTACGACAGGTTGAGCGTGGTGGTGCCGAGCGCGGGCAGCTTCGACTGCACCAGCTGGATCGCCGGATCGTAGTAGGCATTCAGCCCCGAGCGCCAGCGTTGCAGCCAGGTGAAGCTGATGTTGTCGGTCACGTCGAGCGAGGCGATGCCGGTGAGGCGCCACTTCGGCGAGGCCGAGAAGCGGTTGGTGCCGACGTTGAAGGCCCCGGCCATGGTCAGGACGCCGACCGGGCCCTGATCATAATCAAGCTGCGGCTGATAGGCCGCGAGCAGGCGCAGGTTGAGCGGGCGCTCGCCCAGCTTCGTATTGTAGTTCGCCTCGAAATCGATGCCCCAGGTTCGCTGGTTGGCGATGTTGAAGAACTGGCTCTCGGTGTTGAGGATCGGGTTGGTCGCCGGGTTGGTGTCGATCCAGTCCTTGCGGTTGACCACGATCGAGCAGATCGCCGGGGCGCCCTTGAGATCGGCGCAGTTGGCCAGCACGTTCTGGTTGAAGCCCTGGACGAGGAAGACCACGTCCTTGACCTTGATCCGGTAGTAATCGACCGACAGCGTCAGGCCCGGAATGAAGCCGGGGGTGAGCACGACGCCCGCAGTCAGTGTGTCGGCCAGTTCGGGCGTGAGGTTGGGGTTGGGCCGCTCGATGTTGCAGTTGTTGTTGTTGGTCGCCCCGGTCAGCTTGTCGACCGTGGTGGTCGCGCAGTTCTGCTTCACCGAGGAGAACATCTCGAACAGGTTGGGCGCGCGGATATCGCGCGAGCGGGTGGCGCGGATGCGGATGTCGTCGTTGATGTGCCAGTCGGCGCCCAGCTTCCAGGTCGTGACCTTGCCGCTGGTGCTGTAGTCGGTCAGGCGGACCGCGCCGGTGACCGAGAGGTCCTGGAACATCGGCTGGTCCCTGAGCAGCGGGACCTGCACTTCGAAAGCTCCTTCCTTGACCGTCTGCTTCGCGCCGGAGATCGCGCCGAACGAGTTGTTGAACCACTTGACCGTGGTCCCGGCGGTGCAGTTGTAGAGGATGCCGGCGCAATCGGGCGCCAGGTCGAGCGGATCGGCGTTGCTGGTCACGTCCCAGCGGATCTGGCGCCATTCGCCCGAGAGCGCCATCTTGACCGGGCCGGCCCAGGTCTCGAACGGCTGGCCGGTAACCGAGCCGCTGATCGTCTCCAGCCGGGTGACATGGCGGTTGAAGGTCGTTTCATAAAGCCAGGCCAAGGCCTGCGGGCTGGAATTCTGGATCCCGCCGAAGACATTGAGCGGGACGCAGCCGGCAAGGTTGGGATTGGCGGCATGGCCGGTATAGGCAACCGTGGCGCGGCAGGCGATCTGGCCGCTGGGCGTGCCGGTGGTAACCTGGCCGACATCGACCGCGTCGAGCGCGGCGGCGAACTTGTCGCGCCGGAAGTTGAAGAAGTCTTCCGAGTTGATGACCGACCTCGACTTGCCGCCGGTCAGGGTCCAGTTCAGCTTCTCGCCGATCTTCCCCTCGAACCCGGTGTGCGCCATCCAGGTCTCGGTCGTGTTCTGCGAGGTGGGCGCGTTGAGCAGCAGGATGCCCATGTTGAAGAAGCGGCCCGGGTTGCTGCGGAACAGGGTTCCGGCCGTGCCCTGCACGTTCCACAGGTAGGGATTGGCATAGGAGAAGCGCAGGGACGCGTTGCCGTTGAAGGCCGGGCTGCGGAACTGGTTGGAATTGACGAGGCGGCTGTAGGCCAGCTGGGCGAAGAAATGGATGTCCTCGGTCAGGTCGAAGTCGAAGCGGCCGAACGCCTGGTCGGCGCTGGAGGCATGCTTGATCGACGAGCTGGCGTAGTAGGCGCCGTCGCCCCCGCTCTGGACGTTGCCGGTGGCAATCGTGCCGGTCGGGTTGGACGTGGCATTATAGACGGTCAGGGCCGAGCTGAACGGGGCGAGCGAGCCGCCGACGATCGGCAGCAGGCCGTTGTTGAACGCAGCCAGCGTGGTCGGCGAGGTGAACTGCAGCCCGTTGAGCGCGGCAGAATCGGCCGAGGTGCCGACGCTGACGATACGGCCACCGAACGTCATGTTCGACTGGCGCATGTCGGGGATGTTGAAATAGGGATTGGCCGACGTGCCGGTCCCCGCGCCGCCGGTGTTGGCGGCATAGATCGCCCGGTCCAGCGAATCCCGGCGATCGACCACGCCGTGGTCCTTGAGGTGCTGGTACGAGAATTCGATATGGCCGCGATCGTCGGCAAAGCGGGTGCCGGCGGCAATGCCCACGTCCCAGGTCCGCGCGTCGCCATAGGTCGAGATGCCGTTGTTGGCCTGGAGCTTGACCCCGTTGAAATCGCGGTCGGTGACGAAGTTGATCACCCCGCTGACGCCGTCGGAGCCATAGACCGCCGAGACGCCGCCGGTCACCATGTCGACCCGCTTGAGCAGCAGCTGCGGCACGACCGCGGCATCGACCTGGGCCTGGTTGGAGTTGATCGTGGGCACCACGCGCTGGCCGTCCATCAGGATCAGGGTGCGCAGGTCGCCCATGTTGCGCAGCGAGAGATAGGCCGCCGCGCCGTTGCGCTGCCCCCCGCCCGGGCGGCTGCTGGTGCCCTGCGAGCCCATCATCGCCGGCATCAGCGCCAGCGCGTCGACCGCCGTGGTCGGCTGCAGCTTGAGGAACTGGTCGGCCGGCAGGACGGTCAGCGGGGTCGGACTGTTGGCATTGGTGCTGACGCGCGATCCAGTGACGACGATGTCCGCCGCGTCGACCGCCTCGGTCACTTCCTCGGCCGCCTGTGCGGCGGTCTGGGCCATGGCCGCGCCGGGCACGACAAGGCCAGTGGTCGCCAGCAAGGCGACCAGTGCAATCTGCTTCATGGAAAAAGCCCCTCTCCCTGAATTATGGGGCCGATTGTGCAGAAAGGGTCACAAGATTGTCAACAATGAAATTGTTACAATTTACGACAGCGTGAGCGTTTGTTTCAACGCGATAACACATATCGATTCAAAATTACCGATTGCGGCTTGAAACCAATCGCAAGATTACGTCGCAGCGAAATCGTCCGCGGCCAGACTACTGAAGGTCCACCCGAAGCTCGGCGAGGAAGCGGCGGCTGTGGGTATAGACGAAGGCGCCGTTGGCGGTGACATACCAGTTGTAGTCATTGAACAGGTTGGTGACCTGCGCCCGCAGCAGGGCCTTGGCCGGCCCCAGCGCGAAGCGGTAGCGCAGGCCGATGTCGAACACCTCCCGCGCCGGCACCATCAGCCGGTTGCTGGCATTGCCGATCCGCTTGGACAGGCTCTCTACCGCGATGTCGAATGACAGCGGGCTCTTGCCGCCATCCAGCCGCCAGTCGGCGCTGGCCACGCTGCGCCGTTTCCCGGAGGCGACCGGGCGCGGGCCGATCACGCCGCTGGCGACCAGCTCCCCGGTGATCTTCGCGTCGATCAGCACCGTGCCGAGCACCACGCTCAATCCGGGCAGGACCGAACCGGCGAGCGACATTTCCACGCCGCGGTTGGCCGACTGGCCCAGCTCACGGTAGATCGCCGCGCCGTCGAGATTGTAATAGGGCTTAGTGATCGAGAAGATCCCGGCGACGAGGCTGAGATCCCTGGTCACCGCGTAGCGCAGGCCAAGGTCGGTCTGGGCCGTGCGGATCGCCGGGGGCGCCGTGCCGCGGTTGGCGGCATTGGCCGGGGCGGCGGGCACTTCCTCGAAGCCGCGGACATGGCCGCCATAGACGGCGAGCTTGTCGGTCAGGTTGAGCGCGGCGGTGACACTGCCGGTCACCGGCCGGTCGCGCACGGTTACCGGCAGCGGGCTGGCAGCGAAGTGGATGGTCTTGCCGTAGCTCGAGCGGGACAGCGCGAGGTCGGCGGCAAAGCGCTGTCCCCGCGCGACCGACCAGCCGAGGCCGACCGTGGTCTGGTCGGACCTGTCGCTGTCATCCGGGCCGAAGGTGAAGGCGGGCGCCGGGCGCGGGTCGGGCGCGAACAGCGTGCTTGCGCCGAGCGAGACGCGCTGGGCGGCGCCGAAGCGGCGATCGGTCCGCTTGCCGCGCAGGCTGACGGTGAGGCGGTGGGCAAGACCGGCGGCGGCGAAAGTCCGCGCGAGGCGCAGTTCGCCCGACCAGGCCCGGTCGCGATTGGCGACGTCGGCGACGATCACCCGGTCCGCCGTGGTTCCGTCGGGCCGGGCGGCGAAGATGTCGATATAGGTCGCCGGGGTCTGCCGGTCGGTGCGGAACAGGCCAGCATCGACCCGCCAGTCGCCCAGCGGCAGGCGGGCGAGCGCACCGTAGGTCTGCAGCTTGACGTCGCGCCGGGTCCACGGCTGGCTGATGGTCAGGCGGCGGGGATAGCGGGGCGGCAGGAAATCGCCGGCAGGAAAGACCGAGGGCGCGGTCTCGTCGTTGAACATCCGGCTGTAGCCGTAGAAGGCGGCGACGCGGGCCCCGCTCCATGGCCGCCACGCCAGGCCCGCGGCGAAGATATCGGTCTTGTAGTCCCCGCCCTCGTGCCGGTTCTGGCGCTTGATCGTGGTCCCGGCATAGGCGCCGAGGCGTTCATCCAGCCTCAGCTGCCCGTCGAAATTGACCGCGAAGGAGCCGAACTGGCCGCGCTCGGCACTGACCATGGCCTGGGTGCGGCGCCCGTCGACGGTCAGGTCATAGTCGACGATCCCGGTCGGCGCGGGGAAGGCATAGCCCTGTGCCGTGATCCCGACCCGGACCTTGCTGCCCGAGGCCAGCCGGATCGGCAGTTCGGCTACCGGGGCGAAATAGATCCCCTCGATCCGGGCATTGCCGGCATCGACCGGGGAGAAGCCGCGCACATCCGCATTGGTGTAGAGCCCGACCCGCTCGTTGCCGACCGCGAGCCCGAAGGCATCGCGGGCGCTGGCCACGGCATTGTCGTTCACCCCCTGCGCCATGGCGGCGCCGGGCACGGCAAGGACAGCCCACGATAGAAGTCTGCGCATAGCCCCAACGCCCCTTCCGGTTGCGCAAGGTCTATCAGCGGCGTGTGCATCGCGGCAATCGCCGGATTTGTCGCCAATCGTATCGGCTTACTCGTCAGCGAGGCTGTAGGCCGCCCCGGGGCGGTGAGTCTCGTCGGACAGGATGGCGCGGCCAACCGGCGGCAGGGCGCGGGCCGGACAGAGCGGACGGTGGCACAACCGGCAGGTCACCCCGATCGGCGTGCCCCCGCCCGGCCCCGGATCGGGATGGGCGCGGGCATAGACGAGGCGGGGCGCATCGGCCGCCGCGCAGACCAGCGCAATGGCCCGGACCAACTGCGGCGCGCCGAACGAGCCGCCCCCGGCCCCGACCGTGCGGGCGATGGAAAAGTAGCGCGCGCCGTCGGGCAGTTCGATCCATTGGGGCACGACCTGCCCCGGCACGGTGAAGACCGAGTGGAGCGACCACAGCGGACAACCGCCGCCGTGGCGGGCGAAGGGGAAGCCGCCGCCGTCGAGCCGCTTGGAGACGTTGCCCGCCTGGTCAACCCGGATGAAGAAGAACGGCACGCGCTCGTGCCCCGGCTTGTGCAGGGTGGTGAGGCGGTGGGCGGTCTGCTCGAAACTGGTGCCGAAGTGGCGGGCCAGCGCCTCGACATCGTAGGCGCGCGCTTCCACCGCCCTTGCAAAGGCGGTGTAGGGCATGAGCACGGCCGCTGCGGCATAGTTGGCGAGGGTCCGGCGGATCAGCTTGCGGCCGCTTTCGCTGGCTTCGCCCACTTCCTTGACCATGGCGTCGAGATCGCGGCGCATGGCGAGGTAAACGAGTTGCAGGGCGAGCTGGAACCGGCGCGAGGGCTGGTCGAGCGTGTCGTTGATCAGCACTTCCTCGCGGTGCCGGTCGTAGCGCCGCAGCGAGCCCATCAGAACGTCTGGCGGAAGATAGCGCACCCGCAACTGATGGCGGGCGCGAAACCACTGCTCCAGCCCGCCATCCGATGCCACGGCCTCGGCCAGCCGCTCGGCCGCGTCATCGAGCGCGGGGAAGGAATTGCGCCGCGCGCCGATGAAACGGCGGGCCTCGGCCACCGGATCGTCGCCCTCGGCGGCGGCCCCGGCCCCTTCGGCGGCGCGGTCGGCCAGGGCGGTCTGGTCGCGTTGGTAGGCGGCGTGGAGGCGCAGCATGGCCTCGGCCACGGCGGGGAAATTGCTGGCCACGTCGCCCGCCTCGAGCGGGGGCAGCTCGATATCGGCGAACATCGGATCGCGCAGCATGGCCTGGAGGCGGGCGGCGAGCTGGGGCCCCTCGTCGGCGGCAAGCTGGGCCATGTCGAGCTTGTAGGTGCGGGCGAGGCGCAGCAGCAGGTCGGCCGTAAGGGGGCGCTGGTTGCGTTCGAGCAGGGCGATATAGCTCGGCGAAATCTCGAGGTCGGTCGCCATCTGGGCCTGGGTCAAGCCAAGATCGCGGCGCAGGCGGCGCAGGCGGGGGCCGAGATAGGACGAGGCGCCGGGAGGGGCCATGGTACGCTCCTGCACAACTTTACATATAACTATTGTAAAGTTTTACAGCTGCACTGCAAGAGGCCTCTTAAAGCCCCGATTCGCGCGGTAATCCGGTGCCAGCTCCCAAGCACACGGAACCTCTACCATGACTTACCGGAACGAACTTGAAACCCTTGCCACCCTGATCGATGCCCGCGGCGCGCCGTGGGACGGGATCGATGCCGAAGGTGCGGCGCGGATGCGGCTGCAGAACCGCTTCCGCACCGGGCTCGACATCGCGCGCTACACCGCGAAGATCATGCGCGCCGACATGGCCGCCTATGACGCGGACCCGGCGCAATACACCCAGTCGCTCGGCTGCTGGCACGGGTTCATCGGCCAGCAGAAGATGATCGCGATCCGCAAGCACTTCGGCACGGTGAAGCGCAAGTACCTCTACCTCTCGGGGTGGATGATCGCGGCGCTGCGCAGCGACTTCGGGCCCCTGCCCGACCAGTCGATGCACGAGAAGACCTCCGTCCCCGCGCTGATCGACGAACTCTACACCTTCCTCAAGCAGGCCGACGCGCGCGAGCTGGGCATGATCTTCCGCGAGCTCGATGCGGCCCGCGAGGCCGGTGACGCCACCCGCGCCGCCGACCTGCAGCACCGGATCGACACTTACGAGAGCCATGTCGTGCCGATCATCGCCGATATCGATGCCGGTTTCGGCAATGCCGAGGCGACTTACCTGCTGGCCAAGAAGATGATCGAGGCCGGGGCCTGTGCGATCCAGATCGAGAACCAGGTCTCGGACGAGAAGCAGTGCGGCCACCAGGACGGCAAGGTCACCGTCCCGCACGAGGACTTCCTCGCGAAGATCCGCGCGGTCCGTTACGCCTTCCTCGAACTGGGGGTCGACGACGGGGTGATCGTGGCGCGGACCGACTCGCTCGGCGCTGGGCTGACCAAGCAGATCGCCTTCAGCCGCGAGCCGGGGGACCTTGGCGACCAGTACAACGCCTTCCTCGATTGCGAGGAGATCAGCGATATCGCCACGGTCAATGGCGATGTCCTGATCAACCGGGCGGGCAAGCTGATGCGGCCCAAGCGCCTGCCGTCGAACCTGTTCCAGTTCCGCGCCGGAACCGGGGAAGACCGCTGCGTGCTCGACTGCATCACCGCGCTGCAGAACGGTGCCGACATGCTGTGGATCGAGACCGAGAAGCCGCATATCGAGCAGATCGCCGGGATGGTTGACCGGATCCGCGAGGTCGTTCCGAACGCCAAGCTGGTCTACAACAACTCGCCCTCGTTCAACTGGACGCTGAACTTCCGCCAGCAGGTCCACGATGCCTGGAAGGCCGAAGGCCGCGATGTTTCCGCCTATGATCGGGGCGCGCTGATGAGCGTGATCTACGACACGACGGAGCTGGCCGCCGAAGCCGACGAGCGCATCCGCACCTTCCAGCGGGACGCGGCCAGGCGGGCGGGGATCTTCCACCACCTGATCACCTTGCCGACCTATCATACGGCCGCGCTCTCGACCGACAACCTTGCCCGCGAATACTTCGGCGAGGCCGGGATGCTCGGTTACGTCGCCGGGGTCCAGCGCAAGGAGATCCGCGAAGGGATCGCCTGTGTGAGGCACCAGAACATGTCGGGCTCCGACATCGGCGACGATCACAAGGAACTGTTCGCCGGCGAGGCCGCGCTCAAGGCCGGCGGCGTCCACAACACGATGAACCAGTTCGCCTGAATTGAAACCAACCAGGATCAAGGAGAAAGACCATGCCTGAACCCGCACTCGCCCGCCCGATCTTCTCCAGCGAGGATTTCAAGCTGCTGAAGCGCGCCGTCCATGCCTACCTGGTCGAACACGGCGACGAGCCGGACTCGTCCAAGTATTCGCACCTCTACCACCGCCTCGGCCGGGCCGGCCGTTGAACTGAACTTCCTGGGAGAGGAAGGGTACCCGCCGGGAGCGCCTCCCCGGCGGGTACTTCAGATACGAAGGACCACGCCATGACCAAGATGCTCGAGCGCGCCGGACTGTCGATCGACGAGGCGCTGTGCCATTTCGTGGAAGAGCGGGCCCTGCCCAGCACCGGGATCGAGGCGCAGGCCTTCTGGGCCGGGGCGGCGGGCGTGTTCGCCCGTTTCTCCCCGGAAAACCGCCAACTCCTCGCCCGGCGCAACGACCTCCAGGCCCGGATCGACCTGTGGCACATGGCCCGCACCGGCCATGCCCACGATCCTGCCGCCTACAGCGCCTTCCTCAGCCAGATCGGCTACCTCGTTCCCGAGCCGGCGCCCTTCACGGTCGACACCCAGAACGTCGATCCCGAGATCGCGACCATGGCCGGGCCGCAGCTCGTCGTTCCCGTGCTCAACGCGCGCTTCGCGCTCAACGCGGCCAATGCGCGCTGGGGCAGCCTCTACGACGCGCTCTACGGAACCGACGCCCTGCCCGGCCAGCCGAAGCCTGGCGCCTTCGATCCCGAGCGCGGCGCCCAGGTCATCTGCCGGGCGCGCCGGTTCCTCAACGAGACGATTCCCGGCTGGCAGAACGCGGTCGACGGCGCGCCGCACCCGGCGCTGGTCGGGCGCAGGGAGGGCGGCCTGCTGTTTCGCCACAACGGCCTGCACGTCGAACTGGTGATCGACGGCGAGCATCCGATCGGTTGCCACGATCCGCTCAGGCTGGCCGACGTCATCGTCGAGGCGGCGCTGACCACGATCGTCGACTTCGAGGATTCGATCGCCGCGGTCGACGGGGCGGACAAGGTGGAGGCCTATGCCAACTGGCTCGGCCTGATGCAGGGCACGCTGACCGCGCGGTTTGACAAGAACGGCCACGAGACGACCCGCGAAATGGCGCCCGACCGGGCCTGGACCGCGCCCGACGGCACGGTCTTCACCCTGCCCGGCCGCAGCCTGATGTTCGTCCGCAACGTGGGCCACCTGATGACCACGCCGGCCCTGCGCCTGGCCGATGGCAGCGAGGCGCCGGAGGGCATTCTCGACGCGATCGTCACCAGCGTGATCGGGATGCACGACCTCACCGGCAAGGGCATGCTGTCCAACAGCCGCACAGGCTCGATCTACATCGTCAAGCCGAAGATGCACGGGCCCGAGGAAGCGGCCTTCGCCGACCGGCTGTTCGACGCGGTCGAGGACATGCTGGGCCTTGCCCGCCACACGATCAAGATCGGGGTGATGGACGAGGAGCGGAGGACTTCGGTCAACCTTGCCGCCTGCATCCACGCCGTGCGCCACCGCATCGTCTTCATCAACACCGGTTTCCTCGACCGGACCGGCGACGAGATCCACACCGCGATGCGGGCCGGGCCGATGGTCCGCAAGGGCACGATGAAGGAAGCGACCTGGATCAAGGCCTATGAAGCGCGCAACGTGGCGATCGGCCTCGCCTGCGGGCTTTCGGGAAGGGCGCAGATCGGCAAGGGGATGTGGGCCATGCCCGACCGCATGGCCGACATGCTGGCCCAGAAGAGCGCCCATCCGCTCGCCGGGGCCTCGACCGCATGGGTGCCGAGCCCGACCGCGGCGACGCTCCACGCACTGCATTACCATGCGATCGACGTCTTTGCCCGCCAGCGCGAACTGGCCGAGACCCCGGTGCCCGCGCTCGACGCGCTGCTGACCCTGCCGCTGGCGGCCAACGCCGACTGGACGGCCGAGGAAATCCGCGCCGAGCTGGACAACAATGCGCAAGGGGTCCTTGGCTATGTCGTGCGCTGGATCGACCAGGGCGTCGGCTGCTCCAAGGTGCCCGACATCCACGACGTTGGCCTGATGGAAGACCGCGCCACCCTGCGCATCTCGAGCCAGCACATGACCAACTGGCTGCTTCACGGGGTCTGCTCGGCGGCTGACGTGGAAGCGGCGCTGCTGCGCATGGCGGCGCGGGTCGATGCCCAGAACGCGGGCGATCCGCTCTACCGGCCGATGGCCCGTGCCCCGCAGGCGAGCGCCGCGTTCCAGGCGGCCCATGCCCTCGTGTTCGAGGGGCTAACCCAGCCGAGCGGCTATACCGAGCCGCTGCTCCATGCCTGGCGGGCCCGGGTCAAGCAGCAGGTGAACGAGCTGGAACTGGTTCCCGCCTAGGACGAAATCCGTCGGCGGCCCTGGACCAGCCGCACGGCATCCCGCTTGCATCCTGCGCCGAAGCTGGCACAGAGCAGGCCGCTCACTGGCAAGACGCCGGGATGCGAGTGGGATGCTTCCGGGGGATTTTGCGCATGGCGCCAGCCGATTTCCAGCTTGTTGCCGTGGCCTGCCTCGGGATTGCCCTTGCCATATTCCTGATCGCCAAGGTCGGCCTTCACCCCTTTGTCGGCCTGCTCTGCGGCGCGGCGGTGACGGGGCTGACCGCCGGGATGGACCCGGCCGCGGTGATCGCCGACATCGAGAAGGGCTTTTCCGACATCCTGCGCGGGACCGGAATGGTCGTGGCGCTCGGGCTCGGGCTTGGCGCGGTGCTGCAGGTTTCGGGCGGGGCCCAGGCGCTGGCGGCCCGGGCGCTGGGGCTCACCGGCGAGCGCAATGCCGCCTGGGGGGCGCTGGTCGCCGCCTTCGTGATCGGCCTGCCGCTGTTTTTCGAGACCGGGACCGTGCTGCTCCTGCCGATCATCGCCGCCGGGCTCGCGGCGCAGGGCGGCAGTGCCGAACTGCGGCTCAAGGTCATGCTCTCGGCGCTGGCCGGGCTCTCGGTGCTTCACGCGCTGCTGCCGCCGCACCCAGGGCCGCTGATCGCCGTGCGCGAACTGAAGGCCGACCTGTTGCCGGCCATGACCATGGGCCTGATCGCCGCCATTCCGACCGCGCTGGCGGCCGGCCCCTTGCTGGCGCGCTGGACCACGCGCGGGGTGGCGGTCGATCCGGGCGCCCTGCCGGTGGCCCCGGCCCTGCTCGCCCGCCCGGCCAGCCCGCTGGCGGCGCTGGCCGTCCTGCTGCTGCCGGTATTGCTGATCGGCGCCGGATCGGTGCTCAAGCTCGACAACGAGCATCTCTCACCCGCCGCGCTGTCATGGGTCGGGCTGCTGTCCGACCCGCCGATGGCGCTGCTGCTGGGCGTGCTGGTGGCCCTGCCGGTGCTGCTGGGCCGGCAGATCATGGCGCCGGGGGTGCAGGAATCGATCTGGCGCGAGGCGATGGTGCCGGTCGGCGGGATCATCCTCGCCATCGGCGCGGGCGGCGCGCTCAAGCAGATCCTCGTCACCATCGGCCTGCCCGCGCTGTTCGGACGGCTGGCGAGCCTCGACATCGTCTCGCCGCTGGTGGTGGCCTGGCTGGTCTCGGCCGCGATCCGGCTGGCGACGGGGTCGGCCACAGTCGCCACGATCACCGCCTCGGGGATCATGGCCGAGGTTGCCGCGCGCTCGGGCGCGGACCCGGCGCTGATGGTGCTGGCGATCGGCGCGGGCTCGGTGATCTTTTCCCACGTCAACGATCCGGGCTTCTGGCTCGTGCGCGGCTACCTCGGCACCTCGACCCGTGACACCTTCCGCACCTGGTCGATGCTGGAAACGGCGATCGCGGTGATGGGCCTGATCATGGTCCTGCTGATCTCGCTGTTCCGCTGAGACCGGGCCCCCTTACGCCGTAGTGCGTATATCGCGGGGCCCCCGCAACCCATAGCCCATGCCGGCAGGTTGCCGTTTGAAACTCGACACATAGGGGCGGGCAGCCGGCATTGGGGGTAATGCCGCGCGCTTTGGCGCGCGTCCGAAAGGCCAGGAAAACTCCGTCGCCACAACCGGCGGAACATGAGGAAAGGTCTTTCGATGAAGCGTCTCGCGCTGCTCCGGCTCGGTATCTCCGCCCCCGCATTGCTGGCGGTTTCCGCCGTGGCTCCGTCCCTCGCCCACGCGCAGGCCGCGCCGATCCCGGCCGCCGAGGATGCGGAAGGGGATAGCCCGCCCGAGATCACCGTGACCGGCCGCCGCGTCTCGGCAGCCTCGGAAACGATCGGCGAGGACAAGGTGACCACCGTGGTGGCCGTGACCCGCGAGGCCCTGCTGTCGGCGCCATCGGGCGTCTCCGGCCTCAAGATGCTGGAACAGCTGCCCGGCTTCAACGTGCAGACCGATGGCGCGCTCGGGCTCTACGAATTCGGCAACTCGGTCCAGACCCGCGCCTTCAACCTCGACCAGATCGGCTTCCTGATCGACGGCATCCCGACCGGCCGCTCCGACGCCTTCGGCGGCAGCCCGGTGTTCCGCTATGTCGACAACGAGAACCTTGCCGGGGTCGAGGCCTCGGTCGGCGCGGGCGACGTCTCGCTGCCGTCCTATTCCTCGCTCGGCCCGGTGATCTCCTACAATTCGATCGCGCCGCAGGACGAATTCGGCGTCTTCGCCTCGCAGACCTTCGGCGACGACAGCCTGAAGCGCACCTTCATCCGCGTTTCGACCGGCAAGATCGGGCCGTTCGCGGGCTATGTCAGCCGCACCAAGCTCAACAGCAACCTGTGGCGCGGGACCGGCACGATCGACCGCGAGCACTGGGAAGCGCAGGTCAAGGCCGACCTCGGCGGGGATTCGTGGCTACGGTTGAAGTTCGTTTCCAACGACTTCTTCGACTATGACAGCCCGACGCTGACCCGCGCGCAGTACTATTCCACCACACCCGATCTCGGCGGCAATACCGGGCGCTATCGCGGCTATATCGACACCCCGTCGCCGACCACGGCGGGCTTCACCCCGACCACGACCGGGGTGCCTTATTCCAACGTCAATTACACCTACACCTCGCCGCTGGCGATCAACGTGCGCAACGACAAGCTCTACGGCGGCACAGTCCACCTCGCCATGGCGCCGGGGGTCTATTTCGAATCCACGCTCTACTGGGAAAACAAGCAGGGCTACGGCGTCAGCCCCGACAGCTATGATAACAGCCTCAGCCGCTATACCCCGGAAGCGGCGGTCGGTCTGGCCGTGGTCGCCCCCAAGGGCACGCAATATGGCCGCTCCGGCGTGGGCGGCGATCGCTACGGCATCACCAACAAGCTGCACTGGGACATGGGCGCCCACACGATCGAGGCGGGCATCTGGTACGAGCTGGACGAATACAACCGTACCCAGCTGCGCGTGAACACGGTCGATGGTTCGCCCGCCAGCGCCCCGGTGCTGGGCCAGGTGGTCTATTACCGCCGCAACTACCAGTCGGAGCGCAATATCGTCCAGCTCTTCGCCAAGGACACGATCAAGCTGATGGACGATCGGCTGCAGGTCCAGCTCGGGGTCAAGGGCCTCGACATGGATTACCAGCAGCGCGGCTACCGCGATTTCGCCGACTACTACCGGATCGTGAACGGCGTCGCCGTGGCCGGCTATGGCCCGCAATACAACCGCGCCCATTACAAGGACTTCTTCCTCCCGCAGGTCGGCGCGCTCTACAAGCTGGACAGCCGGACGCAGATGTTCGCCTCCTATTCGGAAAACGTGGCCCTGCCCAAGGGAATGGACGACATCTACTCGGTCACCCTCGCCAGCGGGCCGGGCGTGGTTCCGGCACCGGCGCCGGAGCGTTCGCAGAACTTCGAGGTGGGCATCCGCACCAACCAGCCGCAATTCTATGCCTCACTCTCGGGCTTTTACACCAAGTTCCAGAACCGCATCCAGTCGATCACGACCTTCCTGGCGGGTTCCTCGGGGGCAACCGAGACCTTCTACACCAATGTCGGGCGGGTGAAGGCCTACGGCGCGGAACTGACCGCGACGTACAAGCCGGCCTTCCTGCATGGGCTGGCCTATTTCAACCTCAACGCGACCTACAATCACGCCACGTTCCAGGACAACATCGTCGGCTCGGCCACGGTGCTGACCGCAGGCAAGTATCTGCCTGACAGTGCCAAATGGGTCGTCAATGGCGGGGTGACGGTCGAGCCGGCCTCGTGGCTGGTGGCCAACTTCTCGGGCAAGCACACCGGCACGCGCTGGTCGACCATGGCCAATACGCCGGGCTCGGCGGTCGCGCCGTTCACCGTGTTCAGCGCCTATGTCGACATCGGTGACGGTTGGACGGTCGGGCCGCTCAAGACGGTCAAGGCGCGGTTCAACCTCGACAACGTGTTCGATACGAATACGCTCGCCTTCATTTCTCCGGCGGTTTCGGGCGACGGCTCGTTCCGGCCGCAGAGCCCGCGCACGTTCCAGTTCACCCTCTCGGCGGAATATTGATGAAGCTCACGATCAACCGGGCGCTGGCGGCCGTGCTGGCGCTCTCGCTTACCGGACCGGCTCTCGCGGCCGGTCCGGGGGCGACGCCCATGGGAATCAAGGTCAGCGCCAGGGCCATGGCGATCCACCAGCGGGCGCTGACGCTTGACACCCACCTCGACACGCCCGCCTCGCTCGCCATCCCCGGCTGGTCGATCGAGGAGGGGCACGACGTCCACACCGACTATACGCAGGTCGACCTGCCGCGCATGATCAAGGGCGGGCTCGATGGCGGATACTGGGCGATCTACACCGCGCAGGGGCCGCTCGACACGGCCGGGCTGCACAAGGCACGCGACTTTGCCTTGATGCGGGGCATGGCGATCCGCGAAATGGTGCTGAAGGACCCGGCCCATTTCGCCTTCGCCTATAATGCCGCCGATGCCGCGCCGATCGCCAGGAGCGGCAAGCGGGTGGTCTTCATGTCGATGGAGAACGCCTATCCGCTGGGCGAGGATACCAGCCTGCTCTCCACCTTCTACGGGATGGGCGTGCGGCTGGTGGGCTTCGCCCATTTCCAGAACAACCAGTTTGCCGACAGTTCGACCGATCCCAAGGGCGAGAAGTGGGGCGGGCTCAGCCCGCTCGGCATTCAGCTGCTGGCGGAAATGAACCGGTTGGGGATCATCCCCGATGGCTCGCACTCGTCCGACAAGGTGCTGGACGACCTGCTGCGCCTGTCGAAAGCGCCGGCCATCCTCTCGCACTCCGGCTGCAAGGCGGTGTTCGACCATCCGCGCAACATCGATGACGATCACCTGCGCGCGCTGGCGGCGAAGGGCGGGGTCATCCAGATCAATTCCTACGGTGCATACCTGAAGAACAGCAAGGTCAGCCCCGAGCGGGCCGCTGCGCTCAAGGCGCTGTTCGCCAACCGCGGCGAGGCGCGGATGAGCAAGGAGGCGCGCGCCGAATTCCTTGCCAAGCGGGCCGAGATCGACCGGCTCTACCCGGATAGCGACCGCGCCACCTTCGAGGACTTCCGCGCGCAGTTGCTGCACGCGCTCAAGGTGGTTGGCCCCGATCATGTGGGCATCGGCATGGACTGGGACGGCGGCGGCGGCGTGGCCGGTCTGGAAGACGCCTCGCAGCTGCCCGAGATCACCGAGATCCTGGTCGAAGCCGGCTACAGCGAGGCCGACATCGACAAGATCTGGTCGGGCAACGTGCTGCGCGTGATGGCCGCGGTCGAGGCCGAGGCGAAGCGCGAGCAGGCTGGCGGTTAACCCGCGAAGGCGAAGAAGCTTTCCCGCATGCGCTGGTGATCGGGAGTGAGCCCGGTGAAGATCGCGAAGGCATCGACCGCCTGGTGGACGGCCATGCCGCCGCCGTCGAGGGTACGGCAGCCCTTGCGGCGGGCCTCGGCGAGGAAGGCGGTTTCCAGCGGGAAATAGACGATGTCTGCCACCCAGTGGCGCGGCTCGATCGCTTCGGCGGCGATGGGCAGGCCGGGCAGCTTGGACATGCCGACCGGGCTGGCGTTGAGCAGGCCATCGACCTCGCGCGCGGCGGTGACGGGGTCGGTCGTGGCGCTCACGCGGGCCTCACCATAGCGGGCAGCCAAGGGTGCGCGCAGGGCCTCGACCCGCTCGGGATCGGGATCGAACAGCACCAGTTCGTCGGCCCCTAGCACGCCGAGCAGGGCATGCGAGGTGGCCGAGCCCGCCCCGCCGCAGCCGAGCTGGAGCACGCGGCCGGGCGCCGCGCCGCCGAAGCCAAGGCGGAAGCCGGCGGCGAAGCCGGTGACGTCGGTGTTGTGGCCGATCCGGCGGCCATCGACAAAAGCCACGGTGTTGACCGCGCCGATGGCGGCAGCGCCCTCGGACAGCTCATCGAGCAGGGGAAGCACCGCCTGCTTGAAGGGATAGGTGACGTTGAGCCCGGCGAAGCCAAGCCGCTGGGTGGCGGCAACGACTTCGGCAAGGTCTTCGTCCGGCCAGCCGCGATCGGTGAAGTCGAACAGCGAATAGACCATGCGCAAGCCGTGCGCCTCGGCCTCCTGCTCCTGCAGCCAGGGGGTGCGGGATTCGAGGATGCCGCGGCCGAGCAGACCGGCGAGGATTCGTCCGGCGCGGATGGCGGAGGTTTGAGGCTGGCTGGTCACTGGGCAGGTTCCATCAGGTCGGGTTGGATCAGGGCGGGGCGCCGCGATGGTGGGACGATATTCACTCGATCGTGACCCGCTCGACCGGGCCGAGCAGGAACAAGTAAGCAAGAGCGCCGACGATCCCGAGCGCACCCACATAGGCGAGCGCGCCGTAGAACGAACCGGTCGCGCCGACCACGAAGCCGACCACCAGCGGGGTGATGATCCCGGCCAGGTTGGCGAAGAAATTGAACAGGCCGCCGGTGAGGCCCATCATCTCCTTCGGGGCCACGTCAGAGACCAGCGCCCAGCCGAGCCCGGCAAGGCCCTGCCCGAAGAAAGCGACCGACATGATGGCGATGACCGCGGCATTGCTGTCGAGGAAATTGGCCAGCCCCATGGTCGAGCAGAGCAGGAGCCCGGCGATGATCGGCGCCTTGCGGCCAATGCTGGGCGAGCCGGTGGCGCGGATCAGCCAGTCTGAAGCGACGCCGCCGAGCATGACCCCGACCGAGGCCCCGAGATAGGGCAGCGAGACCATGTAGCCGGATTTGATGAAGCTCATCCCCCGCTCCTCGGCGAGGTAGGAGGGGAACCAGGTGAGGAAGAAAACCAGGGTCGAATTGCTGCAGAACTGGCCGATCGAGGCGCCGGCGATCTGCCGGGTGGTGACCAGCCGCCAGACCCGCCCCCACGAAAAACCAAGAGCCTGTGTAGCCGAGGCGACGCCGCCGCCGGCCGCGATCAGGTCGCGCTCGGCCTGGTTGGCGCGGCCGCTCTCGTGCGGCTCGCGGTACATCGTGTGGAAGATGAGGGCGAAGACCACGCCGATCGCCCCGACGATCCAGAACAGCGAGCGCCAGCCGTAATGCCCCATGATCCAGGCCAGCACCGGGATCAGCAGGCCGAGCCCGATATATTCGCCGACGGTATAGACGCCGGTGGCCCGCGCCCGCTCCTGCTGCGGAAACCAGGTGCTCATCACCCGGCTGTTGGCGGGGAAGCACGGCGCCTCGGCAATGCCGAGCGCGAGGCGGGCCGAAACCAGCCCGGCGATATTGGTCATGAAGCCGTGGATCGCGGTCGCGGTCGACCACAGGCCGAGCGAGAGCGCATAGGTCAGCCGGGTGCCGAGCTTGTCGATCACGAAGCCGCCGGGGATCTGCGCCAGGGCATAGGTCCAGGAAAAGGCCGAGAAGATGAGGCCCATCACTTCGGGCGAGATGTGCAGTTCGGCCACCAGTTCGGGCTTGGCCACGCCCATCACCGAACGGTCGAGATAGTTGATCAGGGTTGCCGTGCTGATCAGGGCGAGGACGCCAAGGCGGGCCCGGGTCGGTTTCATGCGCTGCGCTCCTTCAGCCAGATCAGGTGACGCACCGCCAGTGGATAGCCATGGACGCCGAGGCCCGAGACGATCCCGATCACGACCTGGGTCATGATCGACTTGGAGCGCCATTCGGCCTCGCGGCGGTGAATGTTGGAAATGTGAACCTCGATTACCGGGCAATCGACCAGCTTGAGCGCGTCGAGCACGGGATAGGCGGCATAGGAAAAGGCGGCCGGATTGATCACGATCCCGGCGCAGCCCTTGCGGTGCTGCTGGATCCACTCGACCATCTCATGCTCGTTGTTGGTCTGGCGCAGGTCGAGCGCATAGCCCTTCGCGCCGGCTTCCGCGCGGCACATCGCCTCCACTTCGGCGAGCGTCTCATGGCCGTAGATCTGCGGCTCGCGCTCGCCCAGCAGGTTCAGGTTGGGCCCGTTGAGGACCAGGATCGTCTCAGTCATCGCTCCCCCGCAGAGCCCGTGTTTTTTCGGCTTGTAACCGAAGTCAGGGCACAAGGGAACAGTTATGTACTAACTGGTTCATGAAATTTTTGAGGAGGGCGGCACGTGCCGCTGGTTCAGTCGCGCGTCACCCAGGCCAGGATGCAGGCGATGATCTGTTCGCGCCGCTTGGCCCGCACCGCCGGCTCGGCGAAGTCGACCCCGAAATTGTGGAGGAAGGTGTGGCGGTTGGAGACGTTGTAAAAGCTGAGCGCGCTGATCATCGAATGGAGGTCGACCGGATCGATCCCGGCGCGGAACACGCCCGCTTCCGCCCCCTTCTTCAGGATCGCGCCGAGCGATTCAATCACCGACCGGTTGCGCGGCTTCATGCTGGCGATATGCGCGATGTGTTCGCCGTGATGGACGTTCTCGTTCATGACGAGACGCACGAAATCGGGGTGCTCGAAGTGATAATCGAAATTGTGCCCGATGATCGCACGCAGCGCCTCGACCGGGGGCAGGTTCTCGAAATGGGCGTCCTGCTCCTGCGCGCGGATGCGATGGTAGGCCCGCTCCAGCACGGCGCGGTAGAGTTCGTCCTTGCCGCCGAAGTAGTAGTAGATCATCCGCTTCGACGAGGCGGTCTTCTCCGCGATCTCATCGATCCGCGCGCCGGCCAGGCCCTTGTCGGCATATTCGTGGGTTGCGACCTCGAGAATGTTCTCGCGGGTCTCGGCCGCCTCGCGGCTGCGCTTGCTGGGCTTCGTCTCGGTATCGGCCAAGGCCTTCATTCCTTTCGCGCAGCCTGAAGCGCTGCCATTCGTGGACCATCTAGTGGGGACAGACGCATTTCCGCAATCCCCGGCCCGTTGCCCCCCGACCCGTTGTCAAGCCGCCCGCCCTCGCCTAGCCAGAGCGGCGCAACATTCGGCGGGAAATCATGAGCAAACCGGTCTTCGTCCTCAACGGCCCCAACCTCAACCTGCTCGGCAAGCGCGAGCCGCACATCTACGGTCACGAGACGCTGGCCGACGTCGAACAGACCTGCCGGGCGCTGGCCGCGCCGCTTGGGCTGGAGCTGGCCTTCTTCCAGTCCAACGCCGAGCATCAGCTGATCGACTGGGTCCATCAGGCGCGCGATGACGCGGCGGCCATCGTGATCAATCCCGGTGCCTTCACGCATACCTCGATCGCCTTGCTCGACGCGCTCAACGCTTTCGAGGGGCCGGTGGTCGAGGTGCACATTTCCAACGTCCACAAGCGCGAGGCCTTCCGCCATCACTCCTACGTCTCGGGCCGGGCCGACGCGGTGATCGTCGGCGCGGGGGTGCAGGGCTACGAGCTGGCCCTGACCCATCTGGCGCGCAAGCTTAAGGCGGCCTGAGCCGGCCATCTCAGGGCAAAAAAACGTCAAGGCACGGGCTCGGTGCGGTAGCGCGACTGTGCGGCGAGGCGGATCGGCGCATTCGGCGCGCCGTAGCCCTCGTAGCTATCGCGCTGGACGAATTCGAAGAAGAAGCTCTTGTTGAAGGCGCGGCTGTAGAACTGCAGGTAGCGCCCGGTGGCATCCTCGTCGATCAGCAGGTCGAGCGCGCGCATCTGCTCGCCCTCCTCGGCAGACAGGGCGAAGCGGGCCGCGGCATCATCGTGGTAATTCGCCGGGATCGGCAGGCATTCCAGCCCGCTCGCCCGCACCTGCTTGCCGAGCGAGACAAGATCGGCCGTGCGGAAGGCGATGTGCTGGAAGCCCGCGCCGAAGGTCTGGTTTAGGAAGCGCGAACTGAGCGCATTGCGCGCGTCGGTGGAATTCATGGTCAGGCGGAAGGTGCCCGAGGGGTTCTGGATCGCCTGGCTGACGACGAGCCCGTTGGGATCGACTACGTCCTGCGCAGTTTGCAGGCGCACGTCGAACAGGGCGCGCCAGTAAAGCTGCCACGACAGGAACTCGTCGGTGTGGACCACGACCGCGAGGTGATCGATCGCCTCGATCGGGCCGGGCCTGGCCAGCGCGGCGGCATCCAGTTCAAACTCGCTCTCCCAGACCCCGGCGGCCACGCCCTCGTCGAGCACGTAGACAAGGCTGCCGCCGACCCCGCGGATCGCGGGCATCGAGGGAATGTCGCTGACGTGGGTCTTGCCGCCGAGCGCCTTGGCCCGGGTGATGGCCGCCGCGCTGTCCTTGACCGTGAGCCCGATCGCGCAGAGCGCGCTGCCGTGGGTCAGGCGGTAGGAACGGGCGAAGCCCTCCTCCTCGAAATTGAGTACGAGGTTGGCCGCGCCGCTGCGCCACAGTTCGACGTCCTTGGCGCGGTGGCGGCCGGCGAGAGCGAAGCCCATCTCCGCCGCCATCGTCTCCATCGCCGCGCGGTCTTCCGGGGCGACGGCGAATTCGACGAATTCTAGCCCGACGATCTCGGCCTTGCCGGGCATCGCGGTCTGGCGGGCAAGGTTGCGGCAGGCGGCATCGCGCACGGCATTGAGCGAACGAACCCCATCCTTCGCCACCAGCGCGGCCGAGGTCGAGCGGAAGCGGTCGTTGAAAATCTCGAGGCTGAGCGGGCCGTCATAGCCGATCCGCAACAGTTCGGTGACATAGCCCTCGACGTCGAACCCGCCCTGCCCCGGCAGGTTGCGGAAGTGGCGGCTCCAGTAAAGCCGGTCCATGTCGAGCACGGGGGCATCGGCGAGCTGGACGTAGACGATCTTGGCCGGGTCGATCTCACGGATCGATTCGACCGGCACCTGCCGCGAGAGCGAGTGGAACGAATCGAGCAGGATGCCGAAATTGGGATGATCGACCGCCTTCACGATCTCCCATGCCTCGCGGTGATCCCAGACATGGGTGGCCCAGGCCAGCGCCTCGTAGCCGATCAGCAGGCCGCGCCGACCGGCCCGCTCGCCCGCTTCGCGCAGGTCCGCGATCATCCGCCCCCGGTCTCCCGAAGACAGCGACGAACAGTTCGAGCAGAGCAGCAACCGGTCGCAGCCCAGCTCGGCCATGACATCGAACTTCTGCTCGAGCCGGGCAAAGGCCCGCTCGCGCAAGGGCGCGGGCATGCCTTCGAGATCGCGGAACGGCTGGTAAAGCGACACGGTCAGGCCAAGATCGCCGATCAGCTTTCGCGTCTCGCGCGCCGAGAGCGGCGAGGCGACGAAGTCGAGGTCGAAGATCTCGATCTCGTCGAACCCGGCGGCGGCGGCGGCGCGGATCTTGTCTTCCAGCGTGCCGCTCAGCGAAACCGATGCAATCGCGTTCTTCACGTCAGGCCTCCTGACCCAGATGGGCGGGTATCGTCATGCGAGGTTTAGCCCAAGCAGGGCCATGGTCACCAGCAGGGTGAAGAAGGAGATGACCGTGGTGACCAGCAGCGCCGCGCTGCAGGTTGCCTCGTCGCCGGTGCGCTGGGCAAGCACCGGGAACGAGGAGAGCATAGGCACGGCCGCCAGCAGGACGGCCGCCGACCGGAACACCGGATCGCCGATCGGCACGACCATCAGGGCGAGGACGACCAGCAAGGGATGGAGCGCCAGCTTGCCCAGCGCGATCGCCCCGATCGCTGCGCGCCGTCCGTGCAGGCTGACCCCGGCAAGGCTCGCCCCGATGGTGAACAGGGCCAGCGGCGCCGAGGCGCCGGCCACGACCCCGAGCGTGCGCGAGGCGAATTCGGGCAGGTGAACGCCCGAGAGCGAGATGCCCGCCCCGATCACGATCCCGACCAGCATCGGCGAGCGCACGAGGTTTTTGGCGACCGACAACACGACCCGGCCCGGATGATGTTCCCCGCTTTGCCCCACCTCGATCAGGATCAGCACGACCGGCCACATCAGGAGGTTTTCGATGATCGTGTTGAGCGCGAAAGGCCCGGCCCCGGCGGCCCCGAAGACCATGGTCGCCACCGGCAGGCCGATGAAGGCGGAATTCGAGCAGCTCATCCCCATCGCCCGCACCGCCGCGGTCGGCAGGTCGGTTCTGGCGGCGGTGCGAAACCACGCCAGGCCCAGCCCGAAGCTCACGAGCGAAGCCAGCGTATAGACCAGCAGGTAATCCGGCCGCAGGACCCGTGACATGTCCGCCCGCGCCAGAACGCTGACCAGCAGGGCAGGCAAGGCGACCAGCAGCACGAAGCGGCCGAAGCCGCGCACCTGCTCGGGGCTGAACACCCGCGCCCTGCCGAGTGCGAAGCCGAGGGCGATGAGCAGGAAGATCGGGGCGACGACACCCGCCATGGCCAGCAGCGCGTGCAGGTTTGCCAGCCCAGAAGATCCGTTCATTGTCCGCCCCGCTCCCTTGCTCCCTGGCGCCGAGCCTAGCGACCGATGAAGGTGCCGTCAGCAAGCGTTTGATGCGGGCCGGCCGCTCCATCAGTCACGCGGACCCGCCGGCCGGGGCTGGGCTGCGGCGGCCCCGGAATGGGCGGCGAGCCAGGCCTGTCCGGCCAGGTTGAAGGGCTTCGTCGCAATGGTATCGCCCAGGGCCAGCATCGTATCGTTGCGCGGGCTCCAGGCCTGCCACGGCATGGCGGCCGTAGCGGGCGATCCCGTCTCTGCCATGGCGATCAGCGCACCCATCATCCGCGCCGAAAGCGCCCGGTCCCACGCCGTCCAGGCGCGGGTCGGGCGCAGCATGTTGTAGGCATCGAAAGTGCCGAGCCAGTAGGGCATGTCGGCCGTGTGATAAGCGCCGACCGTGGCCGGGTCCTGATCGGCGAGGGTCAGCCCGGCGACATAGGGATGGCGGCGCGCGAACCGGTCGATCCACAGCGCCGCGCCCTGCCCCGCCAGAGCCGCAGCGCAGCCCCGCGCCGAGGCGGCGAAGCCGCCGTCCTGCGCCGCCGCGCGGGCCATGGGGCGCACGTCCGCATCGGTCCTGGCCGGGTAGAGCCGAAGGAAAGCAGCAGCATCGGCGCCGAACAGCTTTTCCGCAGCGGCGCGATATTGGGCGAGATCGGCCGCGCCGGTCAGCGCGCCATAGCCGAAAGCAAGATCATCGTCGTTGAAGCTGGCGATCATCGGCACGTGCGCGAACTGGCCGCTGGCGATCGCATCCGCCGACTGGAGCGGCAGGACCCGCCCGTCGACGATCGGGCCGGCGATGCGCACGCCCGAGACGGCAAGCCCGAGCTGGCTTTCCGACTGGGCGGCGAGAATCCGGTCAGCCGGGACATTGCGCATGGCGGCGAGGCTGGCCGCGCCCAGCCGCTGCTGCAGGGCAAGCCCGGTCCGCTCCGCCTCGGCGAGGCCGGGCTTGGGCGCCGCGAAATTGCACCCGCTCGACATCACTGCCGCGCGGAACAAGCCGCGCGCCGCCGGGCTCTGCACCTGCGCCGCGACCGAGCTGGCCCCGGCCGACTGGCCGATAATCAGCACCTTGCCCGGATCGCCGCCGAAGGCCGCAACATTGTCGTGCACCCATTGCAGCGCGAGGGTCTGGTCCATCAGCCCGTAATTGCCCGAGGCGCCGCCTTGCTCGCGGGTCAGTTCGGGATGGGCGAGGAAGCCGAAGGCGCCGACCCGGTAATTGAAATTGACGTAGATCGCCCCGGCCTTGGCCACGTCCTCGCCACCATAATTGGCCATGCCGGAGGAGCCGATGGTGAAGCCGCCGCCATAGAGGAAGACGATCACCGGACGCTTCTCGCCCGCCTTGGCCGCAGCTGGCGCCCAGAGGTTGAGCGTCAGGCAGTCCTCGCCACTGGCTTCCTCGCCGAAGTAGTGGTTGATGTCGTGCGGGCGCAGGACCTGGATGCATTCCGGGCCCTTGCGATCGGCGTTGAACAGGCCGGACCATTTTGCCGGTCGCGGCGGAGCCCAGCGCAGCGGGCCGACCGGCGGCTCGGCATAGGGCACGCCGAGATAGGCCTTGATCCCGCTGTCGAGCCGAGTCCCCGCGATCCTTCCGCTCGCCGTAGCCACCGGATCGCCCGAAATCGGCTGCATCGACTTGTCGGCAGCACCGACCGGCAGGGCAAAGGCAGGCATGAGCGCGAATGCCAGAATGACGGCACGGGTGCGGGGCATGACCTCTCTCCTCTGGCGGTTCGCGCAAGGCCCGCTCGCGGGCCGCCGAACGCTCGTTGCCCCGCCAGTCTATCCAACGCGCGCCCAAAGGCAAGGGCATGTACCATTCAGTTCATCACAAATGCCTTACAGATTGGACCATTGCCATAAATGGCAAGCTCGGCTGAACCAGATAGTCCAGTCAGTCGCGGGTTACGCGGCCAGGTGGCGATGCGACGTGGGCAGGGCGACCCCCCGGTGCCCTGCCCACGCCTCGCCCGTACCCCCTACGGACTAAGGTTCAGGCGTCGAGCTTCTCGGCGCCTGCCACCGAATAGGTGATCGGCGCCTTGCGCGTGGCCAGGAATTGTTCGAGTGTTTCGCCGCGAAAAGCGGCATAGACTTCCGGATTGGACACGCCGATCACCGCTGCCATCTTCTCCAGCACGAAGAACGAAACCCCGCGCTGGATCATCTCGATCCACTTGCGCCCGGCGATCAGATCGCGCTCCTCGGCAGTGAGGGCGAATTCATCGGCGAGACCGTTGAAATCGGCAACGAAGCGCCTGCGGTGCGCCGGTTCGATCAGGCGGTGCAGGAAATCGTTGATGCGGAAGTTGGCCTGGCTGCGCGTCGGGGTGAAGGGATAGGTCCCTTGCACCGCCTCAGCCCCGGCCAGTTCGTGCCCGACATGCTCGAGATGGGCCGCGATCGCAGCCTCGCCTGCAGAGTTGCCCAGATCGTCGAAGACCAGCGTGGCGATATTGGTGACCGAGGGGGCATAGGTGGTGCGGTGGACGAGGCCCACCTTGTCCGACAGGGCGCCGCGCATGATCAGCCACATGATCACCTCGGCCCCTTCCATCCCGCCGAGCGCGACATATTCGGCAAGGCGGGTCTCCACCAGTTTCTGCGGATTGCTCTCGAGCAGGTCTAGGAATTCCTCGTCCCAGGCCTCGTTGAGAAAGCCCGCGCGCTCGCCGTGAACCTGGTGAGAAAGGCCGCCGGTGGCCATGACCGCGACGTTCAGATCCTCGGGAAAGCTCTCGATCGCCTTGCGCAGGCTCTGGCCCAGCTTCCAGCAGCGCCGGGCATTGGGGATCGGCAGTTGCAGCACGCCGACCTGCAACGGCACGATCGCGCCGTCCCAGGCATTGCCCACCTCGTCCTCCAGCATCGACAGCGGCGAGAGGCAGCCATGGTCGAGCGGCTTGCCCTGGAACAGCGAGAGGTCGAACTCGTCGGCCACGAGTGACATGGCAATGTGCTGCGCGAGGGCAACGTGGCCCTTCACCGGCGCGAACCGGCGCGGGCCGCCGCCTTCGTCTGCCGCGACATAGTTGTCGGCGATGCCCAGCACGAACGGCGAATAGTGATCGAAGAAGAACGAGGTGATGTGATCATTGTAGATCGCGAAGATCACGTCGACCTTTTTGGCGCGCACCCAGTCACGCACCTGAGCGAAGCCTTCGAAGATCGGGGCCCACAGCGGATCATTGTGCTTGCCGGTGTCCTTGGCAAAGCCGATGGTGGGCGAATGCGAGGCACCGATGCCTCCAACGATGCGTGCCATGTGCTGTCTCTCCGCTACGCGATGGGTGGATTGTCCGGAGCAGGCATGGCAGCAGAGGAGCCGGACGAAATTGATCGCGGTCAAGCGCGGGCTTAGAGCCACCAAAAATTGCCAACAGGATTGCGAACAATCGGCGACGCTGTATAGTGCGCGCAAACCGGAGCGGGCCACACCGCCCATGTGAGGGGAGAGAGACCTCGATGCGCAAGTATCACCGCTATGCCGCCGTCTTCGCGATCGTCATCGGCCTGTTCATCGCGATCACCGGGCTGATGGTGCAGTCAATGGACCTGTGGTCCGAAGTCACTCACGCCCCTGCCACTGATCCCACCATGCAGGGCCGCCGCGCCGGGCTCTACGGACCGCCGAACTTCGTGGTGCTCGACCTGCCCGACTACACTGCCAAGCCCCTGCCCCAAGGCTTCGACTGGTCAGGCGCTCTGGCCACGGCTTTCCGTGCCGGGCGCCCAGCCGCGGCCGGAAAGCCGCTCGGCTTCGTCGAATTCCGCATGGCGGGGGACCGCCCGCTCGCCCGGGTCGCAGCGGCTGGCACGTTGTATTCCTTCGACGCGGTCAGCGGGGCAGAGGCCGCCCCCGCCGCCGAGATCAAGCTCAAGCCGATCAGTTCCCCCTCGGTGCGCAACACGATCAAGGACATCCACCGGATGCGCTGGTTCGGCTCGTGGGTGATCCTGCTCGACATTGCCTCGGGCCTGCTGATGTGCGGAATGATCTTCACCGGGATCGCGTTCTACATCCAGCTGTGGAAGGCCCGTGCGCGGCTCAAGCGCCGCGCCGCCTTCTGGTTTGCCGGCGATTGGTGGCGCACGCTCCATCGCGGCACCGCGATTGTCTCGGCCCTGTTCCTTTCGGTCATCGCGGTGACCGGCACGATCCTCGCCACCAGTTCGATCGGCGTGGTGATCAATACCGCGCTTGCCGGCGGTCGCACCGCAATCACCCGGGACCTGTCCAGCCCGCTGACCGAGGGCGACAGCGCGAAGATGCTGGAGACCACCCTGCACGCCTACCGTGCCGAATACGGTGCAGTTCCGGCCAAGGTGGTGCGCCTGCGCTATTTCGCGGGCATGCCGCAGGGCGTGGTCGTGACCGGCGAGAACACGCCCGACCAGCTGGTCTATAATGCGGCCACCGGCAGGCGCGTCAGCCTGACCGAGCCGAACTATCCTGCGCCGGGCCAGACCTTCGGCTGGCAGGTGGACGAGACCGCCAAGAAGATTCACCGCGGCGATGCTTTCGGCATTTCGGGTATGTGGATCAGCCTGCTGTGCGGGTTTGCGCTGCTCTACCTCACCGTCTCGGGCGCGATCATGTACTTCGATCTGTGGAACCGCCGGCGCCAGCGCGGCAAGCGCGAGCTGTTCTGGTCCTGAACCATTCATCCAATCGTTCTGTCTCAACTGGATTCCCGTCATGCCCATTTCGTCGCTTACCGTAACCGATGGCGTTGCCGTTCTTTTGCTCGATAATCCGCCGGTCAATGCGCTGTCGCAGGCGGTGCGGGCGGCCATTCTGGGCGCGGTGCGCGAGGTGGCGGGGATGGATGAGGCGCGCGCGCTGGTGATCGCCTGCGCGGGCAAGACCTTCATCGCCGGGGCCGACATCAAGGAATTCGGCGCGGCGCCGACCGAGCCGTTCCTGCCGGAAGTGATCGAGGCGCTGCAGGACAGCGTGAAGCCGGTCGTGGCCGCGCTGCATGGCACGGCGCTGGGCGGCGGGCTGGAAGTGGCGCTGGCCTGCCATTACCGGGTGGCACTGCCCTCGGCGAAGCTGGGGCTGCCCGAGGTCAAGCTCGGCCTTATGCCGGGCTCGCGCGGGACGCAGCTGCTGCCGCGCATCGTTGGCGTGGACAAGGCGCTGGAGATGATCGCTTTCGGCAATCCGGTCGGGGCGAAGGACGCCCTCGCGCTCGGGCTGGTCGATGCGCTGGCCGGGGATGACCTGCTGGCGGACACGGTGGCCTTTGCCGCGTCGGCGGCAGGCAAGCCGGTGACGGCAACGCGCGAGCGGGCAATTCCAGCGTTCGCGCCCGAGGCCTTCGACCAGTTCATGGCCAAGAACGCGCGCAAGCTGCGCGGGCTGGATGCGCCGCCGGCAATCGTCGCGGCGGTCAAGGCGGCGACCGAACTGCCTTACCCGCAAGCGGCGGCGAAGGAGCGCGAGTTGTTCCTGGCCTTGCGCGAAGGGCCGCAGAGCGCGGCGCTGCGCCATGTCTTCGCGGCAGAGCGCGGCACCGCCAAGCTGCCCGAACTGGACGGGATCTCGCCGCGCCCGGTGAACGCGGTCGGCGTTGTCGGCGCGGGGACGATGGGCACCGGGATCGCGATCAACTTCCTGCTGCGCGGGATCGGGGTGACGCTGGTCGAGCAGGCGGCGGAGAACCTCGAGCGCGGGGTGCAGACGATCCGCAAGAACATCGCCGGCAATGTGGCCTCGGGGCGGACCACGCAGGAAGCGGGCGACCGGGCGCTGGCCCTGCTGACCCCGACGCTGGACTATGCCGACCTTGGCGCGGCGGACCTGCTGATCGAGGCGGCCTTCGAGACGATGGAAGTGAAGACCGCAGTGTTCAAGCGGTTCGGCGAAGTGGCCAAGGCGGGGGCGATACTCGCCACCAACACCTCCTACCTCGATGTCGACGCGATTGCCGCGGCCGGGGGCCGTCCGGCCGATACGGTCGGGCTGCACTTCTTCTCGCCGGCTAACATCATGAAATTGCTGGAGATCGTGAGGGGCAGCGAGACCGCGCCCGACGTTCTGGCGACCGCGCTCGATCTCGCCAAGCGGATCGGCAAGGTGCCGGTGGTCTCGGGCAATGCCTATGGCTTCATCGGCAACCGCATGCTCGCCGTGCGCCGCCGCGAGGCCGAGGCAATGATTGCCGAGGGCGCCTCGCCCTACGATATCGACCGGGTAATCGAGGGTTTCGGCCTGCCGATGGGGCCGTTCAAGATCGGCGATCTGGCCGGGCTCGACCTTGGCTGGTCGGCCGAGACCTCGACCGGATCGACCATCCGCGAGCGGCTGAACGAGGCCGGGCGGCGCGGGCAGAAGACCGGCAAGGGCTTCTACGACTACGACGAGAACCGCCGCCCCAGCCCCTCGGACGAGGCGCTGGCGATCATCGCGGGCTATGCCAAGGACAAGGGCCTGCCGCAGAAGTCCTTCACCGATCAGGAGATTTTCGCCCGCGCGGTGTGGTCGATGGTCGACGAAGGCGCGCAGATCCTGGCCGAGGGAATTGCCCGTTCGGCCGCCGACATCGACGTGGTCTGGCTCAATGGCTACGGCTGGCCGGCCTATACCGGCGGGCCGATGTTCCATGCCGCACAGGCCGGCTACAACCGGGTTGCAAGCGAACTGCAAGGCGTGGGCATCGAACCCTCCAAGGCGCTGCTCGAACTGGCAGCACAGCAGGCCGGGTAAACCGGGCTCGCGGTAGTGATCGGGCCGGGTGAGACCGGCCCGGGCTTGCCGGTCAGGGCAGCTTGACCGGCAGGACGTGAACCGCCTTGATCACCAGTTCGACCTGGTCACCTTCCTTGAGATCGAGGTCCTCGACCGACTCAGTGGTGATCACCGAGGCCATGGTGCTGACCTGGGTGATGTCGACCTTGACCAGCGACATGACGTCGCCCTTCTTGACCGACTTGACCGTGCCGATGATCTGGTTACGCGCGCCGGCTTTCATGGCCTCATCCTCCTGACAGTCGCGATACGAAAAGAGGGCCGCATCGCGGCCCTCTCTTGTTGCGCTTCAGGGGGAAGGACGCAAGGGCCGCTGGCGGCCCCTGCGACCGGTCAGACGCGCTCGATCGCCATGGCGATGCCCTGGCCGACGCCGATGCACATGGTGCACAGCGCCTTCTTTCCGCCCGAGCGGATCAGTTCCTCGGTGGCAGTGAGGACGAGGCGGGCGCCGGACATGCCGAGCGGGTGGCCGAGCGCGATGGCGCCGCCGTTGGGGTTCACGTGGGCGGCATCGTCGGGCAGGCCGAGCTGGCGCAGAACGGCAAGGCCCTGGCTGGCGAAGGCCTCGTTGAGTTCGACCACGTCGAAGTCCCCGATCGTGAGGCCGAGGCGCTCCATCAGCTTTTCGCTGGCAGGGGCCGGACCGATGCCCATGATCCGCGGCGGGACACCGGCCGTGGCGGCGCCGAGGATGCGCGCGCGCGGGATGAGCCCGTAGCGTTCGACCATGGCTGCGCTCGCGACGATCAGGGCGGCGGCGCCGTCGTTGACGCCCGAGGCATTGCCGGCGGTGACCGAGCCGTCAGGACGGACCACAGGCTTGAGCTTGGCCAGGGCCTCGACCGAGGTTTCGCGCGGGTGCTCGTCGCGGCTGACGATCAGCGGATCGCCCTTCTTCTGCGGAACCGAGACCGGGACGATCTCGGCTTCGAAGCGGCCGGCTGCCTGCGCTGCGGCGGCGCGGCGCTGGCTTTCGGCGGCAAACTTGTCCTGGTCCTCGCGGCTGACATTGAAGTCCACCGCAACGTTCTCGGCCGTCTCGGGCATCGAATCGACGCCGAACTGGGCCTTCATCAGCTTGTTGACGAAGCGCCAGCCGATCGTGGTGTCCTGCACCGAATTGGCGCGGGAGAAGGCGCTCTCGGCCTTGGGCATGACGAAGGGGGCGCGGCTCATGCTTTCCACGCCGCCGGCGACGATCAGCGAGGCTTCGCCCGACTTGATCGCGCGGCCGGCAATGCCCAGCGCATCCATGCCCGAGCCGCACAGGCGGTTGACCGTGGTGCCGGGCACGCTCTCGCCCAGCCCGCCAAGCAGGGCGGCCATGCGCGCGACATTGCGGTTGTCCTCGCCCGCCTGGTTGGCGCAGCCCATGATCACTTCGTCGAGCGTGGGCCAGTCCAGCTGCGGATTGCGCGCCTTGAGCGCGGCCAGCACGTGAGCGGCGAGATCGTCGGGGCGGACCGAGGAGAGCGAACCGGCATAGCGCCCGATGGGGGTGCGCACCGCGTCGCAGATGAAGGCTTCGCTGACAGTCATGGCACAGGTCTCCGGCCGGTCAGACGCCGGCTTGGCTCAGTGTGAAGCGTGTCGGCTGGCGGAAGAGGCAGGAGTCGAACCTGCCGGAGACGCCTGGCGCCTCCCTCCGGGTTTGAAGTCCGGGCACCCCACCGGGGGTATTTCTCTTCCGCGCGCCGGGTTAGCGGCTTTCCCGAAATTCGCGAAACGCAAATTTCGGGAAGACGACATCAGGCTTCGATGCCCGCCGTGTCGACCAGTTCGGCATCGCCGAGACCGTCGAGGTAACGCTCGGCATCAAGCGCGGCCTGGCAGCCGCTGCCCGCCGAGGTGACGGCCTGGCGGTAGATCTGGTCCTGCACGTCACCGGCCGCGAAGACGCCGGTGATCGAAGTCTGGGTGGCCTGGCCGTGGCGGCCGCCCTTGGTGACGAGATAGCCGTTGTCCATCTCGAGCTGGCCGGTGAACAGGTCGGTGTTGGGCTTGTGGCCGATGGCGATGAACACGCCCTGGACCACGACCGTGCTCTCGCTGCCGTCCTTGATGTTCTTGACCCGGACCGAGTCCAGCTTGCGCCCGTCGCCGAGCACTTCCTCGAGCGTGGAATCGCGCAGGATCGTGATCTTGCCCTCGGCCTCGCGGGCGAAGAGCTTGTCCTGCAGGATCTTCTCGGCGCGGAAGGTGCCGCGGCGGTGGATCAGGGTGACGTGGTTGCAGATGTTGGCGAGGTAGAGCGCCTCTTCCACGGCGGTGTTGCCGCCGCCGACGACCACGACGTCCTTTTCGCGGTAGAAGAACCCGTCACAGGTGGCGCAGGCCGAGACGCCGCCACCCATGTACTTCTCTTCCGAAGGCAGGCCGAGATACATCGCCGAGGCGCCGGTGCAGATGATCAGCGCGTCGCAGGTGTAGGCGCCCATGTCGCCTTCGAGCACGAAGGGGCGCTGCTGCAGCTTGGCGGTGTGGATGTGATCCATGATGATCTCGGTGCCGAAACGCTCGGCATGGCGCTGGAAGCGCTCCATCAGCTCCGGACCCTGCACCCCGTCGGCGTCCGCCGGCCAGTTGTCGACCTCGGTCGTCGTGGTCAGCTGCCCGCCCATGGCGAGGCCGGTGATCAGGGTCGGCTTGAGGTTGGCGCGCGCGGCATAGACCGCCGCCGTATAGCCGGCCGGACCGGAACCGAGGATCAACAGGGGAAAGTGACGGGTGTCCATGCGAGATCTCCACTGGGCCGGGGCGAGATGGGTCTCAGGCCCGGCCCGAACAAGTAAGCAAATGCTGTGCGGTCAGTAGATGACCTTGGCTTCTTCCAGCCGGGCGATCTCAGCGTCGTCCAGCTTGAGGATGTCCTTGAGCACATAAGCGGTGTCCGCGCCGATGAAGGGCGCCGTGCCGCGGATCGCGACTTCGGTTTCCGACATGCGGTAAGGCGAGGTGATGGTCTTGCGCGTGCCGAGCACGGCGTGATCGACTTCCTGCACCTGGCCGCGCGCGAGGACGTGCGGATCGTTGAACAGCTCCGAGGCCTTGAACGAGGGCGTTGCCGCCACCCCTTCGCCCTGCAGCAGGTGCATGGTCGCGACATGGTCCTTGTCGGCGGTCCATTCCCCGATCAGCTGGTCGAGCCGGGCCTCGTTGGCCTTGCGCGCCGACATGGTGGCGAAATCCGCTTCGGACGCCCAGGCGGGGTTGCCCATGGCGCGGACGAGGCCGGCCCATTCGTCCTCGCTACCGACCGCGATCGACAGCCAGGCATCCTGCCCGGCGCAGCGATAGACGTTGTGCGGGGCCATGACCTTGTCGGTATTGCCGTGGCGCCGGGGCGAGCGCTGGTTCATCGCATAGTCCATCATCTGGTCGCCGATCATCGAGTTGATGACCTCGCTCGACGAGGAGTCGATGTACTGGCCCTTGCCGGTTTCCTGGCGGAACTTGAGCGCGACCAGGGCCGCGAAGACCGCGGCCGTTCCGGCCCGGGCGTCGCCGCCCGAATTGGTCATCGTGTTCGGCTTCTTCTCGGCATAGCCGGTGAGATTGGACGTGCCGCCGACGCTGGTGAAGCAGGGATTGTAGGCGGCATAGCGGCGCAGCGGGCCGGTGCCGCCGAAGCCCGAGAGCGACAGCATGATGATGTCGGGCTTGACCTTGCGCAGCTCGTCATAATCGAGCCCGAGCTTGGCCATGACGCCGGGGCGCATGTTTTCCAGCACGAGATCCGCCGTGGCAACGAGCTGCTTGGCCAGCGCCTTGCCTTCCTCGGTGGTCAGGTTGAGCGTGACGCTCTTCTTGCCGAGGTTGATCTCGAAGAAGTTGGAATTGGCCTCGAGGTTGGCGACGGCGCCCTTGCCGTGCTGGGCGCGCTGTTCATCGGGGCGCGAGCGGGTCTCGACCTTGATCACTTCGGCGCCGAGCGAGGCGAGCTGCATGGTGCACCACGGACCGGCCAGAACGTGGCCGAAATCGATGACGCGGATTCCCTGGAGTGCGGATTGCATGTGTCGGTCCCCCCTCAGTTCGCGCTGGCGTGCAGTTCGCCGAGGACTTCGGCGGTGTGCTGGCCAAGCAGCGGAGCCGGGCGCTTGGGCGCCAGTTCCACGCCCGAGGGGCGGGTCGGCTGGGCGATATATTCGAGCGCGCCGGCAACCGGGTGCTCGATCGTGACGAAGTGGCCGCGCTGGCGGAACTGTTCGAGCTTGAACACGCCCTCGGCGGTGAGGATCGGCGCGGCGGCCGAGCCTTCGCGCTGGATCGAGTGGAACAGGTCGTCCTGGCTGACGGTGCGCGACCAGTCGTTCAGGCGCTTGCGCAGCTCGGCATAATTGTCCGAACGGCCCTTCTGGGTGTCGAACGGCGGCTGGGCGCCCCATTCGGGCTGGCCCATGGCGCGCCACAGGCCTTCCCACTGCTGCTGCGAGGAGAGGATGACCACGGCGAATTCACCGTCCTTGCACTCGACCAGGCTTTCCAGCAGGCGGCCCTTGCCGGTGCGGTTGGGATCGACGCCATCGTCGATGAAGCGGCGCAGCTGCGAACGCTCCAGCGTCATCATCGCGTGATGGATCGACACGTCGACGTGCTGGCCGGTGCCGCCAGCATCACGCCAGAACAGCGCGGCGAGGGTGGCCGTGGCGCCGGCCATGCCGCCGTCGAACAGGCCGAGGTAGCCCGGGCCCTGGCAGGGCGGGACATCGAGGTTGATCGCCCACATCGGCAGCAGGTAGCCCTGCCCGCTCGCGTGGTAGAGGTTGAGGTGATAGGCCTTGAAGTCCTTGTAGGGCCCGACCTGGCCGAACGGGGTGATCGAGGTGACCACCAGGTTCGGATTGACCGCGTGCAGGTCTTCGTAGCCGAGGCCGAGCTTGGCCAGCTCGCCCGGCATCCGGTCCTCGATCAGGACGTCGGCGGTCTTGATCAGTTCGAGGAAGGTGGCGCGGCCCTCGGCGGTCTCGATGTCGAGCTCCACCGAGCGCTTGTTGGTGTTGAGATAGAGGAAGGTGCCCGAAGCCTCAGGATTGGGCTCATCGTCCTTGAACGGGCCGATGTAGCGCGCATCGTCGCCCCGGCCCGGCTTCTCGATCTTGATCACGTCCGCGCCGAAATCGGCGAGGAGCTTGCCGCAATAGGGCCCGGCGACAAAGTCGGCGAGCTCGATCACCCTGGCTTTCAGTGCGTCCATCAGCCCCGTTACCTTCTTTCTTGTCTTACTTCTGCGCGCGCGCCGCCCGGGCCCGCTCACGCTCTTCAAAGAATTCCCGCACCGATTCCTGGTGGTCGGCCGACGAGTAGCAATAGGCCTGGGCCTGGCTCGCCAGCGCGTTGAGCTGGTCGAAGGTCAGCTCGAAGGTGCGGTTGAGGATCGCCTTGCCCATCGCCTGGGCACCCGCCGGATGCGGCGCGAAAGTGGCAAGCAGGGCCACGGCCTCGGCAATAAGCCGGTCCTTCGGCAGGACCCGGTCGACCAGGCCGATGGCGAGAGCCTCGTCCGCCTCGACCACGCGGCCGGAGAACAGCAGTTCCTTGGCCTTGGTCACGCCGATGCGGCGCGGCAAGTGGAACATGCCGCCGCCGTCGGACACCAGCCCGCGGCGCACGAAGTTCGCGGCGACCTGCGTACCCTCGGCGAGGAACACGAAGTCGCAGGTCAGCGCGAAGTCGAGCCCGAGACCCATGGCCGGACCGTTGATCGCGGCCACGGTCGGCTTGTCGAGGTTGAACAGCTTGTGCAGCGTCTCGTGGAATTCGCGCTGGCGGCGCCATCCCAGTTCGCCCGCGCGGGCGCCCTGTTCGAGCCGCTGCTGCATGCCCTTGATGTCGCCGCCCGAGCAGAACACCTCGCCCGCGCCGGTGAGGACGACGCCGCGGATCGTGCTGGTCTCGGCGGCGATGAAGTTCACCGCCTCGGCCAGTTCGAGCCGCATCACGTCGTCGATCGCGTTGCGCACCTTGGGCCGGTTGAGCTTGAGGATCGCGGCCGATCCCTCAAGCGTCAGTTCCAGCGTTTCGTAAGTCGGAAGCTCCAGTGCCATCGCGCTCAGTCCGCCTTGGAGACCAGCTTGACGAGGACGTCGGCCTGGGTGTGGATGTGGCCTTCCTGGTTCTCGGCATAGACGAACAGCTCCACGAGGCGCTGGCCGTTGTCGTCGATGAACTTGCGCTTCACGTGGCCCTTCACCCAGGTGCTGTCCCCGAAGAAGTTGAAGCGGCGATCCTGGCTGTCCATCGAGACGACCATGCCGTCATCGCCCATCCAGTCGGTGACCGGGTGAACCAACATCATCTCGTTGTGGATGCCGCCGGCATTGGCGAGCGGCGAGCCGAACATCTGCGCGGCGCGGTCGGAATAGTGCCAGTCGCGGCGGAAGCGGTGTTCGCCGGTCAGCTCGTCGATCGGGTGCGTCTGCAGGTGGCCGCGCATGGCCGCCCACTTGATCGCGAAAGCATAGACGTAGCACGAGACCACGGTGCGGGCCGAAGCGTCGCACACGTCGTAGATGCCCTTGGCGATGGTCGGCAGGGGCTCGCCCTCGACCACGTCTTCCCAGTAGCGGATCTGCTTGCCGCGGCGCTTCACGCCGGCGAGCTGTGCGTCGAAATCGTCGTGGATTTCCTTGAGCTCGGCCTCGGAATACTTGGTGTAGTCCTTGCCCGCGTACTTCGAGCCGACCTTCGACTCCTTGCCGCCGCCGCTCTTGTCCTTCTGCTTGCGCTTGGACGGCGGGGTGGCGAGGTAGATGTTGCGGCCGGTGGCGATCGCCTTGATCTCGTCGCGCTGGTTCACGAAATAGCGCGGCACGCTTTCGATGAACATGCGGTAGGGCTTGCCCTCCACCTTCTTCTCAACGAACCCGCCGTACTTGTCGTAGCAGTGGAATTCCTCGCCGGGGCGGATCGCGCCGAAATACTCGTGCTTGTTGCCGGCCGCGAGACGGGCAACGCCGGGGACGCGCAGGCGCCCTCCGAACGAGGAACCGAACGAGATGCAGCTTTCGTAAAGCGGCGGGGCGATGATCCCGCCCCAGCGCGTGTTCTGCGCATAGGTGCGGTTGCGCCAAATCGGGTTCGGGTCGCCGATCGCGTCGGCGAAGTGGCGGATCAGGTCTTCGGTCACCAGCGCGTTGAAGATGCCGCGCTCGTACTCGTTGTCCATGATGTCATGGATCGGGACGGGGAGCTTGAGCTCACCCTTGCCCTCGTTGAACTCGGCGATCTTGCGATCGAGCTTCTCGTTCCATTCCTGGTCCGAGAGGTGATCCCAGTCGTTATCTGCGGTTTCCAACGGCGCGCCGGACATGGCGATGCAATCCCCTCTGGCTTGTGTGATTTCGTGCTGCGGTCTATTTTGACCCTACAAACTTGTCAACAATTTTGCACATCAGTATCGAACAATCCGTCACGCCGCAATCATGCGGCCGCGGGCCATCAGGGAGCGGCAACAGATGAGCGCAACCGCGCGATTTTCCACAGCGGAGATGCTTTATGTCGGCACGCACCGCAAGGCGCACCATGCCGACCCGGAGACGATCGCGCACGGAATCTATCGCTTCGCCCGGACCGGCCAGGGGCTTGAACCACGCGGCTGCACCCCCACGGCCCAGCCCGGATGGATTTGCGAGTCGCGGGATGGACGCACGCTCTATGCGGTGAACGAGGTGCGCGAACTGGACGGTCATCCCGGCGGCGCGGTCAGCGCCTTTGCCCGCGGCGAGGACGGCGACCTGACCTTGCTGAACAGCGCGGCATTGCCGCCGATGCCGTGCCACTGCGAGGTGGACGAAAGCGGCGCCCTCCTGCTGGTCGCCACGTTCGGGGGAGGCTCGGTCCACCTGTTCGAACTGGCGCCGGACGGGTCGATCGGGGCCGAACGCGATTGCCACGTCCACGCCGGGTCGAGCGCCCATCCCAAGCGCCAGACCTCGCCTCACGCCCATGCCGTGGCCATTGCGCCGGGAGGGCGCTTCGTGCTGGTGCCCGATCTCGGCACCGATCGGCTGGAGGTCTATCGGCTCGACACGGCGGCCGCGCGGCTGGTGCCCGAACCGGCACTGAGCCTGCAATTGCCGCCGCTGTCGGGCCCGCGCCACGTCGCCTTCGGAAAGGGCACGGCTTACCTGATCAACGAGATGGCGGCCCGGATCGACGCCTTCGCATGGGACGGCGAGACCGGCCTGCTCACGCCGCTGGGCAGCACCGCCCTGCTGCCGGACGACTTTGCCGGGCTGCGCTCGGGCGGGGCGATCGCGCTGCATCCCACCCTGCCCTTCCTCTATGCCACGACCCGCAGCCACGGTTCGAGCGGGCTGCCGAGCGAGCCCGGCCTCGACCAGCTGTGCTGGTGCCGGATCGATCCGGTGAGCGGCGCGCTCACCCTCGCAGGCTGCGTGCCGTCGGGCGGCGGCATCCCGCGCGCCTTCGCTTTCGATCCGGAAAACGGCGATCTTGTCGTTGGCCACCAGTGCAGCGGAACCCTCGTGCGGTTTCGCATCGACCCGGCGACCGGGACCCCCGGTCAGCTCGGCGACGGGCTGGCCACGCCGGTTCCGGTCTGCCTCCATTTCAGCGCCGCGAAGATTGTCTAACAATTTAATTGGCAAGACCCCTGACATTATTGTAGCGATTGCAGTCGCGGCGGCGCATCGGCCTCGCCGCGAAGGGATTGTGGATGAACGTTGCGCAGAGTGCTGCCCTGTCCGGCAGTGAAACAGCGGAACCGGGGGTGAGTGGAACCGAGGTGAACAAGAAGCAGAAACCTCTTTCGCGCACGGCCGTGGTCGATGCGATCCGCCAGCGCATCCTGCGCGGCGATCTCGTGCCCGGACAGCGGCTGGTCGAGGCCGAACTGTGCGAACTGCTCAATGCCAGCCGGGGCACGGTTCGCACCGCGCTGATGGACCTTGATCACGAGGGCCTAGTCGAACGTATCGCCAATCGCGGCGCCCGGGTGCGGGTGGTCGGGTTGGAAGAAGCGCTCCAGATCGTCGAGGTGCGCATGGCGGTGGAGGTACTGTGCGTGAGCCGCGCGGCGCAGAAGATCACCGACAAGCAGATCACCGAACTGCGCAAGCTCGGCGCCCAGCTCGAGGAAAAGGCCTCGCAGTCTGACGTCGACCGCTTTGCCGAACTGACTCACAAGGTGTTCGAGACCTACGTCAAGATCGCCGACCAGCCGGTTGCCGAGGAAGTGCTGGCCCGCCTGCGCGCGCGCAACACCCGCCACCGTTTCCGCCTGACCTACCGCGCCGGGCGCGCCCAGGTCTCGCTGCCCTACTGGCTCGACCTGATCGAGGCGATCTGCAACCGCGATCCGGTGGCCGCGCGCGCCGCGCTGCGCCGCCAGGCCCAGAACATCGAAGCTTCGATGAAGGCGCTGGCGCACGAGGATTCGCCCTTCGCGATCATCTATCCCAATACCTGAGGCCCCCCCGGCAGCGGGCCCACGAAAAAGGGCGCCGACCGCAAGGTCGGCGCCCTTTTCTTATCACCCCGGCGCAGTGCCGGAGGAACGGTCAGGCCTCGTTGACCTTCGGCGACCATTCCGGGCGCATCATCAGCCAGGTGGTGGCCGCGCCCAGCACCAGGAAGACGAAGATCATTGCCATCGGCAGGGTATAGCCGCCGCTGATCTGGAGCAGCCAGCCCGACAGCGCCGCGGCGGTACCGCCCGACAGGCTGGTCGCCACCTGCTGGAACCCGGTGACACGGCCGACGGCCGGCTTGGGGATCAGCGCGAGGCGGCACAGGGCCTGGAGGTTGGCCGTGGCGAAGCCGAGGATCGACAGCGAGATGATGTTCCAGAACACCGCGACCGAGGCCTTGTCGGTCAGCGCGCTGAACAGGACGGTACAGGCGCCGAGGAAGCCGCCGATGATGAAGGCCTTGCGCACCTTGATCGGATCGCGGCCCTTGGCGATCATCTGGTCGGCCAGCCAGCCGGCGAAGACCGCGACGAGAGCGACGCCGGCGAAGCTGAGGCCGGTGAACACGCCCGATTCCTCGAGGCTGAGCCCGCGCGTCTCGACCAGGTAGGACGGCATCCAGGTGGCGCAGTAGAAGCCGAAATAGCCGTAGCTGAAGTTGATCACCAGGCTGCCCCAGACCACCGGGCTGCGCAGGATGTTGCTCCAGGTGACCGTGTTGGCGACGCGCTTGGTCTCTTCCATCGCCTCGCGGTTGGGCAGGTCGTTGGGTACGACGGTGAGCCAGGGAATGAGCCAGACCACGCCGATCAGGCCGGTCACCACGAACATCGCCTGCCAGCCGTAATGCATGACCAGCCAGGCCGCGATCGGCGCGCCGATGGCATTGCCCAGCTTGTTGCCGCCGGTGAAGATGCCGATCGCCGTGCCGGCGCGGCTATCGTCGAAATTATCGCGGATCCAGCGGTAGGAGGCCGGGATCACCACGGCCTCGGCCGCGCCGATCAGCACACGCAGGCCGAGCAGCATGGCAAAGCTGGAGGCCATGCCGGTGAGCGCAGTGGTGGCGCACCAGACGGTGAAGAACACCGCGTAGAGCCACTTGACCCCGTAGCGATCGACCATCCAGCCCATGAACAGCTGGACCACGCCATAGGACCAGAAGAAGGCCGAACCGAGCGTGCCACGATCGATCGGGCTCATCTTGAAGAAGTCGGTGAACGGCTTGTCGGCGATGGCCGCCGAGATGTTGGTGCGGTCGATGAAGGAAATCAGCACCGCGAGGGTGAGGAGGCCCAGCACCGCCCAGCGCCGTCCGTTGGACAGGGCCGGTCTTGCGGGCGCCTTGGGCGCGATTGCGGCGGTCAAAGTCGAATCTTGCGTCATTGGCTCCCTCCCGGGGCTGGACGGGAACCTATCCCGCCGCCCTGGCATTGCGGCGTGGCGACATGCCCCCGCGACGTCACTTCAAACTCAAGGGACGGAGACGCGCCCCGGAACCGGCTGAAAGGTTCCGGGGCGCGCACCATCACTTTTTCGGCAGTTCCGCCCAGGCTTCGGGCAGTTCCACCTTCTTCGACACCGGGAAACCGATGTAGCCGTTCTGCGAGCAGACCATGACATGGTCACGGTCCGGGTCGCCGCTGACGACGATCATGTAGTCTTCCGGGCCACCGGTCAGCTGGATGCGACGATCGACGTCGAACGACGTACCAATCTGCTCGGGCCAGTTGCCGTCGTTCACACCCTTGTAGAACCGGTTCAGGATCATACCCGACAGGTTGCCGACACGAAGCTTCGCGTTCTCGTAGAAGAACTTCTTCACCGCAGCCTTGTCGTAACCCGCATCCGCCATGAGCCTGGCCGTTGCCGGCGTGAGCACGATGGTCGGCCGCGTACGCATCCCGCGGAAGAAGAACTGCACGAAGATCTGGTTATCCTCGATCCGCGCGCAGATATTCCGCAGGATTTCGTCCGCAGTGGGCCCGCCGACCTCGATGGCTTGGGTCATCTCGGTACACGACGAAATCGTGACCGTGTTGGTACCCGGAGCAAAGCCGAAGTCTGTGTTCATCGGCTGCCAGCCAAGCTCGGCGCAGGCGTCCTCGTTCTCGGCCAGGACGATCCGGAAGTTGCCGCCGAAGCAGCCCTTGTCCGTACGGTGCGGGATGAAGCCCGCAACGTTCCTCAGCATCATGCGCCAGAAGCGCCCGATCGAGGTATTCGCCTGGAAACCGGGCCGGAGGGCGGCCTGGGTATAATTGAACTTCAACTCCTTCACGATCGGGCCGTTCACGACGATCAGCGTTTCCGTGCCCGGCGTGTGCCCAAGGTGTTCGACGCCGAATTCCGGATCGACCATGCCTTCGACGATTGCGATCAGCACCGGCATGTATTCGGGACGACAGCCCGACATGACGCCGTTGACGGCAATGCTCCAGATGGTCGCCTCGCGATTGTCGGGCAACAGGTTGCCGACGACCTCTTCGGGCTTGCGATCGGTATATTGCAGGAACTTCTCGACGCGCTCGAGCGTGGGCGGCACGATGGGCAGGCCATCGGTCCACTCCTCGTTCAGGAAATGCTCCTGAACTTCGTCGAAGTCGCCTTCGAACACCACGTCGCGCAGGTTCGGTTCCTTGCTGACAACCGGTTCCTCCGGCTGAATGGTCAGCCCTTGGATGACTTGCTCGAGCATCGGCCCCGCGCAGGTCTGCCGCAGCTTCTCGTCTTCGACGAGATTCACGTGCCCAGGGTGGATCGTCCACGGAAGGTTCGGCATTTCCAGCCCCTTCGCGGTGAACTTGCCCTGGGTGACGAATCCGCTGCAAAGCATCGTCACGGTGGGGATACCCAACTTTTCAACAACTACACTGGCACGCGTCACGGCGGCCGTGCAGGATCCTCAGCAACCGACGCCGCAGATTACCGCGTCGACGCCGAACTTCTTGAATTTCTCCGGAAGCTCGGACAGCGCCTGGTGCTCGTTCGCACCGTGGATTTCGCCGAATTCGCGCCAGGAGATCATCTTCATCGTGGGGTAGCGCTTCTTCAGCTCCTCTTCCCACACGTCGAACATGATGTCGCCCTTGAAGACCCAGTCCCAGAGCTGCGCGACGGTCTTGCCCTCGAGCGTGTCGAGACGCTTGGCGAGCTTCGCCCCCGTCCTCGCCCAGCGCCCGCGAGGCCATACGACCTGCATCTTCTCGTGTTCAGCCATAATGCTTTCCTCTGTCAGTCCGGCAGCCGCGCCGAGGCCCGGCGGCCGGGTGTGTCCGCGCCGGCGGAAACCGGCAGGAAGGCCCGGAGGCCCTCCCCGGCAACGCACACACGCTACCGTCCGCAGTCATACCGCATTGCTCGGGGCTTGGCGCCCCGGCTTAACACAATTGCAACGCCCCATGACAGTTACGGGAATGCGATCGGGCAGCCCCGCAGCGGCTCGCGAGGAACCGTTCCGAGACTGCCCGACCTTCATCACGCGATCAGAACTTCACGCGGGCGCCGACCGTGAAGTAACGACCCATCACGTCGTCGCCTTCCGGCAGGCCCTGGCTGATGCCGGTCTGCGTTCCCGAGTAGTAGACGGTCGGGAAGGTGTTGAAGAGGTTCGACACGTTCGCGTAGAACTCGAACTCGCCGCCCGAGTCCAGCTTCGGCCGCCAGGACAGGTTGAGGTTGGTATAGCCAACCGGCGGCAGGTTCTGGTTGACGAAGACGAAGCTGGTCTGGGCGTTGGCCTTCATCCCGCTGCGCCACCGCTCCAGCACCGAGACGGTGAAGTTGTCGGTGACATCATAGGAAGCCAGGCCCGTGACCTTCCACTTCGGCGAGGCGCCGACCCGGTTGGAACCGGTGTTGAAGTAGCCAGCCGCCTCGATCACGCCCGCCGGGCCCTGGTCGAAGGTCAGCTTGGGCTGATAGGCGACCATCGCCCGCAGGTTGAGGGCATGCCCACCGACCTGGGTGTTGTAGCCGATTTCACCGTCGATACCCCAGGTCTCGAAGCTCGCGATGTTGAGGTAGGTCGAGTAGGTGCCGGTGACCGCGTGGGTCGTGGCATCACGCGTCACGAAGGTCGAGCAGAGCGACGGCGCATTGGCGCCGGCACAGAGCGAGAGCACCTGGGTCGAGAAGCCCTGGAGCAGGTTGATCGCATCCTTCACCTTGATCCGGTAATAGTCGACCGAAACGGTCAGGCCGGGGATGAAGTGCGGCTTGTACACCGTACCGATGGTCAGCGTGTCGGCCTTTTCCGGGGTCAGGTTGGGGTTGGCCGCCTGAGTGTTGACCACGAAAGTGTTGTTGGCAGTGCACGGGGTTCCGCCGGTGGTGACGATCGCGCCGCCCGAGCAGAGCAGCGGATCGTTGTTGATCGCGATGCCCGGGTTCTTCTGGAGCGGCGAATAGAGCTCGAACACGTTGGGCGCGCGAATGTCGCGCGACCGGGTGGCACGCAGGCGCAGGTCGTCGGTGACCTGCCAGTCGAGGCCGGCCTTCCAGGTGGTCGCATCACCGCTGGTGTCATAGTGGGTGAAGCGGAGCGCGCCGGTGAGGCTCAGGCGCTGGAAGAACGGCTTGTCGGCCAGCAGCGGAACCTCGACTTCGGCAGCGCCTTCGGTGACCTTCTGGGCAACCTGACCGAGGCTGCCCATCGTGTTGAAGAACCACTGCAGGGTGCGGCCCTGCGTACAGTTCAGGCCGCCGGTGATACCGGTGCCGATACCCGAGCAGTCCGCCAGGTCGTTCGGCGTGGCGTCGCTGTCCACCTTCCAGGTGAGGCGGCGGAATTCGCCCGACAGGGCGACGTTGACCGGGCCAGCCCAGGTTTCGAACGGCGAACCGGAAATGCCGCCGGTCACCTGGAGCTGGCGCGTGGTGTTCCAGCTGTTGGTCTGGCGGAAGATGTAGTTCATCGCCTGGTCGCTGGCCTGACCTTCACCGAACAGGTTCAGCGGGACGCAGCCCGCGTAGTTGGAGTTGGTCAGCGCGGCGCGGCAGATGATCTGGCTGGGATTGCTGGGGTTGCGCACGGCGTCGAGCGCGGCGAACAGACGGCCGTTGTCGATGTTGATCTGGTTGACCGCGCGGATCTTCGACTGCGAGTAGCTGAGGCCGAGGTCCCACTTGTATTCGCCCAGCTTGCCCTCGAGCCCGGTGTTGCCGATGTAGGACTCGGTGAACTGGTCGGCGCGCGGCTCCTTGAGCAGGAAGCGCCCGAAGGTCGCAATGTTGCTCGGGTTCGCGCGCAGGGCCTGGACGGCCGTGATCTGCGCACCGCTCAGCCCGGCGCCGGTGAGCCCCGCGGTCGACAGGGCGTTATCGAGGAACGGATTGGCCAGGCTGACCCGAAGGCTCGTGAGGTTCGGGCTCTGGAAATCGACGTAGGTGTGCAGGTTCGTATAGGCGAACTGCGCATAGGCGTGGATGTCGTCGGTCAGGTCATAGTCGAGCCGGCCGAAGGCCTGGTTCAGCTTGCTCGCCGCCTTGAGCGAGGTGAACTGATTGTAGACACCGCTGCCGCCGCTTTCGATGTTGCTCGGTACGGCCGGGCTGCTGGTCCCGGTCCCGGTCTTGGTATTGGCCGTGGTGCCCTGGATCAGGGAGCCGCCGGCGACCGGGATGAGCCCGTGAACGAACGGCGTCAGCGTACCCGACGAGGTGAACATCAGGTCGGCCAGGTTGCCGTTGTTGACGATGTTCGTGAACAGACCACCGTAGGTCATGTTCGATTGGCGCTGAGTGTTGAAATTGAAATAGGGCGACGCGGCCGAGCCGTTGCCGCCGGCGCCGGTCAGCGCGTCGTAGAACGGACGACCCGAATTGGCGCGGGAAATGATCCCGTCATCCTCGCGGTGCTGGTAGCTGAACTCGAAATGGCCGCGGCCATCGGCGAACTTGCTGCCCGCCACGATGCCCACGTCCCAGATCGGGTCGTCGCCATACTGCGAGATGCCGCGCGAGCCCTGAAGCTTGATGCCGTTGAAATCGCGGTCGGTGACGTAGTTGATCACGCCGCTGATCGCGTCCGAACCATAGACGGCCGAGACGCCGCCGGTCACCACGTCGACGCGCTTGAGCAGGAGCTGCGGGACGATCGAGGAATCGGTGTCAGCCTCGTTCTGGTTGATGGTCGGCACGAGGCGCAGGCCGTCGTAGAGCACCAGGGTACGCAGGTTGCCCATGTTGCGCAGCGTAAGATAGGCGCCGGCGCCATTGCGCTGGGCGCCGCCCGGGCGCGCGCTGGTGCCGCCGAACACGCCCTGCACCGCAGGAAGCAGGTTCACCGCGTCGGTAATGGTGCCGGGCTGCAGCTTCAGGAACTGGTCGGCCGGAAGCACTGTGACCGGCGTCGGGGCATTGGCCCCGGTGGTCACGCGCGAGCCGGTGACGACGATGTCGTCAGTCTTGGGGGCCGCTTCTTCGGCTGCTTCCTGGGGCTGGGCTGCACCGGACTGGGCCAGGGCCACGCTGGAAGAAAACGCGCTCGCGCCAGCGAGCAGGATCATGAATGAACGCCGCATCAGTATACCTCCATCCCATTACTTTTGGACCCTCGAGGTCCTTCGACTCATGGGGTGAACAAAGTTGTAAACAATATTATTGCTCTCACAACCCGATTCGGCCCGATCGGGCCAAGGGTTGGAATAAGTTCGATTTGCTATGGCAAATGCGCAACACGGCGCTCGGCCATACGATACCGGGCCCCACCGCTAGGGCACGCGGATCACTCCGACGCCGTTCTCGATCACGATGCGCGTGCCGAACGGCTGCGACCATTGCTGCAGCGAGGAGAGGATACGCTGCGCAACAGCAGGCGATGCCGCCTGCGGAATCCCGAGCTGCGAGATCGGCCGGTCACGCCCGCCGAGATCGACCGGGTAAAGCCGGACTTCGGCCAGCTTGCCGTTTTCGTAGCGCACCGAGGCGAGCACCGATTCCAGACTGGCGGGATTTTCCAGCTCGGCGCGCTTGCGGTAATTGGCCATGGCATCGTAGCCATCGCCGAATTGCAGGCCGAACTGGAAGATGAAGTTCGACAGGCCGTAGAAGATCGGGCGGCCCTTGTAGATCTCGATCCCGGCCAGCGCGTGGACGCCGTGGCTGACGAACATGTCCGCCCCGTTGTCGATTGCTTCGCGGGCCAGCTTGACGAGGTAGTCCGGCGGCTCGTGCGAGAGCTCTTCCTTCATCCCCGGGACCGTGCCGAAGGCGCAGGCGCCGCAGAAGGCCGGGCTCTGGTGCGAATGGATCGTGGCGATCAGGAAGTCCGACTGGACCTTGCCGCTGCGGATCGCCTCGAGATTGCCGCGCTCGTCGGCCGGGTTCATCGCGTAGCGCAGGGTGCCGGGCCTGTCGCCCGCCTCGTACCATTCGTCGAAGTAACGGAAGCGGGCACCGGCGGTTTCGGTCGGCGCGACATGGGCCGGCGCACGCTGGCCATAGGTCCGCGCGGCAATGGCCTTCATCGCCTCGAGATCGGCCGGGCTGACGACGTGGTAAGTGGTGAGGTAGAGCGGGTTGACCCCTGGGGCGCCGCCGATGTCGCCATTGCGCAAGGTCGCCGCGGTGCGGACATAGGCCGGGCCGAAATTGCCGACATCCTCGACCGCGAACATCGAGACGAGGCCGACCCGGCCCTTGGGGGTTTCGAGGAACCGCGCGCCGCGGGCTTCCTGCAGGTCGCGGCCCGAACCGGCGTGAGCAATGCCGAGCCGGTCGAGCGCGAGATCGGTCGAGACCATGCCCTCGACCCCGCCGTCGAGCGCGTGGTTGTTGGCGCGGCTGACGAGCGTGATGCCGAGCGACTTGAGACTGTCGCCCATTTCCAGCGGGGCCAGAGTGCCGCCGACGCCGCCCTCGTGCTTGCGGAAATCGACCAGGCTCGATTCCATGTTGGCGAAGCCGACATCGGCATGGCGGATGACGTCGGCCGTGCGCGCGAATTCGGGCGCGGCGCGGTTGATCGGCTGCGGGGCGATCAGGTCACCCACTGCGGCGACAGTGAAGCTGCCGCGCACCTTGGTGGCAAGCTCGCCCTCGACCGTGCGGGCCGGCGGCTCCGCGCTCTGCCCGCCCGCTGCCTGCCCGCCCACAGCCTGCGCAGACAGGACCGCCGGACTGGCGGCGCCGAACAGGAGCAGGATTGCGAGCAACGAGCGGCGCACGACTGGACTTAGCGGATCGTGATCAGGTCGCTGCGCGTCACCACGACGTTGCGGGTGACCGAAGCGGTGGAGTTCTTGAGATGCCAGGCGGTATAGAGCTCGGCGAAGCGGTCCTTCGAGCTCATCCCGTCGACCGGGACCACGGCCTTGATCCCGCGGATCGCGGCACTGCTCGCGGTGTAGAGCACGGTTCCATCAGCCGAAGTGCCGGTAACGACGACGGTGGTGATCCCGCCGTCCTTGAGCAGCTTTTCGAGATCGGACGAGTAGAACTTGTCAGCCGGGCCGCGCACGAGCCCGTCTTCGGGGCGGCGCGCCAGTTCGGGCACCGGGTCGGTCGGCCCGTTCAGCGAGGTGTAGCCGGCGCTGTAGATGACCTTCATCCCCTTGGCGCGGGCCTGGTCGAGCAGCGATCTGACGCGCGGGATGGTCGGCACGCAGCTGGGCCGGGCAGTGGCGTTGCAGCTGGTCGGGTACATGTCGAGAATCAGCAGGGCCGAGGTCTTGGCATCGACCGTGGCCGGGACCAGTTCGGGCGCGGCCGGGATCTTGATGTCCGACCAGACGTCGGTGACCGCGGCGGGAATGGACGGTGCGGGGCCCGCCCCTTGCGCGCAGGCCGACGTGCTCGCGGCGGCGGCCACAAGACCCAGAGCGAAAAGAGGATTATGCACCTTCATGGCTCTCTCCTGATTGCCCGGCGCACTGCGCCAGCCGCGCTCTCTGGCGCGGTGTCGGGCATTTCCTAGTCGATGGGGCAGGCTATGTGCAAGGAAATTGTTCTCATGATTGTCGACAATAAATCGACCATCTTCCGCTGCCCGCCGCCCTGCGCTAGACCGCGTTCATGCTGATCGCCACCGCAGGCCATATCGACCATGGCAAGACCTCGCTCGTCCGCGCCCTGTCCGGGCTCGAGACCGACCGGCTGCCCGAGGAAAAGGCCCGCGGCATCTCGATCGACCTCGGCTTCGCGCACTGGCGGCCGGCCGGCAGCCCGCCGATCGCCTTCGTCGACGTGCCCGGCCACGAGAAATTTGTGCGCAACATGCTGGCCGGGGTCGGCGGGGTGGACTTCGCGCTGGTGGTCGTGGCGGCCGACGACGGCATCATGCCGCAGACGATCGAGCACCTGCGCATCCTCGACCTGCTCGGGATAGCCCGGGCGATCGTGGCCCTGACCAAGATCGACCGGGTTGAGCCGGACCGCGTTGCCGAGGTTGCAGCCGAGGTCGAGGCCCTGCTCGCGGGCACCACCATGGCAGGGGCACCGGTCTTCCCGGTTGCCTCGCCCAGCGGCGCGGGGATTCCCGAACTGGCCGCCGCATTGATTGCCGCGGCGGCCGAGCAAGCGCCGCTCCGCGCGGGGCTGTTCCGGCTCGGCATCGACAAGTTCTTCACCGTGACCGGGGCGGGCACGGTTGCCACGGGCACGGTCCTGTCCGGCACCGTCACGACCGGCGACCAGCTGATGCTCTCGCCGCGCGGGCGGCAGGTGAGGGTGCGCGGCCTGCAGAGCGCGGGCGAGGCAGCCACGAGCGTCGGCGCCGGACAGCGCTGCGCGCTCAATCTTTCCGGCGTCGAGGTTGACGACCTGCACCGCGGCGACTGGCTGGTCGCCCCGGCCCTGCACGCCCCGACGACCCGGATTGAGGCGCTGGTCCGCCTCGCGCCCGAGCGCGAGGCGCCGCTACGGCACGCGACGCCGGTTCACCTTCACATCGGCACGGCCGCCATTCCCGGCCGCGTGCTGCTGCGGCGCCAGTCACCGATCCAGCCGGGAGGCGAGGCGGCCGCGCGGATCGTGCTCGACCACCCGACCCTGTGCGTGACCGGCGAACGGTTCGTGCTGCGCGACCAGTCCGGCCGCGAACTGATCGGCGGCGGGCGCGTGCTCGACCCCTATGCCCCGGCCCGGCGCCCGCGCGGGCAGGACCGCGAGGGCGTGCTCGCGGCGCTTGCCACCTTCGATCCGGTCACCGCGCTCGAAAGGCTGCTCGCCCTGCCCGGCCTCGAGATCGACCGGACATGGTTCGAGCGTTGCTTCGCGCTGGAGCCGGATCAGGCCGAGACGCTTTATGCCCTGTGCGAGGCGGAGGCGGTGGGGCGCGATCACGCAACCCTGATCGGCACTGCCCGGCTCGCCGCGCTGGGCGAGGCGGTGACGGCCCTGCTCGGCGCCTGGCACGGCGAACACCCTGAATCGGGCGGGATGACCCTGCGCGAAATCCGCCTCCGCCTGACCCCGCCGGTCTCGGCCGACCTTGCCGCCGCGCTGATCCGCCGCCTGACCGCTGCCGGCCAGGTCGCCCAGTCCGGCCCGCTGATCCGCCTGCCCCATCATGTGCCGCGCTTCAGCGCCGCCGAGACCGCCTTGTGGCAGGAACTGGTGGACGTGTTCGGCGAGCGCCGCCCGCAGCAGATCTCGATCCCCGACCTTGCCCGCGAACTGCGCAGCACCGAAGGGGCCGTGCGCACGCTGCTCTATCGCCGCCGCCTCAACGGCGACGTCTGGTCGATCGCCGACGGGCGCTTCATGCTGCGCGAACATGTCGCCGCGCTGGCCGCATCGGCGGCGCGGCTCGCGGCCGACCATCCCGAGGGGTTCAGCGCCGCGCAGTTCCGCGACGCCACGGGGATCGGGCGCAACCTCGTGATCCGGGTGCTGGAATTCTTCGACCGGATCGGGATCACCGGCCGCCGCGGCGACGTGCGGGTGATGCGGCCGGACTACGAAACGATCGTCGGCGAGGCCCAGCCGGTGGTGCCCGAAAAGTAGCAGCCTGCGGGGGTCCGGCCCGAAGGCCGGACCCCCGCCGCTTTTCGGATCAGGCGTCGAGGCCGCTGACCAGGGTCGAGTGCTCGCCCTTGGCGCCGCGCATCCAGTAGCCGGCGATGCGGGTGGACTGGAGCGGGTGCTCCTTCTCGCGCAGCACGACTTCGCGCAGCTGCGCCATCAGGTGGGATTCGCCCGCACACCAGACGAAGCCTTCGCCGGCGGGGAAAGGCAGGGCGCGCAGGTCGGCGATCAGTTCGTCCTCGCTCGCGGCCCAGTGCTGCTCGACCTTGGCATCAGAGGTCAGTTCGCGGCGATCTTCCTCCAGCGGGGCAAGGACGAAGACATAGGCCCGGCAGCCCGCCGGGAGTTGCTCGAGGCGGCGGGCGATCGCCGGGACGGCGGTGAGATCGCCGACGAGGACGTGCCAGTCATAGTCCACCGGGATGACGATCGAGCTTTTCGGTCCGCCGACCACGCACTTTGCGCCGGGCTCCGCGGTCTTGACCCATTCGCAGGCCGCGCCGCCTTCATGGAAGGCCAGTTCGAGGGTGAGCTGGTTAAGCTCCGGGTTCCAGCGGCGCGGGGTGAGATCGCGCTTTTCCGGTTCCTCGCCGCCATTGTCGAAGATGAACTTCACGTGGTCGTCGAAACCGAGCGAGGTGAAGCCGGCAAGATCCTCACCGCCGAGGGTAATGCTGAGCAGCGAGGCACCGACCGGTTCGACGCCGACCACGTGAACCTCACGGCGCTTCACTTCGTGGCGCACCCGTTCGGCGCGGCGCTTGGGGGAATCGGTCATAAGCAGTCGTCCTTGCAGCCAGTTGTCCTCGGCGCCGACGGCGCCAGCATCAATCCTCCTCGCCCGCCGGGCGGCGGGAGCGGGTAATTTCGGTCGTATCGTCAAGTTGCGCAAAGGGCCAGAGCGAGAGCGCCGCGAAGAGCCCGACCGCGAGAAAAGTCAGGCCGAAATCGCCGGCCTCGAACCCGGTTCCATCTCCGCCGCGCCAATGGTCGACGAAAGTGAGCATGGCCGCACTCAGGACCACGCCGAGCGCGGCGGAGAGCTGCTGGACCATGACCAGCATGGCCGCGGCGTGGCTTGAGCGTTCGCGCGGGATGCCGACAAAGCCGACCGCGTTGAGCGAGACCATGCAGATCGAGCTGACCAGCCCCGCGGCCACGACCAAGGCATAGATCGCCCACAGGCTCATCGAGGCTGACATCAGGCCGAAGCTGGCGAAGAAGATTGCCGCGGCGGTGCCCGATCCCACCAGCAGGGTGCGGAAGCGCATCGCCTTGAGAGCCTGACGCATGAACGGGCGGGTGACCAGCGAGCCGACCGCCTGGCCGGTGGCGATGAAACCGGAGAGCACGGCCGAGAGGCCGAAGCCGATCTGGAACAGCAGCGGCAACAGGAACGGCACGCCCGAGGCCGAGCAGCGCATCGGCAGGGCGCCGACCACGTTGGCGCGGAAGGTACGGTAGCGCAGGATGCGAAGGTCGATCGCCGGGTGTTCCTGGCGCAGGCTGTAGAACGCGTAGGCGACCAGCACCGCCGTGCCGCCGAGGGTGAGCGCCAACGAGGTGGCGAGGCTCGCCATGCCCTTGCCCATGGTCTCCAGCCCGCCAAGCATCGCGCCGAGGCCGAGCGCGAGCATGAGCAGCCCGGCAAGGTCGAACGGCGGAACCTTGTCCTCGCGCGGGACCTTGGGCACGTAGATGAGGGCCAGGGCCAGGATCAGCGCGCCGAGCGGGATGTTGACGAGGAAGATCCACCGCCACGAGGCGACCGTGACGATCGAGCCGCCGACCATCGGCCCCAGCACCCGCCCCAGCGTGGGCGGAATGGTGAACCAGGCCATGGCCGCGACGAATTCGGACGGCGGGACCGAGCGCAGCAGGATGATCCGCCCGACCGGGACCATCATCGCCGCGCCGAAACCCTGCAACACCCGGCACAGCACGAGGAAACCTGCCGACTGGGCGAGGCCGCACAGGATCGAGGCGAGCGAGAACACCGCGATCGCCATGCAGAACACCCGGCGCGGACCGAACCGGTCGGCCAGCCAGGCGCTGAGCGGGAGGAAGGCGGCGAGCGCAATGGCATAGGCCGCGATCACCGCGTTGAGCTGCAGCGGCGGAACCTTGAGCGAGGCGGCGATGCCCGGCAGGGCCACGTTGAGCGCGGAGAGATCGATGTTCTGGAGGAACAGGGGGCAGGCGACGATCAGCGGGACCAGCCTGTCCCGCAAGGTCATCCGACGCGCGGCGTTCACGCCCTCTTCCATCTCGCGCGCTCTCCCCGGCGATTCGCTGGTCGCCATACAAAATTGTGAACAGTTTGCACCGGAAAAACGTCAAGCAAGAAAAGTGGATAGCGCTCGCCCCGCGCCCTCCGCTATCGCGGGGCCAGACCAGTCATAACCGGATGTTCGCGATGACCGACTTCAAGCCCGTGCTCTATCTCAAGGCCGCCTGCCCGCACTGCTTCCGCACCCGCCTGTTCCTGCTCGACAGCGGGCAGCTCGACCGCTTCGAGACCCGCGAGTTCGTGCCGGGCGAGGCTTCGGAAGCGGCGGTCCGCGCGGAACTGGCGCCGCACTTCGCCAAGCCGACCTATCCCACGGTGCAATATGCCCCGGGCCAGTTCCAGAACGAATCGGCCGACATCATCGCCCGTTATTCGGAAGGGCTCGATCCCGACCGCCCGCTCCCGGTGTTCCGGGCCTGGCTGGACGGCATCCAGCCCAAGCTGGCCAAGGCCCGCTCCGAGAACAAGCTGCTGCGCGCCGCGCTGGACAAGGCCGGGGCGAACCTTCCCGAAGGCGTCGACGCCTGAACGGCAAGAACGGGTGATCCGGGGCGAGGAGCCCCGGCCCCATCTCAGCGTCCTTCGGCGGCGAAGGTCATCAGCGCCCCGTAGTCATAGCGCTCGCCGAAGCTGCCCGCGACCTTGACCGGGCCGGTGACCGGCGCGGCGGGGACCACGGTGAGACCCTTCGCGGCCGGGGTGACGCTGGCGGCGGGCTGGCCGTTCACCATGACCGAGCCCGGCTTGACGTCGGCCAGGTAGCGCGCGTCGAACCCGGCCGGGAAAATGAGCGCGAGGGTGCCGCCCGGGCCGCGCTTGACGCTGGCCTGGACCGCGCCGACCAGCGGCAGGGTGATGCGCGAAGGATGGGCCGCATCGCGCAGCACCTCGACCACCGGCGCCGGATCGAGCACCGGGGTCGGCGGGGTTTCGCCGCGCCGCGCCGGGGCGACGTTGGCGAAGACCACGCGCACGCGGTGCCCGGCCTTGAACACCCACGAGATCGGCGCGAGATCGAAGATCAGCTCGGCCGGCTGCCCCTTGACCAGCGGCTTGACGTCGGCGGCATTGCTGCGGTGCCACGGCAGGCCGCCCATGTCCCACGGCGCCTTGTTCAGTGCGCGGTGCGAAGCCCGCAAACGGCCATCGTCGGTTCCGGGGAAGCGGGTAACCTTGCCATCGGGCGCGACGTCTTCCAGCCAGGCGAGCACGTCGAGATCGGGCGCCGCGGTGCGGACCCACAGGTTGATGAGCGGGTGGCCGGTGAGCGTGGTGTCGGCCGTCATCGGCGCCGAGGTATAGGTCAGGCCGCGCTGGTCGCGGGTCTGCTCGGTCACGCCGTAGTCCACGGTGTAGCGGTCCAGTGCCCCGCGCTCACCGGGGGTCCCGGCCAGCGAACCCTTGTTGACCCCGGCGCCGGTTTCGCCCGGCGCGCCGAAGTAGAACGGGGTCGGCCTCGCGCCCGGCACCGGCCACTGCCACGCGAAGGCCCATGCGCGCTTCGGATCGGTGTTGTAGGTGTAGTAATAGACCGGCGGCTCGGTCGTCACGCCGTTGTCGACGCCCTTGAGCCAGTGATCGAACCAGCGCAGTTCCTCCACCGTGATGTTCATGGCATTGCCCGGAACCGGGCGGTATTCGCTGGTCCACTGGCAATGGCTGGCCGGCCCGTAGATCGACTTGAGCGGCGCGGTGACGTTGCGCATCTTTACCGCGATGCCCTGCTTGACCCGCAGGTCCTCACCGTAGTTGCCGGCCTGATAGGCCGGGATCGCGGCCGCGTTGATCTGGGCGAAGTGGTGGAAGGTGCTGACTTCCTCGTGGACCTTGTAGTCCTTCCAGCCATAGCGGGCAGCAAGTTCCGGCGAGGCGCTGTCGCGGAACGGAATGTAGCCGTAGTCGATGTTGCGGCGGTGGCCTTCCTTGGCGGCGGCGAGGAGCTTGCCGCCGGGATCGTCGTCCACCGGGCTGGCCGTCGCGTCATTCGCCGGGATCTCGCCCGGCCATGCGGCAAGCGCCGGCGGCGGGGACTTGATCGCGGTGATGCCGCCCCAGTCATAATATTCGCTCGGCGCGCTCATCGGGAAGATCGCCTTGAGGTGCGGCGGATTGGTCGCGGCCGCCTGCCACTGCGAGTGGCCGGTGGCCGAGCAGCCCCACATCCCGATCTTGCCGTCCGACCAGGGCTGCGCGGCGAGCCACTCGGTCAGGTCGTAAGCGTCCCAGAAAGCGTCCTTGGTCCATTCGGTGCGGTTGTGATGGACCGCCGTGCCGAACGAGGCATAGTTGCCGCGCATGTCGGCAATGGCCACGACATAGCCGTATTTGACGAGGCCGAGCGCCGCGCCCGGATAGTCGCGCGGGGTGAAGCGGCCTTCGAACCCGCGCCGGTCGTAAGGCGTGTTCATCCAGACCACGGGGAGCTTCGTGTCGACCACCCTGCCCTGGTTCATCGGGCGGATGACGTCGATCGCGAGCTTCGTGCCGTCGCGGACGGCGACATATTCCGAGGTCAGCGCATAGCCGTCGTACAGGACCGGGGAATAGCCTTCGTAGCGGCCGGGCCGGGAAACGCGCACGCCGGCCTTGGCGGCAGCCGGGGCGGCGGCCGGATCACTGCCGCGGCCCTGCTCCTGCGCCAGGGCCGCGGGCCCCGCCACCGCCGCCACGCTTCCGAACAGTGCCAGCGCCCGACCGATCCGCATTCGCCTTACTCCTTGGTTTGGGCTCGTCGCCCGGATTGCAGCCCCGAACAGAATTCCGGAATGAAAGCGGGCGGCGGCTCACTACAGCCGCCGCCCGCCCTCTCGATCAGACCCGGTCAGAACTTCGCGCGCACACCCGCGGTGAAGTAGCGGCCGACCACGTCGTCGCCGTTCGCCGGGAAAAAGCCGAACAGGCCAAGCCCCGGGTTGGCGTTGCCGCCGGCGTAAGTCACCTTGGGCTGCTGGTTGAACAGGTTCTGGACGTTGGCGTAGAACTGGAAATCACCGCCGCCGTGCTTGACGTCGAAGGTCAACGTGACGTTGCTGTAAGTCACCGGCGCCACGCGGTTGCCGCCGACGAACTCCTTCTCGGTCGTCCCGGCCGGCACCGCGAAAGCCTTCATCGCCCCGCGGCCGCGCTGCATCCAGGTCAGGTTGATCTGGTCCGTGATGTCGAAGCTCGCGATCGCGGTGTACTTGAAGCCGGGCGAAGCCGGGGTCAGCGTGCCGGCGGTCGCAACATTGCCGAAATCGACCACCCCGAACTGGCCCTGATCGTAGGTCAGCTTCGGTTGCCACGACAGCAGCGCCCGCAGGTTCAGCCCATGATCCGCGATCTCGGTCTTGTAATTGGCCTCCACGTCGACGCCGCGCGTGCTGAAAGAGGCGATGTTGAGGAACTTCTGGTAGACCGCCGTCGGATTGTTGGCGGTGGTCTTGTCGGTCCAGGCGTTCGGACGCACGATCACGTCCTGGCAGGCCCCCGCGCCGAGGCTCGCGGCGCAGGCGGTCTGGATCGCGGCCGTATTGCCCTGGATCAGCACGATCGCGTTGCTGATCTTGATCGAATAGAAGTCGACCGAAACGCTCAGGCCCGGAACATAGGACGGGGTATAGACGATCCCCGCCGTCCAGCTGTTGCTGCGCTCGGGCGTGAGGTTCGGGTTGGACACCGTGCCCACGCCGAAGTTCTGCAGCGAGGCGCCGGTCAGGCCATCGGTGAAGTTCGACGGCGCGACGCTGGTCGGCGAATAGAGTTCGAACACGTTGGGCGCGCGGATGTCGCGGCTGTGCGTGCCGCGCAGCAGCAGGTCCGCCACCGGACGCCAGGTCGCCCCCACCTTCCAGGTCGTGACGTCGCCCGTGGTCGAATAGTGGGTCTGGCGGATCGCGCCGTTAACGTTCAGCTCTTTCGCAAAGGCCATGTCCTTGGCCAGCGGCACGTCGACTTCGAGCGCGCCCTCGGTCACCTTCTGCGAAACCCCGGCCAGCGACGGGGTCGTGGTCTGCAGCCACTTCACCGTGTTGACCGTGCAGTTGTTGAACTGGATGCCGTTGCAGTCCGCCCGGTCGGAGGGCACGGCATCGGCCGCGACCGACCAGCCGATCCGGCGGTATTCACCCGACAGCGCGACCTTCACCGGACCGGCCCAGGTGTCGAACGGCGAACCGGTGAGGCTGCCTTCGATCTCGGTCAGATCGGTGGTGTTGATATTGGTCGTGGTGGTCATGAAATAGGCCAGCGCCTGCGGCGTGATCGAAGTCGGGCCGAACAGGTTGACCGGGACGCAGTTCGCATAGTTCGCGTTGGTGAGCGCGGCGTTGCAGACGATCTGGCTGGGGTTGCTGGGATTGCGCACGGCGTTGGCCGCGGCGAAGAACTTGCCCTGGTCGACGTTGGCAAGGTTCTGCGCCCGCAGCTTCGAGCGGGACTGCGAGAACTGCACGTTCCACTTCCAGTCCTTGCCGAAGCCGCCGTCGAGCCCGGTCATGGCCATCCACGTGTCGGTCTTCTGGGCGGCAGTGCCCGGAATGTCGATCAGGCGGCGGAACTGGAAGGAACCCGTGGGGCTGGAGATGCGCTGGGCCTGGATCGTGGCCTGATAGGGCTGCTGGACGCTGTCGAGATAGGGGTTGTTCCAGCCGATGTTGACCGTTTCCAGCGGCGAGCGGAACGAGTTCTTGGTCTTGTTCCAGGTGCCCGCGCCCTGCGCGTAGAAGTGAATGCTGTCGGTCAACTCATAGTCGAACCGGCCGAAGGCCTGGATGAATTCGAGCGCAGACTTGATCGAGGCGAGGCGATACCACGAACCGTCACCGCCATAGGCGACGTTCGACGTGCCGCTGGCCGTGCCGGAATTGAACGCGCTCAACTGGCCGTCCTGCGCGAACTGGAGATTGGCCAGCAAACCGTTGGTGATCAGGCCGCCGAAGGTGGAGTTGCTGAAGCGCTGGTTCGCCACGTTGAAATAGGGCGAAGCGGCCGTCCCCGCCCCGGCACCGCCGAGCGACTGGGCGAAGAACGGGCGATCGAGCTGGGTCAGGAGGCCCGGATCCTGCCGATACTGGAGGCTGGCCTCGAAATGCCCGCGATCGTTGCCAAAGCGCGTGCCGAAAGCGGCGCCGACATCGACGATATGATCGTCGCCATAGGTCGAGACGCCGCTCGAGGCCTGGAACTTGACCCCGGTGAACTGGGTGTCGGTCACGAAATTGACCACGCCCGAGACGGCGTCGGAACCATAGACCGCCGACACGCCGCCCGTCACCACGTCGACGCGCTTGATCAGCAGCTGCGGGACGACCCAGGAATCGACGTTGGCATTCTGGGCATTGATCGTGGGAACCACGCGGTGGCCGTCGAACAGGACCAGCGTGCGCAGGTCGCCCAGGTTGCGCAGGTTGAGATAGGCCGCCGCGCCGTTGCGCTGACCGCCGCCGGGATTGCTGGCGGTGGTTTGCGATCCCTGCAGCGCCGGGGCGAGGTTGATCGCATCGACAACGGTGCTGGGCGCGACCTTGAGCAGTTGCTCGGTCGAGACGACCGTCATCGGGGTCGGGCTGTTGTTGCCGTTGGTGATGACGCGCGAACCGGTGACGACGATGTCTTCCGAAGTGACCGCGGGCTTGTCTGCGGCATCATCGGCTGCCTGCGGCGCCGTCTGGGCCTGGGCCTGAACCGAAGCCAGCGCGCTCGCGCCGAGCATCAACGCGCAAAAGATTACCTTTCGCATCTCCATATCCCCCATGATTAGCCGTTATTCGGCGGTTTTTTATCGCGGCATCACGGCCGCATTCATTTTGTAAACAATATGTTGCCCAATTTTTCAGGCAATTCAAGCTGGCTGCGAAAATTTAGTAGTTATTGAAAATGCAAAATAATTTTGGCGCGATACGGAAGGCCGCTTCCGCATCGCGCCCGTGCTTTCGACTCAGAGCCCGAGGTTTTCGCCAACCAGGATGACGTGGATCTTGCCCTCTTCGACCGGCTGGTTGCCGTCGATGATCGCGGTGTAGCGCAGCACTCCCCAGCCCAGGCCTTCGTCCTTGGCGTGCTTGAGGCGGTGGCGCAGCGCGTTGATCGGGCCGGCCCAGTCACGGATGCGGCGCAGGGCGTCTTCCACGTCGTGGCAGATCTTGTTGCAGCCGGTGACGATGATCACCTTCTTCGGGCCGAAGCACATGGCCGCGACGCGGTTGCCCGAACCGTCGGTCGAGACGATCGTGCCTTCCATCGTGATGGCATTGGTGCTGGTCAGGTAGACGTCCGAAAGGAGGACCTGGCGCTGCATCGCGCGGCGTTCCTCGCGCGGCGGATTGTAGCCGGTCTTGGCGTCGGTGCGGACGGGATTGGTGAACTCGTTGAGGCCGCGCTCGGTCAGGGCCTCGAACACGCCGAGCTGGTTGAGCGTGACCGAATCGCCGCGGCCGACCTTAACCCCCGCCGGGATCAGGTCGAAGATCTGCTGGAGCGCCTCTTCCTTGGTGTCGGCATAGGAGCCGTGCATGTACTTCTTCTTGAGATTCTCGATGATGATCTCGGCGCGCTCGCGGTAGTAATGCTTGATCTCGGTGCTGAGATCGATGTCGCCCATGGCCATAATGGAGGCTCCTGTCCTGCAGGCCGCCGCGACTGAAGCGCGGTCGGCAGTTGAATCGCCGGGCCCGGCAAGCGGCCCTTGAAGACCGAGCTAGCATCATTGCGAATTGTGCAAAAACGGAGTTTACTGAGACTGAGCATAATATAGACTTATGCTCATGTTTGCCGAACTGCGCACCCTCATCGCCGTCTCCCGCTGGGGCACCTTCTCCCGCGCGGGCGAGCGGGTCGGGCTGACTCAGGCTGCGGTCAGCGGCCAGATGAAGCGGCTGGAGGAACAGCTCGGCTTCTCCCTGTTCGAGCGGACTGGCCGCTCCGCTCGGCTCAACGTGGCCGGATTGCGCACGGTCGAGCGGGCGCGCGCGATCCTTGCCTCGCTCGAGGCGCTGGGCGACCCGGAAGAATGCAGCGCGGCCGGGCTCGGCACCTTGCGGATCGGCGCGATCTCTTCGCTGCAGGCGCCGCTGCTGGCGCGGGCGCTGGGGCCGCTCAGCCGCGCCTATCCGGGCCTTGCCCTGCAGGTCGTGCCGGGCCTCGGGCTCAACCTGCTCGATCAGGTGGACAGCGGCGAACTGGACCTTGCGGTGATGATCCGCCCGCCATTCGACCTGCCCGCCGAACTGGCCTGGGACCTGCTCGCGCGGGATCGCTACAGCCTGATCGCCCCCGCCGCGCTGGCGAGCGAGGACTGGCGCGGTGTGCTCACGGCGCAACCGTTCCTGCGTTACGATCGCCTCTCGTTCGGCGGGCGGCAGGTCGACCGGTTCATCCGCTCGCTGCCCTTCCCCGTCACCCTCTCGATCGAGGTGCCGGTGCAATCGATGGTGACCATGGTGGAAAGCGGGCTGGGCGTGGCGCTGGTGCCGCTGGCCGAGGAGCGCCAGCCATTGCCGCCCGGGGTCGTGGCCCTGCCCCTGCCCGGCGTGGACCTTGCCCGCGAGACCGGCGTGGTGCGCCCGCGCGGGCACCGCTTGTCAGCGGTGATCGACAATCTCGTCGAAATCCTGCGCGAAGTGAGCGCAGCCCCGTGATGCCGGCGGCGCGAGCGATGGCGCCCGCGCCGCACAGCAGGCATCAGGCAATGGCGGCGAGCACCTTCTCGGCGTCGACATCGGCGTCGCTCAGCTTGCCGCCGAAGCCCGAGCGCACGGCGCCCACGGCATAGAGGCCGGGCAGGCTGGTCTGGCCGTTGTCGGCGGTGACGATCGCGCCGCCGGCGTCGCGTTCCAGTTCGGCCGGGGCCAGTTCGGTGGCGGGCTCGATTCCGACGAAGGCGAATACCGCCGCGCAGGGCAGTTCCTTCTCGCTGCCGTCAGCGCCCTTGAGCTTGACCGCCGAGACCACCTTGTCGCCGACGATTTCGGTGACTTCGTAGCCCGAGAGGACGGTGATCGCCGGGTTGGCGTTCACCCGCTCGACGAATTCGGCGCGCGCCTTGGGCGCATCGCCGCGCATGACCACGGTGACCGCGGCGACATAGTGCGTGAGCGCGTTGGCTTCCTGGAAGGCGGCATCGCCGCTGCCGATCACGACCGCGTCCTTGCCGCCGTAGATCGGGCCGTCGCAGTCGGCACAGGAAGAGACGCCGCGCCCCTCGAACTCGGCCTCGCCCGGCACGCCGAGCTTGCGCAGGCTGCCACCGGTGGCGAGGATCACGTTCTTGGCCTTCATCGGCCCGCTGCCGGTCTCGATCACCCAGCCGTCGGCCGTCTGCTCGAGCGAGGTGGCCGCGTCGCAGACCATCTCGATGCCGCTGTCCATGTTGGTCATGGCCATGTCGCCGGTCAGTTCCGGGCCGCAGGCCGGATTGCCGTCCGGGCCGGGTTCGAGATCGTTGATGCTCATGACCAGACCGCCCGGCATCATCTGCTCGATCGTGTTGACCTTGAGGCCGCGCGCACCGGCGAGGGCGGCTGCCTTGAGCCCGGCATAGCCCTGGCCCACAATCACGACGTCGAAGCTGTCCATCTCTGCTGCCTTTCCCATTTTCCCGGGCCGCGCCGTCCACCGGACCGCGACCGTTCATTCACGCACACTGCCCAAAACCGGGCGGATCGTCCACCAAAACTGTCCGACAATCCGAAACCGCGAGTTAGGCCTCTGAACCGGACCGCGCCGCGGCGCAACCAGAATGGCGTGAACGGATGTTCCAATCGCGTTATGCCGGGCGCAGTTCCCGCGCCCACACAACGGGTCAGGGAAAAGTGACGAGGTCGCTGCGCGTGACGGTGGCCATGCGGCTGATCGCCGCCGGCGCGTTGACGAGGTGCCAGGCGGTGTAAACCTCGGCAAATGGCTCGACCGAGGAATAGCAGTCGACCGGGACGACCGCGTTGAACCCGCGCAGCGCGCCGCTTACGGCGGTGTGCAACACGGCCCCCTCGGCCGAGGTGCCGCAAACCAGCAGGGTCTTCACCTTGCGTTCGGCAAGGATGCGTTCGAGTTCGCCGCCGATGAACTTGTCCACCGGCGCGCGCACCAGCGGCTCACCCTTCTGCCAGGCGATCTCTGCCGGCGGCTCGGGCGGGGTGGTCGATCCGGCGGCGCCGGCGCTATAGATCACCGGCATCCCGTGCGCGCGCGCTTGGCCCAACAAGCGCTTCACCGAGGGGACGGAGGTGACGCAGGTCGGCCGCTTGGCGCAGTTGACCGCGTTCATGTCGAGGATCAGCAGTGCCGTCTCGCCCGGCACGATCCGGACCGGCTTGAGCGGCGGCGGCGCGGGCATCGCGACCTGCTGCCAGCGATCATAGATCGAGGGCGGCGGCGCGGCATGGGCACCGGCGCCCGCCGCGAAGGCGGCGAGGCCGGCGGCAGCGGCGAGCAGGATCTGCTTACCCGGGATCGTCATCAATGGTCCTCCGCAAGAAAAAGGGGCCGGGCGCGTGAACGCACCGGCCCCGGATGTGTCATAGGCGGCTTGCCGAACGCCGCGAAGTCAGAACTTGCCGCGAACGCCGAAGCGGAAGTAACGGCCGGTCGGATCGTCGCCAAGGACGAAGCCGCCGCCCAGACCCGGACTGGTCTGGTTGACGAACGAGGCCGATGGATCGGCGCCATGGTCGAACAGGTCGGTCACGTTGAGATAGACCGAAACCCGGCCGTCCAGCACCTGCTTCGGCGTCCATGTCAGCGTCATGCTGTGGTAGGTCGCCGACAGGGCGTCGGCCGAGGGCAGGCCGCTCAGCGTCGGGTCAGGGCTCTGGTGCATCACGCCGCGCACGCGGGTTTCCCAATCGACCGTCAGGCCGGCCAGCGGCTCGGCATGGGCCGAGAAGGTGGCGCGGAACTTGGGGCCGACGACGAAGTCGGCGGGAACGCCGATCGCCCCGGCATAGTCCTGGGTCACCAGGCCCGGCTGGATCAGGTAGACGTGCGGCTGGTAGCTGGCGAGAGCGCGCAGCGCGAAGGGGCGGCCGAACAGGGTCGAGGTGAAGTTGGCCTCCACGTCGATCCCTTGCGTTTTCATCAGGGCGATGTTGCGCGTGGTCGCCTTCCACTTGGTCACGGTATTGGCGCCCGAAGTGTCGGTGAACGAACCCGGACGTTCCTGCAGCAGGCAGTATTCCGGCGCGGTGCCGTTGTAGCAGGCCTGCTGGAGCGCGGCATCCGAACCGGTCAGGGTCTTGATGAAATCGCGGATCTTGATGTCGAAATAGTCGATCGCGACGCTGAACTTGCTGCTCGGACGGATCACCGCGCCGAGGGTGAGGGTATTGGCGACTTCCGGCTTGAGGTTCGGGTTGCCCTGCGATTCCACCGCGATCAGCGCGCCGTTGACGAGGGTCGAGCGGCCGGTCAGGCGATCCTGGTTGCCGTTCGAGAAGGTCGTGCTCAGCGTCTGGTACATTTCATAGAGGTTCGGCGCGCGGAAATCGCGCGAGCGGGTGGCGCGGAAGCTGAGCGCGCGGCTGACGTTCCAGTCGAGCCCGACCTTCCAGGTGTTGGCCTCGAAGCGGTTGGTCAGCTTGCCCTTGGTGATGTCCGGATTGCCGTGGGCGACATATTTGGCATAGCGATCAGCCAGCGACAGGTTGACCGATTCCGCCAGCGACCAGTCCTTGATCAGCGGGACGTTGAATTCCACCGCGCCTTCGATGACGCTCATGTCCACCGGCGGGCGCGGCGCCACGCCGCCGTTGTAGCTGGGCGTGCGGTCGCCGGGGTTCAGGACCGTACCGGGCTTGCAGTTGCCACCGTAAGTGTCGGTGGTCAGGGTCAGGCCGGTGCAATCGAGCGGCAGATAATCGACCGTCGGGTTGGTCGAGGTCAGTTCCAGCCCCTGGCGGTGCCATTCGGCGTTCAGCGCCATGCCGACCGGGCCGGCCCAGGTCTCGAACGGCTCGCCCGAGATGGTGAAGTCGGCATCGTGCGAGGGCAGCTTGGTCACGAACTTGCCCTGGCGGCGGACATAGTCGACCATCTGCTGCGTTTCGGAAGACGGACCGAACAGGTTGATCGGCACGCAGCCCGGGTAAAGCCCGGGGTTGGTGATGCTGACCTTGCAGACGATGTTGTTGTTGGCGACGCCGGTCTTGTAGACCCCCTCGTCGACCGCATCGAGCGCGGCGAAGAACTTGCCGTTGTCGAACGTGTAGTTCGAATAGGTGTCGAGCCGGACATTGTGGAAGGTGTAGGAGGTCGACCAGTCAAAGGCCCCGATCTTCCCGTCGAGCCCGGCATTCACGTAGATGTCGTGCGTGTGGAAATCGACGTTGCTGGACGGGACGAGGCCCTGCGCGTACTTCTTCGACATGGTGAAGGTCTTGACGCCGGCCGCCGCGAACTGGTCGCGGATGGTCTGCGACAGGAACGGATTGGTCGCGCTGATGACCAGGCCGTTGCTGTTGACGTTGCCGAAATTGTTGAAGGCGTGGTCGTAGGTATAGGCGCCCGTCAGGTGGAACCTGAGGCTGTCGCTCAGCTCATAGTCGAACCTGCCATAGGCCTGGATCTGTGAAGTGCGCGGACGCAGCGAGGGAACGGTGTCCCAGATCCCGTCGCCGCCGAGGCGCACCGACGAGCTGGACGCGATCGCCGCGCCGTTGACGAAGGGCGTGAGGACGCCGTTGGTGTTGAAGGTGGTATTGAGGTTGGGCGTACTGGTCCCGCCGGTTACGGCAGTGATCTTGCCGCCCCAGCTCAGGCCCGAGCTGACCACGTCGGGGGTCAGGTAGTAGGGCACGGTGGTGCCGTTGCCCTGCACGGTCCAGTGGCGGGCGAGTGAGGCGCGCTGCGGATAGATCAGGCCGTCGTTGTGGAAAGTCTCGACGCTGCCCATGATGTGGCCGCGGCCGTCGAACAGGTCGGCGCCCGCGCCGATGCCGAGCCGGTAGGTACCGGCGTCGTCGCGCTGCGAGATGCCGCGCTGGGCCTCGAACTTCACGCCCTTGAACTTGCGGTTGGTGATGAAGTTGACCACACCGCCGATCGCGTCGGAGCCATAGACCGCCGAGGCGCCGCCGGTGACCACGTCGACCCGCTCGAGCAGCATCTGCGGGATGATGTTGGCATCGACCAGGCCGTCGATCTGGGTCGGCGGAACGCGGTGGCCGTCATAAAGAATGAGGGTGCGGACCGGGCCGAGGCCGCGCAGGTTGAGCGCATTGATCGAGCTGCTGGTGGCGCGGTTGCCGCTGGGCGCGGACTGGGTGCCGCCGCGCGAGCCGGCGAAGGCCGGGGCCGAGAGCAGGGCTTCGAACACGCTGGTCGGGTGAGCGGCCTGCAGCGATTCCATGGTCAGCACGGTCACGGGCGTCGGGCTGTCGTCGCCGTTCTTGATCACGCGCGAGCCGGTGACGACGATCGTTTCGGCATCGCCATCGGTCACCGCGTCGGCAGCGGGCCCGGTCTGCGCCTGCGCGGAAACGGCAGTCGCCACAAGGCTCACGCCTGCGAACAGGCGCGCGAATGCAACTTTAGTCAATGAAACCCCCTTTTCAGTGCATCCCTGGTGTTGCGCGGCCGAGTCGGCGGATCGCAACTTTTGTTGACGATATTGTAGAGCGGCCATCAGGCCGGGTCGTTAGTCAAAGTGCTATCGCTCACATTTTCACGATGCACCACGCAAGCGCAGCATAGCTATGATTTATCGATATATTTTTAAAACAAACGGCAATATTTCGATAAGAAATGTTACACGGTAAAATTGTTCGCAATCCCGTCACCAAACTTGCTTCGACGGCGGCTCCGTGCCATTTCCGCGCGTCGGGGCGGGTTCGAAGAGAGGTGAGCAAGCAAATGTTGGAGCGGATCGAATTCGGCCGCAACGGCCTTGAGGCCAGCGTGGCGGGCCTGGGCTGCGGCGGATACAGCCGGCTCGGCGCGGGCAATGGCCTGCCGCCCGAGAACGCGGTGATGATCGTGCGCAAGGCGATCGAGCTTGGCGTCAACTTCATCGACACCTCGCCCTCCTACGAGAACGAGGCCCAGGTGGGCGAGGCGATCGCCCCGGTCCGCGAACAGATCATCCTCTCGACCAAGTTCTCGACCCTCAACAAGCCCGGCGCGGCGATCGACGGGGCCGGCCTGCGCCGCTCGCTCGAAGCCTCGCTGCAGCGGCTCGGCACCGACTATGTCGACGTGCTCAGCATCCAGTCGGTCACGCTCGCCACTTACGATCACGTCTGCAACGAGATGCTGCCCGTGCTGCAGGACATGAAGCGCGACGGGCTGGTCCGCAATTTCGGCCTGACCGAGTGGTTCTACGACGACACCACGCACCAGATGTCGGAGCGGGCACTGGCCGACGGCCACTGGGACTACCTGCTGCTCGGCTTCAACCTGCTCAACCAGAGCGCGCGCCGCAAGGTGCTGCCGCTGGCCGCCGAAACGAAGGTCGGCGTCGCCGTGATGTTCGCCGTGCGCCGCGCACTGTCGGACAAGGAAGCCCTGCGCAAGCTGGTTGCCGCCCTCGTCGCGCGCGGCGACCTCTCGGGCGAGGGGATCGACCTCGATGATCCCCTCGGCTTCCTGATGGCGGACGGGGACTGCGCCTCGGTGGTCGAGGCGGCCTATCGCTATGCCCGCCACGAATCGATGGGCGGGGTGATCCTCACCGGCACCGGTAATGCCCATCACCTCGCGGAAAACGTCAAGGCGATCGGCAAGGGACCGCTGCCGCGGGCCCACGTCGAGCGGCTCGAGACGATCTTCGGCGCGCTCGACAACCTGACCGGGCAGGAAATCGTCGACGATGCGGGCGTGATCCACAAGAAGCACGTTCCGGGCAAGCCCAAGGGCCACTGATCTGGGCGGACGGAAGCCCGTTCAGGCCGGGTTTGGACTGGATCGCTAGGATCGGCGCCAGATTCCCGGCAGGCATGGGAAGGAAAAGCAAGCTTAAGCCCCCGCGACAGGGGCCCTGGCGAGAGGATAAGACCGTTGCGCAAGTCCCTGCCCCTGACTGCCCTGGCCGCCTGTGCGGCCGTCGTCTGCGCCGCAGCCCCGCCCTCGCCGCGGGGGAGCGCCCCGCGCGAGACCATGGTCTATATCGGCACCCAGGGCGCGGGCATCCTCTCCGCCCGGCTTGACGACGACAGCGGCAAGCTCTCGCCCCCTGCCGCCGCCGCACAGGTCACCCGCCCGACCTGGCTGGCGCTCGACCCTGCCCGCAAGCTGCTGTTCACGGTCAGCGAAGTCGGCAACTACGATGGCCAAAACGGCGAGGTCCTGAGCTATGCGGTCGACCCGCAAAGCGGCGCCCTGCGCCCGCTCTCGCGCGCCGCGTCGGGCGGCGGCGGCCCGACGCACCTGAGCTGGGCGTCCCGGGCCGGAGCGGTGTTCGTCGCCAATTTCGGCAGCGGCGACGTAGCCGCCCTGCCCGTCTCGGCCGATGGCCGGCTCGCCCAGCCCAGTTCGGTCCAACGCGAGACCGGCTCGGGCCCCAACCCCAAGCAGAAGAGCGCCCACGCCCACGCCGCCACGCTCGACCCGAGCGGGCGCTACGTGCTGGTCTGCGACATGGGGGCGGACAAGATCTTCGTCTATCGCTACGACCGCAAGTCCGGCGCGCTTTCGCCGGCCCCGACGCCGTTCCTGTTCACCGGGCCGGGCACCGGCCCGCGCAATGCGCTGTTCTCTAACGACGGACGGTTCTATTACGCGATCACCGAACATGCCGCGGACGTCCGCGTGCTGCGCTGGGATGCGCGTGCCGGACGGCTCACCCCGGTGCAGACGGCCCCGCTCGACCCGCCGGGTTTCACCGATCACAGCGCCTCGGTGATCGCGTTGTCCGAGGATGGACGCTTCCTCTATGCCGGCAACCGCACCCGTTCGGTGCTCACCGTCTTCGCGATCGACCGCGCGACGGGCAAGCTCGCCCCGGTCCAGGAAGTCTCGACCGGCGGCCTGCGTCCGCGCGGCTTCGCCCTCGCCCCCGGCGGGCGCTGGCTGCTCGCTGGCAACCAGGATTCCCAGACCGTCGCCGTCTTTGCGGTCGACCGGGCCACTGGCCGCCTGACCCAGCGCGGGGCGCCGGTGCCGGTCGGGACCGAGAAGCCGGTGTCCTTCGCCTTCCTGCCGCTCACCCCGCCGAAGCAGCCGCTACGGTGACTCGGCTGGTGTGCACGTTCTCATGGACCGTCCGGAGCGCAATGCCCGGGCAAAGTTTCCGCGCGAACGGATTGACGCATCCGATTTTCCCGGCCCGCCGTATCGCACTCCGGAACTCAGCGCATAACCATTCTAAAAACAGTACTTTACTGCACATTCGCACCCCATTGAAACCAGCCGCCGGGCGACTGATTTCGCGCCTTGGGCGATATTATTCGTGTCGCACTGACGATACGCCGTTGACCGGTCACATTGTTAACAATAGGCCGGTGTCGACGAGGGAGAGTCTATGATCCGCTGGCAGATGGTTTTCTGGATGTTCATCGTTGCGGCGGTGTCATACCTCGACCGCAACAACATCTCGATCGCGGCAAGCGCCATCCAGAAGGATTTCGGCCTGTCGGACCAGCAGCTCGGCGGGGTCTTCAGCGCCTTCGTCATGGGCTATGCCTTCACCCAGCCTTTCGCCGGCCGCATTGCCGACCGCTTCGGTCCGTGGCGGGTGGTCGCCATCGGCATCGTCTGGTGGAGCGTGTTCACCTCGGCCACCGCCCTGGTGCCGACCGGGCTGACCTGGTCGCTCGGCCTCCTGCTGGCGATGCGTTTCGTGCTCGGCGTGGGCGAGGCGGTGATCTTCCCGGCCAGCAACCGGCTCGTCGCCAACTGGCTGCCGGGGCGCGAGCGGGGCCTGGCCAACGGGATCATCTTCTCCGGCGTCGGCATCGGCGCGGGCATCGCTCCGCCGCTGATCACCTGGATCATGGTCACGCGCGGCTGGCACGCCGCCTTCTATGCCAGCGCGGTGATCGGGCTGTTCGTGCTGGTGGGCTGGATCCTCAAGGTCCGCGACCTGCCTTCGCAGCACAAGGCCGTCTCGGCCGAGGAACTGGCCCTGATCGAGAGCGGGGCCACGGCCGCCGCCTCGGCGATCCCGGCGCGCTGGCGCGACATCGTGCGCAATCGCGCGGTCGCCCTGCTCGCGCTCAGCTATTTCACCTATGGCTACACCGCCTACATCTTCTTCACCTGGTTCTTCAAATACCTCTCCTCGGTGCGCGGGCTCGACCTCAAGTCGAGCGCGGTCTACGGGATGCTGCCGTTCATCGCCATGGCGCTGGCCTCGCCGCTCGGCGGCTGGATCGCCGACCGACTGGAGCCGGGCCACGGCGCCCGCAAGGCGCGCTGCTACACCGCCGCCGCCGCGCTGTTCCTCGCCGCCCTGTTCGTGGCCCTTGCCACCCAAGTCGAGGATGCCCGCCTCGCCTCGCTGTTCCTCGCCGGGGGCGCGGGCGCGCTCTACCTTTCGCAGAGCGCCTACTGGACGCTCTCGGCCAATCTCGGCGGCGCCTCGGCCGGCTCGGTCTCGGGCTTCATGAACATGGCCAACCAGATCGGCGGCATTGCCACGGCCTCGCTCACCCCGTTCATCGCCAAGGACTTCGGGTGGAGCGCCTCGTTCCTGTTCGCCGCCGCGATCTGCCTCGTCGGCGCCGTGCTGTGGCTGCTGATCGATCCCGACGACCGTGTCGCCACGGCCTGACCCCCATTCGCACAGACAAGGACGCCCGATGACCAACCGCCCCCTCCTCACCTCGCTCACCGCCGGTGCCGCACTGGCCCTTGCCGCAGCCACGCCCGCCCAGGCGCAAAGCGCGGCCAAGCCCGCCGCCGAGCCGACCGTGGCCGCGCCGGTGGCTGCCGCCGATCCGCTGGTCACCGCCTTCGCCCTGCTCGAGACCGGCTCGATCGCCGATGCGATCGAGCAGCTCTACGGCATCAAGACCTACATGAGCCACCAGATGCGCCCCGTGCAGCAGGAGAAGATGGCCGGGCGCGCGGTGACCGTGTTCTTCAAGAAGGAAGAGAACAAGGACGGCTCGGCCGCGATCGGCGGGATGATCAACGTGCTCGACACGGCGCCGGCAGGTTCGGTCTTCGTGCTCGGAATGGAAGACGGGCTGGACTACGGCGCGATCGGCGGGATGATGACCACGACGATGAAGTCGCGCGGCCTTGCCGGCGCGATCTCGGGCGGCGGCCTGCGCGACCTCGGCCAGATCCGCAAGCTCGGCTTCCCGGTCTGGGGCGCCTCGATCGTGCCCTCGACCACGGTCGGCCACTATCGCTTCGCGGGCTCGAACATCCCGGTTTCGGTCGGCGGCGTGACGGTAAACGCGGGTGACATCATCGTGGCCGATGCCGACGGGATCGTGGTGGTCCCGGCCGACAAGGCGGCGGCGATCCTGCCCAAGGCGCAGGAGAACGACTTTGTCGAACACGCCACCCTGCCCTATATCGAGAAGTACAAGTCGCTGAAGAAGGCGGTCGACACCTTCGGACGGATCTGAGCGCGGGGCGGGTAGCCCCGCCCGGCCAGTCGCCGCAGGAAGTCTCCGAAAAAAAAAGCAATCCAGCTATCCGGCCAGGAGAGAGCCAGATGAAGTTCGATCTCACCGTCAATGGACGCAAGCGCACCGTCGAGGCTCCGGCCGAGATGCCCTTGCTGTGGGTACTGCGCGACGAGCTGGGCCTGGTCGGGACCAAATTCGGCTGCGGCATCGGCATGTGCGGGGCCTGTACGGTCCACCTGGGCGGCAAGGCGGTGCGCTCGTGCCAGACCCCGGTGAGCGAGGTCGGCAAGGGCGCGGTGGTGACGATCGAGCAGGTCGGCGCCAGCGCGGTCGGCGCGAAACTGCAGAAGGCCTGGACCGAGCTGGACGTGCCGCAGTGCGGCTATTGCCAGGCCGGCCAACTGATGAGCGCAAGTGCCCTGCTGGCCCAAAAGCCCAAGCCCGCGCGCGAGGAAATCGCCGAGGCGATGAACGGCAACATCTGCCGCTGCGGCACTTACGACCGGATCTTCCGGGCGATCGAACTGGCCGCCGGAACGGGAGGCAAGGCCAATGGCTGACGCAATTCTCGCCCCCAGCCGCCGGGGCTTCCTCACCGCCGCCCTGCTTGCCGGCGGCGGCCTCGCCGTCGAATTCAGCCTGCCGCTCGGCCGGGCCCAGGCCGCCACGGTGGGCACCAGCGCGGTTGGCGCCTTCGTCTCGATCGCGCCCAATGGCGCGGTGACGATCGTCAACAAGAACCCCGAGATCGGCCAGGGCATCAAGACCGCCTTCGCGATGATGATCGCCGAGGAGTTGGACTGCGACTGGGCGCAGGTCACGGCGGTCCAGCAGGCCGACGCCAACCCCGCCATCTATGGGCCGCAGGGCACCGGCGCGAGCCAGTCCACGCCCAACAACTGGCTGCCGCTGCGCCGCGCGGGCGCCGCCGCCCGCGACATGCTGGTGCGCGCCGCCGCCGCCCGCTGGGGGGTCGATCCCTCTTCCGTGACCACCGCGAAAGGCCGCCTCAGCCATGCCGCCAGCGGCCGTTCGCTGGGCTATGGCGAGGTCGCGAGCGCAGCGGCCGCGCTCACCCCGCCCGACCTCAAGACGGTCAAGCTCAAGACCCCGGCCCAGTTCAGCATCATCGGCAAGCCGACCAAGGGGGTCGACACCCCGCGCGTGGTCAAGGGCGAGCCGATGTACGGCATCGACACCCGCCTGCCGGGGATGCTTTACGCGGTCTATGAGGTTGCCCCGGCCAATGGCGGCAAGCTCGTCTCGGCCGACCTCGCCGACGCCAAGGCCGCGCCCGGGGTCAAGCACGTGGTCCAGCTCAAGGGGGTCGGCCCGATCGACGCGCTGGTCGACGGCGTGGCGATCCTCGCCACCAACTGGTGGCTGGCCAATCAGGCGCGCAGCAAGCTCAAGCTCGAATGGGACCTGTCGGCCCAGAAGGGCCATAGCTGGGATGCCTACGTCGCCAAGGCCAAGACCCTCCTTGCCGAAAAGCCGCAGCTAGACCTGATCCGCAGCGGTGATGTCGAGGGCAAGCTGGCGAGCGCAGCCAAGCGCGTCGCGGCGGTCTACGAGATCCCGTTCCTCGCCCATGCCACGCTCGAGCCGCAGAACTGCACCGCGCTTTACAAGGACGGCGCGCTCGAGGTCTGGGCGCCGAGCCAGATCCCGGCCGGCGGCAAGGCGCAGATTTCGAAATTTCTCGAGATCCCGGAAGACAAGATCACCTTCCACGTCACCAAGATCGGCGGCGGGTTCGGGCGGCGGCTGCGCAACGACTATACGGTCCAGGCTGCGGCCATCGCCAAGGCCGTGCCGGGGGTTCCGGTCAAGCTGCTGTGGAGCCGCGAGGACGATATCCGGCGCGACTTCTATCGCCCCTCGGGCTGGCACGGCTTTGAAGCCGGGATCGACGCCAACGGCAAGATGATCGCCTTCAAGGATCACTTCGTGACCTTCGGCAAGGACGGCAAGTCGGCCATGTTCGCCAACATGCATGCCGACCATTTCCCTTACGGGATCATGCCCGATGCCGCCGTGGTCCAGTCCACGCTGGAGATCGGGGTTCCGATCGGCGCCCTGCGCGCGCCGGTTTCCAACGGACTGTGCTACGCGTTCCAGGGCTTCCTCGACGAAGTGGCGATCGCCGCGGGCACCGATCTGCCCCGGCTGCTCCTCGACGTCTTTGCCGAAGACAAGCTGGTCGGCGAACCCGACCAGCCGGAAAAGGCTCAGACCGCGTTCAGCACCAAGCGCGCCCGCGCGGTCATCGCCAAGGCCGCCGCCATGTCGAACTTCACCAGCAAGCCGATCGCGCCGGGCCGGGCCATGGGCTTCGGGTTTTACTTCTGCCACAACGGCCACTTCGCCGAAGTGGTCGATGCCAGCGTCAAGGATGGCCAGGTCTCCGTCCACAAGGTCTGGGTCGCGGGCGACGTCGGCCGGCAGATCGTCAACCCGATGGGAGCCGAGGCGCAGGTGCGCGGCTCGGTGCTCGACGGGCTGTCGCAGGCGCTCGAAGGACAGAAGATCACCTTCGTCGACGGGCAGATCGAGCAGAGCAACTTCCACGACTTCCGGCTCGGCCGCAATGACCGCAACCCGGCGGTCGAGGTGGCCTTCGTCGCGTCGGATTCGCACCCGACCGGGCTGGGCGAACCGGCCCTGCCCCCGGTCATCCCCGCGCTCGCCAACGCCATCGCGGCAGCGACCGGCAAGCGCGTGCGGACCATGCCGATCGACCTTTCCGCGCTGGCCTGACGACAGGCGGCGCGGCTTCTGGCGGCGGGTGCCTGCGCCCGCCGGCGCGGCGTCCTGCGCGCCGCCGCCGCACACAACGAAACCACAGGAGGGAATGCCATGAAATTTGCAGGTTCCGCCATCCTCGCCGCGACAGCAGCGACCATGGCCCTGTCCGCCCCGGCCCATGCCGAGGCCTACAAGACCACGTTCGTCTGGCTCGCACCGGGCCAGCCCGGCGTGTTCTATGAGCCGGTGAGCCCGGGCGAGAAGGCCCGGATCGCCGTCTTCGCGATGCATCCGGACGGCGATTACCTGCGCCCTGGCCCGACCAATACCTGCGAACGCCTGGCCGAGCGCGGCTACCGCGCATTGTGCTCCAACGCGACCAGTTCCAAGGCCGGTTCGGTGGGCGACATGAACCAGGACAAGGTCAGCCTCAACGTCAAGGCCGGCGTCACCTGGCTGCGCGCTCAGGCGCAAGTGCAAAAGATCGTGCTGTTCGGCCATTCCGGTGGCGGAGCGATGATGTCGTCCTACCAGAACATCGCCGAGAACGGGCTCAAGGCCTGCCAGGGGCCGGAAAAGCAGATCAAGTGCTCCAGCGCCCTGGCGGACATGCCGCCCGCCGACGGCGTCATGCTGATCGACGCGTCGATGGGCATGCCGGGCTCGAACCTGATCTCGATCGACCCCGCCGTGATCGATGACGAGGACGGCCGCAAGATCGACCCCGCTCTCGACATGTACAACCCGGCGAACGGCTTCAACCCGAAGGGCTCGAAGTACAGCCCGGAATTCACCGCCAAGTTCTTCGCAGGCCAGCGCGACCGCATGCTCCGCCTCGTCGCCAAGGCCAAGGCCCAGATCGCCGACATCGAAGCCGGCAAGGGCCACTTCACCGACGACCAGCCGTTCGTGGTTGCCGGCGCCATCCCGCGCGAAAACAAACTGAACGCACAGGACGTGCGCCTGCTCTCGCACACCAAGGAAGCCTGGCCCCTGCTCCATTCGGGCGGCCGGATCACCACCGAGGTTGTCCACACCGTGCGGGTGCCGCGCAGCACCGCATCGCCCACGCCGCTCGCCGCCAACGCCCTGGTGACCACGGCGCGCAATTTCCTGCGGACTTTCTCGATCACCCCGCTGCAGAACTACGGCTATGACGAGACCGGATTCTACGGGATCGATTTCGCTTCCAGCTACGGCACGACCTACAATGCGGTCACCGGCATCACCAAGCCGCTGCTGCAGATGGGCTTCACCGGCTCCTACGAATATTCCTTCGCCGAAGGGGCCCGCGCCCGGGCGATCAGCAAGGACAAGACGCTGGTCTACCTCGAAGGCGCTGTCCACGGCTTCGTGCCGTGCAAGGAATGCGCCGTGGCCCAGGGGCTGCCCGAGAACGCCTACGGCGATACGGTCAAGACCCTCTACGACTACATCGACACCTGGCTGGCCAAGCCGGGCCGCTTCTGACCGGGCGGCGGGCAGGCCGCCCGCCTCTTGCCAATTCGCGCCGCCGCCGGACCATCGGCGGCGGCGCTCTTCATTTCAGGTCAGGCGTCGACCTCGACCATGTTGACCCACAATTGCTGCGCGCCTTCGGGCAGGGTCACGTCGTACTTGCGCACGAAGTCCAGCTTGCCGTCGGGGGCGATGCGGAACAGGCTGAGCCCGGCCGAAACCTTGCGCAGGCCATCGGGGTCGCGCACCACCATGTCGACCATGGTCGCGGCCACGAGCAGCCGGCCCGAAGGGTCGATCGCGAAGGTGCGAACGTGAAAGCCCTTGGGATCGGCCTGCTGGACGAGCGTCGGCTCGCCTGTCGTCTGGTCGATCGCGAAGACCGAGATGGTGTTGTCGCCGCCAACCCAGACGTCCTGCCCGTTCACCTTGCGGGTGCCGCTGGCGCGGTTCGATACGTAAACCACGTGGCCCTTCGGGTGGACATGGATCGCCCCGGCCACCTGGGCCACGCCGCGCTCGGCCTGCTCGGTGGTCTTGCGAATGAAATCGGGCACCGGGGCGAAGCTGCCGTCCACGATGCGGTGCATGTGCAGTTCGTTCTGCCGTTCGATCGACAGATAGACCCACGGCTTGACCGGATGGAAATCGAGATGGCGCGGGCCATAGCCATAGCCGCCCTTCCCGCCGACCGCGATCGAGGTGAGGTTGCTCAGGCGGCCACTGTCATAGTGGAACAGCTTGAGCGCGCCGGGATCTTCCGGCCGCCCGCCCCCGGCATTGTTGCCCCGCGTCACCAGCACGACCGAACGGTTGCCGGGCACGGCGCGCACCTGGTGCGGGAAAATCCCGTAGTCGAGGCCCTGCGGCTGGGGCAAGCGGGCCGCGATCGCGCCATTGGGGCGCAGCGGGTGGACGGTGATCTCCGGCTCGACGTTGTAGGCCACCAGCACATGGCTGCCGGTCCGGTCGATCGTCATGTGGATCGGGCGCTGGCGCAGCACTTCGCCCTGGCCGAGCGGCACCAGCTTGCCCCGCGGCCCGAAGCGCAGCGCGCAGAGCCGGTGGACCTGTCCGGTGATGGTACGGCTGCCGCCGACCGCGTCGCTGGTGACCGCATAGAGCGCGCGCTTGGCCGGCAGCGGCCAGGCATACTGGATCGAGGAGGGCAGGGTGATGGTCTCGCCGAAGGTCAGCGTGGCGGCCTCGACGTCGACCTCGTAGCGGGTCATCACGCTGTCTATGCTGCTGTAGAGCGCCAGGACCTTGCGCCCCGCCCGGCGCGGTGCCGCGCCCAGCGTCGGCGCGATCAGACCGCCCGCGCCAATGGTCATGGCGATGTTGAATGTCCTGCGATCCACGGGCAATTTCTCCTTGCAGGCCGATCGCCTCAGGGCGATGGCCGATAACAATTGATTGGACAAGATTGCGATCAATCCGGTTAGTCTGTAAACCCGGTTGACCGATGAAATTTTCGCCATGGCAAGTGCCCTGGCATCGCAACAAGGACCGCAGCATGACCGAACCGAAATATCAGGTCGTCTGGCCGCTCGCGCGATCCGCCGTCACGCAGGTGGAGGCCAAGCCGCGCATCGCCGACCTTTCGGGGATCACGGTCGGGCACCTGTCCCACGGCGGCTTTCGCGATCACGAGATTCGCCCGATCGTCGAGGAAGTTCTGGCCGAGCGCTATCCCGGCATCAGGTTCGTCGGCCCGGCCGAATTCGGCAACATCCACGGTCCGCGCGGCGGGCATGAGGAACTGGCCGCCCTGCCCGGCAATATGAAGAAGTACGGCATAGACGCGGTCATAACCGGCATAGGCAGCTGAGGCAGCTGCAGCCCCGCGGTCGCGAGGGCCAGCATTATCGCCGAAAAGGAAGGAATCCCCACCGCGACCATCGTCGCGACGGCATTCCTGGGGCAAGCGCGGGCCACGGCCCGGGCGCAAGGCATGGCCGATCTTGGCATTGCCGAATTCCCCGGCATCATCATGAACCAGTCCGACGAGGAACTGCGCCGCAACACCATCGAGGTGCTGGTGCCGAACATCGTCCACCAGCTCACCCGCACGGTCGAGACGACCGCGGCCGTGGTCGAGCCCGAACCGCGCAGCATCGTGTTCGAAGGCACGATCGACGAGGTGAACGAGCATTTCCTCGACAAGCTGTGGACTGACGGCCTGCCGATCATCCCGCCCACGGTTGATCGGGTCGAACGCATGCTGCGCTTCACGGACCGCGATCCGGGCGAGGTGCTGGGCGTGATGCAGCCGGAGAACCGCGAGGCGACCGTGTGGAGCGTCGCGGTCAACGGGGTCATGTCGGGCTGCCGGCCGGAATACCTGCCGATCCTGATCGCCATCGTCGAAGCCATGGCCGAGCCGAACTTCTACGTGCGCGATGCCGGGGCAACGCCGGGCTGGGAGCCGCTGGTCATCGTCAACGGCCCGATGGTCAAGGAACTGAACTTCAATTCCGAGACCGCCGTGCTGCGCGTCGGCCGGCAGGCCAATACCAGCATCGGCCGTTTCGTGCGGATGTACCTGCGCAACGTGGTCGGCCTCAGGATCACGCCGGGCGAGACCGACAAGGGCTCGATCGCGCTCGGCACCAATGTGGTGCTCGCCGAGAACGAGGCGGCGGTGACCGACATCGGCTGGACCTCCTTTGCCGAGGACCTGGGCTTTTCGCGTGAGGACAACGTCGTCACCGTGCAGAGCGCGCTGAGCCCGACCATCCCGATCTACACGGCGGGTGACACGGCGAAGGAGCACCTCGACACCCTGGTCGAGATCTTCGGCGGCACCTGTGCGTGGTGGGCCCATACCGGGATGCGCAAGGGCAAGAATTTCCCGGTGCTGATCGTCAGCCCCGGGGTGGCCCGGATCATGGCGCGCGACGGGCTGTCGAAGCAGGACGTGCAGCAATACATCTTCGATCACAGCAAGGTCGCGGTCCACTCGCTCTACCGCCACGGCTGGGAGCTCGGCTATACCGAGTACGACCTGAAGAAGCTGCACGAAGAGGGCATGATCTCCGCCGCCTACGTCGAATCCGACGATCCGCAGCGGCTGGTCCCGACCTTCATCACGCCCGAGGGGATCGGCATCGTGCTGGCGGGTGATCCGGGGCGCAACCAGTCCAAGGGCTTCGTCCAGAACCACAGCCACGCCCCGCCGACGGCGAAAAAGGTTCACCTGCTTCCCGGCTGGAAGGATCTGGCGGCCGGCAACTGACCGGACCGCCAGACCTTTCGGGTCGCAGCGCGCGGCTCGCCCGGCCAAGACCGGGCGGGCCGCGCCACCCCGCACGCAAACGGCCCGAACGCAAAGGGCCCGAACGCAAAGGGCCCGAACTCAGAGGCCCCTGAGGATTTCCTGCAGCCGCGCCAGGGAGGCATGTCGCGCCTCGATATTGGCCGGATTGTCGTCTCGCGGCTCCTCGCCGAGGCGGACGAACATGTGATCCGAACCCGGATAGATCACTTCCTGATAGGGCTTGCCCAGCTGCTTCATCGCAGTGCGGGTCCGCTCCAGCGAGCGGGTCACGCGGTCGTCATGCTCGGCATAGAAACCGTATAGCGGGGCCGAAAGCCCGGCCAGCTTCTCGGGCATCGGCGCGGCGTCGTAGAAGATGGCGACGGCGGCGAGATCCTTGCGCTGGACGGCGAAATGCATGATTCGACCCGCGCCCCAGGCGAAGCCGACCCCGGCCAGCTTGCCATTGAAGCGCGGCAGGGCCTTGGCATAGTCGGCCCAGAAATTGAGCTGGGCGGTCATACCCGGTTCGTCGGTGCGCGGCAGCTGCGAATGGATGCGAAAGACGCTGCGCAGATCGGGGAAGGATTCGCGCCCGCCCCCGTTCGGTCCGCGCCCGGCGAGCAGGTCGGGCACCACCACAATATAGCCCATGGCCGCGATCTCGTCGGCCATCGAGCGGGCCCAGGAGTTTAGGCCCTGATCTTCCGGCATCATCAGGATCACCGGCGCCTTCTCCGCCTTCTGCGGATAGACGATGAAGGCGCGCTGGGTGACGCCCAGCCCCGGCAGGGCCAGTTCGGCGTGTTCGCGCTGGCTGTAGCGCAGCTTGGGCTGGCGCCAGTCGTCAGTCCCCAGCTTGACCTCGAAAGCAACGATCCCGTCGAGCACCTTGTCCATCGGATCGGCGGCGGGCGCGGGGGGCGCGGGCTGGGTCTGGGCCAATGCCGGCTGGGTCAGCATGCCGGCCATGGCCGAGAGGAAACCGAGACGAAATCCGGCCGTCCGGATAACCTGTTGAATGCGCATGAACCATCCCATCCCGTTGCCGGGGCAGACACTGCGGCCACCCCCGAATGATACCGGGCACTCTGTATCGCGCGCGGCACCATGTTCGCAATATTGTTCTCCAGCAATGCCATCAAAGCCCGCGCGACTGGAAATGTATCACCTCTGCGACACGGCGGCGCTTGCCTGCAAAACCGAAGGGGAATAGCAGCTTTGCCAACAGTAACGCAGGATCAGGCAGGGAGTGGATCTGATGGCGAAGGCCCGCGGCATGGCATTTCGGACGGCACTGTGGGTGGGGGCGGCGGCCCTTGTCCCGGCGGCCATCATGGCCGATCCCATGGTACCGATCTCAGGCGATCCGGTCGTCACCTCCGGCGGCAGCGTCGCCGGCAGCCTGCTGCCCTCCGGCGTGCGGGCCTATCTCGGAATCCCCTATGCCCAGCCCCCGGTGAACGACCTGCGGTGGCAGCCGCCCAAGCCGATCAAGTGGAACGGCGTCTGGAACGCCGATCGCCACACGCCCGAATGCATCCAGGTCCTGCGCCGGCACGACATCAACCACTACTTCGGCGAGGAAGCGAGCGGCGAGGATTGCCTCTACCTCAACCTCTGGGCCCCGCCCTCGGCGAAGCCCGGTGCCAAGCTGCCGGTGGTGGTGTTCATCTTCGGCGGCGGCGGCACGATCGGCTCGGCCGGGATGGCGCATTACGACGGCGAGGCCATGGCCAAGGCCGGGGCCGTCTTCGTCAACATGAATTACCGCGTCGGTCTGCTCGGTCAGATGCCGCACCCCGAACTCACCCGCGAACAGGGCGGGCACTCGGGCTCTTATTCCTACCTTGACCAGAACGCCGCCCTGCGCTGGGTGCATGACAATATCGCCGCCTTCGGGGGCGATCCCGACAAGGTGGTGATCGCCGGCCAGTCGTTCGGCGCCAGTGCGGTGGCCGAACAGGTGATGAGCCCGCTGTCGAAGGGCCTGTTCCGCGGCGCCTTCATGTCGAGCGGCTGCAACTACACCCGCGAATACACCCCGCTGGCCGCGGCCGAGAAGACCGGGCTCGAGCTGCAGAAGCGGCTTGGCGCGGCAAATCTCGCAGAGATGCGCAATGCCCCGGCCGACCGCATCCTCGCCCTGCAGGCCGAAACCCAGAATATGACCGTGAACGCCGGCCTGCAGACCCCTCGCGTGATCGACGGGCTGATGATCACCTCGACCAAGGCCGCCACCCTTGCCAATCGCACCGGCAGCGCCGTGCCGATCGTGATCGGCTTCAACGATGACGACAACGATGCGCTGCCCGAGCGCTATCCGCTGACCGCGGCGCGCACCGTCGCCGAATACCAGGACATCGCCCGCAAGATGTACGGCGCCGACGCCGATGCCTTCCTCAAGCTCTATCCGGTCAAGACCGACGCCGATGTCTGGGCGATGGCGCGCCGCGCCGCGACCGAAAGCCCGGGCGGCTTCATGGCCAATGCGCGCGACTGCGGCCAGTTGCAGGCGAAGTTCCTCGGCCAGCCGACCTATGTGAACTATTTCGCACAGCGCCACGCCTACATCCCCGGCGCCGTGATCGCCGACCAGAATACCCAGACGGTCGGCGCCTATCACAATGCCGACATTCCCTACTGGTTCGGCACCATCGAATCCTTCAACCGGGTTCGCCCCACCCGCGCCTGGACCGACCAGGACCGCGCGCTTTCCGCGACCATGATGCAGTCGCTGATCGCCTTTGCCGAGACCGGCAATCCCAACACCGCCGCGGTCAAGTGGCCTGCCTGGACCGCCGCCAGCCCGCAATATGTGGTCTTGGCCAACAAGGGCATCACCACCGCGAAGATGGATCTCAAGCGGATGGACTGGCTGGCGGCACACCCAGCCGCGCCCGTCACCCTGCCCAAGACCGGCGACCTGCGCGCTCACGACTGAACCAGACACCATCCGATACAAGGAGCCTGACCGGATGAATTCCCGCAAAACCCTGCGCCCCCGCCTCGCGGCGGCGGCCGCGTCGCTGGCTCTGCTCGGCGCGCCGGTTCTGGCCCAGTCGGCCGGCCCGGCCGAGCGGCCCGCCCCGGTCCCCGGGCAGAGCAATTTCCAGCGCCAGCAAGCCGCCCAGGCCTATGCCACGGCCAAGCTGGCCAAGACCCCGCGCCGCCACGAATGGGTCGCGATCCGCATGGGTGACCGCACCCTGCGCGCCTATGTCACCTGGCCGCAGACCAAGGCGAAAGTGCCGGTGGTGATCGTCGGTCACGAGGTGTTCGGGCTGACCGATTCCACCCGCAACACGGCCGACGAGATCGCCGCAATGGGCTACATCACCATCGCGCCCGACATGCTTTCGGGCCTCGCCCCGAACGGCGGCGGCACCAGCGCCCTGCCGGCCGGGATCGATCCGGGCACGATGGATACCCTGCTGCCCAGCGAATATGCCAATGCCCAGTTCGATGCCTGGGCGGACTATGCGCAGAAGCTGCCGCAGTCGAACGGCAAGCTGGCCATCGTCGGACTGTCGTGGAGCGGGGGCGCCGCCTTCCGCTATGCCGCGATGAAGCACCACCCGAGCCTCAAGGTGGTCAACGTGTTCTACGATATCGGCCCGCCGACCTCGGGCCAGTTCCTCGCCAAGTTCGATCCGAAGTTCCCGGTCCTGCCGGTCACCGGGGTTGACGTCCCCGTCTATCACTTCATCCCCACGCTCGACACGCGGGTGCTGAACAGCGCCCCGGCGACCAAGGCCGCGATGGACGCGGCCGGCAAGAAGTACGAGCAGATCTTCCTCGAGGGGGCCGAGCACGCCTTCTTCCGGGTGGGCGAAGACCCGAAGAACACCAACCAGGCCAACCGCGCGGCGATCGCCGAAGCGATGAAGCGGCTCAAGGTGATCCTCGGCGCGATGTAGGATCGAGCGCCCCGGGACGATCGCTCCCCGGGGCGCACACACGAGGCAAAAAAGGCCGCGCCCCGATCGGGACGCGGCCGTTTTGCTGCGCACAATAAGAATGGGCCTCCCGCAAGGGAGGCCCATTCCGGCAAGGATCGTAACGAGCGCGGTCCGGGCTGCCCCGGACCGCGCCGCCCCCATCAGAACTTCAGGCGGACGCCCGCGGTGAAGTAGCGACCGATCGGATCGTCGCCCGGCGCAACGTTGTTGTTGCCCGGCAGGCCCGAGTTGATGCTGGCCCACGGCGCCGGCTGGACGTTGAACACGTTCTGGACGTTCCCGAAGAACTCCATCGGGCCAGTCCGGAACGACACGTTGAAGCCCGTGTAGAGGCGCGCCGGCACGTTGGCAGGCGCATTCTGGATCACGTAGGCGGTCGCCGGGGTCTTCGGCCCGGCGGTGATCGCCGGAACCCAGGTCATCGGGCCACGGTAGCGTTCCGAAATGCCGATCCGCACCCCATCGGCAACTTCCATGTTGGCGATGAGAGTTGCACGGAACTTGGCGCCGGCGCCGACGTTGCCGGCAGTGCCGAAGGCCAGGCCCGAACCCGCGTTGTTGTACTGCACCCCGGTGATGCCGTCGACGTAGACGTTCTTCGGCTGGTAGGTGGAGAGCAGGCGCAGGTTGAAGGGACGGCTCGCGATCGTGGTGGCGTAGTTCAGTTCGATGTCGACACCGCGAGTATACTGGCGGGCGACGTTCACCGGGCTGACGTAGAACGTGGTCGCCTGGTTGGTCACGCCGTTCACGATTGGCGTACAGCAGTCGTACTTGCGCACGATCAGTGCGCAACTCGGCGAAGTGCCGCCGCTGGCGATACAGTCGTTCTGCGTGTTCGTGTCAGTGCCATTGAGCGTCACGATGGCATCGCGGATCGAGATGTCGAAGTAGTCGACGGCAAGGCTCAGGCCCGGCGCCCACGACGGCTTGTAGACAAGGCCCGCGGTGAAGGTGTTCGCCTTCTCCGGACGCAGGTTGGCATTGCCCTGGGTGAGCTGCCCGGCCGGGGTATTCGGCGCCTGCAGGGTCGCGCCGATCAGGGCGTCGGTCCCGTTGTACGAACCGATCACCTGAGGCTGATACAGTTCATGCAGCGTGGGCGCGCGGATGTCGCGGCTGCGGGTGACGCGCAGGGTCAGGTCCGCGGTTACGTCCCAGTCCAGCCCGACCTTCCAGCTCCAGACGGTGCCCGAAGTGGAATAGTTGGTGATGCGCGCCGCACCGTTGACCTGCAGCGAGCGGAAGAACGGCACGTCCTTGAGCAGCGGAACCTGGGCCTCGACCGCGCCTTCCTTGACCGAGACCGAAATCGGTGCCCGCGAAAGGGACTCCGCCTGGAAGTAATCGAGGCTCGTCGCATTGCAGGCATACGCACCGGTCAGCAGACGCAGGCCCGTGCAATCCAGCGGGTTCGCCAGGGTCGCCGGGCTGGAACTGCTGATCACCTGGTAGGTCTGCTTGCGGGCCTGGCCGGAAATGGCCACCTGGACCGGGCCAGCCCAGGTGGAGAACGGCGAGCCCGCGATAAAGGCTTCGACGTCATCCATCTTGATCTTGGTGGTCACTTCCAGCGGGTCGAACATCCAGTCGGCCTCGGCCGCGTTCAGGGTCGGCCCGAACAGCGTCGATCCCGGGACGCAGCCGGAATAGAAGCTCTTGAGCGCGGCCGAAAGCAGGGCCTGGCCCGCCGCCGTGTTGACGTAGCACTTGATCACGCCATTCTCGACCACGGCATCGGCCGAGGCCGCAACCTTGCGACCGTTGATCGCGCTGTAGGCCACCGTGCGCTGGGTGTTTTCGCTATGGAGGTAGGAGGCTTCCCACCGCCATCCGCCGATGTCGCCGTTGAATCCGGCGTCGACCGACCAGTTGGTGCCGAAGGTCTTCGTGAACTGGCGATAATCGTTCATGCTCGGACCGCCAAAGAGCTTGCCGAACTGGAACGTCGTGTCGCCGGCCGCGGTCATCGCTGCCGCCTGGGTCGGGAACTGGGCCTGGAAATAGGGATTCGAGACGAAGACGGGAACAAAGTTGCCCGAATTGGGGATGTAGGTCGGGTTGGGAATGCCGTAACCCGCGTTGGTCGTCTTGGTATAGGCGCCGCGGACATAGAACTTGATGTTGTCCGAGAGCTCATAGTCGAACCGGCCGAAGGCCTGGTGCATCCTGAGAGCCGCACGCAGCGACGTGTCGAACCACCCGCCCGAGCCATTGGGAACCACGTTCGCATTGATTGGGGTACCGCCGGTCATCGGCGTGAGCGTGCCGACCGTGGGGATGTAGTAGTTGTTGTAAGGATTGGCCGGCTGACCGGCGACGCTCTGGATCGTGCCGCCGAACGAGTTCTGCGAACGGGCCGCGAGGGTGGTGAAGGCATAGGTCGCGGTCGGCACGCCGTTGATCGTGGTCGTGCCGCCAACCTGGCCGAACTGGTAGCGCGCGGCGCCCCACGGACGGGACGAGCGGTTGGAGATGCCGTCGTCGTTGCTGTATTCATAGCTGAGTTCGACGTGGCCGCGATCACCCACGTTGGCGCCCCATGCCGCGCCAAGGCGCTGCTGCCCGCCATCGCCGTAGGTCGAGATGCCGGCCTGGGCGTTGAGCTTGAGGCCCACGAACTTGGTGTCGGTGATGAAGTTGACCACGCCGGTCACGGCGTCGGCGCCGTAGACTGCGGAAGCGCCGCCCGTCACCACGTCGGTGCGCTTGAGCAGCAGCTGCGGGATCATGTCGATATCGACCGTACCGTTGGCCGAGTTCGGCGCGACGCGGTGACCATCGAACAGGATCAGGTTGCGGGTCTGGCCGAAGTTACGCAGGTTGAGGACGTTGCCGGTCGGGTTCGGGTTGCCGCCGTTGGCGCTGCCGCCGCCCTGGCCGTTGTTCTGGTTCTGCGAGTTCGAAAACTGGGGAAGGTCATTGAGCTGGTCGGCCACGTTGGCCGGACGGACGTCGTTCATCTGGTCCATGGTGACGACGGTGACCGGGGTCGGACTGTCGTTACCGTTCACAACCACGCGCGAACCGGTAACGATGATCTCTTCCGTCTTGTCGGTTTCAGCGGCGGACTGCGCAAATGCTGAAGTGGAAACCGCAATTAGGCTGGCACATGCCAGCAAAGATGCCTGACGCAAATGGAGCATATTCTCCCTCCCTGTTTTTGTTAACGGTCTCATCCTGTCGCAAGCTGTAATCAGGCACAATCGGGCGGGTGCAAAACTTATGCGCAAGTGGCAAAGATGCATCACCCGATATCGCGGTGCAGCACGAAAAACGCGCCAACTTCCGCCAGAGAAGTCAGCGCGTAAGTACTTAGGTTAGTACTGCCGCATTGCGGCGCAGCGGGATTTTTCAGTTTCTTTTGCGAACTATTCTGCCGGCAGATGCATCACCTTGCGCTCGTAGAACCGCCAACGACCGTTTTCACGGCGCAATTCATCGACTTTGCCGGAAACCTTGACGATGTGATTCGTATCGCCATTGGTCTCGACCACCATCTGGTACGAGGTCGCCTCGGCACCCTCGGCGGTGGGGCGGATGACGATGTTGTTGGCCCAGTGCGTCCACTTGCGCACCTTGGGCTTGTCGTTCCAGCGACTGCGGGCGAATTCCTCAAGCTGGTCGCGGCCGACGATCAGCTTGTTGCCCGAGCCGACGAAGCGGCCATCCGCAGTGTAAAGCGCTGCCCAGGCGGCGGCATCGCCGTTATCCTCGTAATGGGTATATTCCGCGATCAGTTCCTGGATCTCGACCCGGTCGGAAGTGGTAAGTTCGGTGAGCCTAGCTTCGGGCATGTGCTATTGCCTTGAAATGGTGTGAAAAGGAAAATGCTCAATCGTGGTGGCTTGCGGCCTTTTGCTTGCGCAGGACCTGCCAGATTTCGTCTTCGAGCTGTCGGTGTTCGGGGCTGTGCTTGATGTCGAGCGAGCGGGGGCGGCCGAAGGGGATCTGCCATTCCTGGACGATCCGCGCGGGCCGGGCGCTGAAGGCGATGACCCGGTCGGCGAGGAACACGGCCTCGTCGATCT
>NZ_JACLAW010000006.1 GCF_014230315.1 Novosphingobium flavum | reverse complement strand
GCATCGCGCGCGCCGGACCGGTCGGCCGCCCCGGTCGAGGCGACCTGCGGCGCCGCCTGCGGCCGGGCGATCACGATCCTGGGCGCCGGCGCGGTCACCGCGCGTGGGGTCGCCCGTCTTCCCGCCGCCCCGGCGCTGCCCGCGGCCGTGTCGCCCTTGGCCGGGGCCGGCGGCTCGGGGCTCGGCGGCGGGGTCGTCACGGTCACCGAGAAGGTCGAAATCACGCTGTTCACCGTCTCCGCCACGAATTGCGGCGCAAAGGCGCGGATCAGCGCGAAGATCACCGCAACATGCAGCACGCCCACGCCCACGAAGGTCGCCGCGCGAATCGAGCGGGGAGCCGACAGGTCGGCTTCGCTCATTCGGGCGCAGGACCACGCGGCAGCAAGGTGATCGCGGCAAGGTCCTCGGGCCGGTTGACGTTGATCGTCGGCTCGGCCAGCCGCACCCCCCGCGCGCTCACCGCCTCGGCAAAGGCGAGCATCGAGTGCCGCCCGTCGCCCAGCAGGATCGCCTCGACCGCATCGAGCGCGTCGATCGGCCACAGCCCAACCACCGGCTGGTCCTTCACATAGGCGGGACCGGGCCGCAGCCGGTCTGGCAGGTTCTCCGGCAGGCCGAGCGAATCGACCCCCACGGTCAGGACCGCGGCAAAGCCGTTGTTCCGCCCGTGCCGCAGGGCCGCCGCAATTCCGCCGAGCGGCCCCAGTCCGGCATCGGGCCAATCCGCCACCACCGGCACCGGCGCCGCCTCGCGCCCCACCGCGATCACCGCGCCGCACCAGTGCGAAAGCTGGTCAACCGCGTGCTGCAGCAGGCTGTGCCCGCCGATCTCGGCCAGTGCCTTGTCGCTGCCGAAGCGGCTCGATTGCCCGCCCGCCAGCACGGCTCCGAGGATACCTGCCTTGTCCATGAAGACACGATAGGCGTTCCGCCCCGCTTCGTCACGCTTGACTTGCCCGCGCCCGCGCGGCTTGACCTGCTGCGTGAACGGCTGGAAATTCTGGATCGACCGCGGCGGCACCTTTACCGACATCGTCGCCCGCGCGCCCGATGGCCGCCTCGTCACGGCCAAGCTGCTGAGCGAGAACCCGCAGGCCTACCGCGATGCCGCCACGGCCGGCATCCGCCGCCTGCTCGGCCTCGCCCCCGGCGCCCCGATCCCGCCCGCCCTCGTCAGCGAGGTCAAGCTCGGCACCACGGTCGCCACCAATGCCCTGCTCGAACGCAAGGGCGCCCGCGTCCTCGTGCTCGCCGATCACGGTTTCGGCGATCTCCTGCGCATCGGCCACCAGACCCGCCCCGATCTCTTCGCGCTCGACGTGCGCCTGCCCGTCCCCCTGCACGAAGCGGTGGAGGAAGTCGGCGGCCGCGTCGCAATGGACGGCGCCGCCCTCGTCCCGCTGGACGAACCGGCCGTGGCCGCCCTCCTCGCCGCCCGCCGCGCCGAAGGGCTGGATGCCTGCGCCATAAGCCTCGCCCACGCCTGGAAATGGCCCGATGCCGAACGCCGCCTCGCCGATCTGGCGCGGCAGGCCGGCTTCACCCAGGTCTCCACCGGCCACGAGGTCAGCCCCCTGCTCGGCCTCGTCGCCCGCAGCCAGACCACGGTGGTCGACGCCTACCTCTCCCCGGTCCTCACCGCCTATGTGCGCGAAGTCGCCGCCGAGCTGCCCGGCATCCCGCTGTGGTTCATGCAGTCGAGCGGCGGCCTCGCCGCGGCCAGCGCCTTTCGCGGCTGCGATGCGATCCTCTCCGGCCCGGCCGGCGGCATCGTCGGCGCCGCCCGCACCGCGGCCGAGGCGGGCGAGAGCCGGATCGTCGCCTTCGACATGGGCGGCACCTCGACCGACGTAGCGCTTCACACCAGCCAGTTCGAGCGGACGTGGGACACCCGCATCGCCGGGGTGGACCTGCGCGTACCGATGCTGGCGATCGATACCATCGCGGCCGGCGGCGGCTCGATCCTGTCGTTCGACGGCGCCCGCCTGCGCGTCGGGCCGCACAGCGCCGGCGCCAGTCCCGGCCCCGCCGCCTATCGCCGGGGCGGGCCGCTCACCGTCACCGATGCCAACGTGATGTGCGGCAAGCTGCCCCCAGCCCACTTCCCCGCGATCTTCGGCCCGTCCGGCGACCAGCCGCTCGATCGCGCCGCCGCCCAGGCGAAATTCGCCGATCTCGCCGCCAGCCTCGGGCGCGATCCGCGCGACATTGCCGAGGGCTTCCTCCAGATCGCCTCCGCCGCCATGGCCGCCGCGATCCGCCGCCTCGCCCTCGCCCGGGGCGAGGATGCCGCAAGCCTCACCCTCCAGTGCTTCGGCGGGGCAGGCGGCCAGCACGCCTGCCGCGTGGCCGAGGAACTGGGCATCACCCGCGTCCTGATCGATCCCTTCGCCGGGGTACTCTCGGCCTACGGCATCGGCCTTGCCGATCGCACCGCGCTCAGGGAACAGGCGGTCGAGGCCCCGCTCGGCAGCGACCTTGCCCCGCTCGCCGAGGCCCTGACCCGCGCCGCCCGCGAAGCCCTCGTGCCCGAGGCCGAAGTCCGCCTCGCCGCCCAGCTGCGCTACGCGGGGACCGACACCGCCCTCGAAGTGCCCTACGGCCCCGCCCCTGCCATGCGCGAGGCTTTCGAGGCCGCGCACCAGCGCCGCTTCGGTTTCACCAGCCCGGCCCGCACGATCACCGTCGCCGCCCTCGTCGCCGAGGCCGTGGCCCACGGCGAGCGCCCCGCCCGCGCCGCGCCCACGCGCACTGGCCCGCTGCGCCCGGTAGACACGGTCCCGGTCTGGACCGGCGGCCGCGAATGGCTGGCCGATGTCCACGACCGCGCCCTGCTCGCCCCCGGCGACACCGTCCCCGGCCCCGCGATCCTGCGGGAGGCGATCGCCACCACCATGGTCGAGCCGGGCTGGACCGCCACTGTCCTCGCCAATGGCGCCCTGCTCCTCACCGGCGCCGCGCCCGGCCGCGCCGACACGGCATCCGACGACACCCAGCCCGACCCGGTCCTGCTGGAGCTGTTCAACGCCCAGTTCATGGGCCTTGCCGAGCGGATGGGCGCCGTGCTGCGCAGCACGGCCACCAGCGTCAACATGCGCGAACGGCTCGATTTCTCCTGCGCCCTGTTCGACGCTTCGGGCGCCCTCATCGCCAATGCCCCGCACGTCCCGGTCCACCTCGGCGCCATGGGAGAGAGCGTCCGCACCATCCTCGCCCGGCGCGGCGCCAGCCTGCGCCCCGGCGATGCGGTGGTCCTCAACAACCCGCACAACGGCGGCACGCACCTGCCCGACGTCACGGTCGTCTCGCCGGTCTTCGATGAGAGCGGGCAAACCTTGCGCTTCTTCGTCGCCAATCGCGGCCACCATGCCGACATCGGCGGGCGCACCCCCGGCTCGATGCCGCCCGATTCCACCACGCTCGATGAAGAGGGCGTGGTGATCGACGATTTCCTGATCCTCTCCGCCGGCCAGTTCCGAGAGGCCGAATTCCGCGCCCTCCTCGCCGGTGCTCCTTTCCCTGCGCGCAATCCCGATCAGAACGTGGCCGACATCCGCGCCCAGATCGCCGCCAATGCTGCCGGGATGCGCGAACTGGCCGAAATCACCGGCCGCCACGGCTGGCCCCGCGTTTCGGCCTATCTCGGCCACGTCATGGACAATGCCGAAGCCAGCGTGCGCCGGGTGATCGACCGCCTGACCGACGGCACCTGCACTTACGAGATGGACGACGGCGCCCGGCTGGTCGTGCGCGTCACGGTCGATCACGCCGCCCGCTCGGCCCGGATCGACTTCACCGGCACCGCCGGCGAGCGCCCGGGCAATTTCAACGCCCCCCGCGCCGTCACCCGCGCCGCCGTGCTCTATGCCTTCCGCTGCCTCACCGGCGATGATCTCCCGCTCAACGAAGGTTGCCTGCGCCCGCTGGAGATCATCCTGCCCGAAGAGACCTTCCTCTCGCCCAGCCCCGGCCGCGCCGTCGTCTCGGGCAATACCGAGGTCAGCCAGGCGATCTGCAACGCCCTCTTCGCCGCGCTCGGCGCCTGCGCCAATGCGCAGGGCACGATGAACAACCTGCTCTTCGGCAATGCCAGCCACCAGTATTACGAGACGATCTGCGGCGGCACCGGCGCCGGGCCGGGCTTTGCCGGGGCGGGCCCGGTCCACAGCCACATGACCAACACCCGCATCACCGATCCCGAAGTGCTCGAACTGCGCTACCCCGTCCGGCTGGAAACCTTCGCCGCCCGCCCCGGCTCGGGCGGCGCGGGCCGCTGGAGCGGCGGCGAAGGCGCGGTCCGCCGGATTCGCATGCTCGAGCCGATGACCGTAACCCTCGCCGCCTCGCGCCGCACCCGCCCGCCCGCCGGCCTCGCCGGCGGCGGCAACGGCGCCCCCGGCCGCCAGTGGATCGAGCGCGCCGACGGCACCTGCGAGCCCCTGCCCGGCGTCGCCGAAGCCCGGCTCGATGCGGGCGACGCCATTGTCATCGAAACCCCCGGCGGCGGCGGATACGGCCCGCAGCAAAGCGGATGATATTGCCAGCCTGAACGATTGCCCGCTCGCGGCTACCCCGCTGCACAAAGGCTGCCGACTGGAATGTCGGGAGAGCCATCATTCTCCGCCCAGGCACCAAATCCCGCTCAGCCTGAGCTTGCCCAAGGCCGCGCGCTATGGCCCGCCCCCTCAGCCCTTGAACACCACGTTGAACATATAGGCGTGGTAAAACCTGCCCTCCGCATGCCAGCGGATGACATACTGGCCCGAATAGCCCGGCTGCACGCTGATGTGGCGCGTCACCGGCAGGCTTAGGCTGAGCGCCCCGCGCAGGGCGCTGAACCCGGCATGCTGGCCCCATTCGGTGTCGTTGAGATTATAGGCCGCCTCGACCACCGCGATGCCCGAAAGCTTGCCGCGCAGCGGCGCCTGGAAGCGCACCTGTTCATAGGCGCGCAGCCCCATCTCGTTCTCGTCGCGGCGGAAACGCTGCTCGATCCGGGTCCGCGCGCCTAGCGATTGCCCCTTGGGCAGGCCGCCCAGCGAAAGCGTAACCTGCTCGAAGCCGCGATGCTCCACGATGTCGGGCACGTCGGGCAATTCGGCATAGCCAAAGAAATAGCCGCCACCGATGGCGATGTGCGGATTGAGCCGATAGGACACCGTGAACCGGGCGTTTTCCTGGCTCATCCGCTTGATGTGTTCGGTCAGGCGGGTGTTGAAGTCGAGCGCGACGGTCACCTCGCCAAGATCGACCGAATTGTTGGAGGTCAGCCAGATCTGCTGGTCGGTCTCGGTGGCCCGGGCCGGGCCCGCCGCGATCGTCAGGCCGGTCGCAGCCGCGATCGCATTGATTGCCCAGTTCTTGCGCCCCATGCAGCCCCCGAACGGTCCGGCCGCCCGCGCCCCCTGCGCGCTCGTCGCCCAACCGGCCACCGCCTTAGAACAGGTCAGCGGCACGCGGTAATAATATCGAAGTTATGGGGCGATCGAATAGTGTCAGATCGGCGTACCGGGACAAATCGGTTCAGGCCGGTCCCCGCCGCACCCACCAATTGAGCAACTGGCGCGCCACGGCGCGCGGCGCCGGGGCCAGAAACGGCACGCCCTCGCCGCCGCCCAGCGCCGCCGTCACCTCCTCACGGGTGAACCAGCGCGCATCTTCCAGTTCGGTGGCATCGACCGTGATCGCCGCATCGTCGGCATGGGCATGGCAGGCGATCATGAGCGACGAAGGAAAGGGCCACGGCTGGCTGGTCACATAGCAAACGTCGCGCACCCGCACCCCGGCTTCTTCGAACACCTCACGGGCAACCGCTTCCTCCACCGTCTCGCCCGGTTCAACGAAGCCGGCCAGCGCGGTGTACATCCCGGCGGCGAAGCGCGGCTGGCGGCCAAGCAGCAGGCGCCCCTCGTGCTCGACGATCATGATCGTCACCGGATCGGTGCGGGGAAAGTGCTGGGTGCCGCAAGCCGGGCAATCCCGCTGCCAGCCGCCCTTGGCCGCCCCGGTCGGCCCGCCGCAGCACGAACAGAACCGGTGCCGCGCGTGCCAGTTCAGCAGCGAACGCGCCGTGCCATAGATGGCAACCTCTTCCGGCGGGAGCAGGGCCAGCGCCTCCCACAAGGCCGCATCGGCCGGGCCGAGCGCCCCGGCCAGGCCGGCCGTCACCACGGCGAAATGCCCGCGTCCGTCCGGCCCGAGCCCGAGGAACACCGCCTCCGCCGCCGCGCCGGGCAGCCCATCCCAGCCGAGCCGCCCCTGTTCGACCACCGGGCGCAGCCCGTCGAGCCGCAGGAACCGCCCCTCCGCCTGCAAGGCCGCCAGCCGCTCCGGATCGGTCCGCACCGGGTCGGCCCGGTCAAGCGGCGAGCCGGAAAAGAGGATCGAGAGCCCGTCAGTCATATCACTCGCCTCCACCGGTAACCCGCGCGGCCGCGCGCGCGAACAGGGTCGGCAGGCCCGCCTCGGCAATCCGCGCAATGTCCCACCATTCGCCCGCGCCCGGCGGATCGCCGTCATCCAGCCGCGCCCGGCTGACCGATAGCACCAGCGAGAAATGGGTGAAGCCATGGCTGACCTGCCCCGCCGCCCGCCACGCGCAGCCCAGCGGCGCCGCCCCCGAACCGTCGCTCCGCGCCGACCAGCCATCGTCGGGCAAGGCGCGCATCCCGCCGAGCATGCCCTTGCCCGGCCGCCGCACCAGCCAGACCCGCTCGTCCCGCTCGATCCAGAAGGCCCGCCCCTTGCGCTCGGGCCGCGCCGCCTTGGCCGCCTTGACCGGAAACCGCTCCGGCGCCCCGCTCGCCCGCCCGGCGCAAGACCCCGCCAGCGGGCAGATCAGGCACTTGGGCGCCCGCGCGGTGCAGACCGTGGCGCCAAGGTCCATCATGCCTTGCGCAAAATCCCCCGCCCGCTCGTCCGGCGTGATCCGGTCCGCCAGCGCGCGAATCTCCCCCCGCGCAGCCGGCAAGGCCGCCTCCACCGCGAAGAGCCGCGCCACCACCCGTTCGACATTGGCGTCGACCACCACGGCCCGCCGCCCGAAAGCGATCGCCGCCACCGCCGCCGCCGTATAGGCTCCCAGCCCCGGCAGCGCGCGCAGGCCCTCCTCGCTATCAGGAAAGACCCCGCCCCGCCCCGCCACTTCGCGGGCACAGGCGATCAGGTTGCGCGCCCGCGCATAATAGCCCAGCCCCGCCCAGGCGGCCATCACCTCCGCCTCGTCGGCAGCGGCCAGATCCATCACCGTCGGCCAGGCCGAGGTGAACTTCTCGAAGTAGGATTTCACCGCCGCCACAGTGGTCTGCTGGAGCATCACTTCCGACAGCCAGACCCGGTAGGGCTCGGTCGGCGGCGCTCCGGGCGGCGCGCGCCACGGCAGTTTGCGGGCATGGGCATCGTACCAGCCGAGCAAGGCCGTTGCAGTGTCGTTGCAAATCTCAAGGTCGCTGGCGGTCACGGCGCGGCTATGGCATGAGCACCGCCCTAAGGACAACGTGCACGATGGACCGCAAGACCAAAGCCCCGGCCCCAGCCAAGCAAGCCCGCCGCTACGAGCGTCCGCGCGGCGGCCAGGCCCGCGCAATCGCCGATCTCATGCCCGAAATCGGCCGCACCGTGTTTCGCCGCTTCGGCTTCGTCCAGTCCAGCGTCGTCACCCGCTGGCCCGAGATCGTCGGCCCCCACCATGCCAAGGTCTGCGCCCCCGAATCGATCCGTTTCGCCCCCGGCGAAAAGAGCGAGGGGACCATGCAGCTGGTCGTCGTGCCGGCCCACGCCCCGCTGATTCAGCACGTCATTCCCGAGATTATAGAACGGGTTAACCGCTTCTTCGGATACAACGCCGTGTCCCGCGTCAAGCTGCGCCAGGGCATGGTCAAGCCGCCCGCCGGCGGGCAGACCACGGCCCCGCCCTCGCTCCGCCCGATCCCGCTCGAACTGGGCGAGAGCCTGCGCGACATCGGCGATCCCGAACTGCGCGCCGTGCTGGAATCGCTTGCCCGCAGCCTCGATGCAGGCAAGACCAACAAGAACTGACTGCCACCGGAAACCCATCGCAGATGCGCTTTTTCTACCGCCCCGTCGCCATCCTCACCGCGCTGTTCGCGATGTTCACCCTGTTCGTGGTCACGGCCCCGGCCGCCACACCGAACTGGCCCGCCACGATCACGGTCACACCCGATGGCGCCCATGTCATGGGCAATCCCAAGGCGAAGATCCGGGTCACGGCCTGGATCAGCTACACCTGCCCGCACTGCGCCGCCTTCGAGCGGGAATCCGATGCCCCGCTCAAGATCGGCTATCTGGCGGGCGGCAATGTTTCGCTCGAAATCAAGCACTTCCTGCGCGATCCGGTCGATGCCACCGTGGCCCAGCTGGCCAATTGCGGCCCCGCGGCGAAGTTCTTCGGCAATCATTCGGCCTTCCTGCGCGGCCAGGCGCAATGGATCCAGCCGATGGTCAATGCCTCGGCCGCCCAGCGCCAGCGCTGGACCACGGGAGACAATGCCAGCCGCCGCCGCGCCATTGCCAGCGATTTCCATCTCTATGAAATCATGGAAAAACGCGGCTACGCCCGGCCCGAACTCGACCGCTGCCTGGCCGACGAGACGCTCGCCCGCCGGATCGTCGCCCACACGGTAGAGGCCGACAAGCTCGGCTTCGAGGGCACCCCCGCCTTCGCGCTGAACGGCACCCCGCTGTTCGGCACCTCCACCTGGCTCGCGCTGGAGGCGCAGATCAAGGCGCGGCTCTGACCGCCCAGCCCTGTGGACACTTCCGGGGATTGCCGAAGATTGGCCGAAAACCGCCCTTCCCGCCGCTCCCTCGCTTCGCTAGCCTCCCTTCAAAAATCTCCGAGAGGAATGTTGCCCCGATGACCCGCACCCTGCTCGTCCGCCTCACCGCCACGGCCCTGATCGCTCCGCTCGTGCTAGGCCTCGCCGCCTGCAAGAAGGACGCCGCGAGCGAGGGCGCCGCCGCCCCGTCCGGCCCGGTCACCGCCGCCGCCCCGCCCGCCGGCAAGGCGTGGAAGGACGTCGTCGCCTCCACCGGAGATGGCGGCTACCTGATGGGCAATCCCAACGCTCCGGTGAAGCTGGTCGAATATGGCTCGCTGTCCTGCCCGCACTGCGCCAAGCTGGCTCAGGAAGGCTTCCCCACCCTGGTCGACAACTACGTCGCCAGCGGCAAGGTCAGCCTCGAATTCCGCTCCTTCGCCATTCACCCGCAGGACGTTCCGCTGACCGTTCTGGCCGAATGCGGCGGGACCGACACCTTCTTCCCCCTCGCCGAAGAGCTGTACAAGAACTACGACGAGGTGACCGAGCGCACGATGAAGGGCGCCGATGCCGCCAACAAGCTCGGCACCCTGCCGGACAACCAGCGCTTCGTCACCCTGTCCGAAGTGCTCGGGTTCACCGATTTCTTCGCCGCGCGCGGCCTCTCGAAGGACCAGCAGAAGGCCTGCCTGAGCGACTTTGCCAAGGCCTCGGCCGTGGCCAAGAATTCCGAGGCCTACAGCGCCAAGGGCATCGATTCGACCCCGACCCTGCTGATCAACGGCACCAAGGTCGAAGGCGCCACCTGGGCCGAGCTCGACGCGGCGCTGAAAGCCGCCGGCGTGAGCTGAGCGCGGCGGGAGGGGGCCCGGCACGATGCAGATCCGGCGGCTGAAGCTCAGCGGTTTCAAGAGCTTCGTCGAGCCTGCCGAACTGCGCATCGAGCCCGGCCTCACCGGTGTCGTCGGCCCCAACGGCTGCGGCAAGTCCAACCTGCTCGAAGCGATCCGCTGGGTCATGGGCGAAAGCTCGGCCAAGTCGATGCGCGGCGGCGGGATGGAAGACGTGATCTTCGCCGGCACCGCCCAGCGCCCCCCGCGCGACTTTGCCGAGGTGGTGCTGAGCGCGGCGGACAGCCAGGGCGAGGAACTCGAGGTCGTCCGCCGGATCGAGCGCGGGGCAGGCAGCGCCTACCGCGTCAACGGGCGGGATGTGCGGGCCAAGGATGTCGCCCTGGTCTTCGCCGATGCCGCCACCGGGGCGCATAGCCCGGCGCTGGTCAGCCAGGGCCGCATCGCCGCGGTGATCGCGGCCAAGCCGGCCGAGCGGCGCCAGATGCTCGAGGAAGCCGCCGGGATCGCCGGGCTCCACGTGCGCCGCAAGGACGCCGAGCAGAAGCTGCGCGCGACCGAGGCCAACCTTGCCCGGCTCGAAGACCTGATGGCCGGGCTGGACCAGCAGATCGGCGTCCTCAGGCGGCAGGCCCGCGCGGCCGAACGCTACTCCGCGGTTTCCGAGAAGATCCGCGTGGCCGAGGCACGGCTGGTCTTCGCCCGCTGGCGCGATGCCGCCGCCGCCGCCGAGGCCGCGCGCAAGGAAGCGCAGGCGGCCGAGGCGCGGGTCAGCGCGGCGCAGGTCGCCAGTGCCGCCGCGCAGACCGCCCAGCACGCGGCCGCCGAACGCTTCACCGAGGCGCGCGACGAACTCGCCGACCGGCGCGACGACGCCAGCGCTCACGGCCACCGCCTCGCCACCCTCACCAGCCAGCTCGAAGCCGCCGAACAGCGCCTGGCTGATCTGGACCGCCAGAAGCGCCGGCTCGACGAGGACAAGGGCGATGCCGACCGCCTGACCCGCGATGCCGCCGAGGCCCTCGCCCGGCTGGAACGGGATCTCGCCGCCTCCGAGGAAGCCTTGGCCGCCGCCGAGGCCGAACGTCCGGCGCGGGCCATGGCGCTCGAAAATGCCGACCGCGCGGCGCGAACCGCCGAACTGGCCTTGGCCCAGGCCACGGCCGAACAGGCCGGGGTCGAGGCCGAATGGCGCGTGGCCGATGCCGAACTGGCAGCCGCCCGCACCCGCCTTGCCCGCCTCGATGGCGAGGCTGCCCGCCAGACCGAGCTGCGCGCCGCCCTGTCGCGCGAAGGCGATCCCGAAACAGCGCTCGAAGCGGCCCGCGCCGCCTTGCTGGCAGCGGAAGGCGGTATGGCCGCCGCCCGCGAGGAACTCGTGCTGGGGCAGGCGCGCAAGAGCGAACTGCAGGCCGCCCGCGATGGAGCCGCCAGTGCGCTGGCCGCCGCGCGGGCCGACCTCGCCGGGATCGAGCGCGAACATGCCGCCCTGCTGCGCGACCGCGAAGCCCGCGCCCGGCAGGCCAATGCCAAGCACGGCCTGCCCCCGGCGCTCGACAAGGTGCGCGCAGCGCCGGGCTATGAACGCGCGCTCGCCGCCGTGCTGGGGCGCGATGCCAAGTCCGGCCTCGGCCCCGCCCCCAAGGGCGAGGACGGGCGGTTCTGGACTGGCGCCGAGGCGCCGAGGCCCGTGGCCGAGAGCCTTGCCCGCCACGTGCCGACCTGCCCGCCCGAACTGGCCGCGCGGCTCGCCCTCGTCCACGTGGCCGATGACGACGATGGCCGCGCGCTCGCCCCCGGCGAATGGCTGGTCACCCGCACCGGCCTGCTGCGCCGCTGGGATGGCTTCGTCGCGCGCGGCGAAGGCGCGGCCGAAGCGGCGCGGCTCGAGGCGGAAAACCGCTTTGCCGCGCTGGAGGAACAATTGCCCCCGCTGCGCGCCGCCGCCGCCGAGGCCGAGGCCGCGCAGGCCGCCGCCGTGCGCGATCTGGCCGAGGTCCAGACCGCGCTGGTGGCGAAGGAACGCGCCGTTTCCGCCGCCGCCGATGCCGAACGCATGGCCCTGCGCGCGCTCGATCAGGCCGAAGCGGCCAAGGCCCGCCTCGCCGCCCGCGCCGAGGAACTGGACCGGGCCCGCGCTGACCTTGCCGACCAGAGGGTCCAGGCCGAGGCCGAGATTGCCGGGTCCGAGCAGCGCCGCGCCGTCCTGCCCGATCCCGCCGCCGGGCGCGCCGCCCTCGCCGCCTCCCAGCAAAGGAACGAAGCCGCGCGGCAGGCCCTGCAGGCGGCCAGCGCGGGCCTTGCCGCGCATGATCAGGGCCTCGCCGTCTCGCGCGAACGCACGGCGGCCCAGCGCGGGGACATCAAGGGCTGGCAGGCCCGGGCTGGCGATGCCGCCCGCCGCCTTGCCGAAATGAGCCGTCGCTTCGAGGAGATCGAGGAGGAACGCGCGATCATCGCCGCCAAGCCCGCCGCGCTGGTGCGCGAGATCGAGGAGGCGGAGCAGACCAAGGCGCGGATCGGCAAGGAACTGGCCGAGGCCGAAGCCGCCGTGCAAGTGGCGAGCGAGGCCGCGCGCACCGCCGATCAGGCCTTTGCCCTGGCCAACGAGGCGCTCGCCACGGCCCGTGAACTGCGCGCCGGAGCCGCCGCCCGCGCCGAAAACGAGGAGGAGCGCCGCGCCGAAATGGGCCGCATTTCGGGCGAGCGCTTCCAGTGCCCCCCGCCGCTCCTGCCCGAGCGCTTCGCTTTCGATGTCGCCGATGTTTCCGGCTCGATCGAGGAATCGGCGGCGATGGACCGGCTGGTGGCCGAGCGCGAGCGGATCGGCCCGGTCAACCTCGTCGCCGCCGAGGAACTGGCGAGCGCCGAGCAGCGCCACGGTGAAAGCGTGGCCGAACAGGCCGAGCTGACCGAGGCGGTCCACCGCCTGCGCGGCTCGATCGGCAATCTCAACCGCGAGGGGCGCGAGCGCCTGCGCGCTGCCTTCGAGGCGGTCGACGGCCATTTCCGCGAGCTGTTCACCCAGCTGTTCCAGGGCGGGCAGGCCCACCTCGCGCTGGTCGATTCGGACGATCCGCTGGAAGCCGGGCTGGAGATCTATGCCCAGCCGCCGGGCAAGCGGCTCCAGTCGCTCACCCTGCTTTCCGGCGGTGAGCAGGCGCTGACCGCCGTCGCCCTGATCTTCGCCCTGTTCCTGACCAACCCGGCCCCGATCTGCGTGCTCGACGAAGTCGACGCCCCGCTCGACGATGCCAACATCGAGCGGTTCTGCGACCTGCTCGAAGTGATGACCCGGCAGACCGCCACGCGCTACCTGATCGTCACTCACAATGCGGTGACGATGAGCCGCATGCACCGCCTGTTCGGGGTGACCATGGTCGAGAAAGGCATCTCGCGGCTTGTCAGCGTCGACCTTGGCGGGGCCGAGCAATTGCTGGCGGCTGAATAGTCAGCCCAGCACGAAGCGCGGGCCCGGTCCGGCCGCGCCGGCCATGTCACCGCGGTTGACCATCTGGCACTTCTGCAGGCTGAGGCAGCCGCAGCCGATGCAGTCATCCAGCTTGCCGCGCGCCCGGTTGAGCAGGCCGATCTTCAGGTCGATGGCCCGGCGCAGCGAGCGGGTGACCGGCTGCCAGTCCAGCACGGTCGGCGCGCGGCCCTTGGGCAGGAGCGCGAGTTCGGCCTCGATCTCGGTCAGGCCGAGGCCAAGGCGCTGGGCGATCATGATGAACGACAGGCGGCGGATGTCGGCGCGGCGGAAACGGCGCTGGTTGCCGCTTGTGCGCTCCGCCACGATCAGGCCGCGCTGCTCGTAATAGCGGATGGCGGAAACGGCGAGGCCGGTTCGCCGGGCGATCTCCCCGATGGGGATCAGGTCATCCTTCATGCGCCTCTCCTTCTATGCGGGAGAAGACCTGAAGTTAGCTTGAGCTTGCCATTGCCGCAAGCAATTTCCGATATTTAGGGGAATGTCCTCAGCCTGGCGCCAGCATCAGGCATTGCCCACCACCCAGCAGGCCAGCGCCATCAGCAGCCCGGCGAAGCGGTTCGAGCGGAACCGGGCCAGCGCCCCGGCGCCGTCCTCGCTGCGCAGGGTCACCACCTGCCAGCCAAGGTGAAGCGCCATCGGCAGCAGCGCCAGCAGGGCAAGCCCGCCCGCGCCCGCCGCGCCGCCGCGCAGCAGCCAGAAGTCCAGCCCCCAGCAGGCCAGGGCCATGCCATAGAGCGCGGCCACCCCAGCCTTGACGTGGCGGCCGAGCGAAAGCGCCGAGGAGCCGATCCCGATCAGGGCGTCGTCCTCGCGGTCCTGCAGGGCGTAGATCGTGTCATAGCCCATGCACCAGGCCCAGCACCCGGCATAGAGCAGGACCAGCGAAGAAAGGCCGGAAAAGCCCACCACCTCGACCCAGCCGACCGGCGCCCCCCACGTAAAGACAAGGCCGAGCCAGGCCTGCGGCCAGCCGGTGATCCGCTTCATGAAAGGATAGGCCGCGACCAGCGCGAGGCTGGCCAGCGCCACGATCTGGGCCTCCGTCCGCAGCTGGAGCAGGACCACCAGCCCGGCCATGCACAGCACGCCCAACCAGCCCCACGCCACCCCGGCGCTGATCCGGCCCGAGGCGATCGGCCGTGCAGCGGTGCGTGCAACCTTGCGATCGATGTCGGCGTCGACGAGGTCGTTATAGACGCAGCCCGCGCTGCGCATCGCGATCGAGCCGACCAACAACCAGGCGATCAGGCCCCAGCGCCCTTCCCCGCCCGCCAGCAGCACGCCCCAGGCGCAGGGCCAGAACAGCAGCCACCAGCCGATCGGCCGGTCGAACCGGGCCAGCTGGGCCAGATCGCGCGGAAATTGCGGCAGGCGCGCGATCAAGCCGCGATGCTGGCTGTCGGGAACGATTTGAGCGGTCATGGCGCTCTGAGATAGCGGGCGGGCACCAGATCGGCTAGTCGCTTGCCATGTCCGAGCCGCACCTGCCTGCCGTTCCCGCATGGCCGCCCAAATCCGCGCCGCGCCTGTTCGTTCACGTGCCGCTGGCCGAAGGCGCCGCCGTGGCGATCGAGGGCGCGCAGGCCCATTACCTTGCCCGCGTGATGCGCATCGCCCCGGGCGACGCCGTGGTGCTGTGCGACAACCTGTCGGGCGAATGGGCCTGCCGGGTGAGCGAGGCAAGCAAGCGCGAGGTGATCGCCGTGCCCGAAACCCGCCTGCGCCCGCGCGAGGAGGTGCCCGACTTCGTGCTCTGCGCCGGTCTGCTCAAGAAGGACCGGTTCGACATGGTGCTCGAAAAGGCCAGCGAACTGGGCGTGCGGCGGATCCAGCCGGTGATCATGCGTCGCTCGGTGGCCGACAAGCTCAATCCCGAACGGGCGCGGGCCATCGTGATCGAGGCGGCCGAGCAATGCGCCCGCACCGCGCTGCCCGAACTGGAACTGCCGGTGAAGCTCGACGTGCTGCTGCGCGGATGGGACGACAAGCGCACCCTGTTCTTCGCCGACGAGAACGGCGGCGCCCCCGCCGCCGCCGCCTTTGCCGCCCACCCCGGCCCGGCCGCGCTCGTCACCGGCCCCGAAGGCGGCTTCGACGAGGCCGAGCGCGCCGCGATCCGCGCCCATCCCCGGGCCGTGCCTGTATCGCTCGGCCCACGCATCCTGCGCGGGGAAACCGCCGCCATCGCCGCCACCGCGCTGTGGATGGCGATCGCGGGGGACTGGGGCTCCGATCGGGACGGCAACACAGAAATTATGGTGGCGCAATGAAACGCGCTGACTTAACGAGCGCGCGATGAGCACGCGCCAGGCAACCGACAAGAACGATCCGCTGATCGAAAGCCGCGACCAGCTGGTCCTGCCCATGGCCACGGGCGAGAAGCCGCGCGCCGACTGGCGGATCGGCACCGAGCACGAGAAGCTCGTTTTCGCCACCAGCGACTATCACGCCCCGTCCTATGACGAGCCCGGCGGCATCCGCGACCTGCTGCTGGCCCTCAAGGAATTCGGCTGGCACGAGATCGAGGAAGGCGGCAAGGTCATCGCCATGGGCGGGCCGGACGGCACGGTCAGCCTCGAACCCGCCGGCCAGCTCGAACTGTCGGGCGCGCCGCTGGTCAACCTGCACCAGACCTGTTCGGAAACCGGGCGGCATCTCCAGCAGGTCAAGCAGATCGGCGACCGCTTCGGGATCGGTTTCCTCGGCCTCGGCATGTGGCCCGACAAGCGGCGCGACGAGCTGCCGATCATGCCCAAGGGCCGCTACGACATCATGCTGCGGCACATGCCGCGGGTCGGCACCATGGGCCTCGACATGATGCTGCGGACATGCACCATCCAGACCAACCTCGACTATTCGAGCGAGGCGGACATGGTGCAGAAATTCCGCGTCAGCCTCGCCCTCCAGCCGCTGGCGACCGCACTGTTCGCCAATTCGCCCTTTACGGAAGGGCGGCCCAACGGCTTCCTCTCCTACCGCAGCCACATCTGGTCCGACACCGACCCCGCCCGCACCGGCATGCTGCCCTTCGTCTTCGAAGAGGGCTTCGGCTACGAGCGCTATGTCGACTACATGCTCGACGTGCCGATGTACTTCGTGTTCCGCGAAGGGCGCTACATCGACGCCGCCGGCCAGTCGTTCCGCGACTTTCTCGATGGCAAGCTGCCCGCCCTGCCCGGCGAGCGCCCGACCCTGTCGGACTGGAACGACCACCTTTCCACCGCCTTCCCCGAGGTGCGGCTGAAGTCTTTCCTCGAAATGCGCGGGGCCGATGGCGGCCCGTGGAGCCAGATCTGCGCGCTGCCCGCCCTATGGGTCGGCCTGCTGTACGATCAGGGAGCGCTCGACGCGGCCTGGGATCTCGTCAAGGGCTGGGACATGGAGGGCCGCGAGACCCTGCGCGCCTCGGTCCCGAAGCTCGGCCTCGATGCCCCTCTGCCGGGTGGCGGCACCCTGCGCGACATCGCGGCAGAGGTTCTGGCCATCGCCCGTTCCGGTCTCAATGCGCGCGCGCAACTTAACGAGGCGGGCGACAACGAAAGCGGCTTCCTCGGCCCGCTCGACGATATCGTGGCGAGCGGCAAGGTCCCGTCCGAAGTGCTACTGGAAAAGTACCACGGCGCCTGGGGCGGCGACATTAGCCGGGCCTACGAAGACCATTTCTGACCCCGCCGGGGGTCAAGCGCTATTCCGCCGGCTGCACCACCGTCCGCCGGGGCGACGCCGCGCTGATCAGGCGCGAGAGGAAGCGGGTGATGGTCGGACTTCGCTCCATCCACGCGTGGTATTCCCGGTATTTCGCGTCTTCGGCGAGGAGGTGCTTCTCCTCGGTCTTGGCCCGCCAGAAATAGACCGCGCTGACCAGCGCGAGGATCACCGTATCGCGCAGGGCATCGTTGCGGTTGCCGCTGGTGACGAGGAACGGCAGGGTCGAGGCCCACCAGAACAGGTTCTTGGAAAGATAGGCCGGGTGGCGGCTCCAGCGGTAGGGCCCGTTGGTGAGCGTACCGCGCCAGGTGAGGTTGGAAAAGCGCAGGCCGAAGGCGACCGTCGCCCAGGCATAGATCGCGGTGAGGCTGACCAGCAGCGCGCACCAGATCCACTGCACCAGTGGATCACGCAGCCAGAAGGTCCAGTCGGCCGTGCCGGGATGATAGTCGAGCGGCGAGCCCGGCCCCATCAGAATGAAGGGCGGATAGCAGATCAGCGCCGCCACCCAGCCGGCCAGGTGCGGATTGGCGCTACGGATCTGCGCGTCGAGCGGCTTCAAGGTGACGAGATAGCCGACCATGGCGATCTGGACGTCGACGAGGAACAGCAGTTCGGTCAGCCAGCGCGCGGCGAGAACCGGCTCGCGGGCGATCCCGGAAAGGTCGGCCGTGGTCAGCGCGGCCCAGCCCGCCGGCAGGATCGAGATCATGAAGGCGCAGAAGAAGCCCTTGACCAGCCAGGCCCGGGCATGGATCCGCACCTGCTCGGGATCGTGCGGCTCGCGCCCGATCAGCAGGGCGCCGAAATGCCAGGCGCCGTCGCGCGGCTCCACCAGCACCCGGTCGAGCCAGAGGACATAGGGCACCGAGAGCAGGAACAGCGGCACGGCCGCCGCGCCGATCACGTCCATCGCGAAAAGGTAAGGCCCCTGCCAGTACCAGCGGGCCACGCAGTAGGCAAAGCCGATCAGCGCCCATGTTGCCCAGAGCCCGGCGATCTTGGTGACCGAGACATCGAGCACCTGCGACAGCGGGCGCGGCGCCGCCCAGTCGATCCCGGTCGAGGGGCGGCGGTGAACCTTGTCGACCAGCAGCGACCACACGACCATCGGCCCGCCCGACCAGACCAGCGCGGCCAGCGCGGCGTAAGGACCGGACAGGGGCTCGCGCGGGCCCGGAATGCCGAAAAGATCGGCCACCCCGGCCCAATGGCGACAGATCACCAGCCACGACATGAGCCCGGCAAGGCCGCACAGGCCCACGCCGGCCGACACGTCGCTGCGGGGGCGTTGGCCTGCTTGCATGGCGGCCTTGGTAAAGGCCAAGGGTGAGCAAAGGGTGAAGAGGGCCGGCGACGGCCCCCTTCAAACTGCCTCAGCGGAAGGCGCTGATCTGGCCGCCGTCGTCGAGCACGTAGATCGTGCGGTCAGCCACGATCGGGGCCAGGCTGATCCGCTTGCCAACCTTCTGGAACAGCGAGGCCTTGCCGTCCGCGACATTGGCCGAATAGACCTCGCCCCGCGAATTGCCGAGCCACAGGCGGCTGCCCGCCAGCACCGGCCCGGTCCAGTAGATCTGGCCCGACTTCTTCTTCTCGTTCTCGAAATGCGGCAGCTGGGTCACCCAGCGCGCCTTGCCCGTGGCGCGGGCGATGCACAGCAGCTTGGCATCGTCGGTCAGGGTGAAGATCCAGTCCCCGGCGATGGCCGGGGTGGAAATGCCGGCGAGGTTGAGTTCCCAGACGCGCTGGCCGGTGGTCAGTTCGTAAGCGGCCATGCGCCCGCCCTGGCCCAGCGCGAAAACCCGGCCGCGATCGATGATCGGGTCGGCGTCGATGTCGGTCAGCACGCCCACCGTGGTCGACAGCGAGGTGCGCGCCAGCGCGTCGGACCACAGGGTCCGTCCGTTTTCGTAGCGGTAGGCGACCAGTTCGCCGGTCGAGAAGCCGGCCACCACCGTGCCCGCGCCAACCGCCGGGGCGGCCACGCCGAACACGCCGGACAGGCCGGTCGAGGCGCTGACGGTCCACAGCACGGCGCCGTCAGCCGCATTGAGCGCGACCAACTGGTTGTCCTGGGTCATGGCATAGACCGCGTCGAAGGCGATCGTCGGCGAACCGCGCAGCGGCCCCGCCGGCTTGGCCTTCCACAGCTGCTTGCCGGTCGCCGCATCGAGCGCGGCGACTTCGCCGACGCCGGTGGTGACATAGACCTTGCCGTTGTCGAAGCTGGCGCCGCCGCCGAACACCGAAGTGGCGCCGTCACCCTTGATCGCGAAGCTGACGCGCCAGACCTCGCGCCCGGTCTGCGCGTCGAGCGCGTGGACAAGGCCCTCGGTGTCGAACACGAAAAGCTTGCCGCCGCCGACCACCGGCGCTGCGGCCAGACGCTCACGGCCAGACGACCCGGCGATCGACGCGGTCCAGATCCGGCCCGGATTCTCGCCCAGCGCAAGGTTGCCATAGGCCTTGCCCGGCGTATTGCCGGCCTGCGGCCAATCGGCATTCAGCTCGGCCGCGGGAAGGACCACGCTGACTTCGGCGAGGGTCGGATCGACCTTGGTCCCGGCCTCGACGCGCGAGAGGATCGGCACGCGGTTGCCAAAGGTCGGGGTCACCGGGCCCTTCTTGCCGCCGCAGGCGCCAAGCGCGAGCGCGAGGCTGAGCGCTGCCGGCACGGCAAGGGCGCGGATGCTGGATCCATTGGTCATGCGGAAATCTCTCCTGAATCGCATAGTCCGGCGCCTTATTCGGCGGGATTGGCAGGGGCCGCGGGAGCGGCTTCCGGCGCCGGGGCGGCGGCATTTCCGCGCGCGGAATTGGCGGCCTCGTTCACGTCATCGACCGCATCGACGCCGAGCAGGCCGGCCATCTGGCGGGCCCGCCCGCGCAGGGTGGTCGGCACCGCCTTGTCGCGCGAGATCGCGGCGAACAGGGGGCCGGCAAGGTCATTCCGGCCCTGCTTGACATAGGCCATGCCGAGCAGTTCGCCGGCGCTGCCGAAGAAGGGATTGCCGGGCGCGGCCAGCGGCTTGAGCCGGGCGACCATGCTGTCGGCCGTCATGCCCTCGAACCCCGCGGCAATCTCGCGGATCGTGGCAAGATCGCGGTAGGGCTGCGGCGCGGCGGCATCGGCGGCCACCTGCGCGAAGAGCTTCTGCGCCTCGCCTGCCTTGCCCTGCTCTTCCAGCATCCCGGCCTGGGTCAGCACGGCGGCGGCCTTGATCCCGTCCTTGCCCTCGGCCGCGAGCGGCTTCAGCTGGGCTGCGGCGGGATCGAACCGCCCGGCCTCGAGCTGGTCGAGCGCGAGGGTGAGCTGTTCGCCCTTCTCGCCATCGGCCTGGCTGCGGCTGTGCTCCCACCACAGGTAGCCGGCAAGGCCGACCAGGATCACGATGATGACGATCGCGAGGTTGCGGCCGTGGCGCTTCAATGCGTCCAGCACTTCCTGCTCGCGCAGCGCCTCGTCCACCTCGCGCATGAATCCGTCCTGCTGGGCGGAGGCGACGGTCGGAACGGCGGAGCCGGGACGGTTGGAATGCGGACGAAGGACCAAAACGGCAGCTTTCAGGAGGTGAACGAAATCAGCGCGTGTTTAGCGTGCGACGGCGGCTTTTCAACGCCAATGATGGTGAAGTGACCCTGAATGGCAACATCGCCCGGCCGGTTGTGCCCGGTTACGTGACTTTGCCGGGCGAAGCAAACCCGCTCAGGGAAACCGGCTGCGCCCCATGGCCTCCCCGTAGGTGCGGCGATAGGCCTCGAGCATGGCCCCTTCATCATAGTCGGCGCGGGCCCGAACGCGGTTGGCCGCCCCGATCGCGCGGCGCAGCGGACCATCGGCGGCAAGGGCAATCAGCGCATCGGCCAACAGGTCCTCGCGCCCCGGCGCGGTGATGTAGGGCGCGTTCTCCGCCGCGACCATCGCCGCGACGTCGCCCACGGCCGGGGCCGCGATCGCCAGCCCCGCCGCCATGGCCTCGGCCACCGAGAGCGGAAACTGCTCGCTGTCGGACGAGAGCGCGAAGAGATCGAACAGGCCGACCGCCTCGGCCGGGCTGGCCACGAAGCCCGGCAGGTGCACCCGGTGGCCGATGTCGAGGTCGATCGCCGTCTGCCGGATCGCCTCGCGCTCCGGCCCCTCACCAAGGATCACCAGCTGCCATTCTTCCGGCATGAACGAAAAGGCACGCACGAGGCGCGGCAGGTTCTTGACCGCGCGCAGCCCGGCCAGCGTGCCCAGCCACAGCTCGCCCTTGCGCTTGATCACGCGCGGGATCGCGTCGGTCCGGGGCTTTTTCGCATAGGCCGCCGTGTCGATCCCGTTGGCGATGCGCCGCACCCGCCAGCGCGGCTGGGCCCATTCGGTCAGGGCGATGGCTTCCAGCCGCGCCGAGGGCACGATCAGCGCCCCGGCCCGGCCCAGCGCGATACGGCGATACCAGTTGCGCGCCGGCTTCAGCCGCTCGGCCTCGTCCTCGTTGAACCCGTCCTCGTGGTGGACCAGCGGCGGCAGGCGCAGCGCCTTGGCGAACAGGGTGTGCGCCATCACCGCGTCCATCGCCCCCCAGTTGTAGGTGAGCACGAGGTCGAAGCCCTGCATGGCCTTGGCAAGACGCTGGAGCCGCCCCGGCGTGGGTCGCCCGGCAAGCGGCGGAAAGTCGTCCGGATAGGAAACGCTGATCTGCCGCCCCACCGCCGAGGCCGCGCCCAGCGCGCCGGGCTGGGCCGAGACGACGACGTGATCGATGCCCGGCCCGAACAGGGTCATCAGCCGCGCCGCGCGCAGTTCCTTGCCGCCGGCGTCGAAGCCCGAATGAAGGTGCAGGATGCGCAAGCTGGAGCCCTTTTTCGCCTCAGCCGATCCGGCCGAGCAGGCGGCCGACCGCCTCACACGCCTCGGGCTCGTCAAGCGTGGGCGCATGGCCGACGCCGGGCACGGTCAGCGTCTCGAGCCCGGGCAGTCGGGCCATCATCGCCACCAGCGTTTCGGCCGAGAGGATGTCGGACAGGGCGCCCCGCACGCAGAGCAGCGGCCGCCCGCCCAGCGATTCGAACGCGGGCCACAGGTCCAGCGGCGGCGCATCCTTGGCCTGCTCGAACGGCTCGGCGATCTTCATGTCGTAGTCGAACACGATCCGCCCGTTGGAGCCGACCGTCATCACCCGCTTGGCCATGGCCAGCCAGTCGTCCAGCGAATAGCCGGGATAGGACACCGCCTGGCTTTCCTCCAGCGCGCGGGCGGCGTGCATCCAGGTGGCGAAGGCCCGCCCCTGCCCGACATAGCCGCGAATGCGCGCCAGCCCCGCTTCCTCGATCACCGGGCCAATGTCGCCCAGCACCGCCCCCGCGACGAGGCCAGGATGCTTGAGCGAGAGGATCGCGGTCATCAGCCCGCCGAGCGAGGTGCCCACGGCCACGATCCACTCCAGCCCGAGCGCGCCGAGCAGCAGTTCGACATCCTCGACATATTGCAGCGGGTTGTAGCTGGCTGCATCCTTCGCCCAGTCGCTGTCCCCCCGTCCGCGCAGGTCGGGACAGATCACCCGCCACTCCCCGGCATGGCGCGCGGCCAGAGCGGCAAAATCGCGCGCGTTGCGGGTCAGGCCCGGCAGGCACAGCAGCGGCGGGCGGTCCTCCCGCCCCGGATAGTCGCGGTAATGGAGCTTGAGCCCGTCGCGGCTCGACCAGAAGCGATTCTCGAACTCGGCCATGTCGGGAACAGGTACTTTCGGCAGCGATAGGGTGCGCGGCCCCCGGGATGACTTGCCCCACGGCGCCGCGATCCCCACTATCGCCCGATGAGCGCCGAACCGCAAGCCGGGGCCTATCGCCCCGATCCCCAGATAGCCCCCCTCGCCCCATGGCTCGCCGATCCGGTCGCGGCGGCGGATTTTCCGCGCGCCGGCTTGCGCTTTCGCAACCAGCGCTGGGCCGGCGCGGTCGGCCTCGGCGATCTCACCGACGAGGACTGGACGCAGCATTTCGCCCGCTTCGCCCCGCTGCCCGGCAACCTGCCCCAGCCGCTCGCCCTGCGCTATCACGGCCACCAGTTCCAGGTGTACAACCCCGACATCGGAGACGGGCGCGGCTTCCTCTTCGCCCAGTTGCGCGACGCCGATGGGCGCCTGCTCGACCTTGGCACCAAGGGCTCGGGCCAGACCCCGTGGAGCCGCTTCGGCGACGGGCGGCTGACGCTCAAGGGCGCGGTGCGCGAGATCCTCGCCACCGAACTGCTCGAGGCCCACGGCGTCTACACCAGCAAGACCTTCTCGGTGATCGAGACCGGCGAGGAGCTGGTGCGCAATGACGAGCCGTCGCCCACCCGCTCGGCCGTGCTGGTCCGCCTCTCGCACGGACACATCCGGATCGGTTCCTTCCAGCGCCTGCTCGCGCTGGAGGAAAAGGACCACATGGCCGAGCTCGTCGACTATTGCCTCGCCCGGTTTCCCGGCTCGCCCGCGCCCGCCGATGCCCCGGGGCGGGACGAGCCGGCCGTGCGCCTCATGCACCAGGTGGTCGAACGACTGGCCGACATGGCCGCCTCCTACATGGTTTCGGGCTTTGTCCATGGCGTGCTCAACACCGACAACATGAACGTCACCGGCGAGAGCTTCGACTATGGCCCGTGGCGCTGGCTGCCGCGCTTCGATCCCGCTTTCACCGCGGCCTATTTCGATCACCAAGGGCTCTATGCCTATGGCCGCCAGCCGGGCGCGATCCACTGGAACTGCGGCCAGCTCGCCGTGGCGCTGCGCCTGCTGGCCGGCTCCGAGCCGCTGATCGCCGCGCTCGACCGTTTCGCGCCGCTTTACCGCGCGGCGCTGGGGCGGCGGTTCTGCTGGCGGCTCGGCGTCGAGCCGCAAGGCGAGGAGGCCGACCTCGCCCTGTTCCAGGGCGCCGGGCAATACATGCAGCAGGAAGGCCTTTCGCCCGACCTGTTCCACTTCCTCCACCGCGCCGGGCGCAATCCCCCCGAAGGCGCGCTGGGCGACCTGCTGCGCGCCCGCCGCCCCGCCGCCGCGCCCGACGACCCGCTCGGCCACCCGTTCTGGGCCGAGGCCGCACCCGTCACCAATCACATCGACGAGGTCGAGCGGATCTGGTCCGCGATCGCCGATCATGACGACTGGTCGCCCCTTCACGACCAGGTTGCCGCGATCCGCCGCCTCGGCGCGGCGCTCGGTCCGGCCCCGGTCCCGGCCGGTCACGGCTTTTGAACCGAAATCGCGCATTATCTTGGGGCGGGGGATAACAAAGGATTGCCTCCGTCCGCCGGGGCCGCGAAGATGGCGCCGACTGCGGGTCGCTCCGAGGGTACTTCACGATTGCGATGACCGATGAGATCGTTTCCCTGGCCCCCGCCACCGGCGCGGAATTGTGGCGCGCGCCGGTCGGCGATGTGGACGAACTGGTCGAGCGCGCCCGCCGCGCCTGGGGCACATGGGCGGCGCAATCGCTGGCCAACCGGATCGAGCTGTGCCGCCGTTTCGTCAACGAACTGCGCAAGGAGCAGGATTCCTTCGCGGAACTGATCGCGCAGGAATGCGGCAAGCCGCTGTGGGAAGCCCGCAGCGAGGTCGAGGCCGTGCTCGCCCGGGTCGAAATCTCGGTGCGCTCCTATGCCGAGCGCACGGCCCAGCGCCGGCTCGACAATGCGATGCAGGGCTCAACCGCGCTGCGCCACAAGCCGCACGGGGTCATGGCCGTGATCGGCCCGGCCACTTTCGCCGCGCACCTGCCCGCCGGGCACATCATCCCGGCGCTGATCGCGGGCAACGCCGTGATCTTCAAGCCGAGCGAAAAGGCGCCGGCCACGGGCGAGTTCCTCGTGCGCTGCATGCACCGCGCGGGCATTCCCGCCAATGCCCTGCAACTCCTCGTCGGCGGCCCCGCGATCGGCCAGGAACTGGTTGCCCACGATGGGGTGGACGGCATCCTGTTCACCGGCTCGGCGCTCAACGGCATCGCGATCAACCGCAAGCTCGCCACCAACCCGGCCAAGATCGTCGCCCTCGAACTGGGCGGCAACAACCCGATCGTGGTCTGGGACACCCCCAAGATCCAGGACGCGGCCACCCTCGTGGTGCAATCGGCCTTCGCCACCAGCGGCCAGCGCTGCACCAGCGCGCGGCGGCTGATCGTCCGCTCCAGCCTTTACGACGCCGTGGTCGGCGAGGTGAAGGCGCTCGCTGACCGGATCGTGGTTGGCGCCCCGTTCGACGATCCCCAGCCCTTCATGGGCCCGGTGATCGACAATGGCGCCGCCGAGGGGCTGACCGAGAGCTTCGTCTACCTGCTCTCCCACGGCGGCCGCCCGATCAAGCACATGGTCCGGCTCGACCGGGAGCGCCCCTTCCTCACCCCGTCGATCATCGACACGACCGCCATGGCCGAACGCCCCGACGTCGAACTGTTCGGCCCTCTGCTGCAGGTCATCCGGGTCGACGATTTCGACGAGGCCATTGCCGAGGCCAATGCCACCCGCTTCGGCCTCGTCGCCGCGCTGATCGGCGGCGCCCCGCAGGATTACAACCGCTTCTGGGCCAATGTCCGGGCCGGGGTGGTCAACTGGAACCAGACCACCAATGCCGCCACGGCCGGCGCCCCCTTCGGCGGGATCGGCCTGTCCGGCAATCACCGCCCCGGCGCCTTCTACACCGCCGACGCCTGCGCCTACCCCGTCGCCTCGACCGAACTCGAACAGCCCCGCGCCTCGATCGGCATCGGCCTCAAGGAAGTCTGATCGGCGAATTTGCCGCATGGGCCCTGCCAAATGGCCGCTTTCACGGCAGACACAGCGCGCAGTAAAGGGTAGGAAGGTCGGGTTAGCTGCCGTTCGGCGAGGCATTACCAATAAAGCCAAAGCTAAGCTCAGGCATCGACTTCAAGCCATCGAACACGCAGGTAAGGCGCCGCCTCTCTACGGTAGTTAGCGCAGCCGACCGGGTAAGTAGCTGTATTTCCACTTCATTGCCTGGGTGCGCTACGAACCGAATGTCCTCGGAAGCGTGACAACGCCTCACCAACTCATTGATCCGCTCCTGAACGATGGCGGTGTCGTTCACCGACGAAGCGTGCATCAGGAAGGTGAGGAAGAGCATAGGACCAAGCCTAATTTAATTCCTGTGTCGTGCAATGTCCGAAGCGTCGGCGGGTCCGGACAGTCCGCTTTCAGTCGGAAAACGCCGAAACCCGCCCCGGCCCCGCCCAAACCATTTTCCTACATCGCCCGCCCCTGTCATCCTCCGCCCGTTCTTTGAAAACCGGCCGCGCGAACAATCCCTGTAGGACAAGTGTCACCCATGCACTGTTCCGGCGAGCCCTTGAATAACAGCAGCTTAACTCCGGGACAGCGCCCGAACAGGGTGACACTCGTGTCACCCTGCGCGCTAAAGCCCGTTGGTCACCAGATCGACCTCGGTCATCAGATCGCGGCTGCGGACATAGGCAACGAAAGCGGCAGCGCCCTTCTGTCCGGCGACGACATGGTCCTCGCCCGCCAGCCGGTGGCGCGGGGAAAGCCCGGCGCGGCGGCCGCGGGTCCAGTAGAAGTCGACCACCTCGCCGAGCGGTACGGGGGTGCGAAACGTGACGACGCGCAGGCGGCAGGGCGCCGCGTCACTGCCCGCGGCATCCTGCACGTGGCCGCGCGGATAGATCGGCAGGACCGCCGGCATCCGCGCCGCCCAGATGAAAGCGTAGTCGAGGCTGCGCGCGCAGCCCCTACCGGGACCATTTTCGGCCAGTGCGCTGTTGGCGGTCAGTTCCGCGGTCATCCCGGCCGCCGAGGGAGCCCCCGGCTCGGGCTGCGGAGCGTGGAGCGGCGCGGCGCCGACCAGCCGGACCGCCTCGGCCCGCGCGGCCGCGATCGCTTCCGGGCTGCTGTCTTCCGGCGGAATCGGCACGGCGGGCGGGCCGCCGGGGGTGACCACGGCATGGCGCGGATTGATCCGGGCCAGATCGGGATCGGCCATGAGCTGCTCGTCCAGCGCGGCAGAGACGATCGGATCGCTGCTCGGCCGGCGGCCATCCTCGCCCGCCTTGCTGTCGCAGGCGGAGAGCGCCGGGACCAGCGCCAGCGCCGCGGCGGCGCAGATCGGCAAGGCGGTCCCACGCTTCATCCAGATTCCTCGTCTCACACCGGCACCAGCCCGGCCTTGCACGACCGGCCCCTGCCCGCGAATCGGTGAAAATTCGGTTCAGCCCGCACACGACCCGCGTCAGACTGCGCCAGATTGCCGACGAACGCCACCTTGCCGCAGCGCAGCAAAATCTCTAACGGCCGGCCATGGCCGCCAACCCTTCTTCAACCCGCCCGCAGGCAGCCCATCTGCGCGGCGGAATCCTGCTGGCGGTTCTCGCCAATCTGGTCTGGGGATCGGCGCCGATCTACTTCCATGCGCTCGGCCATGTCGATCCGCTGGTGATCGTGTCCTGCCGCATCCTGTTCTCGGTGCCCTTCTGCCTCGCGCTCACCGCCGCGACGCGCCAGACGGGCGAGGTCCGCGCCGCCCTGCGCGCGCCGAAGCGCGCGGCGGCACTCTGCACCAGCGCCGTCCTGGTCGGGGTCAACTGGTCGCTCTACATCTATGCCGTGTCCCAGCATCACGTGCTGGCGAGCAGCCTGGGCTACTACATCAACCCGCTGGTCTCGGTCCTGCTCGGCACCCTGTTCCTGCGCGAGCGCCTGTCGCCGCGGCAATGGCTGGCGATCGGCCTCGCCGCCCTGGCCGTGACCCTGCTGGCCGAGGAAGCTCTCGGCATGCTGTGGATCAGCATCTCGCTCGCGCTCACGTTCAGCCTCTACGGGCTGGTGCGCAAGGTGGTGGTGGTTCCGGCCGTAGCCGGGCTGACGGTGGAGACCCTGGTGCTGGCGCCGCCCGCGGCCGCCTATCTGGCTTGGCTCGTCCTGCACCGCCCCGAGGCGCTGCTGGGCTTCGACGCGGTGACATATCTCCTGCTGGCCGGGATGGGCCTGATCACCACCGTGCCGCTGGTCCTCTTCGCCGAGGCGACGCGGCAGCTCGACCTCTCGATCGTCGGCGTGCTCATGTACATCACGCCGAGCTTGCAGTTCCTCGTCGGCATCCTCGCGCTGGGCGAGGCGTTGCGGCCGATCCAGCTTGCCTGCTTCGTACTGATCTGGCTGGCGATCGGCATCTATCTTGCCGACCTCGCGCTGAGGAACCGGCGCCCGGTAACGGCCTGATCGCCCCTTCCGCTTCGCGGCCCGGCGCATTACCTAGGGCAGGCATGACAGGAACCCAACTCTACGCCCGCGCCCTGGTCCGCCTCTCTCCCGAAGAGGGTGAGGATGCCGCCGCCTTCCTCCAGGGACTGGTTACCAACGACGTGACCGGATTCCTGCCGGTCTGGGCCGGCCTGCTCAGCCCGCAGGGCAAGGTCCTGTTCGACTTCATCGTCTGGCCCGCCGGGCGCGACCTGCTGCTGGACTGCGAGGCCGAGGCGGCCGAAGCGCTGGTCAAGCGGCTCTCGCTCTACCGTCTGCGGCGCAAGATCGCGATCACCGTCGCAGAGCGCCTCTCGGTCCACTGGCGCCCGCACACCGGCGACGGCGCTGCGGCCGACCCGCGCCTGTCCGCGCTGGGCGAACGCTGGATCGCCCCGCCCGGCGCCGATGATGACGAGAGCGCCGACCAGGCCTGGCTCGCGCACCGGCTCGCCCACGGCGTGGCCGAGGGCCGCGCGGAACTGGGGGAGGGCGAGACCCTGTGGCTGGAATGCAATGCCGCCGAGTTGCACGGGGTGAGCTTCACCAAGGGCTGCTACGTCGGGCAGGAAAATACCGCGCGGATGAACTGGCGGCAGAAGGTCAATCGGCGGCTGGTGGTCGTGCCGATCGAGCGGTCGGACCCGGCGCGGCAGCGCGTGGCCTATCCGGCGCTGGGCAAGGCGATCGACCATCTGCGCCTCGAGGACATCGACGCGGCGCTGCTCCCGGCCTTCCTCAAGGACATCAAGGAATAGCACCGCTGCCCGGCGATCAGGGCAATGGCGGCGGCGCGAGGCCTGCCCGCTCAGTCGCCTCGGCCAGCATGCGCTCAGCCTGATCGCGCCCGGTGGTCCGGGCCAGATCGAGCGACTGGGTCAGCGGCGCGCCCATCAGCGCATCACCGAGCGCCAGCAGCACGAGGGTAAGCGTCGTCGCCCGCATGGCTTCCGAGCCGTAGTCGTGGAGGTCCTCGACCAGATCGTGGATCGCGCCAATGATCGGGTCGAGCGCGCCCTCGTTGCCCGTGAGCAACATCCACGAGGCCAGCGCGCCGCCGCCCTCACGGTCAAAGGCGTCGAACGTCAGGTCGACCACGTCGCGCGGGCTGGCAATGCCGGAGCGGCTGGCGATCACCGTTTCGCCGATCTTGGCGCAGATGGTCGAAGCAAGGTGTTCGGCCAGCGCCTTCTGCAGCCCGGCAGCCGAGCCGAAGTGATGCAGGAGGTTGGCGTGAGTCCGCCCGACCCGCTCGGCAACCGCCTTGAGCGTGACCGACTGCGGGCCCGTTTCGAGCAGCAGTGCCCGCGCCGCAGCCAGCGCGGCCGCGCGGCTTTCTTCCTGGGTCAGGCGGCGCCTTATTGACATCCTTGTAAGTAACTCTATCTTGGAGGGCATGGACGCGCCTCTCCCTGTCCCGATAGAACCACAGCGGCCTCTCGGCAACACCGTTCCGTCACAGGGCGGGCCCGCGATCACGGTGCGCGACCTGCGCTTCGGCCGGACCGGTTGGAGCCGGCGCTGGTGGCTGGGCGGCGATCCGGTGGCGAGCGCCTGGCACAATGCCCTGTCCGGCACCTTTCCGCGCGGCGAGGCCTTTTTTATCGAGGCGGTCAAGGCCTTCCGCGACGGGGCACCGCCGCGGCTCGCCGCGGAAATCCGCGCATTCGTGATCCAGGAGGTCAATCACACGCGCGAGCATGTCGCCTTCAACCGGATCGCGACCGAGGCCGGCTACGACATGGCGCGGGTCGATGCGCGGGTCGAGGCGATGATGGCGAAAACCCGCGGCCGCCCCAAGATCCTCGACCTCGCGGCAACCATGGCGCTGGAGCACTGGACGGCGATGATGGCGCACCAGTTTCTCTCGCGGCCCCAATACTTTGCCGGAGCCGACCCTCAGATCGCGCGGATGTGGCAATGGCACGCGATCGAGGAGATCGAGCACAAGGGCGTGGCCTTCGACACCTGGCTCCACGCGACGCGGGAATGGCCTGCGGGCAAGCGCTGGCGGGTGCGGGCACTGATGATGGCGGTGGTGACCTGGCACTTCCTGCGCCACCGCTTCGCCGATGGGCTGGACCTGCTTGGACAAGACGGAATTCCGCGCTGGAAAGCGAGGGTGAAGCTGGGCTGGTATCTCTGGGTAAAGCCCGGGGTCCTGCGGAGAATCGTGCCGGACTGGCTGCGCTTCTTCCGCCCCGGATTTCACCCCTGGGACGTCGATGACCGCCACCTGATCGGTGCGGCCGAGCAGGCGTTGCAGGACGCCTGAGGCGTCACTGCAACGCTATTGCAACGCCCCTACAACGCCCTTGCAAGCTCGTCAGGCGGCGCGGCGGGCCATGGTCGAGCCATCATCGTCGCAATCGCTCGGCTGGCCGAGGTCGATCGCGTGGATCGCGGCCGCCGAATCGGTGCCGCGCCCGCACGAATGGCGATGGACGATCTCCCCCGTCGGGCAGAAGCCGACCTTGCGCAGCACCCGGCCCGAGGCCGGGTTGTCGATGAAGTGCTGGGCGACGATCCGGCGGTGGCCGAGAGTGCGGGCCAGGGTCAGGACGGCGCGTGCCGCCTCGGTGGCATAGCCCTGCCCCCAGGCGTCGCGCGCGATCCAGTAGCCGAGTTCGGTCTGGTCTCCGATCCGTCCCAGACCGGCGGCGCCGACCAGACGGCTCCCGTCGGCGCCCGGCAGGGTGACGAGGAAATGCGGATGACGCGGAGACTGGGCCGTGGCGGCAAAGGCCTGCGCGTCTTCCGGCCGGTAGGGCCAGGGCGCGCGGGCCAGGTTGCGGACGATCCCCTCGTCCGCGATGCGGCTATGCAGTTCGTTCCAGTCCTCCGGCCAGCCGGGGCGCAGGAACAGGCGCTCGGTGCGAATGAACATGACGCTCTCCTCGTCGATCAGCCCGCTGACAGCGCGTCTACACCGCCAGCGTGACATTCGTGTTGCGCCGTGCGACCGGATGCTCGGAGCGCACGACAAGCGACTGAGGGAGAACGAAAAAAGGGAGACGGGCGGGGCCCCTCTCCCTCGTTGACGGCCAGTGTTCAGGACACTGGCGGGGCCATCCCGTGGGATGGCCCATGAATGACCATCCGGTTATTCTGCCGCTTCGGCCATCATGTCGACCGACACGTACTTGCGGCCGAGCTTGCCGTCGTGGAAGCGCACGCGGCCTTCCGTGAGAGCGAAGAGGGTGTGGTCCTTGCCCATGCCCACGTTCGCACCCGGATAGACGCGGGTCCCGCGCTGACGGATGATGATGTTGCCGCCGATCACTTCCTGACCGCCGAACTTCTTGACGCCAAGGCGACGGCCAGCCGAATCGCGACCGTTACGCGAGGAGCCGCCTGCTTTCTTGTGTGCCATGTCGAACTACTCCGAACTTATTCAGCAGCCGCAGCGGGGGCGGCGTCTTCAGCCTTGGCGGCCTTCTTGGCAGCCTTCTTCTCGGCCCCACCGACCGAAAGGATGCGCAGCAGGGTCATCTGCTGGCGGTGGCCGTTGCGACGACGGTAGTTATGCCGGCGACGCTTCTTGAAGACGATGACCTTCTCGCTCTTGGCCTGCGCGATGATCTCGGCCGAAACGACGACACCCGCCGAATCCTTGACCTCGCCGCCGTCGCCGGCGAGCAGGACGTCGCCCAAGGTGATCTTGTCACCGGCTTCACCAGCCAGCTTCTCAACCGCGATCTTGTCTCCGGCGGCAACCCGGTACTGCTTGCCGCCCGTGCGCACTACTGCGAACATGGTGCTCAATCCAATCTGTCTTTGCCCGTGCCGCCCCGCACGCTTTACCGGCAGAACCGGTTGCGGGCGACGCGCCGACTCCCTGCCCCGAAACGGACAGGTGCCGGAAGAAGCAGCGCCCCTAGTGCAACGGGCCTTTGCTGTCAACCGCGAGAGGCGGGGTTTCGCAGGGCTTCGCGAGGGTTTATGCCCCTATCCCATGAAACCCGTGATCGCGCCGCTGGCCGCGCTTGTCCTCCTTTCCGCCTGCGGCTCGCAAGGCGAATTTCCCTCACTCGCCAAACGTCAGGCCGAGCTGGCGCTGGAGGCCCGGCCCGCCGGATCGCCCCCTGCCCCGGCAGCCGCCGGGGCGCCCGGACGAATCACGGGAAGCGGGGCGCCGGCCGCCCCTGCCCCCGATGCCACGGCGAGCGAGCGGGCGGTTTCGGGCGACCTTGCCGCCCGTCTCAGGGAATTGGGAGATTCGGCGCGCGAGGCGCATGACCGGTTTGGCGAGAAGCGGGAGCGCGCGCGGCAACTGGTGGCGGCGGCGAACGGCGCACAGGTGGCGAGCGAGGCCTGGTCGGTGGCGACCGTGGCCGTGGCCGACCTCGAATCGGCGCGCAGCGATGCGATGATCTCGCTGGGCGAGCTTGACCGGCTCTATGCCGCGGAACGGATTGACGGCGGCGATGGGGTTGCCATCGCCGCCGTCCGCGACCAGGTGACCGCATGGGTCGCCGATGAAGATGCGGTCCTGGCCGAGCTGGGAAACCGTCTTAAAACCTGACCGGAAGGCGCATCGGCGCCCCCTTCCGGCTAAATCGGATCAGTGGCCGACCACCGCGTAGATCACGGCGATGGCGAGGCCCCAGGCGAGGATCAGGACCGGCAGGATCAGGACCTGGGCAGACGCCTCGGCGGCGGTCAGGCGGCCCGACAGGGTCTGGATGCCGCGGCTGGCGAACTGGCCCATGGAGAGGGTCGGATTGTCGTTGCCCGGCTTCATCGCCACCCACTTCCAGCCAAGCCCGAAGCCGCCGACGATCGAGACGACGAAGGCCGCCATCGGCAGGACCAGTTCCGCGTTCATGAACAGCGCGCTCATCACCACGAGAAAGCCGAGGTAGCAGGCGACCGTCAGGGCATAGAGTCCGGCGGGCAGCTCGAAGGTACGATTGACCCGGGTCTGGACCGGGGCATCGGCCACGAGGGCCTTGGCGGCGAGATCCGCCTGGGTAACGTGTCTGGACATCGGCGACACTCCTTTCGGGAGCGTCGTTAGGGCCGATGGGCGGGGCGTTCCTTGACCTCGATCAACGGGGCCGGCGGATTCGGCGGGCCGAGGTTGGGGCGTGGCTGCCCTGGATTGCCTCGACGCTGCGCTCCTCGCAATGACGAGGGGAAGTCGGGCTTACCAGCGGGTGAGGTCGGCGTGGTCCTGCTCGCGCGGTTCGATCCAGCGCCATTCTCCGCCCGAGCGTTCGCGTTTCCAGAACCACGAATCGCTCTTGAGGTGGTCCATCACGAAGTCGGTGGCGGCGAAGGCGTCGCGGCGGTGGCGGGCGGCAGCGGCGACGAGGACGATGGGGTCGCCCGGCACCATGACCCCGCTGCGGTGGACGACGAGGAGCCCAGCGAGGTTCCAGCGTGATTCGGCCTGTGCGGCGAGCGCCTGCATCCCCGGCAGGGTGAGCGGGGCGAAATGCCTGAGTTCGAGGGCGTCGACCGCATCGCCGGCGCGGACCTTGCCGAGGAATGAGACGATCCCGCCGGCTTCATCGTGCGCGGCGCCGAAGGCCGTGAGTTCGGCCGCCGGATCGAACGGCGCGAGGGCGAGGCGGACCTCGGGCATGGTCAGCCGCCGCTGACCGGGGGAAGGAAGGCGAGTTCGTCGCCTTCGGCGAGGACGAGGCCTTCGGGCGCGACCAGCGCGCCGTTGCGGGCGAGGCGGACGCGGGGGCCGGAGAGCGCTGCGGCGAGATCGGCGGGCAGGCCGGCGAGAATGTCCGCCAGGGCCGTGGGGGCGGTGAGCGGCAGCGCCCGTTCCGGGCCGCCGGCGAGGTCTTCCAGCCTTCCGAGAAACAGCAGGCGGGCCATCAGCCGCCGGTCATCGACATGTGGCGCGGCAGGGCCGGCTCCGCGCCGGGACGGTCGATCGCGAAAGAATGGCGCAGCGGCTTGATCCGCATGGCCTCGTCGATCGCGGCGGCAAGGTTTGCCTCGGGCTGGTCCGAGCGCAGGGCGGCGCGCAGGTCGACCTGCTCGCGCCCGCCGAGGCAGGCGAAGAGCTGGCCCGTGGCGGTGACGCGGATGCGGTTGCAGCCGTCGCAGAAATTGTTGGTGAGCGGGGTGATCAAGCCGAGACGGCCGCCGGTCTGCTCGACGTCGAAATAGCGCGCCGGGCCGCCGGTGCGGTGGCCGGAGGGCGCAAGGGTGAAGCGCTGTTCGAGGCTCTCGCGCACGGTGGAGAGTGGGAGGTAGTGATCGAAGCGGTCTTCCTCGACCTCGCCCAGCGGCATGACCTCGATCAGGGTCAGCTCCATGCCCTTGTCATGCGCCCAGTGCATCAGGTCGGGGATCTCGGCCTCGTTCACGCCCTTGAGCGCGACGGTGTTGAGCTTGACCTTGAGCCCGGCGGCGCGGGCCGCCTCGATCCCTTCGAGCACCTGCGGCAGCATGTCGCGCCGGGTCAGGCGGGCGAAAGTCTCGCGGTCGCGCGTGTCGAGCGAGACGTTGATGCGGCGCACCCCGGCCTCGAACAGATCCCCGGCCAGACCGGCGAGCTGAGTGCCGTTGGTGGTGAGGGTCAGTTCCTCGAGCCCGTCTCCCAGCTTGCGGCCGAGCGCGCGGACCAGCTCGATCATGTCGCGCCGCACGAGCGGCTCGCCCCCGGTTAGGCGCAGCTTGGTGATGCCGCGCGCGATGAAGCCGAGCGCAAGCTTGTGCAGTTCCTCGAGGCTGAGCACTTCCGCCTTGGGCAGGAAGGTCATCCGCTCGGGCATGCAATAGGAGCAGCGCAGATCGCACCGGTCGATCACCGAGAGCCGCAGGTAACTGATCCTGCGGGCGAACTGATCGACGAGGGGTGTTGCGGCCATTGGCACGGTCATACCACAGGACCGGCGCCCGCGCCATCGAGCGCGAGATATTGCCCGGTGAGGCCCGGCGCATCGGCGAGATAGGCGAGCGTGGCGGCGATGGCGGCCTCGTCGGCCGAGGCCAGCGCGTTGATCCGGGCCGGGGCATGGGCGCGGGCGAGGCTGGCGACGAGTTCGGCGCGCCAGCCGCGATGTTCGTGCCCGGCCGGGGCGAAGACGAGGGTCAGGACCGCGCCCCCGGAAAGGGCTTCGCGCACGCGCGGCAGGATCTCGGCGTGGAAGTGGGCGCTGGCCGCGAGCGCGTCGCCGGGCAAGGGGCCGACGTCGAGCCGCATCACTTCAGCGACGCTCGCGGTGGAGGGTCATGCCGATCTGCTCGCCCGCCTCGGCAATGGCGAGCTTGACGATCTTGACCGTGACGGCCTCGACCCGCTCGTCGCCCACGAACAGGGTTTCGCAGATGTGATCGGCCACGGCCTCGATCAGCTTGAAGTGGACGCCCGGCGGCAGGGCTTCGCGCGCCGCGAACTTGAGGTCCATGTAGTTCTTGCTGGCGCCCAGCGGGGTATCGGGGCCGTAGTGCGGCGCGGGCTTCAGGCGGACCTTGATCGTGATGCGCAGCGGCTGGGGCTGGCCGGTCTCTTCCGAATAGATGCCGGTGAGGACGTCGACTTCGAGGTCGGCCACTTCGAGGATCAGCGAATCGGTCATCGGGCGCGGCTTAGCTCTTGTTGGACCAGCGGGCGAAGATCGCGGTGGGCAGGAGACGGCCGTTGTCGTCTTCGCGCACCGCGAGGTCGCCGTGCTCGATCGCGCCGGGCAGATCGGCGAAGACTTCGCTGAGGAGGCCGGCGAGCGCGAGCGAACTCATGCGCACGGCATAGACGGTGAGGAAGAGGAAGCGGCTGTCGGCATCGAGCAGCCGGCGGCAATCTGCGACGAGGCCGGGAAGGTGTTCCTCCAGCCGCCAGACCTCGCCTTCGGGGCCGCGCCCGAACTTGGGGGGATCGAGGATGATCCCGTCATAGCGCTTGCCCCGGCGCACTTCGCGCGCGGCGAACTTGGCGGCATCGTCGATGATCCAGCGGACCGGGCGCTGCTCCATGGCCGAGAGCGCGGCATTGGCGCGGGCCTGGGCGACGGACTTCTTGCTGGCGTCGACATGGGTGACCGGACCGTGCTCGCTCAGGCTGAGCGTGCCGACGCCGGTGTAGCCGAACAGGTTGAGGGTCTGCGCCTCGGCCTTGCCTTCGAGCATTTCGCCCATCCAGTCCCACACCGGGGCCATGTCGGGGAAGAAGCCGAGGTGGCGGAAGGGGGTGCAGGAGGCCGTGAATTTCACGCCCCCGCGCGACAGGTCCCAGCCTTCGCGGGGGACTGGCCCGGAGAACTGCCACCGGCCGCCGCCGTCCTCGTCGGAGCCGGGGACGAATTCGCCGTGGGCCTGCCAGTCGGCCAGCTTGGGCGTCCACATCGCCTGGGGCTCGGGGCGCACGAAGCGGTAGGGGCCGTAGCGCTCCAGCTTGCGGCCATGGCCGGAGTCGACCAGGCCATAATCGGCCCAGCCGTCACCGACGAGAAGCCGGGGCGTCTCGTCGAGGCGGGCCATCAGGCGTTCCCCATCATGGGCGCGGCGTTGCGTGGGCCGAGACGTAGTCGGCCACGGCGTCGTAGTCTCCGGGGAGCGCGGTGAGGCGTTCCTCGCGCTCGAACAGGTCGCCGACGCGGGTCGGGAGCGTCGGGCGGATGCCGGTGGCATGCTCGACCGCGTCGGTGAACTTGGCCGGGTGCGCCGTGGCGAGGGTGACGACCGGAATGTCGGCGGCGATCCCGGCGACGCGGGCGGCGTGGAGGCCGATCGCGGTGTGCGGGTCGATGGTCTCGCCGCATTCGACGAAGGCCCAGCGGATCGCGCGGTTCATGTCATCGGCGTCGGCGCGGGCCGAGGAGAACAGGGCGGCGGCGCCCTCGCGCTGGGCGTTGGTGAGCTGCATCGCCTTGGTCGCCTCGAAGCCGGCCATCTGCTCGGCCAGCGCCTTGCCGTCGCGCCCGCCGACGTCGAACAGCAGGCGTTCGAAGTTGGACGAGACCTGGATGTCCATCGAGGGGGCAGCCGTCGGCGTGACGGTGCCCTGCGAATAGTCGCCGGTCGACAGCGCGCGGTGGAGGATGTCGTTGACGTTGGTGGCAACGATCAGGCGCTCGATCGGCAGGCCCATCTGCGCAGCGACATAGCCGGCGAAAACGTCGCCGAAATTGCCGGTCGGCACCGAGAAGGCGACCTTGCGCTGCGGCGCGCCGAGCTGGAGCGCGGCGGCGAAGTAATAGACCACCTGGGCCATCAGGCGCGCCCAGTTGATCGAGTTGACCGCGCCGATGGCGAAGCGGTCGGTCATGCCGTTGTCGTTGAACATGCGCTTCACCATCGCCTGGGCATCGTCGAACGAGCCCTCGATGGCGATGTTGTGGACGTTGGGCGCCAGCACCGTGGTCATCTGGCGGCGCTGGACGTCGGACACCCGGCCGCGCGGGTGGAGCATGAAGATGTCGATCTTCGCCCGGCCCGCGACGGCGTCGATCGCGGCCGAGCCGGTATCGCCCGAGGTGGCGCCGACGATGGTGAGGTTCTGCTCGCTGCGAGCGAGGAATTCCTCGAACAGCAGGCCGAGCAGCTGGAGCGCGACGTCCTTGAAGGCCAGCGTCGGCCCGTGGAACAGTTCGAGCAGCCACTGCTGCTGGTCGAGCTGCTTGAGCGGCGTCACGGCGGCATGGGCGAAGCGGCCATAGGCGGCGCGGGTCAGTTCGAGCAGGCGCTCTGCACTGAGGCTCCCCTCGACGAAGGGCAGCATGATCTTCTGGGCCAGCTCGGCATAGGGCAGCCCGGCCATCGCCGCGATCTCGTCTTGCGAGAACTTCGGCCAGGTGCGCGGCACGTAGAGCCCGCCGTCGGAGGCGAGACCGGCGAGAGTTGCTCCGGCGAAATCGAGCGCGGGCGCGCTGCCACGAGTGCTGATATAGTCCATGGGGCCGCGCGTTAGCGTCACATCGCGGCAAAGGAAACCCTTGCGGCGATTCGGAGTTGCACAGGATTATTGCGCGAACGAGCGCGCGAATGGCGCGCAAGCTGGGCTGGAGTGGGGAAATGGACCTGAAGTTCACCGTGTTCGGGCGAATCGCCCGGCCTGTCGCCGAAGTTTACGAGGCCGTGGCCGACCCGGCCCAGCTCTCGGCCTATTTCACCACCGGCGGGGCCCGCGGCCGGATCGAGACCGGCGCCACCGTGACCTGGGACTTCGCCGACTTTCCCGGCGCCTTCCCGGTCGAGGTGGTGGAAGCCCATGCCGGCGAGCGGATCGTGCTGCGCTGGCAGGCGCGCGAGGCGGCCGGCAGCGAAGGCAAGTCGACCGTGACCTTCTCGTTCATGCCGACCGACGACGGGCGCACCCTCGTTGAGATCAGCGAGGGTGCCTGGCAGGAGAGCCAGGCCGGGCTCGACGCCAGCTACGGCAATTGCATGGGCTGGTCGCAGATGCTCTGCGCGCTCAAGATGTGGCTGGAGCACGGGGTGAACCTGCGCGAAGGTATGTATGTTTAGGTTATGCCGCCGCTCGGCCCATGGCGGCCTGCAAATGGCGACACAACCTAACCGCGCAGGCGCTTCCTCAGCGCGAGGGCGTAGATGATCACGGCGATGGCGGCGAAGAGGAACCACTGCACGGCATAGGCCAGGTGGTTGTTGGGAATGTCGCGCGGGTCGGGCCGGGCATTGGGCTGGAGGCCGGCGAGCGGGGGATCGGCATAGACCAGAACGTCTTCGCCCTTGGGAACGAAGGTTCCCGTCACCGCCCCGCCTTGCCACGTTGCCGGCGCTGGCTGGCTGGACCAGCCCAGTACGATGCGCGCCTTCGCCCCTTCCGGCGTCGCGCATTGCACCACCTGCGCCCAGCCTGATTGGCCGCTGGCGCTGCGGCCCGCTTCGGGCTGGGCCGGACCGGCCGAACGGCATTCCAGCTGCAACCGGGTGTAACCAAGGGGAGCGATCCCACCGCGCGGCCATGGATGAACCGTGCGGTCAGCCTCTGCCGCGGTGAAACGGGCGAGCATGTCCTGCTTCTGGGCCAGACGGTCGAGCTGCCAGAAGCCGAGACGGACCATGATCGCGGCGGCGATCAGGACGATCGCGGTCGGGATGATGGGGATCCTGCGGGTCATTCGCCGTCTTTCGGCGTGATCGTCCAGTCCTCGTTCACGGCTTCCTTGGCGTGCCGGCGGTATTCGGCCTGTAGCAGCCATGCCTTGGTGCCGCGCAGGCCGCCCAGCACGCAGAGCGCGGTGAGCGGGACCCAGAGCACGGCGTGGACCCAGAACGGCGGGCTGGCCGCCAGTTCGAGCCAGATCGCAAGGCCCGTTACCAGCGTGCCGATGACGAGGGTGAGGAAGGCAGCGGGACCATCGCCCACGTTGAAGCGGGTGAAGTCGAGCCCGCAGGCGCGGCAGCGGTCGGCGAACTTCGCATAGCCCGCGAACAGGGTGCGCGCGCCGCAGCGGGGGCAGCAACCGAAAAGGGCAGCCTTGGCGGTGCCAGGCTGCCCCTTCGTTGCGTCCGGTTGGACGGGTTCGGTCACTATTCGATCCCAACCTTACTCAATGACCGCGCCCCAGTTGCCCCAGACGTAGATGCAGACGAACAGGAACAGCCAGACGACGTCGACGAAGTGCCAGTACCACGCCGCCGCTTCGAAGCCGAAGTGCTGGCGAGGCGTGAAGTCGCCGTTGTACATGCGCTTCAGGCAGACGAGCAGGAAGATCGTGCCGACGATGACGTGGAAGCCGTGGAAGCCGGTCGCCATGTAGAAGGCCGAGCCATAGGTGTTCTTCCCGAAGGGGAACGGCGCATGGATATATTCGTAGGCCTGGATCGAGGTGAACAGCACGCCGAGGATGATGGTCAGCCACAGCCCCTTCTTGGCGCTATCACGGTCCCCGTGGATCAGGGCGTGGTGCGACCAGGTCAGCGTGGTGCCCGAGCAGAGCAGGATCAGCGTGTTGAGCAGCGGAAGATCCCAGGCATTGATCACCGCTTCGATCGCCTTGGGCGGCCACTGCCCGCCGACCACTTCGGCCGCGATCTTGCTGGGGAACAGCGAGAAATCGAAGAAGGCCCAGAACCAGCCGACGAAGAACATCACTTCCGAAGCGATGAACAGGATCATCCCGTAGCGCTGGTGCAGCTGCACCACCGGGGTGTGATCGCCGGCATGGGCTTCGTGGACGATCTTGGTAAACCACTGGAACATGCAGGCCAGCAGCAGGGCGAGGCCCAGCCAGGGCACGACGTGCCCGCCGGGCAGCTTGTGCATCATCAGAACCATGCCCGACGTGAAGGTCAGCGCGCCGATCGTGCTCAGCAGCGGGACGATATCGGGCGGAAGGATATGATAATCGTGGTTCTTGGTACCGGCCATGATCTGACAGTTCCCCGTTTCACGCCTGCCGCGCGGGGCAGGCGCCATAATCTGTTGTGGCCCCTTATCGCGCGTTTCCGGCGCGGTCCAGACCCTTCGATGCGACCTTCGCCTTCGCGGCGAGATCGGCGCTGGCGTCCTTGTCCTCGTGGAAGGTGTAGCTCAGCGTGATCTGGCGGATGTCCTTGCCGTCCTCGTCCTTGGTGATCGAGGGATCGACAAAGTAGATCACCGGCATGCGCACTTCCTGCCCCGGCTCGAGGGTCTGCTCGGTGAAGCAGAAGCACTGGACCTTGTTGAAGAACTTGCCCGCGTCGTCCGGCGAGACATTGTAGCTGGCGCGACCGACGATCGGCCGGTTGGAGAGGTTCTTCGCGGTGAAGATCGCGAGGTTACGCTCACCCAGCCGCACCGTCTGCGTCACTTGCTGGGGCTTGAACTCCCACGGCAGGTCGCGGTCGGTATTGCCGTCGAAGCGGATCGACATGGTCGCGGCGGCAACCTTGACGCTGGCAGCCTGGGCCGCGGAGACGCGCTGGGTCGTGCCCTGGAAACCGGTGACCTGGCAAAACAGGCGATAGAGCGGGACCGAGGCATAGCCGAGGCCGAGCATGGCGAGCGCGGCGAGCAGGGCGTAGAGCCCGACCCTACGGTTGCGCTGCGAAAGCTCGGCCGGGGCGGCGTGCATGGTCAGATCTTCATCTTGACGATGGTGATCGCGAAGAACAGCACGACGAAGAAGCCGAGGACCAGCGCCGTCGCCACGTTGCGCTGGCGGATCACCTGCTTGCGGCGTTCCATGTATTCGGGCGATTCGGGATCGGGGGTGTCGGTCATCGCGCTCACCCCTGCACCAGCAGCCAGCGATCGGCAACCAGCGCCGCGAACAGCGCGAAAAGATAGAGCACCGAATAGCCGAACAGCTGCTTTTCGGGCTTCATCGAATCGTCCTCGCCCGACCGGCGGCGCAGGCCGACCCGGACCGAGAGCGCGAGGAAGGCCGTGGACAGGACGGCGGCGGCCACCCCGTAGACCAGCCCGGCCCCGCCTAGGCTCTTGGCGATCAGGCACGGCACCAGGGTGAGCGGCAGCAGCAGGACGGCATAGATCATGATCTGGCGGCGCGTCACGGTCTCTCCGGCGACGACCGGGAGCATCGGGATGCCGACCTTGGCATAGTCCGACTGCACGAACAGGGCGAGCGCCCAGAAGTGCGGCGGGGTCCACATGAAGATGATCGCGAAGAGCACGACCGGCATCAGCGTGATGTGGCCGGTGGCCGCGACCCAGCCGATCAGCGGGGGGAAGGCCCCTGCCCCGCCGCCGATCACGATGTTCTGCGGCGTGCGCGGCTTGAGCCAGATCGTGTAGATCACGGCATAATAGACGATCGAGATGGCGAGGATTAACCCGGCAAGCCAGCCGACGGCCAGGCCCATGACCAGGACCGAGCCGGCCGAAAGGCCGACGCCGAAATCGCGGGCGCTGGTCCGGTCCATCCGTCCGGCCGGGAGCGGCCGGTTGCGGGTGCGGCGCATCCCGGCGTCGAGGTCGGCCTCCCACCACTGGTTGAGCGCGGCGGCACCGCCCGCGCCCAGCGCGATGCACAGGATCGTGGTGAAGCCGATCACCGGATGGATCGGCTCGGGCGCAGCCAGCAGTCCGCACAGGCCGGTGAAGATCACCAGGCTCATCACGCGCGGCTTGGTCAGCGCGAAGAAATCGCGCCATTCGGCGGGAAGCGGCAGGCCCTGGGCGGCCGGGGTGGGAGCGGACTGAGTCACGGCCCGGCCTATAGGCCGGTGCGGGGGAAGTTGGAAGGGCAAGGAAAAGGCCCCGGAGTTTCCCCCGGGGCCCTTCGTGATCAGGCCTTTCGGCCGGGATCAGTGGTGATGCGCATCCTCGATCACCGGGAGCGTTTCGAACTGGTGGAACGGCGGCGGGCTCGACAGGGTCCACTCGAGCGTGGTCGCGCCTTCGCCCCAGTAGTTGTCTTCGGCCTTCTTGCCGGCGATGAACGCGTAGGCGATGTTGATGAAGAAGATCAGCACCGAGACGGCCATGATCTTGTAGCCGTCGGTCGCGACATGGTTCCAGTGCTCGTAAGCGGCCGGATAGTCGGGATAGCGGCGCGGCATGCCCTGGGCCCCGAGGAAGTGCATCGGGAAGAAGATCAGGTTCACGCCGACGAAGAACACCCAGAAGTGGATGTGGGCCAGCAGTTCCGAGTACATCTTCCCGCTCATCTTCGGGAACCAGTAGTAGAAGCCCGCGAAGAGCGAGGTCACCGCGCCCAGCGACAGCACGTAGTGGAAGTGCGCCACGACGTAATAGGTGTCCTGGAGATTGTCGTCGATGCCGCCGTTGGAGAGGACGACACCGGTGACGCCGCCGACGGTGAAGAGGAAGATGAAGCCGATCGCCCAGACCATCGGGGCCTTGAACGACAGGCTGCCGCCCCACATCGTCGCGATCCACGAGAAGATCTTGATGCCGGTGGGGACCGCGATGACCATGGTCGCCGCGGTAAAGTACATCTTCGTGTTCACCGAAAGACCGGTGGTGTACATGTGGTGAGCCCAGACGATGAAGCCCACGACGCCGATCGCGACCATCGCATAGGCCATGCCGAGGTAGCCGAAGACCGGCTTCTTCGAGAAGGTCGAGATGATCTGGCTGATGATGCCGAAGCCCGGCAGGATCATGATGTACACTTCGGGGTGGCCGAAGAACCAGAACAGGTGCTGGTAAAGAACCGGATCACCGCCGCCCGAGGCGTCGAAGAAGGTCGTGCCGAAGTTGCGGTCGGTGATCAGCATGGTGATCGCGGCGGCCAGAACCGGCAGCGCGAGCAGAAGCAGGAAGGCGGTAACCAGCACCGACCACACGAACAGCGGCATCTTGTGCAGGGTCATGCCCGGCGCGCGCATGTTGAGGATGGTGGTGATGAAGTTGATCGCGCCCATGATCGAGCCCGCACCGGCGAGGTGGAGCGAGAAGATCGCGAAGTCGACCGCCGGGCCCGAGGAACCGTAGGTCGAGAGCGGGGCATAGGCGGTCCAGCCGATGCCGGCGCCAAGGCCGGTCGTATCACCCGGCACGAAGGCCGAGAACATCAGCGAGCAGAAACCGGCGACGGTCAGCCAGAACGAGATGTTGTTCATCCGCGGGAAGGCCATGTCCGGCGCACCGATCATGATGGGCACGAACCAGTTGCCGAAGCCGCCGATGATCGCCGGCATGACCATGAAGAACACCATGATCAGGCCGTGCGCGGTGATCAGCACGTTCCACAGGTGGAGCGCGGTGTTCATTTCGGCCGGCTTGCCGTCGAACCAGGTCGCCCACAGGGTGAGGTACTGGATGCCCGGCTGTTCGAGCTCGAGCCGCATCAGGCCCGAAACGGCGCCGCCGATGATCCCCGCGAAGATCGCGAAGATCAGGTAGAGCGTGCCGATGTCCTTGTGATTGGTCGACATGAACCAGCGGGCGAAGAAGGCCGGCTTGTGATCATGGTCGTGCGCATGGTCGTGCGCGTCGCCGTGCGCCTGGAAGGTCTCAGCGGTGGTAGCCATGGTGTGGTTGCCTCGTCTTTCTGAGCGAGATCAGGCGGCGGGCGCCGCGGATTCGGTGGCGGCGGCTTCAGCCGTGGCGGCCTCGGTCGCGGCAGCAGCCGGAGCGGCAGCGGCGGCCGGAGCGGCAGCGGGCTTGGGCTGGTGGTCGAGTTCACCGCCCTGGGCCAGGACCCAGGCGTTGAACTTGTCGCGCGGCAGGGCCTCGATCGCGATCGGCATGTAGCCGTGGCGGGCGCCGCACAGTTCCGAGCACTGGCCGTAGTAAACGCCCGGCTTTTCGATGAAGAGGACCTTCTCGTTGATCCGGCCGGGGACGGCGTCGAGCTTGAACCACAGCGAGGGCACGGCGAACGAGTGGATCACGTCGGCGCCGGTTGTCTGCAGGCGGATCGGTTCGCCGACCGGCAGGACCAGGCGGTTGTCGACCCCGAGCTTGGCGGGTTCGCCGCGCTTCACGGCCTCTTCATCGGGCAGCATGTTCGAGATCACCTCGAAGCCGCCGTTGTCCGGGTAGCCGTAGGTCCAGAACCACTGGTTGCCGGTGGCCTTGATGGTCAGGGCGTTTTCCGGGGCCGGCTTGTACTGCTTGGCAAGCAGGCTGATCGAGGGAATCGCGATGCCGACGAGGATGAGGACCGGGACGAGGGTCCAGATCACTTCGATCAGGGTGTTGTGGCTGGTGCGCGAGGCGACCGGATTCTTGGCCGTGCGGTAGCGATAGGCGACCCACATCAGGAGCCCGAGCACGAACAGGCTGATGATCGTGATGATCGGCATCAGGATCGCGTTGTGCATCCACAGCGCATAGTGGCCGTTGGGCGAGAACTGCTCCTGGAAGCCATAGGCGCCGTCGATCGGCTGACCGATGCCCGGAACCGGCTTCATCGGAACGTAGCTGCCGGCCTTGGCCGCAGCATTGCCGGCGGCTTCGGTGGCGGCGGCGGTTGCTTCCGCGGCAGCTTCCGCAGCTTGGGCAAATGCCGCCCGGGGCAGCGCCGTGAGGGAAAGTCCGAGGGCCATGACGACCGATCCCGCGCGGCGGGCCTTTTCGGCAAAAATCATCTGTCTTGCGCTTTCGCTTTTCCTATGGCGGCGAGAGACCCACGTTGGAAAACGGCCCCCTCTCGCCCCCGGGAGGCACAGTTTGGAGGGCCTATACGCGCGCTTGCGGGGCACCTCAAGCGCCTCTAGGGGGTTTTTTTGAGCAGGCGCAAAACGACGCGCCGCGACCTGTTGTAGAATCAGAAGGAGTCATCCGTCCCATGCAGGACGAAGAGGTTCTGGCCGAATTCCGCGCCAGCAAGGCATTGCTCGAGGGGCATTTCCTGCTTTCCTCGGGGCGGCACACCGCGCGCTATCTGCAGTGCGCCCGCGTGCTGATGAACCCTGACCGGGCCGGACGGCTCGCCGTGGCCCTGGCCGCGGCGCTGCCGCGCGACCTCAGGAAGCAGATCACCAAGGTGGTCTCGCCGGCCATGGGCGGGGTGATCATCGGCCACGAGATGGGCCGTGCCCTGGGGGTCGAGGCCCTGTTCGTCGAGCGCCCGACCGGGACCTTCGAGCTGCGCCGGGGGTTTGCCCTCGAGCCCGGCGACAAGGTGCTGATGGTCGAGGACGTGGTCACGACCGGCCTGTCGAGCCGCGAGGCGATCAAGGCGATCGAGGAGGCCGGGGCCGAGGTGATCGCGGCGGCCGCTCTGGTCGACCGCACCGGCGGAACGGTGGACCTTGGCGTTCCCTTCACCGCCCTGATCGCGCTCAACTTCCCGACCTATGCCCCGGACGAGGTTCCCGCCGAGCTGGCCGCAATCCCGGCGATCAAGCCGGGCAGCCGGGCCCAGCCCTGAGACTTTATATATAAGGAGTCGGCCGTGATGGCGGGCACGAAGCTCAGGTTGGGCGTGAACATCGACCACGTTGCCACAATCCGCAACGCGCGCGGCGGGCTCCACCCCGATCCGGTGCGGGCGGCGGAGATCGTGGCCGCGGTGGGCGGCGACGGGATCACCGCGCACCTGCGCGAGGATCGCCGCCATATCCGCGACGAGGACCTCGCGCGGATTCAGGCGGCGACCAACCTGCCGCTCAACCTCGAGATGGCGGCGACCGACGAGATGGTCGAGATCGCACTGCGCCATCGCCCTCACGCGGCCTGCATCGTGCCCGAGCGGCGGGAGGAGCGCACGACCGAGGGCGGGCTCGACGCGGCGGGGCAGCACAACCGGCTCGCCCCGATCGTGGCGCGGCTGGCGGACGCGGGGATTCGCGTCAGCCTGTTCATCGCGCCGGAAGCGCGGCAGATCGAGGCGGCGATGCAACTTGGCGCACCGGTGGTGGAACTGCACACCGGCGAATATGCCCATGCCTGCCAAGAACCAGGGGGGGGCGAGGCGGTCGCGGTGGAGCTCAAGCGCATCGCCGACATGGCCGCGCTGGCCGCCAAGAACGGGATCGAGCCGCATGCCGGGCATGGGCTGACCTATGACAATGTCCAGCCGATCGCGGCGATCCCGCAATTGGCCGAACTCAACATCGGCCATTACCTGATCGGCGAGGCGATCTTCACCGGGCTCGATGCGGCGGTTCGGCGGATGCGCGAGTTGATGGACGAGGCGCGGTGACAGTGTTTCTTTCCCGCCTCACGGCGGGGGCGGCACCGGCCCGCTCCCCCGGCCCAGCCACCCACAGGGTACACTCGATGGGTGGCTGGGCCGGGGGCGCGGGCCGGTGCCGGCGAGGTCATGCCGCCGGCATGACCGGACAACGCACGAGACTCCCATGATCATCGGCCTCGGCTCAGACCTGTGCAACATCGAGCGAATCCAGAATTCGCTCGACCGCTATGGCGAACGGTTCATCGCCCGCGTTTTCACCGAGACCGAGCGGGCCAAGGCCGAGCGGCGGCCGTTCACCCGCGCCGGGACCTATGCCAAGCGATTTGCCGCCAAGGAGGCTTTTTCCAAGGCGGTCGGGACCGGGTTCAAGTCCGGCGTGTTCATGAAGGACATCGGCGTGGTCAACGCGCCGTCGGGCGCGCCGACCCTGGCGCTGACCGGCGGAGCGGCGGCGCGCCTTGCCGCGATCACTCCAGCCGGGCATGACACCGTGATTCATCTGACGCTGACCGACGACCATCCCTGGGCCCAGGCCTTTGTCGTCATCGAAGCGCGCCCGCGCTGACTTTCCCCCATTTCGAAAAGCAGGAACAACGTGACCGGATCCACGGACAAGAAGGGCATCGACTGGCTGGCGGAACTGCGCGGCCTGGTGCTGATGCTGCTGGCGGTGGTCGCGTTCCACTCGCTGGTGGCCAAGCCGTTCTACATCCCCTCGATCTCGATGATGCCCAACCTGCTGGTTGGCGACCGGCTGGTGGTTTCCAAGTGGCCCTATGGCTGGAACTGGTCCTCGGCCTCGTTCCACGTGCTGCCGCGCGGGACCGGGCGGGTGATGGGCGCGACCCCCGAATATGGCGACATCGTAATCGTGGTGCCGCCCAACCGGACCGACGACCTGATCAAGCGCGTAGTCGCCCTGCCCGGCGACCGGATCGCGGTGGTGAACGGCCAGATCGTGCTCAACGGCAAGCCGGTGCCGCAGACCGTGGAGCCGCCAGTGCAGATCCCGTCGGACGATGCGCTCTCCTGCGACGGGGCGCCGTGCTACGACGCCTTCGCGGAATATCGCCAGCGCCTGCCCAACGGGCAGGAGGTCTATGAGCTGCCGACCTTCCGCGAGACCTTGCCCAATGGCGCGACCTACCAGATCATCGACCACATGAACCAGGATCTCGACAACGTGGACGAGATCACCGTGCCGGCGGGCCACGTCTTCCTGATGGGCGACAACCGCGACCATTCGGCCGACAGCCGCGCTCCGCTGTGGGAGAATGGTCTTGGCGGGCCGGTTCCGCTGTCCGACATCGGCGGGCGGGCCGAGTTCATCACCTTCTCGCTCAACGGCACCGAGACGCTGAACCCGCTGACCTGGTGGGGGGCCTTGCGTTCGGGCCGGGCATGGACCAGCCTGCGCCCGGCGGTGATCAAGCCGGCGCGCTGACAGGCTTCGCAGGGACAGGGAGACACCGGGATGGCTGGGGAGATTGACAGGGCGGCCGCGCCGCATGGCGAGACTCCGGCCTCGCCGATCACCAGCCGGGCCGGGCCGACCGACTTTGCCGGAGACGACATCAAGGGCGAGGCCAAGCGCGCGGCGGTGTGGATCGGCATGGCCGCGGCCGTGGTGGCGGCCGTGTTCATGGCCCAGCCGTTGCTGGTCATCTTCGCGGGCCTTGTCTTTGCCGCGATGATCGACGGGGGGGCGCGGCTGCTCGGCCGTGTCCTGCCGATCGGGCGCGGCTGGCGAATCCTGATTGTGGTGCTGGGCGGCTTTGCCTTCCTCGGCTGGACCGCGTGGTTCGCCGGGAGCACCGTGGCCAGCCAGGCAGCGCAGCTGCCCGCGACGGTTGAGACCCAGGCGCTGCGCGGGCTCGGCTGGCTCGAGGCCCACGGCATCAAGGTCGGCTCGGGCGATCTCAAGAGCTTCGTCCAGCAGGCGCTGGGCGGCGTGGCCCAGTTGACCCGGGTGGTGGGCGGCATCCTCGGCGGGGCGACCACCCTGTTCCTCGTGGTGGTGCTGGGGATCTATGTCGCCGCCGAGCCGCGGCTCTACCAGCGCGGGCTCGCCTGGATGCTGCCGATGGAGAGCCGCGCCCATTTCCACGGCACGGCGGCACTGATGGGCCGCTCGCTCAGGATGCTGATGTTCGGCCGCCTGATCGGCATGACGGTGGAAGGGATCGGCACCGGGCTGGCGCTGGCCATCTACGGTGTGCCGATGGCCGGGCTGCTCGGCCTGCTGACCGCCCTGCTGGCTTTCCTGCCCAATATCGGTGCGCCGATTTCGGGCCTGATCATGGTGCTCGTCGGCTTTTCCGGCGGGACCACCATGGGATTCTATTGCATCGCGGTCTACGTCATCGTCCAGACCGTGGACGGCAACCTGATCGTGCCGATGGTGGCCAAGAAGACGGTCGACCTCGCCCCGGCGCTGGTGCTCGGCGCGCAGCTGATCATGGGGGCCCTGTTCGGCATCCTCGGCCTGGCGCTGGCCGATCCGCTGGTGGCGATGATCAAGATCTGGCTCGAGCGGCATTCGGCGCGCCGGGCCGAGCGGGTCGGCGAAGCCGGAATTCCCTTTACCGGGGTTCAGGGGTGAGGCCTGAGTGGTTCGCAAGTTTCTCTATGTCATCGCGGGGCTGACGGTGGTGTTCTTCCTCGGACGCGTCGCGCTCAATTTCTGGAGCGGCGACCTTGCCCGCATGGCCCTCGTGCCCGATCACGGGATCGAGGCGGCGGCGCCATTGCCGGCCTCCGCCTGGGCCGATCCCCGGATGTGGCTCGCCCGGCCGGGCCTTGCCGCCGATCCGGCGCAGTTCCGCCCCGAAGGCATGGCGCCCGATCCGGCGCCGCTGCCGGCCGCCGTGTTCTTCGTTCACCCGACCTCCTATTTCGACCGCGCCCACTGGAACGCCCCGCTGGACGACCCGCACGCCGAGGTGATGAGCATCAACATGGTGCGCGGCATGGCCAGCGCCTTCAACGCCAGCCCCGACGTCTGGGTGCCGCGCTACCGCCAGGCGACCTTCGGCGCCTTCCTGACCGAGGGGGCGGCGCGCGATGCCGCGCTGGAACGGGCCTATGGCGACGTGCGCGCGGCCTTCGCCGCCTTCCTCGCCGCCGTGCCGGCGGACCGGCCGATCGTTCTGGCCGGGCATTCGCAAGGCGCGCTGCACCTCAAGCGGCTGCTGCGTGACGAGGTGGCCGGAAAGCCCCTCGCCCGCCGGATCGCCGCCGCCTACGTGATCGGCTGGCCGGTCTCGATCGAACATGACCTGCCGCAGGTGGGCCTGCCCGCCTGCCAGAATGCCGGACAGCCGGGCTGCGTGGTCTCGTGGCAGACCTATGCCGAGCCGGCCGACCCCGGCCTGACGCTGGAAGCCTATGCCCGCACCCCGGCGCTCGACGGGAAGCTGCCCGGCGCCTCGCCGTTCCTGTGCACCAACCCGCTGACCGGTGCGCCCCATTCGGCGGCGACCGGCGCGGCCAACCTTGGCACGCTGCTGCCCGACCCGAGCCTGACCGGCGCGCGCCTGCTGCCCGGCCTGGTGCCCGCGCGCTGCGGCGGCGACGGCTTCTTGCTGATCGGCCCTCCGCCCGCGATGGGGCCCTACGTGCTGCCCGGCAACAATTACCACATCTACGACATCCCGCTGTTCTGGGCCAACCTGCGCGCCGACGTGGCCGCGCGGGTGGCCGCGTGGAGGCCTGCCCCATGACCGCCGCCCCGCCCGCAGCCCCGCCCCCCGCCGAGGTCACCCAGAGCGCGCTGGCCTATCGCGATCTGCTGCCCGAGGGCGGCGCGCTGATCGGGCTCGACCTTGGCACCCAGACCATCGGCACGGCCTTCTGCGATGCCGGCTGGCGCTTCGCCTCGCCCGGCAAGACCCTGAAGCGCGGCAAGTTCGGCGCGGACCGCGAACTGCTGCTGGCGTTGGTGCGGGAGCGGCAAGTGAAAGGCTTCGTCATCGGCCTCCCGCTCAACATGGACGGCAGCGAAGGGCCGCGCAGCCAGTCCAGCCGCGCCTATGCCCGCAACCTCGCCGCGCTCGGCCTGCCCGTGCTGCTGTGGGACGAGCGCTGGTCCACGATGGGCGCCGAACGCGGGCTGATCGAACAGGACATGAGCCGTGCCAAGCGCGCCGAGCGGATCGATTCGGCGGCGGCGGCGGTGATCCTGCAGGGCGCGATCGACGCGCTGGCGGGATCGGCGTTCTAGGCCAGCTCCGCCCGGCGCGCGCGGGCTTCCATCGCCACCATCCGGAGGCCGGATCGCTCGGCCCGCGCCCACAGCGCATCGCGCGCGGCGTGATCCGGGGCCTGCCCGGCGAGGGCATCGAGCGCGGTGAGGCGCATCCGTTCACTCGGGTGACTGGCGGCGACGTGCTCGGCGAGGTCCAGCGCTTCGCAGGTTCCAAGCGCCACGGCGATCTTGAGGAAGGCTTCGGAGGGGCCGGAATCGACCCGGCCGGTGATCGTGCCCTTCTCCACGTCGAACGAATATTGGTCGAGCCAGTGCATCGCCGGCTCGGCGTGCATCACGTTGAGCGAGACCGACAGCGAATCGGCCGGCAGCTGGCGGTGCACGTCGCGGTGCGCGCGGTAGAGCATGACCTTGCCGGGTTCGAGGCGGCGGCGGCCGGTGTGGGTGAGATGGGCAAGTTCGCCGGTCCAGCCGGAGACCGCCTCGTAGTCGTACTCGTAATAGTCGCTCCAGTAACCCGGACCGAAGTAACCGTGGGTGAGGAAGCTGAAATTGTGATCGTGCGGCAGGCCATAGACGAACGAGGCGCTGCCGCTGGCCGCGACCATCGCATCGGCCATGGCGGGCCAAACGGCGGCGCGCAGGAACACGCCGTTTTTCGGCCGGGTGAGCTGGATCGCCTGGGGGCCGTACCCCTGAGCGGGCTCGTCACGGTGGCGGTGCTTGAGCGATTCGACGAGGATATCGCCCAGAAAATCGGGGTTGTTGCCGAGGCGGCGCAGCCACAGCGCGGTTTCGGCCAGGCTCTCCTCGCACGACGGGGCGAAGCCGGCGGCGTGGATGGCATCGGCGCATTCGCCGAGCGTGACGAGGGCTGTATCCGGACAGTCGATCAGACGGGGCATGGTTCGATCTCCGCGAGGATGGGGTGCGCCTCGATCAGCTGGGCGCGCAGGGCTCCGGCGGCATGGGCGAGCGGATCGCCGCTGGCCCACGCGAGGCGGACGACGGCGAGGAAACCGGCGCGGGTATCGAGCGCAAGGCACTTGCGCAGGGCCTGCCAGCGCAGCATGTCTCCCAGCGCCGGGTCCGCGGCGATCTCGGCGAGCAGCGGGGCGGCATCCACCCGGCCCATCCGGCCGAGCAGGGCAACGGCGATCTCGTGCCGGCTTTCGCGGGCGCAGGAGACGGACTGGTGCAGCGGCGCGCCGTCCGCCAGCGCGAATTCGCGCACCGGTTCGGGCCCCGGGCGGCGGCGTCGGAGGCGCAGCAGGAGCAGGGTGCCGTGCGCCGCATCGACCAGCAGTGCCTCGCGCGCCGCGTCGCGCCCAAGGGCGACGCCGGGTTCGAGCCGCAGCGGGTGGACCGCGATGCCGGGCGCGCCGTGGCGCTCGGCAAGGCGGCCCTGCCCGGTGCCGGCAATGACCACGTCCCATTCCTCGGCCTGGGCGAAGGCGGCGGATGCGGCACAAGGCTGAAGCGCGAGCCCAACCCCGTCCAGCGCGACAAGGCTGAGCGAGGCCTCGCCCTCCCGGGCGAGCATCACCGTGGCGGCGGCGCGGCTGTGCGAGTGGCGCAGCGGCACCTGCCCGAAGCGGGCGGCGGCCATGGCGGGCAGGAAGCTTGCCGCGAGCCCCTCGGCAAAACGGCGCGCCCGGTCCGATCCATCGAACAGGGCGGCCAGCGCGGGCAGTGCCGAGAGCGGCCTGCCCGCGGCAAAGGCCGCGAAAGCATCGAGCACGGCGGCGGCGGGCGGCGAGGCCCGCCACCGGTCCAGCGCGGCCTGATGCGCCGCCTGCTGCGCCTGCAGCCCGGCCGGATCGCTCAGGTCTGTGCGGATTTCCGGGTTGAACTGCATGTCGATCGCCCCCGCGGCCTGTGACGGTTGCCGGTCCGGTCAGTCGCCGAAGGTGTCGTAGAGGAAGGTGATGATGATGACGGTGCTGTCCCCCGAGACGAGCGCGGCCTTGTGAGCAAGGCTGCCGAACACGCCGGTCATCACATCAAGGTTGGGAAGGGCGGAAACGTCGATCTGCGGAAGGTTCATGTCTGGTCCCCAAAGTGGCCGAATGGCGCGGGACACGTTCGCCCCGCTGACCGGCTGGTCGCAAAACGGGGCGATCAACTGAAATTAAAACCCTTTAATCGCGCGGGCGCGGCAACATTTCACACGCCTTTTCAGGATGTTGGTGCGCGCAGAATTACCACGGTTCCGGACAGGTCCGCGCTTGCCCCCTGCCCCACGCCAAGCGGCACGTTCACCGCATCGGCGCGGGCGCGCAGGAGAATCGCCGGGGCAACACCCGGCTCGAAGGCAACGACGTCGGCCGTGCCGAGCAGGCGCGCGGCGCGCAGGGTGAGATCGTCGGGGTCCCCGCTGGCGAGGCGGATTTCGTGATGGGCTGCCGGCGCGGCAGCGGCCCCGGCCAGCCAGCCATCGACGCGGTCGGCGCTGGCTCCGTCGAGCGGATCGAGCAGGCCGCCCGGCGCAAGGGCGGCGTCGATCGCGCGGCGGCGGTCGGCCGCGGCGGGAAAGCGGGCGCGCAGCGCGGTGCGGGCCGCGCCGAGGCGTTCGGCGAGCAGGCCGAGGCTGGCGGGCAGCAGGCCCTCGAGCCGCAGGCGCAATTGCTTGGCAAGGCCGGCCGAGACCCCGCCGGTGCCGACCGCGACCAGCACGGGGCCGCGTTCGAGGAGGCTGGGCACGGTGAAATCGCACAGCGCCGGGCGATCGACCACGTTGACGAGGAGCCCGGCGCCGTGGGCGCGGATCGCGTCGGCCCGGGCCTCCTCCTCGCTCCCGTGCGCGATGAAGGCGAGACGGGCGCCACGATCGATCCCGGCCTGGAGATCGTCCACCACTTCGGCCCCGGCGCGCGTGACCAGCCGCCGCTTGGCCTCGGCCGCCTCGCCGCCGCCGAGCACGATCACGGGCTGGCCGGTCAGGCGGTGGTAGAGCGGAAGCGTGTCCATCGTCGCGGCTCCGGCGAGTGGCGCCCGGGCTGCTACAGGCTCAGCCCGGGCGGGTTGGTAATCGGGCCGGAAACTGGCGGAGAGTTTCCCCTCAGTCCAGCCAGTCCGGCACCTGTTCGGCGGCGAGGATCGTGGCGGGCTGGATGCGCTCGGCCACGATCGCCCACTTGTCGCCATCGACCATCACCTCAGGCACCAGCGCGCGGCTGTTGTAGGTGTTGGCCATGGTCGCGCCGTAGGCGCCGGCGGTGCGGAACACGGCAAGGTCGCCGGGGCCGACCGCGTCGATCGTGCGGCCCATGGCGAAAGTGTCGGACGTCTCGCAGATCGGGCCGACAATGTTGGCGACCATCGTGGCGCCATTGGGCTCGGCCGCGATGAAATCGTGCCAGGCATCGTAGAGCGCCGGGCGGGCCAGGTCGTTCATCGCCGCATCGACGATCACGAACGGCGCCGAGACGCCCGGCTTGACCCGCACCACCTGGGTGACCAGCACCCCGGCATTGCCGCTGATCACGCGGCCCGGCTCGAACATCAGGGTCACGTCCCAGTCCGCCGTGACGCGCGCGACCATGGCGCCATATTCAGCCGGGCTGGGGAAGACCTCACCCGCCTTGTAAGGCACGCCGACGCCGCCGCCGAGATCCATGTGGGTGATCGCATCGCCCTGCGCGCGGACCTCGCGCATCAGTTCGCCCATGCGCACGAAAGCCGCCTCAAGCGGATCGAGCTTCGCGAGCTGGCTGCCGATGTGGACGGCAAGGCCGCGCATCTCGATCCCCGGTAGGGCGGCGAGGCGGCCATAGATCCCGGCGGCGCGATCGAAGGGCACGCCGAACTTGTTCTCGGCCTTGCCGGTCGAGATCTTGCCGTGCGTTTCGGCATCGACATCGGGATTGACCCTGAGCGCGGCCCGCGCGGTGAACCCGTGGGCCGCCGCGATCTGGGCGAGCTCGACACCCTCTTCCTCGCTCTCGAGATTGAACTGGCCGATCCCCGCTTCCAGCCCGCGCAGCATTTCCGCCGCGGTCTTGCCAACACCGGAAAAGACGATGCCCTCTGGCGCGACGCCGGCGGCAAGCGCCCGCTCCATCTCGCCGCCCGAGACGACGTCCGCGCCCAGCCCCTCACGCGCAAGAACGCGCAGCACGGCGACATTGGGGTTGGACTTCACCGCGAAGGCGACGTGCTTCTTCGGCAGCGCCGCGAGCCCTTCGAGGAACACGCGGGCGTGGCGCGTCAGCGTGGCGCGCGAATAGATGTAGACCGGGGTGCCGACGGCCTGGGCAATGGCCGGAACCGGCACGTCTTCGGCGTGCAGCACGCCGTTCCTGAGTTCGAAATGATCCATGGTGTCCCTGTGTGGGGTCTAGCGGTTTCAGCCTTGCGGCGGCAGGTCGAAGGGATCGTCCTGCCGGTCTTCCGAACGGCTGCGCAATTCATCGGAGCGCTGCGGCATGTCCTGCGTGCGCGGGGCGAGAAGCTGGTTGGCGCCGGGGCGGTCGTCGCGGCCATAGGGCGCGGCCGGGAGCTGCTGCCCGGCGCGCGGTTTCAGCTCGGCCGACTGGCCGCAGCCCGCGAGCAGGGCGGCAAGGGCAAGCGGCACGGCCATGCGGTACATCGGCATAGAGTCCTTCCGGCGCCCGGTCACGCCAGGCCCAGCGCCCGGCGCGCTTCGGCCACGCGCTCAGATACCTGTTCCGGCGCGGTTCCGCCATAGGAGGCGCGCGCCGCCACCGAAGCCTCGACCGAGAGCGCAGCATAGACCCGCTCGTCGATCCGGGGATCGATCGCCGTGAGATCATCCAGCGCGAGCTGATCGAGCGCGACGCCGCGGCTTTCGGCCAGCTTCACCGCCGAGCCGGTGATGTGGTGCGCCTCGCGGAAGGGGATATTGGCCTGGCGCACCAGCCAGTCGGCCAGATCGGTCGCCGTGGCATAGCCGAGTTCGGCGGCGGCGCGCATCCGGTCGGTGCGGAAGGTGGTCTGCTCGACCATCCCGGTCATCGCAGCAAGGCACAGCGTGAGCAGGCCCGCCGCCTCGAACACCGGCGGCTTGTCGTCCTGCATGTCCTTCGAATAGGCCAGCGGCAGGCCCTTCATCGTGATCATCAGGCTGGTGAGGCAGCCCACGATCCGGCCCGAGTGGCCGCGCACCAGCTCGGCCGCGTCGGGGTTCTTCTTCTGCGGCATGATCGAGCTGCCGGTCGACAGCGCGTCAGGCAGGCGGACGAAGCCGAACGGCTGGCTCGCCCAGATAATGAACTCCTCGGCGAGGCGCGAGAGGTGCAGCGCGCACTGGCTGGCCGCCATCAGGTAATCGAGCGCGAAATCGCGGTCCGACACCGAATCGAGGCTGTTGGCGGTCGGCCCGTCGAAGCCGAGCGCGCGCGCGGTCATGTGCCGGTCGATCGGGAAGCCGGTGCCGGCCAGCGCCGCCGCGCCGAGCGGCGAACGGTTCATCCGCGCGCGGGCATCGGCGAAACGCGAACGGTCTCGGCCCGCCATCTCGTAATAGGCCATCAGGTGGTGACCAAGGGTGACGGGCTGCGCGGTCTGCAGATGGGTGAAGCCGGGCATGATCGAGGCGGTGTGCTCGTCCGCGCGGATGACCAGCGCCTTCTGCAAGGCTTCGAGGCCGGCATCGGCCTGGTCCATCGCGTCGCGCACCCAGAGGCGGAAGTCGGTCGCCACCTGGTCGTTGCGGCTGCGCGCGGTGTGGAGGCGCCCAGCGGCCGGGCCGACCAGTTCGGCAAGGCGGCTTTCCGTTGTCATGTGGATGTCCTCGAGATCCCAGTTCTCGGGAACTCCGGAGACCTCGTATTCGGCGGCAACCTGGTCCAAGCCGCCGGAAATCGTGGCCGCATCCTCGGCCGAGACGATGCCCTGCGCGCCGAGCATGGCGACATGGGCCTTGGAGGCGGCGATGTCCTGCCGCCACAGTGCCTTGTCGAAGGGGATCGAGGCATTTATCTCGCGCATGATCGCCGAGGGCCCCTCGGCAAACCTGCCACCCCACATCTGGTTGGAGCCCGTCTTGCTGTTGTCCCGCTCGCTCAAGCCTGCTGTCCTTGGTCTCGCCGCGCTTTCCGCGCTGAATCTCGCGGGGTGCGATAGGCAAAGTGGCGACGGCGCGCAACCGGCGGCGCAGGCCAGCGGTACGACGCAAGCGGCCGATGCCGCCCCCACCAAGGGCGCGGACCGCAGCCACAAGGGCGCGGCGCTGCCCGACTTCACCTTCGCCGACCCCAAGGGGGGCAAGCTCGCCCTCGCCTCGCTGGGGAGCAAGCCACTGCTGATCAACCTGTGGGCGACCTGGTGCGCGCCGTGCATCAAGGAGCTGCCGACGCTCGACGCCCTGGCCAAGGCGGGCAAAGTGCGGGTGCTGACCGTTTCGCAGGATTCGGCCGAGCCGGCCAAGGTCGGCCAGTTCCTGACCGACAAGGGGCTGGCCAAGCTCGAACCGTGGCTCGACCCGGAAAACCAGCTGGCCTTTCACTACATGACCGGAACCCTGCCGACGACCGTGCTCTATGACAGCCACGGCCGAGAAGTGTGGCGTTTCGTCGGCGAAAACGACTGGGCCAGCGCCGAAGCCAGCGCGCTGATCGCCGAGGCGAAATAATTTCGGCGCGAGGTGTGTTGACAGGCTGATCCCCCTCGCATAGAGGCGCGCTCCTACCCGGTGCAGAGCAACTGAGCGCTGCACACCGTGCCCAGATGGCGGAATTGGTAGACGCACCAGCTTCAGGTGCTGGCGCTCGCAAGGGCGTGGAGGTTCGAGTCCTCTTCTGGGCACCACTTTTCGTCTCTGGATACGTCCAGAGGCGTCCAGCAAGCGGCTGGTTTTACAGCATTTTTCAACGGAAAATCGCCCGACAACCGTCCGGGCTGATCCACCGGAATCCAGCAAAAGACCATCACTTTGTTGGTGTTTTTGTTGGTCCTGTATCGGCCCGGCCAAGCTGGGACGAACACGATGCTGACGCATATCCAGGTCTCCTCCGCCAAGCCGGCGGCCAAGGCATACAACCTCTCCGACTCTCAAGGCTTGCACCTCGCGGTCCGACCCAATGGCTCGAAGCTTTGGCGAATGAACTTCCGCTATCTCGGTAAGCAGAAGACGCTGCATATCGGCCCTTGGCCGGATATCAGCCTGGCCGAAGCCCGCGCCCGCCGCGACGATGCACGAAAGGCGCTCGCCGCCGGCATCGACCCTGTCCTGGAAAAGAAGCGGGCAAAGGTCACGGCAAAGTTCGCCGCGGCCACCTCGTTCAAGGAAGTTGCGCAGGAATGGATCGCCAAGTGCGAGCGCGAGGGGCGAGCCGCAGTTACGCTCGAGAAGGTCCGTTGGCTCCTGAACATGGCTTATCCGTTGATCGGTTCGCATCCGATTGATGGCATCACCCCGCATGAGGCACTCGCCGTCCTGCGCAAGGTGGAAACAAACGGTCGCTATGAGAGCGCTCGCCGCATGCGGAGCGTGCTGAGCCGCGTCTTTCGCTACGGAATTGCGACGGCACGCTGCGACCGCGATGTGGCCGCCGACCTGCGCGGTGCGCTGACAACGCCCAAGGCTGTACATCACGCAGCGATCATCGATCCCCATGAGGTCGGCATCCTCCTGAAGACCATGGACGGCTATACCGGACAGGCGGTGACGCGAATGGCCTTGCGACTGTCTCCACATCTGTTCGTACGACCCGGTGAACTTCGGCAGGCCGAATGGGCCGAGATCGATGTCGAAAAGGCGATCTGGTCGATTCCTGTCGAGAAAATGAAGATGCGACGACCGCACCGGGTACCGCTGTCCCGACAGGTACTGGCAATGATCGAGGAACTGCGCGAAATCACCGGCCACCGCCAACATCTGTTCCCGTGCATGGGAAGTCCGAGGCGGCCCATGTCCGAGAACGGCGTCAACCAGGCACTCCGGCGACTAGGATATGAAAGTGGGGAAATGACCGCCCATGGCTTCCGGGCGATGGCGGCAACGTTGCTCAACGAAATGGGCCAGTGGAATCCGGACGCGATCGAGCGGCAACTTGCCCATCAGGATACCTCGGCGGTGCGTCGTGCCTATGCGCGCGGCGAGTATTGGGACGAGCGTGTCGCCATGATGCAGCACTGGTCGGACTACCTGGACGGCCTGCGTGATACTGCAGAGGCGCCAAGAGCTCCCAAAACCGCTTCCGGCAATTCAAAGGTGAGGAAACCAAAGGCCGGGCGTCCGCGCGGCCGCCCCAGACGGTAAGCCGCTTATTCCCTACAGGGCATAATACCACCTTTATGCCCTGTAGGGGCATGGCCTTTCCCTCAGCCGCCCATCAGCACGCTTCTGCGTCGCCTGCTGCTTTATGAAAATGCCGATTAGTCCGCCAAAGCCGGACTTAAAGGCGACTTCTCGAAGTGCTGCTGCCCGTCGATGCAATGCTGCGAGCCGAGTTAACGCTCAATCTGCGTAAGGCCTTTCAAGCTCCGGTAATTAACCAGCGTCGCGCGCCCCACCTTGACCGCTTCAAGATCGCCGGACTGGATCAACTCGTAGATGCGAGAACGGCTAAGTCCGGTTATCCGGACCGCAGTGGAGATGCGCACCGTGAGCGGCTCGATCTTCTGCTCCCACGCCCGCTCGATCATTCCTGCCACCGCAGTGTCGGTGACATCCAATCAAGCACAAACCAAATACCTGCGAGAAGGTTCGCCGGCATGGCAATGATCTGGCCAATCGGAAACGGCGTTGGTGTCATTGGGCCTCCGGCATATATGCGACTCAGTCGCTCTCGGGCGGGCCAAGACTGACAAAGGCGCGACGGATATGTCAGATTGTTTCTGGGGACGTATCAGTCGTCTCTGGGGAAACGAGGCTCCGGCTCAGAAGCGTCTAATTCCAGAACGATCGCGGAGGATTGAACCGAAGGCGGCGATGGGCTCTGCCCATCGCCGCCCCTTCGCGAAAGAGGACTCGAATGCGGGTTGGCCTGATGCCCGATAGCTCCATCTGCCCGGAGACTATCTCACATGGCGCATACCCTCAGTATATACAAATTGACGTATAATTACTAGATATACGCCACATCGTATATTGAAAATTTATCTCACTTGGCGTATATGCAGGTCATCGGAGAATCCAATGACCCAGATCGCACGAACTCCCAGGCAACTCGGCGAAGTGCTGCGGCGCTATCGCACGCTTGCCAAGCTTAGCCAAACGCAGCTTGCCGCCAAGGCGGGCCTTCGACAGGCGACGATCTCGCAGATCGAAGGAGGCCACGGCGCGACGAGGGTCGAAACTCTTTGCGCCGTGCTGGCGGCACTGGATGTCGAACTGACGGTCGCCCCCCGCTCGAAGAGCAGCGCAAAGGACATTGAGGACATCTTCTGATGCCGAGGAAGCCCATGCATGCGCCCCTCAATGTCTTCCTGAACAACCGTCATGTCGGTCGGTTGACGCGGCAGTCGAGCGGGGCGATCGACTTCGCTTATGATGCGAACTGGCTCGGCTGGGAGCACGCCATTCCGGTGTCGCTCTCTTTGCCGCTTCGTGAAACCCGCTATCTCGGCGACCGGGTCACAGCCGTATTCGAGAACCTCCTTCCTGACTCTAGGACAATCCGGACGAGAGTTGCCGAACGCGTCGGGGCCAAGGGCACCGATGCGTTCAGCTTGCTCAGCGAAATCGGCCGTGACTGCGTCGGCGCCCTGCAGTTCATGGCAGTCGATGATCTTCCTCCACCCACAACGGCAATCGAGGGAGTCCCCGTAAGCGAGGACGAGATCGCCGCTATCCTCGCGAACCTTGCCCGCGCGCCGCTTGGCCTCGACAAGGACGACGACTTCCGCATCTCCGTGGCTGGCGCCCAGGAAAAGACCGCACTGCTTCGCTATGACGGAAAATGGTTGAAGCCGGCCGGGACGACGCCAACAACACATATTTTCAAGCCCCAGATCGGCGAACTGCCCAACGGCATCGACCTCTCGAACAGCGTCGAGAACGAATTCTACTGCCTCAAGCTGATGGAAGCGTTCGGGCTGCCGGCAAATGAAGCCGAGATCGCGACCTTCGGGGCAACAAAGGTTCTGGTCATCACGCGGTTCGACCGGCGCTGGACCAAGGATGGCAGGCTGCTCCGCCTGCCGCAGGAAGATGCCTGCCAAGCACTTTCCGTCGCTCCCACCAATAAATACGAGAGCGAAGGCGGCCCCGGCATAACCAGGATCGCCGAACTTCTGGCGGGAAGCGACGATCCGTTCGCCGACCGGCTGGCGTTCTTCAAATCACAACTGTTGTTCTGGCTGATCGGCGCGACTGACGGCCATGCCAAGAATTTCAGTATCTTCCTGGCGCCCGGCGGCCGTTTTCGCATGACGCCATTCTACGATGTTTTAACCGCGCAGCCGAGCCTGGATGCTCATCAAATCCAGCGGAAGCAGCTCAAGCTGGCGATGGCTGTCGGCAATTCCCGAAAATATCGGATCTTCGACATTCACGGACGCCACTTCGTCGAGACGGGACGCGCCGCCGGGCTCCCGGTTCAACTCATCGGCCAGGCCATCGACGAAATCCGGGAGGCGTTCGACGAGGCCTTTGCAGCGGTTGAGCGCTTACTCCCGAAGCATTTTCCCGAAGCAATTCACGCGGCGGTTGCAGCAGGCGCCCGCGAACGACTGCGTCAGTTAGGAACTGCGGACGCGGAACTCGCACGAGGATAACTGGTGTATACGAGGAGCAGGCGGTCACCTTGTTCGCCTAGGCTCGTCACTCCCTGGCAATAGGAATGTGACTCACGACCTGTTTCGCGACCGGACAAACCCCCTGTCACTCTCGAGGAAGCTCGCCAACATAGCAGGAATGAGTTCGACGATAGGCTCCTCCCGGCCATAGGCTTCGGCGTAGAGTAAGGCATAGTGTTGCAGCATCTCGTGCAGGTCGGGTGTGATGGTGATCGCCAACTTTATCGGGGTTCGGTCAGGCAATTTTGCCAGTTTCAGATCGGGCATGATAAACTCCTAGCCGCGCCAGGGCGCGAGAATGAGATCCTTGTGGACGACCAGCCGAACGGTTGCGCCGGGCCGGATCGTGATCGTCGGTTGAATGTTGAGGTTGCGCGACGTGAGCTGGTCACCGGCGCGCGACACATTCTGCTGGGTCGATTGCCGGATGGCCTGGACCAGGTCGCTTTCACCCGTAACGGTCAGTTCCGAGCCGACCCCAAGCAAGGTGGACAGCCCAACGCCCTTGAGCAGCGCCCAGGTGTGGAAATCGACCTTGTCCTGCAACCCCGAATAACCCGACGCATCGGTCGCCGGCACATTGTCGATCCGCAGCGAGCTGCCGTCCGGCAGCACGATTCGCTGCCAGACGATCAGCGCCCGTTTCTGGCCGAACGCCACGACACTGTCGTAGCTGCCGATCAACCGCGATCCCTGGGGAATGAGCAGGATACGGCCGGTGGGACTGTCGAACACCTGGGCAGTCACCTGTGCCGTCACCAGCCCCGGCAGGTCGGAACGAAGCCCCGTGATCAGGCTCGCCGTAATCACGCTGCCGGCCGAGAGTAGATAAGGGGAAGGCGCTGCGGTCAGCGTGTGCGGGTTGATGTCGTCCGAGCGGTCGAGCGTGCCAACGAACTGAGCCTTGCGGCCCTGCGCGTTCGGATCACGGTCGGGGTCGAGCGCCGGACTGGCCGCGGGCGCCGGGCTCGGCGATGGCCCGGTCGCTGCATCGGGAGCCGTTGAGGGCGAGGCGGCCGCGCGGCCCTGCACCAGGACGCCCGATTCGCGGGCGGACTTGAGTTCGGCGAGTTGGTGCTCACGTTCCTGGGCCACCTGGCTGGCCGATGGATCGCCGCCAGTTCCGGTTTCCGCCGCCATCTTGCGCTGGCTCTCGAGAATCGGTCGTCCAAGATCACCGGGCAACGGCGGCCCCAGCTTCGGCGCATCGCCATAGGTCGCCGGCAAGCCATTCAGGGTATCGGTCGATGGTCGGTTGCTTGGCTCAGACAGTTCCTGGGCGTTGGTGACGGCGCTGAATACGCGCGGTTTCAACGCGACCCAGGCGACGGTCGTAAGGCTGACCGAACCCAAGGCGGCGATGGCGATAATGACCCCCCGGCGGAACCGGATGGCGCGGGCGGGTTTGGTCCGGATAGCCAAGGTCTCGGGATCGACCTTCGGCGCCGGTGGAATGACGGCCTCGCTCATGAGCGCTTGCCCTTCCGCGCGGCACCGCCTTCGGCGACGCGGTTGATACGGACGATCTGCTGCTTGTTGGTGCCGAGCCTGAGCTCGGCCACATCGAAGATGCGATCGATCACGTAAAACCGGCCGCGGACGCGATAGTTGGCAAGCTCAGCTTCGCCCGTCGGACCGATAATGAAGAATGGCGGCGCCTCGCCGACGGCAATGCTGGCCGGAAACTCGACAAAGGTCTGCCGCCCGTCGTCGAAGGCGCGGAGCGGTCGCCATGCCGCGTGATCGCCGCCGATGACGTAGTTGAAATGAAGACTGTCGACCGACAGACCCTCCGAGACCGGTGCGGACGCGGCAGCCTGTTCGGCGGCCCGGCGCAGTGCGATCAGCTGGTCTGCAGGATAGGTCCAGGACAGCGCCGCCATGGCGGTGCGCGAGGTTGCGGTAAGCTGGACGTGGTAGCTCCGCCGATCGGTGGTGATGACGAGGTTGGTTGCGAGGCCCGAAGCAAACGGCTTCACCAGAATGTGCGTACGTTTCTCCGTGCCGCTGCCGCTGGTCGTATCGCCGATGACCCAGCGCACGGTATCGCCGGCGGCAACCGACACGAGGCTTTCGCCCGGCTGAAGGGCAATGTCCGTCACCGCGCCCGGCGCGGTGTAAACCTGGTAGATTGCCCCATCGGCGAAGGGAAAGACCTGCACGGCATTCACGAACCCCTGCACCTGTGGTTCCTGCGTCGCCGCCCTGTTCGCGGCGGCGACGCCAGCCACGTTGGGGCTGACCGGACGTTTGACGCGGACGCGACGGACGGGGGGCTTCGAAACTGGCGGGGCGACGGGCGCAGCAACGGGCGTTGGCGACTGCGGCGTTGCGACGGTCTGCGCGGACGCTGGTGCGATCGAGAGCGCGATGGCCGATGCGGCGAGGATAATCTTCATGGACGTGACTCCGGGGCGGGCTGCGCGGGCGCAGCGAGATTGGGATCGAGGGGCGAGCCGAGTGGCAGGTTGACCCCTGCCGGCGGCGGCGCTGTCGGCCGCGGCGTCGGCGGATCGAGTTCGCGGCTCCAGTCGACCGCGTCGACATAGACGCCGAGCGGATTCCGACGGAGCGTGTCGGCGTCGCTCGGTGGCTTGATCACGATCGTGAGGATCGCGGTCCAGCGCGCGGTCCCGGCCTCGGTGCCACGCTCATAGGCGGTCTCGGTCCACTTGACCTGGAACGAACGGTCCGACGCCCGCACCACGCTGGTGACCTGCACCGCCACCGTCCGTTCGCCGATATTGGCGAAAGGATTGGCGCCGCGCGCATAGTCGCCGAGGAACTGGCTTCCCCGCCTGGTCGTGAATTCATAGGCCTCGAGCCAGTCCTGGCGGACGAGTACCGGATCGAGCGAACGGCCACGGACGTTGGCAATGAAGCGCGACAGGTGCCACGCGACCTGTGGATCGGTAGGATGATATCCGGCCTCGGCCTCCGTAACAGCGCGGGCCTCGCCTAGGCGGTCGACCTCGACAACATACGGCGTGACGCGGCTCTGGGTCGATTGCCAGACAAGGCCTGAAGTAAGGCCTCCGGACAGCGCCAGACAGCCGAACGCCATCAGCCGCCAGTTGCGCGCCTGGGCGCGGGCTGACCCTATCCGCTCGTCCCAAACCTGGCCTGCACGCTGGTAAGGCGTCTCCGGCTCCGGCGTTCGTCCATAGCGCTGGACGGCGCGTTTGAAGATCATGGGCTAGTCCCTTTCCTTGATGTCGGGGGTGGCGGAAGCGCCGCCGCGATCACCTTGCTGGAGCGCGTGCATCGCGACCTGGCGGTGATGACGCGCGGTCTGCTGGCTGCGCATCGCGCGCGCCCAGGCTGGAGCGCCGTCGCTGCTGGGGCCTTGCGAGTTATCGCCGCTTCCGGTTCGATTGAGCGCGTTCCATGCTGCGGCCCGGCCTTGGGAAGCAGCCTCGCCGAGGCCAAGGGCGCTGGAAACGCGTTCGCGGGCAGCATTTCCGGCCGCGCGCGCAACACCGCCAAGGCCAGCCGCCATCGTCGGTGCCGGAGCGGCTTCCTTGCCAAGGTTGTAGGCAGTCGACGCCGCCGATCCCATCGCGGTGCCGGCACGGACGGCGCCCAGCGCGGCGCCGCCAAGCGCCCGTGTGCCGCCAATAGCCGCGCCGCCCGCCAGCATGGTGATGCCTGCGGCACCGACCGTCGTGCCGAGCGCCGCGCCCGCGCCGAGTTGCGGAGCGCCCGCGACCAGCCCCGAGGCGATGCTGGGTCCGAAGATGCCGAGACCAAAGATGGTGAGGCTGGCAAGCGTCAGGCTCATCGCCTGGCCAATGTCGGGTTCCTGCCCCTGCAGGGCGGCGGTGAACTCGGTGAAGAAATTCGACCCGATGCCGACGATCACGGCGAGCACCATGACCTTGATGCCGGACGACACGACATTGCCGAGCACGCGCTCGGCAAGGAAGCTGGTGCGGCTCCAGAGAGAGAATGGCACCAGGATAAAGCCGGCCAGCGAGGTCAGCTTGAACTCGATGATCGTCACGAACATCTGAACGCTGAGGATGAAGAAGGTGATGATCACGATTGCCCAGGCGAACAGCAGCACGGCGATCGTCAGGAAATTGTCGAAGAAGGTCGTGAAGCCCATCAGCTGCGAGACCTGCTGAAGGAGCGGCCACGCCGCCGAGAAGCCGGAGCCCGCCAGTCGGCCGGGCTTCAGAAGATCGGCCGCGGTCAGCGTGCCGCCGCCGGCAGTCAGCCCGGCTTGGGCAAACGACCGGAATATGATGTCGGAGAGCGCCGAGAAGCTGTTCAGGATGAATGCGAAGGCCCCGACGTACAGGATCTTCTTGATGAACCGGCCCATGATATTGTCATCGCCGCCCAGAGCCCAGAACAGTCCGGCCAGGGTGATGTCGATCCCGATCAGGGTCACGGTCAGGAAATGGACATCCCCTCCGAGTAAACCGAACCCGGCGTCGATGTAGGTGATGAACGCCTGCATGAAGCGATCGATGACATTGAGGTCGTTCACGGCGGAATTCCTGAGGAAGTAAAAGGACCGCGGGGCGAGGCTGGGAGGCGGGACCCCGCCCCGCGGCGGACGGGCGACGGCATGCGCGACCGTCGCCCGTCCTGACCGGCGGCCTACCGGGGGGTGTAGGCCGAGCCGGAACCGAGGAAGCGGGTGGTCGCGGCACGCGCGTCGATCTCGGCCTGGGCGCGGCGCGCCTGCTCGATCGTCTCGGCGCGATACTGCGCGGCCATCATGTTCTGGATCTGGAACTGCTGCTTGGCGGTCAGTGCTAGCAACTGGTTCGTCGCCTGCTGCGCCTGCAGGGCCCCTTCAGCGCCCTGGCTCTTGGCAACAATCGCTGACAGGGTCTGAGCATCGGCCGCGACGTTCTCCGCGACCTGCGCCTGAATGGTCATGGTCTGCTGATATGCCGACATGACGGTGTCGAGCCGAGCGCGGGCGGCCATGACCTGTTCGTTGGTGCGCAGGGCCTGGCTGAAACTCTGCGGGAACATCTGCCGAAATTGCTGATCGAGGCCGGACACCTGAAAACGGATACCCTGGGCCTGGCCCATCAACCGGTCGATCTGCTGGAGCGTCTGGGTGATCGCCTGCAGTTCGGGGAAGTCGATGCGACTCAGGTTCTTCGCCTGGTTGATCAGCATGTTCGCCTCGTTCTGAAGCGACTGGATCTGGTTGTTGATCTGCTGGAGTGTGCGCGCGGCGGTCAACAGGTTCTGGCTATAGTTGCTGGGGTCGAAGACGATGATCGCCTGTGCCGGTGTCGAGGACACGGCAAAGCCGACAATGAGGGAAGCCGTGGCGCAAGCGCTGAGCGCGCCTGCAATCAGATTTTTGCGGTTGAGCAAACGCATCATATTACTCCTGTGCTTGGGGGGCGGGGAAGTCGGGGAGAAGGTCGGCGGCCCAGTCGAGACCGGCATCGACAAGGAAGCGCGCGGCGAAATCCGCCTGACCGCGCGTCGCGATCATTGCGTCGATCCGCGTCTGTGTTGCCGGGTCGGAAGCGCCACACAGCGTCAACGCGATCGGCCCCAGCCCCAGTTCGAACAGCCGGTTGCCGCGCGCTGACTGCAGGTAATATTGCCGCTTGGGGGTCGCTCGGCTCACCAGCTCGATCTGCCGGTCATTGAGCCCGAACCGCTCATAGGCTTCGCGGCTCTGCGGTTCGATCGCCCGGTCGTTGGGCAGCAAGATCCGCTGGGGGCAGCTTTCGATGATGGCCGGCGCAATGCTGCTCGATGCGATATCCGCGAGGCTCTGGGTCGCGAACAGCACCGCGACGTTCTTCTTGCGGAGCACCTTCAGCCATTCGCGGATGCGCGCCGCGAACAGCGGATGGTCGAGGAAGATCCAGGCTTCGTCGAGCACCAGCAGGGTCGGCCGGCCGTCGAACCGCTCCTCCAGCCGGTGGAAGAGATAGGTCAGGACTGGCGCGACAACGCCCGTCTGCCCCATCAGCGCCTCGGTCTCGAAGCACTGCACGTCGGCGAAGGCGAAATGCTGTTCGGCAGCGTCGAGCAGCCGGCCGTAGGGACCGTCGAGCGTGTAGGCACCGAGCGCGGTGCGGAGCGCATTCGACTGGAGCAGCAGGGTGAGCCCGGTCAGCGTCCGCTCCTCGGGCGGTGCGGAGGCGAGGCTGCCGAGCGCGGACCAGACCGCGTCCTTGACCTCGGGCGTGACGGCGACCTTTTCGTGCGCCAGCAGCGCGGTAATCCACTCGGCGGCCCAGCTTCGTTCGGCCGCATCGTCGATCCGTCGCAGCGGCTGGAACGCCAGCGTTTCGCCGGCCCCATAATCGACTGAGTCGCCGAGGCCGAGCGCATGATGCGCGCCGCCCATCGCCAGCACGGCGGCGCGCGCCGAAAACCCCTTGTCGAAAATATAGACCTGAGAGTCCGTGTAACGCCGGAACTGGAGCGCGATCAGGGCCAGCAGTACGGACTTGCCGGCACCGGTCGGCCCGACCACCAGCATGTGGCCGACATCACCGACATGGGTCGACAGGCGGAACGGCGTCGAGCCCGCCGTGCTGGCGTGGAGCAGTGGCGGTCCGTCGAGATGAGCATTGCGGGTCGGCCCGGCCCACACCGATGACAGCGGCATGAGGTGCGCAAGGTTCAGCGTGTGGACGAGCGGCTGCCGGACATTGGCATAGGTTTGCCCGGGCAGCGACGACAGCCATGCCTCGACCGCGTTCACGCCCTCGCGGATCGTCGTGAACCCGAGCCCGTTGACGATCCGCTCAACCTGCCGGACCTTGTCCTCGACCCGGCCGCGGTCGGTGTCGGTCACTGTGATCGTCGTGGTCAGATAGCCGAACGCGACATGGTCGCCGCCCAGCACCTGAAGCGCCATATCGGCATCGACCACCTTGTTGTCGGCGTCGCTGTCGAGCAGCTGGGCAGGCTGGTTGTACATGACCTCGCGCAGCAGCGCGGTGATCGACTTGCGCTTGTTGAACCACTGCCGCCGCAGCCTGGTCAGCGCCTTGGTCGCGTCGCTCTTGTCGAGCGCGATGAAGCGCGTGACCCAGCGATAGGCGAAATGCTCATGGTTGAGCGCGTCAAGGATGCCGGGCCGGCTCATGCTGGGAAAGCCGAGCACGGTCAGGGTGCGGATATGCGTTTCACCAAGCCGCGGCTCCAGGCCGCCGGTCAGCGGCGTATCGGCGAGCAGCGCATCGAGGTAGATCGGCGTATCCAGGACCGCCACGACATGCGGGCGCGCCGAGATCGTGCCGTGCAGAAAGGTCAGTGTTTCGCTGTCATCGAGCGCACGGACCTCAGGCATGAAACTGGCGAAGAGATCGAGCGCGCGGTCGCTTGTCGTGATGAAACTGGCGAGCGCGCTCCGCCAGTCGCGCCCCTTCGCCGCGTCCGGTCGATCGACCAGCGAGCGGCCGGCCGCCTCGGCGCTATCCGCGGTCGGCAGCCAGGTCAGCGTAAGATGGTAGCGGCTTTCAAAGTGTTCGCCCTCTCCGAGGAAGGCAGCCCGGCGTTCCTGGTCCACAAGCCACGATGCGGCGTCGGGAAAACTGCTGTCGGGATAGGCGGTGGCTTCCCGCCGCTCCGCATCGAAGAACAGAGCCCATCCCGTGCCGAACCGCTTCAGCACATTGTTCGCCCGGGCGCAGGCCGAGATGAGTTCGGCCTCGGTGGCGGACTCGAGATCGGGACCACGGAAGCGCAGCACACGCAAGAAGCTGCCATCCTTGTTGAGGATGACGCCGGGCGCGATCAGCGCCGCCCAGGGGAGATGATCGGCCAGTCGGTCGGTGCGGTGGCGATATTCAGCCAAATTCAACATGATGGATCCTTCAGCACGCGAGGTAGCCCTTCTGGCGGAGGTGGCGGATCAGCACGGGCGCGAAGTCAGGGTCGCGACGCGCGGCGAACACGGCGATGCTGTGGCCGGCGGCCCAGAGCACGAGGCCGGCCAGCCATTGCTGAAGCCCGAGGCCGACCGCAGCGGCGATGGTGCCGTTGACGATCGCGAGCCCGCGCGGCGCGCCGCCAAGCAGGATCGGCGAGCCGAGGCTCCCATGGATGGGAGCCTCGAAGCCTTCGAGGTGCTGTCCGGTGCCGAGCGGGACCGGGGTCATGCGATCAGCGCCCCGCCACCGAAGCTGAAGAAGCTGAGAAAGAAGCTCGACGCGGCGAACGCGATCGACAGTCCGAACACGATCTGGATCAGCCGCCGGAAGCCGCCACTGCTCTCGCCGAACGCCAACGTCAGGCCGGTGACGATAATGACGATGACCGCGACGATCTTGGCGACCGGCCCCTGGACCGACTCCAGAACCTGCTGGAGCGGCTGCTCCCAGGGCATGCCCGAGCCTGCCGCTTGGGCGGTGGCCGTGAGGGTGAGGCTCAGGCCGATGGTGCCGCCTACGAGAAGGCGAGAACCGCGTGACGGAATCTTGGCAAGCTGCATGATCATTCTCCTTGGATGCTGGCGGGGTTGAGAAGGTCGGCGAGTGCGTAGCTCCCCGTGTCGGGGTCGAGCCCGGCGACGCGCGCTAGCTGCGAGATGCGGCGCTGGAGGCCGCGGCCCGAGATGAAGACGATGATGTCGATCGCCTCGGCAATCAGCTGGCGCGGGACGGTGACGACCGCCTCCTGCACCAGGCCCTCGATCCGGTAGAGGGCGGACATCGCGCTGTTGGCGTGGACGGTGGCGATGCCGCCGGGGTGGCCCGTGTTCCAGGCCTTGAGCATGTCGAGGGCTTCCGGCCCGCGCACCTCGCCGACGATGATCCGATCCGGGCGCAGGCGCAGCGTCGAGCGGACGAGATCGGCCATGGTGACGACGCCCGGCCGCGTGCGCAGCGCGACCGTGTCGGCGGCCGGGCTTTGCAGTTCCCGCGTGTCCTCGATCAGGATCACGCGCTCGTCGGCCCAGGCCATCTCGGCGAGCAGGGCGTTGGCGAGTGTTGTCTTGCCCGAGCTCGTGCCGCCGGCGACCAGGATGTTGTGACGCTGTGCGACGCAGGCCTTCAGCCGATCGGCGGCCGCCTGGGTCATGATGCCGTCGGTCACATAGTCGTCGAGGCTGTAGAGCCTTGTCGCGGGCTTGCGGATCGAGAAGCAGGGCGCGATCGAGACGGGCGGAAGCACGCCTTCGAACCGCTCGCCGGCACGACCCTCGACATGGGGCGGCAGTTCGGCCGACACGATCGGTGCCTCGCCGTGCACTTCAGCGCGGGCATGGGACGCGACGAGGCGGATGATCCGCTCGACCTGCGCCGCCTCCATGCGAACTTCGGTGTCGGTTCGCCCCTCGCCGAGCCTGTCCAGGCGCAATGCCCCATCCGGGTTGACCATGATCTCGATGACCCGGGGATCCGTGAGCGCGTCAGCGATTGCCGGCCCCATCGCCGTGCGCAGCATCGCGCGCCGGCGGTGTGCGGAGATACCGGCGATCATCGGCCGGACTCCGTGTTGCCGCCCATTCCATCGGCAAGCGTTCGCCGGCCAGCGGCGATCTGCCGCCCGACCTGTGTGATGAAGGCCTCGAACCGCTTGGCGGCGATGGCGCGGCCCGCATGATCGTTCTCGGCGAGCGGCGCGTGGATCGCCAGCTCGTAGCGGACGAACAGGGCAAGGGTTTCGAGCTGGATATGGCCATCGCGCTCGAGCCGACCGATTGCGGCGGTCAAGCGATCGAGCCTGATGCCGAACCGGTCCTCCAGTTCCGAAGCGCCGCGACGGTTGAGCCATGCGGTGACGGCGTCAGTCAGGATCGCCGATTTGGATGCACCAGGCTTCGCCGCGAGTGCCTCGAGACGGTCGCTGACTGGCTTGGGCAGGAACAGCTGGTGGCGGATCTTCTCGGGCCTCATGTCAGAAATCCAGTTGCAGGTCGCCGGGCAAATGCCCGTTCGACCCATTCGCGCCCGCATCGATGGCGTAGACGGTGCGTGCCGTGCCGAGCGCCCGGGCCTGGTCCATCGCGCGTTGGTCGGCGGCGAGATCGCCATCGTCCTCACCAAGGCCGAGCGGATCGGCGCTGATCGAATCGGGCGACAGCGGGCGGTCGATTTCTTGAGCGGGATGGCGGGCCTGCTCGAGACCACCGCCCACATCGTCACTGTCATTGTCGATGGCAGCGCCGAGGCGCGCATCAACGCCGCGGATGATCCCGGCCCAGTCGTCTGCGCGCGCAGCGGGTCGATCGGCAAAGTCGCCACTCGCTAGCGTCGGCGGTGGCAGCACGCGGGCTTTGAAGTTGCTGTCCTCGAAGTAGCGAAGCTTGGTCGCGCGGATCGGCGGTGTGCCAGCGACGAGGACAAGCTCGTCGGTCGCGGGCAGTTGCATCACTTCGCCGGGTGTCAGGAGGGCGCGTGCTGTTTCCTGCCGGCTGACCATGACATGGGCGAGCCATGGCGCAAGCCGGTGGCCGGCATAGTTGCGCATCGCACGCTGTTCGGTGGCCGTACCGAGGGCATCGGAGATGCGCTTCGCGGTCCGCTCGTCATTGGTCGCGAACGCGATCCGAACATGGCAGTTGTCGAGGATGGCGTTGTGTTCGCCGTAAGCTTTCTCGATCTGATTGAGGCTCTGCGCAATTAGGAAGGCTCGCACCCCGTAGCCGGCGAGAAAGGCGAGGCTGGTTTCGAAGAAATCCAGGCGGCCGAGCGCGGGAAACTCGTCGAGCATCATCAGGAGCTTGTGCCTGACGGCCGCGTTGACGCCGTTCTCGGCGTGCAGTTGCTCGGTCGATCGGCGGCCGATCTGGTTGAGCACAAGGCGAATCAGCGGCTTGGTGCGGCTGATGTCCGATGGCGGCACGACCAGATAGAGCGAGACCGGCGACTTGCCCTCGACGAGGTCGGCGATGCGCCAGTCACAGCGCGAGGTCACCGTCGCGACGGTCGGGTCACGGTAGAGACCGAGGAACGACATGGCCGTCGACAGCACGCCGGAGCGTTCGTTCTCCGACTTGTTGAGCACTTCCCGGGCCGCTGAAGCGACGACCGGATGGACGATCGGCCCGTCGGCCGTGCCGAGATGGTTGGTGGTCATCATCCGCCGCAGCGTGGCGGTGAACGGGCGTTGCGGGTCGGACAGGAAGGACGCCACGCGGGCGAGTGTCTTGTCCTCCTCGGCGTAAAGGATGTGGAGGATGGCGCCGACAAGTAGCGAGTGGCTGGTCTTCTCCCAGTGATTGCGGCGTTCGAGCGCGCCTTCCGGATCGACCAGGATGTCGGCGATGTTCTGGACGTCGCGCACCTCTTGCGCACCGCGGCGCACCTCGAGCAGCGGATTGTAGCGGGCCGAGCGGGAGTCGGTGGGATTGAAGAGCAGGCAGTGCGAGAAGCGCTGGCGCCAGCCTGCGGTCAGCTGCCAGTTCTCGCCCTTGATGTCGTGGATGACTGCCGAGCCTGACCAGCCAAGCAGCGTAGGCACGACCAGGCCGACGCCCTTGCCGCTCCGGGTCGGCGCGAACGCCATGATATGTTCGGGACCGTCGTGACGAAGATAGTATGGACCGCTCCGACCGAGAAATACGCCGGATTCAGTGAGCAGCCCCGCGTTGCGTATGTCACTCGCGTCGGCCCAGCGCGCCGAACCGTAGGTGGTGAGGTTGTTGCGCTGCCGCGCACGCCATAGCGACCCAAAGATTGCAGCGCCGCATCCGGCGAGGCCGCTCACGGCGGCGATCGCGCCCGCCTCCTCGAATAGCGTCGGAGCGTAGGCTTCGAACGAGAACCACCAGCCGAACAGGGCCCAGGGCAGATAGATCGGACGGCCGAATGCTACGAGCCAGGGCCGGCCAAGCTCGGGCTGATAGGCCAGTTCCGCCGCAGCCCACTGAGTAGCGAACCAGACTCCCGCCAGCACGATGGCGAACACGACGATGATCTGTCCGATGAGCAGTTTGGTCGGGGTCATGCGGGCCTCCGCCCGCACGAGAATCAGTCTCTGCGGGCTCGGCCCCTAAATTCGGCTATCCCCTTTCTCTGCGTCAGTGCCTCTCCGGGGTCGCAAGGTACCGATCGGGGGAACGGCAGTTCCGCCGACAGAGATAGTGTATCGCGGCGACTGCGCCCTGGATGTGCCGCTTATGTATCTCGAATTAGCGGTCGTGCTTTTCGCCCTGCCAGGGGCCGGACTGCTTGCTCAAACAGAGGGATGAAGATCCCCTGCCCTCGTGCCAGGTGCGCAAGGCATGTCCAATCGCGATCAGGAACGGAGCCGGCAATGGTGCAATGCTGCCGCGTCGTGATCTCGGGCCGGGTTCAGGGCGTGTTCTTTCGGGAATGGACAGTGGGCGTGGCGCGCGAACTCGGGGTGACCGGCTGGGTCCGGAACTGCTCGGACGGCACGGTCGAGGTCAAGGCCATGGGCGCGCCCCATCTCCTCGACCAGTTCACGGCACGGCTGCGGGAAGGATCGCCAGCATCGCAGGTTACTGCCGTGCAGGTCGAGAGCCCCGCGCCTGAGGATTTCCGTGGCTCTTCCCGGCGTCAAACGGTCTGACCCGCGAGGCTTGAATGTCATGCCCTACGGCATGGATGACCATCGTGCCGTAATGCGCTCCTGGGCGAACTGGGGCCTTGAGTGCAGTTTTGAGACAGGCAAATGCCTTGCAGGCGCCGCGTCAACGGCCCGCAAGGCACAGTGCATTTCCACCGGCCACTTCGCTCACAGTCGTAACGCCGCTCAGCCGAATTTCATCGACAGCTTATTACGCGCCGTGCGAGCGGTCTTGGCCATGACCTTTTCGCCATTTGCTGCCGGAGCGCGGCTCACCTGCGCGGATTTCCCGGCTCGCGGCTCCGGGGTTGACGGGGAGCTTGCTGCCTGAGCCTTGGTATCGGGCATCGGCGCCGGAAGCATAGCGGCGTCTTCAGACTTGATTTCAGCCGCGGGCTGCCGCGCCATGCGGCGCTTTTTTTCGGGTTTGGCCGGGGCGGCCGTGGCCGCCACCACTTCACGCGCTGATGCTACGGCAGGCCGTGTTGCCGCCGCAGGGGCCTCGGCTACCGCAACCGGGTTCTCAGCTGGCTGCCTGGATGCGGCAGAAGCGGCCTTGGCAGCGCCTCCCGCGGTGAGGGAACCGCGCGGCGCCCGCTGCGGCGCAGGTTTCCGTTTCGATGCGGCGACAACTTTCGATGCGCGCGCCTTCGGTTTCGAGGCGGGCTTGGCCGAGGATAGTTTGACCGCTTGTGTCTCGGCCCCCGCGGCGGGCGCGGCCTCGTGCAGCGCAACTAGTGCCACTTCCTTGCCCTTGGCATGCAACTTCTTTGCGATACCGCGCCGGAGGTCGGCATAGGCCGGGGCCACCATCGGATAGTCATCGGGCAGATTGAACCGGGCCCTATATTCGGCTTCGGTCAGACCGTGCTTTTTGAGGTGCCGTTTCAGCATCTTGAACTTCTCGCCGGTAATCAGCGAGACGAGGACGGTGGAATCGGCCAGCGATTGGCTGACCGAGACAGCTGGCTTGATTGCAGGTGGCACCTTGGGCGCGTTTACAGGAACAGGCGATCTGCTTTCTTCAGCTGCGACAGATATCGCGGTAGCCTCGACCGGCCGCGTTTTTGCACGGGGCGCAACCTTCGCCCCGGCCTCGGTCGCGACCAAAGAACGGTCCGGTTCTACAGGCTGGCTCGCCTGTATTTCAAAGCCGGATATCGCCTTGAACACGTCACTCAACAGCGCCGGGAGTTCGCCAGCGCTGAGCTTGTTGTTGTTTACGAAGGCCGTGACCAAATCCAGCGAAGCGCGGCGAGCGTCGAAGTCGTCCATAACTGTCCAGTAGATTGCATGCCGATTGTGGGGGAGTGAATCGGAACTACATCCTCTAAACACGAACGATGGTCTCGGAGTCAAATTTCCATCTCACTGCGCCGCTGATGTCCAATCACGATTACGCCGCGGGCATGATTGGGGACGGTCATAGCTTCGGTGCACTTATCCGGCTAACAGGGGACCGTGACAGAAATTCCCATGTTCAGGCAGGTTGGCATCATCGGGACGGGCCGCGTGGCACAGGCTCTTGCCTTGGGGCTTGGCGCGCATTCGGTCGCTCTGCCACTGATCTGGGGCCGTTCACCAACGCATTGTGAAGCAGCGGTCGAACGTGTTGGCCATTGCCGTACGGCCTCGTCGGTCGCGGCGCTGGTGAACACGTGCGATGTGATTGCCATTGCCGTCGCCGACGACGCATTTCCCGGCATTGTCGAAGTGATTGGGACGGCAGGGTCGCTGGCCCATGCCCCGCTGATTTTCCACGTCAGCGGCAGCACGGGCAGCGCCGTCCTTGACCCGCTATGCGCGCAAGGCGCCCGTACTGCAGCCATCCATCCGGCGATGACCTTTACTGGAGCCCCCGAAGTCGAAGTTCGCCGCATGAAAAGCGCGTGCTTTGCGATTACCGCTCCGGATGCCGCGATCAGCCACGCCCGTCAGGTTGTCGGTGGACTGGGCGGGACCGCCATCGAGATCGCCGAATACAATCGCCCGCTCTATCACGCTGCGCTGTGCCATGCGGCGAACCACCTCGTCACCCTCTTCACGGGCTCGTTGCGAATGCTGGGTGCCGCAGGCGTTGATGATGCCGCGCGCGTCATCGCGCCACTGGCTTACGCTGCCCTCGAGAACAGCATTGCGCAGGGGTTCGACGCTTTGTCCGGCCCGGTCCTGCGTGGGGATACCAAAACCGTCAGGAATCATCTGGCGGCACTTGAACACGCTTGTCCGGAAACCTTGCCCACCTATCGCGCCATGGCGCTGGCCACCCTCACGGAACTGGAACGCGAGGGCGGAGAACGCACGAGATCGGCGTTACATCGCCTGCTGGACGATTAGCGCCACGGCCCCCAAACGCCGACGTCACAGCAGCGCCTGAAATCCTTCGACAAAACCGGCCCTACAATCACCGAATTTTGGGGAACCTTGTATGACCGGCTTTGGGACTTTGCCCTCGGTCCGCTTCGGAGCGCCGAAACAGGAATCCGGACACTCGGGTCGCATCTACGTGATGACAACAGCGCCGCCTTTCCAGACATTCAAGGCTTCGCTGCCGCTCCTTGAAGCCAGCCCTTCATTCATCAACCCGGCGTATTGGCGAGAACGACCGTCTGCGGGGGAGCTAGACATTGCCTGCGCATTGCGCATCGCGAGGCGCACAAGCGCCTCGGACGGATGGTGATTGTCAGCTGGACTTTCAGGCTGCGGAAACGGGAGCAGGAACAGAAGCTAGCTAGTTTGCGTGCCTTTTCTGAAACAGCTCATTGAAAACGCGATCGGCCCCCCACGCCTGCGCGGACGTGAACGCTAGTTGACGAAGTTCGTCGCTCTCAAGCGGCTGTTGGCCAGGCTTATAACCAAGGTCATGATTGGCTTCCGACCAAGCGTGCTGAAATAGCGTCTTGATTTGCAGCTCGAAGCAAAAAGGTACGAGCCCTTGATCGAAACCCGGATCGATCAGGTCGACCGGAAATAGCAACACGTGATGATTGCCAAAATAACCAAACTCCCAGTCATTTTCGGGAAGCATGTTCTTTGACTCAATCGCGTGGAAATATCGCTGCACCTCGTCGGAAATACGCTCCACGTCGTCCTTGTAGAAGGTAATGATACGCGCGCCGATCTGATCTTGAATCTGGTGTATTGGATCTTCGTACTTAGGAATTCCAGCACTTGTTAGAGTCGTGGCCTTTCCCATGAAGCGGGCTATAGATTTCGGCCGCGTCGAAATGCGATCAATGCGTGGTTGGTCCGATAAGATGTCCTTCAAAAATTCCTCGAGCTTGTTAGCGATCGGGAACAGAACCTTATCGTAACGGGTGCGATACTGCCCCTCGATGGTCATCGCCCCTTCTCCAGCTTTTCGCTTACGACGGCTCCTACGGTGCTGAATTTAATTTTCTCTCCGTCAGCCACCGCCTCGTGCTCGAAGACCTCGTCAAACGAGCCGGCATCGGCTGTAAGCATGGCGCCATTGTCGAGCTCAACGGTTCGAAGGGGCAACTGCTTCTTGAATTCCTCTGCATTGAAAAGGAAGTTGTCGGTGGCGAGATCTGGCCGATCTAGCTGCCCGATCACCGCCGACTTGGTATTCGGTGTAAATCCAAATTTTTCGCAGAACCCTTCAACGCTGATCGGGTCCGGTCCAAGGCCACTGGCGAGCGTAGCTGCAGCGGTAATCTGCTGCTTGATCTCGAGATCGTTTGTGGCCTTGATTGCCTTTTTCAGGGCAACCGCCAATCGACGTGTGCCGAATGCGGGACTGGTAATGAAGTCGGATAGAAGGAAATCCTTCACCCAGTAGTCCGAGGAATCGAGGTCCTGGCTGTTAATCTGCTTATCGACCGCCATCCCATTCCAAAATCCGCCCTGAAACGAGGAGTGCCTGTAGACCACTGCCTTGTATGAGTGAGCGTTTTTCATAAAGACGCGGTCGATGAACTCCACCGTCAGCATGTCGGCTGCTTCGCTAACGAGCACACCATTGTTGGCGCGGAATCGTGAGATAACCACTTTGTGGTCGGTGCCTTCCATCCCCTTGATTAGGAAGAGCAGGCCCAGTCCCGAGCGACGGGTCGTAACCAAGCCCAGTTGCTCGGCGAGACTGCGCCCAAGTTCCACGCTGGGCGCCGCCCCATAGGCCGTCAGCATGTTGCGCCTCGCATTGGCCTGGCCCCCGCTGGCGTCCTTCTTGAAGGCAATGCCGATATTACATTCGGTATCAGCCTTCTCGTAGACGCTCTTCAACAGTTCAAACATTTCGCCTTCATGGGGAACCAGACTTCCCACGATGGCTGCCGGCTCCGCTTGATTTTTGTTCGGGTGAACCAGATACGTGTGCACGATCTCGATCGGCAAGTTGAGCCCCCTCCTGGCTTGGCCTTGAATTGACACTACAAAAGCAATCGCCGCGAAACAAGTATATGCAGCGGAATGACCGATTGAACATCCACCAGCAAACGGACTTGCACCATGAGCGCCTCGAGTGATCTTCATATCGAGACGATGAACCTTGCCTCAGATTGGACAAGGCTTGTCGGAAACATCCTAAACCAGCGCCAGATCGGACAGGCGGCCGCGCAGAAGCCGGATGAAGCCCCCTCTGATGAGGAGGAATGGGCGATGTTTCAATACGCTCCCGATCTTGCGTTCACGCCGATCGGAGCGACTGACGCGACGGCAGTCGAAATCAAGATGCTACGGTGGCGCAAGAATTGGCTTGGGAGGGTCGGTGGTGCGGTCGCGCATATGGAGCAAATACTCGCTCACGGCTCCTTCCCGCGCGGCATCATCCTCTTCACTGCCGCAATCTCGCCCGAATGGCTCGCTGAGTTGAACGACGGATCGAGCGATCTGGTCGAGGTCTGGGACCTCGCGAAGTTGCGCGAGATGGCCTCCCTAGACCCCGAGCTCAGCGATGCGCTCGAAGAGCTAGCCGCAGAGACGATGCTCGACGGACCGGCGCCCGAGCGAATGCCCCGACGGGAGGCGGCTCCCGGCGCGACAATCGCTGCGCGGCTACGCGACACCGAGCCGGGGACGGCAGGATGGCGGGCGTTTGAAGTCGGATGCTATGACGCGATCCGCCTCCTGTTCGGCCGCGAATTGCAGAACCTTATCACTCAACAAAAGAGTGATGACGGCTTGAGCAAAATGGATCTGATCGGACGCATACGCAGCGAACCGAATACATTCTGGTCGATAATCGCGGGCGACTTTGTAAGCCGATACGTTGTTTTTGACGCGAAAAACTATGTGGAACCAATTGGTCAGGCGCAAATCCACAGTACAGCAAAATATTTGATGCGTAACGGCCTGAGAAAGGTTGCGATTCTTTTGACCCGCCAAGGTGCCAGCGAGAGCGCAAGGCAAGCGAGCGCGGGATACTTGCGTCATGATGGCTTTCTGATGCTCACCCTCAATCTTGCTGATCTCTGCCTGATGCTTGAAGATTTTGATACCGGTACAACGCCCGAGAATCTCCTATTTGAGCGGATGGATGAAGCGCTCATGGCACTCAACCGTTAAGTCTGCGCTCGGCCATTACCAGGAACTTGGAAAACGACTTTGACGCCGAACCAAACCCGTGCCTGATGTAAGGAAGCATAGCGGCGGGGCAAGGGTGCCACCGCGCGACTGAACCATCTTCGTATCGCGATTGGTGATACGATACGGCTTGGGGGAGCGACGTGGCTAAGGAATTCAATCCCGGAAATCTCGTTATCGTCGGCGCAGGCTTCTCGCTGAATGCCGGCCTTCCCCTTGCGGGCAGCTTTACCAAGCAACTCCTCAACCTCGGGCGGGTGGCGGTCGATGGCCCGAGCGCCCGACAGATTTCCTACATCAAGAGTTTTGCCGATCGGGTCTTCGGCGAAGGTGCGCCGCGCACGGCCGATGAGTGGCCCGACTTGGAGGACATCTTCACGCTTGTCGACCTTTCGGCGAACACCGGCCACCATCTAGGCCCGCATTTCTCTGCTGCCGACCTTCGCATCGTGCGCCGCGCGATCATCGTCCGGATGATCCGCATGTTGTCGCAAGCCTATGCTCGCAAGCAGCGCAAGCCCGACGCCGGATGGCGAGCACTGGAGAGCTTCTTTGGTGGATTTCGCGCCGACATCAGCGCGGTTCTCAGCATGAACTGGGACACGGTGTTCGAGCGCGGCATGGCGCGTGCGCAGACGATCCGCCGCATTGATTACGGCTGTCATGCGCGGGCAGTGACGTTTGATGACAAAGGTCTCGTCAATCGCCCGCTCAGCGGCGAAACCCTTCATATCCTGAAGCCGCACGGCTCCGTGAACTGGCTCTATTGCGACGCCTGCCGCGAGACGTTCTGGGTTCCACCGAGCGATACCGAGATGGTGGCACAGACCCTCTTTCGCCGACAGGACTGGGCGGCCCTGCCTGCGCCCAAAACCGCCAAGATGCCTGCAATCCGAAGTCCCGGCTGCCCCCATTGCAAGACCAAAAGCCTCGGCACGCGCTTCGCGACCTTCAGCTATCGCAAGGCGCTCGATTTTCCGATGCACTCTGCAAGCTGGCGGACAGCGGAGCAGTATCTCAAGGGAACCGCCGACTGGGTGTTCATCGGCTATTCGATGCCCGCGGCCGACTTTGAGTTCAAACATCTCCTGAAGCGCGTTCAGCTCACCGAGGGCGAGCGACCCGATATAACCGTGATCACTGGCGGCGCCGATGCCGACGCCACCGTCAATCGGTTCAAGAAGTTCTTCGGCGACGTGAAGGGCAAACGCTTCTTCTTCACGAACGGCCTGGATAGCGCGGCGCTCAAGCATCTCGAGACGATTCAGGTGCTCCGCACCTAGCAGAAATCGCGCGGATTGCGGCCCAACAGCCTCTCCGCCGGATCGCGCGGGTCGGGCGCCTGGCCGTGCCTCACGACATCGGGGCGGCTGACCCGGTAAACATCACTCTGCTCATGCAGCGTGAACGCTCCGCCCGGCAGCTCGAACGCCCCGAGGTCAACGGGACGAGGGCCGGTTCACCCGCGCGATCGACGCGCCGGGCGGAGAGTTCACGCTGGTCGAGAAGACGCGCGAGTTCACGCTCGTGCCGTGGCGACCGGCGCTGGAGCGCCAGCTCGGCAAGCCCGTCGCCGGCATCATGCGTGGCGACGGGATCAACTGGCAGTTCGGTCGCGGCCGGGGCGGACCAATTATCAGTTCACCGCTCTTTGTTCTCCCGCATGCTCTCCTATATTTGACGAAAGGGGCTTGGGGGACGATGTTCGAAATTACTGGCGCACAAGTCGCCGATCTCAATGACGCCGATCTGCGGACACTCGTTGCGCGTCTCGCCTTGGCAGAATTGCGGGCGCAGGGGTGTCCCAGCGCATCAGTGACCGCGGGCGGCAATCAGGATGCGGCCGATGGCGGGCTAGATGTCCGGGTCGAATGTCCTTCCTGCCTGCCTACGCCGGATTTCGTGCCGCGCCAGCACACCGGGTTTCAGGTCAAAAAACCCGATATGCCAGCGAGCGCGGTCCGCGATGAGATGCGCCCTGGTGGAGTTCTGCGGCCGGCAATTGCAGAACTCGCCGCTCGATCGGGCGCTTATATCATCGTCAGCGCCCAAGGGTCGGTCGCCGATAAACCGCTGAGCGACCGCCGTGATGCGATCCGAACGCAGCTCGACGATCTGCCGGAGGCCGGGCAGCTGCATAGCGATTTCTACGATCGCGACCGGCTGGCGACATGGGTCAATCACTATCCCGGAATTGCAGCCTGGGTCCGCACGCGGCTCGGCATCGGCATGTCGGGCTGGAGCAGCATCGGCGACTGGTGCGGCGTCGGCTTGAGGGAGGAGACGCCTTATCTCTTCAACGAGAGGGCCTGCCTGACCGATGAGCGAACGAGCGACCGCGAGCAACTCACGATCGGCGAGGGTGTCGCCCGGCTTCGCGCGGCCTTGGGCAGGCCCGGCCAGTGCATTCGGCTAATTGGGCTCTCCGGACTGGGAAAGACCCGGCTCGTGCAGGCGCTGTTCGAGGACGGTGTCGGTGAGGCGCCGCTTGATCCCGGCCTCGCCGTCTACACGGACTATTCCGAGGAGACCAATCCGACTGCGCGGGATATGGCGCGCCAACTGGTGATCGCGAGGCAGCGCGCGATCCTGATCGTCGACAACTGCAATCCGGCTACCCACAGTGAACTTGCCCGCATCTGCTCAGAGACCGGTAGCCAAGTAAGCCTCATCACCGTCGAATATGACGTGCGAGACGACGAGCCCGAGCGTACCGAGGTGTTCCGCTTGCAATCGGCATCACCCGAAATGGTCGAACTTTGGCTGGAAAAGACCTTCCCAAATGTGACGCAGGTCGACCGGCGAACGATATCGAAGTTCAGCGACGGCAACTTCCGCGTAGCGCGCGCCCTCGCCGAAACGCTCGGGAGAGGCGAGACCCTAGGAAAGCTCAAGAGCCGCGACCTCTTCGAGCGCATTTTCCATCAGCGCAATGAGCCCGACCGGGATCTACTTTCCGCTGCCGAAGACCTTGCCCTGCTCTATTCGATCGACGGAGAAGACACGTCGAGCAACGGTGAACTTGCGCGAGTTGCAGCTATTCGCGGCGTTGCCGTTGCGACCATATATGCGGCGCTGAACACGCTTCGTCAGCGCGGGATCGCGCAGCTGCGCGGACGGTGGCGCGCGATCCTGCCGCATGCGCTCGCCATCCCCCTGGCCGGGTTTGCCCTCGAACGTATGCCGCCGGCCGATTTCGATCGGTTCTGTTCGTCGCTCACACTGCGGATGCAGAAGTCGCTCGCACGCCGCCTCGGCTATCTGCACGACAGCGCCGAGGCGCGTGCCGCGGTCGAGCGTTGGCTTCGTGCCGACGGGCCGCTGGGCGATCTCGCGGCGTCGGGCGAAGACGGCTTCCAGATCATCATTAACATCGCGCCGGTAGCACCCGACGCCGTGCTCGCGAGGATAGAGCGAGACATCGCCGGCCCGAGCGGCGCCGAGATACTTGATCCGCAGGCGACTAACCGGTGGCAATGGATACGACTGATCAAGCTCCTCGCTTACGATCCGCCGCTGTTCGACCGCGCGGCAACCTTGCTTGCCCGGTTCCTTGCCGCCGAGCCGCCCAATCACAACAACAACTCGGCATCGGACATGTTTGCCGAGCTGTTTCACCTGCACCTGTCCGGTACCAATGCATTGCCAGATCAGCGGCGAGCGCTCGTGCGCCGCCTCGCCCAATCCGGTGATCCGGCTTTGGCGCGCTGCGCCAGAGTCGCCGTGGATTCACTGCTGAAGGCGCACCATTTCAGTTCATCGAGTGACTTCGACTTTGGCGCCCGGTCAAGGGACTATGGCTGGCACCCACCGACCTATGACGACATCTGGGCTTGGTACAACGGCGCGGTCGACTTGGCGATCGAGCTTTCGCCAATCATCGAAAGCGCCCGCGACCATCTTGCCCATAGCGTAAGGGAGCTGTGGCATTTCGGAGCCTGTCACGATGCGCTCGAACGGGCAGCGACCCACTTTTCTTCCGAGCGGCCCTGGATCGAGGGGTGGATCGGCTTCCGCACAGCGCTGCGTTTCGAGGGCGACGCGATGCCGGATGAGGTGCGCGCCCGTCTCACCGCGCTCATCGAACGCCTGAAACCCACCGATCTTCTTCATCAGGCCCGTGCGGTCGTACTGGGGCGCAGCAGTTTAGGTTGGGACGTCGCTGACGGTGATGCCGACGACGGCGACGTCATGAAACCGTATGAGCGTGCTTCGCAGCTCGCTAAGGAAATCGGCACGGCGCTCACGCACGATCCGGAGACGCGCGCTGCCTTCATCGCCGAACTGCTCGTCGAACAACATCCGCAGCGCGCCTACGAGTGCGGCATCGGTCTGTCGGATGGCTCCGCCGACCTTGATGTGATGTGGCGGGAACTGCTGGGTCTCTTCTCTACCGCCGATGCGGACAACCGGAATGCGACGGTGCTGGGCGGGTTTATCCATGGCGCGCACGCCAAGGATTCGGCCTTTGCCAACGCTGCGCTAGAGGATGTGATCCAGAATCCAGATCTCGCCGCGAGTCTGCCGTATCTTCAGGCGCGTGTTGCTATCGATGCTCAAGGCATAGCGCGGCTTCGCCGTGCGATCGAACGTGGCGTCCTTTCGGCGCGGACTTTTCAAAGCATCGCCAATGGCAGTGTCGGGGAGTCTCCACCCGACGCGCTTGGCCCTCTGCTCACCGACATCGGCAATCTGGCCGACGGCGTCGAGATCGCGCTCGATATATTGCACATGCACTTCTACCGCGATCGGGAAGAAGGGCACCAACGTGCGCCATCCTTGATCGCCGTTGGCCGTGAGCTGCTACTGCGCGCCGACTTCGGAAAGAAGCAGTCCTTGCGCGATTTTGGGCTGCATACCGTTATTCGGGTCTGCTGCGCCGGACCCGATGGAGAGGCGACATTGCGGGAAATCTGCGCTCGCGTCCGGGCCGGGCTGGAGACCGTCTATCTCTCGTCCTACGATCTTGGTTATGTCCTGAAGGCGCTCTTCGAGACGCATCCCCTGATCGCACTCGACGAATTCCTGCTCCCCGAACTCAGGCCGAGAAATCGGGGGCTGTTTGAGGGGGACTTCGGGTCTGGCACGCCGGTGGAAGATGTCGGCGCCGAGACCCTTGTTCAGTGGGCGAATATCGATCCGGATCGGCGCTATCCGCTGCTTGGCAAAAGCATCCCCCTGTTCAAGCGGCAGCAGCGCGAAGAGGAGAATGGTGTCTCCACGCTTTTCCTGGAAATATTGGGCCACGCGCCAGACAAGCGGGCGTTCCTCGGTGATATCTGGTCGCGGCTGCATCCGCGCAGCTGGAGTGGCTCGCTCGCCGATATCCTGGTTCGGCGTCGCGCGGCTATCACGACGCTGGGTGACGATGCTGGAGGCGAGGTCCGGCAATGGGTCACCGACATGCTGCCCGAACTCGAACGCTGGATCGAACATGAGAGCAAGCGTGATCGGGAAGGCGAGCAGAGTTTCGAATAGCTGCTGATCCGTGCGTCCCCAGCGAGGCTCTGACGCCGATCGCGGCTTTCGCGGAGTCTTAGGCCAGGCCCGCCGCCCTTTGCATTTCTGCCAGACGGCTCCGCGCTGGGCGAATGGCCGGTTTTGTTCATTTTCAGCCACAATGTGCCATGAGTAATGAACTCCTTTCTGTTCGTGAAGGAGCGAGGGAAGGATTTTAGAACGTCGGCAACAATGTGGTCAGGTCATGACAGAGGAAGCAGCATCGCTGCACCAAAGGATGCGCCCCAGGCGGGCGATGGTTTTTCTGCAAACTCTCGACCCCGCGCGCATCAGGAATTGCTGTCACGCCGATAGAGGTTGATACGGATTGCATCTCCAAAAAGTGTTTCGCTCCAGGACGAAATGATGTCGCGGCGATCAAGCCACTTCACCAGAGCCAGATTGGTATCGCTTTTTTCAATCCTCGGCGTGGAATAGCCCGTCTTGATTTCCGAGAACGGCGCGGGGAGCATGGTGAGAATTTCGCGTACATCATCGTCGCTCAGGGCACTCTGGCATTTGTTGAGCAACGAGATCTGGACGCCAATGGGACCGGAATTCAGGATAACTGCGCGTGCGGATGCAGCATCGAGCGCGCTCGTATCTGCTCGTGTCCTGTCGAGAATTCGTCCCACCACGCCTGCACGTGATGGAACTCCGGGGAGAAGCGCCAGATCCATGGACCGGATGATCGCCAGTTTCTGCTGATCGCTGATGTCCTGCCCGAGCAGTCCTTCGTTAAATTCGTCACCGAGGGAAAACGCACTCTGATCAGCCAGATACTGCTCGATGTTTCTGACGACGAAGCGTACCTGAAGGTGACGGTGATCCTCCAGGAAATCCAAACTCTCCTTCGAGAAGGTAATTTTCCCTTCGTCGATGAGTATCGTGAGTTTTTCTGGGCCGAGGGCGTCCGGAAACTTTGAGAAGTTCCTTGGCAACCTTTGAACGTAGGTTCGGTATATGCCGTGTTCTAGGTCATTGTTGTCGACAAGGAACCTGCGCAGGACATGTGCTTCGTCACCATTGGGAATGTCCTGCTTCGAGAGCGCCGTCGCCACCGGAGCCAGATCAAGGAACGCGGTGAGGCTTTCGGCATCGAAGGTTTCTCTGCCGAGAAAACCAAGACAGTTCTTCCATGTCGGATCGATCCTGCCGAGCCGGAAGACGAGAGCGTGAAACCGGTCGGGTACTTCGTCAATGGCAGGAAGGAGCACCGTTTGCTGGCGGAGGAAGGCGCTCCGGTCGTCGAAGTCCACTTCCTCCCGTCCTATGATGGACTGCACGGCAGCGACGCTCTCCTGCGTATTATGCGGCAGTTCCAGGAGGACGTCGCTCAGGTAGTCAGCGAAGCCGCTTTCGATCCTTGAGCTAAGTGCGTCGTCAGCTGTCTCGAGCACAGTCGTATAGTGCCGTGTGCGCAGGGCGTCGAGATTGCTGGCGCTCAGCACGGTCTGGAATATGAATTCCAGATTTTCGACGCTGAGCTTGTAGAGGCCTTCCTCGAAGAGCATGCGGGCGATACCGGGGAAACGTTCGATGCTCTGAAGGTTCGGCATCTGTATCTCGAGGATCTTGAGCCGCGATGGATCGAAGTCGATGCCCAATGCCAGTATCTGTGGCAAATGTTCCGAAAGGAACCGCGAAATCTCGGGATATGTCTCGGGTAGCGTTGCTAGAGTGCGATCCGGCAGGTGTGCGATGACCTGAGCCACATGGGAGAGGTGTTTGGGGCCGGCGATGGTGGCGGGTATGAAACCTGGCCACGTCTGCACGAGGCCGGCGACCAGCGCGGGGACGTGCGTTCCTGTGGCGTAATAGGACAAAAAGAATTGGTCGCAGCTTTCAAATTGGGAGGAAATATACTCGAGCATCTTCGAAATTTGCGGTGAATAGACTGATGGATCGCTGAGCAGGCAGTCGACGATCTTGACATTGAGGACGTAATTCTGACGAAAATCCTCGTCCCGCATCGCGGCCACGACTTCCTTGGGATTATCGATCTGGAATCCAGGTTCTGGATTCACAAACCCGCGGATCTGGATGAGGTACTTGTTGTCGTTGGGTGACAGGCGGCCGGAATGGAAGAGCGAGGTGTACTGGTAGTAGGTGTCATCGAGATGCCCCTCGAGGATAAGGAACCGCGCGAGTGCGGCGCTTTCCCCGAATGCCGTGAACCATTCGCCGGCCCCGTCCGCGTTCAGCCGAATTAGATCGTTGAACTTGGCTGTTCGCAGGGCTGCGCGCTTTATCCTGATTTCACGAAGGCTGCGGGCGGTGGCGGCCTTGAACTCGACGGCCCTGTGTTCGATTTCTTTCTCGCGCTGCTTATATGTCCTCAGCGCATCCACCTCGACCTGAAGGTTGGGAATAGTGATGCTGCCTTGATGACCTTGGTAATACTGGTATCTGATATTTGAGTTGCTGATGATCTTTTCGAACGCATCACTCTTTGGCAGTGATGTTATCTCAACCCAGGATTGCGAATTGATGCTCACGTGCGTAGCCTGTGATGGCAGCTTTTCGACGAGTGCCATCGCGTAAATTCTTCGCAGCTCCATCAAGTCGGCAGGAACCTGTCCTTCGGCGACATCCAGCAACTGCTCGAGGCGTTCTATCTCCGCCTTGCATGCCGTTTCACCGTTAGCGATCAATTCCTCGTGGCGGCTAAGAATTTGCGCGAGGTTGCCCTTACCCCGGTGCAGGTCTTCAAAATCTCGAGGGAACACGTTCTTGTAGATAAGGACAGCCAGAAGCTTGTTGGCATCCAGCACATTGTCTCCGTCGGTCTCTAGGTTGGCGACGTAGATCGCGTATTCATTGAAGATGTTATGGATGAGCCTGAGGTCATTGAGATATCGCGACACCTCCCGCAGGAACTGGCGATCGAGCCGACCGTCGAGGGAAAGCCGCTTTCCCTGTTCTAACATCATGTCGATGGAATTCGACCTGTTGATGATGGGGATGACGGGAATGATAAACTCGAAGAATTTTGTCCGGTCAGTATTTACGAACATATCGTCGCGCAATGCGTATAGAAATCTGATGGTCCGCTTCACCCCGGAATTTTCATTTATTAGGCTGTTTATTTCTCTGAGGGTAACAAAAATATCTGTGTTATTGAATCTGTCGAGGTCTTCGATGACCACCAGATCATATTTCGTGGATTGGAAAAAATAGATGATCTCGTCGAGGTGGCGGTTGAGGATCGACTCCTGAATGACCGCCGTCGGCATGATCTGGATGTCCTTCAGAGAAATGCTTTTCAGGGATACGCCGAAACTTGCCTTGTAGAGGTGATGGACGGTCACCCAGAGAAAGGACGCCCCCACTGCGAACCATACGAAATTTGGCCAGTTGCCTGGCGCGAGAGGAAGGAAATACCTGCCATTGAGGATGCCATCCCGGTTCTGAAACAGATGCCAGCATGCGGTCAGCCCGATAATAGCGTACAGAGACAGTAACGCAGACCAGCGACCCGGCGATTTGATTCTCTGAAATCGCGAGTGGGGCAGCTGGTTCGCATCGGCACCATAAAGCATCTGCTGGAGAATGCTTCTCTCGATCTCCTGTTTGGTGACCTGCCCGCCGGTGGCAGTCGCTTCAGGAAGAAACGATGCGAGCGAGATTTGCAGGACGTGGGGTTTGTGCTTCTTGAGAAACGACTTGATGATGCTGCTTTTGCCGGAACCGTAAGGTCCCGTCAGAGCGATGTTCGAGACGTTGGAATTACGCGTCGCATATAGTAGGGCGTCGGAATATACCCCTGCAGTGTCGGCATCATCAGTTGGGGCGAGGTCGATGAACTTCGATGGTGTTTCAGCTACCTCGGTCTGACGTCCAATCCGATCAGCGATCCATGTGATGATTTGCCGCAAGCTTCTATGAAATACCATGAAATGCCCCCACTGCTTCAATGGCTAACACGCTTGCGGGGGAAGCTAAAGCCGGTTCGGATGGCAGCGTCAGGCCGGCTTCTGCGGAAATCCATTCCCCCACCGAGGCTGCTCGGGAAAGAGGTTCCTACGTAGCCGTAACTCGCGCTTCGCGGACCAATCGTCCGCTATTTGCCCAGATCGAGATAGTAGCGGGTCGATTTCAGCGTGCCGGTCTGCAGCAATGCGCCCATGCTGACCAACTCCTGCAAATCGCGGGTGGCGGTCGCACGAGAGGTGCCCGTGATGGTGATGTAATTGGCCGCGCTCAGCCCCCCTGTGAAGCCGTCCAACCCCTCGCGGAACATCCGGGCGATGACGCGGGCCTGCCGCTCGTTCAATCGGTCTCGGAAACGGTCGTAGTATTGCGTCTTGGTGATGAGAAAGTCGATCAGGGCAAGGCTATGTGTCTGGGCCTCCAGCACGGTTTCGGCGAAATAGGTTAGCCAAGCGGTGATTTCGTTTTGCTTGTTGGCGGCTTCCAGCGCGTCATAATAGGCGGCACGCTTGCGCTGGATGACATGCGAAAGGGCGATCAGGCTGGGTTGGCCGATTGCCTGTGACAGCGCCTTTTCCGCGAGCGCACGGGCCACACGGCCGTTGCCGTCCTCGAACGGATGGATCGACACGAAATAGAGGTGAGCAATGCCGGCCCGGGTCAACCCTGGCAAGGGTCTTGGACCCTCGGGAGACGTGGCCGCGAACCATGCAAGGAAACTCTGCATTTCCTGTGGCACATCCTTTGAGGGCGGGGCCTCGAAATGCACTTTTGGCTTGTGGATGAGGCCGGAAACGACCTGCATGGCATCCGCATGTTCGCGATAGCGGCCGACGGCCTCGATATCGTGCCGCCCACTGACGACCATGCGGTGCCAGGCGAACAGGGTCTCATCCGTGAGCGGCTCGGCAAAGTCGCGATAGAGCGCGATCATCATTTCAGCGATGCCGCGCTCGGCGGGAGGGATGCGGCGGCCACCGACTTCAAGACCGAACTGGCGGCGCAGCGAACTTTGCACGCTGTCGCGGTTGAGCAACTCGCCTTCGATCTCGGAAGTTTTGAGCGCTTCGCCAGTCATGATATCGATGGTGACGGCGGCGCGGTCATCGTCGGCGAGGTGCTTGACTGAACCGATGAGAATGCCGGATTGTTGCAGGAATTGGGCTTCAGGCGCCACCAGAGGGGCCCTGTCCCACCGAAATTCCGGCCAGTCTGGCTGCTGCCAATTCCACTTCATGAGCTATAAATATCCGCTTTATAGCTCATTGAACACCATTTTATGAGGCAAAACCCTGCGATTTCTGCCTCATCAAGCCCTCACTCGCTCGCTTAGATCCCGGCGGCCCTTCGCCACATGTGGAACTGGCCGCGCCCAGCAAGCTGCTGCCCGCGGATGATAGAGATCACTCATGGGGCGACCAGCTCTGAGGCGTTCTACCTTTGGCCGTCATGGCCAAAGGAGATGTGTCATGGGATTGTCAGAATTTGATCCCGCCGCTCGCGAGCGAGTTTCTTGGAACACCGGGCGCAAGGTGGGTGCGAAGCGCGCGCTCAAGCCCCGCCAGATCTGGGCTGTCCGCTTCTTCCTCGACCAACACGGACGAATTCGGGATCGGGCCCTCTTCGATCTGGCCATCGATAGCAAGCTACGCGGCTGCGATCTGGTGAAGATCAAGATCAGCGACATCGTTAGTGATCGGAGAATTCGAACGCGGGCCACCGTGGTTCAGCAAAAGACCGGACGGCCCGTCCAGTTTGAGCTGATGGACGATGCTCGCGCCAGCCTCCTCAAATGGCTTGAACTCCGGGGTGGATCCCTCGAGGATTATGCCTTCCCCAGCCGCACCGACCACGCTGCCCACATCAGCACGCGGCAATATGCCCGCCTTGTCGACGAATGGGTCACGGGAATTGGCTTACCGAGCGAGGATTACGGTACCCATTCCCTGCGGCGAACGAAGGCGTCGATCATTTACAAAGCCACGGGAAATCTCCGCGCGGTCCAGATCCTGCTCGGGCACACGAAGATTGAAAGCACGGTCAGATACCTCGGGGTCGATGTGGAGGATGCATTGAATTTGGCAGAGGGCACGGAAATCTAAGGCTATCTGGCTCCCCGCCATAGCGGGGAGCCAAAACCTATTCACGACTGCGACGCGCCCATCTTCGCGTGCGGAATGGAAAACCCGTCGGTCCGCATTTGGGAAATGGGAACGGCGGCTCAGCGACCGACAAGGTCGAACATTGGTAAGCGGCAGCTGGGACAATCCCGCCGTTCGGGCCAACCGCGGCGAATGACCGCTGCTGTCAGAAACAGACGTTTACCGTGCGGGCTTCGGGCGGCCGCAGATGCGTAAATTACGGCGTTGAAGGTTGACGGCTTCCGTGAACGGTCGCCGCGAGCTTTTCAGACAGCATCCTCGCTAGGCGTCTCGCCGGCGTCGGAAGTGCCTTCGACCTTCTGCAGAAATGCACGCAGACCCCCTGTTGCCGGAGCAATGACACGGACTTGGCGCTGAGCGCCTGAAAGCCGCTCCAGCGTCTCCGGAGAAATGCGGTTAAAGAGCCGGTCAACCCATTCGATTGACTGCTGGGCTGGTGAATAGCTGATTGGAGAACCGTGAACATATCGCTGCCCGTCAGCGACAAAGCCAAAGATTTTGCCCTCTGATTTGCGATCCAGAGAGACGATCTGCGGAACACCTCCCGTCAGAGGGTCGGCACCCAACTCAAGGGCGTCGCAAAACGCGCTAAACAGTGACCGCGCCGTGCCACCCTGCGGGGAATTTCTCCAGTTCTCCAGTTCCCGATTGAGTGGCTCGCTACCACTACCGAGCGTAACGACGACCCGCGATTTACCGTGATCCGCAGTATCGAGGCGCACATCCCTCCATCCTCGGCCACCAGGAGCGTAGTCTATACGCCAAGCCATAAACTCGCCTTTCATTTCAGACCCTCGCCTGGTCGCGTGCACCACCGTAAAGGCTTGGTCTGGTGCGTTCTGCCGGCGGCCGTAGGCCGTCTGAAGGTACTTAAAGAGTATCACGTGGCGCTCTTCTGGATCTGTCTCAGAAGTCCAAAGCAGGCCTCGGCTGACCAGGTCGATTATCTGCCCGAGAACCAGCGATGGGAACAGCACATCGCCACAGTATCCAAACACGTCTGGCGTAGGTGCAGCGAACACTTTCCGACCGCTATCCCAGCGGTGTGCCTGCGAGCCCCAAGTGATGCGACTGTCAGCCACCACGTAAATCGCGCTTGGCCCGCGGCTATCAACTGACATCCAGGAAATCAGCGTCGTCACTTGAATGCTCTCCGATACTGACGTACGATTACCTATCGGTTCACGATGGGCAACTCCCAGACGCTCCACCAAATGCGGGGCGTGACGGTCGAGGACCTGCGCCAGTTCGGCTTCGCCGGACTGGCGCGGCTGGGTCACCGTACTAGCGTGGTCTATTATTGGTGATCAATCGCTGTGACGCACGTAGTATCGTCCGGTCTGGTGTGTACTGGAAGTATCAGCCGAGGCGGCGACAGCGGCCAGTGACCTTGGAAGTGGTCGATGGCAAGCGCGGTCGATCTGCACACGCCGGTCCTTCGACACCATCGCCTGAACTCGTCATTGGGCGCCTTCGAAGGTCGACTAAGACATAGCTCGATGTACTAGGCCGTTTGCTCGCATCCCTACTTACCAGCCGTCCCTATTACACGGGATTCCAGTGGTTTTTGGACTGGTGCAACACGAGCAATTGCTGCATTCATCCAAACGGTTTTGATCTCACGCCGGGGGTACTCTTCTGATAAAGGCCGCTGCTCGACCGGACGTCATCGCACCTGACCTTCGTAACGTTTTCCCTGCTTTCGAGTCGCACGGATCCTATACCTGCGGTTCCGCTTCCCGCGATGACGCGTCCACCGCGCTTTCGCCTGCGAGGGCTCGTTCCGCCGGGGATCCGCATGCATGACCCTCTGATTAGTCCTGCTGCCTCCGACGCCGGCGGCATAGCCGCGAGGCGAGGCTTTCGCGTGCAGGACCACGTCGCCGCGCGGCTCGCCCTCGAGATGCTCCAAGCCCCGGGCATCGAACAACTCGAATGCGAAACCGGGGACGACATCATCCTTCGCCGCACAGACAAGGCGATGTCTGTCAACGAGTACATCCAGGTGAAGACCACGGAAGCGGAAGGCAAGTGGAACATCACGGAACTTACAACACGCGATAAGTCTCGCAAGGGTAGTTCTGTTTGCGAGAAATCCCTGCTCAGCGATCGGTTCGGGGGGACGGCTTGGTTCCGGTTTGTCACGACGCGCGCGATATCAACGAAGCTGGCGCCGTTCCTGCGCGCCCGAGCCAATCGCAACGGGTTTGCGGCGTTCGACGATCTGGTCGCGGCATTCAGGAAGCGTTACCCAGACGTCAAATCGGGATCGGGGCTCGGGCTCGGCGAGTGGGCGGAGCGAATGTTATGGGAAGTGGAAGGCGAGGAACGGTCCCTGCTTGCCCGTAACGTGAACGAGATGCTGCGCCTTGCGGCCGGTCGTGGTCCGACGCCCGCCTACCACCTCATGCTGGACACTTACGCCGCGCTCGTCAGCAAGGTCCGGGCCATGGGCGATGCATCGGTTGCCGAGCCAGAGAAGAAGATTTGGTCGCGCGGCGACTGCATCATCTGGTGGGACGAGCGGCTGAAAGCGATGCGGGAGTTAGCCTCCTCCGCCGTCAAGGTATACCAGATGGCGAGGCCGACACCTTTCTTCTCGGAACTCGCGCGCATCGACGAAGTCGAGCTCAAGAGAGCACTGTACGCCTTTGATGTGGAATACGACGACGAAAAATGGCGCAGAGGCGAGTTGATCGAACACCTGCTCGACTGGCTGCCTGAGATGGCGCTGCCGGCGAGTACGCTTGCGAGCTTCAACCATCTTACCGCTCGGCGTCTGCCCGTCGCTGCCCTTAAGGCGCTGGAGCGGCATGGCGCCGTCGACATGCCTCAGGTGGTCGCGGCGCTCATGCTCCACGCTATCCTGCGTCATCACTTTGATGCTGAGCCGATCGCATGCCGCATCTTCTTCCGGATTGCTGGCGGGATGCGTTCCACGAGCGCGCACATAGTGCAGAAGCCGGAAGGCGACGAGATCTGGCTTGGGCGCTCGAAGCTCATCACGGCGGAGACCCACCGAGAGGTGGTGGACGAGGTGCTCGGAGAGCTGCGGACGGCGTTGAACCGCGATGTGCTCGTCGAAGAGCGCGACATCATCGTGCAGTTGCGCGAGCCGCATCACCTCAGAGCGGACTGCCTCGGCCCTGTGCTGGACTCGATGGCAAAGACCTCGGACCTGCTCCGCGTGCTGCGACTTCCCGTGCTGATCGCCTACGACAGCGCCACGCTGTCCCCCGGCTTCGCCCCCGGATACGTCGAGCGTCTCCGCAAAGAAGTCGACGTTGAATACGCACGGATAAAGACGCAGCTGGGACACGAGCTCGACAGGGTCGAGGTGGCGATGTTCCTCGTTCCTGTCGAGTGTGCCGACACGCTCGCCATAGAGTTCGAGAAGCGGCTGAGGCGAGCGTAGATGGACGCAGAAGCGATCCGCCGTCATCTGGGCGACCGGGACACGTTCGCCGAACACCGTTTCGCCATCCTTCGCGCGCTGGTCGGGATGGCGAACGACGAGAGGAGCGTGGTCGCCGCCCGTGAGCTTATCATAAGAATGCTGGCGCTGGGGGCAGCGCTGAACGACGGCTACGACGAACTTCTAGACTCGCTTGTTCGCCAAGTTGGCCTCTACCCCTACGTCGATCAGAATAGGCCACGCGGTTTCGAGGACCAGATCGTCATCGAAGCGCATCGAGTGCCCGGTCTGAAAGACAATCGTCTCTTCCACAGTCTGCAGCTCTCCGTTTTCCAGGAACTCGTCAGCGGCCGGAACGTGGTCCTGAGCGCACCGACGAGCGTCGGGAAGAGCCTCGTCATCGACGCCGTCCTAGCTACCCGACAGCACAAGCGGGCTGTGATCATAGTGCCGACGATCGCGCTCATCGACGAGACGCGTCGCCGCGTCGGCCAGTCCTTGGGACACTCCCACGATATCATCACCCATCCCAGTCAGAAGCGTCTCGATGACGGTCGTCCCACCGTTTACGTCCTCACCCAAGAGCGTGCGCTGAGCCGCACCGACCTCGACGACGTCGACTTCTTCGTGATCGACGAGTTCTACAAGCTCGACCTGCGCGGAGGCGAGACCGACGAGCGGGCAGTGGATCTCAATCTCTGCTTCCATCGCTTCGCAAGCCAAGGCGCCCAGTTCTACCTCATCGGCCCCAACATCGCCGACGTTCGGGGACTTGCATCGGAGTACCGGCATGTCTTCTTGCCTTCGCCCTTCTCGACGGTAGCGCTGGACGTCATCCACTTCGATCTGAAGAAGGACGGTCCTGAGCGGGCTGACAAACTGGTGGAGCTCTGCCGCAGCTTCACATCTCCGACGCTCGTATACTGCCAGTCGCCGCGCAGCGCGAGGGAAGCCGCGAGGTTGATGTACTCGGCATGCGACTTATCGCTCGTCGAGACGACGAGCGACGCCGTAGAGTGGCTAGAGCAAAACTTCCCGTCGGAATGGGAAGTGACCCAGGCGCTGCGGAGGGGTGTCGGCATCCATCACGGCAACGTGCCTCGTGCGCTGCAGCAGTACATGGTGCGAGCTTTCGAGGAGGGCCACATCAAGTTCCTCGTCTGCACGTCGACCATGATCGAGGGCGTCAACACGGTCGCCGAGAACGTCGTCATCTTCGATCGACGCCGAGGCAACAACAAGACGATCGACGACTTCACGTTCAGGAACATCGCCGGGCGAGCCGGCCGGATGAACCGCTATTTCATCGGCAAGGTATTCGTCCTCGAAGCTGCGGTCGAGGAGGGAGACCACGTCGTCGACCTGCCGATCGAGCGGCAGGATGATACCACCCCCCTATCACTGCTCCTCGACCTTCCAGCAGGAAGTCTGACGCGCCAGTCGCAAGAGCGGCTGATTGAGGTGTTCTCGAACTCGAAACTGAGCGAAGCTACGATCCGGCAGAACCGATACCTGCCAATGTCCGCGCAGAACGCGGTTTTCGACGCGATCTCCGAGCTGCATGATGCGCAGCCGAGGCTTCTTTCGTGGCGGGGGATGCCCGACTCGGACCAGCTGCTCGCGGTCTGCAACATCATCTTCGACCATGTCGATCAGGGGGCGGGTCTGCGTAGACACGGCATCTTCAAAGGGAGCCAGCTCCAGGCTGTGCTGACTGGGCTGATGGCCGCCCCGGACTTCGGGAGCTTCATCCGCCGAAGGGTCGAGGAGCGTTGGAAGGACCAGTCGATCAGCGATGCGGTTGAGGGCGCCCTCGCGTTCCTGCGAAACTACGTCGGCTACACGTTCGGCAGGCAGCTGATGGCCGTGAGTCGCATCCAGGCCGACGTGCTCACCCGCTTCAAGGGGACGCGACCGGGCGACTACAGCCTACTTGCCGCGCGTGCTGAGTCACTCTTCCTGCCGGCAGGCCTATACGCCTTGGACGAGTACGGCGTCCCGGCGGAGATCGCGGTCAAGCTCATGCGATCAACCGGACCAATCGAGGACGTCGACCAGGGACTGAGGATGCTCGCCTCCATCCCGCTCCACGATATAGATTTACTACCCTTCGAGCGCGACCTCATCGCGAATGTGCGACGTTCGCTTCCGCCCCGCGCCTTCGTAACGGCAGACCCTGCAGGCGCGTGAAACCTTCGAACGGCGGCCTATGGTGGCAGCGGACATTCGCGCCCCGTTGGCGACCGTCGTAAAGTGGTCGCGAGCAGCCGGAATCGGACGGTCTGCACCTGCGGCGCAAAAATTGTCCGCTGAGCGTCTGACAATGATGACGTGGACGGCTCTCCAACCCTTCCGCAGGATGACCTGCGGATGAGCCGGAAGGAGAGCCACGATGGGAACAGTCACGACGATTGGTTTGGACCTCGCGAAGAACGTGTTCCAGGTGCACGGTGTGGATGCCGATGGTGCGGCGGTATTGCGCCAGCGATTGACGCGCGGTCGCATGCTGAAGTTCTTCGCGAAGCTGCCGCCTTGCTTGATCGGGATCGAGGCCTGCGCCTCATCACATTTCTGGGCGCGTCAGCTCATGGCGCTGGGTCATGATGTAAAGCTGATGCCGGCGCAGTATGTGAAGCCGTACGTCAAACGCGGCAAGAATGATGCTGCCGATGCCGAAGCGATCTGCGAAGCGGTGACGCGCCCGACCATGCGTTTCGTCGGGATCAAGTCACCGGAACAGCAAAGCGCGATGATGTTGCATCGTGTTCGCCTTATTCTCAACCGCCAACGGACACAGCTATCCAACGCCCTGCGAGCGCATATCGCAGAGTTTGGTATCGTCGCGCCAATCGGCAGGAATGGAATCGACCAACTTCTCGATATTGTGGCTGACACGGAAGACGCTCGTTTACCCACCGATGTCCGGACCTGCCTGGACATGCTGGCAGCCCAACTGCGCATTGTGAAAGAGCAGATCCTCGAGAATGATCGCCGGATCATGGCAAGTGCGCGGGAAACGGAAATCGGCCGGCGGCTGATGGAGATACCAGGCGTTGGACCATTATTGGCAAGCGCGATCGTTGCGACTGTCCCTGATCCCTCAATCTTTCGCTCAGGCCGCGACCTAGCGGCTTGGATCGGGCTGGTGCCTCGACAAAACTCCAGCGGCGGGAAGGAACGCCTTGGTGGCATCACGAAGGCAGGACATCGCTATTTGCGGCAGATGCTCATCGTCGGTGCTGTGGCGGTCATTCGCTTTGCTGAGCGCCATAAGTCGAAGCGGCCCTGGCTCGTGCAGTTGCTGGCGCGCAAGAAGGTCAAGGTTGCCGCCGTGGCGCTCGCCAACAAGAATGCCCGCATGATCTGGGCGATGATGAGCAACGGCGAACGGTACCGCGAGCCGCAGATTGCATAGAATATAGCGCTCAGCGCTGACGATGTTGGGAAGGGCGGACAGGAGCTAATGCACAAAGTCGGTTGAAACCGCCGGATCGGGAAAACCCATGTTTCGACCCAGCACCTCGAGTGCGCGACAATGGTCGGGACCCGAGCCGCGCTAATGGCATTACGACCAGCAGCACATATGCTGCACCAACAGGTCGGACACATGGCCGCACCAACCAACGACGCAAAGCTCAATATGCCACTTGCCAACGGAGAGCCGTCCACACAGGGTCGGCCTTAGCCTTGATGGCTTGGGCGGTCCGGAATGGCAGGCTTCAGGCGCTGAATAGCAGAACCAGAACTTCGCTCAGGTCAACCCATTGAGCAAAACCAGCTTATTTCAGTCAGATTTGATAAAAATAAAACACAGTACAGATGACGTGCCGCACAAACAAATCATCAATATACACAAAAATGGCAACGCATCTAGATTTCATTGATTCCCAGATAGAAGATCTGTCAAGCGCTTGCGGAGGCGATTCTCGTATTCCCTGTCACCAATAAGTGAGAGCGGAAGGTTTTCGAGAAGTTCGTCTAGCATTGCCTCACGAATCCGCTCGATTGAGCTATCGTCTATCAAGCCGTTTGACCTGAGTTCCCGAGTAAGCTGCAAAAAACCTGCAGCGGTGGCATGCGCTCGAAACCCTGCCAGTTTAAGGTCCAGATGTGTTTTCTGGGCGTCACTTTGATCCATCTGGCTTCTCCCGAGCACCGCTTCATTTTGTCGGCCCAACTTACCAGACGCACACGCGCAGCGCGACATGCAAAGCGAATGGGGCAAGGTCAGTTCATCGAGCTGCGGCGAGGAGGATTTCGATACCCGATGCCTGCGCGGCTGGGCCGGAAGGGGAGGCTTGTTCAGACCACCGGCTCGTGATGGCTTGTGAGCCTCGCGCGCTCCCAAGCCACACCGCGTGGGCGTTCAGTTGCGCCCAAGCAGAAAGCTCGCTGCGTTCCGGGCTCGTGGGCATGCTGTCCAGCAGGCGCCCGAGATGGCCCGCAAAGACACCCTTGAACACGACACCGTCGAGGCCAAGCTCGTCGACCGGCTCGCGCAGGATCTCCTCAGGCGTGGTCAGGGTCCGCTTAGTGGCCAAGGCAAGCTTCACCGCGATCGCGAGATATTGCGGATCGCCCGTGATTTTGGTGAGGTCGTTCAAGGCGCCGATGAGCACGCCCTGGTTGTATGTGTACCGTGGCTGCCCGTTGTTATGGCAATCGGCATCGAGTCCATCGTTAACAAGCCCGTCGGCTCCGATCATCTTGGATGCAGAGAGCCATGACCAACCGCGCAGTGCCCAAGTGCGATAATGGTCCGCGCCGGTGGCATGGAACATCTGGGTTGCCGCGTAAATGAGCAGTTCGTTGGTGATTGCATTCTTGTAGGTGCGCGCTTGATCCCACCACAGGCCGCCGCCGCAATGGTCATCCCAATAGTCGCCGACTATCCGATCAAAGGTCATTTGGGCATAGGTGAGCAGTTCAAGGTCACCTTCCCGCTGCCAGACATGGATACTGGCGATAGCCGCCCACAAGAAATCATCGTTCAGGGTCAGTCCCGAGCGATTGCGGACAAAGGCAGAGACGACATTGTGGTATTGGCGATCTCGGCTGAGGCTTTCGTAGTCGAGCAAGGCATCGACGATTACGAAGCGTTGCCACGGCTCTGCTCCCTGCCAGGTTTCGTCACCTCGCCATTGCTGATCAAGGTAGCTGGCGGCAACTCCGGCACGCCCCAGCCAGTGGTCTTGGCCGGCGCGCAAAGAAGTCGAGCCGCCAACCGTAAGGACGGCAACAAGTAGGCCATGAAGGGCCGCTTGTCGCAGTGAAACCATGCCATTCCTCCGGACGTTCCTAGTCTAGATGGATCTGCGACGATCATCGAGGCCAGAACCAGAATCAAGAGAACAGACTAACCGTCAACAATGGCCAATTCATGCCGATGACCCCTATGCTATTTCGTTTGCGAAGGCGCCACGCAGAGCTTTCCAGCGGCCTTTCATGGCTTGGCCCAAAAGGCTAGGCTCTGTTCGCCGATCAGCGGAAGCGTTCGATGTTGCGAACGACCCTCAGCGGCCAGGGGAGGAACGGCATTGCAGGAACGGATGCGCATTGCGTTGAAGGGCGCGCGGCGCCGATTGATCGCGACGACGCGGTCGTTTCGCCGTCAGGTCGACAAGACAGGCCTGTTTCCCGACCTGACCGGGGAAAATGGCATGGCTTTGCGCCAGTCCGTTCGAACCGAAGGCGAACTTTCCAAGTCCTACATGCTGATGTGCGGACTGTCGGCGGGGATCGCTTCACTGGGCCTGCTGCAGTCGTCCACGGCGGTGGTCATCGGGGCCATGTTGATTTCACCCCTCATGAGCCCGATCGCTTCGATGGGCTTCGGTTTCGCCTCGCTTGACGGAAGGCAGATCCGCGAAGCGGCCAAGGTCGTAGCGATCGGGGCGGCCATCGGCATCCTGACAAGCGTAGTGCTGACATGGCTCAGCCCGATCAAGAACGCGACCTCCGAGATCATAGCCAGGACCGAACCCACCCTGCTCGACTTGGCGATAGCGACCCTGTCGGGAATGGCAGGTGCTTTCGCCACGGTCTGGCAGCGCGGTGCCACGGCGATCGGGGTGGCGATCGCCACGGCCCTGATGCCGCCTTTGGCAACGGTAGGCTATGGCCTGGCCATCGGCGATCTGGCCTTTATGGGGGGCGCCTTCCTGCTGTTCCTGACCAACCTGGCAGCAATCGCCTTCGCGTTCGCCTGCGTGGCGCGGATCAGCGGTTCTGCGCGGCCTTTGGCCCGGGTGGAGTTGACCCCGCGCTACATCATTGCCGGCATGGCCGCCTTTCTCATTCTTGCTACTCCGCTGGCGCTGACGCTTTACCGGGTCACTCGCGAAGCCAAGGCCGCATCCTTTGCCCGGCGCGCCTTTGCAAGCGAACTGCACTTGACCCGATCCAATATCGCCCAGCTTGAAGTGCGCTGGCCGATCAAGAGCGAGCCTTCGATCGATGCGGTGTTGATCACGCCGAGCTATCGCAGCGATGCCGAAAAGGTGATTGCGGCAAGGCTCCAAAACGATCTTGGCGCTCCGCCGCAGGTCAGCATCCAGCAGGTGGTCGCGTCGGACCTACTTTCCAAGACCGAGGCGATTGTCGATTCTGCCGTGCAGCGCACGGCTGCCGGGATTACCCGCGACGTGCCGCCGCTGCTGGCCATTCGTACGAAACTGGGGATGCCGGCCCAAGCACTTTGGGTGAACCGGACCGAACGCACGGTGCAAGTCGTTCCGATCGAGGCGCCGGGCTGGACGCTGGCGGACTACCGCATGCTGGAAGGCAAGGTTCAGACCGCTGGCGGTCGATGGCAAGTTCATATCCTGCCGCCCGCTCCAGCCAATCTCTTCATCCCGATTGCCAGCCAGGACGGTTCGCTCAGTTCGCCGGAAGGAAGTCTCGATGTCGCAGTTTGGGCTTTGGACCGTTGGGGCATGCAGAACATCGGCATTGCCGGCTTTGCACAGCGCAAAACTGACGATGAAGCGAATCAGGAGGCGCGCACGAACGCCGAGTTCGCTGCTGCTGCGCTGACCAGCCATGGGATCGCCAGCACGATCCAGATCGTCGAACCTGGTTCCAGCCTTTTTCGGCAGGCCGTGAAAGAGACTGGCGGTGAAAGCGGCGTTGTGATCCGGATCGTGCCGCCGCCGCCGCCGCGGTGACGGTGCCATGATCAGTCCTGCATCCGGCGCTATCGCGCCATGCAGGACAGCTTGGGTTTAGAAAGCCGTCAAGCACTGCCGTCCCGCGTTTGGAGGCGACAGGATATCTCGCGTTGCGCGTCTTCCAGCCGCAGTCTTTCGTGCGCAAGTGCGGCTTGGGCGACGATGGTTCCCAGAAGGATTTCGCGTTCAGGCGGGATGGGATTGCGGCCGTCATCGCGCGCGAGACCCAGCACGGCCAGTACACCCAATGATGTCATGAGCGGCTGGAATTGCCAGCTTGCTTCTGACACGATCAGCGTGCCGCTCCCGGTTGGCTTACCGGTTTGCCAGGCCCAATCGAGCGCCGCCTTGTCGAGCGGATCGAGTTGCACGCCTTCAGGAAGAGAACTGACCACATGCAGTTCGCCGCCGATTTCCCGCACCACCAGCGTTTGCACGTTCAGGATATCGGCGACTTCGCGGCAAACGGCGTCCGCCGTGGAACCCCAGTCGGCAACGCGGGTCAAGGTCTGGGCAAAGGCGGCCAAGGCGGCGCTTTCCCGGGCGCTGCGATCGCTCAGGGCGAGCCTGCCGCGCAGGGTTGAAGTCAGCCACGAGGTGTAGGCGGCAACGGCGGCCAGGACCGTGAACATCAGCCAGGTTTGAACGGCCCAAGGATTGAAGGATCGCGCCGGGTTCAGGATCAGCACGTTGAAACCAGTCGATGATATCACCGCCGCGACCAAGGCGGGGCCCAGGCCCAGCGATGCGGCGGCGGCGATGACCGGGAAAAGAAACAAAACGCTCAGGTAGCTCGTGCCGGTCACAAGCTTCAGGATCAGGACCAGCGCCAGAGTTGCCAACGACCCGATCGCCGCCAGGACATAGCTTCTGGCGGCGGCCCGTTCAGACAGACCAATGGCTCTTCCTGCAGGTCTTGCCGCCGCAACGGCATGGAACACGATCGACGAATTCCGGCGGGTTAGCTCTGCCATAAGCGAAGGGCTTTGCAGACGCTCAGCCAAAGTCCTTGGTGTGGTGGTCAGGACGACATGAGGGGCAGCGCTGGCCTGGATGTGCTCGCAGATTGCATCTGCTTCCGTGGCCCCGGGAAGGCGAAACACCATTGCGCCCAGGCCCGCTGCCAAAGTCAGGGCTTCGCCGGCGCGGGTCAGCGACAATTCATCTCGCGCCTTCGGTGTTTCGGCGAAAATCGCCTCCCAGGGCACCACATATCGATCGGCCAATTGCTTGCCGAGTTCGACAGAACTCGCAGCGCTCTCGGTGCCGTCAACAACTACGAAAATGCGATCGCAGCCCGGCTCTTCACGGCCATCAAACGGCCCGCCGGTAGCCCTGAGCGGCGCGGGAGACGAATGTTTCATGCCGCGCTTGTCCTTGCGTTTGCGGTTCCGGGCAAGGTCCAAGATGACAGTAGCCCACCTTCCGTCACGAGATCCTGCGATCTTCGATGGCCGCAATGTCTCCATCTTCGGCGATTTCGCGTGCAATCTCTGCCTCGGTCAGCACGGCATCACCGGCCGGTCCTGCAACGCGCAGGATCAGGAAACCGAGGAAGCCCGACAGCAGCGACCCCAAAATCACGCCCAACTTGGCTTCCTCAATCAGCTCCGGCGATGTGGCAAAGGCCAGCATCCCGATGAACAGGCTCATCGTAAAGCCGATGCCGCACAGGACGGCCAGGCCATAGACCTGCAGCCAGGTCGAGCCACGTGGGCGCTGCGCCAGGCCCAGCCTCACCGACAGCCAGACCGACGAAAAGATCCCGAGTTGCTTGCCGAGGAAAAGCCCCGCGGCAATGCCGAGTGGCAAGGGTCGCACCAAGGTGGAAAGGCCGGTCCCGGTCAACGAAATGCCGGCATTGGCAAAGCCGAACAACGGAACGATCGCAAAGGCAGACCATGGATGCAGAATATGCTCGAGCCTGTGCAGGGGCGAATCCGAGGCATCGGGGCGGCCCGGGCTTCCAATGACGGGTATCGTGAAAGCCGCCAGAACCCCGGCGATCGTGGCGTGGACCCCTGAGGTGAGCACCGCGAACCAGAGCAGGACGAAACCCGCAAGATAGGGCGCGAGGTTCCGCACGCCCGCCCGGTTGAGCATCATCATTGCGCCCAGGATTGCCGCCGCGGCCAGCAGCGCCGCGCCCTTGATGCTGGCGGTATAGGCCAGGGCGATGATCACCACGGCGCCCATGTCGTCGACGATGGCAACCGTCATCAGGAACAGCTTGAGCGCCGTGGGAACGCGGCTTCCCAACAGGGCCATGACTCCGATGGCAAAGGCGATGTCGGTCGCCGCCGGTATCGCCCACCCCTGGGCCAGGCCGGGGTTGCTGCGCGTTACGGACAGGAACAGCAGCGCGGGGGCCGCCATTCCGCCGAGCGCGGCAATGAACGGCAGCCGTCGCTGCTGCCAGGTGACAAGGCGTCCATCGACGAACTCTCGCTTCATTTCGAGGCCGACAAGGAGGAAGAAGACCGCCATCAAGCCATCGTTGATCCACAAGTGCACGGTCATCGGGCCGAGCTTGTTGCTCAGCACCGGGCCAGTTTCGGCGTGGAGGAAGTGAAAATAGGCCTCCGAGAGGGGACTGTTGGCGATGACCATCGCGAGGACGGCCACAACCATCAGGATGATCCCGCCGGCGGCTTCGCCGGCCAGGAATTCGCGCAAGGCCGAACGTTGCATGGTCTTGCTGCCCATCATCTATTCTGAATTCCGAAGGTCAATGTGGCCGCTTGGCAGTAAGCCAGTCCGGTTCTGGAAACGGAGGCGGTATGCACGAGTGGGCTCACGGTCAATCGACGGAGGCGGGAATTTGCCGCAGGGCATCGGTAAAGCGCTGTAGCCACCACATGATGTCATTTTGCTCTACGCCGTGCATCAGCCGTTCCCAGCGGCGGATCCGCTCCGGGCGCGGCATAGAGAGGGCCTGGCGCAGGGCATCGGAAATCTCTTCTGCACTGTGCGGGTTGACCAACAAGGCGTCGGTCATCTGCTCGGCAGCGCCGGCAAAGCGGGACAGGATGATGACGCCGGGATCGTCCGGATCCTGGGCGGCGACATATTCCTTGGCGACGAGGTTCATACCGTCGCGCAGCGGGGTCACGAGACCGATCTTGCTCGCGCGGTAGACCCCAGCCAGCATGTCGCGCGGGTAGCCTTGGTTGACATAGCGGATGGGAACCCAGTCCAGCCCGGCATGGGCCCCGTTGATCCGGCCGGCCAGCCCTTCGAGCGCGCTGCGAATGCGCTGGTAGCTATCGACAGTGCCGCGTGATGGCGGGGCGATCTGGAGCAGGACGACTTCCTTGCGCTCTTCGGGATGCTCGGTGAGGAAGCGCTCATAGCCGAGGAAGCGTTCTTCCAAGCCCTTGGAATAGTCGAGCCGGTCAACGCCCACGATGAGCGTGCGCCCAACGGCGCTTTCCCGGACCCGTTCGAAGGTCTCTCGCGCCTTCTGGCTCGCCGCGAGGGCGGCAAATTCCTTTGCGTCGATGCCCGCGGGGCAAGCGATCAGCCGGACGCGGCGGCCAAGCGCGGTGAGCACGCCGTCCTGGCTCACAGTCCCGCCCAGTTCTTCCTGCGCATAGTCGCAGAAAGACTGCAGCCATTCCTTGGTGTGAAAGCCGATCAGGTCATAGTCGAGCAAGCCTTCGACCAGTTGCGATGCTTCCGGCAAGGTGGCGAGCAGGCGTCGCGGCGGCCAGGGAATGTGGAGGAAGAAACCGATCGGGTTAGTGATGCCGCGCCGGCGCAATTCCTTGCCGAGCGGAAACATGTGGTAGTCCTGCACCCAGACCAGATCATCGGGCTCGATCAGTGGCCTGACCGTGTCGGCGAAGCGCTCGTTGGCGCGCTGATAGCCTTCTGCATAGCTGCGCTCGTACTCGGCGAGGTCGATGCGGTAATGGAACAGGGGCCACAAGGTACGGTTGGCGTAGCCGTTGTAATACTCGTCGATGTCCTGCTCTTCGAGGTCGACCGTGGCCGTGGTGACGCCGTCGACGCGCTGGAAGTTTATGTGCCCGGTGAACTCGCTGGTTTCGTTGCCCGACCAGCCGAACCAGATCCCGCCGTGCTCGCGCAGCGCGGCGGAAAGGGCCACGGCCAGCCCGCCTTGAGCACCGCCGCCCGCGCTGACGCGGTTGGATATGACGATCAATCGGCTCATCGCACGCTGTTCCAGGGCTTGCTCAACAGGACGGCGCAGTTGATCAAGCCGACGAGTGAGTAGGTTTGCGGGTAATTGCCCCAGAGTTCACCGCTGACCGGGTCGATGTCTTCCGAGAGCAGGCCGGCCTGGGTGCGCCGGCTGAGCATTTCCTCGTAGAGCGCGCGGGCCTCGGCGGTGCGGCCGGTCAGGTAAAGCGCCTCGATCAGCCAGAAGGTACAGACGTTGAAGGCAGTCTCGGGCAGGCCGAAATCGTCCTCGATGGCATAGCGCAACATGTGCGAACCGCGGCGCAGGCCTGCCTCTATCGCGGCAAGGGTGCTGATGAAGCGCGGGTCGTCCGGGGCCAGAAAACGCAGGTCCAGCAATTGGAGTACGCTGGCGTCGAGGTCGTCTCCCGAAAATGTCGCCGACATGCGCTGCGTGTCGGGACGCCAGGCCGTTGTCTCAATCCTTGCGCGGATCCGGTCGGCCCGCTCGGCCCAGACCGCCTTGCGCTCGCTCAGCCCGAGCGCTTCGGCGGCATTGGCCAGCCGGTCGCAAGCCGCCCAGCACATGGCTACCGAATATGTATGGACAGACTGGCGGGTGCGCAATTCCCAAAGGCCCGCATCGGCCTGGTCATGCAGGGCCCAGGCTCGCTCTCCGACTTTCTCCATCGCCTCGAAGTCGGTCGGCCCCGACATGCGCAGAAGGCGCTGGTCGATGAAGGCGTGAGTGTTGGACAGAACGATCTGGCCGTAGGCATCGTGCTGGACCTGTGAATAGGCGGCGTTACCCACCCGGACGGGACCCATGCCGCGGTATCCCGCGAGACTGGTTGCAACGGCTTCGTGGAGGGTCGGTTCACCCAGAACGCCGTAAAGCGGCTGGACATGGCCGCCCCGGGCGTCGTCAACGATATTGCGCAGATAGGCTAGGTAGCTTTCGAGGACGTCCAGTGCGCCGAGACGGTTGAGGGCCTGGACCGTGTAGTAGGCATCTCGAATCCAGCAGTAGCGATAGTCCCAGTTACGCTGCGAACCAGCATGTTCGGGGATCGAGGTGGTCAGGGCGGCAACGATCGCGCCTGTTTCTTCGTGTTGGCACAGCTTCAGGGTGATGGCCGAGCGAATGACGACGTCCTGCCATTCCACCGGAGTGGCAAGACCGCGCACCCATTCCTGCCATTCGGTGGTTGTGGCTACCACCATCTGGTCAAGCGTCGCCGCGATCTCGCCGACGAAGCTCTCGTCGGGGCCGAGGAAGAAATGGAGTGCTCGCTCGACGCGGAACGGGCGCTCTTCGGCGACAAGCCCGATGGGAGCGGTGGTCGTCAGCCGCATGGTCATCGCGCCTGACAAGTAACGGATGTGGTTCGAGCCGCCGATGCGGAAGCCGCAAGTGCCTCCCCAGTCGCAACTGGGGCGCAGGCGGACGCGGATGCGCGGAGAACCAGAAACCGGACGCACGATCCGTGCAAAGGCAACCGGCCGATAGCTGCGGCTTAGGCGCCTGTAATAGGGGCAAAAGTCGAGGATCTCGATCTCACCGCCGCTGGCGTCGCGATGGCGTGTGACCAGGATCGGCGTGTTGCGCAAATAGGCCTGGCTGGTCTCGATGCAGTCCTCGAGGTCGATTGCCCAGAACCCCGATTCCGGCTCCTCGCCGCCGAGCAGCGCGGAAAACAGCGGGTCGCCGTCGACCCGGGGGACACAGGCCCAGACCATGCGTCCACCCGTGTCGACCAAGGCCGAAACCTGGCAGTTGCCGATGGGCCAGAGATCGAGCGTGGCTTTCATCGCAACGTCTCCTCCAGCCATGCGCGCAAAGCCATCGGCGAGGGGAGCGCAAAATCTGAGGCGCTGGGTCGGGGCTGGCCAATCAGGATCGCGTGGCCGCCGAGAGCGCGCGCCATCACGAAGCCAGGTTCATCAGTGACGTCGTCGCCCGCGAAAACGGGCTTGGTCCCCTTCATTGGCGAGCGGTCCATGAGACGCTGAATTGCCAGCCCCTTGTCACCGCCGGCCACACGCAACTCGACCATCATCTTGCCATGCTGGAGGCCGAGTTCCAGTTCGGCCGACAGCGCGATTGCGACCGCCTGCGCTTCGGCGGCCTCGCCCGGGACCATTCGGTAATGCAGGGCAACGCCGAAACTCTTTTCTTCGACAATAAGGCCGTGGCGACCTTGCGCAAAAAGGCGCAGCCGGTCGGCGGCCTCGTCGAGAGCGGGGGGGCGGTTTGGCCGCGCAAGGATGCCATTCCAGCGATGCTCGCATCCATGGCTGCCCGAAATGGCCAGGTCGGCTGCAAATTCGCCGAAGATCTCGTCAAGCTGCTGCAGTGATCGGCCGCTGATGATGGCCAGGCGCCCCTTCAGCTTCTGCTTGAGCCTGACGAGGAGTTCCCGCAGCCTGTCATCGACGCGGACAGCATCTGGGCGGTCAACGAGTTCGAGCAGGGTACCGTCCAGATCGAGGAAGAGCGTAGCCTCGTCGAGCAGATCAGTGGGCGGGGCGTGGCGCTGGGTACAGTTCAAACCGATTGAAGATCTCCTGTAGTGGATGAGTGGACCTTCGCCCACTTGATCACGATTGAGGCGTGGCGGCTTTCGCGGCAACGTCCAGTTCGGCGGCGGTCAGCGAAATGACCAGGCCCTGCGGGCCTTTGGCAAAGGCTCGCTTCGGCAGGCCGACGGGACCGGAAGCGCGATCAACAACGACTTGGTCGCCGTTCAATTCCTTGATGGTTCCGATCAGTGCGCCTGACTTGCCCCGAACCTCGGCACCAGGCACGAGCGCGGCACTCAGTTCGGCGTCGGCCTTGTCGAGGGCGGCCTGGATCTGGGCGTCAATCTGGGCCTTGGTCACCGAAACGGTCGGCCCCTTGGCGCTGGAACCAAGTGCGCTTCGGGGAAGCGTGGCCTTGTGCGTTCCCGTGTCAATCACGATCGTGTCGCTTGCCACGCTGTCGATCTTGCCGACCTCGCTTCCTTGCGGACCGTAGATGACGGCCCCAATCTTGAGGTCAGCCGATGCGGCAGTCGGCGCCGTTTGGGCCGTGGCCGCACCGGGAGCGATGAGGACGAACGTTGCAGCGGCAAAAATACTGAACAGTTTCAATTTCTTTCTCCTGTTGCCTGGTGCACGCACGCCTTGCTGCAGGTGCCCATCAGAGTTTTCGGTTTCCGGCGGGCGGGAACCTGGCGTGCTGCCTGGATCATTAATGTCGGGCCAACTCCGAGCCTCGATTGGCGATGACCCATGTGCCCATCCGTTCCGAGTACGTGAGGCCGCAAACCCTGCGGCCTTCCTCCCACAGTTCTGCAGGAAAGGGGGACGCATGCTGATTGGAGTAATCCAGGGCTCCCGCCACATCCGCGGCGATAAACTGCAAAATCTCGGGTTCGGAAAACCCCGCTGAATGCATGACAAGCTGGAAAATCGGCATCGGTTTTGCCTGGATCACCTTCACTTCATGACGGGCTGGGCGAAGCCGCTCGACCGGCCTGCGTCGACGCGCCCTCACGGCTGCGCGCGTGCGAGGAATTCCGGAGGGGCGGCGTCGCTTGCATGCTTTCCGGGATGCCCGAGCCTTCGCGATAGGTCCAATTGAAACGATACCTAGAATTTGATAGATTAAATCTATCGGAGGTCTGATGCTGTCGTTCCGCCAGTTGCAATATCTCGTGACGGTTGCCGACCAACGGCATTTTCGCCGTGCGGCAAGCTACCTCAATGTTTCGCAGCCGACACTGAGCCTGCAACTGCAAAAGCTGGAGGATCAGTTGGGGGTCAAACTGGTCGAACGCGGCAATGGACCCGTTCACCTGACGCCGATCGGACGGGAAATCGTCTCCCGCGCGCGTCAACTCCTGCTCGATGCAAATGACCTCGAGGCATGCGCCCGGCGGGGCGTGGGCGATCTGGTCGGAACGATCAGCCTCGGCATATCACCTACCATCGGTCCCTATCTGCTGCCTGGCATCGTTGGGGTGCTCAAACAGGCGATGCCCGAACTGAGACTGCATATCCGAGAAGGCATTCCGAGTGAGCAGGCCCAGGAACTACGCCGCGGGACACTCGACATGATGCTGACCCCAGTGGCAACTGTCGGAAACGACCTCCACGTCGAGCCTCTGTTCCATGAGCAATTGTATCTTGTCGCCCCGCCGGAGCACCGACTGAGCCGGCTTCCCGAATTGACCCGTGCGGACCTGCGAGGCAGCCAGGTGCTCAGCATTGATCCGCGCTATCCGTTTCATCAGCAGACCCAGGATATCTGCGCTGAACTCGGATTGGAATTGCTCAGCAACTACGAAGGAACCAGCCTCGACAGTCTGTGCCAAATGTGTGCATCCGGCCTCGGGTTGGCCATCTTGCCTGAGCTATACCTTAGGTCCGACGTTGGCGGAAAAAACGTGGTCGCTCCGCTTGAGATAATGGACTGGTCAGGGTCGAGATCGGTCGCCGCGCTGTGGCGCAGGAATTCTGTTTACAGTGAGAATTATCGCAAAATTGCCGAGGTAATCGATCGCGAAGCGTCGTTGCTTCTCAAGGCTCCGCAATCGATCGTTGCCCCAACGTTGCGAGTTTAGCGGACAGCCTGGGCCATCTGGCTAACGTTAAGTCCCCTTGTCCGCCGAACCTGCTCGAAATCCTTGCGAGAGCACATGGTAAAGCTTGGCGTGGCAAACCTTGCTGCTCACCCAATCGGCAATGATTGCCGTGATGAACAGGGGGATGATCATTGAACGGTCGGCCGTCATCTCCATGACGATGATGACAGCGGTCAGCGGTGCCCTGACTACGCCGGTAAAATAGGCCGCCACGCCAAGCAGGACGAGCGCCCCGGAAGGTTCACCTTTCGCAAAGAAAGCCACGATCTGGCCAAGCCCAGCCCCCACTGACAACGAAGGCGCGAAGATACCGCCTGGTGCACCGCTCAGCGCGGTCGCAAGGGAAGCGACAAACTTTGCCGGACCAAACGCCAGAGATGCTTCCCCTCCGCTCAGCAACTGCCGGGTTGTTTCATATCCGGTGCCCCAGCTCGCCCCGCCACTGGCAAGGCCGGCAGCCGCCACCAGAAGGCCGCAAGCAAATGCAAGGGCCAGAGGATGTGAACGGGCGAACACAAACGGGCGGCTAGTCGAAGTTGCCATCGCCACGAGAAGGCGCGCGAACGTGCCACCTGCCAGCCCTCCCAGCACGCCCATGACAGGTGCGAGGACCAGGATGTCGCGGATAGCGAGGTGCCGGGTCACGGCGCCGAAGTAAACATAGTCGCCCGCAATCCCGAGGCTGACGAGCCCCGAGATCATTACCGCAGCCATGACCAGAACCGCGACTTTCTGTTCGAACGCGGCGGCCAGTTCTTCGATCGCGAAGGCTACCCCGGCCAAGGGCGTGTTAAAGGCAGCTGCAACGCCGGCCGCACCACCCGCGATGATCACGCCGGCATTGATCGGAACCCGCAGCCAGCGATGCACTGCAACCATCAGCGCGGCGCTGATCTGCACGGTGGGGCCCTCACGTCCGACGGCACCGCCGCCCAGCAACATTGCCAGCGTGCCAATGAACTTGGCCGAAGCGGTACGCAGCGAAATCAACGTCCCCTGCGCGCTGACAGCCGGATTGTGTCCTGCCGCCATGACCTGTGGAATTCCTGATCCGCGCGCGTCTGGAAACCAATGCCGCGTAATCCCAACCACCGCGACGAACACAACAGGTGTTCCGGCAGCGGCGAGCCAAGGTGAGGCGGCAAACGCGCGATCAAATATCTGCTGCGCGGCTTCGCCGCTCTTTGCGAACGCAATCGCGACAAGTCCGAGCAGCACCGCCCCGATTACCGCTGCAGCCCGGCGCAATAGAGCGGTGGGATCCAGCCGATAGTTCTGCGGCCAGCATTTTTCGAACAAATCCATGGCGGGTCGCTTAGGGTAGCCGGGTCAAGGAGGCAACGGATCGCAGATGGCGCGCCACTGAGCCTACATTCGCGAGCCATCGCAACTGGAAAGATGTGCCATCATGACGCCAACAAGTTGCCACCTCGTTCGATCAGGGCGGGCTGGCCACTCACCCCCGAGGGGAGTTCCCGTCGAAAGATGTCCAATTCCGGCGGCATGATCCCGGAGGACGACGCGCCCCAAGCGCTGAGCCCTTCTCCGGATCTATCTGCCATGTCCTGAAATGAGCGGGCGGGTTGACGCATTTCGATTCGCCGCCCAGAGTCGGGCAACCGGCAGGCAAAGAGGAGCACGCGGCGAGGTGTCTATCCCCGCGCAGGACGTTCAGACATTTATCGCCGCCAGTTTTCGTTCCGTTTGGGCGCTAGAAGTTCTATGTCATCTGAGGGCACAACGGGACCGCTGGGTTTCGGCACAGGCACTCGTTGAGGCCCTACGCGCGAGCAGCTTGGTGGTGGAGCAGAGCTTTTCCAACCTTATCGCAGCCGGCCTGCTGATCCGCGACGAGGCCGGTCGCGTGCAATACGCCCCCGCAAATGCAGAGTTGGACACTCTCGTTGAAGCTTGTGAGCAGCTTTATCAAAAATCTCCCAGCTCAGTGCGACGGCAGATCGTTGCGGCCGCCAACCCGGGCATTGCCGCCTTCGCCAACGCGTTCCGGCTCAAGGATCAGTAGATGGACGAGCTTTTTCCCACGATCGTCTACCTGCTTTGTTTCATCACGAGCGCAATCTGCGCGGGCTTGCTCGGGCGCGCCTTCCGCCGAACCACTGCCAGAGTGCTGCTATGGAGCGCGATCTGCTTCGCGTTCCTCGCTCTCAACAATCTGGTTGTCGTGATCGACCTGGTGCTTCTCCCGGATGCCGTGACACTCACCCTGCCTCGCCATCTGCTCTCGATCGCCGCGGTCAGCACGTTGATCTTCGGCTTTATCTGGGACCTGGAACGCTGATGCTGAACTCCTTTCTGGCCGGCACGATCACGATGGGGTTCGCGATTTGCGCGCTGTTCTTCCTGCGCTTCTGGCGTACCACCCGCGACCACCTGTTCCTCGGATTTGCGCTGGCGTTCTTTTTGCTGGGGGTTGGCCAGGCGCTGCTTGGCCTGTCAATTGTTCCTGAGGAGGAGCGCAGTTTTCTGTATCTTTTCCGCCTCGTTGCGTTCGTGATTATCATCGTCAGCATATGGCGGAAGAACGGGGAAACCGGCCGAGGCTAGCGCTGATCCGGGTGGCTCGCTATCAGCTCCACTGGACCCCGCACGGGGGCTCAGAACGGAAAGAAGTGGTGGATCGCAATCACCGCGACAGCCCATGTCAGGAGGTTCAGCGGCAAGCCCACCCGCACGAAGTCGGTGTAGCGGTACCCACCCATCTGGTAAACCAGCACGTTGGTCTGATACCCGAACGGCGTGGCGAACGCCGCGCTTGCCGCCATCATGATCGTCACCAGGAAAGGCCGGGGGCTGACCGCGAGACTTTCTGCCAAAGCCACCGCGACCGGCGTCAGCAGCACGGCCACCGTGGCGTTTGAGAGTAATTCGGTGAGGAGTAGCGTGACTCCGTAAAGGAGGATGAGGGCCGCGAGAGGCCCGACCCCATTGACGGAGGCGACCATCCACCCGGTTGCCTCGGCGGCAAGTCCGGTTTGCTCCATGGCGATGCCGATGACGACCATGCCAGCGATCAGCAGCAGGATTTCCGGGCGCAGGCCTGCATATGCCTGGTCGGGCGAAATGACCCGCAGGAGTATCAGGAGTATTGCTCCGGCAAAGGAAGCGGCAGCGATGGGCACGAGGTCGAGCGCTGCTACCGCGATCACGCCTATGAAAACTGCCACTGAAACCATCGCGACGCCCGGTCGGAAGGGGTGGACCGCGGCATAGACCCGCGTGTCCTCGAGCGAATCCCCGGTGAGGTCGACATGGCTGACGGGGCGCCGCTCAATGTCGGATGCGCCATCGGCGTCCGCAGACCCGGGTTCTGCCGGGCAGCTGCCGCCGCTTACCAATTTCCCGGTGAACAGCATGAGGTAAAGGCCGCCTGCGAGAGCCATGGCCAAGCCCACCGGAGTAACCTCGAAAATGCCGAAGGGGGCCTGTCCTGACGAACGTGCCATGTCATCGACCAGCAGGTTCGTCGAGGTGCCGATCAGTGTGCAGCACCCGCCGAGCACTGCGACGTAGGACAGCGGCATCAGGAAACGGCGCGGATCCAGGCCAATTGATTTCGCCACGTCGCGGATGACCGGGGCGGCCACGACGACGATCGGCGTGTTATTGAGGAATGCCGAACCCACCCCCGACAGGGAGATCAGCCCCCAGAGGCCGGCCGCGCCGGTGCGTCGGCACAGCACGACCGCCTTTTCGATGGCCTTGTCGAGCAGGCCTGAAAGTTCCAGCGCGTGAGCAATCACGAACAGGGATGCTAGCGTGAGGATTGCGGGGCTGGCGAATGCGCCCTGAACTTCGCTAGGGCGCACCGCCCCTGTCACCAGCAGAATGGCCGCGCCGGTCAGCGCTACGACGTCTGCGCGCATCTTGTCGGCAATGAGAACCGCGACGACGCCTGCCAGGACGACAAGGGTTATGATCTGTTCGAGCGTCATGAGTTGTCCGGCTTACCGGCAGATGACGCTGCGGACAATCGATGCTAGGTTTCAAGGATGAAGGATACGTCCGGAACGCAATCAAGGCTTCGACAAAGTGTCATCGCCGGGCTTTCACTTGCATTCCTGGCGTCGTTTGCCGCCGGTTGTCGTGGTGGAACTGAGCCGACAGCAAAAGAAACGGTGCCCGCGAAAACTTCCAATTTGCCCACCCCACAGGCGCTGCCAGCGGCAACGATTGCGCCGGTCGGACGTGCAGAACTGTTGGCGGCTGTAGCCTTGGCCGCAGACGAGATCGCTGCCGGCAGTGGTCTGCCCAAGGCAAATACGGAGCTCGTCGGCCGGACCTTCGACGTGCGGCTGCCGTTTGGCTGCAACGGAGCCGTGTCTCCGGATTGGGGCGAATGGAGCATCGATCCCAGGACCAGGGTTCTTCGTATAAGCGTCCGCCCGGAGCTGACGGGCGATAATCAAACAATCAAGGCCCTTGGGGCGGGACTTGCCTACGATGCCGCCGAAGGCTTTTGGGTGGCGCGTCCTTGGACGCGTTCGGAAAATTGCCCAACGCCTTTGCCCCCTGAGGCTGGGCCCGCTTTGCCTGTCGAAGGTCGAGTGCCAGTCCCGGCCCCCGATGCGTCGCCAATGCGCACGTTTGCCATTGTCCAATATTTTTCACCAGAGGCGCCCCGGACACTCAGGCGCGGTTCAAGGCCCTATGCCTACACCGGCAAAGTACCGGAAACCCAGACCATCGGAACAAGGGGTTTCCGCCTGAAGCTGACCGGCCGTATTCGCGGTTACGGCGACGGACAGCCGATACATTGCGTCGTGACCACACTATCGAGGCCTCCGGTATGCGCCGCCTCAGTCGAATTCGCGCGAGTGGTGCTGGAGAACGCAGATACGGGCGAGAGCCTGGCTGAATGGGGGGGCTAGGCGTTCTCCCTGCCTGCGGGACGCGATAAGAAAGCGTTCTTGAGCGGAGCCTATTGAACGCTTTGCGCAATTTCTGCACTCATCGCAGGCGTTACGGTCGCGGGGATTGGAGGAAGCGGCGCGGAGCCGCGGGGGCCATGACGCTTGATGTCGGCCGTCAGTATTTTCATTTCCTCGATCTCTCGAACCTGCCCCGCAATGATTTCATCTGCCAGCTTGCGTACCCGTGGGTCTGATATGCTTGCTTTGCGAGCGTTGTTGATGGCGATGGAATGATGCGGAATCATGGCGTTCATGAAGGCCGTGTCGTCGACCAAAGCTTGTGTGCGGTTCAATACCAAAAGGATGGCCGCGACCGCTATCCCGCTCCAAAGTACTGCAACCTTGATGGCGCGCGGGTGGTACATGTCCCACATGAATCCGAGCATGATGGCAGTCATGACGCCGCCCATGATCAGCGCCGACAGGAACCGGTTCAGGCTGAAGTAGGCGTGGTCTGTGCTGTAGACGAGCTGGTACATCAGGATAAACATGACAGCAGTAGAGACAACGATCATCGCTGCAAGACGACTCCACCCCATCGACCCGGGTTGATCTGTGGTTGGCATTAACATTCTCCAAGCTGTCTCAATCCAACGCTTGAAGCTCGGCTTTGTTCTGGCGTTAAGCCCTCATCGCACGGCATCACGTGCTGCGTGGGCATATTTGGTGAATGCCAAATCGATGTCAGTGGCCGGCTGCCATTTCGGCGCCGAACGGCAAATCGGCCGGCTCGCCTGGCCGGGCTCAAGCGGCTCGATCACATTGCGTTGATAGGCAGCTTCAGGAAGCGGTGCCCCTTTGCGGTTGGCGGGGGCATGGCTCCGGCGCGGATATTCACCTGCAAGGACGGCAGGATGAACTGCGGTGCTTCCAGCTTGGCGTCGCGTGCCTGCCTCATGGCGACAAAGTCAACCTCGGCGTGGACATCGATGATGCGCTCACCCTGTCGGAGCGCACCGAAATCTAAGCCAGCGCCGGCTCCCCGATCCCTTCGAGGAGCCGGTCTCACCGCGTGAACGGCCGGCAGCCAACAGGGAGCTGATCCGAGGGCTCGAACGACGGCTTCGTTGAGGCGACCTGCCGTAACCGGACCATCCGCACCTAGGCATCGGCTTTTGGCGTCCGAACGGCAAAAATGGGTCGAACATTGGTAAGCGGCAGCTGGGACAAAACTGCCGTTATCGCTCGAGTCAATGAATGGCGGCTGTAGGTGAGAAAGTGGTCACTCGTTGCAAATTACGGTTGGCTGATTCACGGCTTTCGGCACCTCCTTCTGAGGCCCGAAAGGTCGGCAATATAAGGTGGCGCAATGGCATCGTCGAATTGATGCCATTGCGCTGGCTTGCCAAAGTCAGACGCTGACGGACAAACCAAATATTCACCCTGTCTTTCGCAACAGTCGGATGCGAACAAGTCCAATGCGGTCCATGGGAATGATGGTCAGTCGCTCGTCCCCATTGATGACACGCCCTGCCTTCCAGCCATCTTCGGTGAAGCGGCCTTCCTCGACCCGGTCGATTTCGGCTAGGCCTGCCCTGTCAGCAAAATCTACCGAGAACCCGCGCCCCATGACCAGAAAGCTGTCATTGCCCTCATCGATGACAAGGCCGAATGGACGGCTGTCACCCGGCGCTGGCTGGCCATGCTCGGTCTCGCTAGGCAAAGGCGGGGGCGCAAGGGGCGCCTGAAGCCCAGCATCCAACAGCATTTGTTTGAGCAATACCTGCGTCTCGCGCAAAGTGATTGTGTAACCGCCCAGATGGACTTCGGCTGGTTTCCCGTCGTCGATCAGAATTCCGGCAATACGCTTTTCCGCCTGCGCCCGCGTGATGACTCCATCCATATTGGCCAGCAGCGCATAGGCCTGCGCCAACTGGCTGTCTGGCTTGCCATCCTCGATGCCAAAGATGGAATAGCCCAGCGCGCCATGCTGGCCCAAGGCCCAGAACAGATTGCCGGTGCGGAATTGCGCCTCGGGCACAAAGAGTGGATTGCCCGCGTGGTCATAATCGGCCAGCGGCACTTTGGCATCGGGTACGTAAATGTCAGGCGAGAGCATGTCGAGCGATGGGGCCGCAGCCTTCCATATGTCCAGCACCCGCTTGGCCGGACCACCGCTGGGATATTGTCCCGCGATCGGCTGCCCTTCCTGCGGCCCCAACCAGCCATTGACATACATGGGCAGAGGCAGGGCCTTTTTGCCCTCTGCCGCCAGCGCCTCCATATAGCGGGCGAAATGCCACGCCATGAAGACCTCTTCGGCCTGCCAGTCCGTGCCGAAGACCTGCGCCCAGGTTCCACTGGTGCGGCGCCCCTGACGCGCCCAAGACTCCGCCAGTTCGGGGCGCAAAGCCTGCCGATGTGCGTTGAGATATTGCAGTAGGGATGAGGGTACTTGCTGCCCCCATGCCGCATTGGCCAGTGATGAGTGGTCCCGGCTGTCATGCAACATCCCGGTTTCGTTGTTGACCTGCACCATGATGACGCGATGATCGGGATCCGCCTGCGCCAGGTGTTTCATGAAAGCGGTAAAAGCGCGGCGGTCGGCATTCAGAAGTTCCGGCGAGAAAACCGACAGCACCGGCTTGGGCATGGCGCCGGGATAGGTGAAGGCCTCTGCGAACTGCCCCTTTGCAACGGCGCGGGGGAAACGGGCAGGATTGGCGCGTACCCAAGTCGGCGCGTAGGTCGAACTGGCATTCTTGAATGCACCAAACCAGATCAGAACCAGTCGCATATCGTGCTTTCGGGCCTGTGCAATCTGGGCATCGATCAGCGTATAATCATAGCGGCCTTCCTGCGGTTCGAAATCCTCCCAACTGGCCGGGCTGACCACCGTGCGGACATGCATTGCTTTCAATTTGTCCCACACCGGCTGCATATAGTCGGAGTTGGAGGCGCTGGAATTGTGCAATTCGCCGCCTAGGGCGAGGTATGGCTTGCCATCTACAAGCAGTTGGCGGTTCCTGATGACCGGCAATTCCTCGGCATGGGCAGTAGGAAGGAGTGCGCCCGTCGCCACGGCCATCAACATGCTCCGCAAAATCCTATTCACAATGCAGCCCCTCTTTGATGTCCGCTCAGTGGCGCATAAGGCAAAAGTAGAACTAATGTTCTGATATGGCAATGGGGGCTCTTGCCGAGTGCCATCCAATTTGTGGGACGACTGATTGTACGGCAGCTTTCGATACAAGCGATCGTTCGAGTGCCTAATGCCTACCGGCTTGAGCTGGTCGCGAGTTGCCGGAATCGGAAAGTCTGCACCTGAGGCGCAAAAATTGTCCGCTGAGCGTCTGGCAATGATGACGTGGACGGCTCTCCAACCCTTCCGCAGGATGACCTGCGGATGAGCCGGAAGGAGAGCCACGATGGGAACAGTCACGACGATTGGTTTGGACCTCGCGAAGAACGTGTTCCAGGTGCACGGTGTGGATGCCGATGGTGCGGCGGTATTGCGCCAGCGATTGACGCGCGGTCGCATGCTGAAGTTCTTCGCGAAGCTGCCGCCTTGCTTGATCGGGATCGAGGCCTGCGCCTCATCACATTTCTGGGCGCGTCAGCTCATGGCGCTGGGTCATGATGTAAAGCTGATGCCGGCGCAGTATGTGAAGCCGTACGTCAAACGCGGCAAGAATGATGCTGCCGATGCCGAAGCGATCTGCGAAGCGGTGACGCGCCCGACCATGCGTTTCGTCGGGATCAAGTCACCGGAACAGCAAAGCGCGATGATGTTGCATCGTGTTCGCCTTATTCTCAACCGCCAACGGACACAGCTATCCAACGCCCTGCGAGCGCATATCGCAGAGTTTGGTATCGTCGCGCCAATCGGCAGGAATGGAATCGACCAACTTCTCGATATTGTGGCTGACACGGAAGACGCTCGTTTACCCACCGATGTCCGGACCTGCCTGGACATGCTGGCAGCCCAACTGCGCATTGTGAAAGAGCAGATCCTCGAGAATGATCGCCGGATCATGGCAAGTGCGCGGGAAACGGAAATCGGCCGGCGGCTGATGGAGATACCAGGCGTTGGACCATTATTGGCAAGCGCGATCGTTGCGACTGTCCCTGATCCCTCAATCTTTCGCTCAGGCCGCGACCTAGCGGCTTGGATCGGGCTGGTGCCTCGACAAAACTCCAGCGGCGGGAAGGAACGCCTTGGTGGCATCACGAAGGCAGGACATCGCTATTTGCGGCAGATGCTCATCGTCGGTGCTGTGGCGGTCATTCGCTTTGCTGAGCGCCATAAGTCGAAGCGGCCCTGGCTCGTGCAGTTGCTGGCGCGCAAGAAGGTCAAGGTTGCCGCCGTGGCGCTCGCCAACAAGAATGCCCGCATGATCTGGGCGATGATGAGCAACGGCGAACGGTACCGCGAGCCGCAGATTGCATAGAATATAGCGCTCAGCGCTGACGATGTTGGGAAGGGCGGACAGGAGCTAATGCACAAAGTCGGTTGAAACCGCCGGATCGGGAAAACCCATGTTTCGACCCAGCACCTCGAGTGCGCGACAATGGTCGGGACCCGAGCCGCGCTAATGGCATTACGACCAGCAGCACATATGCTGCACCAACAGGTCGGACACATGGCCGCACCAACCAACGACGCAAAGCTCAATATGCCACTTGCCAACGGAGAGCCGTCCACACAGGGTCGGACGCGGGAGCCGACAACGCCGCATGCTAACGTCAGCTTCCGGCCTCGCCAGTTCGAAAGGAGCCATTCCGGATCGCCCAACCTTTCAGGCATCGGGGCCCAAGATCACCTGATCGGCAAGTGGATCCATGAGAAGGGCGCTACCGCCCGAGAATTCTAAAGGCGATGCGCCCCGTCAGTCAGTCCCCAACCTGAACTTCGAGGCTCATCTCGGCGTTCAGGAGTTTCGAGATCGGACAATTCGCCTTCGCCCCTTCAGCAAGCGAGCGAAACTCTTCGTCCGCAATCCCGTCCACCTTGGCTGACAGAACGAGATCGGACCGGCTGACCCGGAACCCCTCACCGTCCTGCTCGAGCTTGACGCGCGCGGTCGTCTCAAGGACGCCGTCCGTGATGCCGCGCGCCGCCAGGGCGAACGACAGGGCCATGGTGAAACAGCTGGCATGAGCAGCGGCGATCAACTCTTCCGGATTGGTGCCGGGCTCGTTCTCGAACCTCGTCCCGAACCCGTAGCGCTGCTCGGACAACACGCCCGACTGGGTCGACACCCACCCTTTGCCGGCCTTGCCCATCCCCTCGTAGCGAGCCTTCGCAGTGCGGGTAATCATGATCGGCCTCCACATCTCTGAACCTGACTGTGCCCAGAACCGGTATCAGACGATTTGGTTTCGGAGGAGTGACTCCAGGCAGGCTGTGAGAGTGACCCTACCGATGTCGGCCTGGGGGCTGTTTGCAACAGAAGCGAAGCCGTGCCAACGTCGGCTCGCCTCACCCAACGTCGGCACGACCGGGACGTGCTTTTGCCGCTCCGGCCTCAGGTAATCAAAGTCCCCCTGACCCATAACGATGAAACGAACCGGCAGGGTGCATCGCCTAACCTGCCGAACTGGCGCCGTTCGATGCTTGGCCCTGCCCCAGAACCGCAACCGCCGCAATCCGAGTCGCAGCATCCGCAATCACCCGCTTAATTGCCTCGATGCTGCCAGGACCGCCCGACAACGGTGTCGAAAAATGATGGACACAAGAACTCCCCCGGAAACCTGATGGCCTGCAAACATTGGGCACTAATATGGAATTTCCGGCCCGGCTCGACCCCGCCCGAATTTCCAACTGACGCCATCTGCGCGCATGATTCCGGCGACCGCCTTGCCAAGCTGGTTCTCCAGCACAGGTCGCCAGGGGACCAGTGTAAATTCCCGGCTATTTTCGATGACCGCGAAGCGCCCGCTCGTTAGGTCGATCTGGCGCATCAAGCGGCCCTCGATGGCGGTGCCGCTCCGCGCCTCGACAAACGGCTTGCCCAGCTCGCTTTCCAATTCGCCGGCCGCGCGCAACAACTCGCGCCGCTGAAGCATCATGATCGAGTTGGCGCGAAGCCGAATGCGATCGCCATCGACGTCCGCGAGTTGTCGTTCAAGCAGCCATTGCTGTCGGCTCGCCATCGCCGCCCGAACTTCGCGCCCAAAACCGGCGTCACGGATCGCAAGCGGCGACTGGGACGCCAGCTCCCGGTCGACCCAGGTTGCCGCGTCGGCTTCACGAAGCTGGTCCAGTGGCCGCGCCGACAAGGTTTCCACCTCGACCGGCCGATCCCGATGGCGGCGTACCTCATAGGCGGCGGCACGATCGACATGGTCTCCCAGGATCGCCCATGTTCCGTCGGCCTCCCGCTCGACATCCGCGCCAGCCCGTCGCATCGCTTCGAGCCGGCGTACATGGGTTTCGGCAAACGCCTGGGTTGCCGAGGGGTCATGTCGCAGATGCAGGTCGGTCGAATATCGTCCGCCGTTCGCTGCCGCCACCTCGGCGACAATGCGATCGGCATCCCGAACCTCCAGGCTTCGCGCCGACACCCGGACGATCGCGCCCTCCGGGATCGGTGCCACAGCGTCGCCGCGTCCGATCTCGACATAATGGGCATGACCATCGACGCCATCGACCAGCAGATAGTGGCGGTCACGATGCTCGTCGGCGAGGCCGCGCGCGATCACCCGGCCGACGACGGACTCCGGATCCGTCTTCCCGGCCCCGAACAGGGTCCGACCGATCCACGACCGCTGGAGATTCCGGGCCGTCAGTTCGCGCTGCATGGTGCGGATGATGTCGCCCCGCTCACCAAGTGCGCGCAGCGTCCCTTCCAGATCGTCGGCGAGCTGCCAGCGACCACCACCGACATTCTCGGCCAATCCCATGTTCGCAAGCTTCTGCAACCGGCCGGCTCGCAGCGACTGCTGGAAGGGATCGCGGTCGGCGGATGTAACCAAGCGATCAGCATCCATCGACCGAAGCAGGCGCCGGTCAATCGCGGTCATCCGCTCCTCACCGATATCGTGGCGAAGCCTCGCCTCGATTTCCTGGTCGGTGCGCGGCCCGAGATCGAGCGTCACCAACTCGGCCGCCCGCTCGCGAATGCCATGCGAGATATACTCGCGGGCGATGATCAGATTCTGGCCGGTGTCATCGACGCCCCGCAGCATGATGTGGGTGTGCGGATGGGCGGTGTTGAAGTGATCGACCGCAACCCAGTCGAGCCTGGTGCCGAGGTCGGCCTCCATCTGCGTCATCAGCCGACGGATATAGGGCTTGAGGTCGGGATACTCCGCGCCGTCCTCGGCCGAGACGATGAAGCGGAACTGATGGCGATCGCCGTCGCACCGTTGGAGGAATGCCTTGCCATCGGCCGTGTCGTACTCGGCGGAATACAGCTCGCCCGGCGCGCCGTCGCGGGTGACGCCGTCCCGCTGGATATAGCGCAGATGCGCTCGCGCGGCGGGCATCCCCTTGCTGCCGATGCGGACTAGGCGCGTTTTCACCACCACGCGACGTGCGCGCATGCCGCCGAACCGATCGCGGCTGGAAAGAAGGCGTCCCATGCTAGCGCCACGGCCGATCCGGCTGCCGTCGAACCGACGATTCCTGACCGCGCCCTTCTCGGCTGATCGTACCGCCGCGCCGACCACGCGGCCGAGGTAGCAGCGGGCTCGTTTCCCACCCTGCTGGCGCTGCCGACCGAGGCGTGGCTTGAACTCGTCTTCGCTCATCGCGCGCCACCGCCATGGGCAGATAGCTCGTGATTTAGCGCCTGAAATGGCGAATTTGCGCCACTTTCACCGACTATATCTCGCGCGATGCGCGCGCTATCTCCAAGAAAAACAATGTGCAGACAATCACTTGGCACCTGTCGCGAGACAGTGCCTTTCTCTTGCTTTCGCCTTTTCCCTTCTCCCCCCCACCCCCGGCTCAAAACAAAGGCCGAGACACGATGCCAACGCGGCACCGCATCCCGGCCCGAAATGCGCAGTTCCTCACGCATCCGCAAATGCCGCCAGCGCTTGTTGGCGCCGCCCGAACTCGCGCTTGCCCATCACCCCGTGCGCGTTTCCATCGCCATCGACGATCATCACCGCGACGAACCACCGGCCGTCCAGTCGCCCCAATATCCGAACCCGATCCGGGTCGATTTCCTCATCGTCGCTGCTCTCATAGGTACCGATCCAGCGTTCCTGATCGCGCGCATCCCAGAGAAAGTCGGCCTCCTCGGCCTCTAGGAACCGATGCGCCAGAGCCTCCCCAGCACCGTGGCCGAACTCGATCTCCAGCCCCGAAACTAGCGCTGCCATCACGCGATCCGACGCCACCGAAATGGGTTGAAACATGCCCATGATCATCTCCTTCGCTTCTGTTCTCCTCATCGAGAACAACTGTCCGGAGACGGGTGACGGAGCGGCTGTCAGGGCCGCAGAGCGAAGCGAAGCGCCGCGAAGCGGACGTGGGGGGAACCGATTTTCGCAGAAAATTGGGGGGCACCCACGGGCCTTGAGAGCCGCTCCGTCACCCGTCATGCTGGGCCTGTCGAGACGAGGCCCTCCCCCGCCCGCGATCATGGCGCGACATTCCGGACCGCGAACAGCGACGCCTGCGGCTCACTTGCCGTGGGCGAGGAGCGGTCCTCGGATACGGTTCGCCGGACAACGAACAGCGGGGGTGGAGCCGCAGATTGGGTGGTCAGCGACATCGGCTGCGATGTACTGCCCACCGTATCGAGATAGGCCACCGTCTCGCCGGGAAGCCGCCGGGTGCCGGCCAGCCAGGCGGCATAGGCGGCCGGTCCCGCATTGTAGGCGCCGAACAATCCCGGATAGCCGAAACGGTCGTACATCAGCCGCAAGAAGAAGGTGCCGGCGAGGATATTGTCGCGCGGATCGTCGGGATTGGTGCCCAATCCGAGGCGCATGCGCATGTCCATCCAGGTCGCGGGCATGAGTTGCATGAGGCCCATTGCGCCGGCGCGGCTGCGGATCGGGCGGCCGTTCAGCGTTGTGTAGCCCCGGCTTTCAGCCTGCATCACGCGCTCGATCCAACTGGCTTGGATGCCGAACCGGGTCGACGCCTCTTCGATCATCGGCCGCCAGCGGTAGACCTCCTCGGCGCGCGCGGGGGTAGCGGCCAGCAGTACGATGGCCGGGAGCAACCGGATCAGCGGGTCCACAGCAAATGCGCCTTGCCGACGACCAGTCCACCCTCTGTCACGCCGAAATAGCGGCCATCGAAGGACGCTGGGCTGTCCGGCATGAGCAGGAAGATCTGACGTCCGCGAAGTCTTACGCACCCGCTCCACGAGGGCATCGGCCGGCCTGCGGCATCGGCGACGCGTCGATTCGCCAGCCACTTCCCGTTGATGAATATCTGTGCTCCGAGCGCACAGACCTCGTCACCCGCCGCCGCCGCGACGCGCTTCACCAGCGGCACATTGGCGGGAATGTAGCGGCGCCGCGCGGCCAGCATCCGCCACGGATCGGGCACCCGCGCGATGACCATATCGCCGGGATCGATGGGCGCACCGGGGGCCACGGAATAGAGGCCGATCGGCGCGCTGGCGCTGGCATTCCAGACCAGGCGCGGGGCCGGCGGAAAGGCAATCGTCAGCCCGAGGAGGGCGATGCCGCCACCGATGATTGCGATCTGGCAACCAAGGATTCGGCGCCGCTGCTTGCCGGCGCGAAGCTGATCGCCCCAGTCCAGCAGCGGCGTGGCAGACCCGCGATTGTCACGCCGGGGCATGGTCACTGCCTCCCACCGACCGGGCCTTCGACCATGCGTCGAGATCGTCGATATGATATTGAACAAAGCGGCTGTGCAGCCGGAAGACCGGCCCCTTGCCGGCGCGCCGCAGACGCTTCAGCAGCCGGCTGGAGAGCTTCAAATAGGCCGCCGCCTGATCGGTATTGAGGTATGGGGAGCCACGTTTGGCGCGGTTCGCGCGGGAAATGTCATCGTCGCTGTCCATACTGACCGTCCGAGTCCGAAAGTGACGGCGATCTGCCGTCGCTGACACCGGGCATGGCGGGCGGGACACTGGCCGGGGAGTGTCGGAATCGCGGCCCCCGTTTCCGACACTCCGTCGCAGGGCGGTCACGACATGCCCCGCGCGTGGTGGCGCGCGGGGCTCGGGGTTCAGCGCGACCAAATGAGCTTGTGCTCGCCGTCATCGCCCTGGCTGAGGGTCGCGTAGATCGGTGCCGGGAACGACGGATCGTCGAGCTTGAGGCTCAGATATTCCGCGCCGGTCTCGCGCGCCGCCTTGGTCCAGGCCGCCCCGAATTCGACGCCCGAAGCGCTGACCCGGTGGTCGGGCGACTTCTCGTTGTCGCGCTCGCAGGGGCGGATGCTCGCCTTGACGCGAAGCGTCAGAGTCCGGATTTCGCCGGTGTAGATGCCGTTTTCTCCGCGGGTGAAGCTGCCAATCTGTGCCATGATAACCTCCTTCAAGTGATGCGATGCCGCCCGATGCCGCCCGATGCGGCCTCGACAGGCGGTCGATCAGGCGGGCGGAGGCAGGTTCCGCACCCGAAGGGCCGAAGCACAGCGGAGGGCGGCCAAAGCCGGGCTTCTTGCCTCGCGAGGAAGGCGCGGGACGCGCCGGGGAAGAAGGTCGGCGACGCCGTTGCGGGACCGGCGGACCCCGCCAGACCCGCCGAGAGAGAGGCCCGTTCAGGGCGGCAGTCGACATGCAGGAGGTCTCGCATAGTGCGGATGACGCTCGACAATCGGCCCCCGACACCGCGATAACCCTGTCCATGCTTCGTGCCCTTGCGCTCTCCGTCCTCATCGCCGCGACACCGATGCCGGCGCCCGCCGGCGCAGCGGACGGCCGTGAGTCCGGCCGCGTGGCTTGGGTGACCGACGGCGACACGTTCCGGCTGGAAAGCGGCGAACGGATCAGGATCGCGGGGATCGACGCCCCGGAAACGCACCGCGACCAGGCCAAATGCGCAGGCGAAACACTAGTGGGATTGCGGGCAAAGGACCGCGCCACGGCGCTGCTCGCGGGGCGCCAAGTGACCTTCCGCCGCGTCGGCCGCAGCTACAACCGGACCGTCGCCACCGTTGCCCTCGACGGCCATGATCTCGGCACCGAGCTGGTGCAAATCGGCGTCGCAGCGTGGTGGCCGCGCGGCCGGCCGAAGCCGGACTGGTGCCGCCGCGCATACTGATTTCGGATTTGATCAGGGATGGTCGGAAATTATGATAACGGGGCGTGCAGCGCCGCCAATTTGTCACGCCATTGGCGGCTCCCACGCCCCACTGACTGCCGGAGCAGCGATCCGCGCTCCTCTGCCGAGAGGTTCATCAGGCGATGAAAACGATCGAACGGGCTGCCCGGGCGCTCTGCAAATTCGACGGACAGCCTGAGAATATCAGGTTCGAGGGCGCGCCGATGTGGCGAAGCTATGTGCCGCAAGTGCGTGCGCTGTTCGATTCGGTTCGCACGGCAGCACCGACGGGCACGGACGTCGAGGGGTGGCGGATGATGATCGAGGCAGCTCTCGCCGAGGGCGATGACATCTAGGCTCCCGGCGGGCCATCAGGATTAATCTTTCCACTCACTCCGGCGGGCAGGCAATCGCATCTGCGCCGTCCTAAGCTTCGGCTTCGAACCTCTGTTGCCGCGCACGACCGGCACACCGTTTTTGTCCAAGGTCCGAATGCTATCCTTGACGATATTTCGGTATTTTCTCGAAGCATCCCACGCCCAATCGAAGGCGACGGTATCGGACGCAAAGACCCACTTTTGTGCGCCAAGCGCGAGGAAGCTGTACCAGGCATCGCCGATCTTGATGCTGTGCCCGTGCAGCGCAGCGGTGTTGCCGCCTTTGCTGGGAGGCCTGCTCGGTTCACGAAGGGCGGTCCGATAGTCGCCGATCGCGCTCCAATCGACAGTTAGAACCTGGCTCTCAATATCGGTGTCTTTATCGGGCATGGCATCATGCATAGCCGATCGCATGGACTGCTGGCACAAGAAAAGCCGCGCGCCGACGCCGGGACGGCGGAGGCGCGCGGCCGGATTTTGAGGGTCCGGGTGCGGGCGGGGTTTCCCCGCCCGCACGGATCATGCCGCCTGCGCGAAAGGTTCCGTCTGGGCGTCGGGGTCCGGCTCGGGGGTCCGGGCCGCCTCTACCTTGGCGTGGGCGACGACGGTGCCGACACCGCCGCGCGTGGTGTAGGCGGAGGCCGGGAATGCCAGCCATTTCGGCACCCAGCGCTCGACCTTGGTCCGCCCATCCGCGCCGTCGAGATGGTCGCGGACAATGCGCTTCAAGGTCTTGGTCTTCTCGCCCGCATTGGCCGTGGCGACCGTCTCGCCCGCCACTTCGGCGACGATCCGGGTCAAGACTTCTCTGTCGCGGATCAGCTCGAAGAACGCCGCGTCCGCCTGCCACCAGTCGGCCATGTCGACGTCGATCTGCAATCCTACTGCCGCGACGGCTGCGCTGCCGCTCGCCAGTGTCTCGCCCATGACGACCGTGATGATCTCCATGACGATGGGATCGGGAAGGTCGATAAGGCGCAGGAAGATGCCCGCCACGCCAAAGTCGTCACCGTTGCCGCCAGTGACGGTCGGCTCCTCGGACGAGAAGTCGAGCACGGCCAGCACCGCGCGGCGGCGCTCGTCGAAGGCGATCTCGCCGCGACAGGTTTCGATGCTCTCGCGTACCTCGTCGTTGCGGGTCGTCTGCGGTTCGGGCGACACGCGCCACAGATGCGATCCGCCGATGGCATGGGCGACCATCAGCCGCAATGCGATGCCGGGTGCCCCGAGCAGCGCGGCGCGGACGGCGGCATGACGGTGCAGGTCAAGATAGGTCTGCATCGTCGATGTGACCTCGGGCCGGGCGAGCTTCGCGGGTTCCGGGCCATCTCCGCGCGCGGCGCGGCGGGCTTCCTTGGCGGAGAGATAGCCCTCGTAAAAGGTGACCTCGCCGGTCGAACGGACATCGACATAGACGCGCCCGCCCTTGCGCTTCGGTGCCTTCTCATATTCCCACGAATGGAAATGGTCAGACGCGGGCACAATGACGACATCGCTCCAGCCTTCCCCCAGATAGGCTGCGCGGCGCTCCTCGATGGCCTCGTTCTGGGCAGTCCAGAAGGCATCGGCGTCCGCGAAATAGCGGTCGTCGCCGAACAGGTCGGCCACGGTCGCGCCCTTGAAACCGTCCAGATCGAACAGCGCGAACCGCGCCGGGATCGACTGTCCGCCAAACAACCACGCCTTGAGCTGATGGCCGGTCGGCACATAGCTGTCGGCATCGTCGAACAGCGCCAGCCACGCGCGTTGCTGGCTCTTGCTGGCGAGGGTCAGGTGGCGGACGGTCGCGCGGTCGATCTTCTCCGCCGCATAGAGGCTACGGATGCGCGGCAGCAGATTGCCGAGCGCCAGCACCCGCGCGATGGTCAGGTCGGGAAGCCCGAAGGTCGCGGCGATGTCGGCAACGTCGCGGCCCTCCTTCACCAGCCGGGTGAACGTCTCCCACTGTGTCACCTCGTCGGCATCGAGCCGGGCGAGGTTCTCGATCATCGACGCCTCAATGGCGGCGGCATCGTCGGTTTCCGAGAGGATGCGGCAGGGCAGCGGCTCGGCCTCGCCGGTTTCCTGCGCGACGATCTGCGCGGCATGAAAGCGCCGCGCCCCTGCAACGATCTCGAAATGACCGTCCTGACAATTGGGGCGCACGAGCAGCGTCTGGATGACGCCGCGCTTGCGCACGGTCGGCAGAATGTCGGTCACATCGGGGGCTTTTTTCCCGTAGCGCATGTTGGTCTTGCTGACGGACAGCTTGTCTTGATCGATGAAAACGAGTGTCATGGTCGGGCTCCTTGTGAGTGCCGGTCCGTCGCTCTTTCCGGGGTTGTCGGACCGGTTTTCGGATTGGCGGCGAAGCGCGCCGCCCGCGCTTCAACCGCCGTCCGGGTTGCCGGAACGGTGCGGAAGATCAGGGTCCGAGCCGGTCTGGACGGCACGGCGAAGCAAGGTTTCCGCCCACAGGATCGAACCGGCGCGCCGCGCCCATTCGGCCCAGACGGTCAGCGGAAAGCTGCTCTCGAACGAGAGGTCGCGCTCGATGAACAGGCCGTAGGGCAGACGCACGGCGGCAATCTCGGACAGGCTGAAATAGCCGAGTTCCGGGCAGCCGAAGCCGAGGTCGGCCAGTCCGAACAGGGTGTCGCCATCTTCGTCCAATTCGGTCGCCAGCCATGTCGCCGCGCCGATGGGATTGAACAGTTTGACCACGGGCAGCGGGTCGAAGCCTCCGCCCTTCCCCTCGCTGTCATGCCGGGAAATGGCGTTGGCGCGGAGTGCGGAGCGCAAGGCCGGGGGCAGAAGGATCATGCCGCGATCCTCCCTTCGGCGCGGGTCTCCTGCGCCTCACGCTGGCGGGCGAGCAGCCAGTCGGCGGCGCGGCAAGCGGCGCTGGCGGCGCGGAAAATCGCGCGATTGTCCTCGCGCAAGACCTCCAGCCAAGCGCCCAGATAGTCGGCATGACGGACGGTCGGCACGATGCCAAGCGCGGCGCAGAGGAAGGCCGATCCCATCTCGGCGACCAGTTCCTCGCGGGCATAGTCCTTGCTGCCGAAGGGATTGCGAAGGTCGCGCCCCAGTCTCCTGGGGTGCCCGGTCGCATGGGTCAGTTCGTGCAGGCAGGTCCGGTAGTAGTTGATCTGATCGAAGAATGCGGGCTGCGGCGGCACCTGCACGAAATCGGGGTCCGGGGCGTAGAAGGCCTTTTCGCCGCCGACGCGGAACTCGACGCCCGAGGCGGCAATGACCTCCTCGGCAAGGGGCACGATCTCACGCTCGGGAAGCGGGACAGGATCGGATGCCAGCCCGGCGCGCAGGCCCTCGCACTGGGCGACATTGAAGACAGTGAACCGCTTGAGGAACGGCACCGCCTTGGCTTCGTCGCCATCGCGCGAGGCGCGTTCCTTTTCGGTCTCGGGGGTGAAGCGGTCGGCATAGACGACGGTCACCCCGTGCTCGCCCTTGCGGACACAGCCGCCCGCTTCCAGAGCCTGCCGGAAGGTCAGCCACGATTGCGACGGCCAGCCGTGCTCGATGACCGCGCCCCACAGGATCAGGACGTTGACGCCCGAATAATTGCGCGTGGTGAGGGCGTTGCGCGGCAGGCCGGGTCCGGCGCTGCCGGTCGATCCCCACGGCTGAACCCACGGCAAGCGCCCGGCCTCAAGCTCGGTGATGATACGGGCGGTCACCTCGTCATAGAGGCTCGTCCGGTTTTCGGTCTGACGATCTTCGCTTGCACCCTTGCGGGGGGCACGACGGCTGGCGGCTTCTGGCATCGCTATCCTCCATCGCCACCCAAAAGCAACAAACCTCCCCGGAAGGCGGGGGTGGGCGGCGAAGAGCGACCAAAAGGCCCGGCTCCAGTGGCCGGCGGCACCGTCTGGGCGGAACGAAGTGGAGCACCCCGAGCGCAGCGGAGGGGTTGCCGCAGGCCACGACGGGCCTAGCCGGGAGCGCCGCCCGCACCCGCCGTACCGGGAGAGGCACCAGAAACGCCGCCGCGCACCGGCGCGGCGTCCGCAGGCACGCCAGCGATCGTCACCGGGAGGCCGAGACCCGCCCAATGGCGGGGCTCGGGGGCGAGCAAATTGCGAGCCGTAGAGCGCGGTCGGGGCGAAGCCGCGAGGCGCCTTTCGCTGCAGATCTACCGGGTCAGTTTGGAAGTCCGGCCAAAAGCCTCGAGGGCCGCTCCAAGCCCTTCGCCAATGATCCAGCGAGCACGCTCAAGGTGTGACCGCCAGCAACCGTGCGCACCAGCATCAGCAATGTCGATGCGCATGATCGTTGCCGCGGCCTCATGCCATGCCATCCCCGCTTCCTCGGCGTCGAGCAACGCTGCATACAGGGCTAAGTGACCACGATCATAGGCGGTCACAGGACCAGTCGTCGCTACGTTTCGCAGCATATCTCACCATAATTGACCAGTATACAGGTTAATTTGACCTGCATAGGCTATGGGCAAATTTGTCGCAAGCGGGCTCATGTTTCGGCATGTCGAGCCGAGAAACATTGTCCCGCAACTTACGCTTGCTGAGAGTTGCGAGAGGCCTGTCCCAAGAGGCTCTGGCTGACTCCGCTTCAATTGCACGCAGCTATGTCAGCGCGCTTGAGCGAGGTCGCTACAGCGCTAGCGTAGATCGGTTGGACAAGCTGGCTGCCGAATTGGGCGTCGAAACCTACGTGCTGCTGATGAAAGAGCTGCCGACGGAAGTGCTGAATAGCTGAGGCTTAGGCAAGGCCGCGCAAATCCTCAGCTTGCGCATGTCACATGTTTAGGATCGGCAACGGTCCGTCCAGGACAAGCCTTTCGCCCATGGCCACCAGCCGCCGGGCGGCCGACTTGCGGCACTCCCCCGGCCCCGGCCAATCGCCGGGTCCCAGCAGGTCCATAGCAATGTCTCTCAGCGACGCGCCGGCCATGCGGGCATCCCGCGCGCGCAGCGCAGTCGCCATACGCAGTATGCGGAAACCGGCCTGAGGTCGTTTGGGCACGCAGCCGGAAAACCACGCATCCAATCGCCGGATGGTTTCGATCTGTTTCGCCAACCGCCCATCCGGCATGAGTAGATATGTCAATTGGACCGGCCCGACTGTCACGGTTCCATCGATCACATCGAGACGGAATGCCTCTCCGCCTACGACCAATCGCACGTGCTCACGGGCGGTGCCCTGAACGCTTCGTGCGTCGAATTGCCGAAGGTCGATGGAAAACGGCGCGGATGCGACGCTGGCAATGACCGTCAAGACGCGTGCATCCACGTCCACGCTCCACATGGGCGCGGCGTGGATACAGTCCAGCTCCGGATCCTCAGGGAAAGTGAAGCCCCCAGTGCGCCGCGAAGTCGGCATCGGCTGCAGCGCCGGTCAGCGGCAAGCCCGGCAGACTGGCATAGGCCGCACGGTAGGCAGGATCGCGACGCAGCACCTCCCATGCCAGCGCGCCGCGCCCTCGCCGCACGATGGCCTCGTGGTCGCCGGAATCGGGCGCGATCAATGCAACGTCCTCAGCCCATCTCGCCCATCTGGGTCCGGATAAACAAGTTCGCAGCCTCGGTCTGGTCGGGGCGAAGCGCATCGATGGCCTGCAGATGGTCCGGAACGTGCTCGCGGAGGAGGACCGAAGGACATTGTCCCTCGACGTTGCCGAGGTTGGGGCGATGCTGGGCATAGCCGACCAGCGACGCCAGTTCCGGCGAAAAATGGCGCGCCACGTGTGGCGGATAGACCAGCCATTGCAGTTCGAAGGGTTTGAGCCAGCCGAGGCAGTAGCTGATCACGATGCCGCGCCGCGGTGCGAAACTCGCGTTGGCGCCGCCACCGTGAAGCGTCGAACCCAGAAAGACTAGGGCGTCGCCGGGCACAATCGCCGGCACGATGGCATCGTCTTCGGGAAGCACGGGGATGTCCGGGTCGAGGTGGCTCCCCGTCCATAGCCGCGTGCCGCCATTCAGCCGTGTGAACCTGGTCAGCGGCCACATGACGTTGACGAGATATTCGACCCTGCCCTTGGGGCCCTGCCACATGTCCTGGTCACGATGCGGCAGCTGGGGCAAGGCGCCGGGCTGGATCTCGATCGCCTGGGTCAGGTTGAGCGCGATCCGCTCACACCATGGCAGCAGCATCTGCTCGGCGATCTCGATGATCAGCGGGTGCATGACCAGTCGCTCGATTCCCACCGCGCGTGACAGCAGCGACCCGAAACGCCTGGTCCGCTCGCCGTAGAAGGCACCCTGGCACAAGGGTGTGGCTGCAAAGCGGGCCTCAAGGTCCGCTTCGATCCCGGCGATCAGTTCCGGCTCGACCGCGCGCTCGAACTGGCACCAGCCATCGCGCGCGAGGCCGGCAACGTGGCGATCGACCGCCGCGCTCATGCCGCCACCTGATCGGTTGCGGTGGAATAGACCCCGGTCCAAGAAAGGCGCTCGCCCGTGTCGGGGTGGATATGGATAAGGAAAGCGCCAATCGGGCCGCCGGGGATGTGAACTGCCGGCCCGAGTGGCTCGGCTTGCCAGCCCATGGCGAGCACATCCTTGCGGAAGGAGTCGGGAATAACACCCGTGTAGCGTTCGACGCCGCGCTCGAGTGCAACGTCGACCATCGCCGAAAAGAGCAGGTTGCGCAGGTTGCGCCGCCGCGCGGCACCGTGTCGCTGCGGCAGGCACAGCCGCGAGCTTTCCCAGGTGCCGGCATCCACGGGAACGCCGAAAGGGCAGAGATGAGGAAAGAGCGTGCCGAGCATATGCGGCTGGGTGCTGGGGAACAGCCGGATCGATGCCGCGTGCCCACCCTCGTCGTCAGCAACGATCAGGTAAATCGTGTGCTCATTGTCGAACTGGTCGATCTCATATTTGCCATCGATCACGGGCACGTCCCAGCCGAACAGGTCGACGAACAGGCGCTTGCGGTCGGCAAACATGGATTGCAGCAAGGGCCGGTTTTCCGCCGCGTGCTGGTTGTCGATGACATGGATCATTGCGGTGCTCCGGTCGTGATTTCACGCACGAAGGAAGCAGCAGAGCGTGATACAAAACAGACCGAGTGATTACCCGGGTTGACGGCGGACCAGTTCGTCAAGGCCGACCTCACCTGCAAGCACGGCGCTAACCACCAGTTCGGTGCGGTCATGAGCGCCGAACAGGCGCCGTGCCTCGGTCAGATAGCCGTCGACGGTGCGCGGCGTCAGGGCAAGCGCCCGGGCGATTTCCTTGTTCGAGAGGCCGCGCCCCGCGAGAACCACGCAATCCCGCGGACGAGGATGCAGCCGGGGCCTGTGCGTGAACGACTCCGGAGGGGCGATCAGTCGGCGCGCCGCCTGAAATGCAAAGATGCCGACCATCTGGGCTACGCCGAGGTAGCGATATGCCCGATCCGGAGAACGTGTCCCGGCGAATGTGCAGGAGCCCATGCAGTCGCCTAGACGCACGTAAGGCACAGTGATGCCCTCATTTAGGCCTTCGCGCATGCCGAATTCAAAACTGTCCCGGTCATGGCGGTTGAGCTCGATGAGGCTTTCCAGATCTGACCAGAGAAATGCGCCATCAACAAAAATGCAGCCGCGAATGACCGGATCGCGGCGATATCGATTGTTACTGAACAGGCGCTCAGTTACCGCCGGTGGATAATCTTTGAGATCGACACGATCGAGACGTTGCGTTCGTAGATCGTCATGATGAATCAAGGCGAAGTGGCGAAAACGCATTTCGCGAGTGACAGCTCTCATAAGCGTCGCCAGTTCCGCGCGCGTCGGGATCGTTCGCAGCGTCTGGACTACGTCACTTGCGAACGCCAAGCAAAATGCGGTTTTGCGCCGAGCCAAGCTGGACGGCATGCAGAAATATCCTCCCTGCTCCAAGCGCTGATGGAAAGGCCTGAGTGAGGCACAGCACGACCAGTTGCGACCGCTATCGCGGTACGTCATTCGCGAGGTCATTTCGTCGTGCGCGAGCTCTCGGCCTTTCGATTGCCTCACAGAAAATGTTCGTCGTGGCCCCCTGTAATATCTACGGAGGGGGTTACCGCCGGACTCGTTCCATAGAAAATGACTTGTCCACACGCCAATGATGCGCAAAAGTAATGATTGAGCAAGCTGGGATTTTTGGGATGGAGCTGCGCACGTTACGCTATTTTTGCGCGGTAGCGCGAGAGCGCCACTTCACGCGTGCAGCACAACTTTGCAACGTCAGTCAGTCTGCCCTGTCGCATCAGATCAAAAAGCTGGAAGAAGAGTTAGGTTGCCGGCTGGTCGAGCGCTCCAGCAAGCGGGTAGAGCTCACAGTTGAGGGAGCCATTTTCTTCGAACATTGCCGCCCTGCGATCGATCGCATTTTTGAAGGTGTCGAGAGGTTGCGCCAATTGTCGCCGGAGCCGCGAAGCCTTCGTATTGGCGTGTGGGGACATTTCCTTCTCACAGAGATCTTGCCATCCAGCCTATTGCGTTTGCGGGAAGGCGGGTTTTCTCAACCTATCCAGGTCATTGAAGTCTCAGGAATAGATCTTTTCGCCGCGCTCGACGATTCGCGAATTGATTTCGCGATTGCCGGCGAAGTGACACCGCGCCGCGGATTTACACTCACGCCCCTTTATATGGAAGAACTTGCGCTTGCTGTTCCGTTAGACGACCCCTTGGCTCCACTTGAAACATTACCGCTGACCGCACTTAATGGGCGCTCGTTGGGCGCGCTCACTAAGAATTATGCGAGCCGGCTGGCGCTGGAACGCGCGCTCGCGGAAGTCGACGTTCACCCGTGTTTTGTGGCCGAGCTCAATTCTCCAGAAACACTGAGGGACTTTGCAAATCGCGCTCAACTGCCCATCGTTGCTCCTATCCAAGGCTTTCGTGATCTACCGGAAGTCAAAACAGTCAGACTTGTATCGCCAACGCCGTCGCGACCAATGATGTTAATAACCCGTGAGGGCACGGAGTTCACTGCACCAGCTTTGGAATTGATCAAGACGATGCGCGAAATCTGGGATGCGTTCGGTCCGTCCGCCAACGAGACCGCAGCGTAAGCACATCGTTTATGAGTTCGGCGGATACGAATGGCGGCCAGCATGCTCTCGCGTAGCGCTTGGGTTTCCGAGATTTGCGCAGCGATGTGATTGGCGGCCAGTCCTGGGGTTAGCTTGGACGGTGACGCGACACCTCATCTCGGGATGCTGTCTATCGCATAATTCATTTTTGCGCTGCGCCAAATGGGCGGGATCGTGATCGCCTCGCCGGAGGCGACACAGCATATTACACTACTCAGCTCACTTGCCTCTACACGCACAGCGGCACAGGCGCCCCGCACTAACACGCAAGGGGTGGCCCTTACCTTGCGATGTGGCGAAGATTGGTCTGCGACCAAGGATTAGTTTTATGCATCATCAGGGTGCAAACATATCATTTTTCACCGCGCCCTCCGTAAGATATCTGCGGCAAGGCACGCAACTTAGAATAATATTTGCTAAAGGCAAAATTTAGACTGAATTCATTGTCGAATAAATCGAAAATTTTATTCGGAATGTATATTCAATCTCGCAATAATCTCACGCATGACAGCGAATTTAATATGAGCTATGCGCATTACTAATTGTGCTGTTCAAAATATTTGGGGGAGGTATATTTAACATGCGCACATTTTTACTTGGAACAACCGCCATAATTGCAGCCGGAGCCACTTCGCAGGTCCATGCACAAACCGCCGATGTCGCACCTTCTGCCTTCCGTCCGCAGAATGCCGAGGCTGCGGCTCCGCTTGATGAAATTATCGTGACGGCGCAACGCCGGTCGGAAAATCTGCAGAAAGCGGCTGTCCCCGTCACCGTGGTGACCGGCGACGCCTTGGCGACTGCGCAAGTATCGACCCCCGAGCAGCTGTCACGTCTCGTACCGTCCCTTGCTGTTCAAAGCGGTGGCGGTGCTAATACAACATTCTTCGTGCGGGGGGTTGGGAACTTCACGAATAATGCTTACAGCGATCCCGCGATCGCCTTCAACTATGATGGCGTCTACGTCGGGCGCCCCACCTCCACCTCGGGCGCTTTTTACGATTTGGAGCGGGTAGAAATGCTACCTGGCCCGCAAGGCACGCTCTATGGCCGGAACGCCACTGCTGGCGCCCTGAACATTATTCCAAAGCAGCCCGTACTAGGGCAGCTCAGCGCCAGCGCGCTGATGAGCTACGGCAATTACGACGCAATCAACGCCCAAGGCTCGGTAAATGCTCCCCTTGGTGGTTCCGCCGCCTTCCGGTTGGCAGGTAACCTGGTGAAACATGACGGCTATCTGTCGGACGGGACCTCCGATCAGCGCGATAGCGCACTGCGCGCCCAGATTTTGGGCGAATTCGGCCCTGATCTGACCGTGCGATTTGGCGTCGACTGGGCGCACCAAGGCGGCAAGGGGATCGGCTACTCTTACGCGACATTCTCGTCATTGAATCAAGGAGCAGGTACTTACTCCTATCCGCCGACACCGTTCGACCCCGAAATCGGCATTCTCGATCCCAAGGCGCAATCCCTGCGCGAGGCACGTTTCGTCCCTGTCATCGGCCGAACGTTGAGATCGCTGGATAGCCGGCAAAATCAGGATAATACCTTCTTCGGCGTGACTGGCGAAGTCAAGTATCAGACCCCTCTCGGTGCCTTGACCTTAATCCCAGCCTATCGATCTGCTAAACTCGACAATATTTTCCATGCCGGAGGCGGAACCTCGCTGATCAATGAATTGCAGCGCCAGCACAGCTTGGAGGTTCGTTTGGCAGGTGAGCGCCATGGCGCGCTCGATTACATGCTTGGAGGGTACTATTTCCACGAAACTGTGGACGGAAACGACAATTATAACCAAGAATTTCTCTGGAATCTGCAGACCTTTCGATCAAGGACCGATTCATATGCCGCATTTGCGCGGATCACTGCCCATCTTGCAGATCGCCTGCGGCTTGTCGGCGGCCTGCGCTACACGAAGGACAAGAAGCAGTTTGACGGCGTATCGAACGTCGTGACGCTGGTTTGCGCGGCTCCAGCGTGTCCGACTGCCCCGGGAATCCCCGCTTCGCTCAGCCTGTCGGATATCCCATTTCCCATACCGGCAGTTGGTGGCACGCCGCTTCCGGTAGGCAGCACGGGAGCGCTAGCCATTCGCATACAGACGGTAGTCGATCAGGGCATATCGACGGGCCAGGTTACGGCGCATGCTGGCGTCGAACTTGATCTCACGCCCACCTCGCTGCTCTACGCCAACTTTGAAAACGGCTACCACGCCGGCGGGTTCGCGCTGGCGGCAGGCTTCACCACCTACGCGCCTGAGTACATCGACGCCTACACAATCGGGTCGAAAAATCGCTTTTTTGGTGGCCGCCTGCAGGTGAACATTGAAGCGTTCTATTGGAAATATCGAAACCAGCAGGTCAGTCACTCCGGAATCGACGCCAATGGCAATCCCGGCTTTCTTACCGAGAACGCTGGCGCCTCAACAAATAAGGGCGTGGCAATCGACATCCAGGCTCGGCCGGCGACGGACACCCTGCTCACCGCAAACGTCCAATATCTGGATGCACGCTTCAACAATTTCTTATACACGCTCCCCAACCGAAACCCACCACAAGTCGGCTGTCCCTACAGTACAAACCCCGCAAACGCGGCAACCTTCCTTGTGAACTGTTCGGGCCAAACCAGCTTCAATGCACCCCGCTGGACCCTGAATCTCAACGCCCAGCAACGCGTATCGGTGGGGAACTTCAACTTGGTGCTTGATGCCAGCACGCAATTCAAAACTAGCCAGATGACCGGCTTCGAATACCTGCAATTCGAGCGGACCCCGTCTTACTGGTCATCAAATGCATCGATCACGTTAGAGCCGCGCCAGAAAAACTGGTCAATTTCTGCCTTTGTGCGCAATATCGAAAACCGGCGCATTGTGTTCACATCGACCATCTCCAACATTGGCTCAGGCACCGTCGCGACAACTCCTCCGCGCACCTACGGCATGCGTCTCGGCGCCACCTTCTAGCCCCCCTTTGTAAATCTGGCGGAGTTAACTCTCCGCCAGATATCACTCTCGGCTAGGGCGGCAAATCTCATGCGTCACGCAGGTATGAAGAGCGGATATGCCATCACTGAATGACACCCCCACAAAGTCAAATATTTGAAGTGACATCGTTCTATGGAGGTTATAATCGTGACTGATATTAACGTTCTTCAGCACAAATTAGATACACTCTCTCTAGAGGTTGATCGGCTTAAATCCGTCAATGACATTACAAACTTGATGTCGTCGTACGAATATCTGCATTTCCCACATCTGTTCCATCGCAAACCGGAGCTGTTCGCCCTGTCCATGCCCGATGTTAGTATGGACCTCTCCAATGGCGGTATATTTGTCGGGAAAGATGCGATCGAATTCCTGTGGAACGGCCTGCTAGGGCGAGCGGGGAATGAACCTGGCGCTTTCTTTTTGCACACGCTCACCACTCCGAACATCCAGGTCTCGGGCGATGGCGAGACAGCGAAGGCTATCTGGCTCTCGCCCGGTCTTGAGACCTATTATCATGATCATGCACACACAGTTCCGGAGGGGCATGTCGAAGGGAAAGCCCCAATGCGAGCGTATTGGTGTTGGGGGAAATACGCCTGCGATTTCATTCGAGAGAAGGGCGAATGGAAAATTTGGCACATGAAGTGGATCCGTAGCTTCCGCTGCGACTTTTACGAAAGCTGGGTGGACGACAAGGTCAGCACGGCACCTGCGGCAGCATATCCGAAGTTTCCGCGGGACGACATCAAGCCTCCCCGATTTCATGAGCCTTACAATCCCAAGATTCCGCAAAAAGCAATCCCGGCTATCCCGCAGCCTTATGAAACATTCGATGACCCGGACTGGATTTACTCGGGTTATGAGGATGTTATCCCGCCAAAGGCCTGACGATGGCCGATACCAGCGAGAATGTCGAAATCTCCAGCACGAGCACGAACCAAATGAGCCCCGCCGTTTCAAATTTGAACGCCCCGGTGCAAACGCCCGGTGATCATCGGCAGCGGTGGGGGCTTTTAGCCATGCTGCTCTTAGCGAATGGCCTGATGCTAGCGCCATCAATCGGATTTGTGCCGCTGATCCCCCAAATCAAGGCCAACTTTGACCTGACTTTCTCTCAAGTTGGTTTTTTCTCTGGGATAGCAGGGTTAGCCGGTATTCTCTGCGCTCTTCCAGCCGGCGCTGCCATCGCTCGGTTCGGCTATAAGCGTGCGTTGCTTGGCGGGATAGTTTTGGCTACGCTTGGACTGCTGGCGCTTGCGATAGCCAAAGGCTTCGTGCTGTCACTGACAGCCCGGGCGCTCTGGCAGGTCGGCGTCCGTTTCGCCGTCCCAGCCGCCGTGACCGGGGCGGTCCTGTGCACTGTACCGCAGTACCGCAGCACAGCCATGGGCCTGCTGACCGCCGCCGGAATGTTGGCAACCGTCGCTACGATGAATGTCAGCAGTGCGATCGCAGAACAAAGTGGCTGGCGCGCTTCCATTTTGTTCTTCGGCGGGGTTATGTTCTGCGCAGCGGCGATCGCGACCTTTCTACCTACGATGAAGGTGGAAGGAGAGGCGTCGGCTGATCCTGCGGCCTCCACCCACGACGCCGCCAGAACTGAGCATCGCTCTGCTTACCGACAGCCATGGATGTGGGTACTTTGCCTGCTGGTGCTCCTTGCGGGCGAAGAAGGGGTGGTGGACAACTTTGCAGCTCTCCAGATGCAGTCTGTCTGGGGCTACGGGCCAAGCACGTTCGCCAAGTTGACCTCGATCGGACTCGTTCTTGCCGTTGGGATGAATTTGGTGATTGGGCTCGTTGCCGACCGCTTTGGCCGGTGGCCACTCGCAATTGCAGTCTGTGGAATCAACTTGGTCGCAAGCCTCCTATTGCTGGTCGGTCAACACGCGACGACACCGGTGATCTACTCTGTCGGCCTGATAATCGCCAAGGCATTTCAGCTCAGCATACCGCTGCTCGTGAATTCTATGGCGCCCGCGTTCATGGGACGCGCGGAGGCGGGGCGTGTTATCGCTCTAACTGCGCTGGGAGCCAGCTTGGGGCAGTTCATCGGGCCCCAGTCGCTCGGCTGGCTGCGCGACATTACGGGTTCCTACTCGGCGGGCTGGCTATTTATGAGCGCCACCTGTGCGGCGACGCTAACCCTCGCGCTGCTACTCCGAGCCAAGTTCCCGTCGGCCGGCAGCGTTCATCCACCCTTGTAGACGCAGAGTGCTCTTATCGACGCAGGCATATGGAGAGGCGCAGTGGGGCTTATGACGTGTTCCCACCTCTTCTAACAGCCCACCTCCATTCTAACCGCGCCGTAGACGCGAACTTTCGCCTAGCCCCAATGGGCTACTGCCTTCGTCACCGCGTCGCACACAGCGAAAGCCAACATGGCTTGTGGTGGTGTCGATCGGTTGCGCGTAGCGAGCGGCTGGCCTGTAACGCTGACAATAATTGTCGGCGCATAGATGCGACCCGCCTTTGAGCACTTTTCGGGGCATGCGACTGCTATCGGACTTCGAGATGCTACCCCCTCGCGTGCCACCACGGGGGTTAGCCGGAACGCAGCAAGAACCGCTGACCTTCTTATTATTCTTTGGCTGCGAGAACCAGTCCCCAGTCCATTCCCAAACATTGCCGATCATATCGAAAATCCCGTAACCATTCGGCGGAAAGTGACGGACAGGAGAAGTTCGCAAGTATCCATCAGTAAGCTGGTTTTCGTATGGGAATTGTCCTTGCCAGTAATTGGCCAACACTTCGTCATCCGGCATCAGTTCGTCGCCCCACGCATAGTCACAGCCGTGCAAACCACCGCGCGCAGCAAATTCCCATTCGGCCTCGGTCGGCAGCGATTTGCCGGCCCATCTCGCATAGGCCTCCGCATCATCGTAAGCGATGTGAACGACCGGGTGATCCTCGATGCCCGAGATTGAGCTGCCGGGTCCGGTCGGTGCGCGCCAGTTGGCACCCAGGCGGAATTCCCACCAACTAGGTACATTGTAGTCGACCGGCCCGGTCGACATTTCGAAAACGGCTGAGCCTGGATGGGCTAACGCTGGGTCCATACCCGGATATTTCTGTAAATCAGGAGCGACTTCTGCGAACGAGACATAGCCTGTGTCTGCCACGAAAGCGGCAAACTGCTCGTTGGTCACTGGCGTCTTGTCGATCCAGAACGAGGCGACGGATACGCGCCGCACCGGCGCCTCTTCCGGATAGAAACGGTCGGAACCCATAGCGAAGGCCCCCCCGGGTATATACCCCATGCCCGCGTGCGTATCCGCTGAAACCACAGATCCCATCAAAATTCACCTTTATTCGCGCAGCCCGGGCCAGCAAGGCGACAGAGAAATCTATCAACCATCAATATCTATAACTGTCCAATTTTCTGCGTATCCAGCTAATCCACGTCAATTACTGCCATATGCACCGCACGTGCCTTTTAGACGTTTACATCAGGCACCTGAAGAACCCGCCCGAAATGCGGCAAGATCAAATGTCCAATCAACATTTGCGGCCGGATAATTCGGTAGAGGGGTGCTTGACACATGATGCGCAAGCTCGCGCTCAACGCCCATCATCCGCATGATGGATTCGACGATGAGACACGATTCTTCAGCCACCAGCTTGCCTTCATAAATGTCATGAATGGCTCCAACCAGCATCCAATTAGCCTGCCCCCAGCACGTTTCGATATTGGCTGGATCTAGCGCCAGTACACCGATCCGGATGCCGTCCCGCATGTCGCGCCTACCGAACGGCCCGAAACCATCTCGCATCCGATCACAAAGAAGATCGGGTCGCTTCGCCCACCACTGCCACATAGTACTAGATACGGCCTCGTGTATGAACAACCGCATTGAAGTCGGAATAACAAGTGCTGGCTCTCTTTCGCGCAACCCAGCAGTGACTTTTATATTTCTCCTACCCATGTCGTGTATGACGCAGTCGAGCACCTGCCCCGCTAATGCATCCCGACTTTCAAAGTAGTTGTAGAACGTACCAAAGCCGACATCAGCTCGATCGGTTATGTCACGAATCTTGACGCTATCGATTCCGCTAGATGACATTTCAACATACGCGGCTTCAAGCAATGCCGCCCTAGTCTGCACCTTGCGCCTCGCGAGGCGACCATCGGCTGCTACGTTCTTCAATCCAAATACCCCGTTTTCCCGCCCTACATGCCCACCCCGCACCCAAAGGGGAGTGGGGGGGGGCACAGCACATCCTATCGGTTTCAACATAACATATCAACTTTGATACCCGGTCATATTTGCGCCACCTTATGATATGATCATAATTCAAACTTGACCGCTGATCAGTTTTGCGTAGACTCGCGCTATTGACCACGAATCAGGATCAAACCCGGCCGCTGACACCAAAAGGCCTAAACGCCAGCCCCTGTTGTAAATTTCACAGAAAAAGTGGCGCTCTGAAGGAACAGCCATAACGGACGAGGATAAAATGAACGACAAACTCATGAATATTCCGGATGAATTTCCATTGGCGATCATAGGTTTGTCTATATCCTTTGAATTTTAAAGGTGCTGCAACATGTCAGGCATGGGATCAACAATGTCAGTAGCATCTGGCGTTCCTGTTTCAGATGTTGACCTGTTCAGCGAAGAGGTCATCTCCGATCCGTATCGAGCGTACTCTAATTTTCGTTCGTTAGGACCTGTGGTTTGGTTGACCCAATGCAGCTGCTACTTCCTCACGCGCTTTTCCGAAATTCATGCCGCGCTTGGTGACTGGAAAACATTCACGTCTGCACAGGGCGTGACTCTGAATGATCAGATGAATGCCGCCTTGCGGGGCGGGGTCCTTTGCAGCGACCCGCCCGAGCACGACGCTATTCGCAAGGTCTTGATCAAGCCGCTCATGCCAAACGCCCTTAGGGATTTGAGCGATAAGATAACCAGCGAAGCGGAAGGCTTGGTGGACAGGCTTGTTGCCAAGGGCAGTTTCGATGCCGCAACAGAGTTGGCCCAACATCTGCCCGTAACAATCGTTTCCGATCTTGTCGGCCTGCCTGAAGAAGGCCGCGAAAAGATGTTGGAATGGGCGGCTGCCAACTTTCAGTGCTTTGGGCCTCTGAACGACAGGACCTTGGCTGCCTTCCCGACGGCACAGGGAATGGTGGACTATGCCTTCACGCAATGCGTTCCAGGTAAGCTGAAGCCCGGCGGTTGGGCCTCCATGATTTGGGACGCGGCCGACCGTGGGGAAATCAGCCACGATCAGTGCGGCCCGATGATGAATGACTATATGGGCCCATCCTTGGACACGACTATCTTTGCGACTTCAAGCGCAGTTTGGCTGTTCGCACAGAACCCTGACCAGTGGGATATCCTGTGCGCAAACCCCCAATTGATTCCGAACGCAGTGAACGAGGTCATCCGCGTCGAGTCCCCGATCCAGAACTTTTCCCGTGTGCTCACTCGAGATTTCTCGGTTGGGGGCGCCGTGTTGCCTGCCGGATCCCGCATAATTGTATCGTATGGCTGCGCAAATCGCGATCCAGATAAGTGGGCAGCGCCCGATCGTTTCGACGTTCGACGAAGGGCCATGGATCATGTCGGCTTTGGTCACGGTGTGCATCGCTGCATCGGCAACAATTTGGCACGTATGGAGATCGCAGCCTTGCTGACGGCACTCACCAAGCGGGTCAAGCGCTTCAAAGTAGTGAACGCAGAACGTCACATCATCAACGTCCTTCGCGGCTTCAAGAAGCTGGAAGTTTCAGTGTCCTGACGTGTCACCGGATTAATAAAATACATATTTTCAATCTGATACTTTTGGAGAAAGATTATGCCCGGTTGGGAAGAAGGCGATTGGCGCGACGAAAGCCTGTGCCAGTTCAAGGAAACGAACCTGCTCAATTCGATGGGGCTGGAGTTCTATGATCTCAGCCATCCCTGGGGCCTTGGCCAGCCGTGCTGGCCCTATTTCGAGGATGTGAAGATCGAGCGTCTGCACGGCATGTCCAAGTCCGGCGTGCTGACCCAGAAGATCACCACCGTGATGCATTCCGGCACTCATATCGACGCGCCGGCCCACGTCGTGCCGGGTACGCCGTTCATGGACGAAGTGCCGCTGCCGTATTTCTTCGGTACGGGCGTGGTGGTTTCGATCCCCAAGGAAAAGTGGGGGGTGATCACCGCCGAGGATCTGGAGAATGCCCGCCCGAAAATCCGGGAAGGGGACATCGTGATCGTCAATACCGGCTGGCACAAGTACTACGGTGATAATCAGCACTACTACGGCTACTCGCCGGGCTTCTACAAGGACGCGGGTGAATGGTTCGTCCAGAAGAAGGTCAAGATGTGCGGGTCGGATACCCAGGCGCTTGACCACCCGCTCGGCACCGCCATCGGCCCGCATGGCCCGGGCGCACCGCACGGCCTGTTGCCGGGTATCAATCAGGAATACGAAAAGCTGACCGGCCGCAAGGTGATCGAGGACTTCCCGGAATGGGAACCCTGCCACAATGCGATCCTCTCTGCCGGTATCTGCGGTTTTGAGAACGTCGGTGGCGACATCGACAAGGTGACCGGCCAGCGCGTGACCTTCGCCGCATTCCCGTGGCGCTGGAAGAAGGGTGACGGCTGTATCGTCCGGCTTGTCGCCATCGTCGATCCGAACGGCACCTTCCGGATCGAGACCGGCAAGGACAACGACTGAACGAGCGGGCGCGGTCGGCCTGTTCCGGCCGCGCCTGCACTTCCGACCGGGAAATGCCCGGCACGTGGTTGAGAGGAATGTCATGGAAATCGTCCGGCTGGCCGATGCGCGGCCCTATATTGCCCCCAAACACTACGACATGCGTTCGCTCCGCCTGCAGGGCTTCGAAGCCAGCGGCGCCGATTTTGCCTGGACCGGCCTTTCCTATTTCCTGCCCGGTGGCGGCGCCGAAATGGACGCCGGACCGCTCGGCAAGATCTATGTCGTGCTGGAAGGCGCGGTAACCATCGAACTCGGATCCGGCGAGGTTCACGTGCTCAAGGCTCTCGACAGTTGCTTCATCCCGGGCGGGGAAGCGCGGGCCGTGCGTAACTACGGAAATACCGTGGCGGCCATGCTGGTCGTCATGCCCTACCCGGAGAAAAGCGCATGACGCTCCCCGCTATCGACACCCGCCAGTTGTTCGACGTTGCCGGAAAGTCGGCCATAGTAATCGGCGCGACTGGCTCGTTCGGCAAGGTGGTCTGCGCCACGCTGGGCAATGCCGGCGCGCGGCTGGTGATCACGGCTGGAAACGCCGGGGAACTCGATGCTCTCCGGGCCGAATTGGCCGGGAACGGCATTGAGGCTACCGCGGTAAATCGCCGCCCGAACACCGAGGCGGATTGTGACGCCATAGTCGCGGCGGCGGTCTCGGCTTATGGCGGGGTGGACATTCTCGTTATCGCTTCGGGCGTGAACGATGTTGGCATGATCAATGACCTTACGCCGGAGAGATTCCAGAAGGTCATGCTGGCCAATGTTGATGGCGCCTGGCTGATGGCCCGCGCGGCGGGCAAGCAGATGATCGCCCAGGGACGCGGCGGCAAGGTGGTATTCACCTCGTCCGCGCGCGGGAAGCTTGGCCATCCGGCAGGCTATACGGCCTATTGCACGTCGAAGTCGGCAGTGGATGGACTCACCAGATCGCTTGGCTGCGAGTGGGGCAAGCACGGCATCACCGTCAACGCCATCGCGCCCACGGTCTTCCGCTCACCGCTCACCGCCTGGATGTTCGAGGATAACGGGAACGCCACAAAAGTACGCGAAGGCTTTCTCGCCCGCGTGCCGGTGGGGCGGCTGGGCGAACCGGAGGATCTTGCAGGCCCGCTGCTGTTCCTGTGCAGCCGCGCCTCGGATTTCCATACCGGCCACATCATCTACGCCGACGGCGGCTATACGGCGGGCTGAGCCATGACGAGGCAATCCATAGCGGTCCTCGGCGGCGGCCTGATGGGTGCGGGTATCGCGCAGGTCTTTGCCGCTGCCGGTCACCCGGTCTCGGTCTATGAACCCTTTGCCGAAGTCCGCGCCACGGTGGTGGAGCGGGTGCGCGAAGGACTGTCCCAGGTGGGCGACCATCCCGGCGCGGCAGACCTCGTCATGGCCACGGACGACCTTGCGGAAGCTGTGGCCGCAGCCGCATTCGTGACCGAAGCCGTGCCCGAAAAGCTCGAACTGAAGCGCGCGATCTTTGCCCGGCTGGTCGAACACGCCCGGCCCGACGCGATCCTTGCCAGCAACAGTTCGGTCATGCCCATCGGCTCCATCGCTACAGGCTTGCCAACCGCGCACCGCATTGTCGGCACGCACTGGTGGAACCCTGCGGTGCTGATCCCGCTGGTAGAGGTGATCCAGGGCGCCGAAACGTCCGACGAGACCGTGGCGATCACGATGGATCTCCTCGCCAGCGTCGGCAAGAAGCCGGCCCATGTGAAGAAGGACGTCGCAGGCTTCGTAGCCAACCGGCTTCAGCACGCCCTGTGGCGCGAGGCGATCGCGATGGTGGCTGACGGCATCTGCGATGCGCGCACCGTGGACGATTGCGTCAAGAACTCGTTCGGCCTGCGCCTTGCCGTGCTCGGCCCGCTGGAAAATGCCGATCTGGTCGGCCTGGACCTGACGCGTGACATCCACCGCACCATCATTCCCGAACTCAATCGGGACAGCGGCCCCAATCCGCTGCTCGACACCCTGATCGAGGACGGCCGCCTTGGCTTCAAGTCGGGCGCGGGGTTCCAGGTCTGGTCCGAAGCGGATCAGGCCGCGCTCCGGGCCCGGCTGGTCAACCATCTGGTGGCTGCGCGCAAGGGCGGCAGGGCATGACTGCGGCGAGCCGCTCGGGCGAAGTTCAGGTGGTTGCGCTGATGGCGCTGGGCTTCGGCCTTGTCGGCATCGACCGTTTCCTCATCTCGCCGCTGTTCCCCACTATCGCGCGCGAACTGCACCTCGGCTATGGCGACATTGGCACCATAGCGGGCGCGCTTGCGTTGGCATGGGGCGTGGCAGCGCTGGTCATGGGCAACCTGTCCGACCGGATTGGCCGGCGCAAGGTGCTGACCGGCGCATTGCTGATGTTCTCGCTCCTGATCGGGGCGAGCGGGCTCGCCACGGGCCTGATGGGGCTGGTGCTGGTCCGCATTGTTATGGGCATGGCCGATGGAGCCTTCACCCCGCCCAGCATCTCGGCCACGCTCGAAGCATCGCCGCCGCGGCGTCACGGGCTCAACATCGGGATCCAGCAGATGATGCTGCCGCTGTGCGGGCTGGCCCTGGCGCCCTTTCTCGTCGGGCTGCTGTTGCCGCACATGGGCTGGCGCTGGATCTTCGTCGTGTTCTCCGTCCCCGGCCTGCTCCTAACCCTTGCGGTGTGGAAGCTGCTCCCCGATGCGGCCGCGCCGGATCAGGAACGCAACTCCTGGGCCGATTGGCGTGAGGTCTTGCGGCATCGCAATGTCCGCCTGCTGATGGCTCTGATGCTGTGCTGGTTGACCTGCCTCATTACCACCAGCGCCCTGATGCCGAGCTATCTGGTGGACTTCCACCATCTGAGCGAAGCGCAAATGGGCGGCGTCATGGCGGCAATCGGCCTTGGCTCCACGGTGGGAACCCTTGCCCTGCCCACCTTGTCGGACCTTACCGGGCGCAAGCCGGTGATGATCGGTTCCACCCTTGGGGTCGCAGGTTCGCTGTGGATGCTGTCGCAGTCCGATGGCTCGGTCACCAGTTTGTTTTTGTGGCTTGGCGCGGTCCATCTGTTCAACAACGCCTGCATCACGCTGACCGTTGGACCGATCTGCGCCGAAACCGTCCCGCCGCGCCTGATGGCGACGGCAACCGGCATGGTCATCGCTTGCGGCGAACTGTTCGGCGGCGGCCTTGCTCCCATTGTCGCGGGGCAAGTCGCCGACCGGTTCGGCATAAACCACATCCTCTGGCTACCGCTTGGCGCAATGGCGGCGGCCTTCGTCCTTACCCTTTTCCTTCGGGAAACCCGCTGGAGCGGCAATCATGGCCAATAAAGTCATCATCACCTGTGCGATCACGGGCGGCATCCACACGCCGACCCTGTCCGATGCGCTGCCCTACAAGCCTGCCGACCTTGCCTCTCAGGCGATCGAGGCAGCCGAGGCTGGCGCGGCGATCCTGCACATTCACGCCCGCGACCCCGAAACCGGCGCGCCGACCGGCAGCCCCGATGTCTATCGCCAGTTCCTGCCGATCATCAAGCAGGGCACCGATGCGGTGATCAACCTTACCACCGGCGGCAGCCCGGACATGACGCCTGAAGACCGGCTGGCCGGCGCGCTGACCTTTTCGCCCGAGATGTGCTCGCTCAACATGGGGTCGATGAACTTTTCCTTCCACGACATGGGCCGCAAGGTGAAGGAATGGAAGTTTGCCTGGGAGGACCAGTACATCCTCGATTCGGAAAAGTTCATCTTCCGCAACACCTTTGCCGACATTCGCCGCAACTACGAACTGCTCAGCGATCACGGCACCCGGTTCGAACATGAATGCTACGATATCGGCCACCTCTACAACCTGGCCTATTTCGTCGACAAGGGCGTGGCCAAGCCGCCATTCTTCATCCAGTCGATCTTCGGCATTCTTGGCGGCATTGGCGGCGATCTGGACAATGTGATGTTCATGAAGCGCACGGCGGACCGGCTGTTCGGCAAGGACTACGTCTGGTCCGTTCTGGGCGCGGGGAAATACCAGATGCCGGTCTGCACCATGGCCGCGCAACTGGGCGGCAATGTCCGCGTCGGGCTGGAGGACAGCCTGTTCATCGGGCGGGGCAAGCTGGCCTCGTCCAATGCGGAGCAGGTCAGAAAAATTGTTCGAATCATCGGAGAAATGGGGTTGGAACCAGCAACTGCTGATGAAGCGAGACAAATGTTGGCGTTGAAGGGCGCAGACAGAACCCAAATATGATGGAGGATAAGGTAATGTTTAACCTGGACAATCTGAGACTCCAGCTGGAGCACAAGGTCGATGCTTTGGAACGTGACGGTGCTGTAATTCTCCGCAACGTCATCGAGCAAAGCTGGATCGATAAAATGCGAGATGCCATCGATGCAGTCCTCGCTCAAGGAAGCAATTTCTCCGCGGAGATGTCCGACGACGGTCCAGGACGCTTCTACGGTGATTTCTTCGTTTGGCGTCGCGATCCAGTATTCCGAGATTTTATCTTGAACTCAAATCTCGCCGAGATCGCGGCCGTGATGATGCGTTCGTCGAAGGTCAACTTCTTTTACGATCAATTGCTCGTCAAGGAGCCTGGGACGAGCGCCAAGACGCCTTGGCATCAGGATCTGCCATATTGGTGCGTTGACGGGTGGCAGATCGTTTCGATCTGGGTTCCTTTCGACTTGGCAACGCCCCACAACGGCGCCGTCACCTATGTAAAGGGCTCGCACCTATGGGGAAAATCGTTCCGCCCGAGATCTTTTGGCCTAGAACGGCGCGCCGTTGACGATTCGACCGCGCATATGGACGAGGCACCGGACATCGACGCGTTTCCGGAACAATACGAGTTTGTAACGGGTGTGCTTCAACCCGGCGATGTGTTTGTCCATCATGCCCGTACGCTTCACGGCGCTCCAGGCAACGCCTCCGGCTCGAATCGGCGCAGGGCGCTCGCCACCCGGTGGACTGGGGACGATGCATTCTTCAACGACCGACCAGGAAATTTCTTGCGCGGTGAAAAGTTTGCCTCATTGTTGCCGCTCGCGCCCAGTGAGGAAGGTGCTCCGATGGACAGCGATATCTTCCCTCGCGTTCTTCCCCGTACGGTCTGACGATGAGACTTCATCCAGTCGTGTATATGCGGACGCTGGCGCGTTCGGGTGACAGATAAACATGCTGTATACGTGTCTGGGAAATCTCAGACACGTATCAGACTATGGGCTCCGTGCGGTCGGAATTAGCGTTCATAAATCTCAGTTAAGCAGTTCCGATGCAAGGCAACTTAGACTAACTTGGTAGTAGGTAGAGGTAGTGGCCGCAAGCCAGGATAGGTGACAGTGCGCTATTCAGCTACGCAGCCAATTTTAACAATTTATTTGACGAAAAGCCGATAGCCCAAAATTAAAAGTTGAAACCCCTCTTCCTTAAAATAAGCCAAGCTCGTACACCTCGTTTGCGGTACGACTAAAAAGTCTTGACTTCTCATGTTCAGTCCAATTTGTTGTCACAATCTTGAATGCATTCCAAATATCATGGTATGAGCGAGACGTTATGCTCTCGATCGGAAAATTACTTTCAAACATACACCGTTCCGGCGTGAATATTTCAACACAGCTTTCTATGTGGTGACGCTCGCGTTCCGCAATGCCGGCCGCATCGGTGCCAGGTTGTTGCGGCTCAAATAACCCCACCTGAGGCATTCCGAAGCCGCCCACTTTGAGGTAAATGTTGTCGAATTGCGCAAGCTTGCGCAATTCGTCCTGCCATTGCCGAAACGCAGCCGGTCGATCGCGCGCATTACGACCTACCCCAACCGGTCCGCCGCCATGGTCAAGAATGATGCGAGTCGACCCTGCCTTCGCAGCTAATGCAGCCAATTGAGGAAGCTGATGCTGGAACAGCCACGCTTCGTAAGCAAGGCCAAGTCGGCCCAGTTCCATTACTCCAGCCTGGTAGTCGTCCTGAAGCATAAGATCGGACGCAGGATAGGGTCCTCGAACGGGCGGCAGTGCGGGATCATCGCTCCAAACCGTAGAGTCGCGCACTGCGCGGAACCGTCCGCCCCCAGCTGCAATGTGCGCTTCAAGCACCGGAACAACGTGCGCCCCGAGTCTGAGGTCGGCGTATCCTACAATCCCACAGCAAAGGCCCTTTGGCCCGAAATTGCCGCTGGCACTGAGTGCGGCCATGCCATTGACAAATTCTGTCTCGCCCACCGGGCGCAATTCTACCGGCCCAGTACCCTTGTATCCGGTCCCCGCCTCAACATGGACGCTGCCGACAACGTTGTGCCCCGAGCTCACATCGCTGACGAAATGGTCGAACATGTACCGATGCGCAGGTTCGCCGATAAAATGATGATGAGGGTCTACAATGGCGAGTTCCGGCTCTAGAGTCATCTTACGCGCATTCTCCGGATGCATAGTGTTGTACGCCTCGCAAGATGTCTGTGCCCGGGAAAGACCAGGCCCCAGCGCGGTGGCTGCCGAAAGCGTGAATATTGCCCCCCTGCGCGAATAGCCGCTCGTACTCACGTTCCGCTCCCCGGCTTCGCTCGCATGATGATCAGTGCAGTTGCCGCTATCAGGATGCAGGCCACGACATTAACCGTTGCCATGGCTTCGCCAAGATGTTGAGCTCCGCCAAATCCCTCTGACAACGCGCCTACGAGCGGAGGCCCGACCACTGACCCCGCCATCGCAATCATTGTGAAAAAGATGGCGCCCACTCGTGCCCTCAAGGGTTCGGGAGTGAACTCGTTGAACGCCGCCGCGGCGTAACCAATGAATGGTGCGAACAGCAGCATGGTGAAAGCAAACGTTCCGACGAAAATTGCTTGCGACGAGGAAAGAAATCCCAATGCGGAAACGGGTAACGCCAAGACCGTAACGAAGAGCGAAATCAGCACATAAGCGTTCGCAGAACCACGCTGGCGTAGCAGCACTGCCCCCCGCCCCGTTACAAAGCTACCCGCCACAGCCGCGACAGTACCCATGATCGCCATTGGTGCAGCAGCGCTAGCGCCGAACATTCGTTGAGCATGGGGCGCTGACCATAACTGGAGTGACACACCCACGATCGCCATAATCCCAAACAACACCAGCAGACCTACGATTCGCCGCAAATTCTGCGCGAGAAACGGTTTCAGCTTAACGCGGCGGGCCTCTGCCAATTGCTCGGACGATTGCCCCCCTCCGGGCAGAAGGAAAATTAGCGGACTAATTACGAGCCCGATCACGGCTGTCGATATGAAACCCGCCTGCCAGCGGTGCAGGATACCAATCAGGGGAACCTCTACTGTGCCGATGACTCCGAGGTGTCCGCCCATCAGCAAGGCAAGGCCGAAGCCCAACGAGCTTCCGGTGGCGTAGACGGCCATCGGAAAAGCGGCCTTCCGGGGTGGGAACATGGCACCAATTAATGCGAAAGCAGCCGGGGAGAGTGCCGCCTCTGCAATGGCCACGACACAGCGCGCCACAATCAGCCCCGCGACGGTCGTAACCAGCGCTGATGCAAGTGAGGCCAGCGACCATATCGCAACAGCGACAAACAGGACGAGGCGGCGGCCGAACCGATCAGCGATCCATCCCATGGGGAATGCCATTACCCCGTAGAAAATTCCAAAAGCAGGCCCCAGTAATAGACCAGCCGAAAAGTCAGTTAGCGTGAAAGCTGCCTTTATGGGCGTCAGCAGAACCGAAACCAGAAGACGATCAACCACTGCCACAACATAGAGTGCGAAAAGCAGAGCTACGGCAGCCCATATGGTTAGCAATCGAGCAGGCGATTCGCGATCTTCAGCGGCAGCGGGCGATTCCTGCCCCATATAATGCGTTCCTTCAGCTTCACATAACGGTGCCAGTGTGTTGTCTGGTGCTCGCCATCCACCCTTAGTGGGCAACTTGAGCTTCGCGCGCATAAGCTTCCCAGGCTTTTGCCATCAACGTCGCCCGTTCGGGGTATTGGCCCGACAGATCCCTTTGTTCCGCAGGATCGAGGTCCAGGTTGTAGAGTGCCCAGGTTGCGTTACCCAAAGGGGGTTGCAGCCGGAGCAACTTCCAGCTGCCCTGCCAGACCGCGCGCTGGCCATGCAACTCGAATGAGATCGTCTCGTCGGCAGAGTGCACTCGCGGCGCCTTGTTGTCGAAATAGGGCAACATGGACTTGCCCCTGATCGGCGCTACAGCGTGATTTTCTACGACATTGCTTGTCTTGATCGACGCTAGTTGGAGCATGGTAGGTACGACGTCCATAACAGTCGCAAAGGCCCGACCAAACCCGCGACGCTTGAGCAAGGTCGGCGCGGTGACAAACGCCGCAACGCGGGTTCCACCTTCGGCGGTGGTATTTTTATAAAGCCGATAGGGTGCCGAACCCGCCTGAGCCCAGTTCTTTCCGTAGAAAATCATCGATTTCCTCGAACCCATCGATGCGTAACTGTTGTCACTAGAAGCGATGAAATTTGCCATGACCGGAAGATTCGCAAAAAGCTCAGGACCTTCACCCGCAGGACCATTGTCCGAAAGGAAAAAGAATAGCGTATTTTTGTAGGCGCCATCTTTTTTCAGATTAGCGATCAATCGACCAACATTTTGGTCCATGCGATCCACCATCGCGGCGTAAATTTCCATCTTTCGTGATTCAATCTTCTTCTGCTCCGGCGTCAGCTTGTTCCACTCCTCGTCATCAGCCAGTGGCGCCGGAATGGTATTTTTAGCGACAATTCCCAGCGCCTTCATTCTTTCCAACCGCTGACGACGTAAAGCCGCCCACCCGCCGTCATACTTGCCTTTGTAGCGCGCAATGTCTTCCGGCAGCGCCTGCAAAGGCGAGTGGGGCGCGGTGTAGGTCAAATAGGCAAAAAAGGGCTTGTTACGCGGGCGGGCAGCTAGCTGCGCGAGCAGCTTGGAGGTGTAAGTGTTCGACGAATAAAAATTGGCAGGAGTGCCGACCTCAACGCCGTTCTCCGTGTAGTTGGCCCGCGAGCTCGGGTCATCTTCAGGCCCTTTGCCACCACCGAAATGATTTCCGCCCCCCTGTAGTAAGGCAAAGCTAGTATCAAAACCCCGGGCATGCGGATCTTGAGGGGGCTTAACCCCCAGGTGCCATTTTCCGGCCATTGTGGTGAAATATCCACCTGCCCGCAACCGCTCCGCCAAGGTGGCGACCCGGTTTGTGAGAACACCTTCATAGCCCCACCCGGAGGGGAAATTGGGATCTCCGCTCAACACCCGGGTTTCGGCCATCGCCCCCACTCCGGCGGTGTGATTGTCCGTACCAGAAAGCAACATAGACCGTGTCGGCGAACAGGTCGGCGCAGCGTGGAAGTTCGTCAAACGCAGGCCACGCCGAGCAAGGGCGTCGAGGTTCGGCGTACGTATTTCGCCGCCGAATGCCCCAAGATCTGAGAAACCCAAGTCATCGGCAACGATAACGACGATATTGGGCTGCTGCCTCGCTGGCGCCTGAGGGGCGGCTAGGGATACAGATGACGTGGTGGCTACCAATGTGGCACACAGCGCCTTGATTATCGGCTTCATAAAGGCTCCCTACCAACTTACGACATACGCACGACACCCAGCGGCCAACCGCTACAAAGCGGCCCCGACGCCGAACTCCGATTCAATCAGCCCCACCTTTTTACAGATATGTCAGTATTGTGGCGGAACGTAGCCAAGGCGGTCCTTCCACTCACCGAACCACCAGTCGAATTCCCCCTGGTAGGACTCATAAGGTTCCGGATTGACAGGAACAGGAGTTCGCTCATCGTCAGCGCTGTATGGATGATGAAACGTCGGCGGCTCCACCCCGGGGAAGTCAGAACGGTTTGGTGCTCCGGTCATGACTTCGCGGTAGGCATCAACTGGACTCTTGTAATAGTCAGTTCGAAGCAGTCGGAACCATTTCAGGTGCCAGATTTTCCATTTGCCGCTTTCCCTTATGAAATCTGCGGCATACTTACCCCATGCCCAATAAGTGCGGATTTCATTGTCGCGCGGGTCACCTGCTGCTTGGTCCCCTATGGTGGGCAGGATTTCAAAGCCAGGAGACCAGAACACCGCCTTGGCGGTTTGACCATCACCGGCCACCTCGATCATTGGGGTAGTCAGATGATGCTCCGTCACCGTACCCTTGCGGGGAACATTCATCACTTCTTCGAAGAGGTGGCGGAGTGCCTCTGGCCCCCGCCATACCCCCCAGTCCGAAATCTCAACGGACACGTCATCTCGCGTCATCGCGAAGACTTCGGACGATCGATTTATCTGCGCGGGCGTGTGAATGACCTCATAGCGAGCCATCACACTCTGTATCTCTTGGTATGCCCGTAGGCGATCAAGTTGACGCTCCAAGGTTACGAAGCGTGCTTCAATGCTCTCACTGTTATTCACGCGCAGCGCTCCGCTCAATTAGAAGGTCAGACGAGCCTGGACGCCATAACTGCGTTCCCGGTTGGACACGACCGGGATCCCGTCACGCGTGTTGGCGTCGTTTGACCGATTGAAAAGACTGTTTGCGGAGAAGTTCAGCACCCTCTTGTTGGTGAGGTTGTTGACGTATCCCGTAACGGTCCAGCGGCCGTTCGAGGGCCCGATACCAAGGCGCATATCGACCGTTGCGTAGGTATCGTTCCTGAAGAATGGATCAAGGTTGGCGTTGATGTTGTAAGGCCCGCTAACAAAGAGCGTCCCACCCAGCGTGGCCTGCCAGCCCTCGGCGAGATCGATTTTGAGGTCTGGGGTCAGCGAAACCGACCACGGAGATGCGAACGGGATGCGCCTGCCCGACAGATCCTGCGTGCAAAGACCTGCGGGCTGGCCAGTCTGCTGGGTGAATTGCTTGCCTTGAAGGGCATAGCAGGATGCACCGGCATAGTTACGATACGTTGCATCGAGTAACGAAGCGCCGAAGCCGACGATGAAATTGCGGGCCAATAGCACTCGACCATCAAGTTCGATGCCACGGTTGCGAGCCGCCGCCGCATTGCTTGTGACGAACGATCCCGAATTCGGATCAAATACGCTAACCTGAAGGTTTGTGACGTCGGTGGTGAACAAGGTCAGGTTGGCGGTCAGTCGGCGGTTGAACAGCTGGGTCTTCGCACCCAATTCAAAGGTCCGAGCCTTTTCCGAAGCGAAGATTGTCCGCGGAGGCGGGAAAGCGCCAAGGGGCGCGCCAAAAACAAAGCCCCCGCCCTTGAATGCCTGAGCATAGCGGCCGTACAGCATCACGTCGCCCTGCTTCCACTGGAGCCCGACTTCAGGATTGAAGTCGCTGTCATCGAAAGCAAGCGGAAGGTTGACATTGCCCGGGGTTCGCGGCCCGAACGCCGTATCGCCGACCCCAAGGGTAGCCACGCTATTGGACAATACAGCCCGCTTGCGAAGATCGGTATAACGGGCACCGGCGTTGACGGTCAGCTGATCCGTCAGATTGTAAGATAATGACGCAAAAGCCCCCAACGAACGTGCATGTTCGTCCAGATTTGCCCCAGGACTGGTACCAAGGGGCAAAAAGAGTTCATCCGTCGTATCGAGGTGGTTCTTCTGATAATATGCACCAATCATCCACCGGAATGACGATGTTCCCCGGGACGCCAACCGCAACTCCTGACTAAACTGTGTAAAGCTTTCTGGCCGGTGATCCTGAAAGAATGCGATCGAAGTCCCATCGATGTCCGCCCAGAAATCTGCCTTGTAGGCGATATAGCCCGTAGTGGAGGTCAGCGAGACTCCGCCCAGATCCGCATCGAGAGTTCCGGCAACGATGTTGGAATAAAACTTACGGTCATTGTTGTTATAAACTGGGAGCTTATTTAGACCTGCGCGGATCGCACCTGAGCTCAGCGGATACCCAGGCTGCCCGACATGGGCAGCATTGATCTGATTGATGAGTGCAACATAATCGAGGGTGCCAGCATTTTCCGTAACTCGATCAAGGGCAAAATTGCCAAGACCAGCAAGAGCTTGAACGGTGCACGGAGCAGGACGCCCGGTGTATGGTCCGGCAGCGGCGTATGGGGGAGACAGGGCGGCGCCGGACGTCTGCGGGTTTAGATCGCAGCCAACTGTCTCGCTCGCCAAGCCCGTGCCACGCACGTCCTGATGTTCGTACTTGAGCGTTGCGGTGATATTTTCAATTGGCTTCCATTCGGCGATCAACCGGGCGGCGATGTCCCGAGTGATGCCATTCTGCCGACCCGTTACAGCGTCAGGCTGATTCTGCCCCAGTTTGTAATATCGCGCCGCAGCCCTTACGCCGAACGTGTCAGTGAGTGGCCCGCCAAAGGCACCTTCGATGGACCCTTCCTTCGACGAGCCGTAGCTCCCCAGAACGTAGCCATTCCAGGTATTGCCGGGCTTGCGGTTAATGATGTTGATCGCACCGGCAATTGCATTCTGCCCGGCAAAGAGGGGCTGAGGGCCCCGCACAACTTCTACCCGGTCCGTGTCCAGAAATACGGATTTTGTCAGAACGCTGCGGCTATAGTAGATTCCATCGACAAACGTTGCCACCGACTGCTCGAATGCTGCGTTCCCACTGCCGCTGCCGACGCCGCGGATGTTCACCATTTGGCCGGTAGCCGTCTCAGCGAAACGCAGCGACGGCACAAATGAACTGAGGTCCTGAACCTTTGCAGAGCCGCTGCTCTGAAGTGCGTCCCCCCCGACGGCCGCGACGGATACGGGAACATCCTGAAGGCGTTCAACTCGACGGGTCGCCGTCACCACAATGTCAGCGAGCTGATCGGGATTGGGCTGGGTCTCCGATGAGCTCGATTGGGCTTGGGCGGGTGCGCCGTTGACCTGTGCGGATGCTGAAGTCGCAACCGCGCCAGCAGCGGCAGAAGCGAGCAAAATAGACGCAAATTTCCTCACGATTGTATTCCCTCTCCGTAGACCATTTTAGCGAGGACATCTTGTGCCGGACGCCTCGCTCTCTGGTTATCACGGGGGAATTTGCCCGCTCAGCATAACGCTGGCCAATGATTATACTGGACTCTGCTATCCATTTATGGATAACCGCTGTCGCGCCGGGCAACGGCAGAACCTGTTGGAGTGCAAACATGTCCTATGGGCGCCTGTTACACCGCGTGAGTGAACTGCTCAAAGTGCGGGCAATTGTGGTTGCGGGTAGCTTCAATCGTGCCGCGACGTCCTTGTTCCTGTCGCAACCGGCGCTCACGCGCCGCGTCCGTGAACTGGAAACCGACCTTCAGATGGAATTGCTGATCAGATCTGCCAGCGGCGTGATTCCAACCTCGGCTTTCAACGAAATCTCGGCTCACCTGAATCAGATTCACGACAGCGTGATGAAACTGGGCACACTACTCGATCAAATTGCACTGGATCACCAAACCCGAATTCGATGCGGCGCGACATCTCTCGCCTCCAGCGCCCTCCTACCTGACGCACTCGACCTTTTGGGAGAGAGGGCCAATCTAACGTTCGAAGTTGTTGACGGTGGATTCGATGATTTACTCGGGCGTTTGGCCCGGCGAGAGATTGAGGTCGTTCTGGGCCCAGCGTTGAGCGGAAAAATCCCAAGCGATTTAAAGGGCGAGTCCGTTTGCTCATACGAGATCGGCCTATTCGTACGCCCCGAAGATCTCGATGGCATTAAATCAGTGCGATTAGAAGATCTTTCTGACAACAGTTGGCTTGTTCCTCCCCGAGAAAGCAAAGCATTTTTAGATGTTGTCAGAATTTTCGACGAAGCAAATTTGAAACTTCCGCGAAAACTTATCTACGCAAACAATATAGATTTGATACATAGGGTCCTCAAAAATCGAAATGTATCTGCGTTCGCTCCGGTTCCTATGTTTGAAAAGGAAGTAGCAGACGGATCACTTGTCAACGTAGAGCCAAAAGGCGCGAGCATCCAAGGCGAAGTGATCTTGTATACCCATCGCTCTTCCGTCGAAAACAATCGCCTGAAAGCCTTTTTTGACGCTGTACGTCGGGTAGCGATGAATTCGCCGGGATTCGTCGCACTTGCTAAATCCATCCCAGGCCAGGCAACGATGCGACGCGCGCGCACCTCGACACCCATCTCGCGGAGCTAAAGCGTCCGAGAAACCTAGGCTTCAGATAATGCCATCGTGTCTGGCAAACTTGAATAGTTCATCCAACGTCGCGGGATCGACACAAAACTCCAAGGAATGGGCCAGAGCCGCAGAGCGCATCATTGTCCAAAGTCAGCAGGTCTATTCGATATATGTGTTCTCCTTCGAACATGATCCGGTTTGCCCAGCTGCTCCTGGAACTGCCTAGATACGGCTCACCATAACCTTCTTAAGAGCGCCGGTTGCCTCCGCAGACTCTTCCAAAGGGCTGTAGCGGTCAATCGATCAGCTTTAGAGCGCGACGCAGTCTGTTGGCCACTCACATACCAGTTGCCACTGGTCGTCAGTTTCGTCGATTCATTGCTGCGGCAAGCTCGTTTTTGAGCGCCTCTATGGCATGTTGAAGTTTGGGGAGTAGATGCCGGCGTTGCGGATAGACCGCCCAAATTGGCTCATCAGGTGCTTGGACCTCTTCGAGAACGAGTTCCACCATGCCACGCTTGAGAAATGGAAAAATATAGAAATCGGGCAGCTGGCAAACCCCCATGCCGTCGATGCATGCCTCAATTACCGCATGGCCGCTATTGCAATGGAATCGACCCGCAGGGCGATAAAGAAATTCTCGCCCGTCTATTTTGAATTGCCATGTTGCCGCAGTACCAATGATGCATTCATGCGAAGCGAGCGCCCCAATTTGATCGGGTCGACCCCTGCGCGAAAGGTAGTCAGGAGCGGCACAAGTGTGCAGCGTTCTTGACGCGACCGGAACCGCCACCAACCGCGGATCGTTTGTGCTCCCCGTCCGTATGGCAAGATCGAAGTCCTCTGCAACCATATCAATGACCCGATTGGTGAGCTCTATCGTCAGGCTTAGCCGGGGATGCTGCATCGCAAAGCGGCGGAGGATCGGTGCGACAAATCTTTCTCCCATTGCAGTCGAGCATGTCACGCGCAATTCGCCGTGGGGCTCTCCCTTTTGACCGACTAATGCGAAGGCCTCGTCACGTTCCTGAACAATGCGCTCGCAACGTTCAAGAAACCCGCGCCCTGCGTCTGTGAGCCGCACTGTACGAGTGGTGCGATGAAAAAGCTGGGTATCAAGGCGACGCTCTAGCGCCATTACCGCGCGGCTAACATGCGTGGGAGACATTCCGATCAGGTTGGCCCCTCGGGTAAAACCTCCAGCGTTCGCCACTGCGACAAACTCGTCAATGCCTTCCCAACGCGTCATTATAACTCCAAATGGCAAAGTATATTGTCAAACTAGCATATTAACACTCTGTAGGGATAATGATAGCTCGCCGCACTTCCCTTTTGGAGAGCAATGATGAAGACTCGCGCCGCCGTCGCATTCGCGCCCAAGCAGCCGCTCGAAATCGTCGAGCTTGATCTGGAAGGCCCCAAGGCCGGTGAAGTGCTGGTCGAAATCATGGCCACCGGCGTGTGCCACACCGATGCCTACACGCTCGACGGGCTGGACAGCGAAGGGATCTTCCCGTCCGTCCTTGGCCACGAAGGGGCGGGCGTTGTGCGCGAGGTTGGCCCCGGCGTTACCAGCGTAAAGCCGGGCGATCACGTGATCCCGCTATACACCCCAGAATGCCGCCAGTGTAAGTCGTGCCTCTCGGGCAAGACCAATCTGTGCACCGCGATCCGCGCCACCCAGGGCAAGGGGCTGATGCCGGACGGTACCACGCGCTTCTCCTACAAGGGACAGCCGATCTTCCACTACATGGGCTGCTCGACCTTCTCGAACTTCACCGTGCTGCCCGAAATCGCGGTGGCTAAGATCCGCGAGGACGCGCCGTTCCAGTCGAGCTGCTACATCGGCTGCGGCGTGACCACCGGAGTCGGCGCGGTGATCAACACCGCAAAGGTCCAGGTCGGCGACAACGTGGTGGTGTTCGGGCTCGGCGGGATCGGGCTCAACGTGATCCAGGGCGCGCGGCTGGCCGGTGCTGGCCGGATCATCGGCGTCGACATCAACCCAAGCCGTGAGGAATGGGGCAAGCGCTTCGGCATGACCCACTTCCTCAACTCGAAGGGCCTGAGCCGCGAGGAGACCGTCGCCAAGGTGGTCGAACTGACCGATGGCGGCGCCGACTACACCTTCGACGCCACCGGTAACACCGAGGTCATGCGCACGGCGCTCGAAGCGTGCCACCGCGGCTGGGGCACCAGCATCATCATCGGGGTGGCCGAGGCCGGCAAGGAGATCGCGACCCGTCCGTTCCAGCTCGTGACGGGCCGCAACTGGCGCGGCACCGCGTTCGGCGGGGCCAAGGGCCGCACCGACGTGCCCAAGATCGTCGACATGTACATGACCGGCAAGATCGAGATTGACCCGATGATCACCCACGTCATGGGGCTGGAGGAGATCAACACCGCCTTCGACCTGATGCACGCCGGCAAGTCGATCCGCTCGGTCGTGGTGTTTTGAGTTTTAACGCAAGGGAGAATAGTAATGGCTGATCCAGTTATCTCGGGTAACGAAGTCTTTTCGCACGCCTGCTTGGGTGCAAACGACCTCGACGTCTCGACCGCATTCTATGACGCCGCGCTGGCGCCGCTGGGCGTGAAGAACATGGGGCCGTTCGGCGAAACCGTGGTTCTCTACGGCAAGGACAAGCCGGCCTTCCTCGTGCTCAAGCCGGGCAATGGCAAGGCCCCGTCGGGCAACGGCGTGACGCTTGGCTTCGCCGCCGCCACTCCGGCGCAGGTCGATGCCTTCCACGCAGCCGGCCTTGCCGCCGGTGGGACCGACGAAGGCGCTCCAGGCGCTCGCAGCCACCTGCCCGGCGCCTACGCCGCCTATTTGCGGGATCCGGCCGGCAACAAGGTCTGCTCGTACACCTTCGTCTGACAGAGCTGGTCATTGAATAGGTCAGCGCCATTCAATCTCATGACGGCATTGGTACGTTGTACGCATTTTTCCGCCGGAATAGGCAACACCATGGCGATCTCGCTCTGCGTGAATGAACAGCCAGTCAGCGCGAAAATGTTGTGGTATCGATTGGGGCTGACCTGTCCTCATATTTACGCTCTCAACTAGCCCACGTAGCATCCCCGCACGTCTATCTATCTAGTCGCGCGGCGAGATCCGCCGCTTTCGGCCTGTAATAGGCTTGAATCGAAAAAGACTTGTGCCCGGTGATCGCGGCTAGGTCCAACACGTTGGACAACTTAGGGGCCATTTTCGACGCAGCTTCTCGGCGGCTGTCGTGGAAGTGAATATGCGACAAGCCGGCGTCGCGCCTTTCCAAGAAGCAGGTGAGCCGATCGTCTGCCGACATCCGGCCTTTTCCAGACGATCTGTTGGTGCTAGTAACGACTTCGGCGATTTCCTTCCGTCAATTTGCGATGGAAATCAGCTGCTTGGGAGCCCTCGAAGTTTCCTCTTCTGGGCACCATTACCCCTCTAAGGGGTTGATTTTGGGGGAAATCCCCGGATATCGCTACTTTTCAACCGCTCGGTCGTACACTTACTCGTACACCGAGGCATGAGATGAAGGTAGTGGTGTCGTACCTCCAAACCGAGAAGAGCGGTATTCTCAGCTACCGCCGCAAGTTCCCCAAGGAGCTCGTGCAACTTATCCCGAGCTCCAGTCCGACTGGTAGAGGCCGGATCGAATACAAGAAGTCGCTGCACGCCAGGTCTCTGAACGAACCCGGGGCCATGGACCGATACCGCGCTGCCGAGCGGGACTTCGAAAACATCGTCGCTGCCGCGAGAAAAGCAGAGGTCGCCGGACACAAACGAGCGTTGGGCAACTACGACGAGCTCGATGCGCCAACGATTGCCATCTTGGCCGAACGCTACCGGGTCGAAGCCCTGGCATCTGACGACGCCCGGCGTCGCGACCCAGAGGCAAAGGCGCTCGCGGCTCTTGGATCAGACGTGGCCCGGCAGGTTGGCTTTGAGCTGCCCGAAGTGTCTGCCGCCGCCAAGTGGACCCAGAGCATCCGGCTCGCGCACTCGGCCATACGGGAAAGCGCCCGCACGCTAAGAGCCACGGGTGACGAACCGGGCATTATCAGCGCCTGGGGCGACCTTGCCATGTCCATGGCGTCGGACTGCGAACTGGAACTGGAGCCGGGCGGAACCTCTTTCCGAGACCTGTGCTCGGCCCTGAACAACGCGGCGGCAACCGCTCACGAAGAAGCCCTGCGGCGCCTGGACGGGGACGATGTGCCTACCCCTCCGATGCCTGAACTCCCGCAGACGAAGAAGGGAAGCGCGACGCCTTCAGGCCGGATCAGCTTGCTCGACCTTTTCAACCAATATGCAGCGGTTCCCGGCAGGCATCCCAAAACGGTGGCCCAGTGGCGTCCCTACGTCATCCATCTGGCTGAGTTCGTCGATCAGGCCGACGTGCAATCCATCACCCACGACCAGCTCGTGGCATGGCGCAATCACCTACGAGACGAGGTCAAATTTCGCGGTCAGCCCCTCTCGGCGAAGACGATCAACGGCAGCTATCTTGGTGCGGTGAACGCCTTGTTTGCATGGGCTAAGGGCGACAACCTTATTCCCCGCAATCCGGCCCTGGAAGTTACCCCGGTAAAGCTGCCCGCCAAGCCCAAGACGCGGGGCAAGGCGTTTACCACCGAGGAGGCCCTGACGATCCTGCGGGCTTCCCTGGTGCCTGCGCAATCGAGAGAAGGCCAGGACCTCCGCAATGCCAAGCGGTGGTGCCCCTGGCTCATGGCCTACTCGGGCGCCCGCGTGAACGAGATCACTCAGCTCCGTAAGCAAGATGTCTTCCAGGATGAGGGCGTGTGGGTGATGCGGATCACCCCTGACGCTGGGACCGTAAAGACCAGGACCTTCCGAAACGTGCCACTGCACAGCCATCTGCAGGAGCAGGGCTTCCTGGACTTCGTCGCAGCTCATCCGGACGGACCGCTCTTCTACAACCCTTCCAAGCGCCGTAGCGACAACGCCATAAACCGTCAGTCGAACAGGCTGGGGTCGAAGCTGGCCGAATGGGTGCACTCGTTGGGGATTGACGGCGTGAAGCCCAACCATGCCTGGCGCCACCTATTCTCCCACCTGGCCGTCCGCCATGGACTGGATCGAGTGGTCACCAAGGCAATCACTGGGCACGCATCGTCAGACGTCCACGACAAGACCTATCTCGAAGACCTTCCGAACCTTGTCGACGTGTTGTCGCGCGAGCTGGAAAAGATGCCGCGCTTCCTGGAAGTTACCTAAGGCCTCGCCGAGTTCATCGGGCGCGATCGAAGACCGTTGCCGCTGTCGTCGAGAACATGTTTAAGGTTGCGAGACTATCAGGGCGTGCTCTTCGCCCAGGGGGATAATTGTGTCAGTCGATCTTCAGGACCTCTCGCGCCGCCTCTTCCAGACGGCCAACCAGCTCTGGACCAACACGGCGCTGCGCCCTGACCAGTACGCCCAGCCGGTCCTGGCGCTCATCGCCCTGCGGCAGATGGAAACGAAGTTCGACACCGTCCACGAGGAGTTGGCGCAGAGCTTCACGGGCCGCCTCAAGCCCACTCCTGGCGACTATCAGGGCCGGGGGGCTGTCTACCTGCCCGACCATGCCCGCTTCTCCTACCTGCTGGGCCTGCCGGAGACGGAGAACCTCGCAGACGCCCTCAACGCGGCCATGAAGGCCATCACAGAGCACAACCCGGACCTGGCGGGGGTGATGCCCCAGGGCTACGGATCGTTGCCCAACAGCGTCCTGAGGGAGCTCCTGCGCCTCCTCCAGCCCCTCCAGATCACCGGGGACGCCTACGGGCTGATCTTCGAGTATTTCATGGGCGAGTTCGCCTCGGCCTTCATGCAGAAGGGCGGGGAGTATTTCACGCCGTCGTCGATCGTTAAGCTGATCGTGGAGGTGATCGAGCCCTACCACGGGACCATCTTCGATCCCGCCTGCGGCTCGGGGGGCATGTTCGTCCACTCCGCCGAGTTCGTCCGGCGCCACCACAAGACCCCGTCGCGCGAGATCAGCGTGTACGGGACCGAGAAGATGGCGGACACCCAGAAGCTGTGCCGCCTGAACCTGGCGGTCCATGGGCTCTCCGGCGACATCCGCGAGGCCAACAGTTACTATGACGACCCGCACGGGATGGTGGGCAAGTTCGATTTCGTCATGGCCAACCCTCCATTCAACCAGTCGGAGGTGGACCGCTCGCGGCTGGTGAACGAGGCAGGCAAGGTCGACGCCCGGTTCGCTCTGGGCATCCCCACGGTCAACAATGCGAACTATTTGTGGATCGGGCTGTTCACCGCCGCGCTGAACGAAACCGGGCGGGCTGGGTTCGTCATGGCCAACTCGGCCTCGGACGCGGGCGGAAACGAGCGGGACATGCGCCGCAAGCTGATCGAGAGCGGAGCGGTGGACGTGATCGTCACCACCTCGCCCAACATGTTCTTCACAGTGACCCTGCCGGTGACCCTGTGGTTCCTCGACAAGGGCAAGGCGAAGGGGCCTCGCGCCGACGAGGTGCTGTTCATCGACGCTCGCCACATCTTCCGCCAGATCAGCCGCGCCCACCGCGACTTCACGCCCGACCAGATCGAGTTCGTGGCCAACATCGTCCGCCTGTGGCGCGGCGAGGAGGAGGAGCTGGATGGCGGCAGCGGCCCCCGGATGACCGAGACCTTCGGCGACGATGGCTACAAGGACGTCCCCGGTCTGTGCAAGGTAGCCAGCCGGGCCGAGATCGCCGCACAGGACTGGAGCCTGAACCCTGGGCGCTATGTGGGCGTGGCAGTGGGCGAGGAACCGGACGACGAGGACTTCAAGCTGCGACTGGAGGCGCTGCAGGAGGAGCTGGAGGGGCTGAACGCCGAGGCGGCACGACTGCAGGCGGTAATCGCTCAGAACGTGGCCGAGGTGCTGGAGGCATGAGCGGTTGGCCTATCGTGGAACTTGGGGGGCTGGCAGTCTTCCGCAATGGCCTGAATTACTCGTCCGCTGATGCGGGAGTAGGTCTGGCTGTTGTGGGCGTGTCGGACTTTAAGGATAACTCTTTCGTCGACTTCGCCAGCCTTGATGAGTTGGCCCCATCGGCTCTCGCGACGGAGGATGCGCTCGTTCGCCGCGATGACATCCTCTTCGTCCGATCGAACGGAAATCGCGAGTTGATCGGTCGGTCGCTCCTGGTATCGCATGATCCACCTAAGCCGACGTCGCACTCTGGGTTCACGATCCGGCTGCGCTTTCATGATCATCGCGCCGATCCTCGTTTTTTCGCCTACCTTTTGCGGGGCGGGACGGTGCGACGCCATCTATCAAGTCAAGGCGGCGGCACGAGCATCAACAACCTGAACCAAGGTATTTTGTCGAGGATGGAGGTTCCGCTCCCACCCCTCGAAACCCAACGGCGCATCGCGTCGATCCTCGGGGCCTATGACGACCTGATCGAGGTCAACCGGCGGCGGGTGGCGGTGCTGGAGGAGATGGCGCGGGGGCTATTCGAGGAGTGGTTCGTCCGCTTTCGCTTCCCTGGGCACGAGACTGCGCCTTTGGTAGATACCACCGACGGGAGTCTTCCTGCAGGCTGGCGAAATGGCACCCTCGGAGACTTGGTCGACTTCCGCAGGGACGGTACACAGCCCGGTGAACACCTCCAAGGCAGGGCCTATGTGCCTATCGAGTGTATCGGTCGGCGCACTTTGGTGCTCGACGAGGTGCGGCCTTGGCAAGACGCTCAGAGCAGTCTCCAGCTCTTTGAGAAGGGCGACATACTTTTCGGGGCGATGCGAGCCTATTTCCACAAGGTGGCTCCTGCCCCCCTCGCAGGCGTGACACGATCCACCTGCTTTGTGCTTCGCCCCCGCGAACCACAATTTGCCGCGTACGCTCTGATGCAGCTCTTTCAGGATGATACGGTTGCTTATGCCGCAGCGCATTCGAAAGGGTCCACAATCCCATACGCGCAGTGGGGCGGCGTGCTGGAACGCATGTCTTGCGCGGTCCCTGACCTGGGGTTGGCCGAGAAATTCCAGGCTGCTGTCCAGCCAATGATCGACCTTCTGGAGGCAATCTGGGCTTGCAACCACCGGCTCGCCGCCTCGCGTGACCTCCTGCTCCCCCGGCTGATCTCCGGGCAGCTATCCGTCGAAGTCGCCGAGTGCGAGCTACAGGAAGCTGCCTGACATGGCCCCGTCGCTGACCGGCATCATCGCCTCCGAGGACGGCATCGTCGAGCAGCCCGCCCTGGAGCTGCTGCAGGAGCTCGGGTGGACGCCCATCAACCTCATGGACGAGGTTCCAGGGCCAGCGAACCCCACGGGGCGGACCAGCTTTCACCAGGCCTGGCTGCCCGCCCGCCTGCGAGCCGCTCTGGCCAAACTCAACCCCGAGCTCCCCCTGGACGCCCTCCGCCACGCCGAGGTCGAGCTGACGCGGGACCGCTCGGCCATGCTGCCGCTCCATGCCAACCGCGAGGTGCTGTCGCTGCTGGTCGACGGCGTGCCGGTGCAGGTGCGGCGCGAGGAAGACGGGAAGTTCGAGGACCTGCTCGTCCGCGCGATCGACTGGCAGGACGTTGGCGCCAATGACTTCCTGGTGGCCAGCCAGGTGTGGATCGACGGCGTGCTCCATCGGCGGCGTCCGGATACCATCGGCTACGTCAACGGCTTGCCGCTGCTGTTCGCCGAATGGAAGGCCCCGACCAAGCCCCTCGCCGACGCGCACGAGAAGAACTTGCGCGACTATCGGGACACGGTGCCCCAGTTGTTCGACGCCAACGGCTTCGTGATCCTCTCCAACGGGATCGACACGGTGATGGGGGGCAGCCACGCCCCCTTCGACGTCTTCGCGCCCTGGAAGAAGCTGGAGGAAGGCCAGCCGGACGATCCCAGCCTGGAGACGATCCTCAGGGCCACCTGCGAGCCCTCGCGGTTCCTGGACCTGATCGAGAGCTTCCTGCTGTTCGACGACGCCCGTGGCGGGATGCGCAAGGTGGTTGGGAAGTACCACCAGGTTCTCGGCGTCAACCGCGCCATCGAGGCCGTGCAGCGGGTCAAGGAGAACCAAGGCCGCCTCGGGGTATTCTGGCACACGCAAGGCAGCGGCAAGAGCCTCTCGATGGTGATGTTCTGCGAGAAGGTCCTGCGCCGACTGGGGGGTAACTACACCTTCGTGATCATTACCGACCGGACCGAGCTGGACGACCAGATTGCGGGGCAGTTCGCCTCGGCGGGGGCTCTGACGAAGAAAATCCACGAGGCCCAGGCGGGAAGCCGAGCGCACCTGCGGGAGCTGCTGGCGGGCAACGAGCGGTACGTCTTCACCCTCATCCACAAGTTCGGCACCGAGGACCGGGAGCCCATGCCGGTGCTCTCGGATCGCTCGGACATCATCGTGGTGACCGACGAGGCCCACCGCAGCCAGTACGACCAGCTCGCGGCCAACATGAGGGCCGCCCTGCCCAACGCGGCCTTCATCGGTTTCACCGGGACCCCGCTGATCCAGGGCGAGGAGAGCAAGACCCGCGAGGTCTTCGGCGACTACATCTCGATCTACGACTTCGCCCAGTCGGTGAAGGACGGGGCCACGGTTCCGCTCTACTACGAGGCCCGCAAGCCCGAGCTCCAGCTCAACGCCGACGAGCTCAAGGATGAGCTGGAGGCCTTGCTCGACGAGGCCATGCTGGACGAGGAGCAAGAGAAGAAGCTCAACCGCGAGTTCGCCCGGCAGTACACCTTGCTCACCAACCCTGACCGGCTCGACAAGGTCGCCGATGACGTGGCGCTGCACTTCGCCATGCGCGGCTATCGCGGGAAGGCCATGTTCGTGGCGATCGACAAGGCCACCGCTGTTGGCATGTACGATCGGATCAAGGCTGCCGTCGCCAAGCTGATCAAGGTGGACGAGGAGCGGCTCAAGACCGCCCACGAGGCAGAGGGCGCCGCCATCGCCGAACGGCTGGTGTGGCTGCGCGAGCTCGACATGGCCGTCGTGGTGTCCCAGGGACAGAACGAGATCGACGACCTCAAGAAGAAGGGTCTCGACATCCTCCCGCACCGCGAGCGGATGCAGAAGGAGGACTTGGAGAGCAAGTTCAAGGACGCCAACGATCCGCTGCGCCTGGTGATCGTCTGTGCAATGTGGGTCACCGGTTTCGACGTGCCCACCATCGGCACCGTGTACCTCGACAAGCCGATGCGCAATCACACCCTGATGCAGACCATCGCCCGCGCCAACCGCAAGGCGGAGGGGAAGACCTCGGGCGTTATCGTGGACTATGCCGGGGTGTTCCTCAACCTCCAGAAGGCCCTGGCGGTCTATGCCGGGGGCGGCGCAGGTGGAGACCCGCCGATCAAGAACAAGGACGCCCTCGTGGCAGCCTTGGAGCAGGCGCTGGAGACCGCCAGGAGCTACGTCCAACCGCACGGCATCGACGCCCAGGCGATCCTCTCCGCCAAGGGCCTGGAGCGGCTCAAGCTGATCAACCAAGCCGTCGAGGCGACGGTCGCCCCCGATGATCGTCGCCGGGAGTTCCTGCGCCTCTCAGGAGCCGTTTCCAAGGCCTACAAGGCCATCCTACCGGACGAACGGGCCGCCCCCTATCTCGGGCCGGTTGCGGTCTTCCACACCCTTGCAGACGCCGTCAGGGCCAAGCTGGGTCCGGTGGACATCTCTGCCGTCGCCGACCGCATCGCCGAGCTCCTCGACGAGAAGATCGAGGGGGTGGCGATCCTGACCCCGATCGTGGAGGGCACGGCTGCCGAAGGGCGGGTGGACCTATCGGGCATCGACTTCGACAAGCTCGCCGACCTGTTCGCCGTCAGCCCCAAGGTCACCGCCGAGCGACTGAAGGACGAGGCCGAGGACAAGGTCGCCGCGATGGCCGACAAGAACCCCACCAGGGTCAAGCTGGTCGAGCGGCTGGAGAAGCTCGTGGCCGAATACAACGCGGGCTCTATCGACGCCGAGAAGTTCTTCGCGGCCCTGAAGGACTTCATCAGCGACCTCGACGAGGAAGAGCAGCGAGCGGCCCGCGAGGGACTCACTGACGAAGAGCTGGCCATCTTCGACTTGCTCACCACCCCTGATCCCAAGCTCTCCAAGAGCCAGGAGCAGGAGGTCAAGCTCGTCGCCCGTAAGCTCCTCGAACGGCTGCACGAACTGGTCGACGCGGTCGACTGGGTGCGCGGCCAGGAAACCCGAGGCGCCGTGTGGTCAGAAATCCGGGTGAAGCTCAACAGCCTCCCGGAGGACCCGTACCCGCAGGAGCTGTGGGACGCGAAGGTCAACCAGGTGTGGGACTTCGTGCTGCGGCGGTACGGTGAGGGGCCCAGGGCGCCAAGCTGACCCGGCCAGTGGGCACACAGCGCCTACTCTTCGTCATCATCATCGTCGTAAAGATAATGGACGGGTCCAGTCCTGAACACGACCCTTCGAGGCCCTGACTTGTTCTTTGGGCTGGCGGCGGGCTCGTTGGCTACGCTTGGCGGCGCGGGAGGAACGGCCTCGTCATGGTCCGGCTCTCGTTCGTCGGGTGGGACCCACTGATCCACGCCATCTTCCGGCTGGGCGACATAGGTCGGGTCAAACTGAGCCCACCACTCCATGATGAAGGCTTCGCGTTCCTTGCCGATGCCGCGAATGCCGCGGCAAGCCAGCAGCACGCCCTGGTGCATCTCCATGAGCCCGAAATCCTCCCCGGGTATCAGACCGGCCGCGTGGAGCTTTTGGAAGACGAGGTCGACGTCCAGCATGGACATGCGGACCAAGACGGACAGGTGCTCGTTGGCCCTCGCGGCTTGGTGGACGCGGTCGAACTCGTCCAAACCTCCGGGGAAGCTGCGGGTCACAGCCTCGCGCTTGACCACGATCGAGTAGAAGCTGACGTAGAGTGGCGGCTGGGCATCAGTCATTGGCCGATCCCCGTGTTCGAGGATAGCCGCAGGTCCGGGCGGATCGCGTACATCCAGCCATCATCGCCATCACGCCCTGGAAACGGCGCGACCCCAAGGGTCGAGCGGTAGTGTCGCATCATCGCCTCACGACGGCGGGTAAGGGATCGCTCGTACTGAGCGCTGGCCTTGCCTTCGTACTCCAGCGGGAACGCCTTGAGGACCAGCAGGCTCCGCTCTGTACTCAAGTCGACGAGCGCGTTGGCGGCCAGCGCGAAGCGCCTGCCGTTGGAGAACGAAGGACACATCCAGACACGGGTCAGTTCGAGAATGGTTCCGCAATCCGAGACATCGGACACGTTCTCCCAATGCTCCAGAATCACTTCGGCAAGTTCAATGCGCCCAGCGGACAGCGCGTCCGCCCAGTCAATGAACTGGCGGTTGCTGATGAGGGGCTCAGGGCGCATCTCGGTCAGCTTGAAGCTGCCCGCGTGACAGCCGTCGACATGAAGTGTCGCTTCCAGCAATCGTTCGCGAACGCCAGGGTGGTCAGGGTCACCCCGCCAGCGAGAACGGCGAAAGCGCAACTCCAACTCTTCTCGATCACCAAGTGTGCTCAGGGTCGTCTGCGGACGGAAGTGCGTCCTTCCGAGCACGGCATCTTCGCCATTGCGCCGGATGCGATCATTCGTTGCTGGAAGTGCTGTGCAGGCCATGGCTTGGCGCTCCTTGGTTGAGCGCGTGATGCCACAGGGGCACCCGGAGCCGTGGTTGAGAACCTACGCTGCCACGCGGTTAGATGGCGGTCCAGAGATATTTGTGCTCAATAATGGGTAAACCATCGGAAACGGGCGGTTTTCCTATTAGTGCCATATAATGCACATCCTGTGGCCGACGGGACCATGGGCATTTGTGCCGAACTAAGCATAACCTCCGCCCAGGAGGACCATCGTGCATTAATGCTGACACATAGAATATCCCAAGGCCGAGTGGAGGAGGACACCTTCGACCATCTACCCTCAGCCACCCTTCCGTCTCGGCGGTGAACCGATCGCCTTTCGGCTGACCCGCCGCATCCGGAAAAGGTCATAGGACCTCCCAAAGACCCTTAGGAAATCCGATTACCTTTGGGTCTTCCCTTCGCCACCACACGGGTGGCTATCAAGGACACCATCACCATCATGATTACCGAAACACCTTCGGGTAGCGTAAGGCTGCCCGAGGAAGCCTTGCGTCTGCTCGTCGAATGGCAGACTTCCAGGAGCTCCTCGATCGACACCTCCACCACGACTGCCTTCCAGGCGCTGTTCGGCCGCATGGCCTCCCTGTTGCATGGTCCGGCACCGACCGGCCTTCCGCAGTTCTACTTGGCGTCCCTCGACCCCGGCAAGGGAAAGACCGAGGCCGCCTGCGCCTTCCTCAAAGCCTGGGCTTCTCTGAATTTTCAGCCCGGTGGTGGTGTCCTTGTCGCAGTCTCCCGTCTGGACGAGGTCGATGCCTACATCGAGCGTTCGGGACTTGCAGACGATCAGTTCGCCGTCCTCGTCGCCCAGGACGCCAACGTAGGACTAAAGGGACGCAGGGACAGGACCAACGCGCCCGTGCTCTTCACGACCCACGAGATGATCCGTAGACGTACCCGAGGTGAACCCTTTAGCAAGGTCGGCGCCTTTCACTTCCATAGCCGCCCCCGCTCATGCCGCATCTGGGACGAGAGCCTGCTCCCGGCGATACCGGCAACCCTGCGGCTCGACGCGATCCAGGGGCTGCTGGAGCCCGCACGACCTGTCTTGGGCGAGGCGATCACGCTGGTGGAGGACCTGATCGAGAAGGTGTCCAACACTCTGCCGGGCAACACCGTCGACATCGACCCCGAGTTCTGCGTCGAAGGGGGGCATGGAAAGAAATTGCAGGGCCGCGACAGGGAGCGTTGGGAAGCCTTGGTGGCATGGGCCGGTGATGACGTCGTGGTCACGAAGAGCAACCGGCGCGGTCTGGAGTTGGTGGGTACGACCGACCGTCTGCCCGACGACTTCGCCCCTGCCGTGATCCTCGATGCCTCCGGTCGCGTTCGGCACACCTATCGGACCTGGGAGGCCAACGGCAGCCAGTTGGTTCGGCTACCATCGGCTACCAACAACTATGCCAAGCTGACCATCCATCACTGGGACCGAGCGTGCAGTCGCTCGACCTTCGACAATCCCGACGACCGCGCCGAGCTCCTGCAAGTTGCTGCCAACCTCATCAACGCAGAACCAGACCGGCGCTGGCTCGTCGTCCACCACCAACCACGAGGGGACTGGGACGCCCCCACACAGCTCCCGCCGCTCATCGACGGGCACGGGGACGCGAGCAGGGTGAAGTTTGTCCACTGGGGCAATCATCACGGAACCAACGACTTCCGCGACATCGACCGGGTCCTGGTGTTGGGCCTGTGGCACCTGCCGACCACGGTCCTCCAAGCCTACCACCTGGCAACCATGGACCCGGAAGAGCAGTCGCCAAATCTCCAGGACGACATTCGGGGCATGGCCACCGGAGAGCACCAGCACAACCTGCTCCAGGCGATCTGCCGGGCCTCTGTCCGGAACTCGATCGACGGCGTCTGCGGCGACTGTGCCGCCTACGTTATCGGTCGGATCGCTGGGGCTGACACGAAGGCGGTGTTGCGCGACACCTTCCCGGGGGCAACGGCAGGCGACTGGAGACCGCTGGAGGCGCCTTTGCGAGGACAGGCGGCAGCGGTGGCGGGGGTGATTGAGGGGCGGTTCGCTGATCCTGAGGTCATCAGCATCCGCAAGGCCGACCTCAGGGCTGCCGTGGGAATCGAGCGGTCCCAAGGGCTCGCTCAAGTCCTCTCGCGACCTGATGTTGGCCGGTGGCTGGCCGAGCGGGGCCTGGGGGTCACCAGCCGCACCGTTGCCCGTATCGCGGCATAGCCTGACCTAAGTGCAAGACGAGAGGGGGACCTGCCACAGTCCCTCTTTCGCTTTAACCGTCGATGTTTGTGGCCCCCGCCACTTCACTGCCCCAGGGGCGGGCTGCACGTCTGGAGACCGCATAAAATCTGCGTTCGGCGACGCTGATGTTGCCCGATTATTTCCGGCGGCATCACCGTGCGCGGGCCTCCCCACAGTACCGCTTGACGCTGGTGGGGCTGATCTTGAAGTGGGCTGCGGTCTGGCTGATGCTGGCTCCGTTCTCCTTCCTCCAGGAGACCACCTCGGCTCCCTCGGCGACCCTCGGCCTTCCCAGGCCGACCTTCCCGCGATGGGTACGTCCAGTGGCCTCCAGTGCCGCCCTGGCAGCCGCACGGCCAGCATCGCACCGCTCCCTGATCCTGTTCCTCTCAATCTCAGCCATCTGGGCCAGGACGGCCACGATCAGTTTCCCGGCATCACCGGAGATCGGACCCAGGCCCCGCACGTCCACAACGACGCCCTTGTCGATCAGCCGCTTAACGGTTGCCTGGACGTCCAGCGCATCGCGGCCCAGGCGGTCGATGGAGTACACGCAGAGGGTGTCGCCCTTTCGGACGTGAGCCAGGAGCCCGCCGAAGCCTGGCCGATCCGCAGCAAGCGTCCCGCCACTGACACCCTCGTCGGTGAACTCTTCGTCGAACCCACCGCCCAGGGCTTCCCGCTGGGCTTCGATGGACTGGTCGAGGGTGGAGACGCGGTAGTAGGCGACGCGGTGGGCCATGGGTTGCTCCAGATGGTCCGAAAGATATGCTCAATATATGAGCTATGGCCCATTATTCTGTCAAGTATCTTTCCGACCAACCAGGAGCCGCCGGATCGCCGTGGGCCACAAGGTACAAGTTCTGGACCCACAGGCGTACAATCGAGGTTCGGAGGCATTGCTGTGTGGCCGAATGTCGCAGCATGCCGAGTTGTAACGTGGGAGTGCTTCTCGCGACCTGACTCTCGCCCCCAGCATGAAACTCAGGATAGATACACTCCAGCCTCGAACGGCAAATCGGCTTCAGACGTCGGTGAGGCTCTTTTGGGTCCCTCCCTGGCCGATCAATGGTACCGGCGAATAATGCGATCCTCAGCTTCGAGAACTGGCGCTTCGCTGGCGATGTGCACATAGGTCGGACCGCAACCACATTTTCAAGCGCAGCGAAATCCCCAACTATGCGAGGCCTTCCCATGTGCATGGAGACTGCGTTCCTGTAGGAGCGCGAGCAATGAATAGCGGATTTCTGTTGTGGTGGTGGAGAGCGCTGACGCTTGGCCTAAAACGGCGGCTCACCCGTGGGGGAAGTTCGGCGCTCAGTGCGTTGGGCGCGGTCTGGCTGGTAACGGAGATCGCTACTCGGGTGTCCACAGACGCGAAGGACTATTTCGACGCTCACCATCAAGCATACCTCGGGTGCATTGCCATCATCGCTATCCTTGCCTTCCTGAGGGCTGTTTGGGAGCCCTCATCGGTCCGCTTCAGGGTTCCCACCACATCGACCCACGTCACGCTTCGCTACGGTGACTTCTTTGCCGGAGATGCGGACCTCCTCCTGGCCGTCAACGAGTTCTTCGATCACTCGCTCGGGACCCTTGTCGACCAATCATCCCTGCACGGGCAACTGATCTTGGGGGAGTTCCAGGGAGACCTGCAGCGCTTCCGCGCGAGCGTCGACGCCGCACTTGCTGGAGTGCCGGGTGAAGCCGTCCACCGGCCCAATTTACCGTCGACCAGATACCCCATCGGCACGACGGCAAACCTTCAGTTAGGGGCGCGGCAGGCGTTTTTGGTGGCGCTGACCCATACCGATTTGGCCACGGGCAAGGCATCCACGACCGTCCACGAGTTCTGGGCGGCGATGGCGGCAGCATGGCAGGCCGTTCATGATCGCAACAATGGCCGCCCTCTCGCCCTCCCCCTGATTGGTAACGGGCGGGCGTCCATCAACCTCCAGCCGCAGCACCTGCTTCGGCTACTCGTACTGTCCCTGGTCGATTACGCTCGCAGGCTGAGGTTACCTGACGAAATCGCGATTGTTCCGCCGCTCGGATGCTTCGAGCACCTGGACCTTCGTGAAATTGCGAGAGACTGGAGCCACTGATGGCCTACCGCAACGGAACGTATGTCGCATTTCATGCAGGCGGCACCACAGACCCGACAGCATCGGACATCCGGTATTACAACATCATGAAGGCGTGGCATGAGAATGCGGACGTCGATTTCCGGTTCGTCAACAGTCACGAAAAGACCGCAGCCGTCCGAGACACGAGCGCAAGGGAAACCTTGATGCGCAGTCTGCGTTCCCGGCTGGGAAACTCCAAGAACATGGTGTTGATCTTGAGTTCCACGACACGCGAGGACACGGACTGGGTGCCATACGAGATAGGCCAGGCCGTTGATGCATGCGGCATACCCATCATCGCCGCCTATGTCGGGTACGACTGGATTATGGCACCCGGCGAGTTAAGCCACCTGTGGCCGACCGCCTTGGCCAGCCGGATAAACAGCGGCACGGCACGTGTCATCCACGTCCCTTTTCAGCGGCGCGTACTCACAGCCGCCATCCACCAGTTCAACTTGTCGACGCCCCCGCAGGGAGCGCTGACATGGTACACGAAGGAGGCATACGCATCGTTTGGCGTGACGATCTATTGAGCTCTCAGCGGAGTAGGCTCCGGCCAAAGCACAATGTTGAAAACGTCGGTTGAAAGTCGTACACCGAGGCGGTACACGCACTCTCGACCAGGTGGTCTAAGAACGGCAGAAATCCGCCACTTCAGAGGTGTACCCCTCCGGTCCTCTTCTGGCACCATTTTCTGATCGGCGCACCGCGTCTTTCCGTGAAAACAGGCAGTTATGGCCGGATCCGCAGCGCGGGTCCGGCCGCCTGTCGTTGTGGGCCGGACCCGCGCCGTGAGGGCGGGCGGCCCTCTCAGACCGGGAGGGATTGGGCGGCAGTGCGGTTGCCGGTGAGGCCGACGGCGGCGAAGTAGCGGGCCATGCCTTCGGCGGCCTTGTCGGTCAGGGCGATGAAGGCGCGGCGGCGGTCGGCCTTGTCCTCGACCCGCTGGAACAGGCCGGCCTGCTGGAGCTGGCCGATCCAGCGCAGGGCCGTGGTTGGCGGGACGCCGGCGGCAATGCACAGCGAGGTCACCGAGACCTGCTTGCGTTCGGCGCGGGCGGCGGCGAGATCGAGCAGCATGTCCCAGGCCGGATCGGCGAAAAGATCGGCATCGAAGAAACGCTGGCGCTGCTGACGCTGGCGCAGAATGCGGCGGACCACTTGCGGATCGGGAAATTCGGTATTGGCCGGGGTGACGAGACGCAGGCCAGCCTCGGCTGCGGCGCCGCGAAAGGCGATTGCGGGAGATTCGACCCGCCCGTTACCCGGCCTTGCTTCGCCCGGCCCGGCTTCGCCCAGTCGTCCATAATCCGGCCCGCCCTCCCCCAGCCGGGCGGCGAGGCGGCCGACCTGTTCGGTCAGCCGCATCAGTTGCATCCGGTCCTCATCCGCCATTTCGCGCACGCTGCGGCCCGGGGCGAGCGCCATGGCGCGGCCGAGCGAAAGGGCCAGATCGGTCATCCCGGCATCGACGAGGAGCTGCGGATTGGATTGATCGAGACAGGCAAAAACGTCTTCCAGCCCGGCTGGCGTGGTCGAGACGATGAGTTGGGCCCCGGCCTGGGCCACGCGCATGTCGAGCCGCGAGAGGGCGGCGAGCGCGGCGCCATCGGGCCGGGGGCAATCGACCAGCACGACTTCGGCGAGCGGGCGCAAATCCCCTTCGATCAGCGCTTCAAGACCAAGGCAGCGCGAGACGCGATATCCGGCGACGAGCGCATCTTCCCGCAATTGTTCGCGCAGGTGCGGGCGATCGGCATAGATCGCCACGGTGAGCGCGATCCCGCCCATGTGGTTGGCCGGGCCGTGGTTACCGGCGGCGGCATAGGCGAAATCGGCCCCGGCGATGGCCACCGGGGAAACGACCAGAGGCTCGGCCGGGAATGCGGGGATGCCCAGATCAAGTGCCGTTTCCATGCCCATTTGTTCCAACTCCGTTCCTTTCGAACATAATTAGAACAGAAATGGAACCTGTCAAGAATACATAGGCACAATTACGGAAGGAGGTCGATCGGCGTGCCATCGGGCACAAGTGCCCATAATTGCTCGATTTCCTCGTTGGAAACGGCGATGCAGCCGGCGGTCCAGTCGCCCGAAATACGTCCGTTTCGGAGGGAGTTGGGCTGGCCGTGAATGAAGATGTCGCCGCCGGGAGAGCGCCCGGTTGCAGCCGCGCGGGCGCGGTCGGCCGGGGCGGGATAGGAGATGTGGAGCGAGAGGTGATAGCCGCTCGCCTCGTTGCCGTAGTCGATCGTGTAGCGCCCCTCGGGCGTGCGGCCATCGCCCTGCTGCCGCTTGGGGCCGGTCGGGGCGAAACCGAGCTGAAGGCCGGTGATGACCCTGAGCGGGCGATCGGCCTCGTCGAACAGAGTCAGGCGGCGCGCGCCCTTTTCGACGAGGACGCGGGCGACCTCGCCCGGCTCGGCATGAGCCGCGGCGGCAGGAGCGGTGAGCAGCGCCGCCAGCATCCCGGTGAGGAGCAGGCGGCGCATCACCCGATCAATCCACGAAGGGATCGCGCACGAGGATCGTGTCCTCGCGCTCGGGGCTGGTGGAAACGAGGGCCACCGGGGTCTCGATCAGTTCCTGCACGCGCTGGATGTACTTGATCGCCTGGGCAGGCAGATCGGCCCAGGAGCGGGCACCGGCGGTGGTGCCGTTCCAGCCGTCCATTTCCTCGTAGATCGGCTCGACCCCGGCCTGATCGGCGGCGTGGCTGGGGAAATAGTCCAGCACCTTGCCGCCCAAGCGATAGCCGGTGCAGATCCGCACCTTGTCGAACCCGTCGAGCACGTCGAGCTTGGTGAGGGCAATGCCGGTCACGCCCGAGATGGCGCAGGACTGGCGCACCAGCACGGCATCGAACCAGCCGCAGCGGCGCTTGCGCCCGGTGACCGTGCCGAATTCGTGGCCGCGTTCCCCGAGGCGCTGGCCGGTCTCGTCCTCCAGCTCGGTCGGAAACGGGCCCGAGCCGACGCGGGTGGTATAGGCCTTGACGATGCCGAGGACGAAGCCGGTGGCATTGGGGCCGAGGCCCGAGCCGGAAGCCGCCGTGCCGCTGACCGTGTTGGACGAGGTGACGAAGGGATAGGTGCCGTGATCGACGTCGAGCAGCACGCCCTGCGCGCCCTCGAACAGGATGCGCGCGCCGGCCTTGCGCACGGTCTGCAGCCGCTTCCACGAAGGCTCGGCATATTGCAGCACGAAAGGCGCGATCTCGCGCAGTTCGGTGAGCAGGGCCTCGCGGTCCACCGGAGGCTGGCCGAAGCCGGCGCGCAGCGCATCGTGGTGGGCGCAGAGCCGGTCGAGCTGAGCATCGAGCGAATCGAGGTGGGCGAGATCGCAGACGCGGATCGCGCGGCGGCCGACCTTGTCTTCATAGGCCGGGCCGATGCCGCGGCCGGTGGTGCCGATCTTGCCGGCGCCGGCGGCCTGTTCGCGCAGCCCGTCGAGATCGCGGTGCAGCGGCAGGATCAGCGGGCAATTGTCGGCAATCGCAAAGTTGCTGGTGTTGATTACCACGCCCTGCGATTCGAGCTTGGCGATCTCGGACTTGAGGTGCCACGGATCGAGCACGACGCCGTTGCCGATGATCGACAGGGTGCCGGTGACGATGCCCGAGGGGAGCAGCGACAGCTTGTAGACCTGCTCGCCCACCACGAGGGTGTGGCCCGCATTGTGGCCGCCCTGGAAGCGCACCACGGCATCGGCGCGGCTTGCCAGCCAGTCGACGATCTTGCCCTTGCCTTCATCGCCCCACTGGGCGCCGATCACGGTGACGTTGGCCACGTGGTTCCTGCTCTTTATCTGTTGCCGAAAGGGTCCGCCGCGCGCCCTAGGCCCTCGCGCGCGGAAGGGCAAGGTGAGTCAGCGCCCCAACCTGCGCAGTCAGCTTCGGTTCAGCCGTTTTAGGCTGGTTTGCGCGCCGGGATCGCACGGCACACACTGTTCTTCGGGAGGACTTCACCATGCGCAGGCCCTTGCTGCTGACCCTGGCGGCCACCATCACGCTCACTTCGCTCACCGCCGCCGAGGCGCAGGGCCTGCTGCGCGAGCGGCTGCGCCAGCGCATGGCCGAGCGCGCGCAGAAGGCCGAGGCCGGCGCCCCGGCGGCGCGCGCGGCCGCCACCATCGCCTATGGCAGCGATCCGCTGCAGGTGCTCGATTTCTGGCCGGCGGCAGGGGTGAAGTCCCCTGCCCCACTCATCGTCTTCGTCCATGGCGGCGGCTGGCAGCGCGGCACCAAGGACAATGCCACCGGGCGCTGGAAGCCCGCCCATTACCCGGCGGAAGGCTATGCCTTCGCCTCGATCAATTACCGGCTGGTGCCCGAGGCGACGGTCGAGCAACAGGCCGCAGACGTGGCCGCGGCGCTGAAGGCCCTGCTGGCGCGGGCGGACAAACTCGGGATCGACCGTCGCCGCGTGGTGCTGATGGGCCACAGCGCGGGGGCGCAACTCGTGGCGCTGGTCGGCACGGACGAGCGCTATCTCAGGGCTGCCGGGCTCTCGTTCGGCGATGTCGCGGGGGTAATCCCGATCGACGGCGCGGCCTACGACGTCCCGGCGCAGCTGAGGCAAGGGCCGCAGGTGATGCAGAAGGTCTATGCCCAGGCCTTCGGCACCGATCCGGCGCGCCAGCGCGCGCTTTCCCCAACGGCTCAGGCAGCCGGGCCGAACGCCCCGCGCTTCCTCCTGCTCCATGTCCAGCGCAGCGACGGGATCGCCCAGGCCAAGGAACTCGAAACCGCGCTCAAGGCCGGGGGCAGCACGGTCGAGCGGCAGGACTTTCCGGGCAATGGCCTTGCCGGACACATGGAGATCAACCGCAGCCTCGGCGATCCCGCCTATGCCGCGACACCAGTGGTGGACGACTGGCTGAAGCGGGTGTTCGCCGGCTAGCGCCTAAAGCCGGACAACCTCGGTGCCGTCCAGCCAGTAGGTGCAGCCGAGCACCCCGGCATCGTCTTCCAGCGCGAGGGCGGCGCGGGTGCGCCAGCCGATCGCGCGCAGGCGGATAGCCACTTCCGGATCGTGGCCGAGCGGCAGGAACAGCGTGTCGCGGCCCTGCTCGGCGGCGGCGAGCGCGTCGATCAGCGGGTCGGGATAGAGCGAGAAGCCGGTGGCCGGTTCGCCCTCGTCCCCGTCCGACAGGATGGTGTAAGTGCCGCCCCGGCCCAGCGCGCCGCGCACGCCGTCGGCATAGATGGTGAAGCCGAACCACGACTGATATTCGAAGCCGTGCCGCTCCGACGGGTCGAGCGTGAGGCGCGCCTTGCCGGCAACGCGCCCGGCGATTTCGCGCAGGGCGGCGATGCGGGTGGTGAGCGCCCCGCCGACATCGAAGGCGCAGAGCCGCTCGATCGCCGTGGCGAACGGGCCGATCGCCTCGAGCAGCGGCAGATAGGCCGCGCCGCCGGCCGCAACCAGCGCCCCGGCATCCTTGGCGTCAAGCTCGCGGCGGACCTGTTCGACCTGCCCGCGCTCCAGCGGCAGCGCCTTTTCGGCGAGGGTATCGACGAGGTCCGGCAGGGTGAAGTCCACCGAGATCCCGGTCGCCCCGGCAGCGCCGAGCGCCTCGATCGCAACGCTGACCACTTCGGCGGCGGCGGCCACGCTGTCAGCCCCGATCAGTTCGATGCCGACCTGCAGCCGCTCGCGCGCCGGATCGAGCCCGGCACCCTTGATGGTCAGGACCTGCCCGGCATAGCACAGCCGCAGCGGGCGCGGCGCGGCGGCAAGCCCCGTCGCGGCGATGCGGCCGACCTGCACGGTCATGTCCGAACGGATCGCCATCATCCTGAGCGATGCCGGATCGACGAAGCGGAACATACGGCGCGACTGGACCCCGGCCATGCGGCTGGCCATCGACTTCTCGAACTCGATCGTCGGCGGCTGGACCCGGTCGTAGCCGTGCCCGTCCATCGCGTCGAGAATGGCGCGGGTGACACGGGTGGCCGCGGGCGTCGTCGCCGGCAGCCGGTCCTCAAGCCCTTCGGGCAGCAGGTCGCGGTCGATATCGTTCATGGCGAGGCGCGCTTTAGGCGGGCTTGGCCGGGACGGGAAGCCCTTTCGCACCGGGGCACCCGGCAGGACAGCGCGACGTTATGGGGCGGCATAACGATTTCCGGAATATCCGGCGGGGCCAATCCGCTCTACCCTGCCGTGAAACGACAGGACCGGGAAAGCGATGATCAACAAGGCAGTTCACACGGGTTTGGCCATGGCGGCGGCCCTCGGCGCGATGGCGCCGGGCGCGGCGCTGGCGCAGCAGGCGGCGCCTCATGCCACCCCGGCCTCGGCCGGCATCGCCCAGCCGCACCTGGTCAAGGCGCTGGAGATCGCCGCGGGCGAGAGCAACTGGAAGCACACGGCCCTGCTCACCTGCTATCCCGAGCAGGCCTATACCGCGCAGGAAGTGATCCGCGATCCGGGCGCGGCGCGGGTGTTCGACAATTTCTACTACCTCGGCAACGGCGTGGTCGGGTCTTGGGCGGTCGATACGCCCGAGGGGATCATCCTGATCGACACGATGAACGACCAGGCCGAGGCCGACCGCTACATCCTCGCCGGGATGAAGAAGCTCGGGCTCGACCCGAAGCGGATCAGGATCATCCTCGTCTCCCACGGCCACGGCGACCATTACGGCGGGGCCAAGTACCTGCAGGACACCTACGGGGCCAAGGTCTACATGCCCAAGGTGGACTACGACATGGCCGCCCTGCGCACCGGCGACAAGGCGCGGCCCCAGCCCCGGCTCGACGTCGACATCAAGGACGGCGACACGGTGAGCCTTGGCGGCACCGCGCTGAAGGTGTTCATCACGCCGGGCCACACCAAGGGCTCGGTCTCGCTGCTGATCCCAGTGCAGGACAAGGGCCGGGCCACGACCATCGCCTATTTCGGGGGGATCACCAACCGGCGCATCTCGCCCGAAATGCACGCGGGATATGAGGCCTGGACCGAACGCTTCCTCTCCCTGATCGCCAACGAGCATGTCGAGGGCTATATCGGCAACCACCCCTCCTACGACGATACGGCCGGGCGGATCGCCTACCGGCGCCTCTTCCCCAAGGAGGCCAATCCCTTCGTCAGCGGCACGCCGGAAACCCTGCGCTTCGTCCGCGTGCTGCAGGAATGCAACCGCAACAACACCGAGATCGAAAAGCAGGTGGCCGGACTCGCCGAGCCCACGCGCGGTACGCACGACTGAGGAGGCCAATTCACCCATCCGGCTAGTCGACAGGAAAGCCCGTTACCATCACACTCCCGGGTAACAAGCGGCAGGCAGGCCGCAGGGGGAATGGCATGACTGGTTGGCTGGCCCGACGGCTTGGGCGCGGGGTTCTCGTTTTCGGTGTGGCATCGAGCTTCGCCGCGGCCATTCCTGCGCGCGCCGCAGACCGCCTCGCCCTGCCGGTGGTCAAGCCGGCCATGGCCTGCGAGGACCTGACGAAGGCCGATGTCGGGCGCCAGACCGGCACGGCAACACGGATCAGGACAGCCGAACGGGTCCAGACCGACAAGGGCGCCTATTGCAAGGTGATCGGGGTGATCGCCCCCTCGATCGAATTCCAGGCATGGCTGCCGATGGAGCGCTGGACCCAGCGCTTCTTCGAGGGACCGTTCAACCGCCCCGCCCCTGACAATGCCGCGGGCTGCCTGCCGGCGCACAACGGCGAGTTTGCGACGATCGCCAACAACCGCGGCGCCGCGACCACCGGCCAGACCGATGCACGCTGGACCACCGACATGCAGCTCAGGATCGACTGGGCCTATCGCGCCAATCACGAGGCGGCGCTGGCGGGCAAGGCGCTGATCCGGCTCTATTACGGACAGGCGCCGCGCTTTTCCTATTTCACCGGCTGTTCCGAGGGCGGCCGCGAGGCGCTGATGCAAGCGCAGCGCTATCCGGGCGATTTCGACGGGATCTCGGCCGGCGCGCCGGTCGCCATCGACAGCGTCCACAATGCCTTCTTCCACCCGTGGGAGGCCGAGGCGAACCGGCTGCTCCCCGGTGGCGGCCGGGTGCTGACCAAGGATCGGCTGGCCCTGCTCCACGCCGGGGTGATGGAGCACTGCGCCGCCAGCGCGGGCCTGCTCGACGGGGTGCTCCTGCAGCCGACCGCCTGCACGTTCCGCCGCCAGTGGCTCGAATGCGCGCCCGGCGCGGCGCCCGAGGCCTGCCTCAGCCCGGCCGAACTCGACGTGGTCGAGCGGCTCTACGAGGGGGCTTCGGACGGAGCGGGCCACCGTTTCGAGATCGCGGGCTTTCCGATCGGTTCGGAAAACCTGTGGAAGCTCTCGACCGCGACCGAGTTCGGCGACCGCGAGACCAAGGAGGGCTTTGCCCTGCGCCGCCTGCTCCCCCCGCCCGAAGGCAACCTTTCCGCGCAGGAGCTGGAGGAGGCCTTCCGCTTCGATCAGGCGTGGTATGAAAAGCTGCGCTGGGCCGCGCCGCTCTACAACGCCGCCAATACCAACCTTGCGCCCTATTCCGCGCGCGGGGGCAAGCTGATCCTGTGGCACGGCGCGGCCGACCTGACGGTCCAGCCGCAGGTCTCGATCGCCTATTACGACGGGGTCCGGGCCGCGCTGGGCGCCGCCGCAACCGACCGGTTCCTGCGCTTCTTCATGCTGCCCGGCATGGGCCACTGCGCGGGCGGAGACGGGCCGGACCAGTTCGACGTGCTGACCCCGCTGATGGCCTGGACCGAGCTGGGCCGCGCGCCCGCGCAACTGGTGGTGGGCAAGCGCGCGGCGGAAAAGCCGGCACCGCCCTCCCGCTCGCCCTCGCCCTATGCCGCGCCGGCCCAGCCCACCGTGTTCACCCGCCCGGTGTTCCCCTTCCCGCAAGTGGCGCGCTATTCCGGCAAGGGCGACCGGGCGCTGGCCGGCAGCTACGTCCCGGTCCGTCTCCCCGCCCCGGCGGTGAGCGGAACCCAGGCGCTCGAACTGTTCGGGCCGGACAACCAGAGCGCCTATCAGGTGAGCGGCAACGAACTGGTCGCGATCAGGCGCTGAGCCGCAGACAACGAAAAAGGGGCGCAAGGACCAGCCTTGCGCCCCTTTTCTGTTTCAGGTGGGCTCAGCTCAGAACTTGAGCGCCATGACCTTCTTCACGCCGGGCAGCTTGCGCGCCTGATCGAGCACGGCCGAGGTGACCGGGTTGTCGACCGAGAGGAGCAGAACCGCCTCGCCGCCCGCTTCGCGGCGGCCGAGGTTGAAGGTGCCGATGTTGATGCTGTTCTCGCCCAGCAGGGTGCCGATCCGGCCGATGAAGCCGGGGGCGTCCTCGTTGACGATGTAGAGCATGTCGCCGGTCAGCTCGGCCTCGACCTTGATGCCGAACAGTTCGACCAGGCGCGGCTCGGCGTTCGAGAACAGGGTCCCGGCCACCGAACGCTCACCCGCCTCGGTCTTGACCGAGACGCGGACCAGCGTGTGGTAGTCGCCTTCACGCTCGGTCTTCACTTCGCGCACCTCGATGCCGAGGTCCTTGGCGAGGAACGGCGCGTTGACCATGTTCACCGTGTCGGACTGGACGCGGAGGAAACCGTTGAGCACGGCAGCCACGATCGGACGGGCATTCAGCTCGGCAGCGGCGCCCTCGGTGTGGATCGAGACCCGCGGGACGGTGCCGGTGGTCAGCTGGCCGACGAGGCTGCCCAGCTTTTCGGCCAGCGCCATGTAGGGCTTCAGCTTCGGCGCTTCCTCGGCCGAGAGGCTCGGCATGTTGAGCGCGTTGGTGACGCCGCCGTTGACGAGGAAGTCGGCCATCTGCTCCGCCACCTGCAGGGCGACGTTGACCTGGGCTTCGTTGGTCGAGGCGCCGAGGTGCGGGGTGCAGATGAAGTTCGGCGTGCCGAACAGCGGGCTGGCCTTGGCCGGCTCGGTCTCGAACACGTCGAGCGCGGCGCCGGCAACGTGGCCCGCGTCCATCGCTTCCTTGAGCGCGGCTTCATCGACCAGGCCGCCGCGCGCGCAGTTGATGATCCGCACGCCCTTCTTGGTCTTGGCGAGGTTTTCCTTGCTCAGGATGTTGCGGGTCTGCTCGGTCAGCGGGGTGTGCAGGGTGATGAAGTCCGCCTTGGCCAGCAGGGTGTCGAGGTCACCCTTCTCCACGCCCATTTCCACCGCGCGCTCGGGCGTGAGGAACGGGTCGAAGGCGACGACCTTCATCTTGAGGCCGAGCGCGCGGGCCGCGACGATCGAGCCGATGTTGCCCGCGCCGATCAGGCCGAGCGTCTTGCCGGTGACTTCAACGCCCATGAAGCCGTTCTTCGGCCACAGGCCCGCCTGGGTCTGGGCATTGGCTTCCGGGATCTGGCGCGCGAGGGCGAACATCAGGGCGATGGCGTGTTCGGCGGTGGTGATCGAGTTGCCAAACGGGGTGTTCATCACCACCACGCCCTTGGACGAGGCATAGGGGATGTCGACGTTGTCGACGCCGATGCCGGCGCGGCCGATGACCTTGAGGTTGGGCGCGGCGTCGAGGATTTCCTTGGTGACCTTGGTCGACGAACGGATGGCGAGGCCATCGTATTCACCGATGCGCGCGATCAGCTGTTCCGGGGTTTCCCCGGTGATCACGTCGACGTCGCAGCCCATCTCGGCGAAGATGCGGGCGGCGTTGGGGTCCATCTTGTCGGAAACGAGAACCTTGGGCTTGGTCATGTCATGTGTCCTTCGTCATCCCGGGAATCGTGCCGGGAACGCGGAAAGGGAATCGGGTGCGATAAGGCCAGCGGTCCCGGGCCGAAGCCCGGGACTCCGCGTAAATCAGGCAGCGGCCAGCGCGGCCTTGACCTCGGCATAGGCCCAGTCGAGCCAGGGACCGAGCGCCTCGATATCCTCGACGTTCACGGTCGCGCCGCACCAGATGCGCAGGCCGGCCGGGGCATCGCGGTAGCCGGCGATGTCGTAGGCCGCGTTTTCCTTCTCGAGCAGGCCGGCGAACTTCTTGATGAAGTCGGCGTCCGCGCCTTCGACCGAGAGGCAGACCGAGGTCTTGGAACGGGTCGCTTCATCGGCCGCGAGGTGCGACAGCCACGAACGCTCTTCGACGATCTTGTTGAGCGCGGCGGCATTGGCGTCCGAGCGGGCCTGAAGACCCTTGAGGCCGCCGATTTCCTTCGACCATTCGAGCGCGAAGATCGCGTCTTCGACCGCCAGCATCGAGGGGGTGTTGATCGTCTCGCCCTTGAACACGCCCTCGGCGAGCTTGCCCTTGGAAACGAGGCGGAACACCTTGGGCAGGGGCCAGGCGGGGGTATAGGTTTCGAGCCGCTCGACCGCGCGGGGGCCGAGGATCAGCACGCCGTGACCGCCTTCGCCGCCCAGCACCTTCTGCCAGGAGAAGGTGGCGACGTCGATCTTCGACCAGTCGATGTCATAGGCAAAGACCGCCGAGGTGGCGTCAGCGAATGCCAGGCCTTCGCGGTCGGCCGGGATGAAATCGGCGTTGGGGACGCGGACGCCCGAGGTGGTGCCGTTCCAGGTGAAGAGAACGTCGCTGGCCCAGTCGATGGCGCTGAGGTCAGGGATCTGGCCATAGTCGGCACGGACGATCGTGGGATCGAGCTTGAGCTGCTTGGCAACGTCCGTCACCCAGCCTTCGCCGAACGATTCCCAGGCCATCGTGGTCACCGGGCGGGCGCCCAGCATGGTCCACATCGCCATTTCGAAAGCGCCGGTATCCGAACCCGGAACGATGCCGATGCGGTGCGTATCGGGCAGGCCGAGCACTTCGCGCATCAGGTCGATGCAATACTGCAGACGGTTCTTGCCGATCTTGGCGCGGTGCGACCGGCCGAGCGATTCGGTGCTGAGCTTTTCGGGGGAGAAGACCGGCGGCTTGGCGCACGGGCCCGACGAAAAAAACGGACGGGCAGGGGTAGTGGCCGGCTTGGCGGCGGGAAGCGTAGTCATTTAAGACTCTCCTTGCAGAGAGCTCGCGCGGCGTTGGGACCGCGTGGCCCGGCGGCGGCAATAGAGGCGGCGGCGGGGAAGTCAAGCGGCGAAAGGGTCGGCGGGACCGGCGGTGGCAGACCGGCGGCAACGGCCCGCCGCGCCGTTTACCCTGCGTTTACCATGCCCGTGCGAGCCTTTGTCCATGCGCTTCGCCCTGCCCTTGCTGCCGCTGCTCGGCCTGATCGCGGGCTGCGGCGCCGTGCCGCAGGCAGCGCAGAAGCAGCCGCTGCAACGCTCCACCCAAGCCTTCTCGCCCCGCCCGGAAGCGCGCGCCTGCCTCGCCGATCTGGGCAAGAGCAAGGCCGCCTTCACCCCGCTGCCCGACCAGTATTTCGGCGCCAGTTGCTCGGCCCTCAACGCGGTCAAGCTGACCAGCCTCGGCGGTGACGGGACAAGCCTTGCCGTGTCGAATCTCGGCCCGGTCACCTGCCCGCTGGCCCAGACCTTCGCCGCCTGGGCCCGCTTCGGGGTCGACCGCGCGGCGCGCCAGATCATGGGCGCGGGCCTCGCGCGGATCGAGACCATGGGCAGCTACAATTGCCGCACCGTCGCCGGAAGCGACCGGATGAGCGCCCATTCCACCGCCAGCGCGATCGACGTCGCCGCCTTCGTCCTCACCGACGGACGCCGCATCACCGTGCGGGGCGACTGGTCGGGCGGTGACAACCAGGCCCGCGCTTTCCTGCAAACCGTCCACGAAAGCGCCTGCAAGCGCTTCGGAACCACGCTGGGACCGGGCTACAACGCCGCACACAAGGATCACTCCATCTCGAGCTTGGCCACGGGCGGACGTTCTGCCGGTGAGGGTAGGGACACGAACTGCAATGCCGGGGGAAGCGGACCTTCTTGGCCCCACTACCAAACCCCGCTCTGCCTGAGCCTGTCGGAGGCCACGCGCCAAGGCTCGCCCCACTCACCCGGCCTTGCGCGCCATCTCCGAGACCTGCGGCCAGTCCAAAGGCCGTCCGCCCAGTTCCGAGGGCAGCGCGTGGCCTTCGACAGGCTCAGGCTGAGCGGAGCAAACAGCAAACCAGCCGCCCCTAACTCTCGAACGTATACTCCGGCAGCGAGTGAAACGCCGACTTGAGCGCCTCGCCCCAGCCCGAGGAGATCTTCTGGAAATAGGGGTCGGTCGCCGTGATCCGCTGCGAATGGAGCGGCTCGAACTTGTCGCGTTCCAGCACCAGCAGGTCGAGCGGGAGGCCGACCGAGAGGTTGGCCTTGAGCGTCGAATCGAAGCTGACCATCAGCAGCTTGACCGCATCCTCGAACGACATCGTCTTCTCATAGCCGCGCAGGATGATCGGGCGGCCGTACTTGGTCTCGCCGATCTGGAAGAAGGGCGTGTCGTAGCTCGCCTCGATGAAGTTGCCTTCGGGATAGACGAGGAACAGGCGCGGCTCCATGTCCTTGATCTGCCCCGCCACGATCATCGAGGCGGTGAAGCGGCCCTGCCCTTCCTGCCCGTTGAAATCCTGCCGCTCGCGGATCGTGTCGTTGAGCAGCTGGCCGACGATGCCCGCCACCTTGAACATGGTATCGGCCTCGAGCAGCGAATTGTGCCGGTCCTTCGGCTGCTTCGACCGTTCCTCGAGCTGGCTGATCACATATTGGGTGGTGGCCAGGTTGCCCGCGGTCATGATCGTGATGATCCGCTCCCCCGGCACCTGCCAGTGGAACATCTTGCGGAACACCGAGATATTGTCGACGCCCGAATTGGTGCGGGTGTCGCTCATCAGGACAAGCCCGCGATCGAGCATCATGCCCACGCAATAGGTCATGGATTGATCGGCCCCGTCACAAATCTGGCACACGCGCCGGATATCCAACGCACCATAGGCCGATTCGCGCAATCGGCTCGCCGCTATTGTTGAACGGCCTGCTGCTCCACCGCAAGGCTGACAGTCAGCGTGCTTTCGGTTTCCCCAAGGTTGATCCCGATCACCGGCGCGGCCTCCGCATAGTCACGCCCCGAGGCGACGCGCACGTAGCGCGCATCGGGGCAGATCCCGTTGGCGATGTCGAACCCGACCCAGCCGAGCCCGTCGACATGGGCCTCGGCCCAGGCGTGACCGGCTTCCTGCTCGACCCGGTCGTTCATCATCAGGTATCCCGAGACATAGCGCGCCGGCACGCCAAGCGCGCGGGCGCAGCCGATGAACACGTGGACATGGTCCTGGCAGACCCCCTTGCCCGCGGCCAGCGCCGCTTCCCCTGTGGTCGCCACGTCAGTGTGGCCGGGGGCATAGTCCACCGCCTCCACCACGGCGCGCGACAGGCCGTGCAGCAGGGCAAGGGCATCGCCGCCGTCGTTGTCTCGCGCGGCGGCGGCGGCCAGTTCTTTCATCTTCGGCCCCGGCTTGGTCAGCGGCGACTGCGCGCGGAAGGCCCAGAGCGGAAGACGCCCGCCATGCTTGCCGAGCAGCCCGACCCGGTCGGAGGTCTCGACCTCGCCGGTGCAGGTGATGGTCAGCTCCTCGGTGCCGGGCGGGATCGAGATCAGGCTGACCTGGTTGAAATTGTGATCATCGTAAGCGCATTCGGCCTTGCCCCCGGCAATCTCCATCGACCACGAGCGGATGGTCTGGCCGTGGGTTTCCTTGGGGTGCAGGCGCAGGCGCTGCAGGCCATGCTCTATCGGCGGGTCGAAACGGTAACGGGTTACGTGACGAACCAGAAGATGCATGGGCTGGCGCGCTCCTATTCGGTAAAACGATAGTCCTGGGAAATGGCGTTTGCGATTTCGACGTTGCAGTCGACGAAATCGGTAATGAACTCGTGGAGACCCACTTCGACGATATCCTCGATCGTGGTCTGGTGCAGGCGCGACCCGGCATCGCGCAGCAAGGCGTGGGCCCGCGTCTCGCCGTCATATTGGCGGGCGAGGCTGGCCATGTTGCTGCGCAGCTTCTCGTAACAGAAGACCAGGCTCTTCGGGAAACGCTGATCGAGAATGAGGAAGGCGGCAATGCCCGAGGCATCCATCCGCCCGGCATTGAGCCAGCGGTAGGCCCGGTCCCCCGCGACCGAGCGCAGCAGGGTTTCCCACTGGGCATGGTCAAGGCTGGAGCCGACCCACGCGCTCGAGGGCAGCAGGACGTGATACTTCACGTCGAGGATGCGGGCGGTATTGTCGGCCCGTTCGAGGAACGTGCCGATCCGCGCGAAATTGAAGATCTCGTTGCGAAGCATCGTGCCTTCGAGCGCGCCGCGCACATAGGTGCATTGCCGGCCGATCAGGCCCAGCACCTCGCCGAGGTTGGTCTCGCGCACCGGGCGGGCAAGGAGATCCCTGAGGATCATCCAGGACTCGTTGGTCGCCTCCCATACCTCGCGGGTGATCGCGGTGCGGACCATGCGGGCATTGGTCCGCGCGCCCTCGATCATGGAGAGGACCGAGCCGGGATTGTCCTTGTCCCTGAGGATGTAGTTGAAGATGTGCGGGGGGCTGAGCTCGCCGCCCTTCTCGAAATAGGGCTCGTCCAGCCCCATGGTGACGAGGACCGAGCGCCACTCGTCGGTGCTGGTGCGGTCCCCGCGGGTAAGGGCCATGCGGAACCCCGCCTCGAGCAGGCGCGCGGTGTTTTCCGCCCGTTCGAGATAGCGGCACATCCAGAAGATGCCATAGGCTGAGCGTCCGAGCATCGCGTCAGTCCTCCAGCACCCAGGAGTCCTTCGTTCCGCCGCCTTGGGAGGAATTCACGACCAGGGAACCTTTCTTGAGCGCGACGCGGGTGAGCCCGCCGGGGGTGATGTCGACCCCGTTCGGGCTGACCAGGACGAAGGGGCGCAGGTCGACATGGCGCGGGGCCAGACCCGACTTGGTGAAGATCGGGCAGGTCGACAGCGCGAGCGTGGGCTGGGCAATGTAATTGTCCGGCTTGGCGCGCAGCTTGGCGGCGAAGGCAGCGATTTCCTTCTTCGAGGAGGTCGGCCCGATGAGCATGCCGTAGCCGCCCGAACCGTGGACTTCCTTGACCACGAGGTCGGCCAGGTTGTCGAGCACATAGGCCAGCGATTCGGCTTCCGAGCAGCGCCAGGTCGGCACGTTTTGGAGGATCGCCTTCTCGCCGGTGTAGAACTCGACGATGTCGGGCATGAACGAATAGATCGCCTTGTCGTCGGCGATGCCGGTGCCGGGGGCATTGGCGATGGTGATCCCGCCCGCGCGGTAGACGTCCATGATCCCCGGCACGCCGAGCACCGACTTGGGATTGAAGGTGAGCGGATCGAGGTATTCGTCATCGACCCGGCGGTAGAGTACGTCGATCGGCTCGAAACCGCGAGTGGTGCGCATGGCGATGCGGCCATCGACCACGCGCAGGTCCGAACCCTCGACCAGTTCGGCGCCCATCTGGTCGGCCAGGAAGGCGTGCTCGAAATAGGCCGAATTGTAGATGCCCGGGGTGAGCACGGCCACGGTCGGCCGGTCGGTCCCGCGCGCGGCGAAGGCCGGAGGGGCGCAGGCGGCAAGGCTGCGGGCAAGGCGGCGGGGATAGTCGCTCACCGGACGGACCCGCACCCGGCTGAACAGCTCGGGGAACATGGCCATCATCGTCTCGCGGTTCTCCAGCATGTAGGAGACGCCGCTGGGGGTGCGGGCATTGTCTTCCAGCACCATGAAGTCATCCGGTCCGGTGCGGACGAGATCGACGCCGACAATGTGGGTATAGACCCCGCCGGGCGGCACGAAGCCGGCCATCTGCGGCAGGTAGGCGTCATTCTCGCGCAGCAGGCGTTCGGGCACTTTGCCGGCGCGGACGATTTCCTGGCGGTGATAGACATCGTGGAGGAAGGCGTTGAGCGCCCGCACCCGCTGCTCGATCCCGCGGGCAAGCTTGCGCCATTCGTCGGCCGTGATGATCCGGGGCACCATGTCGAACGGGATCAGCCGTTCCTCGCCCGCATCGTTGCCATAGACGTTGAAGGTGATGCCGGTGCGGCGGAAGAACCCCTCGGCCTCGGTCGACTGCTTGCGCAGCCAGGACTGGTCCTGCCCCTCGTACCACTGCGCATATCCGGCATAGGCCGAGCGAACCGAACCGTCCGCTCCATGCATTTCATCGTAGGTCGTGTTCTGGCTATTCATAGACCCCCGCGGATTAGGCAAAGGTCTGCACCACGAATTCACGTTTGCCAAGAGCGAAATGCTGCACCTGCGAGGAGGTTTTTCAGGCCACCGCCGCCGCGCTCACGAACGGGCCGATGGGCACGGAGACGGCGCAGCCTGGCCCCGCATGAACGGCGCGGTTGCGCCCCTCGCTCTTGGCCCGGTAAAGTGCGATATCGCCGCGGCGGTAGAGATCGCGCCACTCGTCCTCGCAGCGGACCATGCCCTCGGCCATACCGATCGAGACGGTCAGGCGAACATGGCCGCCCATCGCCTTGGCGCGCATGTCGGCCAGGATGGCAAGGGCCAGCCCCTCGGACAGTTCGTCGGACGTCCCGATCAGCGCGAATTCCTCGCCGCCCAGCCGCGCGACACTGCCGCGCAGTTCGGCCCGCATCGCCATGACCTCGGCCACATCGCGCAGCACCTCGTCGCCAACGAGGTGGCCGTGCCGGTCGTTGATCTGCTTGAAGTGGTCGATGTCGACCAGCAGCAGGCGCAGCGGTTCGGGGCTGGACCAGGCGATGACCTGTTCGAGCAGGGCGCGGCGGTTGAGCAGGCCGGTCAGCCCATCGACATTGGCAAGATGGCGCGCCGCCCGTTCGTCGGCGAGGGCCTGGTCGCGCTCTTCGGTCACCAGCTTGATGCGGTAGGACATGGCGAGCGAAGACAGCAGGGCCTCGATGCTCATCCCGATCACCAGGCTGTACTCGACCACGGAGCTGAGCTCGACCAGGTGCAGGGCATGGGCGATGCGCAGCACGGCCATGACCAGCGGCATGGCCCAGGCGATCGCCAGGACCCGCACCGAGCCGCTGCCGCGCCGCCAGGCGATCATCCCGATCGCGGCGACCAGCGGCGGCAGTGGAATGAAGGTCAGGACATAGGCCCGGTCGGCCAGCGGCCGCCATGCCTCGGGCACGAGGATCACCGCGACTGCGGCGGCAATGCTGGCGAGGCCGACATTGCGCGCGAAGCGGCGCAGGCGCGCGGGCAGGCAATGCGGCTCGATGAAGTCAGTGATGAACTGCAGCGCGAGAGCCCCGACGAAGGCCAGCATCAGGTAGCTCGTCTCGATCCGCAGGACCTGGCTGGTCGACGGCGCCTGCAGCGACATCGCCCCCGAGCTGGCCCAGACATAGGCGAGCATGGCCAGCAGCGAGAGGCAATAGGTCAGCTGGAACCGCTCGCGGATCGTCAGCCAGAGCACCATGTTGTAACAGAACAGGCCGATGCCGAGCCCGGCGAAGGCAGAGAAGATCGCCGCGGCGGCCAGCTCCGCGCCGCGCAGTGCCGTGCCGCGCATCAGTTGGGGCTCGACCACGAGGCCCGCGGCGTTGAGCGCTCCATCAAGGCGGACCATGATCTGCGTACCGAGGCGAACCCGCTTTTCCAGCGGGATGCCCACCGCGGCGCCGATCCCCATCAACGGCGACAGGTCCTGATTGTCATAGGACCGTGAGACGATCCGCCCGTCGGCAAGGCGGGTGTGGACCGTGATCATGCGCTGCCACTGCGGGGCGAAGCGCAGGTAGCGGTTGGGCATGTCCTCGGGATCTTCGCTGAGGCGCGAACCGGGCGGCAGGTCCAGCCTGACCCAGTAGGAGCCCGCGCCCCAGGCCGCCTCTGCCCTGCGGCAATCGAACCGGTCCGGGCTGGCGAACAGCTTCGCCGCCGTGTCGCCGTGGCGGACCGGGGCGACGCAGGCGTGCAGCCGGATGGCGCCGGGCTCGGGCGGCGAGTTGAAGGGCGAATGGGCGACAGGCGACGGGGCGGCACGCGCCGCATGCTGCGGCATGACCATACCGCACAGGACCACCAGCATGACCAGCGCCGCCATGCGCCGAACCGCCCGTCCAAATCCCTGTTCCGCCGGAACCCTCATCGAGAGCCGGTTAAGTCCAAAAAGATAAGATAAGTTTAGCGACAGTGCAGATGCGCGTGAAGACTTCTGCCGAATACTATCGGATTCGCAGCATTACGCCTTGATTTCAACGTTTCATCCAAAACGGATCAATCTGGTCGGTCGAGTTGCGCAAGGACTTCCGCGATTGATTCGGGGCTGGCCGCAAAGCCGAGGTGCGTACAGCGCAGCGCCACGGCGCGGTCGCGCTCGCCGGGCCAGCCGCAGGCGCTGCGCGGGGCCACCACCCCGTCGCGCGGGCTCCACAGGGCCACGGTCGGCACCGGCGGCTTGGCCGCGAAATCGCAGGGGATCGGCGGGGCGTCGACCGGGTGGCCGGTGATCGCCTGATAGGCGCGCCAGGCATTGTTGGCCCGCCGGTCGCCCGAGAACGGGCTGCCGAGGGTAATCACGCGGGCCACGGCATCGGGGCGCAGGCGGGCGATTTCGCGCGCAAAAAGGCCGCCAAGGCTCCACCCGACTAGCGCCACCGGGCGGCCCGAGACCCGCGCGATCCGCGCCACCCGGGCAAGCAGGAAAGCGAAGTTTTCCGGCGTGGGCCCAAGGTTGAAGCCGAGACCCCAATCATAGACCACATGGCCGGCCTGTTCGAGCGCAGCCCCCATCTTGCGCATCCGCGCCGGGTGCGCTCCGAAACCGGGCAGGATCATCACCGGCATCGGATCGCGCGCGGGGGCCACTTCGCCGATGGCCCCGCGCTTTCCGCCGCCCAGCAACACGGCGAATTCGCGCATCAGCAGGCCCAGCGACGGGCTCTTGACCCCTTGCGGGCCGGGCTGGCGAACCAGCTCGGCGCGGCGCCGGAGCCCTGCCCCCGAACTGGCGGCGGCCGCGCGCATGGCGGAAAAGGTCATCATCGCCTCATTGTCGGCCCGCGCGGCTGTGCGGGGGCTGAACGGATGGCGCCACTTCACCGGTCCACCTCTCAGGCCTTCGGGCAATCCCCGACCCGCTCGGTCTTCACGTGCATCTTCATCGTCATGGCGCCGCCCGGCATCTTGCCGCCGGACTGTTCCATGCCCAGCGTCATGTCGGAGCCTTCCGGAGTCATCATACCCTGCATCGTGGTGACCGAGGTGATCCCGCCCTCGGCGGTGCAGGTCATCCGCGCGTCAAGCTTGCCGCCGTCGGCCGAATAGTGGTCGAACTTGCAGTCGGGCCGCCCGGCGAGCTTCTTCACCCGCTCCTCGTAGCCCTTGGCCGCTTCCTCGCCGGTCAGGCAGAAATCGTGCGGCGTCGATCGCTTGCCCATCATCGCCTTCATCTGCTCGCCCATGCCCGCCGGCATGCCGGGCATCTCCATCGACAGGATCTCGGCCGTGGAGCGATAGAGGCCTGGGACAGGCTTTGGCAGCGAACCGGCCGCCTCCTTCGCCGCTTCGGCGATCGACTTGGGCCCTTCCGGTGCCTGTTCCTTCTTGCATCCGGCGAGAGCCAGCACGGCGGCAAGGCTCGTGACAACAGCGGCACGCATCGGCGGTTTCCCCATTCAGCCCAAGAACGGAAGGAGGCTTACCACCCCGCCCCGCTGTAGGAAAGCGCCGCTCAGGCCGCGAGCGAGCGCAGGCCCGAGCGGTGAAACGGCACGACCGGCGGCAGGAAGCTGGCAAAACGATTGTGCAGGTGTTCGACCACGGGCAGGTAAAGCGGGCTGTCGAACTCGATCCCCGCCTCGTGCCCGCAAATCCACCGCACCGTGCCGCACAGCCCTTCGAGCCCGGTCGGGCGGATCACCACCTTGGCCTGCGGGCTGATACTCAGCGAGTGGGAAATGAGACGGCATCCCTCGACCGAGATGTCGCGGATGACCACTTCCTGCGCAAAGCCGTTGAGCGACCGGCAGCGCGCCGGCAGGGCCAGCGTGAGCCGCACCGAACGGCGCATCTCGTCGTCATCATGGCGCATCGATCCAAACCCTTCCAAGCGACCCCTTCAGAAGGACGGCAGGTCAGCTCAGGATTACAGGGACGAAGCGAGCACCACCCAACTTCCGTCGCCCCTGCGGAGGCAGGGGCCCATCCCGACTGGCCTAATTGCACACCCGACGAAACGGCGCGCTGGACGGTCTGTTCGAGAGGATTCGCGCTCGACTGATGGCAACTTGCGGAGATGGTCGGGATAGGCCGCTGCCTGCGCAGGGGCGACGGGAGGTAGGGGCAGCAGGCCCGCCCATAACGCCATTGGCCCCACCGAACCGGCTCACCGCAAGCAGAGGGTCGTTCAAACGTGAATCCGCCCACACCGCCTGCACTTTCCTACATCGGCCGATCCTGCGATGCTGTGCAGGCTCTTTGAATCCGCGAACCGCACTTCACCGAGTTGGACAAGTGTCACCCATGCACTCTTCTCCAACCCGTTGAAATTGCTTGGCTCACATCGCATTCACGGGTGACACTCGTGTCACCCTGCCGGCCCGGATCAGCCCCGCTGTTGCGGAACCAACCCGGAACGCCCATATTCGCGTCCCATGGCCGAACTCGTAATCCGCCGGGGGCTGGAAGAGCCCGACACGTCCGGCAACTTCATCCCCCACAAGCCGCAGCGGCCGGAGAAATCCGACGGCGGACGGGCGTTCCGGATCGTCTCGGAATATCATCCGGCGGGTGATCAGCCGACCGCGATCGCCGATCTCGTCTCCGCCACGCTGGAGGGGGACAAGACCCAGGTCCTGCTCGGCGTGACCGGCTCGGGCAAGACCTTCACCATGGCCAAGGTGATCGAGCACCTGCAGCGCCCGGCCCTGATCCTGGCGCCCAACAAGATCCTCGCCGCCCAGCTCTACGGCGAGATGAAGAGCTTCTTCCCCGACAACGCTGTCGAATATTTCGTTTCGTATTACGATTACTACCAGCCCGAGGCCTACGTCCCCCGGTCCGACACCTACATCGAGAAGGAAAGCTCGGTGAACGAGGCGATCGACCGGATGCGCCACTCGGCCACCCGCGCCCTGCTCGAACGCGACGACGTGATCATCGTCGCCTCGGTCTCCTGCCTCTACGGCATCGGTTCGGTCGAGACCTATTCGGCGATGATCTTCGACCTCAAGGTGGGAAGCACCGCCGACCAGCGCGAGATCATCCGCAAGCTGGTGGCCCTGCAATACAAGCGCAACGACGCGGCTTTCGCGCGCGGCATGTTTCGCGTGCGCGGCGACAACCTGGAGATCTTCCCCTCGCACTACGAGGACGTGGCCTGGCGCATCTCGTTCTTCGGCGACGAGATCGAGCAGATCGTCGAATTCGACCCGCTGACCGGCAAGCCGGGCACGAAGCTCGACACGGTGCGGGTCTATGCCAATTCGCACTACGTCACGCCCGGCCCGACGATGAAGCAGGCCACCCAGGCGATCCGCTTCGAGCTGGAGGAACGGCTCAAGGAACTGGTCGCCGAGGGCAAGCTGCTCGAAGCCCAGCGGCTGGAGCAGCGCACCAATTTCGACCTCGAGATGATCGCGGCAACGGGCTCCTGCGCGGGGATCGAGAACTATTCGCGCTTCCTCACCGGGCGCCTGCCGGGCGAGCCGCCGCCAACGCTGTTCGAATACCTGCCCGACAATGCCCTGCTCTTCGTCGACGAAAGCCACCAGACCGTGCCGCAGATCGGCGCGATGTCGAAGGGGGATCACCGCCGCAAGATCACGCTGGCCGAATATGGCTTCCGCCTGCCCTCCTGCATCGACAACCGCCCGCTGCGCTTCAACGAATGGGACGCGATGCGCCCGCAGACCGTGGCCGTTTCCGCAACGCCCGGACCGTGGGAGATGGACGAGGCCGGCGGCGTCTTTGCCGAGCAGGTGATCCGCCCGACCGGGCTCATCGATCCCCCGGTGCTGATCCGCCCGGTGGAAGACCAGGTGCAGGATTGCATCAACGAGTGCCGCGAAACCGCGGCGAAGGGCTATCGCACCCTCGTTACCACGCTCACCAAGCGCATGGCCGAGGACCTGACCGAGTTCATGCACGAGGCGGGCCTGCGCGTGCGCTACATGCATTCCGACGTCGAAACGCTGGAGCGCATCGAGCTGATCCGCGACCTTCGGCTCGGGGTCTATGACGTGCTGGTGGGCATCAACCTGCTGCGCGAAGGGCTCGACATTCCCGAGTGCGGACTTGTCTGCATTCTCGACGCCGACAAGGAAGGGTTCCTGCGCTCGGAAACCTCGCTGATCCAGACCATCGGCCGCGCGGCGCGCAACGTCGATGGCCGGGTGATCCTCTATGCAGACCGGATGACCGGATCGATGGAGCGGGCCATCGCCGAGACCGACCGGCGCCGGGCCAAGCAGCAGGAATACAACGAGGCCCACGGGATCACCCCGCAGACGATCAAGCGCAACATCCACGACATCGTGGCCGACACGGCCAGTCGCGACGGGGTGCTGGTCGAGATCGACGACGATAGCCGCAACAACCTCGTCGGGCACAACCTGCGCTCCTATATCGAGGAACTGGAAAAGCGGATGCGGGCGGCGGCGGCCGATCTCGAATTCGAGGAGGCCGGGCGCCTGCGCGACGAGATCCGCCGGCTCGAGGCGGACGAGCTCGGCCTGCCCGAAGGCGAGCGCAAGGCGCCGGTCGTCGGCCGCTCGAACGAGGGCAAGCCGGGCACGCGCAAGACGCGCTTCGGGAAGAGCCAAAAGAAGTGGGGGCGCTGACCGGTTCCCGCGACTGCCGCGAACCGTGCAAAAGTCCCGCCGATCCGTGCGCTTGCGCAGGGGCGCGTATTGCGTTGCCGGGCGGGAGATCGCACATTGGCAGGTGATGATGAAACAACGGTCGCTTGCTGTCCTCGCCCTTGGCGCATCGCTCGCCCTGGCTGCCTGCACCCAGACGCAGAGCCGGGAAGTCGCGGCCAATGACGCATCGGGCTATCCCGCGCGCCTCCCGCTGACCGGGGTTTCGCTGCCGGTCGAAGCGGCTCCGGCCCAGCCCGAAGGCGGCAAATGGCAGCTGGCGGGCGAGACGCTGAGCTTCGCCGTGCCGGGCGGGGCAACCCTGCTGGCCATGAACTGCACGCATGCGCCCGACGGAACGGCGCAGTTGCACCTGACCCGGATGACCCGGGCCGAAGACGGAGCCAAGGCGCTGTTCGCGCTGATCGGCAATGGGCGCATTGCCCGCCTCCCCCTCGACGCTACCCGCGCCGGTGAGCAGGGCGAATGGCAAGGCACCATGCCGGCGGCCGATCCGCGGCTCGAGGTGCTCAGGGGCGGTAACCGGATCGAAGCCACCCTGCCCGGCGGCGGCACCCTGCTGCTGCCCGCGAGCCTCGAGCCCGGACGGCTCCTTGCCGCCTGCCGCGCGAGCGACCGGGCCTAGGCGCTTTTACAGCTTGCCGAAGCGGTCTTCGTAACCGGCGGTATCTCCGGCGGCGAGCAATTGCGCCTGTTCGATCCACTTGTCGCGCGCGGGGCGGCCGGCGAAGGCGCCGAGTTCGGGATCGATGCGGGCGAGGTCGGCGTCGGTCCATTCGGCGATCTGGGCGAAGCGGGTGACGCCGAGCCCGGCCAGCAGGGTCGAGAGCTTGGGGCCGACGCCCTTGATCCGGGTGAGATCGTCGGCGGAAGCAGCGGGGGCCGGGGCATCGGGGATGCCCGGCGCGGTCTCGATCGAACCGGCGGCCGCAGCCTCCTCCTGAACCGCCGCGGCGATGACCTCGGCGACACCGCCCATCAGTTCACCCGCCGGCGGTACCGCGAAGGCGGCCGAGGCGGCGGGCGCCGAATCGATCAGCAACTGGTTGCGCTGGGCGGGAGCGGCACCCTCGTCCAGCACATCGGGGCGGCGTTCGCGGCGGACCGGGGTGCGGGTGGCGCGGCCGAACAGCCAGACGGCGATGAGCAGGACCACCACGGCCACGATAAGCAGGACGGGCCAGTCAAGATCGATCTGCTGCATTGTTCGGCTCCCCCGGAAAATTCAACGGTTGCGCCGCCCATAGCGCAAGGCCCCAGCTGCGAAAAGCCGCGACGAAAACCTCTTGATCAACGCAGGCGGCGCGGCATTTCGTCCTGCTCCGGCCCGGGCGCACCGCGCGGGGCGAGCCCTTCGGCGACGCCGACCAGCTTAACGAATTCCTGCCGCCAGAAATCGGACTGGCTGCCGGCGAGGCCGCGGATCTCGGCCAGCGAATAGTCGCCCAGCAGCGGATCTCCGCGCAGCTTCTGGCCGAAGGCAGCGACGGCGGCGGCGAAGCGGAAATCGGGCGAAGGCGCGCGCTTGAGGTACAGCAGCGAGGCGGCGACCGGCCGCTCGACCAGACGCGAGGTCTGCCCGTCAGGCAGCTTGTAGCGCAGCTTGACGAAGGCCAGTTCGGCGGCCTTGCCGGGCGCGGCGCCCCCCTGCCCTGCCCCATCGTAGCGGCGCGGGGCGATCCAGCCCTGCTGGCCGGCGGGGACGATCTCATATAGCGCGGTGACCTGATGGCCCGCGCCGATATCGCCGGCATCGACCTTGTCGTTGTTGAAATCCTCCTCGCGCAGGGCGCGGTTTTCATAGCCGAGCAGGCGGTACTGGCTGACCATGGCCGGGTTGAATTCGACCTGCACCTTCACGTCCTTGGCGATGGTGAACAGGGTCGAGCCCATTTCCTCGCCCAGCACTTTCTTCGCCTCGAGCGCGCTGTCGATGTAGGCGTAGTTGCCGTTGCCGTGATCGGCGACCTGCTCCATCATCGCCTCGTTGTAATTGCCCTGCCCGAAGCCGAGCGTGGTGAGGGTGATGCCGCTGTCGCGCTCCTGCTCGACCATCGAAATCAGCGCCTTGGTGTCGCTCACCCCGACGTTGAAATCGCCGTCCGTGGCGAGGATCACACGGTTGACCCCGCCCTTGATGAAGCCTTCGCGGGCGACGTTGTAGGCCAGCTTGAGCCCCGCCCCGCCTGCGGTCGAGCCGCCGGCCTGAAGCCGGTCCAGCGCATCGCGGATGGCGCGAGCATCGCCGGTGGAGGGCAGGACCACGCCGGCCGCTCCGGCATAGACCACGATCGCCACCCGGTCTCCCGGTGCCAGTTCGCCGGCAAGGCCGGAAAGCGCGGTCTTGACCAGCGGCAGCTTGTCCGGCGAATTCATCGAGCCCGAAACATCGACGAGGAAGACGAGGTTGGCCGCCGGGCGCTGGGCGCGGGCGAGGTCATAGCCGCGCAGGCCGATCCGCAGCAGCTTCGTGCTGGCGTTCCACGGGGTCTGCATCAGGTCGGTGGTGAGCGAGAACGGCGCCTCGGCCCGCTCGGGCCGGGCATAGTCGTAGCGGAAGTAGTTGATCAGTTCCTCGGTGCGGACCGCATCCTTCGGCGGCATCTGGCCCTGGACGAGGAAGCGCCGGGCATTGGCATAGGCGCCGGTATCGACATCGACCGAGAAAGTGGAGACCGGCTCGGCGGCGGCGAGGTGAACCGGGCTGACTTCCTTGCCGTCATAGCGTTCGCGGCCCGGATCGGTGGGCAATTGGATGCCCGGCACCCAGGCCATGCGGCGGTCCATCTTCATCGCCGGGGAAGCGGCGACCGGGGCCGCCGGTGCGATCATCGAGACCGGGGGCGGAGGGGCCGCGACATCGACCTTCGCCGGAGGCGGGGCCGGGGCGTTGGCTTGCTGCTGATCGTCGGTCCGCCGGGCGCCGGTCACGATCACGTCCTGCAGGCCCGCCTCGCCGATCACGGAAGTCTGCTTCTGCTGGGAGGCACAACCGGCGACGAGCGCGATGGTGGCGGCTGCGCAGGCGAAACGCGCGATGCTGTTCATGGCTTCCAGTCCCTTCCTCGTTCCCGCGCCGAAAGTGGCTCTTTCAGCCGTTAACGCCGACTGAATGGTGCCTGCGCGCGACGAATGGTGCAAGTTCGCTGCTCGCCGCCGCCCATTTCGTGGGCAGGGTGACACGAGTGTAACCCTGCTTTCGGCGCCAACCTTGGAATTACAATGACTTGGCCAAGAGTGGATGGGTGACACTTGTCCTACTCGCTTTGCGCGCCTGCTTCCGGTGCGGGATGACAAAGGCATTGTGACAGGGTCGCGCCAAGTAGGAAAATCGCGGGATGCTGGGGTGGGGCAATGACCGGAAAGTCGGGAGAACTGTCCATCCAATCTTGTCCAAATCCCTCTGCCTTCCGTCATCCCGGGCTTGCCCCGGGATCCCGCTTTTCCTCGCTAGCGTCACTGGAAGGCAGCGGGGCCCCGGATCAAGTCCGGGGCGACGGGGAGAGGGGGAGCGACGGCGCCTGAAGGGCTAGGCTGGCGCCGGAAGACGGCAAGGGATCTGGGGCCGGGACTTTCCCTTGTTGCTCGATCAGCCGACGTTCTTGCGGAACAGCATCCGGTCTTCGTGACCGAAGCCCTTGCGCCAGATGATCCAGACGTAGATGCCGAGGATCGCCGGGATGCCGAGGACCATGCCGGCCCATTCGGGCAGGGTGTACGTGGCGGTGAAGCCGACCGCGGCGGCGGGGAGCGCGGCCCAGGCGAGCGGCCAGCGCCAGTTGTTGATCGGCTCGCCCAGGATGCGCGCGAGAAGGCGCGATTTCATCAGCGAGGCCGTGCCGAGCGAGAGCATCAGCGCGGCGGCGGCGGCGGCGACCCACCAGCCCTGCCCGTAGCCGAGGCGGGCGACGAGTTCGATCCCGCCAATGGTGAGGAGCGCCTGCAGCAGGATGGTGAAAAGCGAGACGATGAGGTTCTGGTAGCGCGCGAGGTAGACCAGCGCGCCCTCGCTGACGACAGCCGTGGCCGCGACGACTTCGGCGAGGAGAAGGAAAACCAGTGCCCCGGTGCCCTTGACGAAGTCCGGCCCGCCAAGGCCCATCAGGCCGGTGCCGGGGATGGCAAGGGCAAGGGCAATGCCGGCCTGGGCCGTGGTGATCCAGAAGCCGACCTGGCAGACCTGTTTGGCGATCGCGGCGTAGTTGCGGTCGTTCACGTTGCGGGTGATGACCGGGCCGAGCACCGGCTCGAAGCTGGTTTTCAGCTTTTGCGGGAGCGAAGCGAACTGCTGGGCGAAGTAGTAGATGCCGAGCGCCGCCTCGCCCACGAAGAAGCGCAGGATGAACACGTCGAGCTTGCGGGTGCCCCATTCGACCGCGTCTGCCCCGGCCAGCGCGATGTTGCGGTTGGCCAGCGCGAGGAGGTGGCCGGGCTGGAACCGCCAGCCGCGCGGCAGGCCATAGTTGCGGACCAGCGCGTAGAGCGCGGTGAAGGTCGCCGCCGCAGTGGAGAACAGGTAGGCGAGGCTGAGGCCGCTTTCGGGGGCCACGAAGTAGAAGGCCCCGGCCGAGAGCGAGAGCGCCCAAGGCTCGATCACCGAGCGGGCGCGAACCGTGGTGGCAACGTCAAACCGGTAAGCGAGCGCGGCCAGCGCAAGGTCGCCCATGGCCAGCAGCCAGACCGAGAGGACCAGCAGTCGCTCGCCCTGCGTAAAGTTTCCCTTGGGATACATCGAGGCCGGGAAGGCATAGATCAGCGCGGTGAAGACCAGCGCGATCGCCGTGGCAACGACCAGCGCGTCGGTCACGGCATGGGCGGGATGCTCGCGGTCTTCGGAGAGGCGCTGGGCAAGGCCGCGCTTCTGGCCGAGGGTGGCGATCATCCCGGCGAATTCGACCATGACGAGGGCCGAGGCGAAGCGGCCCATGGCGCTGGCGCCATAGAGGCGGCTGGCGATGAACAGGAACGGGATGCGCGCGACGAGGCGCAGGATGAAGCCGAAGAAATTGGTGCGCCCACCCTTGGCGAGGGCGGCGATATCTTCCTGCTGTTCCTTGTCAGCCCCTTTTTCGCTCACGGCGTCAGGCCCTCGGCGCGCAGGGGGCGGGCCAGGAGTTCGGCGGCGACCACCTTGGCCGGAGCCTCTCCGCGCAGCAGGCGGCAGACTGCGGCGACGATCGGCAGGGCGATCCCTTCGCGTTCGGCAAGGTCGGCAAGGACCGGGGCGGTGGAAGCGCCTTCGGCCACCGAGTTCTTGCCGGCAAGCGCCTCGGCCGCCGAAAGCCCCTCGCCCAGCGCCTTGCCGAGCGAGAAATTGCGACTGGAGGTGGAGGAGCAGGTAAGCACGAGATCGCCAAGGCCGCACAGGCCGGCAAGGGTTTCCGCCCGGGCGCCGCGCGCCGTGCCGAAGCGCAGCATCTCGGCATAGCCGCGCGCGATGAGGGCGGCGCGGGCGTTCTGGCCGAGGCCGAGCCCTTCGACCACGCCGCAGGCGATGGCGAGCACGTTCTTGATCGCGCCGCCGATCTCGGCGCCGATCACGTCGTCGGAATAATAGGGCCGCAGGGTTGGCCGGGAAATCGCCGGCGAGAGCCGCTGCCACTGCGCTTCCCCGCCCGAGCAGGCGAGGGTGACGGCGGTGGGGAGGAGGGCGGCGACCTCATGCGCGAAAGTGGGGCCGGAGAGGACGGCGATCGTTGCGCCTGGCGCGGCGGCGCGGGCAACATCGGCCATCAGGCGGCCGCTGCCGGCCTCGATCCCCTTGGCGCAGAGCACGAGATCGCGCGGCGCGGCGGGAAGATCGGCGAGGACCGAGGCGAGGTGCTGGGCCGGGGTGACGGCGAGCACGACGGGCAGATCGGCAAGGTCGGCCAGCGCGGTGGTGGCGCGGACCTGATCACTGAGGCGGGCGGTGGGGAGATAGGGGGTGTTGGTGTGGGCCGCGTTGATTTCGGCGACGAGCGCTTCCTCGCGGGCCCAGAGCAGGACCTCCCTGCCGTCGCTGGCGAGGACCTGGGCGAGAGCCGTGCCCCAGGCGCCGGCGCCGATAATGCCGATGGCCCCGGTCATGCCTTCACCCCTGCGCCGCGCGCGGGCTGGGCGTTCGGATCGAGCGGCCAGCGCGGGCGGGCGGCGAAATCGAGCGGGTCCGACAGGGTCCAGCCGGACTGCTCCATCCGCTCGATCCCGGCCCAGGCGATCATCGCGGCGTTATCTGTGCAGAGCACCTGCGGCGGGGCGACGAAGCGCAGGGCATGCTGGGCGGCGAGGCTTTCGAGCGCGGCGCGGACCGACTGGTTGGCAGCGACGCCGCCCGCAACGACGAGGGCGGTGACTTCGCCGGCGGCGGCGAGGGCGCGGCGGGTGCGGTCGATCACGCAGTCGATCGCGGCTTGCTGGAACGAGGCTGCGAGGTCGGCGTCGGCGTGGATGGCGGCTTCCTTGGCGCGCAGGACCGCGCTCTTGAGGCCGGCGAAGGAGAAGTGCGGCTCGGCGCTGCCCAGCAACGGGCGCGGCAGGGGCACCGCCCTTGGATTGCCTTCGCGGGCGAGACGCTCGACCGCCGGGCCGCCGGGGAAGCCGAGCGCGAGGATCTTGGCAGTCTTGTCGAAAGCCTCGCCCAGCGCATCGTCGATCGTGGTGGCGAGGCGGCGGTATTGGCCCACCCCCTCGACCAGCAGGAGCTGGCAGTGGCCGCCCGAGGCGAGGAGGAGGAGGTAGGGGAAGGCCAGCGTGGGATCGGCGAGGCGCGGCGAGAGGGCGTGGCCTTCGAGGTGGTTGATCGCGAGCAGCGGCTTGCCGCCCGCCATGGCCAGCGCCTTGGCCGTGACAAGGCCGACCATGACGCCGCCGATCAGGCCGGGCCCGGCCGTGGCCGCGATGGCATCGACATCGGCGAGGGTCTTTCCGGCATCGGCCAGGGTGGCCGCGATCAGCGGGGTGAGCCGTTCGGCATGGGCGCGGGCGGCGATCTCGGGAACCACGCCGCCATAGGGGCGGTGGGCATCGTCCTGCGAGGCGATCCGCTGCGCGACGATGACGCGGTCCGGCGTCACCAGCGCGGCCGCAGTCTCGTCACACGAGGATTCAATGCCGAGGACCAGTCTCATGCCCGCTTCCCCTTACCGACAAAGCCGCCTAGCACAAGCCGCGATGACTGCGCCTACACCTATGCTCAAGCTCGGAACCCGTCGCTCCCCCCTTGCCATGGCCCAGGCCGAGGAGGCGCGGGCCCGCCTTTGCGCCGCGCACGGCTGGCGCGAGGAGCAGGTCGAACTGGTGCCGGTGACCGCGAGCGGGGACAGGATCCAGGACCGGCCGCTGGCCGAGATCGGCGGAAAGGCGCTGTGGACCAAGGAGCTGGACGCCTGGCTGCTGGCGGGCGAGATCGACTTCGCGGTCCATTCGCTCAAGGATGTCGAGACGATCAGGCCCGCTGGAATCGCCATCGCCGCGATCCTGCCGCGCGAGGATGTGCGCGACGTGCTGGTGGGGGCCGCCTCGATCCACGCCCTGCCCCGCGGCGCCCGCGTCGGCACGAGCGCGCCGCGCCGGGCGGCGCAATTGCTCCATGCCCGGCCGGACTGCACGGTGGTGCCGTTTCGCGGCAACGTGGCGACCCGGCTGGCCAAGCTGCAGGCGGGCGAGGCCGATGCGACGCTGCTGGCGCTGGCCGGGCTCAACCGGCTGGGGCAGCACGGGGTGGGCCATCCGCTGGACGCCGAAGACTGGCTGCCCGCGCCGGGACAGGGTGCGATCGCGATCGAGTGCCGGGCCGGAGACGAGGCCGTGCGCGCCCTGCTGGCCGCGATCAACGATACGCCGAGCCACGCGGCGGTGACGGCCGAGCGGGCGCTGCTCGCCGCGCTGGGCGGAAATTGTCACAGCCCGATCGCCGTGCTGACCCGCGCCGAGGGACCGGCACTGGTGATGGAAGCCGCGCTGTTCAGCCCGGACGGGGCCGAGCGGGTGGCGGGCGAGATTCGCTTTGCCGCTGGCGATGACGCGGCGCCGGGGCGGCTGGCGGACGACCTCCTGGCCCGCGCGGTGCCGGCGATCGCGGTGCATTTCACCGGGCGATGATCCCCCTGCTGGCGATCCGGCCCGAACCGGGCGCGAGCGCAACCGTGGCGGCGGCGCGGGCGCTGGGGCTGGAGGCGGAGGGATTTCCTTTGTTTTCCGTGCGCCCGGTTGCCTGGGACTTGCCCGATTCGGGCGCGTTCGACCTGCTGCTCGCGGGCAGCGCCAATGTCTTTCGCCACGGCGGGGCGGGCCTTGCCGCCTTGCGCGGCCTGCCAATCCATGCCGTGGGCGAAGCAACGGCCGAGGCCGCGCGCGAGGCGGGCTTTGCCGTGGCTGCGGCGGGCAGCGGCGGCTTGCAGGGCGTGCTGGACCAGGTGCGCGCCGGAGCGCGGGTGCTGCGCCTCGCCGGGGCCGAGCGGGTAACGCTGAGCCTGCCCGCAGGGGTGAGCATGACCGAGCGCACGGTCTATGAAAGCTTGAGCGCGCCGATGCCGGCCGCACTGGTGCGCCGGCTGGAAGGGGCGGCGGTGGTCCTGCTCCACTCGGCCGAGGCGGCGCGGCACTTTGCCGCCGAATGCGGCCGCCACGGGGTGGTCCGGGCGCGGCTTCATCTTGCCTGCATCGGCCCGCGCGTGGCGGCGGCGGCCGGATCGGGCTGGGCCAGCGTTTCCACGGCGCAAGAGCCTCTGGAAAACGCGCTGTTGGCGAAAGCCGCCGAACTGTGCCACACCTGAGACGGGTCTGGGCCGAAAGCGGCGGGAACAAAGGAAACCGGATTTAGGCATGGCGGAAGATTTGCAGAGCGCCGAGCCGGTCGTAACCGCGCCGCGCCCGCGCCGCAGCATCGGTTCGGTGCTTCTGGCCGCGATGGTCGCCTTCCTTTTGGGTGCCGTGGTCGTGGGCCTTGCCGTGGTGAAGGGCCTGTTCCCGCTGCCCGGCCCGCAGGCCGAGACCGCGCAAAAGGCTGCGGTACGCGCGGGTTCCCTGCCCGCGTCCGCCCCGGCGGCCAGTCCCGCTGCATTGGCCGAGCACCAGAACGACATCGAAGGCCGGATGGCCACGCTGGAAGAGCGGCTCGACACGCTCAATGCAGAGGCCGAGGCCGCATCCGGCAATGCCGCCCGCGCCGAGTCCCTGCTGATCGCCTTCGCCGCCCGGCGCGCGCTCGATCGCGGGGCGCCGCTCGGCTACCTTGAGGACCAGCTGCGCCTGCGCTTCGGCAATGCCCAGCCCAATGCCGTGGCCACCGTGATCGCCGCCGCCAAGGCCCCGGTCACGGTCGACCAGTTGCTGGCCGGGCTCGATTCGCTCGCCCCCTCGCTGACCGAAACCCCCGCGAACACCGGGGCTTGGGACCGGATCAAGCGCGAAGTTTCCGGCCTGTTCGTGATTCGCCGCGATGCCACGCCGAGCCCTGCCCCGCAGATGATCCTCGGCCGCGCCCGCATCCTGCTTACCGCCGGGCGGACCGACGACGCCGTGGCCGAACTGCGCCGCCTGCCGGGCGCCGCCGGCGCGACCGACTGGTTCGCCGCCGCCCGCCGCTATGACGACGCGCACCGCGCGCTCGACGTGCTGGAGACGACGGCAGTGCTCGACGCCCACGCCCTGCGCGACGCGGGCGGGCAAGCGGCTGCCCAGCCGGCGGCAGCGGGGGACTAGGAGGCGAACGCTTCTCAAGCATGCCGCCGTCGTCCCTGCGCAGGGACGACGGCGCGAGGAATTCGTTAGCCCGGCACGTTGCGCCGCATCGCGGCGAGCCTCAGGCCTGCAACAGGTCCGGCAGCTTGCCGCTCATGCCGCGGGCTTCGTCCATGAACCAGCGCTTGAGGCCGGGCCAGCGCTGGATCGCGCCCATGCCGGCGCGGCGGACCAGCGAGGGCAGGCGGCCGGGGACGCCGAACAGGCGGGTGATGGTGTCGGTCGCGGCCATGACCGAGAGACTGTCCACGCTGCGCCAGCGCTCGTAGCGGGCAAGGAGCTGGGCATCACCGACATCGAGGCCGAGGCGAATCCCTTCGGAGAGGACCTGGACGAGGGCGCCGACATCGCGCAGGCCGAGGTTGAGGCCCTGGCCTGCGATCGGGTGCATCCCGTGAGCCGCATCGCCGACGAGCACCAGCCGGTCATCCGTGATGCGCCCGGCGTGGTGGAAATTGAGCGGCCAGCTCATGCGGGGGGCGGCGAGTTCGACCGTGCCGAGGACATCGGCCACGCGCTTTTGCACTTCGGCGAGGAAGGCCCGGTCGGACAGTCCGGTCCAGCCAGCCGCGTCCTGTTCGGCCACGGTCCAGACCAGCGCCGAGCGGTGGCGGCCGTTCTGGTCGAGCAGGGGCAGGAGCGCGAAGGGCCCGGCGGGGTAGAAGATTTCCCAGGCGGTGTTGCCGTGGGGCCGCTCGTGCCACAGGGCCGTGACCATGGCGCGGTGATGATAGTCCCACTTGGCGAGGCCAAAGCCGGCTTCGTCGCGCGTGGGGGACTGGCGGCCCTCGGCGGCCACGAGCAGCCCGCCTTCGAGCAGGCGGCCATCGGCGAGCGTGACCGAGACGCCGTGGAGGCCGCGGTGGCGCTCGGTCACCTCGGCGCTGGTGTGCCAGGCGATGGCCGCTTCCTCGCGCGCGGCTTCGAACAGGGCGAGGCGGATGTCGCGGTTGGCATACATCCGGCCGAGCGAGCCTTCATGCGGCTCGGGGCGGAAGTCGATCCGGCCGGGCTTCATCTGGTCGGTCACGGCAATGGAGTCGATCGGACACCCGAGCGGTTCTAGCCGCTGCCCGAGGCCGATATTGGCGAAGAGGTTCCAGCTGGCGGTGGAAATGGCCGAGGCACGGCCATCGACGCCTTCGGCGGTAAGGTCTTCGGGGGCTGCCCGGTCCACCACGTGGCTGGTGAGGCCGCACTTCGCCGCGGCAAGGGCCAGGGTCATGCCGACGAGGCCGCCGCCGAGGATCACGAGATCGCGCTTTTCGCTCATGCCTGCGGGCTTAGCCCCGGCGCGGGGGCCTGGGCAAGCCCGCAGGCCCGCCCGCCCCTTCCCGGCCCGGTTCGAGACGGATCCGGTGGCCGCGCCGGACGAAATGGCCGACGAAACGGATTGCCAGAGGGCCGCCCGCCCGACCACAATGCAAAGGCAATGATTCCAAGGCGAGCGGCAGGCCCGATTCGCCAGATCGGCGAGGAGATGGCCCTGATGAAGGTGCGCGTATTCGTTCCGGGCGTGGCCGAGGCGGCCGACGGTCCGTGCTATGGCGGAACCGACCACCAGTTTCCGGCCTTGCCGAGCCTTGGCCAGACCCTGCGCTTTACCGACGAGCGCAAGGGCGACTTCACCGTGATCGACGTGGGCTTCGTGCAGGAGGGCGATGCCTTCGTGGCGGCGGTCTGGCTGGAAGCCGATGCCGCGCGGCGGGCCAGCTATGCCGAGCCGGTCGTCGTGATCGAGGCGGCGGACCGGCATAGCGAGCGCGATCTCAACCACGACGTGCCGCCGGACAGCATGCCGACCTATTGAGGGGGCAGGCAGGACGTCAGGGGGCGGCAGCGCCCCCCATCGCCCGGATCAGCGGCAGGTGCTCCCCGCCCCGCCATCGAGGTCGAGGCAGCGCCCGTCGAAGGTTCCGGCGGGGAGCTTGAGGCCGAGAATCGCCGCGAGGGTCGGCGCGATGTCGACCGTCTCGACCGGGGCGGGCTGTTCGAACTGGCTCATGCCCTTGCGCCAGAACAGCAGGGGGACGCGGCGATCGTAGTCCCACGGACTGCCGTGGCCGGCGACATAGCCCGGTCCGGGCGCGGCGCCGGCAAGAATGGCGCGCTTCAGCAGGAACAGGACGTCGCCGGTGCGCTCGGGATCGAACGAGGCGCGGGCGCGCTCGGCCAGGGTCCAGTCCTGCGGGTTCTCCGTGGGCACGGGAAGCGCGGCGAGATCGGCGCGGGTGAAGACGGCGGCGACCTGCGGGTGGGCCCTGAGCCGCGCGACGAGGGCCTCGATCACGCGCGGGCGCTGATCGGCAGGGATCTTCGCGGAAAGGTAGACGTCGCCCGCCGCGCCGTCGCCCAGCAGCAGGGGGCCATCGACAGCGAGGCCCAGATCAGCGGAAATCGCCTTGCCGAGCGGGCTGGGTTCGAGCGCACTGTCGACCCGGCCGGCGAAGGGATTGGCTTGCTGGTCCAGCCGCTCGGGCAGGTCGGAGCCGCCGTGGTCGGCCGAGAGGACGGCGAGGTAGTCGATCCCGCGCGCGTCGAGCGCGGCAAAGAGCTTGCCGATGGTCCGGTCCAGCTCGGCCATCTGGATGCACATTTCCATGCCCTGGTTGCCATAGGCGTGGCCGATGTAGTCGGTCGCCGAGAAGGAGACCGAGAGAATGTCGGGCGCCGGGCCCCTGCCGAGGTGGTTCTCGTCAACCATCCGCACGGCGAGATCTTCGGTGACGGCGTCCATCCGGGGCGAGACGCGGAAGGCATCGGGATCGTTCGGGGCCAGCGCGAAGCGGCCCGATCCAGGGGTTCCGGCCTTGCCGGCGGGGACCGGGCGATCGTGCGCCGCGCACCATGCGGGCGGGGCATAGGCGGGGGCGCCCCGCGCCGCGATCGCGGCCATGGCGGCATTGGCGGACATGGCGGCCGGGCTGGGGGTGCGCCCCTTGAGCGTGACGAACTGGCCCTTCAGCGCCCAGTAGGCGGCGTCGATCGAATGGCCGCCCATCATCATCACCGCGCGGTCCTTGGCCGAGACGGCGACGCTGCGGCTGCGCGGATCGGCCTGCTTCATGTATTCGCCCAGCGTCGGCACCTTGAGGTGAACCGCCGAGACGACCGGCTCGCGGCTGGTCGAGGCGGGGTCGCGTTCGTCTTCCGAACAGTAGATCCGCTTGTCGCCCCGCGCGATGGCGGGATCGAACCAGTTGTTGGCAATGATCCCGGTGCGCGAGGGATGGACGCCGGTGAGCAGGGTGGAATGGCCCGGGCAGGTCTCGGTCGCCGCGTGGCTCTGGAAGGCGCTGGGGAAGACCGCGCCGCTCAGCAGGCGGGCGATGCCGCCGGTGTAATGCTCGCGGTACTGGGCGAAGAGATCGGCGGCGTACTGGTCGACCGAGATGGCGACGATCAGGCGCGGCGGCGGCGGCGGCGCGGCGGCGGGGGCCGGCGTTTCGGCGGGCGCGGCGTGGCAAGCGAAGAGGAGGGAACCGGCAACAACAAGGCCAAGAGCGCGGGAAGCGGCGCGAAGGTGCATGATCGTTCCTTGAATTGCGGCCGCGGGGACGGCACTAGGAGATTTGCCGGGGCCATCCGCCTCGCGCAAGCCGCAATTAGGCGCAGGTGAATTCCCGACATATGCCCGGCTACGCACGGTTTTTTGCAATCTGGTGTCAGGCGCTGCTGCTGGCGGCGGCTTTCGTCGTTCCGGCGCGCGCGGCGCCCACGCACATTGCCGCGAGCCTCGTCGCCGAAGGGGCGGCCGCGCCGGGCAAGACGGTGACGCTGGCCTTCGTCATGCGGCCGGAAAAGGGCTGGCACGGCTACTGGAAGAACCCCGGGGACGCGGGCTTCGGGATGACGCTGGACTGGGCCCTGCCCGAAGGCGCGTCGGCCGGGACGCTGCTCTATCCGGTGCCGCACACGCTGGTGATCGCCGGGCTGATGAACCACGTCTACGAGGAGGACTATGTCCTGCTCGCCCCACTCACCCTGCCCGCGAACGCGGTGCCGGGATCGCGGCTGCCGGTGCGGGTGAAGGCGGACTGGCTGGCCTGTACCGACAAGATCTGCGTGCCCGAGCGGGCCGAGCTGGCGACCGAGGTCGTGGTCTCTGCGCCGGGGACGATGACCCCGCCCGATCCGCGCTTCGACGGCTGGCGCGCGAAGCTGCCCGCGCCGCTGGGCAGTGTGGCCATGCTCGCGGCCGAGGGCCAGTCGATCCGGCTGGGCATCCCGCTGCCGCGCGGGCTGGACCTGCAGCAGCCGCATGTCTTTGCCGACGCCGACCGGGTGGTGGCCTATGGCGCGGCGCAGGAGTTCCGCCGCAAGGGCGACCTGCTGATCGTGACGCTCACCCGCGCGCCCAATGCTGCGGCTCCGCAGGCCTTTTCGGGGCTGCTCAGGCTCAACCGCGCCGGCGACGGGGTGGAGTTCGCCGCCCGGCCCGGCCCCGTGCCGACCGGCGGCGAACTGGTGGGCAGCAAGCAGGATGCGGGCGGAAACCTTGCCCTGCTGGTGCTGGCGGCTCTGGCGGGCGGACTCCTGCTCAACGTCATGCCCTGCGTCTTTCCGATCCTCAGCCTCAAGGCGCTGTCTCTGGCGCGCGCCGGGGAGAGCGAAGCCGAGGCGCGTGCCGAGGGGCTGGCCTACAGCGCCGGGGTGGTACTGGCCTGCTCCGCGCTGGGCGCCCTGATGCTGGCCCTGCGCGCGGGTGGGAGCGAGATCGGCTGGGCCTTCCAGTTGCAGGAGCCCGGCGTGGTCGCCGTACTGCTGCTGGTGGCGGCGGCGGTGACGGCGAACCTTGCCGGGCTTTATGAATTCGCCGTGCCCGGCTTTGCCCGCGCGGGGAGCCCGCAGGGGGCCTTCGCCACCGGGCTGCTGGCCGCTTTCGTGGCGACGCCCTGTACCGGGCCGTTCATGGCGGCGGCGATGGGCGCGGCGCTGCTGCTGCCAGCCGCGCAGGCGATGGTGCTGTTCGCCGCGCTGGGCCTCGGCCTTGCCCTGCCCTTCCTCGCCATCGCGCTGGTGCCGCCGCTGCGCCGCCTGCTGCCCCGCCCGGGCGCGTGGATGAACCGGCTGCGGATGATCATGGCCGTGCCGATGGGACTGACCACGCTGGCGCTGGTCTGGCTGGCGTCGCGGGTGGGCGGGATGGGCTTTGCCGGGCTGGCCCTGGGCCTTGCCCTGGCGCTGGTGGCGCTGCTGGAATGGACCGGGAGTCGGCAGCGGCGGGGCCTTTCCGCGCTTGTGCCGACCTCGGCCGGCATCGCCGCGATTGCCGCGCTGGGCGCCGTGGTGCTGCCGCAGCACGTATCCGCCCCGGCCGCCGAAACGGCGGGCCTGCTGCCGAGCGCGCCGTTCAGCGCCGAGGCGCTGGCCCGGGCACGGGCCGCCGGAAAGCCGGTCTTCGCCTATTTCACCGCCGACTGGTGCCTGACCTGCAAGGTCAACGAACAGGTCGCGATCGAGCGGGCCGAGACCCGCGACGCCTTTGCAAGGGCCGGGGTCGTCGTCCTGCGCGGAGACTGGACGCGGCGCGATCCGGCGATCACCCGCTACCTTGCCGAGCAGGGCGCGGCGGGCGTTCCGCTCTATGTCTGGTATGCGCCCGGCGGCGCGGCGGAGACCCTGCCCCAGCTCCTCACGCCCGACCTGCTGACCGGCCTGCCGGCAAAAAACCGCTGATTGGCAACAAATATGGGAACCGCAACGATTGCAGCGGATTTATCGGCCTGAAGGGGGAGGCGCTTTTCGCTGCTGGAAAGGCGCAACCCAACGGAAGCCAATTATCGTGGGCTCGGCAGAGCAGGTTCTGACACATCCATGTTGCACACTGAACACAGAGATCAGGGAATCAGGAATCGGGAGACCCCGTGCATCCTGATCATGGAGGACGAGTTTATCGTCGCCCTCGATCTTTCCGACATGACCCATGACCTCGGCTTCGACGTCGTCGGCCCCTATGCCACCGTCGCCGAAGGACGCGAGGCGATCGCGCGGCACCGCCCCGATGCCGCGATCCTCGACGTGCAGCTTGCCGACGGCGAGGTTTTCCCGCTGGCCGACCTCCTGATCCAGCTGGACGTGCCGATCATCTTCCACTCCGGCCATGCCGACACTACTTCGCTGCTGGCGCGCTATCCGGCCGCGCGCAGCGCGAACAAGCCCTGCACCTCGGAGCTGATCGCGAGCTATCTGGTCCAGGCCACCAGCCACCAGTTTTGATCCGGCGCGCGATTTTCGCGGCGCGACAGTTCCCTTGATCTCCATCAATGCGGCGCGGCGCGCCCATGGGGTAGGCAAGTGTCAGTCGGGCGCCAATTCGTTGCCGCCCGGCGACTTTTCTCCCCGACTGAAGGGCGGCCTACCTCGTGACGGCCGCCCTCTTTTTGTGGTGCGCCCTTTGCTTGGTGCGCCCTTCGCCTCCGCGAAGGGCTTGCGGCACCGGCCCGCTCCCCCGGCCCAACCACCCATCGAGTGTACCCTGTGGGTGGTTGGGCCGGGGGAGCGGGCCGGTGCCGCAAGGAAAGCCCGGATGGGCTTTCCGTACAAGTCAAAGACTCGTGGGCCGGTGCCGCGCGAGGATCAGGCGACAGCCTGATCCGGTCCTTGCATCAAACAGCCGAACTGAAGCGGCGGGCCGAGTCCTGGCGGTAGGGGTCGAACAGGGCGGCGATGGTGCGGGTGTAGGGCAGGCCCTCTGGGCGGATGGTCAGGACCGCATCGCTGGTTTCGATCAGGCCGCGCGCCGCGAAGGGGGTGAGCACCTCGACCAGCGCGAACATCCGGTCGGCGCCGATTTCGGCCGAGCCGCGGCACAGCAGGCTCTTGATGATCGTGCCGATTTCCTGATCCTCCGCCGAGCGATGCACACCGTGCGTGCCGGTCAGCCGGTCTTGCGAGAGAAGCATGCGGTAACGCCCGGCGTTCTTCTCGTTCTGGACGAGGAGGTCGGGGAACTGGCTGATCGAGGAGGCGCCGAGCCCGAGCAGGACCGGGGCCTGATCCTCGGTGAAACCCTGGAAATTGCGGCGCAGGCGGCCCGCGACCGTGGCCTGGGCCAAGGCATCGCCGGGGCGGGCGAAATGATCGAACCCGACCGGCTGGTAGCCCGCCTGCGTCAATTGCTCCCACCCGTTCCATGCCATGCGGAAGCGGGCTTCCTGCCCGGGCAGATCGCTCGCATCGATCCGCTTCTGGCGCGGGATCAGGTGGGGGACGTGGGCATAGCCGAACAGGGCGATCCGGTCCGCGCCGAGCCGGGCGGTGCGGCCGAGCGAATCGGCAAGGTCTTCGTCGGTCTGGCCGGGGAGGCCATACATCAGGTCGAAATTGAGCGAGGTGATGCCCGCCCCGCGCAGCAGGTCGGTGCCGCGCAGGATATCATCCTCGGGCTGGACCCGGCCGATCGCGGCCTGCAGGTGCGGGGCGAAGGTTTGCACACCCATCGAGGCGCGGGTGATGCCGACGCAGCGGATCACCGCGCCCCAGTCTGCCCCCAGCGTGCGCGGATCGAGTTCGATCGAGACGACCGGATCATGCAGGGGAAAGTGCACCGTCAAAGCATCGACGATCCGCACGAAATCGAACGGGGTGATCGCATTGGGGCTGCCGCCACCAAAGGCGATCCGCCGCACCCGCGCGCCTTGCGGCAGGCGGGCACCGAGCAGGGCAATCTCGTGATGCAGCACATCAAGGTAGGAGGCGAGGCGCTGGACCTTGTTCGCGCGGCCGGTGTTGCAGCCGCAATACCAGCAGATCTCCTCGCAGAACGGGATATGGACGTAGAGCGAGACATCGCCGCTCACGCGGGACAGGGCCAGTTCCTGCTCGGCCGCGCCGACATGCGCGCCGAATTCGGCCGCCGTGGGGTAGCTGGTGTAGCGCGGCACCGGGCGGGCCAGCAGTTCGGGATGGTAGGGCCACATGCAAGGCAACTGGCCCGAAGCAGGCGGGATGGTCATTGCTCGGAATCAATTTCCCCGCCGCCATCTGCAAGCCCGCACTTCTTGCGCGAACCGGTATGGCAGGCCTTGGCGCAGCAGCCGGGCATGTCCTTGCCGGGAAGCTCGCCGCCGGAGACGGGAATCGTCACCGTGCGGGTCAGCCCGTCTCCGGCGCAGAGCGGCACGGTGATGCCGCGCGCGGCGGCGGGGCTGGTGTTGCAGGCCGCCGGGATGAGCGCGGCGAGGGCGAAGAGGACGGGGATTCTCACGGCCGCCCCTCCCCCTCGTCGTCGAGCAGGATGCGCGCGGCGGCGCCGTCGCAATCCTCGAACTGGCCCGAACGCAGGGCCCAGAGAAAGGCGCCGAGCCCGGCAAGGCCCATGGCCAGCGCGATGGGGATGAGCATGGCCAAGGAGTTCATCGGGCGGCTCCGGCAAGGCGCAGCGAATTGGCGATCACCACCAGCGAGGAGATCGACATGGCAGCGGCCGCGATCAGCGGCGTGACCATGCCGGCCATGGCCAGCGGCACGGCGAGCAGGTTGTAGCCGATGGCAAGGACGAAGTTCTGGCGGACCACGGCCATGGTGCGGCGGCTGGCGCGGACGATGCGCGGCAGGGCGGTGAGGCCGTCTGAGAGGAAAACGAAGTCCGCCGCCTGGCGGCCGACGTCGCTGGCCGTGCCGGGCGCGATCGAGGCATCTGCGGCGGCGAGCGCAGGGCCGTCGTTGAGGCCATCGCCCACCATCAGCACCTTGTAGCCGCCGCGCTGGAGCCGGGCGATTGCATCCTGCTTGGCCACCGGATCGGCGCTGGACTGGGCGGTGAGGCCCACGGCGCGGGCGGTTTCGCCGACGGCGGCGGCATTGTCGCCCGAGAGGATCGAGCATTCGACGCCGACCTGGCGCAGGGCGGCGAGCGCTTCCTTCGCCTCGGGGCGGAGGCGGTCGGCGAAGGGGATGAGCCAGGTGGGGCGGCCCGCGATGTCGAGCGCGGTGGCCATGCCGGCGGCGTTTTGCGGGCGGCGCAAGGCCACTGCAACGCCATTGCAAAAGGCATGGACGCCCTGCCCCGCTTCCTCGCTCACTTCGGCGAGGTCTGCGGCGCGCACACCGCGCTGGGCGAGCGCCTCGACCAGAGCGCGCGACAGCGGGTGGCGGCTGTGCGAGGCGAGCGCGAGGGCGATGGCGGCGTCCGCCGGCCTGAGGCTGTCCAGCACCAGCGGGTCGGGCAGCGGGCGGCCCATGGTCAGCGTACCGGTCTTGTCGAGCAGGGCGCGGTCGATCGTGGCCATGCGTTCGAGGGCGGAGCCGTCCTTGACCATGACGCCCCGGCGCATCAGCGCGCCGCAGGCGACGACCTGCGCCACGGGGACAGCCAGACCCAGCGCGCAGGGGCAGGTGATGATGAGGACGGCGATGGCGATCTTGAGCGATTCGTGGACGCCCGCGCCCGCCGCCATCCAGCCGAGGAACGACAGGGCGGCGAGGGTGTGGACCGCCGGGGCATAGAGACGCGAGGCGCGGTCCGCGATCCGGACATAGGCCGAGCGGGCCTGGCCCGCCGCGTCCATCAGCCGGGCGATTTCGGCCAGCGTGGTGCCCTGCCCCGCCGCAGTCACCGTGACGTCGACCGGGTTTTCGAGGTTGAGCGTGCCGGCGTGGACCTCCGCCCCGGCCCCGGCCGCGACGGCCGCGCTTTCGCCGGTAAGCAGGGAATTGTCGAACCGGCTTTCGCCCGAGACAATCGTGCCGTCGGCCGCGAGGCGTTCTCCGGCGGCGACGCGCATGACCATGCCGGGAACGAGATCGCGCGCAGGCACCCATTCGACCGCGCCGCTCCGGCCAACCACCAGCGCGCCGGGCGCAGCCTGGCGCAGCAGGGCATCGACCCCGGCGCGGGCCTTGTCGCGCATGGCGGCATCGAGCGTGCGCCCGGCAAGGAGGAAGAGCAGCAGCATCAGGGTGCCGTCGAACCAGGCGTGTTCGCCGTGGGTCGCGGTCTCGTACAGCGAGAGGCAGGTGGCGAGGATCACGCCGATCGAGATCGGCACGTCCATGTTGGTGCGGCCCTTGCTGAGCGCGGACCACGCCGAGGCGAAGAAGACCCGGCCCGAGAAGGCGATGGCCGGAACCCCGATTCCGGCCGAGAGCCAGTGAAACAGGTCCCGCGTCGCCCCTTCGGCGCCCGACCAGATCGAGACCGAAAGCAGCATGACGTTCATCGCCGCGAAGCCCGCGACGCCGAGCGGGGCGAGCAGGGGCCGCGCGGCCGAGGGCGGCGGGGCGGCATCGTCGGCGCGCGGCTGGGCGGCGAAGCCGATCCGGCCCAGCGCGTCGATCAGCGTGGGCGTGGCCAACGCGGGGTCGTGAGTCACGCGGACCTGCCGGGCGGTGAGGTTGACCCGCGCGGCGCTGACGCCGGGCAGATCGGCCAGGCCGCGCTCGACCTTGCCCATGCAGCCGGCGCAATGCATTCCGGGCACGACGAGGACCGTTTCGGCATGGGGCGCGGCAGGTGCGAGGGCGGGGGCGCTCATGACACGGCTTCCTGGGTGCGCCAGCGGCGGGCCGCGGCCTTGACCTCGATCCGGATGTTCCAGCGCCCGGCGGGCAGCCGCTCGGCCGAGCGGAAGCCGGCGCCTTGGCGGCGGAAGTGGAGGAGGTGATCGCGCTGGCGGCCGAGCGGATGCCAGGCGTCGGCCGAGACCTCGGCCCCGGCGGGGACGCCGGCAAGCGTGATCACGACGTGATCATCGCCGGTGCGCGTGGCCACGGCCTGCCAGCCGAGCTTCTCCTCGGCCTTGGCCTCGGCCAGCCAGCGGTTGTAGTTCTGGCTGGCGACGTAGGAATTCTCGACCACGATCCCGGTGAAGCTGGACCCGGCAAGGCGCGCCATGAACAGGTTGACCGTGATCACCACGGCGAAGAAGCCGACCATGATCAGGGCCATGTGGCGGCCGGTGAAGGGCCGTGCTGCGGAAATGGTCATTGGCCTTGCTCCCCTTCATTGGGTGCGTCGAAACGGGCTTTTTCGAGATCGCCGCCGCCTTCGCGGTCAGTCGCCTTGAGGATCAGCGCGAAGGACTGTTCGCCGGTCCCTGCGGGCGCGGCGACGTAGATCCTGAGCGGCAGGATCGCATCGGCGGCGACCGTGGCATGGACCGAGCGCGCGGCATCCTGCTGCGACATCGCATCGGTCCACATCACCGCGCCGGGCAGGCCCTTCAGCGCCACGACCATCGGGCGGGGGCGGTTTTCCATGTTCTTGAGCTTGACGGTCCAGGCATTGCGCACCTTGCCGTCGCTCAGCACCATGTAGGGCGGGTTGCGGTCCTTCTGCACGGCAAGGTCGATGTGGGTGCGGGTGCCGAGGGCGAAGAGCAGGGCGCAGCCGATCGCCGACCAGAGGCCGAGATAGACCAGCGTGCGCGGGTGCCAGATCAGCTTCCAGTGCGGCGTGGGCGGATTGCCGGCCTTTTCGCGGGCGGCATCTTCGAGCGTGGCATAGTCGATCAGCCCGCGCGGGCGGCCGACCTGGCCCATCACCCGGTCGCAGGCGTCGATGCAGAGGGCGCAGGTAATGCAGCCGACCTGCGCGCCCTCGCGGATGTCGATCCCGGTGGGGCAGACCGCGACGCACTGGTTGCAGTCGATGCAGTCTCCGAAAGCGGCGGCGGGCTGCTTTTGCGCCGCCTTGACGCTGGCGCGCGGTTCGCCGCGCCAGTCCTTGTAAGTGACGATCAGCGACTTTTCATCGAGCATCGCGGTCTGGATGCGCGGCCAGGGGCACATGTAGATGCAGACCTGTTCGCGCATGAAGCCGCCGAGCCAGAAGGTCGTCCCCGTCAGCACGGCGACCGCGCCATAGGCGACCGGATCGGCCGTGCCGCTCCAGAATTCGCGGACCAGCGTGGGCGCGTCGGCGAAGTACATGATCCAGGCGCCGCCGGTCCAGAACGAGATGACGAGGTAGATCGACCACTTGAACAGGCGGCGGGCGAGCTTGGAGCCGCTCCACGGCGCGTTCTGGAGGCGGATCTGGGCGTTGCGGTCGCCGTCCACCAGCCGGTCGACGTGCTGGAACAGGTCGGTCCACACGGTCTGCGGGCAGGCATAGCCGCACCATGCCCGGCCCACCGCGCTGGTGACGAGGAACAGGCCGATCCCGGCCATGATCAGCAGCCCGGCCACGAAGTAGAACTCCTGCGGCCAGATCTCGATCGAGAACATGTAGAAGCGGCGGTTGGCGAGATCGATCAGCACCGCCTGGTCGGGCGCATAGGGCCCCCGGTTCCAGCGCAGCCACGGGGTCACGTAGTAGATCCCGAGGGTGATCACCATGATCGCCCATTTCAGGCGGCGGAAGGTGCCGTCGATCTGCCGGGGGAAGACCCCCCGGCGCTTTTCGTACCATTGTTGCTGCACGCCCTGCATCGGCTCAGGGTTACGCATCGGACTTTACCTCGGAGCAGCGGCGGCGGGGGCTGCGCCGCCCGCCGGAGTGCTCTCCTCAGGAGTAGGGACGGGGGCGAACTTCTCGCCGCCGCCCAGCGAGTGGACATAGGCCGCGAGCATCTTGATCGTGACCGGATCGAGACGGTGGGCCCAGGCGGGCATGACCCCGGCATGAGCGCTGGTCACGCTGGCCGCGACATCGGCATGGGTGCCGCCGTAGAGCCAGATCGCATCGGCGAGGTTGGGCGCGCCGAACTGGCGGCCGCCCTTGCCTTCCGGCCCATGGCAGACGGCGCAGTTGGCCGCGAAAGTCGCCGCGCCGCGCTGGCTGGCCGCGCCGGGCTGTTCCTTGCCCGAGAGGGTCAGGACATAGCTGGCAACGTCGCTGACAGACGCTGCCGGGAGCAGGCCGTCCTTGCCGAAGTTGGGCATCTGACTCTGCCGGGTCTGGTCATCCCCGGGGAAGCGGATGCCGTGGGTAATCGTGGTCTCGATCGTCCTCAGGTCGCCGCCCCACAGCCAGTCATCGTCGTTGAGGTTGGGATAGCCCTTGAAGCCGGCCGCGCCCGCGCCGTGGCACTGCACGCAGTTGACCCGGAAGGCCGCCCTGCCCCCCGCGACGGCCGCCTGCATCAGCTGCGGCTTTTCCGGCAGGGCCTCGATCGGGGTGGCAGCGATGGCGGCGAGCGTGGCGGCGCGGCCCTGTTCGGCCTTGCTCATCTCGGCCGCGAGCGCGCCCCGGCTCGACCACTTCCACGCCCCGTCGGTGCCCTTGGAAAGCATCGGGATCGCCGGATAGACCACGCAGTAGGCCACCGAGAAGGCGATCGTGGCGTAGAAGGTCCAGAGCCACCAGCGCGGCAGCGGGTTGTTGAGTTCCTCGATGCCGTCCCATTCGTGGCCGACGGTCTCGACGCCGGTGGCATCGTCGATCTTCCTGTTATCCATTGTCTTCATCCTCGAAGATCATGGTGGCGGCGGTCTCGTTGGCGCGCCGCGCTCCGGGGCGGAAAGGCCAGGCGCACAGGCAGAGGAACACGGCGGTCATCACCACCAGCCCCCAGCTGTCGGCGAGATGGCGCAGGGTGTCGTAGTGACTCACCGGCCCGTCTCCTTCGCCAGGTCTTCCTGCGCTGCGGCGCTGTTGGTATCGACCATCGTGCCAAGCACCTGGAGATAGGCGACCAGCGCGTCCATCTCGGTCAGCCGGGCGGGATTGCCGTCGAAATCGCGGGCCTGGGCCTTGGGCCAGCGCTTGGCCAGCTCGGCGGCGTCACCCTGCCCGGCCTGGGCCTTGAGATCCTCGTCGGCATGGGCGATCTGGTCCTGCGAATAGGGCACCCCGACATGATAGAGCGCCTTGAGTTCGCCGCTCATCGAGCCTTCGGTGTCGCTCTTCGACAGGTCCCGATCCTTGAGGAAGGCGTACATCGGCATGACCGATTCCGGCACGACCGAGCGCGGATCGACGAGGTGCTGGACGTGCCATTCATCCGAATAGCGCCCGCCCACGCGGGCAAGGTCCGGCCCGGTGCGCTTGGAGCCCCATTGGAAGGGATGATCGTACATCGATTCAGCGGCGAGGCTGTAATGGCCGTAGCGCTCGGTCTCGTCACGGAAGGGCCGGATCATCTGGCTGTGGCAGACGTAGCACCCTTCGCGGATGTAGATGTCGCGCCCTGCCTGTTCGAGCGGGGTATAGGGGCGCACCCCGTCCACCTTCTCGATCGTGTTGTCGATCCAGAACAGCGGGGCGATCTCGACGATCCCGCCGATGGTGACGGCGGCAAAGGCGAGGACCGCCAGCAGGGTGACGTTGCGTTCGAACTTCTTGTGGCCGGTAACCAGCCCGTTTTCAGCAGCAGTCATGGCTGATGTTCCTTATTCGGCCGGGACGGCGACGGGCACGAGAGGACGGTCCTGCACGGCGTTGTAAGGCGCATCCCTGAGGGGAGCCTCTTCGCGCAGGGGCGAGCCGGCGATGGTCTTCCACACGTTGACGGTCATGATCACCGCGCCGGCGAGGTAGAGCAGGCCACCGAAGGCGCGCAGCAGGAACATCGGGTGGACCGCCGCGACCGATTCCGCGAAGGAGTTCACGAGGTAGCCGTCGGCGCCGTATTCGCGCCACATCAGGCCCTCGGTGATCCCGGCCACCCACATCGAGGCGGCGTAGAAGACGATCCCGATGGTCGCGAGCCAGAAGTGCCAGTTGATCATCCTGAGCGAATACATCCGGCTCCGGGCCCAGAGGCGCGGGGTCAGGTAGTAGATGCAGGCGAAGGTGATCATGCCGTTCCAGCCGAGCGCGCCGGAGTGGACGTGGCCGATGGTCCAGTCGGTATAGTGCGACAGCGAGTTCACCGTCTTCACCGACATCATCGGGCCCTCGAAGGTGCTCATCCCGTAGAAGGCGAGGCTGATCACGAACAGGCGGATGATCGGATCGGTGCGGACCTTGTCCCAGGCGCCGTTGAGCGTCATCAGGCCGTTGATCATCCCGCCCCAGCTCGGCATCCACAGCATGACCGAGAAGACCATGCCCAGCGTCTGCGCCCAGTCCGGCAGCGCGGTGTAGTGCAGGTGGTGGGGGCCGGCCCAGATGTAGAGGAAGATCAGCGCCCAGAAGTGGATGATCGACAGGCGGTAGGAATAGATCGGGCGTTCGGCCTGCTTCGGCACGAAGTAGTACATCATCGCGAGGAAGCCGGCGGTGAGGAAGAAGCCGACCGCGTTATGGCCGTACCACCATTGCACCAGCGCGCCCTGCACCCCGGCGAAGACCGGGTAGGAGCGGCTGCCCAGCAGGCTCACCGGCAGGTTCAGGTTGTTGACCAGGTGGAGCATGGCCACGGTCAGGATGAACGAGAGGTAGAACCAGTTGGCGACGTAGATGTGCGGCTCGGTCCGCTTGACCAGGGTGCCGACGAAGACCGCGAGGTAAGCGAGCCAGACCACGGTCAGCCACAGGTCGACGTACCATTCCGGCTCGGCATATTCCTTGCCCTGGGTGATCCCGAGCAGGTAGCCGGTGGCGGCCAGCACGATGAACAGCTGGTAGCCCCAGAAAACGAAACGGGCGAGGCCGGGGAAGGCCAGCCTCGCCCGGCAAGTGCGCTGGACCACGTAGAACGAGGTCGCAATCAGCGCATTGCCTCCGAAAGCGAAGATGACGGCGGAGGTGTGCAGCGGGCGCAGGCGGCCGAAGGTGGTCCATTCCAGCCCGAGGTTGAGCACCGGATAGGCCAGCTGCAGGGCGATGTAGAGCCCGGCGAGGAAGCCGGCCATGCCCCAGAAGACCGTGGCGATCACCCCCCAGCGGATCGGATCGTCATCATAGCGCGACTGGTCGGCCGGGGCGTGGATCAGGCCGCGGGCCACGCCTGCATAGTCGGCCCGGGTGAGCGCGGTCCACAGGCCCACGGCGCAGGCCGCGGCAACGATGCCCATCTGGATGGCAAAGCCCTTGTCGGCCGCAGCGGCGACGGCAAGGATAGCGAGAAGCAGCGCGACCAGCCAGATGCCAGCGCGCGAAACAACGGTAACCATGAGCCTTCCCTCTCAGGTTGATTTGACCGTCCCGCACTGGACCGCTTTGGGCAGTGCAACATTGACGAGAGTCAAATTCCGCTCGGGAAGAGGCGATATTCGACCAAAGTCGCATGTTTGCGCTCGATCAATGTCAGGTTGCGATTGGCTCCCGATTTTTTGTGCGACGCCGCGAGGGATGGTTCGCAGGGTGCGAACCGGGGCGGCGCGAAGATGAGGGAACATGAACAAGCTGATGCTCACCACCGCCGCCCTTGGCGCGCTGGCGGTCTCGGGGGCGCTTTCGGGCACGGCCCATGCCGGCGACGCGGAAGGCAGGCTGCAGATCAAGCTGCTGGCGACGGGCGTGCTGGCCGATGGCAAGGTGACGGCCGTGAAGAACGACAGTGCGGGGCTGGTCGCGGCCGGGGCGGTCAAGGACACCAAGGCCAACGACAATGTCGTGCCGACCGTGGCGATCGAGTATTTCTTCACGCCGAATGTCTCGCTCGAGACGATCTGCTGCGTCACCGCGCATCACGTGACGATTTCCTCGGGCTCGCTGGCGGGCAAGGTCGCGGTCGACAACGTCAAGATCATCCCGGCGACGCTGACCGCCAAGTATCACCTGCCGCTCGGCGCGATCAAACCCTACGTCGGCGTTGGCCCGGCCCTGTTCATCGTGTTGAGCGACGAGCCGAGCGCGCTGGTCAGGTCGGTCGGCGTGACCCGCACCCACCTGTCGAGCGAGCTGGGCGTGGCCCTGCAGGCGGGCGCCGACGTGGCGCTGGGCAATGGCTACTCGCTGTCGCTCGACGCCAAGAAGTACTGGGTGCGGACCGACGCGACCTTCTATGCCGGGTCGGCGACGGCGCTCAAGACCCGCCACAAGCTGGACCCGTGGGTGGTGAGCGGCGGGATCGCTTACCGCTTCTGAACGGAGATGGTGCTCCGGCCCCACAGGGCCGGGGCGTCAGCCTGCTTCGGCGACCAGGGCCGCCCGGTCCAGCACCACGACTTCGCGGCGCGAGGGGAGGTCAATGATCCGATCGGCCTTGAGGCGGGTGAACTGGCGGCTGACCGTTTCGATGGTGAGGCCGAGCACGTCGGCGATCTGCTGGCGCGAAACCGGCAGGTCGAGGTGGATCGCGCCGGGCGGCATCAGGCTGGAACAGCCCGGCGAGGCGACGCGGTCGGTCATCTCGATCAGGAAGGAGGCGACCTTTTCGCTCGCCGACTTGCGCCCGAGCAGCAGCATCCAGCGGCGGGTCCGGTCCAGCTCGTCAAGCGTGCGCTGCAGCAGCTTGTGTTCGAGCGCGGGGTGCGCGCGGGCGAAGGAATCGAAATCGCGGCGGTTGAACACGCAGACCTTGGCCTCGGTCAGCGCGGTGACGCCGTGGCCGGTGGTCGTACCGAAGGGGCGGCCGATGAAATCGGAGGCGAAGACCATGCCGACGATCTGCTCGCGCCCGTCCTCCGTGCCGGTGGACAGCTTGAGCACGCCTTCGATCACGTTGGCGACGAGGACCGAATCGTCCCCCTCCCAGATCAGCGATTCGCCCGGCTCGAGCAGGCGCTGGCGCCCGATCGTGTTGAGCGCGCCGATTTCATCCGCGTCGAGAGCCGCACAGATCGCCCGGTTGCGCACGAGGCAGGTATCGCAGGAAGCCATGCCTTCGCGCCTATCACTTACAGGTCTGTCAGGCAATCGCCCGCACCGCGCGCTACAGAATCTCGGCCATCCCGCTTAGCGCCTTGCGCAACTGGTCGAGCGCCTGGGCCTTCAATTGGTGGACGCGCGGGATCGAGACTTCGAGCACCCCGGCGATTTCCGAGAGATTGAGTTCCTCGACGAAATAGAGCTGGGTGACGAGTTGCAAGCGCTCCGGCAGGGCGGCGATGGCGCGGACCACGGCGCCGCGGATTTCCTCGCCCTCCAGCACGGCGAAGGCATCGGGGCCCTGGTCGGCGAAGGCAAGGTCGCTGTCGGAATAGGCTTCGTCGAGCGTCTCGAAACGCAGGGGTTCGCTCGACGAGCGCAGATCGGCGAGTTCGTTCTCGGTGATGTCGAGCGCCTTGGCCAGTTCGGCGGGAGTGGCATCGCGGCCAAGCCTGCCGCGCAGGGCGTCTTCCTGTTCGCGCAGCAGCTTGCGCCGCTCGCTTGCCCCGCGCGAGAGCGGGACCGAGCGGCGGATCAGGTCGACCATGGCCCCCCTCACCCGCATCTTGGCATAGGCGGCAAAGCCGTCCTCGCTCGGCCCGGCATGGCGCTGGGCGCATTCGGTCAGGGCGACGAGCCCGGCCTGGACGAGGTCTTCCAGTTCGATCCCCGGGCGGCCCGAGCCGTGGACGTGCCAGGCGAGGCGCCGGACCATCGGCAGGAAGCGGCGGACCCGCTCGGCGACATCGCCGCCATAGGCGCCCGCAACGGAGCGAACTGCGAAGGATTTCTGATCGTGTTTCATGCTGCCAGCTCTTCTGCAAACGGGCCGTCGGGATGGGGGAGCGCGGGCGCAGGGGCCGGGTCGCCGCCGATGACGGCGAGGACCTCGATCGGCTGGGCCGGCGGAAGTTCGGAAATCGAGAGGACGAGGCACTGCGGCGCACGAAGCCTGAGCAGCGCGGCCAGCGCCCGGCGCGCGCGCGGCTGGACGATCAGCGCGGGCGGGATCGCGCCGGGGCCGCGCTCGGCGACGATCGCGGCGACGCGTTCCCCGATGGCGCGGGCGAGATCGGGCTCGATCACCGGCTGGCCGGTGGCGGGATCGTGGAGCCCCTGGACGATCGCCCCTTCGAGGCGGGCTTCCAGCGTCAGCACCGGCAAGCGTTCGTGCGGGGCGCAGACCCGGCCGACGATCAGCGCGCCGAGATCGGCCCGGACCATGTCGACCAGCCGCTCGTGATCGAGCGTGACCTGCACCGCCTGGCTGAGGCTCTGCAGGATCGGCAGCGGGTGGCCGAGCGGCACCCCTTCCTCCAGCAGGGCGCGCAGCAGGCGCGTGGCGGCGGCCAGCGTGAGCGGGGCGGGATAGACCGTTTCGACGAGGCCGGAGGAATGTTCCTTCACCGCCTCGAGGATCTGGCGCACTTCGTCTGGCCCAAGCAGGGCCGAGGCGCGCTCGACCAAGAGCTGGTTGAGGTGGGTGGCGATGACGGTTGAGGCATCGACGGTGAGGAAGCCCTCGGCAATGGCATGGTCGCGCGCCGCGGGATCGATCCACAGCGCCGGGCAGCCGAAGCTGGGGTCGGTGGTCGGCTCGCCGACGAGGGTGTGATTGTCGCGCGCCTCACCGGCGTTGATCGCCAGCACCTTGTCCGAACGGATCGTTGCCTGGCCGAGCGGAACGCCGCCGAGCACGATGCGATAGTCGTAAGGCGGCATTTCCAGCGCGTCGCGCACCCGGAACTGGGGGACGATGAAGCCGAAGGTCTGCGAGAGCTGCTTTCGCACCCCGGTGATCCGCGTGACCAGCGGCGAACCGCGCCGGTCGTCGACCAGGTGGACGAGGCCGAAGCCCAGCTCGATCGTGACGAGGGTGTGGTCCGACACCTCGTCGAGCGCGATCTTCTGCGGGTCTGCCGCAGGGGGCGGGACGACCACGGGAACGGCGGCCCTGGCGGCGCGCTGCTTGAGGCTCTTGTAGAGCCAGAAGGCGAGGCCGGCGGCGGGCAGGAACACGGTTTGCGGCATGGCCGGGATCGCGCCGATGGCGGCGAGGATCACGGCGACGGGGAGCCAGGTGGCGGGATTGGCGAACTGGCCGCCGATCTGCCCGGCAAGATCCCGGCTGTCGGACACGCGGGTGACGATCACGGCGGCGGCGATCGAGAGCAGCAGGGCGGGCACCTGCGCCACCAGCGCGTCGCCCACGGCAAGGGTGATGTAGCGCTCGGCCGCTTCGCTGGCGGAGAGGCCGTGGCTGACCATGCCGAGCACGAAGCCGGCGATGATGTTGACCCCGAGGATCAGCAGGGCGGCGATGGCGTCGCCCTTCACGAACTTGGAGGCACCGTCCATCGAGCCGTAGAAATCGGCCTCTGTACCCACTTCGAGGCGGCGGGCCTTGGCTTCGTCGGCCGTCATCAGCCCGGCGGCGAGGTCGGCGTCGATCGCCATCTGCTTGCCCGGCAGGGCATCGAGGGTGAAGCGCGCCGAGACTTCCGAAACGCGGCCCGCACCCTTGGTGACGACGATCAGGTTGATGATCATCAGGATCATGAAGACGAACAGGCCGACCGCGAAATTGCCGCCGATGAGGAAGGCGCCGAAAGCCTCGATCACATGGCCCGCCGCCGCGCCGCCCGAATGGCCGTTGACCAGTACGACGCGGGTGGAGGCCACGTTGAGCGCGAGGCGCAGCAGGGTGGCGAAGAGCAGCACGCTCGGGAACGAGGAGAAATCGAGGGGCTTGGCCGCGTTCATCGAGGCCATCAGCACGGCGACCGAGAGCGCGATGTTGAGGACGAAGAACACGTCGAGCAGGACGGTCGGCACCGGCACGATCATCAGGCAGATGAGCGTGAGGATGCCGGCGGGAAGCGCGATGGCCGAGGCTTTTGCGAGCTTCATGGCTTAGAATCCCAGGGCCGAGAGGCGGTGATAGGCGGCGGCGACATTGGCCGGGGCTGCACCCTCGCCGCTGGCGTTGCCGCCAAGGTTGAAGGTCTGGCGCAGGGTCTCGGCCATCGAGGTCGGGGCCTGCGCGCCTTGGGCGGCCGCCTGGAACGCACGGGCGACCGGGCCGCCGGTGAATTGCGGGGCGGCGGCTGCGGAGGCAGGGCTCGCACCGTAAGGCATGGCGTTCGCCCATTGCGAGGCGTCGCCGCCTTCCATGGCGCCGGCAACGCGGCTGCGCAGCAGGCTCATCACCTCGCTCACCGAGCGGGGGCCGGAGGGGGAGAAGAAGATCGCGCGGTTGGTCGCCGCGGCGGCGGGCAGCACGGAAGCGGCGCTTTGCGAAGGATCACTGGCGAGGGCCGAGAGGAATTGCCCTGCCCCCTGCGCGCCGAGGAAGTGGGCGAGGTAAAGTTCGGCGGCATCGGGTTCGCGGCCCAGATGGCCGGAAAGGGCAGCCTTGTTATCGCTGGCGAGTTCGGCGGCCATCAGCGCCGAGGCCTGGGGATCGTGGCGCAGGGCCATGATCTGGGCGCGCATGGCCGGATCGGACGCCGCAGCGCCCGCCCAGCCGAGGCCGTGCTCGGCGCCGTGCTTCTTCAGGGTATCGATCCAGGTCGAGCCGAGGAACTGGTAAAGCCCGGTGGCGCTGGAGCTGCCCGAGCGGGCGTGCGGGTCGAGCCCGGATTCGAGCTTGGCCTGGGCCAGCAGGTAGTCGAAATCGACCCCGGTGGCATTGGCGGCGCGGGCGATGGCCGCCCTGGCAACGGCGGCAGGGGCGGCTGTTGCGCTGCCTGCCGAGTTAACGCCGGAAGATGATATCTCGCTCAAGCCAAATCCCCGAGTGCGATTGCCTCGGGGACCGGTTCAGCAAGGGGCGTGCCAAATCGATTCAGCGCGCTCCGGCATAGGCATAGGCGGGGGTGGCCCGGTAAAGCTGGGGCGAGCCGACCAGCGCATCGAGGCGGGCCGAGACATTGGCCGCAATCAGGTTGCGAACCTGCCGGTTTACCTCGTTCAGGCGCCGTGCGGCTTCGAGCAGGCCGCGGCATTCGTCGTCGACCTCGGCCGGGTTGGCGCTCGAGAGAGCATCGCACAGGCCGTTCTTTTCGAGCGAGCTGGCCATGATCTGGTCAAGGTCGAGCCCGGCAAGCGCCTGCCGTTCGGTTTCCAGCGCGGCAACCATCTGCCGCAGCCTATCGCGCAGGGTGGGAATGCTCATGCCTGGGCCCTCAGCAGCATGCCGGCCGCGATCATCGCGTCGGCGATCTTGGTGGGAATGACCGGGTAAGTGCCGGATTCGATCGCGTGGCGGATAACCGCGACGCGCTCGGCATCGACCGGGGCCTGGCCCGGGTCGAGCGCCTCACTCGGCTGATAGGTGACCTGTTCGCTCGCGCCGGTTGCGGCCGCGCTCGCAGCGCCGTCCTTCGCACCGGCGGCGGTCCGGGCGATACGGGCATCCATGGCGCCGACCGGTCGGACACCCGGTATGTTCTGGCTGGATTCGATAGGCATGGTGGCCGCTCCGTGTGTTCTCAGGTGAGAGAACGGCGGCCGCTAGGTCCGTTTAAGGGATGCGGTAATAATTTGCCGGGTTACGGCAAATCGGTGCCGAGATCGAGCCGGACGAGGCCGGGGCGGACGATCCGGGCGCGGACCGGCTCGGCGCCGGCGGAAGCTGCATTTTTCACGCGAATCCAGGAGCCTACGGCGCCCCCGTCGAGCGCCTGGCCGGGCTGGAAGACGGTGAAGCCCTCACCCGAGATGAGGATTGTCACGGCCTCTCCGCGCAGGATTGCCGGGGCCGCCTGCGCGGGTGCCAGCGCATTTTGCAGGAGCGGCACGAAGAGGCGCCAGCCGGCCGCGTCGGGGCACTGGACCAGCACCGTATCGCGCCGCCCGGCATACCAGCCGAGGCTGAGCGGATTGCGGCAGGCGGCGAGTTTCAGCCTGCGATCAACGCCTTGCGCGGCCCCGCCGGGGGTGCCGAGCGGAGCGCCGGTGAATTCGGCCACGGTCTGGTCGATCGCGGCGGGATCGGCAAAAGCGGTGGCGGCGGCGAAAAGAAGCGCGGCGATAGGGGTCATTTGCAAAGCCTCTGCAACGGGAGTGCAACGGGCGTTGCCGCACTCTATCGCCGCACTTGCTGCAAGGGCCGTGCCATCGCGGGTTCAGCTATCCCACGTGAGCGTGGCGGAGAGGTCGTCCATCGGGGCGGGTTCGACCACCATCCGGGTCGAGCGGGGCAGGACTTTCACTTCGGCCATCACCCCTTGCGCGCGGGCGAAGGCTTCCTGCGCATGGCCGCCGGAATAGCGCGCGACGATGGTCAGGCGCTGGCGCGGGTCGAGGGTCTGGCCGGCAAGCCACGTTTCGAGGCTGGGGCCGCCGGGGCCGGCGCGCCAGACGGCGACGGGATCGGCCAGAGCGGGCGCCGTGGGCGCGGAGGTGACGGCAGGCGGCGCGGGCGGCTGCTGCCGGGCGAGCGCCGAGGCGGTGACGAGGAACAGGATCAGGGCGAGATCGGCCAGGGCATATTGCCAGCCGAGCCCGGCGCGGACCTGGACCGAGCCGAGCGGATCGGAGGCGGGAAACTCCGCGCCGGTCATCAGGCAGCCGCTTCGTGGTGGTGGTGAACGGGAGCCGCGCGCAGGTGAGGCATTCCTTCGGCCACCTGCGCGGCGATCCATTCGGTCACTTCCTCGCGCGCGGCGTCTTCGGCGCGGGCGGCGCGTTCGACTTTCCGGGCGAGCGGGGCGAGAACGAGGTTGGCGGCGAGGAGCCCGTACAGCGTGGTGACGACCGCCATGCCGACCGCGCCGGTTATCGCCTCGGGCCCGGACGTGGCGGGCAAGCGGCTCAGCGCCACCAGCGTTCCGACCATGCCGCAGACCGGGGCCAGTTCGGCCGACTGGGCAAGCACCCGCATGGCGAGCGCGGCTTCGCCGAGGCGGCGGGCCTTGTGCTTCTCATGCGCGGCGAGCAGCGCGGGGATCGAGCGGTGCTGGATCAGGGCGTCGGTCGCCTCGTCGAACTCGCGGTCTCCCACCGGGCGGCGGCGGGCGCGCAGCACGCCGTCCTCGCGGATCGCGCGGACCTGGGCGGCCAGTTCGCCCCGCGTGCGTTCGGCGCTGAAGCCGGGGCCGAAGGCGGCCAGCGCCGCGCGCAGGGCCAGGGCGCTCTCGCGCCAGCCCGAGCGCAGCAGGGTGGCGAGGAGCGTGCCCCCGAACACGATCAGGGCCGAGAGTCCATCGATCAGGGGAAGCGGCATCGCGGGGCAATATCCTTTGGGGTGCTCCTGAGAACGGCAGGAGCGGCGGCATATTCAGGGGCGCGGCGCCATTTTGCCGCCGCCCGGCAAGGGCCTGCCGGATGGCGCTGCCGGTGCGGGCGAAAGCGGCGGAAATGCGCGTTTGGCACGGCGCTTGCTAATCCCACGACGATCCATTCCGCCATCGCAAGAGGACGGCAGACGTGAGCGAGACCCTGTTCGGCATTCATGGGACGGCCCTGGCGCTGCGCTCGCAGCGCATGGGGCTGATCACCTCCAACATCGCCAATGCGGCGACCCCCGGCTACAAGGCGCGTGACATCGACTTCGCCGCCGCGCTCAAAGCCAGCGAGGGCGGGGCCAGCACCGACCAGGCGGTTTCCGGCGCGACGCGGTTTCGCGTGCCGACCATGCCCAGCCTCGATGGCAACACGGTCGAGATGATGACCGAGCAGACCGCCTTCTCCGAAAACGCGGTCGGTTATTCGGCCACGCTCCAGTTCATCAAGGGCCGGGTCGAAACCGTGACCCGCGCGCTGAAGGGCGAGTGAGATGAGCGGCCCCAACTCCACCAATGGCGCCCCCCTCACCCTGTTCGGCCTCGCCCAGCGCGGGCTTTCCGCCCAGCTGGTGCGGATGAACGCGGCGGCATCGAACCTGGCCAATGCCGGGACCGTGAGCGGCAGCGCCGAGGCATCCTATCGCCCGATCCGCCCGGTCTTCGCCGCCGCGCTCGACCAGCAGAGCGGGCTGGCCACCGTGGACGTGCGCGGCGTGGTCCAATCGACCGCCCAGCCGATCCGCGAACACAATCCCGACCACCCGCTGGCCGATGCCAACGGCGACGTCTGGACTGCCCCGGTCGATGAGAACGCCGAGATGGTCGAGATGCTCGACTCCTCGCGCCAGTACCAGAACCTGGTCGAGGCCCTTTCCACCGCCAAGCAGCTGATGCTCGACACGATGAGGATGAAATGACCACGATTTCCAACACTTCGGCGGCCACTTCGGCCACTTCGTCCAGCGCGTCTTCGGGCGGGCTGTCCTCGCTCGGCTCGAGCGACTTCCTCAAGCTGATGACTACCCAGCTTCAGCAGCAGGACCCGTTCAACCCGACCGACAACACCCAGATGCTGGCGCAGATGGCCCAGTTCACCTCGCTCTCGCAGACGACCGAGATGAACGACGGGGTCTCCGCCCTCAACGAGAAGCTGGCGGTGATCGCCGACAAGCTCGACGCCGTGGTGGCAGCCCAGGAGGCGACGCTGGCCGTTGCCAGCGGCAACGCCGCCGCGAGCGCCGCCGCCACCACCACGACAACCGCCTGAGCAAGGGAGCAAACCGATGTCTTTCTACACTTCGCTGACCGGGCTGAAGAACGCCCAGACCGACCTTTCCGTGATCTCGCACAACATCGCCAATTCGGAGACCAACGGCTTCAAGAAGAGCACGGTCGAATTCGCCGACATCGTGGCCGGTTCGGCCTATTCCAACCCCAAGATGATCCAGGGGATCGGGGCCACGGTCGAGGCGATCAAGCAGAACTTCGCGCTGGGGCCGATCGACCAGACCGGCTCGGCGCTCGACGTGGCGATCAATGGCGACGGGTTCTTCGCCACGGTCAACGCCGCGACGGGGCAGACGTACTATACCCGCAACGGCAGCTTCACGATGGACGGCGCGGGCTATGTCCACGACGGTTCGGACAACCGCCTGCAGGTCTTCCCGGTCGATGCGACCGGCGCCGTGACCTCGACCACCCCGATCGACGCCCAGGTGCCCGCGACCAATGCCGCCGGGGCCGAATTCGCCGGGGTGACCGTGAGCGGCAACGGCGACGTGACCGCATCCTATGCCGACGGCAGCAACACGATCATCGGCAAGATCGCGCTGGCCTCCTTCGTCGCCCCGAGCGGGCTGAAGCAGGTCGGCTCGTCCAACTGGGTCTCGACCGGGATCTCGGGCGCGGCCACCTTGGGCCAGCCGGGCAACGGCCAGTACGGCGAGCTGCTCTCGGGCGCGCTCGAACGGTCGAACGTCGACATTGCCGAGGAGCTGGTGGCCCTGATCAGCGCCCAGCGCGATTTCCAGGCCAATGCCAAGGCGATCGATACGGCCACCCAGATCTCGCAGACCATTATCAACCTGCGCACCTGATCCCAGCTGACGGAGTGGCCCGATGGACCGCCTGATCTTCACCGCCTTTTCCGGCATGAACAACTCGATGGTGCGCCAGCGGGTGATCGCCAACAACATGGCCAATACGCAGACGGTCGGCTTTCGCGCCGAGACGCTGCAGTTCACGCCGATGACGATCAAGGACGGGGACGGGCTCGAAGTGCGGGCCATGACCGATGCCGAGGTGCGCGGCGCCTCGATGAAGCAGGGCGCGCTGAACGAGACCGGGCGGAGCCTCGACATCGCCATGACCGGGCAGACCATGCTGGCGGTCCAGTCGGCCGAGGGCGAGGAAGTCTATACCCGGCGCGGGGACCTCTCGGTTTCGGCCGGGGGCGCGCTCACCAATGGCGAGGGCTTGCCAGTGATCGGCGAGAACGGGCCGATCACCGTGCCGCCGGGCGGCGAGGTTTCGATCGGGCCGGACGGATCGGTACTGGTGCGCGATCCGGCCACGCCCGACGCACCGCCCGCGCGGGTCGACCGGCTCAAACTGGTCAGCCGCGAGGGCAGCAGGATCGAGAAGGGGCTGGACGGGGCCTTCCGCGTCTATGGCGGCGGCACCCTGCCCGCCGACCTTGATGCCAGGATCGTGCCCGGCAGCCTTGAGGCGTCCAACGTCAACCCCAGCGAAGTGCTGGTCGAGATGGTCGAGGCCCAGCGCCTGTTCGACATCCGCACCAAGCTGATCAGCACCGCCAAGGACATCGACGAGGGCGGCACCGCTCTCATGCGCCTGTCGTAAGCATTCACCGGAGAAAGACCCATGCCTTCCAGCGCCCTTCACGTCGCCCGCACCGGCCTCGAGGCCCAGGACCAGCGGATGCGGGTGATCGCCAACAACCTCGCCAACGTCGGCACCACCGGATACAAGCGCGACCGCGCCAATTTCGCCACCCTGGCCTATCAGGACGCGCGGGTGGCGGGGCAGCAGTCCTCGGCCGAGACCGCCTATGCCACGGGCCTCAACCTCGGCACGGGCGTGGGCCTGCAGTCGACCAGCCGGATCGAGACGCAGGGCACCCTGCAGACCACCGGCAATGCGCTCGACCTCGCGCTCGACGGGGACGGGTTCTTCCAGGTGACCCTGCCGGGCGGGCAGCTCGCCTATACCCGCGCCGGCAATTTCACCCGTTCGGCCGAGGGCCAGCTGGTGACCTCGCAGGGCTATCCCTTGCAGCCGGCGATCACCGTGCCCGAGGGCGCGAGCGCGATCACCGTGGCCGCCGACGGCACGGTTTCGGCCACGGTGGCCGGGCAGACCGAGCCGACCCAGCTGGGCCAGATCACCATTGCCTCCTTCGCCAATCCGGGCGGACTGAAGGCGACCGGCGACAACTTCCTGACCGAGACCGCCGCCAGCGGCCAGGCCCAGATCGGCCCGGCCGGGCAGAACGGGCGCGGCAATATCCGGCAGGGCATGCTCGAAGCCTCGAACGTCAACGTGGTCGAGGAACTGGTCGACATGATCGAGGCGCAGCGCGCCTACGAGATCAATTCCAAGATGATCTCGGCGGTCGACGAGATGCTCAAGAACGCGAACCAGACGCTGTGAGGACGGGGATGACCAAGACGATGGGGCAGCGCGTAGCCTTCGACAGGTTCAGCCTGAGCGGGGTGGGGATTGTGGGGCTGGTTGCGCTTGCGGTGGGGTCTGCCCCTGCCCTCGCCCGCAAGCCGCCGGTGGGGTTCGAGGCGGCGCAGCCCATGGCCGCGCCGGTCCTGCGGCCCGCGACGGGCGGCATTTTCGATGCAGGGCTGGGTTATGCGGGCCTCGTGCAGGGCAATGTCGCCCGCCGGGTCGGCGATCCGGTGACGATCCTGCTGATCGAGAATACCACGACCGCCAAGACCGCCGGGTCCAAGACCAGCCGCAACGGAGGCTTCTCGCTGACCCCGCCCACTTCGGGCCCGCTCGGTTTTCTCAATCCCGATGCCCTTAATGCGAGCGGCCAATCGTCGTTCAAGGGAGATGGCAGCGCCGCGCAGACATCGTCGTTTTCCGGGACCGTGGGCGTGACGATCGCCGAAGTGCGCCCGAACGGGACCGCGCTGGTCAAAGGAGAAAAGCGCTTGCTGCTGAGCCAGGGCCAGGAATGGATCCAGTTTTCCGGGATCGTGCGGCTCGCCGACATCGACCCCCAGACCAATTCCGTGACCTCGGCCAAGGTGGCCGACGCGCGGATGGAATATGCCGGGAACGGCTCGATCCAGCGCGCCGGGCGCGAGGGCTGGCTGAGCCGGTTCTTCAACATGATCTCGCCGTTCTGAGGGGGCCCGCAGTGATCCGCCGCCTCATCACCCTTGCCCTTGCCGCGCTGATCGGGCCTGCCCTGCTGGCGGGGCCGGTCCACGCCGAGCGGGTGCGCGATCTTGGCGCCTTTCAGGGCGTGCGTTCCAACCAGCTGACCGGCTACGGCGTGGTCGTCGGGCTTGACGGGACGGGCGATGACAACCTCGAATACCTCACCCAGGCCATGCGCGGCACGGCCGGGCGGCTCGGGCTGCAACTGCCGCCGGGGGTCTCGCCGGGGCTGAAGAATGCCGCCGCCGTGCTGATCACCGCCGAGCTGCCCGCATTCGCCAAGCCGGGGCAGCACATCGACGTCACCGTCTCGGCCATCGGCAAGGCCAAGTCCCTGCGCGGCGGGGCGCTGGTGCTGGCCCCGCTCTACGGTGCGGACGGGCAGATCTACGGCATGGCGCAGGGCAACCTCGCCGTGGGCGGGCTTGGCGTTTCGGGCCGCGACGGCTCGAAGCTGACCGTCAACGTGCCGACCGTGGGCCGCATCCCGGAAGGGGCGAGCGTGGAGCGCGCCGTGGCCACCGGGTTCGACAGCGCCGAAGTGCTGCGCTGGAACCTGTACCAAGCCGACTTCCTCACCGCCGCGCGGGTGCGCGATGCGGTCAATTCGCACTATCCCGGGACCGCCTCGGTCGAGGATGGGGTGACGCTGGCGCTGCGCCTGCCTTCGGGCGCGGACGTACGGTCGAGCATGATGGCCGCGATCGAGATGCTGACCGTGGTGCCGGCCGAGACGCCGGCCAAGGTGATCGTCAACAGCCGGACCGGGACCGTGGTGATCAACAGCGCGGTGCGCCTTGCCCCGGCCGCGATCAGCCACGGCAAGCTCGTGCTCAAGGTCGACGAGAAGATCAACGTTTCGCAGCCCGGCGCCTTTTCCAAGGGGCAGACCGTGGTGACGCCGGAGAGCAAGGTCAGCGCCGACGAGGAAGGCAGCCACATCGCCTACGAAAAGGGCGGCGCCTCGCTGGCCAAGGTGGTCGACGCGCTCAACCTGCTGGGCGTGGGGCCTTCGGACCTCGTCGAGATCCTGCAGGCGCTCAAGCAGGCCGGAGCGCTCAAGGCCGAGATGGAGGTGCTGTGATGGATATTGCCGCAACCACTGCGACCCTCGCGCTCGGCGCGCAGGCGCCCTCCGAAAAGAACGGACTGGCGGACAAGACCAAGCTCTCCGCCGCCGCCAAGCAGTTCGAGGCGATCTTCGTGCGCCAGATGCTGGCCGAGGCGCGCAAGGCCAAGCCGGCCGGGGAGGACAGCCTGTTCTCCGGCCAGGCGATGGACACTTTCAACCAGATGCAGGACGAGCGCTTCGCCGCGATCGCTTCCGAGCGCGGGGCCTTTGGCCTTGCCAAGGCGATCGAGGCCCAGCTTTCGGCCCAAGTCACCAACGCCTCCGGCACCAAGGGATAAGCGGGCATGGCCAGCGACCTTCTCTCGATCGGGCGCAGCGGCGCCATGGCGGCGCGGATCGCGCTCGACGTGACCGCGCAGAACATCGCCAACGCCTCGTCCGACGGCTACGTGCGGCGTTCGGTCCGGCTGGAGGAGGTCTCCTCCTCGGGCGGGATCGGCACGATCGGCGATGTCTCGCTCTCGGGCGTCAGGCTGGACAGCGTGGTGCGCAATGCCGACTTGTTCCGCCAGGCCGAAGTGCGCCGCACCGGGGCCGACGCGGCCCGCGCCGATGCCGAGGTGGCCGGGCTCGAGAACATCGAGAGCGCGGTCGAGCAGTCTGGCGTCTATGATGCGATGGTGGCCTTCGAAGGCTCGCTCCAGCAACTGGTCGGCGATCCGACCTCCTCCTCGCTGCGCGCCAACGTGATCGAGGACGCGCGGACCATGGCGGGCACGTTCAACATCGCCGCATCGGCGCTGGACTCGGTAGGCACCGGGCTGCGCTTCGAGGCGACCGACGGGGTGACCCAGGTCAACACGCTGGCGCAGGAACTGGCGCGGGTGAACCTGCGCCTTGCCCGCGCGGCGGATTCGACCAGCGACCAGACCGCCCTGCTCGACCAGCGCGACAGCCTGCTCCAGCAGCTGTCAGCCTATACCGACGTTGCGACCACGATCAATTCGACCGACGGGACCGTGGTGGTCCGGGTTGGCGGGGCGAGCGGGGAGAAGCTGGTCGAGGGCGGCAGCGCCTATGCGCTGGGCATGACCACGGCCAGCGACGGAACGATCAGCTTCGATGTTGCGGGCACCGCCGCCAGCCTGTCGGGCGGATCGCTCGCCGGCAAGGCGCTGGCCCTGACCAAGCTCGCCGATGTGCACTCCAAGCTCGACGCGCTGGCCGAGACGATGATGAGCACGGTCAATTCCGCGCAAGGCTCCGGCGCCGCGCTCGACGGGTCGACCGGGCAGGCCATGTTCAGCGGTGTCGGCGGCGGGGCAGCGGGAATCACGCTGGCCCTGACCGACGGCGCCGGGATTGCCGTGGCCGCCGCCGGCTCGGCCGCGAACAGCCGCGACACGGCCAACCTGACCGCGCTGCGCAGCGCGCTTTCCGCCAATGATCCGACCGCGGGTATGGATGCCCTGCTGTTCGACATTTCGAGCACGGTGGCCGGGCGCACGGTGACGCGCAACGCGCTCGACACCATCGCCAGCACGGCCCGGGTCAGCCTTGCCGCCCAGGCGGGGGTCGACCTCGACACCGAGGCGACCAACCTGATCCGCTACCAGCAGGCCTTTCAGGCATCGGGCAAGGTGATGCAGGCGGCCAAGGACATCATCGATACCCTGCTGGGCATCGGCTGAGGAGACCGGGAATGACCACGATCAGCACCAGCACCAGCGCCTTCTACGAGCGCTCGGTCATCGACATGAGCGGGCTGAGGGCCGAGGCCGAGACGCTGCAAGCCAGTCTTTCCAGCGGCGAGCGGCTGACCCGCTCGTCCGACGATCCGGTGGCAGCATCGCGGCTGCGCCAGCTGCAGCGGGCCGATGCCAATTCGACCATCGACACCGCCAATGCCGACCGCGCGACCGGCGACCTTCAACTGACCGACGGGGCGCTGTCGTCGCTTGCCGACTATGTGGCGCGGGTCAAGGAACTGGCGACCCAGGCCGCCAACGGCACCCTGACCGATGCGCAGCGCGCGGGGATCGGCCAGGAAGTGGCCTCGATCCGCGAGAACATCATCCAGCTGGCCAATGGCCGCAATTCAGCGGGCGGCGCGCTGTTCGGCGGGCAATCGCCGGGCGATGCCTATGCCGTCGATGCCAGCGGCAATGCATCTTACATCGGCACGGCCAATGCGCCGAGCCTGCCGCTGGGCGATGGCCAGTCGGTCACCCCGGTGCTGACCGGGCCGCAGTTGTTCGGCTTTGCGGTGGGCGGCAGCTCGACCGACCTGATGGCCGAGCTCAAGACCCTGTCCGACGCGCTGCAGGCCGGGGGAACGGCAGCGCAGACGGCGGCAAAGGACGGGATCGACGCGATGAACGCGGCGACCGACTCGTTGACCACCGCGCAAACCGTGGTCGGCTCGCGCCTCGCCTGGCTCGACCTCACGGCCACGCGCCGCGCCGACCTTGGCGAGCTGCGCGCGGGCGAGGAGAACACCGTGGGCGGGACCGATATCGCCTCGACCGTCGCCCGGCTGCAGCAGACCATGACCGTGCTCGAGGCGAGCCAGGCGAGCTTCACCAAGCTGGCCAGCCTTTCGCTGTTCAACCTGATCAACTGACCTTGCCCTGACCGGGGGCACTATTTTCACGGGGGTTTTCGCAAGATGTTCGCTGGGATCGGGATCGTCGTCCTGCTGGTCATGGTGTTCGGGGGCTTTGCCATTACCGGCGGCGCGCTCGGCCCGGTGATGCACGCCATCCCGCACGAGATGCTGATCATCGGCGGGGCCGCGATCGGCGCCACGGTGACCGGCAACTCGATGCACGAGCTGAAGCTGATCGGCGGCTCGTTCGCCAAGATCTTCAAGGGGCCCAAGCACACCAAGCAGGACCACGTCGACGCGATCATCCTGACCACCCGGCTGATGAAGCTGCTCCGCTCGGAAGGGCCGGTGGCGCTGGAAAGCCATGTAACCGACCCCAAGTCATCCACCATCTTCGCGGAGTTTCCGCGCCTGCTGGCCAATCACGCGCTGGTCAACCTGATCTGCGACACGCTGACGCTGATCGTTGTCTCCTCCGGCACGCTGGAGGTCCACGCCGTGGAAGAGGTGATGGACAATGCGATGAAGACCCATTTCCACGAGATGCACGAGCCGCAGCATGCGCTGCAGACGCTGGCCGATGCATTGCCCGCGCTCGGCATCGTCGCCGCCGTGCTGGGCGTGGTGAAGACCATGGGCTCGATCGACAAGCCGCCCAGCATCCTTGGCGCGATGATCGGCTCGGCGCTGGTCGGCACTTTCATGGGCGTGCTGCTGGCCTATGGCATGGTTGCGCCGATGGCGGGCCGGCTCAAGCAGGTGATCGACCAGGACGAGCAGATCTTCCACGCGGTCAAGCAGGTGATCATCGCGAGCCTGCACGGCTGGCCCCAGCCGCTGGTGGTGGAAAGCGCGCGGTCGGGCCTGGGCCATGCCTTCCGGCCCGGCCTGTCCGAGCTGCTCGACAGCCTGAGGGGGCGCTGAGGTGGCCGGGCCCGCCAAGCGCGGCAAGAACGAGCCGCCGCCGCCGATCATCGTCAAGAAGGTCACGGTCGTGGCCGGGGGCCATCACGGCGGCGCCTGGAAAGTGGCCTATGCCGACTTCGTGACCGCGATGATGGCCTTCTTCCTGCTAATGTGGCTACTGGGCGCGACCACCGAGAAGCAGCGCAAGGGGATCGCCGACTATTTCACGCCGACGCTGGTCAAGATGCGGGAATCGAGCGCGGGTTCGAGCGGGCTGCTCGGCGGCAATTCGATCACCGACGTCGACAACTATCCCAACCGGCAGGGCCAGACCGGGACCAAGACCCTGACCATCCCGCGCGACGCGACCGGCGGGGCCAAGGAAGGCGCGGGCAAGGTCCAGCGGATGCAGCAGAGCCTCAAGCAGAAGCTTGAACGGTCGGAGACCCTGCGCAAGCTGGCGCGGCAGGTGCGCATGACCGTGACCCCGGACGGGGTGCGGATCGACCTTGTGGACGATGCCGACTTTGCCATGTTCCGCCTTGGCACCACGGTGCTGACCCCGCAGGCGGTGCAGCTCCTCGCCGTGATCGGCCAGACCGTGGCGCCCGAACCGGGTACGGTGATGGTGCGCGGCCATACCGACGCCCTGCCCTGGCGCGCGGGTCAGGTGACCAACAACTGGTCGCTCTCGGCCGGGCGCGCCGAAGCCACCCGGCAGGCGCTGATGCGCAGCGGCATCCGCGAGGACCGCTTCCGCCGGATCGAAGGCGTGGCCGACCGCGAGCCGCTGATCGCGGACAACCCGCAGGACCCGCGCAACCGGCGGATGTCGATCATCGTGGGGAATTGAGGGGCGGTTCGGGAAATCGATCCCGGCCGCCCGACGGCGGCAGAAGCCGTGTCAGGCCGCCTGCGCCAACGGCAGAAACGGAGAAACGACCGCGCTGGTGCGTTCGACCCAGGCCTCTTTTTCGCCCACCGGAGCTACGTAGTGCATGGCGTCCGCCGCGTCTTGCCAAGTCGCCCCGCGGGCGATCATCCAGGTCGCCAAATACTGCGAAGACAGGCAACCACCCGCCGTCGCAACATTGCCATGAGCCACAAAGGGAGCGTCAACGACGTTGACCCCGGCTTCGATGACCCATGGTTTGGTCGTCAGGTCCGTGCAGGCGGGAAGTTCGCCAATCAGGCCAAGTTTTGCCAGTAGCAGGGTGCCCGAGCATTGTGCGCCGATGAGCTGCCGGGCCGGATCCAGTGCGAGCTGATCCAGCAGTTGCCGATCCGCGGCGATGTCGCGTGTCCTGATACCGCTGCCGATCAGCACCGCATCAGCCTCGCGGGCAAACTCGAGCGGGCGCTGGCGCTTCACCGTTACGCCGTTCATCGACGTGACCTGATCGCTCGGCGAGGTGATCAGCGCCGCCCAGCCTTTTGACGCCATCCTGTTCAGGATGGCCGCGGCTACGAACGAATCGAGCTCGTTGTAACCTTCGAAAGTGAGAACGGCGATCTGCATGACTGGACACTCGAAACTTGTCCCTCCTCCTTAATGCGAGGCGCTCAACCTGTGAAGGTCAACAAAAAGGGCGCAACCCTTGCGGACTGCGCCCTTCCGAGCCGGGCTCGGGTGGGATCGTTTCAGGCGGGGGGCCAGGTGCCCGTGGCGCTGCAGCGGGAAAGGAGCGCGCTGGCGAGCTGGTCGAGCGGGAGGTGCTGCTGGACGCCGCCGGCGGCGATCGCGGCGGCGGGGGCTTCGCCGACCGTGGCCGAGCCGGGGTCCTGCGCGAACGTGGCGGCGCCGGCGTCTTTCAGCATCTTGAGGCCCTTGGCGCCATCTTCGCCCATGCCGGTGAGGACGGCGGCGACGGCTGGCGCGCCTGCCCTTGCCATGGTGCCATAGAGCAGCGTGGCCGAAGGGCGGGCGCCATCGACCGGATCGCGCGCGACGAGGCGCAGGCGCGGCGGGGTGCCGGCTTCGAGCACCATGTGATGCGCCGGATCGGCGGCGACGTGGATCGTGCCCTGCGTCAGCGCCGCGCCATCGGCAGCGGCGGTGATGGTGCAGGCAAGCTGGCCCGACATGCGGTTGATGAAGGCCTCGGCCACCATGTGTTCGGCCTGGAGGACGACGGCGGTGGGCGGGCAATCGGCGGGAAATTCGGAGAACAGCGCGGTCAGCGCGTCGATCCCGCCCATCGAGGCGGAGAGGGCGAGGACGCGGCCGTTCCAGTCGAACGCGGGGGCAGCGGCGGCAGAGGCGGCGGGCTTGGCCGGGGCCGCCTTGCGCCGCTCGCGCGCGTCCTTGACGTTGGAATTGGCGGCGGCGAGCACGATCTTGCCGAGCTGGCCGACGGTCTTGGTGAACTGTTCGGGCGTGGCCTTGAGCGGCTTGGGGAAGCATTCGACCGCACCCAGCTCATAGGCGCGCAGCGAAACCTCGGTGCCGCTTTGGGTGAGCGAGGATAGCATGACGACGGGCATCGGCTTGCTCTCCATGATCTCCTCGAGGAACTCGATCCCGCTCATCCCCGGCATCTCGACATCGAGGGTGAGGACATTGGGGCGCAGCTGGGCGATCTGCTCGCGCGCCTCGTCCGCATTGGCGGCGGTGCCGACCACGACCACGTCCTTCGCCTGATCGAGAAGATCCGAAAACAGCGCCCGCATCGCGGCGGAATCGTCGACTACCAGGACTCGGGCTTCGTGCATCGCGGGTTTACCTCGAAAAGACGCGGAAATGAGCCCATCGGGCCTGCGGGATTCGTAAAGCGGCAGGACATACTTTTACCTTGCCGGCGCCCTCGGGTTTTGCCGTAGCGCCCCTTTCAGCGGCCCTTTGCGCGGATCGCCTAAGCCTGACCCCATCAATCGAGGGGCAGCCATGCAAACCATAGTCCTACCCGAACGCTGCGACCGTGCCGCCGCAGAGGCGTTGCTGCCGGAATTCGCCGCCGCGCTGGGCGGCGGGCCGCTGATGATCGACGCGAGCCCGGTCCGGCAGTGCGGGCAGGCCATGCTGCAGCTGCTGGTCAGCGCGCGGCGCACCGGGGCGGGCGCGCGGATCACCCCCTCGCCCGCGCTGATCGACGTGGCCCTGCTGACGGGCCTCGATCACGAACTGTTCGATGAGGAGCATGGCGCATGAGCCCCGAGGAAATCCAGGGCATCTTCTTCGCCGAGTGCGACGAATCGCTCCAGGCCGCCGAGGCGGGCCTTGCCGCCTGTCAGGCCGGTACGCACGACGGCGAGACGATCAACGCGATCTTCCGCGCGGTCCATTCGATCAAGGGCGGTGCCGGGGCCTTCGGCTTCGAGGCGCTCCAGGCCTTCACCCATACTTTCGAGACCCTGCTATCCGACGTGCGCGACGGGAGCGTGCCGATCACGGCGAAGCTGGTCGACCTGCTGCTGCGCGCGCTAGACACGCTGAGCGATCACGTGGTGGCCGCGCGCGACGGCGGCGAAGCTCCGGCAGACACCGCACTGCTGGCCGAATTGACCGCGGCGCAGGCGCGCAATGCCGGGGCGGCAGCGCCGGCCGAGGCTCCGGCGGCAAAGCAGGCCGCGCCAGTTCCCGCGCCGGAGCCGGTGGCGGCGGACGATCCGTTTGACCTCGATTCGCTGCTGGATTCGCTGGGCGAGGAACTGGCTGCCCCCGCCGAAGTCGAGGCCGAGGCCGAGTGGAAAATCCACGTCCGCCCCCATGCCGAGGCCATGGGCAACGGCAGCGAGCCGGTGCTGCTGCTGCGCGAACTGGCGCGGCTGGGCGGGCGCTGCGTCGCGGTCGATTGCAGCCATGTCCCCGCGCTCGACCTGCTCGATGCCGCGCAGGGCTACCTCGGCTGGACCTTCGCCCTGCCCGCCGCCGTGAGCGAGGCCGAGGCCCAGGAAGTGTTCGATTTCATCGGCGACGACTGCGCCCTCGCCTTCGGTGCCGGCCAGCCGATCCCCGAGCCGCGCATAGCGGTCGTCGCTCCCCCGGTCGTGGCCGAGGCCGCGCCGGTCGTCTCGGAGACGGCGGCCCCGCGCGCCCCGGCAGCCGAAAGCCCGGCCGCCGCGCCCGCGCCGCCGGCAGCCGGACAGTCGATCCGTATCGACCTCGCCAAGCTCGACAAGCTGATCGATTCGGTGGGCGAACTGGTGATCGCCCAGGCGATGCTGGCCCAGCGGCTGACCAACGAGAACGTCACCGGCATCGACGAGATGGGCCTGCTCGAAACGCTGACCCGCGACATCCAGGAATGCGCCATGTCGATCCGCGCCCAGCCGATCGGCTCGGTGTTCAGCCGCGTGCCGCGCATCCTGCGCGAACTGGCGACGACGACCGGCAAACACACCCGCCTTGAAGTCTCGGGCGAATCGACCGAGCTGGACAAGACCGTGATCGAGAAGCTGGGCGAGCCGCTCACCCACCTGATCCGCAACGCGGTGGACCACGGGATCGAGAGCGCCGAGGAGCGCCTTGCCGCCGGCAAGCCCGCCGAGGGCACGGTGAGCCTTTCGGCCGAGCATCGTTCGGGCCGCATCCACATCCGCATCGCCGATGATGGCAAGGGGATCGACCAGGCCCGCGTGCTGGCCAAGGCGATCGAGAAGGGCATCGTCTCGCCCGACGCCCAGTTGAGCCGCGAAGAGATCGACCACCTGATCTTCGCGCCCGGCTTCTCCACCGCCCAGGCCGTGTCCAACATTTCCGGGCGCGGCGTGGGCATGGACGTGGTGCGCCAGGCGGTGAAGGACCTGGGCGGGCGGATCACGATCGAGAGCGAACAGGGCAAGGGCACGGCCTTCATCCTGACCCTGCCGCTGACGCTGGCCATCTCGGAAGGGATGATCATCAACATCGGCGATCAGGCGCTGGTCGTGCCGCTGGCCAACGTAGTGGAAAGCCTGCGCCCCGACGCGAGCGAGGTGAAGGGGCTGGGCCACGGGCAATCGATGCTCAACGTGCGCGGCAAGTTCATCCCGGTCGTGCCGCTGCACGATTTCTTCGGGGCGGGCGATGCGCCCGACGGCGCCCGGGAAGGCGTGCTGATCGTGGTCGAGACCGAGGCGGCGGGCAAGGCCGCGCTGCTGGTCGACGGGATTTCCGACCAGCGCCAGTTCGTGATCAAGAGCCTTGAGACGCATTACCGTTCGATGGAAGGCGTGGCCGGGGCGACGATCCTGGGCGATGGCCGAGTGGCGCTGATCCTCGATGTCGACAGTCTCGTGGCCGGGGCTGCCGCCTGCGCCCGCGCGCCGCTGCGGGATGCCGCCTGATGCTGGCAGAGACCTTCGATACCGGCGCGATGAGCGGGATCAGTCCGGGGATCTATTCCCCGGCCGATTTCGCCGCAATCAGCGGCATCGTCCATGAAACGGCCGGGATCGTCCTGCCGCCGACCAAGTCGATGCTGGTCTATTCCCGCCTCGCCCCGCTGGTGCGCGGCACCGGCACGGCGACCTTCGCCGCCTATGTCGAGCTGATCCGGCGCGACAAGCGCGAGCGGACCCGCGCGATCGAGGCCCTGACCACCAATCACACCTTCTTTTACCGCGAAGCTCATCATTTCGAGCATTTCACCGCCGAGGCGCGCCCCGAACTGGTCCGGATGGCCCGTGCCGGACAGCCGGTGCGGCTGTGGAGCGCGGGCTGTTCGAGCGGGGAGGAGACCTGGTCGCTGGTGCTGAGCCTGCTCGGGACCGACCGGGCCGAGGGCCGCCAGATCGCCCAGAGCGATACGCTGGTGCTGGCGACCGACCTTGCCAGCCACGTCCTCGCCAGGGCCGAGGCCGCGACCTATCCGGCGGGCGAGCTGGATGCCCTGCCCGCGCCGCTGCGCGAGGGCTGGGTGGAGCGCGCCGGAAGCGATGCCCGGATCGCCGCCGAAGCGCGCGGGCTCGTGCGCTTCCGCCTGCTCAACCTGCTGGGGCAATGGCCGCTGTCGCGCCCGTTCGACGCGATCTTCTGCCGCAACGTGATGATCTATTTCGACCTGCCGACCAAGGAGCGGCTGGTGAGCCGGCTGGCGGACCAGCTGAAGCCCGGCGGTTTCCTTTACATCGGCCATTCCGAGCGGGTCAGCGGCCCGGCCGAGCGCGACCTGGATCAGGTCGGCCCCACGATCTACCAGCGGAGAGCGGCATGAGCATTCGGATCGTCATCGTCGAGGATTCGCCGACCATGCGCGCGATCCTGATGTCGCGCCTCTCCAGCGAGCCCGACATCGAGGTGGTGGCGACGGCCGCCAACGCCGCCGAGGGCCGCGAGCTGATCCGCCAGTTCGATCCCGACGTGGTGACGCTCGACATCGAGATGCCGGGGATGAACGGGCTCGACTTCCTCGACAAGATCATGGCGCTGCGCCCGACCCCGGTGATCATCATTTCGGGGTCCACGCAGGAGGGCGCGGCGACCACGGCCGAGGCGCTCGCGCGCGGCGCGGTCTCCTGCTACGCCAAGGGCCAGGGCGCCAATGCCTTCGGCAGCGACGGCAAGCTGGCCGCGCTGATCCGCGAGGCGGCGCAGGTGACGTTCACCAAGCCCGTTTCGCGCGCTGCCACGCCGCCTGCCTCCAGCTCCGCCGCCCCGGCCCATACCGGCGCCGCGCCGAAGCTGGTCGCGATCGGGGCTTCGACCGGCGGGGTCGAGGCGCTCCATTCGGTGCTCTCCGCCTTTCCGGCGAATTGCCCTCCGACCGTGGTGGTCCAGCACGTCAACGCCCGCTTCGCCCCCTCGATCGCGCTGTCGCTCGACCGGGCCTGTGCGCCGCGCGTGCTGCTGGCCGAGCCGGACCTGCCGCTGCGCGCGGGCCACGTCTATCTCGCGCCCGGCGACGAACGCCACCTCACCGTGGGCGGCACGGGCGGGCAGTTTCATGCCCGCCTGCGCGCCGGCCCGCGCATCGCCGGGCACCTCCCCAGCGTGGACGCGCTGTTCTTTTCCGTGGCCGAGCGGATCGGCGCCGAGGCCGCGGGCATACTGTTGACCGGGATGGGCGCCGATGGGGCCGAGGGACTGCTCGCCCTGCACCGCGCCGGGGCCTTCACCATCGCCCAGGACGAGGCGAGCTGCACCGTGTTCGGAATGCCGCGCGCGGCGATCGCGCTCGGCGCGGCGCGGGTCGTGGCGCCGCTGGAGACGATTTCCTCGCAGCTGTTCCGGCTGGCGGCCTGACGATGGCGTCCGCTCCCTTCACCCCCGCGACGACGCGGATCACCGTGATGCAGGGCCAGGCCCGGGTCAGCGCGGGGCCGCGGGTGGAGCTTTCCACCGTGCTCGGCTCCTGCGTGGCCACCTGCCTGTTCGATCCCGAGGAGCAGGTTGGCGGGATGAACCATTTCCTGCTCGCAGAGCCGCCGGCGGGCGGCGCCGGGGTGGACGAGCATTACGGCGTCTACCTGATGGAACTGCTGATCAACGAGATGCTGGCCAATGGCGCGGCCAAGCACCGGCTGCGCGCCCATCTTTACGGCGGGGCCAACCTCTACCCCGGAATGGAGGCGATCGGGACGGCCAATGCCCTGTTCGCCCGCAACTTCCTCGCGCGTGAGCGGATCACGCTGGTGCGCGAGGACATGGGCGGCAATGCGGCGCGGCGCGTCGACTTCCGCCCCGCCTCGGGCATGGTCCGCTGCCGGACCGTGGCCAACACCCTTGCCCATGACGAACGGCCGAGCCTGCGCCCGGTCGTATCCTCGGGCGAGGTTGAACTGTTCTGACCCCTGACAGCACGATGAGCGAGACCATGACCAAAATGACCCGTATCCTGACCGTGGACGACAGCGCCTCGATGCGGGCGCTGCTCAACCATGCCCTTTCCACCAGCGGCTTCGACGTGGCCCAGGCCGACGATGGGCAGAGCGCCCTCGAATGGCTGCAGCTCAATGAGGTCGACGTGGTGATCACCGACATCAACATGCCCCGGCTCGACGGCTTCGGGCTGATCGAGGCGCTGCGCGGCGGCACCCGCCACCGCGACCGCCCGATCCTCGTCCTCACCACGGAAAGCTCGGACGAGAAGAAGAACCGCGCGCGCCAGATGGGCGCGACCGGGTGGATCGTGAAGCCGTTCGACGCGGCCAAGCTGGTCGCCGCCGTGCGCCGCGTGGCGCACTGAGACCCGACACATTCAGGAGAATGACCATGCTGCGCGAACTCATCACGTTCCAGGTCGAAGGGCAGATGTTCGCCCTCGACATCATGGCGATCCGCGAGATCCGGGCCTGGACCCCGGCAACCCGCCTGCCCCGCGTGCCGCACTACGTGGCCGGCGTGGTCAACCTGCGCGGCACTGTGCTGCCGGTGATCGACCTTGCCGCCCGGCTCGGGTGGAACGCGGTCGAGGCTACGCCGCGCCACGCGATCATCGTCACCCAGATCGGCAGCCGCCAGACCGGGCTGATCGTCGAATCGGTGAGCGACATCGTGACCATCGACCTCGACACCTTGCAGGCTCCGCCGACCACGGCCGAAAGCACGGTGGTGCCGTTCCTCTCCGGCCTCGCCGCGCTCGATGACCAGATGGTCATGGTGCTCGACCTTGCCGCGCTGGCCGATGGCGAAACCATGGCCGAGGCGGCCTGAATGTCGGCAATGATGCCGCCGCCCGACCCGGCCGCCAGCCTGCCGCTGGACAGGATCGAGCCGCACCTGCGCGAGGCCGCGCGAATCCTGACCGAGCTGGCGGCCGAGATCGAGGCGCTGGGCGCCCGCCTCTGTACCGATCCGGCCGTGATCGCGCGCCACCTCACCGAATTGCAGGCGATCGACCAGATCGCCCAGAAGCAGCAACAGCTGGCCGCCCTGCTGCTGGCCGACTGCCCGCACGCGGCGGTCGATGCGATGGGGATGGACGCAGTCAGGCAGAGGATCGGACAGACCCTCGGGCCGCGCCGGGTCTGACGGCGCGCGCCTCAGCCGCCGCTGAGCGAATAGCCGCGCACGAGGTGATCATAGACCGCTTCGTGCAGCGGGTTGTTGAACAGCAGGCCGACCCGGTCCTTTTCCGACCACAGCACCGAGGCGGGCAGGTTGGCCAGCGTCGGGAAGGAAATCAGCACGCGCTGTTCCTCGCGCAGGGTCCAGCCGCGCCATTCGAGCATGCAGCCAGCGAGCGACAGATCGAGCACTTCCACCCCGGTCAGTTCCACCCCGCCGGAGCGGACCTTCGCCATCAGCAGCGGGCTGTTGGCAGGCCAGGAAACCGCGGAGTGGACGAGCATGGGAAGTTCTCCTTGGGGGGCTCGGAGAGCCGGTTCGACTGCCCGCACAGAATTGAACGAACGGCGTTTGCAAAGGGCTGAAGGGCGCGGGTAACCGGGACTGAAGAGATAGGGTCAAGATGGCGTTAACACCGCCCTCCGGGCCTTGCGGGGGGCGCAAATCCGGGCTTTTCCGCGGCGGCCATCGTTGCGGGGCGGCGGCGCTGCCCGGTTGCAAAAGACGCGCCGGAAACCACCCAAGGGTGAGAGCAAAGAAATTAACCGGACTTGCCAACCATGTCGCGGCTGGCCGTGCCAGATCCCGAACTTGCCAGCCACGGCCGATTCCGCGCGCTGCGCGCCCGCCCGGGGCGCGTCAGGACGCAATTACATTGGTCAGTCCGTCAGGGACGGAATCAGCGCTTGACCTGACAGGCGATGCCGCTGGCCTTGAGCGAGGCGCACAGGGCATTGGCGGCGGCAAGGTCGCCCGCCACGGCCTGGAGGCGGTAGACCGTGCCGATATCGGCGCTGCCCTCGACCACCCGGTGCTTGACACCCTTGAGCGCCGCGTTGTTGCCGGACAGGCGCTGCCACCCGGCCTCGGCCGTGGCGAGCGAGGAATAGGCGCCAACCTGTACCCCGATCCCGGCAGGCTCGGCCGGGGCCGCGACGGCAGTTCCGGCATTGGCGCCCGCATTCAGCGAGGGTCCGGGAACGGGAACGGGCGCGGTGCCGTCACCCAGCTTGGGCGCAGGGCTCTTGCCCTCGGACACGACATAGGCCGAATCGCCGGTGCCAGCGTAGGTCTTGCCGCCCTGGTCCTGCGGCACGGTCTTGTAAGGCCCGGGGGACTTGATCACCCCGCCTTCGGCCACGACGTCTCCCGCCGGAGCGCGGAGCTTGAAGACCCATAGGGCGCCGCCGACGAGGCCAAGCAGGACCACCCCGAACAGGGCGAAGCGGATCAGCTTGCCGCTGTCGATTCCGCCGTCCTCGTCATCGTCGTCGGCCGATTCGAGCCAGGGCAGACGCTCGTCCTCGTCCAGCGCGAGGGCGGGCTGCGGCGCTGCGTCGAAGGCGTCCTCCGCCACGCGCTGGGCCTCGTCGCCCGGAAGATTCCCCTGATGCATCGTCGGTCCCTCAATACGCTGTGACAGCGCGCCGCCCGGTCACATTTCCTCGACGGCTTCGACTCCCAATAGCGCAAGGCCGTTTCGAAGTAGTTGCCCGATCTGCAAGGCAAGGAAAAGCCTCGCCCCGGTCAATGTTGCATCCGAAGCGACAATAAACCGCTTGTCCGGACGGTCGTTGCCGAGATTCCAGTAGGAGTGGAAAGCGGCGGCAAGGTCACCGAGGAAGAAGGCGACGCGGTGCGGCTCGCGCGCGGCGGCAGCGGCTTCGACCAGACGCGGGAACTGCGCGGCGAGCTTGACGAGGCCCTGTTCCTCGTCGCCCAGCAGGGCGAGATTGTCGGCCGAGGGGGTGAAGCCTTCCGCTTGGCCCTTGCGCAGCGAGGAGGCGATCCGGGCATTGGCGTACTGGACGTAGAATACCGGGTTGTCCTTGCTGGCCTCCACCACCTTGGCGAAGTCGAAGTCCATCTGCGCCTCGGGCTTGCGGGTCAGCATGGTGAAGCGCACCACGTCCTTGCCCACTTCGCGCACCACGTCGGCCAGCGTCACGAAAGTTCCGGCGCGCTTGGACATCTTGACCGGCTCGCCATCGCGCAGAAGCTGGACCATCTGCACCAGCTTGACCTCGAACGGCTTGGGCTTTCCGGGCTTTCCGTCTTGGCCCTCGGCCCCGGTCATGGCGGCGACGGCGGCCTTGATCCGCTTGACCGTGCCGGCATGGTCCGCGCCCCAGATGTCGACCAGCGCGTCGCATTCCTGCGCCTTCTGGAAGTGATAGGCGAGGTCGGCGCCGAAATAGGTCCAGGTTCCGTCCGACTTCCTGATCGGGCGGTCCTGATCGTCGCCGAATTTCGTCGAGCGGAACAGCGGCAGCTCGACCGGCTCCCAGTCTTCCGGGGTCTTGCCCTTGGGCGCCTCGAGAATGCCGTCGTAGACCAGATCGTGCGCGCGCAGCCACGCCTCGGCCTCGTCGACCTTACCCGAGGCCTGCAGCTCGGCCTCCGAGGCGAAGACCTCATGCTCGATCCCGAGCAGGGCGAGGTCCGAACGGATCATCTCCATCATCGCGGCGACAGCGCGGGTGCGGAACAGGACCAGCCATTCGCTTTCAGGCGCTGTGACGTACCTGTCGCCGAATTCGGCCGCGAGGGCCTGCCCGGCCGGCACGAGGTAGTCGCCCGGGTACAGCCCCTCGGGAATTGCGCCAACGGCCTCACCGAGGGCCTCGCGGTAGCGGATGTGGACCGAGCGGGCGAGGACCTGCACCTGCGCGCCGGCGTCGTTGACGTAGTATTCGCGGGTGACCTTGTGCCCGGCATATTCGAGCAGGGCGGCCAGCGCATCGCCGACCACGGCGCCGCGGCAGTGGCCCATGTGCATCGGCCCGGTCGGATTGGCCGAGACATATTCGACGTTGACCGTGGTGCCGCCGCCCATGGCCGAGCGGCCATAGTCTGCCCCGAGCGCGGCGATGGCGACCAGTTCGGCCAGCCATGCGGCGGGGGCGAGGCGCAGGTTGATGAAGCCCGGACCGGCGATCGATGCTTCGGTCACTTCGGGGATCTTCGCCAATTCGGCCACCACCGCCTCGGCCAGCGCGCGCGGGTTCATGCCCGCGGGCTTGGCAAGGACCATGGCCGCGTTGGTCGCCAGATCACCGTGCGAGGCATCGCGCGGCGGCTCGACCGTGACGGCGGCGCGGTTCAGCCCGGCCGGGAGGGTTCCGGCGGCAACGAGCGCATCGAGCGCATTGGCGATATGGTCCGCGAAGGCGGCGTGCAGGGTCTTGGTCTCGGACATGGCCGCGCGGTTAGCCGTTTTGGCCAACCGGGGAAAGCCCCAGAGAGAATGGTCGGCATCGGCCCGCTCCCCCGGCCCGACCACCTACGGTAAAATCTGGGTGGTTGGGCCGGGGGAGCGGGCCGGTGCCGCAAGCCCTTGGCGGATGCCAAGGGCGCACTCAACTTAACGCGTGGCGTTGTAGGCCAGTTGCTTGTCGTCCAGCTGGAAGCCGACCAGCACCTCGAAGGTCGCGCGGGCGACGGCGGCGCGAACGTCGGGCTGGCCGAGGGGATCGACCGCGGCATCGGAATCGCCGGCGCGGCGCTTGCGGGTGATGCGTTCGCGGATCTCGGCCGGGAGCGTGGCCTCTGCCTTGTCGATAAAGGCGCTGCCTTCGGCATGGGCCTGGGCGCGGGCCTGGCCGGCGGCGAAGTTGATCGTGACGCTGCCGACCCGCTTGGTGACGACGGCGCGGCCGCCGCGCATGACGGTGACGAAATAGGGCAGCGTGACCGAGCGCGCGGCCGAAGTGTCATTGCGGCGGGCGAGGACGTCGAAGCCGACCGTGGCCGAGACCTTTTCGGCCTGATCGTTGCAGGTTGAGCGCAGGTTGGTCATCGCCGCGACGAGATCGATCGCATTGGCGTCGGTCGAACCGGGGACGCTGAACAGGGTAATGTCGCCCGTATAGTCAGGGATGCCGACCGCCGGGCAGGCGCCGTGGACCGCCGTGATCCCCACCCCTTCATCGACCACGATATCGCCCTTGGTCTTGCAGCCGGCGAGCGCGAGCGCCCCGGCAGCGACGGTGGCAGCGGCGATCAGGCGAGTGCGAGAGGTCATCCTCGGTGGTTCCTTGGCATTTGCGTCTGGCTGCCGTGGCAGCAATTGCGTGTTGCTGCCCTAGCGGGGCGCGCCGGGAAGCGCTAGGGGGCTGACCATGAATGCCGCATTTCCGAACACCGATTCCGCGCCGGCTGCGCTGCGCCTGCTGATCGCCGCGCCACGGGGCTTCTGCGCCGGGGTCGACCGCGCGATCGAGATCGTCGAGCGGGCGCTGGCCCGGTTCGGCGCGCCGGTCTACGTGCGGCACGAGATCGTCCACAACCGCTACGTGGTCGACGGGCTCAAGGCCAAGGGCGCGGTTTTCGTGGAAGAGCTGGACCAGGTGCCCGACGGCGCCCCGGTGATCTTTTCCGCGCACGGCGTGCCCAAGTCGGTCCCCGAGGCGGCAACGACGCGCGGCCTTGCCTGGCTCGATGCCACCTGCCCGCTGGTGAGCAAGGTTCACCGCCAGGCCGAGCGCCAGATCGAGGCCGGGCGCCACATCCTGTTCATCGGCCACAAGGGCCATCCCGAGGTGATCGGGACCATGGGGCAGGTGCCGGATGGCACGATCAGCCTGATCGAGACCGAGGCGGACGTTGCCGCCCTCGCCTTCCCCGCCGATGCCCCGCTGGCCTATCTCACCCAGACCACGCTGTCGGTCGACGATACAGCGGCGATCATCGCGGCGCTCAAGGCCCGCTATCCCGAGATCGCCAGCCCCAAGGCCGAGGACATCTGCTATGCCACGTCCAACCGGCAAGCCGCGGTCAAGGCGATCGCCGGGCAGTGCCAGCTGGTGCTGGTGATCGGCGCGCCCAATTCTTCGAATTCGATGCGGCTGGTGGAAGTGGCCCAGCGCTGCGGCGCCGATGCGCGGCTGATCCAGCGCGCGGACGAGATCATGCCCGAGTGGATCGAGGGGGTCGCAACGCTCGGCCTTACCGCCGGGGCCTCGGCGCCCGAGGAGCTGGTGCGCGAAGTGGTGGCGCGAATCGCCGCGATCCGGCCGGTGGACGAGGAAACCGTGGTCACCGCCGAGGAGAACATGGTGTTCAAGTTGCCGCGCCAGCTGGTCGACTGAAGCAGGCAGGGGATTCAAGACGCATGGCGGTTTACACCCAGCTCGGCGCCGAGGAACTCGGCAGCCTGATCGGCGAATTCGACGTGGGCACGCTGCGTTCGGCCAAGGGCATTGCCGAGGGCGTGTCCAACTCCAACTGGCTGATCGAGACGACCGGGGCGCAGGGCCACGAGCAGCACTTCATCCTGACCGTCTATGAGGAACGGACAGAGGCGCGCGACCTGCCCTTCTTCCTCGGCCTGATGGACCACCTGGCCGATCACGGCTGCCCGGTACCGGCGACGATCCACGACCGCGCGGGTCAGGCCTTCCGCGAAGTGCGCGGCAAGGCCGTGGCCCTGATCGAATTCCTGCCCGGCGTTTCGGTGAGCGCACCGACCGCAGGCCAGGCGCGTGCCGTGGGCGGGGCGCTGGCGCGGATTCACCTTGCCGGCGCCGACTTCACGCTGGAGCGGGCCAACGGCATGGGCCCGGCGGCCTGGCAGGACCTGCTCGGCGGCTGCGGTCATGACGGGCTGGTCTCGATCGACCCGGCGCTGGCCGCCATCGTCGAGCGCGAACTGCCGGCGGTGATCGCGGCCTGGCCGGAGGATCTGCCGCGCGCGGTGATCCATGCCGACCTCTTCCCCGACAACGTGCTGATGCTGGGCGACGAGGTGAGCGGCCTGATCGACTTCTATTTCGCCTGCACCGACCTTGCCGCCTACGACGTGGCGGTGACTCACGCCGCATGGTGCTTCGATGCGACAGGATCGCGGTTCGATCCGGTGCTGTCGGCGGCCCTGCTCGAGGGCTATCAGGCGGTGCGGCCGCTGTCCGGCGCCGAACAGGCCGCCCTGCCCCTGCTGGCGCGCGGCGCGGCGCTGCGCTTCCTTGCCACCCGCGCCTATGACTGGCTCAACACGCCCGACGGGGCACTGGTGACGCGCAAGGACCCGATGGCCTTCGCCCGGCGGCTCGAATTCTATAGCGCCAACCCCGCCGTTTTCGCGTGAACACGGTCGAGATCTTCACCGACGGAGCCTGCAAGGGCAACCCCGGCCCCGGCGGCTGGGGCGCGATCCTGAGGACGGGCGAGCACGAGAAAGAACTCTCGGGCGGCGAGGCGCAGACCACCAACAACCGCATGGAATTGATGGGCGCGATCATGGCGCTGAAGGCGCTCAAGCGGCCGTGCAAGGTCAGCCTCCATACAGACAGCAAATACGTGATCGACGGGATCACGAGCTGGATCTTCGGCTGGCAGCGCAATGGCTGGAAGAATGCGGCGAAGAAGCCGGTGGCCAATGCCGAGCTGTGGCAGGAGCTGATCGAAGCGAAAAAGCCGCACCAGGTCGAGTGGATCTGGGTCAAGGGCCACGACGGCCATCCCGAGAACGAGCGGGCCGACAAGCTGGCCAGCGATGCCGCCCTCGCCCAAGGCGCGAAGCGGCGCGCCTGACGCCGGGCCCCGCGCAAACCGAAAGTTAACATTGCGCCGTTAAGACGCCGGGCATGTCGACGTTCACGATGTTGATGCTGGCCTTCACGGTAATGCTCGGCCTGACCGTGCTTGAAAAGCTGCGCCATGCCGGCCCGACCGACTGGCTGCGCAACCTGCAGGCCTTTGTCCTCGACTTCGGCATCTCCTACCTGGTCTATCGCTACTGGCCGCAGTGGGTGGGCGGATCGCTGATCAGCGCCGCTGCCCTGCCGTTCTGGCTGGGCCTACCGCTCTTCTTCCTCATTCGGGACTTTTCCGAGTGGCTGTTCCACTATGCCCAGCACAAGCTGCCGTGGCTGTGGGCGATGCATTCGCTGCACCATTCCGACCCGGAAATGACCGCGCTGACCACCAACCGCCACTTCTGGGGCGACCGGCTGGTCAAGTCGCTGACCGTCTGGCCGATGGCGACCATGTTCATCGACCACACCGACGCGATCCTGCAGACCTATATGGTCGTCTCGCTTTACCACTACTTCGTCCACGCCAACCTGAAGGTCGATTTCGGGCCCCTGTCGTGGCTGCTCAACAGCCCGGCCTACCACCGCCGCCACCACTCACGGCTGGTCGAACACTACGACACTAATTTCGCCGCGCTGTTCCCGATCTTCGACGTGATCTTCGGAACCTACCGCCGCCCCGACGGCTGGCCGCCCAGCGGGCTTGACGAGGGCCCGCCAAAGTCTTTCGCGGAGCTCGCCGCCTGGCCAGTCCGCGATCAGGCGAGGGCCATGATCCGGCGCTGGCGCGGCAAGGGCGCCGAGGCCCCCGCCGCGCAGGTCAGCGAGGCCTGAGACCCGACCATTCGCCGAGAAAGGCGAGGACATCGGCGCTTTCCTCGATCGCCTTGTTGGTCGGCTTGCCCGAGCCGTGGCCGGCGCGGGTCTCGACCCGGATCAGGTGCGGCTTCGGCCCGAGATCGGCCGCCTGCAGCGCGGCGGCATATTTGAAACTATGGCCGGGCACGACGCGGTCGTCGGTGTCGGCCGTGGTGACGAGGATCGCCGGATAGGTTTTGCCCGCGGCAATGTTGTGATAGGGCGAATAGGCGCGCAGCACACGGAAATCGCCTTCGCGCTCGGGATAGCCATAGTCGTCGACCCAGTAGCGCCCGGCGGTGAAGCGGTCGAAGCGCAGCATGTCCATCACGCCCACCTGGGGGTTGGCGGCGGCGAAGAGGTCGGGGCGCTGGTTGACCACCGCGCCCACCAGGAGCCCGCCGTTCGAGCCGCCCTGAATAACAAGGCCGCCCCCGGGCGTGACCCCCTCGCGCAGGAGATATTCCCCGCCGGCGATGAAATCGTCGAACACGTTCTGCTTGTTGGCCAGGCGCCCGGCATCGTGCCAGGCCTTGCCGAATTCACCGCCGCCGCGGATGTTGGCCATGGCGAAGGCCCCGCCCGCCTCGAGCCATGCCATGCGTGCCGCGGAAAAGCCCGGCGTGAGCGAGACGTCGAACCCGCCGTAGCCGTAAAGCAGGGTCGGCACGGCGCGGCCAGCCTCGGCGATATCCTTGCGGCGGACGAGGAACAGGGGGATCTCGGTCCCGTCCTTCGACTTGTAGAAGCGCTGCTCGACCGCGTAGTCCGCCGGGCGGAAGGTCAGCTTCGGCTCAGCGAAAATGGTCGTCTTGCCGCTGGCGAGGTTGAGCCGAAAGATCGTCGACGGACGGTTGAAGCTGGTGAAGGCGTAGAAGGTTTCCGGATCGCCCGGGCGGCCGCGAAAGCCGCTGGCCGTGCCGATCGTGCCAAGGGTAATCTGGCGGGCGGGCTTTCCTTTCAGATCGACGATCACCGCGCGGGTGCTGGCGTTGCGCAGGTAGTTGAGGATCAGCTTGGTGCCGACGATGGTCGCCTGCTCCAGCTTGTCCGCGCCTTGCGGCACGATCTCGGTCCAGCGGGATTCGGGTGTGGCGAGATCGATCGACACGAGCCGGTAGCGCGGAGCATCGGAATTGGTGACGAACCACATCCGGCTGCCCAGGCTCTCGACCGGCTGCCAGTCATGCTCGAAGCCGGAAACCAGGGTGCGGATCGGCCACCCCCCCTTCCTGCCGGCCTTCAGGTGCGCGGTGAGGTCTATCACCCGCACTTCGTTGCGGGCGTCGGTCCCGGTCGAGCTGGTGATGATCGCCCAGTGCCCGTCGGCTGTCACCTTGGCGTAGTGGCCAGTCTCGGGCTGATCGGGCGTGGCGAAGACCAGCTCATCGGCCGATTGCGCAGTGCCGAGACGGTGGAACCAGATCGCCTGGTTGTACGTCCGCTGCTGGAACGCCTGACCCTCGGCCGGCGGCGGGAAGCGCGAATAGAGGAAGCCTTCGGAACCGACCCATGAGAGGGCAGTGAACTTGGCCCAGCGCACCTCGTCGTCCATGGGCTTGCCGGTGGCGACGTCGAGGACCCTGAGCACCCGCCAGTCCGACCCGCCATCCTGCACCGAATAGAGCAGGAAGCGCCCGTCGTGCGAAGGCTTCCAGTCGTCGAGCGCGGTCGCCCCGTCCTTGGCCCAGCCATTGGGATCGAGCAGCAGGCGGCCCTTGCCCTTGAGGCTTTCGCGCACCCAGAGCTGCGCCTGGTTCTGCAGGCCTGAATTGCGCGTGTAGAAGTAGCGTTTTCCGCCCTTCATCGGCAGGCCGAACCGCTCATAATCCATGAGCTCGCGGATGCGTCCGGCAAACCAGCTGCGCGTCGGAAGCGTAGCGAGATAGCGCTGGGTCACCGCATTCTCGCGCGCGACCCAGTCAGCCACCTCGCCGTCAGTCCTGACGTCATTCTCGAGCCAGCGGTAGGGATCGGCGATCCTTTCGCCGAACAGGGTCTCGACCAGATCGTCGCGGCGGGTTTCGGGATAGGCCATCCGGGATTGAGAAAGGGACATCGGCACTCGGTCAGGCGCCTGCGCGGTAAGCGGCTCGGCAAGGAGGACAAGGTGCGCGGCAATCAGCGCACGGCGAAAGGGCGGCATCCGGGCTCCCGACATTATCTCGGAACATAGTGACAGCCCGCCGGGCCGGCGCAAGGGGTGGGGCGAGCATTTCCCTACCGGATGCTTCGCCTAAGCCGGTTCGAGCAGAACGGAAAAAGGCGGCTGCGTTGCCGCAACCGCCTTTCCCGTTTCCGTTCGGAAGAAGCCGATCAGGCCGCTTCGAATTCGTCTTCGTCAGCCGTGTAGACCGGGCCCGAATCCTGGCCCTTGGCCGAGGTGTCGCGATCGACCAGTTCGATCACGGCGATCGGCGCGGCGTCCGAAGCGCGGATACCGGCCTTGATGATGCGGGTGTAGCCACCGGCGCGATTGGCGTAGCGCGCGGCCAGGACGTCGAACAGCTTGGTAAGCTGGGCATCGTCGAGCAGGCGGGCGTGGGCCAGACGGCGGTTGGACAGGCCACCACGCTTGGCGAGCGTGATCAGCTTTTCGAGATAGGGACGCAGCTCGCGGGCCTTGGCGGTCGTCGTCGTGATCTGCTCGTGCTTGATCAGCGAGGCCGACATGTTGCGCAGGAGCGCAAGACGGTGGGACGAGGTACGCTGCAGCTTGCGGCCGCCGTGCTTGTGACGCATGTTCTTTCTCCGTTCGTTAGGGGCCCGTGTGAGGTAGCCCAGACCTGGCAGCTATCGGGGTGGCTGCCCGTTCACCCTTGCAGGAAGGGCGCCGATTGCCCGGCGCCCGTTCCGATCGTGTCAGCCGAGAAGTTCCTGTTCGAGCTTCTTGGCCATTTCCTCGATGTTCTCAGGCGGCCAGCCCGGGATGTCCATGCCGAGGCGCAGGCCCATCGAGCTCAGGACTTCCTTGATCTCGTTGAGCGACTTGCGGCCGAAGTTCGGCGTGCGGAGCATCTCGGCCTCGGTCTTCTGGACCAGGTCGCCGATGTAGATGATGTTGTCGTTCTTGAGGCAGTTGGCCGAACGCACCGACAGCTCGAGTTCGTCGACCTTCTTGAGGAGGTAACGGTTGAGCTGGTTGGTGTCGCCCTCTTCGGCCGGCGCAGCAGCCATGCCGATCATCGGCGAGGTGCCGACCGGGGTCACGTCCTCGAAGTGTACGAACAGCGAGAGCTGGTCCTGAAGGATGCGCGCGGCATAGGCCACGGCGTCTTCCGGGGTGACGGTGCCGTCAGTCTCGACCGTGAGGCTGAGCTTGTCGAAGTCAAGCTCCTGGCCGATACGGGCGTTGTCGACCTTGTAGGACACCTGGCGCACCGGCGAGTACAGCGAATCGACCGGGATAAGGCCGATCGGCGCGTCCACCGGACGGTTCGACACGGCCGGGACATAGCCCTTGCCGGTGTCGGCGGTGAGTTCCATGTTGAGCACCGCGCCCTCGTCGAGGTGGCAGATCACGAGGTCCTTGTTCATGACCTCGATGTCGCCGGTCACGGCGATGTCGCCGGCCTTGACCTCACCCGGGCCGACGGCCGAGAGTTGCAGACGCTTCGGGCCTTCGCCCTGCATCTTGAGCGCGATCTGCTTCACGTTGAGGACGATGTCGGTGATGTCCTCACGCACGCCGGCGAGCGAGCTGAACTCGTGCAGGACGGTGTCGATCTTGATCGAGGTGACCGCCGCACCCTGGAGCGACGAGAGCAGCACGCGGCGCAGGGCGTTGCCGAGCGTCAGACCGAAGCCGCGCTCGAGCGGTTCGGCGACGAAGGTGGCACGGCGCTTGGGGTCGTTCCCGGACTTGATTTCCAGGTTGTTGGGCTTCTTCAGTTCCTGCCAGTTCTTGATATTGACAGTCATGGACTTCCCCTAGGGTGTGTTCTGGCGGGAAAAGCCGCGCGCCCAGCTGTGGCCCGCGGCTTCTCGAAAAGTGCAGCGGCCGGGTGGCCGCCGCCATAACTCGATCAGACGCGGCGACGCTTGGAAGGCCGAACGCCGTTGTGCGGGATCGGGGTCACGTCGCGGATCGAGGTGATCGTGAAGCCAACGGCCTGGAGGGCGCGCAGGGCGCTCTCACGGCCCGAACCCGGCCCCTTCACTTCGACTTCGAGGGTGCGCACGCCGTGTTCGGCGGCCTTCTTGCCGGCGTCGTCAGCGGCGACCTGGGCGGCATAAGGAGTCGACTTGCGGCTGCCCTTGAAACCCATCATGCCGGCCGACGACCAAGAAATGGCGTTGCCTTGGGCATCGGTGATGGTGACCATGGTGTTGTTGAAGCTGGCGTTCACGTGAGCGATGCCGCTGGTGATGTTCTTGCGCTCGCGGCGCTTAATGCGCTGGGGTTCGCGTGCCATGATGAATATCCTGTCGAAAAGCGGGAGAAGGGAAAGACGGGCCCGATCAGGCCTCCAGTCTTACTTCTTCTTGCCGGCGATGGGCTTGGCCTTGCCCTTGCGGGTGCGGGCGTTGGTGTGCGTGCGCTGGCCGCGGACCGGCAGGCCCTTGCGGTGGCGCAGACCACGATAGCAGGCGAGGTCCATCAGGCGCTTGATGTTCATCGCCGTCTCGCGACGCAGGTCGCCCTCGACGGTGTATTCGGCGTCGATCGCCTCACGGATGTGCAGGACTTCCTGGTCCGACAGATCCTGGACGCGGCGCGTGTGGTCGATGCCCAGCTTGTCGGCGATGTCCTTGGCCGACTTGGGACCGATACCGTGAATGTAGGTCAGCGCGATGATCACGCGCTTGTTGGTGGGGATGTTGACCCCGGCAATACGAGCCACTTGTATTCTCCAAGCTCCACAGGGCCTTGGCCATAAGCCAGCCCTATCTCAACGCGGGTTTCACGGGGCGGAACGGCAAAAGGTCCGGTCGGTGCGCATGACTGCAATCACCTGCCGGACTTGACCCGTTTCTCCGAGTGAAGGGCGCGCTTAAGCCGATTCGGGGCGCATGTCAACGCCATCGCGGCCAAAAGCGGCCGGGCCGGGAGCAAGGTCCGCAGCGTCTGTCCCGTGGCTGCGCCCGGGTCTGGTCCTGCAATATACCAAGCCGGAGCGCTCGTCAAAGCCCGCCGGTTTCGGCGTACCCCTTGCCGCTGGAGGCTCATCGGCAGCGGCCGGGCGAACGGGCCCGGCCGGCGTCACGCTCAGGCCTCGAGGATCTTCTCGATCGCGGCGGTCACATGGTCCATCTCAGCCATGCCGTTGACCCGGGCGACGATGCCGCGCGTTTCGTAGATCGGCAGGATCGGCGCGGTCTTGGCCCGGTACTCGGCCATCCGGGTGCGCACCGTTTCTTCGTTGTCATCGGGGCGGCGCTTGAACTCGGTCCCGCCGCACTTGTCGCAAACGCCGACCTGGCGGGGCTGTTCGAACTTGTCGTGGTAACCCTTGCCGCAGGTGCCGCAGGTGAAGCGGCCCGTGATCCGTTCGACCAGTGCATCCTCGTCGACCGCCAGTTCAATGACGTGATCGAGCGCGCGGCCACGATCGGAAAGGATGACGTCGAGCGATTCGGCCTGGGCGGCGGTGCGCGGATAGCCATCGAAGATGGCGCCCTGCCCCGGCTTGAGGGCATCCAGTTCCTCGCCGATCAGGGCCGAGACGATCTCGTCCGAGACCAGTTCGCCGCGCTCCATCACCGCCTTTGCCTGAAGGCCCACGGGAGTTCCCGCCTTGACCGCGGCGCGCAGCATGTCGCCGGTCGAGAGCTGGCGCATGCCGTGCCGTTCAACCAGGCGCTGGGCCTGAGTGCCCTTGCCCGCACCCGGCGGTCCAAGCAGAATGATGTTCATCGAATCCAGCTCCCCACTGTTTTGCCCGACCGTGCCGCGCCCGCGCCCCGCGGGCAAGTGCGACTTAGGTCCGACAACCGCCTTAACGAAGGCGCCCCTTCAGCTTCGCCTTCTTGATCAGGTCGCCATACTGGTGCGCCAGCAGGTGCGACTGGATCTGGGTGATCGTGTCGACGGTGACGTTGACCACGATCAGCAGCGAGGTACCGCCCGCGAAGAAGAGGTGAATGCCCGTCTGTGCGATAACCCATTCGGGGATCACGCAGACGATGGTGATATAAGCCGCGCCGAGCACCGTGACCCGGGTCAGCACGTAATCGAGATAGGTCGCGGTGTTCTTGCCCGGACGGATGCCGGGGATGAAGCCGCCGTTCTTCTTGAGGTTGTCCGCCGTCTCTTCAGGGTTGAACACGACCGCAGTATAGAAGAACGAGAAGAAGATGATGCCCAGCGCATAGAGCACCATGTAGAGCGGCTTGCCGTGCGCCAGGTACTGGTTGAGCGAGATCACGAAGTTGCCGAGCGTGGTATCGGGCGAGACCGAATTTCCGGCAAACTGGGTGATCGTCAGCGGCAGCAGCAGCAGCGAGCTGGCGAAGATCGGCGGGATCACGCCGGCCGTGTTGAGCTTGAGCGGCAGGTGGCTGCGATCGGCCTGCATCATCCCGCGCTGGGTGGCGCGCTTGGGATACTGGATCAGCAGGCGCCGCGTGGCGCGCTCGCAGAAGCAGATGCCGAGGATCAGGGCGACCAGCAGGACCACGAGGCCAACGATGGTGAAGGCGCTGATCGAGCCCGACCGACCGCCCTCGAACAGGTTGGCGATGAAGGTCGGCATCTGGGCGACGATACCGGCCATGATGATGAGCGAGGTGCCGTTTCCGATCCCGCGCGAGGTGATCTGCTCACCCAGCCAGAGCAGGAACATGGTCCCACCGATCAGGGAGATGACCGCGCCGACGCGGAACAGCATTCCCGGGGCGACGACCGCCTGCAGACCGCTCGAAGCGCCGTAGGCCTCAAGCCCCGAGGCGACGAACCAGCCCTGCACCGCCGTCAGCAGCACGGCGCCGTAACGGGTGTACTGGTTGAGCTTCTTGCGACCGCTCTCGCCTTCCTTCTTCATCGCAGCGAGCGAGGGATGCAGCGAGGCGGCCAACTGGACCACGATCGAGGCCGTGATGTAGGGCATCACGCCGAGCGCGATCAGGCTCATGCGCTGCAGACCGCCACCCGAGAAGGTGTTGAACAGGTCGAGGATGCCGCCCTGGGTCTTGCTGTACAGCGTCTCCAGGATCAGCGGGTTCACGCCCGGCAGCGGCACGAAGCTGAGGAACCGGAAAACGATCAGCGCGCCGATCGTGAACCAGATCCGGCTCTTGAGCTCGGTGGCCTTGGAAAAGTTGGCGAGGCTGAGATTGCTCGCAATATTGTCGGCGCGTGATGCCATGGGACCGTTGTGCCTCGTGGGTGCCGGAGGGGACCGCTGCGGCCCATATAGGGCACGGTTCAGCAATGTCGAACCCGCCGCAGCGGATTCATCCCCGGCCCGCGCGATAGAGCGCCGGCCGGGGAGAATGGTCCGGATTACTTCGCGGCGCGCGCAGCCTTGTTGGCGTCGCGGCGGGCAGTCTTCTTTTCGTGCTCGCTCGGGCCGGCTTCCGGCACGGTCACGCTGCCGCCAGCCTTTTCGACCGCCTCGCGCGCACCCTTGCTGACGCCTTCGACCGCGAAGCTGGCCTTGGCCGAGAATTCACCCTTGCCGAGCAGGCGCACACCGTCCTTGCCGCCGCGAGCGAGGCCAGCGGCCTTCAGCGCCGTGTGGTCGATCGTCGCCGAGGCGTCGATCTTGCCGGCGTCGATCGCCTTCTGGATCAGGCCGAGGTTCACTTCGGCATAGTCCTTGGCGAAGATGTTGTTGAAGCCGCGCTTCGGGATACGCATGTGGAGCGGCATCTGGCCGCCCTCGAAGCCGTTGACCGAGACGCCCGAGCGCGCCTTGGCACCCTTCTGGCCGCGGCCGGCGGTCTTGCCCTTGCCGGAGCCGATGCCACGGCCGACACGCATACGGCCCTTGCGGGCGCCGTTGTTGTCGCGGATGTCATTCAGTTTCATGTCAGTGCACTCGCTTTCGCTTTGGTCGCGCTTGATGGAAGTGGCGGCCCTTAGGCGAAGACGGGGGCGCTGTCATCCCCTTTTGTCACCGCTACGCGGGCGGCATTCCGGCGGCTATCGACCCAGCGCGCGCGTCGCCGGTTGAGCGGCCGGTCATAGTAGCGGTGGATGGCCCAGCACAGCAAACTGGTAGCAAGACCGATGGCCACAAGGCCCGCGCTCCACGCCGCGCCCTCGGGCCAGGCAATGCCGCGCAGCAACAGTATGCCCGGCCAGTGCAGCATGTAGACGACGTAGGACTGGTCTGCCCATATTTGGTCCCGCGGCCCGCCCCTTCGGCCGACCGAGACGAGGGCCTGCGGCAGGACCAGCACGGCCAGCAGGATATTGAGTTGTGGCCACCACCCGCCCTCCTCCGAACCGAGCAGTAGCGTACGCCAGGGAGAGAGGCAGACTGCCGCGACGATCAGGACTGCGAGAGCCTGCAAGCCTTCGGCAAGGCGCGGCGACACCGTCCACTGGTGCCGCGCGGCGACCATTCCGATAACGAAGGGGACGAGGAAGCTGGTCAGGACCAGTTCGGGATAGACGGCAATGCCAAGGGTATAGACGACGAACGCCGCGAACAGCGCCGCGATCGCGCTGGTGCGCTGAACCAGCGGCACCAGTAGCGGCGCGACGAGATAGAACTGCATCTCGATGTCGAGCGACCAGGCGGGCCCGACCGGCCGGACCGGCATCTGGGCATAGCCCAGCACGAACAGCGTCGAGAACGCTTGCCTCAGCGGCATGGCCGCAACAGCCGACAGGCCGCCATGATCGACCAGCGCCATCACGGCAACGCACAGAACCGCCGCGATGACCATGATCGGGGCGACGCGCCACCACCGGCTGATCGCGAAGGTCAGGCACGGCTGGACGGTGTTGCAATAGCGGCGGCTCCAGACCTGATGCACCCAATAGCCAGACAGGGCGAAGAACACGAGCACCGGGGCCTTGCCGACCTCGATCCGGGTGACGTGGTGGAACACCACGACCAGCGCCAGCCACAGCCTCAACGCGCCGGGACTCGACGGCAGGATCAGGCGGCGCAAGTGTTCGAACATGCCACCACTCTAGGGAACTATGCTTAAGAATTGGTGCGCTGCGACGCGATCTTGCCGGAGGCCGGAAACGAAAAAGCCCCAGCCTTGCGGCCGGGGCTTGATCTCATTGCTCTGGCAACGCCTCGGTCAGTCGACCACGGCCACCATGTGCGGCAGCTTGGCGATGGCGCCACGCACTTCCGCGGTGTCCTCCAACTCGACCACGCGGTGCATCTTGCCGAGCCCCAGGCCGACCAGAATCTTCTTCTGGCTTTCAGGGCGACGGATCGGCGAACCGATCTGCTTGATCTTGATCTTGGCCATCTCAGATTACTCCGTGATCGCTTCGGCCGCGGCTTCCGCCTCGGCAACCGTGCCACCGGCGCGGCCGAGCAGGTCGGCGACCTTCTTGCCGCGACGCTGGGCGACCGACTTCGGCGAAGTCTGGTCGGTCAGGGCGTCGAAGGTGGCGCGGATCATGTTGTAGGGGTTCGAGGTGCCGACCGACTTGGTCACCACGTCGTGGACGCCCAGGCTCTCGAAGACGGCGCGCATCGGGCCGCCGGCGATGATGCCGGTACCGGCCGGAGCCGAACGCACGTTGACCTTGCCAGCGCCGAAGTGGCCCTTGCCGTCATGGTGCAGCGTGCGGCCTTCCTTGAGCGGAACGCGGATCATCTTCTTCTTGGCCGAAGCGGTCGCCTTGGTGATGGCTTCCGGCACTTCGCGGGCCTTGCCGTGGCCGAAGCCCACACGGCCCTTGCCGTCGCCGACCACGACCAGCGCGGCAAAGCCGAAGCGCTTGCCGCCCTTCACGGTCTTGGAGACGCGGTTGATGTGGACGAGCTTCTCGATCAGCTCTTCGCCACCTTCCTCGTCGTTGTTGCCACGGCCACGACGGTCGTCACGGCGGCCACGGCCACCACGCTCACCACCGCGGTCGTTGCCGCCACGGCCACGGCCACGGCCGCGACCTTCGCGCTGCTCGCCGCCTTCGGCACCGGTCGCCTCGACGGCGACGCCTTCAATGTTGGTTTCGTCTGCCATCGTCAGAACTCCAGCCCGCCTTCACGCGCGGCATCGGCCAGCGCCTTGACGCGGCCATGGAACAGGAAGCCGCCGCGATCGAACACGACAGCGGTCACGCCCTTGGCCTTGGCGGCCTCGGCCAGCGTCTTGCCGACCAGGGCAGCCGCGTCGCAGGTCGCGCCGGGGCCCTTCGAGCCCTTGGTCAGCGTCGAGGCCGAGGCAATGGTCTTGCCTTCGGCATCGTCGATGATCTGCGCGTAGATGTGACGGCCCGAGCGGTGCACCGAAAGCCGCGGACGGCCACCAGCGCGCGCCTTGAGCGCGGTGCGAACCCGCCGACGACGGCGGTCGAAGAGAGAGAGCTTCGCCATTACTTCTTCTTCCCTTCCTTGCGGAAGATGTACTCGCCGCGGTACTTGATGCCCTTGCCCTTGTAGGGTTCGGGCTTGCGCCAGCGACGGATTTCGGCGGCAACCTGGCCAACCTTCTGCTTGTCGATCCCGCTGATCTCGACCGTGGTGTTATCCGGGGTCTTGATCTCGATGCCTTCCGGCACCGCGTAATCCACGTCGTGGCTGTAGCCGAGCTGCAGCTTCAGGTTCTTGCCCTGCGCGTTGGCACGATAGCCGACGCCGGTGATTTCAAGAACCTTAGTGTAGCCCTGCGTCACGCCGGTGACGAGGTTGTCGACCAGGGTGCGCTGCATGCCCCAGAAAGCGCGGGCCTGCTTGGTGTCGTTGGCCGGCTTCACCAGGATGGCATCGCCATCCACGGTGTAGCTGATCTCGTCACGCAGGTTGAGGGTCAGGGTGCCCTTGGGGCCCTTCACCGTCAGGACGCCGTCCGCGATTGCGGCGCTGACGCCGCTCGGGATGGAGACCGGCTTCTTACCGATGCGGCTCATCAGAACACCTCCGCAAGCACTTCGCCGCCGACGTTCTGGGCGCGGGCTTCGGCATCCGAAAGCACGCCGCGGGGCGTCGAGACGATGGTGATGCCAAGACCGTTGCGCACAACCGGGAGTTCCTTGGAACCCGAGTAGACGCGGCGGCCCGGCTTGGAGACGCGGGCGACGTGCTTGATCGCAGGCTCGCCCTCGAAATACTTCAGCTCGATGCGCAGCTGCGGATGAGCGCCGGTGGCGTCCTCCGAATAGCCACGGATGTAGCCTTCACGCTGCAGCACTTCGAGTACGCGGGCGCGCAGCTTCGAAGCCGGCGAGAGGACGGAGTCCTTCTTCGCCTGCTGGCCGTTGCGGATGCGGGTGAGCATATCACCCAGGGGATCGGTCAGTGCCATCGCTTGATCCTTACCAGCTCGACTTGGTCACGCCCGGGATCATGCCCTTGTTGGCAAGATCACGGAGCTCGACGCGGCAAAGGCCGAACTTGCGATAGTAGCCGCGCGGGCGGCCGGTGGTGTTGCAGCGGTTACGCACGCGGGTGGGGTTCGCGTTGCGCGGCAGCTCCGCCAGCTTGAGGCGGGCGATAAGGCGCTCGGTTTCGTCGAGCGACTCGTCGTCGGCCTGGGCCTTGAGAGCGGCATACTTCGCCGCGAACTTCTGAACGAGCGCCTTGCGCTTCTCGTTCTTGTTGATCGAACTCAGTTTCGCCATGGACTTAAGCTCTCTTCCTAGTTCAGGCAGCCAGCGAGGCTTCGGCTTCAGCCGGGAAAGGGAAACCGAAGAGGCGCAGCAGCTCGCGCGCTTCCTCGTCGGTCTTGGCGGTGGTGGTGACGATGATGTCCATCCCACGCACCTTCTCGATCTGGTCGTAGCTGATCTCCGGGAAGATGATCTGCTCCTTCAGACCCATCGCGTAATTGCCGCGACCATCGAACGACTTCGGGTTCAGACCACGGAAGTCGCGGATGCGGGGCATGGCGATGGTGATCAGGCGATCGAGGAACTCGTACATGCGTTCGCGGCGCAGGGTAACCTTGCAGCCGATCGGCATGCCTTCACGCAGCTTGAACTGCGCGATCGACTTCTTCGCCTTGGTGATCACGGGCTTCTGGCCAGCGATCAGTTCCATCTCGGCAGCGGCGGTCTGGACCTTCTTCTTGTCCTGGCTCGCCTCGCCCACGCCCATGTTGAGCGTGATCTTCTCGATCTTCGGGATCTCGAGCGCGTTCTTGTAGCCGAACTTGGCCTGCATCGCGGCAGCGATCTCGGCGTCATACTTCGACTTCATGCGCGGCGTGTAGTTGTCAGCCATCGATGGCCTCCCCGGACTTGACGGCGACACGGACCTTCTTGCCATCGCGTTCCTCGAAACGAACGCGGGTAGGCTTGCCGTCCTTGTCGGCCACGGCAACCTTCGAGATCGCCATCGGCGCCTCGTGGCGATCGATACCGCCCTGGGGGTTGACCTGGGTCGGCTTGCGGTGACGGGCAATCACGTTGACGCCCGAGACGACGACCTTGCCGTCCTTGGGCAGAACCTGAAGGACAGTGCCGGTGCGGCCCTTGTCCTTGCCCGAGCGAACGACGACGCTGTCGCCCTTCTTGATCTTGGCGCTAGACATTACAGCACCTCCGGCGCGAGCGAGATGATCTTCATGAAGCCCTTGGCGCGCAGTTCGCGGACCACGGGGCCGAAGATACGCGTACCAATCGGCTCTTCGTTCTTGCCGATGAGCACGGCGGCGTTACCGTCGAAACGGATCACCGAACCGTCGGGACGACGGACGTCCTTGCGGGTACGGACGATCACGGCGCGGTGCACGTCGCCCTTCTTGACCTTGGCGCGCGGCTGCGCCTCCTTGATCGACACCACGATGATGTCGCCAACGCCAGCGGTACGACGCTTCGACCCGCCCAGCACCTTGATGCACTGGACGCGCTTGGCGCCGCTGTTGTCCGCGACGTCGAGGTTGGATTGCATCTGGATCATTGATCCGGTTCCTTCTTACCTGGCTTTCCGAGAATGTCCCGGGAGTTCCAAATTTTTACCCGACTGGCTCAGATTTCCGCTTCAAGAGCGGCCGTCTTGCCCGCGGTCACCCGCTCGATCACCTTCCAGCTCTTCAGCTTGGAGATCGGCGCGGTTTCCTCGATGCGGACGACTTCGCCGGTCTTGAAGGCGTTGTCCTCGTCATGGGCGTGATACTTCTTCGAACGGCGGATGATCTTCCCGTAGAGCGGGTGCTTCACCTTGCGTTCGACCTTCACGACCACGGTCTTGTCGGTCTTGTCGGAGACGATGGTCCCGATGAGAATACGCTTGGGCATCGTTAGCTCCTTACGCCTTGGCCGACTGAGAACGCTCAGTCTGCAGCGTCTTGATGCGGGCGATGTCACGGCGCACTTCCTTGATGCGCGCCGGACGTTCCAGCTGGTTGGTCGCAGCCTGGAAGCGGAGGTTGAATGCCTCCTTCTTCAGATCGGCGAGGTCAGCGGTCAGCTGATCGTCGGTCTTGGCGCGAAGATCTTCAATCTTGGCCATTATTCGCCTCCGAGGTGCGAGGTGTCGCCGAGGCGGGCGACAACCTTGGTCTTGATCGGCAGCTTCATCGCGGCGCGGCTGAACGCTTCCGCGGCGAGCGGGCCGGCAACGCCGTCGAGCTCGAACAGGATCCGACCCGGCTTGACGCGGGCGGCCCAGTATTCGATCGAACCCTTGCCCTTACCCTGACGGACTTCGGCAGGCTTCTTCGAAACCGGCACGTCCGGGAAGACGCGGATCCAGAGACGACCCTGGCGCTTGATGTGACGCGTGATCGCGCGGCGGGCCGCTTCGATCTGGCGGGCGGTGATGCGCTCGGGCTCCATCGCCTTCAGGCCGTAGGAGCCGAAGTTCAGGTCCGAACCACCCTTGGCCAAGCCATGGATGCGGCCCTTGAAGGCCTTGCGGAACTTGGTCTTTTTCGGTTGCAGCATGGCTTAGTTCCTGCGGTCATCGCGCGCCGGGCGCACGCCGGAGGTCTGGGCCTCCATCATCAGCCGTTCCTGGGCCATCGGATCGTGGCCGAGGATCTCGCCCTTGAAGATCCACACCTTGATGCCGATCACGCCATAGGTGGTCAGAGCCTCGGCTTCAGCGTAGTCGATATGGGCGCGCAGCGTGTGGAGCGGCACGCGGCCTTCACGGTACTGTTCGACCCGCGCGATCTCGGCGCCGCCGAGACGGCCGCCGCAGACGACCTTGATGCCTTCGGCACCCAGGCGCATCGCGGACTGCATCGCGCGCTTCATCGCACGGCGGAACGCCACGCGGCGAATGAGCTGGTCGGCGATGCCCTGGGCGACGAGCTTCGCGTCGACTTCCGGCTTGCGGATCTCGACGATGTTCAGCTTCACGTCGCTGCCGGTCATCTTGGCCAGCTGCGAACGCAGCTTCTCGATGTCGGCGCCCTTCTTGCCGATGATGACGCCCGGACGAGCGGCATAGATCGACACGCGGCACAGCTTGGCAGGACGCTCGATCACCACCTTCGAGATCGCCGCCTGCGGCAGGGTCTCGATGATGAACTTGCGGATTTTCAGATCCTCGGCGAGCAGCTTGCCGTAGCTCTTGCCCTCGGAGTACCAGCGGCTGTCCCAGGTCCGGTTGATCTGGAGGCGCAGGCCGATTGGGTTGGACTTGTGACCCATGGTTTAGGCCTCCCCAGCTTCTTCGGTGGTTTCACGAACGACAATCCGCAGCCGCGAGAACGGCTTGAGGATGCGGGTCGACTTGCCGCGACCACGGGTGTGGAAGCGCTTCATCGTGATCGACTTGCCCACCGAGGCCTCGGCGACGACGAGAGCGTCGACGTCGAGGTTGTGATTGTTTTCGGCATTGGCGATCGCCGAGGCGAGCACCTTGCGGGCATCGACAGCCATCGCCTTCTTCGAGAAGGCGAGGATGTTCAGAGCCTCTTCAGCCGACTTGCCGCGGATCAGACCCGCAACCAGGTTCAGCTTCTGGGCCGAACCACGGATTTGCGTGCCGACCGACAGCGCTTCGTTGTCGCCAACGCGACGAGGGGACTTCTGCTTGCCCATTACCGCTTGCCCTTCTTGTCGGCGGCGTGACCGGGGAAGCTGCGCGTCGGCGCAAATTCACCCAGCTTGTGGCCGACCATGTCCTCGTTGACAGCAACGGGGATGAACTTCTTGCCGTTGTAGACGTTGAACGTCAGGCCAACGAACTGGGGCAGGATCGTCGAACGCCGCGACCAGGTCTTGATCGGGCCAGCGCGCGAACCCGCGTCCTGCGCTACTTCGGCCTTCTTCAGCAGGTGCAGGTCGACGAAGGGGCCCTTCCAGATGGAACGTGCCATGGTCGATTACCTCTTCTTCTTCGCGTGGCGCGAGCGGATGATCATGCCGTCGGTCCGCTTGTTGTGGCGGGTACGGGCCCCCTTGGTCGGCTTGCCCCACGGGGTAACCGGATGACGGCCGCCCGAAGTGCGGCCTTCACCACCACCGTGCGGGTGGTCGACCGGGTTCTTGGCGACGCCGCGGGTCAGCGGACGCTTGCCCAGCCAACGGTTGCGACCGGCCTTCGCCAGGTTCTGGTTCTGGTTGTCGGGGTTCGACACCGCGCCAACCGTACCCATGCAATCGCCGCGCAGGTAGCGCTGCTCGCCCGAGTTCAGGCGAACGATGACCATGCCGCGGTCACGACCAACGACCTGCACGTAGGTGCCGGCCGAACGGGCGATCTGCCCGCCCTTGCCCGGCTTCATCTCCACGTTGTGGACGATGGTGCCGACCGGCATCTGCGACAGCAGCATCGCGTTGCCCGGCTTCACGTCGGTCTTTTCACCGGCGATCACCTGGTCGCCCACGGCCAGGCGCTGCGGTGCCAGGATGTAGGCCAGTTCACCGTCTTCGTACTTGACGAGAGCGATGAACGCGGTGCGGTTGGGGTCGTATTCCAGACGCTCGACGGTGGCCGACATGTCCCACTTGCGACGCTTGAAGTCGACGAAGCGGTACTTCTGCTTGTGGCCGCCGGCGATGCCGCGCGAGGTCACGTGACCCTTGTTGTTGCGGCCGCCGGTCTTGCGCTTACCTTCGGTCAGCGCCTTGACGGGCTTGCCCTTCCACAGGGACGACTTGTCGACCAGGATCAGGCCGCGACGGGCCGGGCTGGTCGGGTTATAGTTCTTGAGTGCCATGGTGCGCGCCTCAGATCCCGCTGGTCACGTCGATCGACTGGCCCGGGGCCAGGGTCACGACGGCCTTCTTGACGTCGGAACGGCGATAGGGCTTGCCCTTCCACCGCTTGGTCTTGCCCTTCTGGGTCAGGGTGTTCACGCCGACGACCTTTACGTCGAACAGCGCTTCGACCGCAGCCTTGATCTCGGGCTTGGTGGCCTTGTCGGCGACCTTGAAGACCACCGCGTTGTGCTCGGAGAGCAGCGTCGACTTCTCGGTGATGTGGGGAGCCACGATCACGTCGTAGTGACGCGTGTCGATTGCGTCCTTAGCCATTGAAACGCGCCTCCAGCTTCTCGACCGCGGCGCGCGTCAGCACCAGCGTATCATGCTTCAGGATGTCGTAGACGTTCGCGCCGACGGCCGGCAGGACGTTGATCCCGACGAGATTGCGCGCGGCCTTGGCGAAGTTGTCGTTCACGCCTTCGCCGTCGATCACGAGAACCTTCTTGCCGAAGCCCGACTTGGCGAGCTGGGCAGCGAGGGTCTTGGTCTTGCCGTCGAGATCGAGGCTGTCGACTACGAACAGACCGCTCTGCGCCTTCGACGACAGGGCCATCTTCAGACCGAGCGCGCGGACCTTCTTGTTCAGCGAGATGTTGAACTCGCGAACGCGCGGACCGTGAGCCTTGCCACCGCCGATGAAGATCGGGGCCTTGCGGTCGCCGTGACGGGCGGTACCGCCACCCTTCTGGCGGCCGAACTTCTTGCCGGTGCGGGCAACGTCCGAACGCTCGCGCGCCTTGCGGGCGATGCCGCGACGGTTCTCGAGCTGCCAGGTAACGACGCGGTGCAGAATGTCAGCGCGGGGCTCGACGCCGAACACGGCATCCGACAGTTCGATGTCGCCCTTGGCGGCCGAACCATCAAGATTGATGAGCTTGACCTTCACGACTTAGCCCTCCTGGCCTTCGGTGGCTTCGACAGCCGCGACTTCCGCCGGGGTGTCGGCAGCAGCCGAATCGTTGCTGTTGGCAGCCTGCTTCAGGCCGGCGGGGTAGGGAGCCTCGGCGTGGCGCGAGACCTTGACGGCGTCGCGGACGAGCAGCCAAGCATTCTTCGACCCCGGGACCGAGCCCTTGACGAAGATCAGGCCACGCTCGTCGTCGGTGCGAACGACTTCGAGGTTCTGCTGGGTACGCTGACGGTCACCCATGTGACCGGCCATCTTCTTGTTCTTGAAGACGCGGCCCGGATCCTGGCGATTACCGGTCGAACCGTGGGCACGGTGAGTGATGGAAACACCATGGGTGGCGCGCATACCGCCGAAACCCCAGCGCTTCATCGCACCGGCGAAACCCTTACCCTGGGTCTGGCCGGTGATGTCGACCAGCTGGCCAGCAACGAAGTGAGAGGCGGCGATGGTCGAGCCGACATCGAGCAGCGCGTCGTCGGCGACGCGGAACTCGGCGACTTCGGCCTTGAGCGAGACTTCAGCCTTGGCGAAGTGCTCACGCTGCGGCTTGGCAACGTTCTTCTGCTTGGCTTCGCCGGCACCCAGCTGCAGCGCGACGTAACCGTCACGGTCGGCAGTGCGAACCGAAACCACCTGGCAGTTCTCCAACGAAAGAACGGTAACCGGCACGTGCCGACCGTCTTCCTGGAAAAGGCGGGTCATCCCCACCTTCTTAGCGATCACGCCTGTGCGCATGATCCGTACTCCTCACAGAGGCCCAAGGGGACCATCCCCAGGGGCGTGATCGGCCCTATGTGTGAAGCGCGCCCCGTCCGGGCCGAAGTGCCACCATTTGCCCGAAGGCTCGCGGCAGCGAGACGGGGGACGCTTTCCCGGCCCTTACGATCCATTGGATCAGGCCGGAGGTATCCCAATGTCCGCGGTGGAGGACCACCGAATCGACCTAAGCCGAAGGATAGCGACTCGCATGACAAGTCGCGAAGCGCCGCCCTTAGCGGGCATTGCGCCGTTGCGCCACCCCTCATTTTCGAGGGGAAGCGCAGCTGGATCAGGCCAGCTTGATTTCGACGTTCACGCCGGCAGCCAGGTCGAGCTTCATCAGCGCATCGACGGTGGCAGCGTTGGGCTGCACGATGTCGAGCAGGCGCTTGTAGGTGCGCACCTCGAACTGCTCACGCGACTTCTTGTCGATGTGGGGGCCGCGGTTGACGCAGAACTTCTCGATCCGGGTCGGAAGCGGGATCGGCCCACGGATCAGGGCGCCGGTGCGGCGGGCGGTGTCGGCGATTTCGCCGGTCGCCTGGTCGAGCACGCGGTGGTCGAAAGCCTTGAGGCGAATGCGAATGTTCTGAGCGTCCATGATCCGTACACCGATGAGAAAGAGCAAAAACGAGTGGCCGGCAAACCCCAGGAAACCTTCAAGCCCGCCGAAACGAAGCGCGCCCCTACACCGGTGGAGGCAATTGATCAAGTCGGGAAACGGGTATTTTCCGGGACGGCAGGCGCAGCGGGCATGAATGCTCGGCGTCAGCGACGATCGTCATAGCCGCGCCCCGCAAGCAACGCGTGCCTGGATTGGCAACTCGAGGAAATCCGCAGCAATCAGAACCACACACGGCAGCCCGGCTCGAACCCATGCCATTGCGCAACACCGAGTCGAAAGAGCGCGCTACAAGCGGAGTGAACGCAGTCCCAAGCTCGGTTTGCGCTGGACCGCGAATCGGTGGGCTTGTCGGCGCCGCCCCCTGCCTTCGCGGGCTAACACAACGAAAAAGCCCGGCCTCCACGACGGGAGACCGGGCCAATTCTGTCCGTCAGGGCCGATAAGCCCCGACTTTCACCAATTACTTGGTGATCTTGGCGACGACGCCCGAACCGACGGTGCGGCCGCCTTCGCGGATAGCGAAGCGGAGACCTTCGTCCATGGCGATCGGCGCGATCAGCTTGACCGACAGGGTCACGTTGTCGCCCGGCATCACCATCTCGGTGCCTTCCGGCAGAATCACTTCGCCGGTCACGTCGGTGGTGCGGAAGTAGAACTGCGGGCGGTAGTTGGCGAAGAACGGCGTGTGACGGCCACCTTCGTCCTTCGACAGCACGTAGACCTCGGCCGAGAACTCGGTGTGCGGCTTGACCGAACCGGGCTTGCAGAGGACCTGGCCGCGCTCAACGTCTTCACGCTTCACGCCGCGCACGAGGGCACCGATGTTGTCGCCGGCTTCGCCCTGGTCGAGCAGCTTGCGGAACATTTCGACGCCGGTGACGGTGGTCTTCTGGGTGTCCTTCAGACCGACGATCTCGACTTCCTCGCCAACCTTGACGATGCCGGTCTCGACGCGGCCGGTCACGACGGTGCCGCGACCCGAGATCGAGAACACGTCTTCGACGGGCATCAGGAACGGCTTGTCGGTCGGACGCGGCGGCTGCGGAATGTACGAGTCGACGGCGGCCATCAGGGCCTGGATCGAGCTCTTGCCGATTTCGTCGTTGCGGCCTTCGAGGGCAGCAAGGGCCGAACCCTTGACGATCGGAATATCGTCGCCCGGGAAGTCGTACGAGGAGAGCAGTTCACGAACTTCGAGTTCGACGAGCTCGAGGATTTCCTCGTCGTCGACCTGGTCGACCTTGTTCATGTACACGACGAGCGCCGGCACGCCGACCTGACGGGCGAGCAGGATGTGCTCGCGGGTCTGCGGCATCGGACCGTCAGCGGCGTTCACGACGAGGATCGCGCCGTCCATCTGGGCGGCACCGGTGATCATGTTCTTCACATAGTCAGCGTGACCCGGGCAGTCGACGTGCGCGTAGTGGCGGTTCTCGGTCTCGTACTCGACGTGCGCGGTCGAGATGGTGATGCCGCGCTCGCGCTCTTCCGGAGCCTTGTCGATGTTCGCGTAGTCGGTGAACGTCGCGCCACCGGTTTCGGCGAGCACCTTGGTGATCGCGGCGGTCAGCGTGGTCTTGCCGTGGTCGACGTGACCGATGGTGCCGATGTTGCAGTGCGGCTTGGTCCGCTCAAACTTAGCCTTAGCCATTGCTCAAACCTTCTTCTCAAAAAATTGCAGATACTGCGGGGAAAGGACGGCACCCGCTGAATCAGGCGCCGCCCCTAATCCGAACCGTGGTCTTATGCAAGCTTCGCCTTAAGTTCGGTCGCGACGTTCGCCGGGACCTCGTCGTAGTGCGAGAACTGCATCGAGTACTGAGCCCGGCCCTGGGTGAACGAGCGCAGCTGATTCACGTAGCCGAACATGTTGGCCAGCGGGACCATGGCCTCGACCACCTGGGCATTGCCCCGGCTGTCGGTACCCTGGATCTGGCCACGGCGGGAGTTGATGTCGCCGATCACGTCACCCATGAACTCTTCCGGCGTCACGACCTCGACCTTCATGATCGGCTCGAGGACCTTGATGCCCGACTTCTGGGCGGCTTCGCGCATGGCGCCGCGAGCACAGATTTCGAAGGCCAGGGCCGACGAGTCGACGTCATGGTAGGCGCCGTCGTAGAGCAGGACTTCGAAGTCGATGATCGGGAAGCCGATCAGCGAGCCGGTCTCGGCGGTTTCGCGGAAGCCCTTCTCGATCGCGGGGATATATTCCTTCGGAATGTTACCGCCCTTGATCTCGTCCTTGAAGACGAAGCCCGAACCACGCTCGCCCGGCGTCACCTTGACCTTCACGCGGCCGAACTGGCCGGTGCCGCCCGACTGCTTCTTGTGGGTGTGGTCGAGGTCGATCGGCTTCGACAGGTATTCGCGGTAGGCCACCTGCGGCGCACCGACGTTGGCCTCGACCTTGAACTCGCGGCGCATGCGGTCGACGAGGATTTCGAGGTGAAGCTCGCCCATGCCCTTGATGATGGTCTGGCCCGATTCGTGATCGGTCGAAACGCGGAACGAGGGGTCCTCGGCCGAAAGACGGTTGAGCGCGAGGCCCATCTTTTCCTGGTCGGCCTTGGTCTTCGGTTCCACCGACAGCTCGATCACCGGCTCGGGGAATTCCATCCGCTCCAGAATGATCGGCTGCTTCTCCGAGCACAGCGTGTCGCCGGTGGTGGTCTCCTTCAGACCAGCCAAGGCCACAATGTCGCCGGCATAGGCGGTATCGATGTCTTCGCGGTTGTTGGAGTGCATCAGCAGCATGCGGCCGACCTTCTCCTTCTTGTTCTTCACCGAGTTCAGGTAGCTGCCCTTGACGAGCGTACCCGAGTAGATGCGGGTGAAGGTCAGCGAGCCGACGAAGGGGTCGTTCATGATCTTGAACGCGAGCGCCGAGAACGGAGCCTCGTCCGAGGTTGCACGAGTGTCCGGCTCGTCCGTATCCGGGTTGACGCCTTGGACGTCGGCAATGTCGAGCGGCGAAGGCAGGTAGTCGACCACGGCGTCGAGCAGGGCCTGGACGCCCTTGTTCTTGAACGCCGAGCCGCACAGCACCGGCACGAAGGCCTGGCTCAGCGTGCCCTTGCGGATCAGCTTCTTGAGGGTCGCCACGTCGGGCTCATTGCCCTCGAGATAGGCTTCCATCGCGTCGTCGTCCTGCTCGACGGCGAGCTCGACGAGCTGCGAGCGGTAGAGCTCGGCTTCGTCGGCCATGTCGGCGGGGATTTCTTCATAGAAGAATTCGGCGCCGAGCGATTCGTCCTTCCAGATGATCGCGCGCTTCTCGACCAGGTCGACCAGGCCCTTGAAATCGGCTTCCGCGCCGATCGGGAGATAGAGCACGGCCGGCTTGGCGCCGAGGCGGTCGATGATGGTCTGGACGCAGTACTTGAAGTTCGCGCCGGTGCGGTCGAGCTTGTTGATGAAGCACATCCGCGGCACGCCGTACTTGTCGGCCTGGCGCCACACGGTTTCCGACTGCGGCTCAACGCCGGCAACGCCGTCAAACGCGGCGACCGCACCGTCGAGCACGCGCAGCGAGCGTTCGACTTCGATGGTGAAGTCGACGTGGCCGGGGGTGTCGATGATGTTCAGGCGGTGATCGTTCCAGAAACAGGTCGTCGCGGCCGACGTGATCGTGATGCCGCGTTCCTGCTCCTGCTCCATCCAGTCCATGGTCGCGGCGCCGTCGTGGACTTCGCCGATCTTGTAGGACTTGCCGGTGTAGTAGAGGATGCGCTCGGTCGTCGTGGTCTTGCCAGCGTCGATGTGCGCCATGATGCCGAAATTGCGGTAACGCTCAAGCGGATGGCTGCGGGCCATGGGGAGTTCCTTGGGAGACATGGGGGGAGCCGATCAAGGCTCCCGCCCATATGGTTACGACTGTGACCGTTTGAAGACGGGCCAGCGCCAGCCGCGCCGTTTCCGGCACAGCCGCCCCGGCCCTGGCCCTTACCAGCGGTAGTGGCTGAACGCGCGGTTGGCGTCGGCCATGCGGTGGGTGTCTTCACGCTTCTTGACCGCGTTGCCGCGGTTGTTGGCAGCGTCGAGCAGCTCGGCCGAGAGGCGGGCCGACATGGTCGTTTCCGAGCGGTTGCGCGCGGCGGTGATCAGCCAGCGGATGGCGAGAGCCTGAGCGCGCTCCGGACGGACTTCGACCGGGACCTGGTAGGTCGCACCACCGACGCGGCGCGAGCGCACTTCGATCTGCGGCTTCACGTTGTTGAGCGCATCGTGGAAGAGCTGCAGCGGATCGGCCTTGGCGCGGGTCTGCATAGTATCCAGAGCGCCATAGACGATGCTTTCCGCGACGGACTTCTTACCATCGAGCATCAGGTTGTTCATGAACTTCGAGAGGACCTGATCTCCGAACTTCGGATCAGGCAGGATCTCCCGCTTTTCGGGACGACGACGACGAGACATCGCAAATTCCTTATCTTCTGGGCCAGCCAGCTGGCCACCTGGGGGCGCCGGTTTCAGGCGCCAACCCGGTTGACCTTACTTGGGACGCTTGGCGCCGTACTTCGAGCGGGACTGCTTGCGGTCCTTGACGCCCTGCGTATCGAGCACGCCGCGCAGGACGTGGTAGCGCACGCCCGGAAGGTCGCGCACACGGCCGCCGCGGATCAGCACAACCGAGTGCTCCTGCAGGTTGTGGCCTTCGCCCGGAATGTACGAGATGACTTCGCGCTGGTTGGTCAGGCGGATCTTCGCCACCTTGCGAAGCGCCGAGTTCGGCTTCTTCGGCGTGGTGGTGTAGACGCGGGTGCAAACGCCGCGCTTCTGCGGGTTCTGCTCCATCGCAGGGACCTTGCTCTTGGCCTTCTGCGGAACGCGACCCTTGCGGATCAGCTGGTTGATAGTGGGCATGTGAAGACTTCACCTGTGATTGGTGGCAACGCCAGGCCCAAGGTGAAGTGAATGCATCCCGCAGCGCGAGGCACCGGACAGGCCCGGGCCGGAAACGATGCGAGCCGAAAACGCTCCACCCGAGGCCCAAGGCCGCCGGGTTACTTTGACGGCTTGCCCGGGAAACCCGTGCTTGCCGGCAATGTTCAGCTCTTGCCACGAGAGGAGACCCATCGCGGAAGTGGGCGCCCTTATTTGGATTCGGCCGGGGGGTCAAGCGCGATGTGGCCGGCCTGCTGGTAGAACAGGCCAAGGAGATCGCCAATCCGGTCGGCCAGTGCGGACAGATCGGGATGGCCCGCCACGAATGGATGGCGGATCAGTTGAGCCTCCCAGAGTTCAGTCACGAGGAGCGTCCGATCAAGGACTTCCTGGGCAAGAAACGGGTCAGACGTCATAGGCTCCGGATGGGGCGGAAAATGCTCGATGCCAAGCCTCTTTCCTACATGGAACCAAATGGGTTAATTTCACGACCTTGAAAGGAGCAGGCAGTGGGCAAGGTGACCTGCGCTTCGGCGCGGCCGGGGCGGCGGACGAGCGCGGCGGCATTTCGCGGGGAGGCGGCCGAGGAGGGCGATCCCCTGCTGGACTTCGCGCCCTATCTGCACCGCGCGCCGCGCGGCAATTCGATCACCCCGGCGCGGCAGCGGGCCTTCATCGCCGAGCTGGCGGCCTGCGGCATCGTGACCCAGGCGGCGCGGAGCATCGGGGTCAGCCTGGAAGCGCTCTACAAGCTGCGCAACCGGGCCGGGGCGGAGGGCTTCGCGGCGGCGTGGGAGGCGGCGATCGACCGGGGCATGGCCCGGCTGGAAGACTGCGCGCTGGAGCGGGCGCTGGCCGGGGAGGAGCGGCCGGTGGTGCGCGGCGGCAAGGTGGTGACGACCTGGGTGCGCCACGACACGGCGCTATTGATGTTCCTGCTGCGCCAGCGGCGCGCCCGGCGCTATGACCGGGGCGGCGCCCTGCCCCAGCCTGGCGATCCGGTTTACGAGCGGCTGAAGGCGATGTGGCTGGAGGAGGAGCAGGCTTCGGTCGGGGAGGTGCAGGCTTCGCTGGAGGCCAAGCTGGCCGAGTTTCGGGAGCGGGTGACGGGGCGGCTGGAGGCGGAGCGTCTGGAGGCGGGGCGTCTGGATGGCGAGGTCGCTGGCCCGCCCCGCTGCGACTAACCCCGTTTAGGCGCAAGTCTCGCTGCCCCTCCCGCCTGCGGGAGGGGGTTTGGGTGGCGGGCTGCGGCCCGGTGCTCCATGGCCGCCAGTGGCAGGAATGGTCGGGCTTGCTGCCACCCCCGTCATCCCGGACTTGATCCGGGATCCCGCTCTTTCTCACCACCGTCGCTGAAGGCAGCGGGGCCCCGGATCAAGTCCGGGGCGACGCCTATTGAAGTGTCCACGATTGCGAGTGTGAGACTGGAAAGTTGGGGTTAGCTGCCGTTCAAAGTCGCTGTGGGGCTTACTAGCTTGCGTAACGCGTTTAAGAACTGGTCAGGCTTGTTAAGCCGTAGGCGCAGCGTTTTGCGGTCGACGCCATAAGTTACCGCCACATTGTTCCCCAAGATGCTTCTCGTTCGCTGAACTGCGCTGATGCTTTCAATAGGAATGGATCGCTCCAGACCGTATATTTCCGCCAAAAACATGAGATTAAATGGGAATTTTGGAACAACAGAAACACTGGCCGATGTAACCGCGACCATTAGGCAGTTGGAAGCGAAAGGTCCGGACGCCCACCGCTCAGCATATAAAACATCAGGCGGCAGCTTCGGGTAAATGGGCTTCCCTGCGCGGCGACGGTATATGATTGATATCCCGACCACCACAGCGATCCAGCCGAATGCGGCGAAAGGCATCCAAATTGGCGGTGCTTGATCCATATTTACATCTTGTGGACCGCCACTTGGGAGTCAATCTCCCGCCGGTGTGATTTTTCCAACGACAAATATGTTTGCGTGTCCTGACCGCCTGCTTTCGGCTGGAAATCCTGCGCAGCGGGCATTGGTCGTTCGCACCGTGCCGCGAGGGCCATGTCGGTGTCACACGCGTGTCATAATGCGGATGCATTGGCCCGCCATCCAACGGGTGCAGAAAGGCACGATGATGAAGAAGTTCGTGGTGATGAGCAGCGCGGTCGCAGCCTGCGCGCTGGTTTCGGCCTGTGGCGGCGCCGGCAGCGGTTCGCGCGACCAGATCCGCGCGGTGGGCAGCTCGACCGTCTATCCTTTCGCCAAGGCGGTGGCCGACCAGCTCGCCAAGTCGAGCCCGGACATCAAGAGCCCGATCATCGAATCGACCGGCACGGGCGCGGGGATGAAGCTGTTCTGCGCCGGCGTCGGCGCGCAGTATCCCGACATCGAGAATGCCTCGCGCCGGATCAAGAAGTCCGAGTTCGAGGAATGCGCCAAGAACGGCGTCGACAAGATCGCCGAGATCCAGGTCGGCCTTGACGGGATCGCCTTTGCCGAAGCGGCCAGCGGCCCCTCGGCCTTCGCGCTCACCCGCGAGGACATCTACAAGGCGCTCGCCGCCAATCCTTATGGCAAGCCGAACACGGCCAAGCTGTGGTCCGACGTCAACCCCAAGCTGCCCAAGGAACCGATCATGGTCTATGGGCCGCCGTCGACCTCGGGCACGCGCGATGCCATGAAGGAACTGATCATGGCCAAGGGCTGTGACGAGAACGCCGAGATGAAGGCGCTCAAGGACAGCGACGCCGAGAAGCACGACAAGATCTGCACCGAGGTGCGCGGCGACGGCGCCTATGTCGACATGGGTGAGAACGACAACCTGATCGTCCAGAAGCTGGAAGCCAACCCGGCCGCGGTCGGCATCTTCGGCTATTCCTATCTGGAAGAGAACGCCGACAAGCTGCGCGGCCTGACGATCAACGGCGTGGTCCCGACCTACCAGTCGATCTCGGACTTCTCCTACCCCGGCGCGCGCCCGCTCTACATCTACGTCAAGCTGGCTCACGTCGACGCGATCCGCGGCCTGAAGGAATTCGTAGCCGAGTGGACCAAGTCGTGGGGCAAGGACGGGCTGCTGGCCAAGGCCGGGATGGTCGTCTCGCCCGCCGACATCCAGGCCAAGAGCGCCGACATTGCGGCCAAGCTGACCGCGCTGGACCCGGCCGAGCTGAAGTAAACACCCTCGGGCGGCGAGCGGCCACAGGCCGCGCGGCAATCCAGGCCCCGGCGCAAAGCCGCCCTGGATTGCCGCGGGGCTTCGCCCCGCGCAATGACGGGTGTTCGAGATCGGGCCGACAAGGCTTCAGGACCACCGGCTTCGCTGCGGAGCCGGTGGTCTTTTCATTGACGCCCGCCGCGCGCGGCTGGCCGCACAGGCACGAAAAAGGCCGCCGGGGAGCGCTTCCCCGGCGGCCTTTTGCTGTTGGGTTGCTCCTGCGATCAGTAAGTCGCGGAGAGGCTCAGCATGGCGACGTGATCGTCGGTATCGGCGCCGGCGCGCACGAAAGTGTGCTGGTTGAGGTAGCCGGCCTCGAGCGAGATGTGCTTGGACAGCGGGGTCGAGACCGACAGCACGGTGCGCATCCGGTCCAGCCCGTCGGTCTTCTGGAACGAGGTGCGGCCAAGGTCGATGAACGGCTCGTTCGAGAGGTTGAGCGTGGTCTTGCCGTAGATCGGCAGCGAGGCCTTGATGTAGGGACGCAGGCGCCAGCCGGTGCCGACGGTGCCATCACGCCAACGCGTTTCCATCCGCATCCGTCCGCTCAGCTTCACCGGGCCAAGCGCGGCGAAGTTGTCGACCTGGACCTGCGAGCGCACGCGGTGTTCCATCGCGGTGAAGCTGCCGTGCGAATAGTTCGGATCGTGGGTGTAGCCGGCGGCGACGGTGACGTTCTTGACCTTGTAGCCGAGCAGGAGGTTGTTCTCGACCTCGTAGAGCCCCTTGGCGTCGCTTGTGCGCACGACGGTCTCGTTCGACACGCGCCACGGGCCGCCGAGCGCGACGGTGACGGCAACCGTGCCCCAGGCCTGGGTGTCATCGGCCATGGCCGGGGCGGAAAGGCCCACGGCGGCAAGGGGGACGAGGGCAATTGCGAGCTTCTTCATGGAGAAAGGGCCTCTGCGGCATTGTCGATGAGGCCCGTTATGACGCTTGTGTGACAGTTCAGAGACATTTCGGACATATTTATGACACCGGCCGGACATGATCCGGGGCCGGGGCGGCGCGCGGCCCTTTTCTTCGGGCACTTATCCGGGCAGGATGCGTTCAACGGGGGACAGTTTACGCATTCTGCCAAGGAAACGACCATGAAACGCTCTTCTTTCGCTCTCTCCTCGGTGACGGCTGCGGCCTTTGCCCTTGCCCTCGCCGGGGCCTCGACCAGCGCCGAGGCGCGCACCTGCAAGCGCCTGAACAAGACCGAAGGCGCGGCAATCGGCGCGGTCGGCGGTGCGGTGCTCGGCAATGTCCTGCTGGGCGGCGCGGGCGGCACGATCGTCGGCGCGGTGGGCGGCGGCGTGGCCGGGCACGAGATTGCCCGCAACAAGTACAACAAGAACTGCGGCCGGTATTATCGCAAGAAGCGCTAAGGCGCGGCCGGGGCAGCGACCAACGGAAAAGGGCGGCCGGGGCCGCCCTTTTTTGTGGGGATCAGTCCGCCGTCAGCGCCGCGACGAGGGCCTTGACCTTCTTCTGGCGCCACTGCGGCAGCGGGGCGACCAGCCAGTAGCCCCGGCGGCAGTCCTCCACCTCACCCAGGTCGGCGATCCGGCCGGCGGCGAGCCAGGCCTCGGCCAGCAAGTGCGGAACGCGGGCGCGGCCCAGGCCAGAGGCCGCGGCCGAGAGGGCCAGCCCGGCATCGCCGACGTGGACCGGCGGTTCTTCCGCGCCTTCGCCCTGCGGCGCCGGATCGCCGGGCCAGGCGATCCACGCCCCCTCACCCACGGTAACGCGGCGGGCGGGGCCGAGCGGGAGCCCTTCGAGTTCGCCCGGTCCCTCGGTCCAGCGCACGGCGAGATCGAGGTTGGCCTCGGTGAAATCGGACTGCTCGCCATCGACGAGGACGTAGCGCACCTCGGGATGGGCGGCGCGGAAGGCGGCGAGGCGCGGGGCGAGCCACGTGGCGAAGAAATCGCGCGGCGCGGCAATGGTATAGACGTGGCTGGCCTGACCGGCCTGCATCGCCTGGACCGCATCCTCGAAATGGAGGAAGCCGGTGCGCAGCGGTTCGAGCCCGGCGGAAGCCTCCTCGGTCAGTTCGAGGCCCTTGGAGGTGCGGCGGAACAGGACCACGCCGAGCAGGTCCTCGAGCGCGCGGATCTGCTGGCCGACGGCCGCCGGGGTCACCGCCAGCTCGTCCGCCGCGCGGGTGAACGAGAGGTGGCGCGCGGCGGCATCGAACACGCGCAGGGCATTGAGCGGCAGGTGGGTGCGCTTCATCTTGGCCCTGATCTAGTGCGCGGTTGCGGCAAGGTAAAGCAGGCTGGGCGTGCTACCCGCGCCGCCGCCCGCTTCAACCCGCCGTGGCGGGCGCGGCAAGGGGGAAGTAGGGGATCGCCACCTCGAAGCGCGAACCGTCGCCGCGCTGGAAGGTGTAGTGGCCCTCCATCGAACCGTGCGGGGTGTTGAGCGGGCAGCCCGAGACATAGTCATGGCTGTGGCCCGGCGTGATCAGCGGCTGTTCGCCGACGACGCCCTCCCCCTCGACGATCGAGACGAGGCCGTGGCCGTCGGTGATTCGCCAGTGGCGGGTGAGCAGGCGGATCGGCTGGTCCGAATCATTCTCGATCCGGATGTGATAGACCCAGAACCACTTGCCCGCATCGATCCGCGACTGTTCCGGCAGGAAATTCACCGCGACTCGCACGGTGACGTCCTCGGTCAGGGCAGCATGCTGGAACAGTTCCTTCATGAGGGACATAGCTACCCTTTCCGTGCCATCTGGAAAACCCACTTTGACGCCGGGCGGTTCCAATTCGGCGGGCAATTTTCGCTGCGGCCGTCCTTCAGGCGAGCACCCCGGCGGCCGGACAGGCCATCTCCCAGCGAAAGCCGCCGGGCGGATAGCTGGTCTCCACCCGCGCGCGCAGCTTGCCGCGCGGGACGTCGGTGATCAGGCGGCTGCCGAAACCGTGGACCACGGGCTCGGTTACCGGCGGCCCGCCGGATTCGGTCCAGCTCATCAATACCGCGCCGTCGGCGTCGCGCCCCCAGGCGATCCCGACCCGGCCCTCGGGAACGGAGAGGGCGCCATATTTCAGGGCATTGGTGGCCAGTTCGTGCAGGGTCATGCCGATCGTTTCCGCCGCGGTGGGGGTGACCGCGAGCGCCTCGCCGGTCCGGGTCACCTGAGCGATCGATTCGCCAAGGAAGCCGAGCTGGACCTCGATGAGTTCGGCCACCGGGATATTCGACCAGGCGCGCCGCACCAGCAGGTCCTGGTTGGCCGCGAGGCCGCCGATGCGCCGCTCCAGCCGCGCCACGAAATCGCCCTGCCCTGCCGCGTTGTTGGCCGAGCGGCGGGCCAGCGACTGGATCATCGCCAGCATGTTCTTGGAGCGGTGATTGACCTCGAGCATCAGCAGCTCGATCCGCTTCTCCGCCTCGCGCTGTTCGGTGATGTCGGTATTGGTGCCGAACCAGCAGTAGATCTGCCCGGTCGCCCCCCGCATCGGCACGGCGCGCGAGAGGAACCAGCGGTAGCGGCCATCCGAACCGCGCAGCGGGAACGTGTCCTCCCACTCGGTCCCGCTCTCCACGCAGCCGCGAAACTTCGCGGTCACCGCCTCGACGTGATCCGGGTGATGGACCGCCTGCCAGCCCCAGCCCTGCATCTGCTCGAAATCGGTGCCAGTATAGTCGTACCACCGCCGGTTGTACCAGGTGAGGGCGCCGTCGGGCCCGGCGATCCAGGCAAGTTGGGTGATATTGTCGGCCATCAGCCGGAAGCGGTTCTCGCTGTCGGCCAGTGCCTGCTTGACCCGGCGGCTTTCGGTGATGTCGCGCGCGATCTTGCTGGCGGCAACGACATGGCCGGCCTGATCATAAACCGGCGAGACGGTGACCGCGACGTGGACGTCGCTGCCGTCCTTGTGGCGCCGGACCGTGTCGAAGGTGGGAATGCGCTCGCCCGCCGAGATCGCGGCGAGGATGCGGTCTTCCTCCGCCTGGCGGTCGCAGGGGATCAGACAGCGGATCGACTGGCCGATCATTTCCTCGGCCGTATAGCCGAAGATCCGCTCGGCCGCCGCGTTCCAGCTCAGGACCGTGCTGTCGAGCGACTTGCCCACGATCGCATCGCTCGAGCATTCGACAATAGCGGCGAGCAGGGAGCCTGCGTCCATCAAGGGTTCCATTGCACGTGTCGACTTCTGAAGCTGGAATGACCGTCCGGTGCCGGTTTCACAACCGGAAATGCCCAACCCCGCAAATGGCTAACGCCGGCAATCGATTCAGGTTCCGCTCGGCTCGCCGCAGCACGGGACGACACCAGCGACCCGCCGCGACAATTTGCCCCTTGTTGTTGCAAACGCTTCGCATTAGCAGTTATGCCTCGTCAGCAAGGAGACCCCCATGGCCACCCGCCCCGCCCCCGCTTCCGCCCAGATCCCGGCCCTGCGCCGCACCAGCTCGCGCCGCGCCCTGCTCAACGCACCGCAGGGGGCGGCCGACCGCCTGACCCTGTTCGCGCTGCGGCGGATGGCGCTTGCCGGGCTGAACGACGCCGTGGCGGCCAATGCGATGTTCAACGGTTTCGGCATTGGCTTTCGCCGTCCGCTGGTCCTGCTGCGGGCGACCATGCTCGAACTGTCGGCAGGCGCGGCGCGGACCATCGCGCTGGCGCCGGGCTGTTGCCGCAAGATGACCGCGGACGAGGCGCGCATCCTCGCGGTCCTGCGCCATGCCCCGGCCGACGAGCCGCGCGCGCGGCGCCATCTTGCCCGGCTGACCGGAGCGGAGGAAAGCCCGCGCGTGCTGTGCACCGCGAGCGCCTATGGCTGGGCCTTGCGCGACCTCGGGCGGCCGCTGGGAAGCTGAGTTTTTTGTTTGGTGCGCCTCCTGCATCCGCAGGAGGCTTGCGGCACCGGCCCGCTCCCCCGGCCCAACCACCCACAGGGTACACTCAATGGGTGGTTGGGCCGGGGGAGCGGGCCGGTGCCGCGCAAGGGGAAAGCTCAGCTTGCCCCGATCCATGCACCAGACTCGCCGCAAGCCCTTGGCGGAGGCCAAGGGCGCACCGTAACTTAAAGCCCGGCGGCGGTGAGGGCCTGGTCGAGATCCTCGATCAGGTCGGCCGGGTCTTCGAGGCCGACGTTGAGGCGCAGCATCCCATCACCCACGCCCATCGCGGCGCGGCCTTCGGGGCCGACGTTGTGGTGGGTGGTCGTCGCCGGGTGGCACATCAGCGAGCGGGTATCGCCGATGTTGTTCGAGATATCGATCAGTTGCAGCGCATCGAGCAGGGCCCAGGCCTGAGCGCGCCCGCCATCGAGGATGATCGAGAAGATCGCGCCGGGCATGGTCATCTGCTTCTGCGCGAGGGCGAACTGCGGATGGCTTTCGAGGCCCGGGTGCATGATCTTCGGCACGCGGGTTTCGAGGAAGCGGCCGACCTCGAGCGCATTGGCGCTCTGCTGGCGCAGGCGCAGGTCCATCGTTTCCAGCCCCTTGAGCACGACCCAGGCGTTGAACGGCGCGAGGTTGGGCCCGGTGTTGCGCTGGAACGGGAGCAGCTTGTCGTTGATGAACTCGGCCGTGCCGCAGACCGCGCCAGCCATGACCCGGCCCTGTCCGTCCATGAACTTGGTGGCCGAATAGGCCACGACGTCGGCCCCGAAATCGAGCGGGCGCTGGATCACCGGCGAGCAGAACGCATTGTCGACCACGGTGACGATGCCGTGGGCCTTGGCCAGAGCGCTGACGAAGGCCATGTCGACGATTTCGAGCGTCGGGTTGGCCGGGGTCTCGTAGAAAAAGACCTTGGTGTTGGGCCGGATCGCGGCTTCCCAAGCGGCATTGTCGGTCGCGTCGATCACCGTGCCCTCGATCCCGAAGCGGGGCAGCAGCGAATCGACCAGCCAGCGGCACGAGCCAAAGGCTGCCTTGGCGGCGACGATGTGATCGCCGGCCGAGAGCTGGCAGAGCAGGGCGGCGGTCATCGCGGCCATGCCGGTGGCCTGGGTGCGGCAAGCCTCGGCCCCTTCCATCAGGGCGATGCGCTCTTCCAGCATGGCAACCGTGGGGTTCTGCAGGCGCGAATAGGTCATGCCCGGCTGTTCACCGGCGAAGCGAGCGGCGACGGTGGCCGCATCGTCGTAAGTGTAGCCCGAGGTGAGATAGAGGCTTTCGCTGGTCTCGCCGTGTTCCGAGCGCCAGGTGCCGCCGCGCAGGGCTTGCGTTGCGGGGCGCCAGTTGCGGGTGACGGTGCGATCGAGGCCGGTGGTCTTCTTCATGGGCCTGTCCCTTAGTTTCGGCGGCGCGCCGGGGCAAGCGCGCTTGCGCAAGGCCGCCCTCGCCCGCTATCCGCGCTGGCGATGCTGCGCGCCCACTTGAACCGAACCCTTCCCGGCCAGATCGGGCCCGGCCAGGCCGATAAGGACCCGATCGCGTGGTGCGGCCTGGTCGCCTTCGCCTTCCTCGCCCTGCTGTGGATCCGGCTGCACGTGCCTTCGCGGATCTATTTCGATGAGGTCCACTATGTGAAGGCGGCCAAGGTGCTGCTGACCCTGGCCAAGCCCCAGAACCCGGAGCATCCGCTGGTCGGCAAGGAGCTGATCGCGGCCGGGATCGCCCTGCTGGGCGATACGCCGCGGGCGTGGCGAACCTTTCCGGCGCTGTTCGGCAGCCTTGGCCTGTTCGCCTATAGCCGCGCGCTGTGGCTGGCGAGCGGGCGGACCTGGGCGACGGTGGCGGGGACCCTGCTGCTGGCGGGCAACTTCGCCTGGTTCGTGATGAGCCGGATCGCCATGCTCGACATGTTCATGGCGAGCTTCGTCATGCTGGCGATGTGGATGCTGGCGGGGGCCGTGCGGTTTCCGGGACAGGCGCGCTGGCGGTCGTTGCTCGCGGGGGTGTTCCTTGGCCTTGCGCTGGGGGCGAAGTGGAACGCGGTGGCGGCGGCGGCCCTGCCGGGGCTTGGCTTCCTGTGGCTGCGGGTAAGGCGGCATGGGCGGAAGTTCATGCTGGCGACCGAGGGTGCGCCGGTGCCGGGGATCAGCCTGGCCGAAGGGGCGCTGTGGCTCGGCACGGTGCCGCTGCTGGTCTATTTCCTGACCTTCCTGCCGACCTTCTTCTATGCCGAGCGGCCGGTGAATCCGCTGAAGCTGGTGGAATACCAAGGCTACATGCTGCGGTTGCAGGAATCGGTGAAGAAGCACCATCCCTACCAGTCGGTCTGGTGGGAATGGGTGATCGACAAGCGTTCGATCTGGTTCCTCTACCAGAACATCGACGGGGCCCAGCGCGGCGTGGTCATGCTGGGCAATCCGCTGGCGATGTGGGCGGGGCTGCCGGCGGTGGGCTGGGCGCTGTGGGCGGGTTTGAAGAAGGGCCGCAAGGACGCGCTGGCGGCTGCGCTGTTCTATGTCGCCTGCGTGACGATGTGGATCCGCAACGGCAAGCCGGTGCAGTTTTATTATCACTACCTGCTGCCGGGGGCTTACCTGATGGCCTGCCTTGCGCTGGCGCTGGATGAGATCGCACGGCGCAGGGACCGCTGGCGCTGGGTGGGGCCGGGGGTCGTGGCGCTGGCGCTGGTGCTGTTCGCGGTGTTCTTCCCGATCCTCTCGGCGGCGGCGCTGTGCTGCGGGCACAAGAGCTTCGAGTTCTGGATGTGGCTACCCAGCTGGCGGTGAGGCTGTTGGTCGCACCAGGGCCCGCCCCGCTGCGAACACCGCTGGCTGGCTCGCTGCCCCTCCCGCCTGAGGGAGGGGATCAGGCCCTCAGTACTTGCCCCAGACGAACTTGCTGCTCAGCGCGAAGTTCCAGACCGAGCCGAGGACGATGCCGATGATCACGGCGACGAAGTCGTGGAAGCCCATGGCTTTGAGCGCGGCGGCGGAGCCGACGTTGGTGAGCAGGCCGAGCGAGCAGGTCAGGGCGAACTTGGCCCAGCCGCGCAGCAGCGGGGTGAAGCCGCGCAGGCGCTTGTCGGAATAGGTCAGCTCGTTGTTGAGGACGAAGTTGAAGCTCATCGCCACGATGGCCGCCAGCGAATTGGCGACGTTGAAGGTGGTCTCGTTGGTCCAGTGGCCGTAGACGAAGCGTTCGCCGAAGACGAGGTGGAGCAGGAACCACAGCGCGCCGAGCTGGACCGCGACGCCCATCGCGCCGACCGTGCCGAACAGGGCGAAGCGGGTGGGGATGATGCGGCCGAGCCACTTGTCGTAAAGCCCGACGAGGAATTCGAAGACCACCGTGCGGTCAAGCTTCGATTCGCCTTCGGCGCGAGCGGCGAAGTTCATCGGAAATTCCTTGATCCGCAGCGGCGCGTCGACCGTGGCGAGGATGTCGAGCAGGATCTTGAAGCCGACGCCGGACAGGCGGTGGGCGTCCTTGCGCAGGGTTTCGGTGCGCAGCATGAAATAGCCGCTCATCGGGTCCGACAAAGTCACGCCGGTGACCTTGCGGGCGAGCTTGTTGGCCATGCCAGAAGCCTTGACCCGGTCGGGCCGGCCCCAGGCATCGGTGCTGGCGCCCTCGGCGAAGCGGCTGGCGTAGGACAGGTCGTGTTCGCCGCTTTCGATCGCGGCGAGCATGCCGGGCAGCAGCTCCGGATCGTGCTGGTGATCGGCGTCCATCACCGCGACGACGGGCGCGGCGGTGGCGCACATGCCCTCGATCGCGGCCGAGGAAAGCCCCCGGCGGCCGATGCGCTGGAGGATGCGGACGCGGCGGTCCTCGTTGGCGAGGACGCGGGCTTCATCGGCCGTGCCGTCGGGCGAGTTGTCGTCAACGACGATGACTTCCCACTCGATCCCGGTGAGCGCAGCGTCGAGCCGCTGGACCATCGTGCGCAGGTTGCCGCGTTCGTTGTAGGTCGGCAGGACGATGCCGAGCCGGATGTTCCCCCCGCTCATGGCTCAGAGCCTTTCGAGCACGGCATCGCCGATGGCGGCGGTGCCATAGGAGCCGCCGAGATCGCCGCCGAAAATGCCGTCAGCCAAGGCCTTGGCCACGGCAGCTTCGATCCGCGCGGCCTCAGCCTCAAGGCCGAACGAGTGGCGCAGCAGCATGGCGGCGGAGAGGATCGTGGCCATCGGGTTGGCAAGGCCCTTGCCGGCGATGTCGGGCGCCGAGCCGTGGATCGGCTCGTAGAGGCCCTTGGTTCCGACAGCCATGGAAGCCGAGGCGAGCAGGCCGATCGAGCCGACGCACATCGAGGCCTGATCGGAGAGAATGTCGCCGAACAGGTTGCCGGTGACGATCACGTCGAAAGCGCCGGGGTTCTTGACCAGCTGCATCGCCGCATTGTCGACATACATATGGCTGAGTTCGACGTCGGGGTATTCGGCGGCGACCTCGATCACCGTGTCGCGCCAGACCTGCGAGGTTTCGAGGACATTGGCCTTGTCGACCGAGCAGAGCTTTCCGTTACGCCCTTGCGCGGCCTTGAAGCCGACATGGGCGATGCGGCGCACTTCGGCGTCGGTGTAGCTCATCATGTCCCAGCCGCGGCGGCCGCCGCCGGGGAGATCGTCGATCCCCTTCTCGCCGAAATAGACGTCGCCGTTGAGTTCGCGCACGATCAGCAGATCGATCGCACCGGCGACTTCGGGGCGCAGGGCCGAGTGGCTTTCGAGGCCCGCGAAGACCCGCGCGGGGCGCAGGTTGGCGAAGAGGCCGAGTTCCTTGCGCAGGCCGAGGATCGCCTGTTCCGGCCGGAGGTGACGCTCCAGCCCGTCACACTCGAAATCGCCGACCGCGCCGAACAGGATGGCATCGGCGGCGCGGGCGATCTCCAGCGTCGCTTCGGGCAGCGGATGGCCGTGCTTGCGCCAGGCGGCGCCGCCGACATCGCCCTCGACCAGTTCGAGACCGGGCAGACCCAGCGCCTTGAGCACCCGCACCGCTTCCTGCGTGACTTCCGGACCGATCCCGTCGCCGGCGAAAACCGCAATCTTCATCTCGAACCCTGCCTGCTATTCCATCCTGCCGAGCCGCTCCCGCAGGAGGGCGCGCGCCGCCATAACATCGGATCGGCAGGTCGCAAGCGGATAGCGCGCCAGAGCAGGGCCGAGACGGTCCAACAGGGCCAAATTCGCCGAAAAATCGCCTCGCGGCGGGAAGGGCGGCGGGGCGCCGTAGCCGAGATCGCGCAGCAGCAGGGCCTCGTAGGACACCATGGCGGGGAGCCAGCCGCGTGCCGAGGGGGCATGGCACACCGCATCGAGCAGGGCCGACAGGGCCTCGTGCAGCGCCGGAAAGGGCTGGCGTTCGGGGAGCGCGGCGGCGGTGAGCGCAGTGGCCCAGTCAATCGCGGCGGCGGGCAGCGGTTCGGTGAGGAAGGGCGCGCGGCTGGCGGCGAGTTCGATCCGGGCGAAAGGCAGCTGGCTTTCCGAGCGGGCGCGCCATTCCGCGGCGACCGAATTGCCGGGGATCAGCACCGGGCGCAGCTGCCGCCCGCGCCCGCCGGCGACATAGGCCGCGACGAGGCCGGACTGCGCGGTGAGCAGGCGGACGATCACGGCCGTCTCGCCGTGGGGGCGGACGGCACAGACGATGGCTTCGCGCGAAGCCTCGGCATCATCCGGTTCGGTCGGCGTCATGCCCGCAGGTCTAGGCGCCCGGGCGGCGCGCGCAAGATGGTCAGGCCGCGGGCGATGCGCCCTCGCCCTTGCCCAGCCGCTCGCGCCGCTCGGCCTTGTCCCGCGTGATCAGCGGATTTTCGGCGCGGCCCATGGTCCAGTTGCGGCCGAAGCGCACCGTGGGATTGGGGGCGCACCAGATCTCACCGCTGTCATCGAGGGCCGTGACCCAGATCAGGTTATGCTCCTGCCCGTAGTCGATCAGGCCGAAGGCATAGCCCGGCCCCTTGCCGAGCACGTGCAGCGGGATGGCCGGGTTGAGTTGTGTAAACACAAGCAATTCCTTGCAAATTCCATCGCAAGGAAAGCGGAGATGGCACGCGTTGGTTCCCGCGCGGCGCGGCTCAGCCGCCGAGTTTCGCTTCCAGTTCGGCGATGCGGGCTTTCAGCTGTTCGGCTTCCTCGCGCGCCTTGGCGGCCATGTCGCGCACGGTCTCGAACTCCTCGCGGCTGACGAAATCGAGGCCGCCGAAGCTTTCCTTGAACCGCTCGCGCGCCGCTTCGGCCGCTTCGCGGCCCATGCCGGCAAAGGTGCCTGCCGCGCTGTTCACCAGCTTGGCGAGGTCTGCGAAAAGGGGGTTGTCGCTCTGCATGGGGCCTAGATGGCCTCTGCCTCGCTCCGGCGCAAGATCAGATCTGGACCCGGGTCACGGCATTGGCGGAGCTGTACCCGGCCGCCTCGGGGTTGGCCTCGATGAACTGCCAGTTGAGTAGGGTCGCAAAGCAGACCCAGGCGAGATAGGGCAGGAGCAACAGCGCCGCCTGGTAGCGCACCCGCCAGAAGGCGATGACCGTGAGCAGGACCGCGATGTCGAGCGCGGCGAGCACGTAGAGGGCCGCGCTCATCTTGTGCAGGCCGAAGAAGACCGGGGACCAGGCAAGGTTGACCAGCAATTGCAGGACGAACAGCGAAAGGGCGAGGCCCCGGCCCGAGGCGCCGCGCGCGGCGCCGATCATGGCGGCGGCAAGGCCCATCAGCAGGTAGAGCAGGCTCCACACGATGGGGAAGGTTTCCGGCGGGGGATAGAGCGCCGGCTTGGTGAGCGAATAGAACCACGGACTGTCAGCGACCGAGCCGCCGGCCTTGCCCGAGAGGAAGCCGAGCAGCATCACCAGCGGCACGAGCACCAACGCCCAGCGCAGGAAGGAAGCCCTGAGCTGACCGGACGACGCAAGCTGATTCATGCTACCTCACGCTAAGAAGAAAGACCGATTCGCTCTGCGCCCGCGTGGATATTGGCGGCGGTAGAGTCGACTGGCAATTCCTCCGCATCGGACCTGTCCGGAATGAACAGGCTTCCTGCCCATAGGGGCTAGGACGGAACGTCATTCAGCCCATGGCGGCCTGCAAATCCCGATTTCCCGTGCTTCCGGTGCTCACGTACTTTGAGTACGCTGCGCTCCGGGTCACGAAAAACCACGATTTTCGGATGCCCTGACCTGAATGTCGATCCGTCCCAACGCCAAAAATCAGCCGCGTTCGGCCGAGACGAGGAACTCGACATTGCCCTCGGGGCCCTTGATCGGGCTTTCGACGATGCCCTGGATGCGCCAGCCGGCGGCCTCCAGCCATGCGCGCACCTCGTCGCAGACGCGCTGGTGGAGCGCGGGATCGCGGACCACGCCGCCCTTGCCCACTTCGGCCCGGCCGACCTCGAACTGCGGCTTGATCAGGGCGACGAGCCGGCATTTGGGCGCGGCCAGCGCAAGCGGCACTTCCAGCACCTTGGCCAGGCCGATGAAGCTGGCGTCGCAGACCACCCAGCCGCACGGCGCGTCGATTTCGGCCGGGGTGAGGATGCGGGCGCTGGTCTGTTCGAGCACGGTGACGCGCGGGTCCTGCCGCAATTTCCACGCAAGCTGGTTCGTGCCGGAATCGACAGCGAAGACCCGCACGGCGCCGTGATGGAGCAGGACGTCGGTGAAGCCGCCGGTGGAGGAGCCGATGTCCATCGCGGTTGCCCCGGCGGGATCGAGGGCGAAATGTTCGAGCGCGTGGGCCAGCTTGATCCCGCCGCGCGAGACCCACGGATGATCGCGCCCGCGCACCTCGACCGGGGCATCGGCGGGGAGCGACTGGCCGGGCTTGGCCAGCTTGCTCTCGCCCGAGTAGACGAGCCCGGCGAGGACCAGGGCCTGGGCGCGGGTGCGGCTTTCGGCAAGGCCGCGATCGACCAGCAGCTGGTCGAGCCGGATCTTGCCGACCTTGGCCGACCCGGCTTTGCCAGCAGGAGACTTTTTCGCGGCAGGGTGAGCGGTGGGACGGTCGGTCATCGGCCTTGCGGGGTTGTGCAGGAGCGGCTGCTCATTCCATACCGGCCCGATGAAGGCAAATCGCGCGCTGGCCCCGGTCCTGTTCCTGTTCGTCGCCGCCTGCGGCGCCGTGCCCAAGGCGGCGCCGCCCCCGCCCCGGCCGGTGACCCCTGCCCCGCCGCCGCCCGCGCCGCCGCGGCCCGCGCC
>NZ_JACLAW010000005.1 GCF_014230315.1 Novosphingobium flavum | reverse complement strand
TCTTTCTTTCGATCGCTGATTACTTGGTGGTGATGGCGGTGATCGGGGCCGGCGCCGGCAGCATGACCGAGATCATGACCAGGTGGCCGTCGACCCGGGGAAACCAGTGGGGCATGCCTTCCGGAACGATGAACACGTCTCCGGCGGCGATGCGCCGTTCGGTTCCGCCGACGATGCTGCTGCTCTCGCCCGACCGGACGATGGTGCCGCCGGTGACCATGGCGCCGCTGCCTTCAAGCGCCTGGAACAGTTCGGCCTGACCAGGGTGGGCATTCGCGATGTTCGGACCGGTGTGGTATTCCAGCTTGGCCGTGTAGGGGCCGTAAGTCATGAGCGCCTGGCTCGACGTACCGTGGCCGGGCCGCACGCCCGCCACGGCCCGTGCGCGGGCGGCGGCGATCTGGCCTGCGGTCACGTAGGCACCCGGGGCGCCCGGCGCATCCTGGGCCATGGCCGGCGCCGGCGCCATCGCCGCCAGGCTTGCCGCGATCAGAAACCGGTTCATCAAGGCCTTCTCCAATACAAGGCCGGGCCGGCGGCAACCGCCGGCCCGGCAGGCTCACATCTTGATCTTCACGCCGGCCACGAAGTAGCGGCCGACCACGTCGTCGGTGGAGGCGAAGCCGTTGCGCTGGCCGGGCGTGCCCGCCGTACCGGTAAGGTTGGCGGCCGGCGGAGCGGCGTCGAACAGGTTCTGGACGTTGAAGAAGAACTCGTAGTGCGGCGCGACCGAGACCGAGACGTTGACCGAGGTCTGGGCATAGGGGCGGATCGTTCCGCTATCCGGCGCGAAGGTGACAGTCGGGTCACCCGAGATCGCCAGCCGGTTACGCCAACGCTCCATCAGGTCGATGCGGATGGCGTCGGTCAGCTTGTAGCTGAGCGTCCCGGTCAGCCGCCACGACGGGCTGGCGGTAATGCCGTTGGAACCGAAGGCCACCCCGCCCTGATCGATCGTCGGCACCGAGGGCTGGATATAGCGGATGTGCGGCTGGTAAGCGGCTAGGCCGCGCAGCGACAGCGGCCGGCCGAACAGCTGGCCCTGGTAGTTCACCTCGAAGTCGACGCCCGAGGTACGGATCCGGGCAAGGTTGATCGGCTTCTGGATGTAGTTGACCACCACGCCCGAAGAATTGCGCACGATAAGGTCGCAATAGAGCTGGACGCCCGCGTTGTTGCAGCCCGACTGGATCTGAGCCGCCGTGCCCTGCAGCGTGACGATCGCGTTGGTGATGTTGATGTCGTAATAGTCGACCGCGAAGCTCAGGCCCGGGACGAAGTGCGGCTTGTAGACCGCGCCGATCGTCTTGGTATGGCCGATTTCCGCAGTCAGGCCCGAGTTGGACTGGTTGAACTGCGGCAAGAAGGCGGACGTATTGGTCTTCGTGTCGGTGTAGTTGTTGTAGCTGACCGTGGTCGGGCCGAACAGGTCATAGAGCGTGGGCGCGCGAATATCGCGCGAGATCGTGCCGCGGAAGCGCAGGTCGTCGTTGATCGCCCAGTTGAACCCGCCCTTCCACGTGGCGTAGCCGCCGACCGTGTTGTACTTGGTATAGCGCGCCGCACCGGTGACATCGAGATTGGCCGCGAAGGGCACGTCCTTGAGCAGGGGCACGGTCGCCTCGATCGCCGCTTCCCACACGTTCATCGAGATCTTCGGACTGGGCGCGAAGGTGTTGACCAGCAGCGGCGTGGCCGCCGTCGTGGCGCTGGCCGTGGTGCAGTTCCAGCGGAGGTTGGTGCAGTCCGCCACCATCGACGGCGTGCCGTCGCTGGTCTGGTCGAAGCTCTGGCTGCGGTACTCTCCCGAAAGCGCCATGGCGACCGGGCCTGCCCAGGTATCGAACGGCGAACCGCTGATGCTCGCGTTGACGTCGTCCTGCCGGGTGGACGAAACCGACCGCGTATCGTCGAAGATATAGTCGGTCGCCGCCGCGCTGGCCGCGCTCGGGCCGAACAGGTTGAGTGGGACGCAATTGGCATAGGCCGCGGCCGTCGCCGCCTGGGTCGCGGCGTAGCAGACCGGGCCATTCGGACCGGCAACGGCATCGAGCGCGGCCGAGAGCTTCTGGTTGTTGAGGTTGTTGCCGACAACCGTCGTCAGGCGGGCATCGCCGTGCGTGTAGTCAAGGCTCCACGAAGCACCGCCGAACTTGCCCGTGAGGCCGGCCGAGGCGGTGATCTGGCGGGAATCCGCGATCACGTCGAGCCGGGCGTTCTGATTGAACATCTCGCCCAGGGTGAAAGTGGCGGACGGCATCTGCGCCGCATAGGTGGGCGAAAGGAGGACGTTCGAGCGGCTCAGCGTCACGCTTGACAGCAGCACGTCCTCGGCAGCGAAGCGGTTCCGCTTGAAGTTGGCACCGACGAGGGCGAAGGCGTGGATATTGTCCGACAAGTCGGTGTCAAACCGCGCGAAGACCTGGTGCATGTTGAGCGCCGCTTTGAGCGCCGTGTCATAATAGCCGCCCGGGCCGCCACTCTGGGTGGTCGTCCCGGCATAGGTGGTTCCAGTGACTAACGGCGAAAGCACGCCGTTGCTCGCGAAGTACTGGCCGTTGATCGCGCAGGTCGCGCCGCAGGTGATCCGGCCGCCAAACGGCTGGCTCGGAAGGGTGGCGTAGGGGATCGCGAAATAGGGAACCGTCGTGCCATTGCCCGCAATCACTGTGCGGTTGAACCATTCGCGGTCCGACCGACGCGAGATGCCGGCATCGTCGCGGAATTCGTAGCTGATCTCGAAGTGGCTGCTTTCACCGATGCGGGTGCCCCAGGCGAGCCCGATCTCGTGCGTGGCATCGTCACTGCGGCTGGAAATGCCGGCCTGGGCCTGGGCCTTGAGGCCGTTGAAGCCGGTATCGGTGATGAAGTTGACCACGCCCGAGACCGCATCCGAGCCATAAACGGCCGAGACGCCGCCGGTGACCAGATCGACCCGCTTGATCAGCATCTGGGGGATCACGTCGGCATCAACGATGTTGGTGAACGAGGTTGGCGGCACGCGGCGGCCATCCATCAGCACGAGGTTGCGCTGGGCCCCGATGTTACGCAGGTTGAGCTGGGCTGCAGTGCCGTTGCCGCCGCCGGTCGTGCCGGTCGCGCTGGGGTTCGAGCTGAGCCCGCGCGAGCCGGAAAAGACCGGCAGGACCTGGAGCGAGTCAGTCAGGCTGGCCGGGCGTACGTTCTGCAGGCTGTCGGTCGTGACGACCGTGACCGGGGTCGGGCTGTTGTTGCCATTGGCAATCGTGCGCGAACCGGTGACGATGATGTCGGCCGGCTGCTCCGCGCTCGCTTCCGGCGCCGCATTCGCCGCCTGGGCCCAAGCCGGGGCGCAAAGGCCCACCATGCTGCTTCCGGCCAGTAGGGTGCACAGGACACCGCGCATATCGATCATGTCATCTCCCCAATCCGCATTGCTTGCGTTGGGCGTCAGATGCGCGTGATCACTCTGCCGAGTACAATCCGATCTTCTCGGCGATGCATTCGATAATCTGCCCGGGTCCGCGCACCGGCCGACATCATGCCGCCGGCCGTTGCGCGGACCTTTACCCTAGCGGGCCGGCTGCGAGGCGTAGAAGCGCCGCCAGAAATCGAGCCTGACATTGTCGGCCAACGGGATCGGCTGGAAGTGATCGCCCAGTTCCATGACGCGTTCGGTCTTGCCGTCGAACGCCGCCCATTTCGGCAGATCGGGGCTGTTGGGATTGCCGGTCCGGGCGAAGTTGACCCAGTAGGTCGACATCATGTCGGCAATGCGCCGGTCCTCATCGGTCCAGTTCGCACCGGGCCGGTTGAAGGCATAGGGGATCTCGGAGCCGTGGAACGCACCGATCATGCCGCGGTTGGGGCCCGGCGGGGCGTGCGTGAAGAAATAGAGAAATACCGGTTCGCTGCGCTTGGCCGTGAACAGATTGGCCCACGTCCACGGCGAGATCCGCTGGTTGTCGCGGATCGCGGCGTTGGCGGAATCGAACACCTCCCGGTCCGTGTTGCCCGGGTAGAGGCCGAGATATTCCTCGGCCATGGCGCCGAAGCGCTTGGCCGCATAGTCCCGGTAGCCCGCGACACCAAGGAACCCGGTGTACATGGCCGGGTTCGGGCGCTTCGCCTTGCCCGCGGCGACGAGGTCGAAGGCCGTATCGGCAGAAGCGCGGTTCTCGTCGCGGTTTTCCCCGGTCAGCACCGGGATCGCCGGATGTGCGCCGGCTTCATAGGTCTGGGAGAAATTGCGCGGCAGGACATAGCCGTCGATCACGTAGCTCCAGATGAAATCCTCCGGCGCGCCGCTCTTCTCGAAGGCTTCGACCAGCTTTTCCCACGGCAGCTTGCGCAGGTCCGCCGCCGATTTCGCCCCGGCAACCTCCATGAAGTGGAGGCCGTCCGCTTCGGCATCCTTGAGCGGTTTGTATTTCGCGGCGACCTGCATGATCAGGGGATCGTGCGGATAGAGCGAATGGCTCTCGGTGATCATGCGATGGAACAGCCCCTTGGCGAGGGGCGACAGCGAGAGGAAGTGGCAGGTCGCGGCGCCAAAGGATTCGCCGATGATCGTGACGTTGCCGGGGTCGCCGCCAAAGGCCGCGATGTTGCGCTGGATCCACTGCAGCGCGAGGACATTGTCCATCAGGCCGTAGTTGCCCGAGGCGCCCCGCCCCGATTCCCTCGACAGTTCCGGCGTGGCGAGCAGGCCGAAGGGCCCGCCGCGATAATTGATGGTGACGACGACCGCGCCCTTGCGCGCCAGTTCCGCACCGTTGATGTTCGGCGAGGCCGAGCCTCCCATGCCGCGGGTGCCGCCGTGAATCCACACCATGACCGGCCGCCGTTCGGCCGCGCTGTCGGCCCCGGTCACCACATCGACGTTCAGGCAGTCCTCGCTGCGGGCAACCTCGGGTCTCCCGTTCCGCGCTGGCAGGTCCGGGCAAAGCGGGCGCTGATAGTCTGCGGGCCGCACGCCCTTCCACGCCTTCACCGGAACAGGCGGCCGCCAACGCAATTTGCCGGTCGGCGCCTCGGCATAGGGCAGGCCCCAGAAGGCGGTCAGCGGGGAATCCGCGATCGGGGCGCCGGCGACCAGCCCGGTATCGAGGTGGACCGGCTGGTCCATCTTCGCCGCAGCCTGTGTAGCCCCGAGCAGGCCCGGCGCCGCGGCCAGTGCAATTGCCATGCGTTTCATCTTCGGCTTCTCCCCGGCTTGCCGATTCCCGGCATGGCCTGATTTCAAGTTGGGTCCTATTGGCGGGCGGCCCTGGTCTTGCCCGCCACGAGGCGGTCGTTCACGATCCGGTAGAACGCCTGGTTGTCGGGCCCGATCAGGTCGGCGGCGCGGCTGTTCAGCTCTTGCGGAACCGCGACCGAGGAGCGGACCGGGCGGTAGCTGGCCGGATCGTTCCGGTCGCCCGTACCGTCGTGGCGGGCAATGGCCGGAAAGGGAAAGACCGGGCGGGTCAGCAGCGCCGGCTGGGCGGCCGGAGCATAGGGATAGCGCGGGCCGGTGCGGTCGACCGGCACGGCGCGGTCACCCGGGATCGCGGTGCGCTGGCCCGCCGGCTTGCCGGCCACGATCATGGCCGGCTTCCGGCCCCCTTCAACCCAGGCCATCAGCGGCGTCAGGATGTCGATCTGGGCCGGACCATCACCGCCACCGCAATGGGCCACGCCGGGCAACAGGAAGAGGCGGACGAAACTGTCGGCCTCCTGCTCCCCCACCAGCTTCTGGATGCCCTGGTAATAGGCGATGGTCGATTGCTGCTGGACCACGGCATCCTCGGCGCCCTGCCACAGAATGAGCTTTCCGCCGCGCTGCCGGAAGGGTTCCAGGTTTGTGTTCGCGCCGTTGTAGAGCGGCGCGAGGACGCGGATCTTGTCGAACCACGCCTGGTCAAAGCGAAATGCGGCGTCCAGCGCCTCCGCGCTCTGGTCGGCCTCGGGCAGCGGGAGGAGATAGCGCAGTTCGCCGCCGGCCCGGCTTTCCCCGACTTCGCCGGGAATGCTCAGCGGCCAGAGGCGTTCCGACCCGAGCGGGAAACCGCCCATGTCGAACCCTCGCCCGGTCTCATCGCGTGCGCCCTGATAGAGCTTTTCCGCCACGCCGGCCTCTTCCGCCGTCAGGCAGGCCCGGCTGTCGGGCGCGCCAGGCGGGCATCGTACCCAAGCCTGGTTGAAGGTGCAGGCGGTCGGCATCTGGAGTATCCCGTCCATGGCGTCGGACCGCGCCGCGCAGTGCGCGATGGCCGCATCGTGAAGGATGCCAAGCCGTTCCCGCGTGAGGATGACGGAACCATCGGCCCGCCGGTTCACCCGGGCTTCCCAGCCGTGGTAGAAACCGCCGTTGTGAACGGAAAGCAGGATCGCCGGAGCCCCTGACGCGATCCCGTCGAAGTCGTCCGGATAGCGCTGGGCTTCGATCAGGACCTCGCGGCCGCCGCCGGAGCAGCCGGTGAAGTAGGAGTAGCGCGGCGCGCGGCCGTAGAACCGCCGGATCAGTTCCTTGGCCATCAGGGCGGTTTGATGGTTGAGCAGGTAGGCAAAGGCGACGCGCTTGGGCGGATCGACCTGCCAGCCTTCCCGCCGGCGCGAACCGCCCCGGCTGTTGACGCCGACCACCACCTCGCCATTGGTCGCCGGGGCGCAGGTGCCGGCATTGGCGATCGCGATATTGCCCTGAGCGCTCTGGACGTAGCGCTGGGTCCAGCGCTGGGCCGGGAGGTTGATCTCGAACTGGTTGCCCGGATCGACCTCGCCGGCGACCTTGCAGAAGGCGCCTTTCGGCGTCTGCACCAGCGCGGCGGTGAAGGTTACCTTCGTGCCGGCGGTCTTGCCGAGATCCACTTTGGCGAGGCTGCCGCAAGGGACGATCGGGCGGACTGCCGGCAGATCGGGGGATTCCGCGGCCCGCGCGGCGGGCGCTAGCTGGAGGCTGGCCGCCCCCACCACCAGCATGCCCAAGGCGCGAAGCCCCGATGCCATCCGCGGCAAGCGCCGGACGGACCTGTCTGCACTCGTCATTATCTGCACCTCGGATTCGCGTTGGGCCTGGCGGCTGGGGCTGTGCGTGCGGTTCAGAACCGCACGCGCGCGCCGATGTTGAAGTAGCGCCCGATGGCATCGTCGCCCGGATAGAAGCTGACCCCGTTGGTGCCAGCCGCCTGGCCGAACAACGACCCGCCGCCAACCGGCACGTAGACCGGCGGCTTGGTGTCGAAGACGTTGAGGACGTTGAGATAGGTCTCCAGCTTGCCGCCGAAGAAGCTGGGCACCGTATAGGTCAGCGTCAGGTTGGAGAACGAGACCGAGTTCACCTTCTGACTGTCGGCAAGGATGATATTGGCGGTGGTCGATGCCGTATCAAGGTTCTTGAGGCTGCTGCGCCAGCGGGTCGACCAGTCGATCGTGAAGGTATCGGTCGGCTTGTAGCGCACGGCCAGCTGGACGCGGGCCTTGGGCGAGGAGACCCCGGCCGAATCCAGCGTGGGCGACAGCGGCTGGATCGACTTCAGGTAGGGCTGGTAGCTGAGCAGGCCGCGCAGTTGCAGCGGGCGGCCGAGCGCCTCGAGTTGCAGGTTGGCCTCAACGTCCACGCCGCGGGTCTTGATCGTGGCGATGTTGAGCGGGGCCGAGGTGTACCACAGGGTCGCGTTGTTGGCGGTGGTGGTATTGGTGTAGCCGAGCGGGCGGACCTGCAGGGTGCAGAAGATCGAGGCCCCCTGGCTGTTCTTGCAGGCATCCTGATAGGCTACGTCGGTGCCGCTGACGTTGGTGATCGCGTTGTTGATGTTGATGTCGAAGGCATCGACGGCAAGGCTGAAGCGGCTCGACGGCTTCCACACGACCCCGAAGGTAGTGGTATAACCGACCTCGGGCTTCAGATCCGGATTGCCGCCGGTGTAGGACTGGGTCAGCACGTTCTGCGCCCCGGTCAGCCGGTCCTCCGTGAGGAGCAGGCCCTGGACGCGGCCGGGCAGGTACAGATCGCCCAGGTTGGGCGCCCGGAAGTCACGCGAGCGGGTGGCGCGGAAGGTCACCGCGTCGCTGACGTGCCAGTTGAGCCCGACCTTCCAGGTGTCGGCCTTGAAGGTGGTCGTCTTGGGCGCGATGGCCGCTACCGAGGTGCCGCGCGACTTGTAGTCGGCATGGCGGAAGGCAAGGTTGACGGAGAGGTCATCACCCAAGGCGGAATCCTTGAGCAGCGGAACCTCCGCCTCGATTGCCGCTTCCTTGACCTCCTGCCAGACAGGCTGGCCCAGCGCGGTGCCGGCCGTGCCGTTGGTGAAGATCTTGGACGTGCCGGCATTGGTCGCCGTGGGCGTGATGCAGTTGTAGCGCAGCCCCGTACAGGACAACGGATCGACGTTCTGCGGCTCGGCCGAGCTGACAAACAGGTAGTCCAGATTGCGCCACTCGCCCGAAACGGCGACGTTGACCGGGCCAGCCCAGGTCTCGAACGGCGAACCGGTAAGCGAGCCCGACAGATCCTTGTGATTGGTGGTCGAATAGAAATAGGTGACCTGGCGGACGTAGTCCCACATCTCCTTGGTGGTAGCGGTTGGGCCGAAGATGTTCATCGGGACGCAGCCCGGATAGAGACCGGCGTTGGGCGTGAGCGAGACCTGGCAGACGGTCTTGCCCGTGGCCGGATCGACCACGGCATCCAGGGCGGCGAAGAAGCGACCAGTGCTCCAGCTCTCGTTGGCCCGGTTGTCCTGCTTGTTGCGCGAGCGGGTGAACGAGATGTCCCATTGCCACCCCGCGCCGAAGGACCCTTCGAAGCCGGCCGTGACGCTGAGATTGCGGGTCCAGAAGTCGTAGCTCTGGACCGGGTAGAAGTTCGAATCCCACACCTTGCCAAGGGTGAAGGTGGAGATGTTCGCGCCCTTGAGCTGGTCGGAATAGGCCTTGGCGAGGAAAGCGTTGTCCGCGCTCATCACGAAGCCGTTGCCCAGTGCGGTCGTTGCCGAGGCCTGCGAACGCAGGTTCGACAGGGTCGAGAACTGGTTGGAGCGGTTGTAATAGCCATCGACGTAGAACCGCACGTTGTCGGTCACGTCGAAGTCGAACCGTCCGAACAGCTGCAGCATGTCGAGCGGGGTCTTGAGGGTGGTGTGCTGGGCAGCCCATTGCCCCTGCCCGCCGACCTGGAAGTTGCCGATCGTGCCCGAGGTATCACCATTGACGAACTGCGAGAGTACGCCGTTGGTGGTGAAATTCATGTTGAGCAGCGGATTGCTCGCGCCGGTCGGCGTCAGGATCACGCCGCCCGCCGTGAGGGTGCGATCGCGGGCATTCTGGGTGAGGAAATAGGGCTTCGCGGCCGTGCCGTTGCCCTGCATCGACCACCACCACATGCCCGGCGCCTGGATATTGGGGCGCTCGTCGCGGTAGAGGCCGGTATCCTTCTGGTACTGGACGCTGCCCTCGATATGGCCGCGCCCACCGAACAGGCCGGTGCCGGCCGCCAGGCCGAACTGGTGGCCTTCGGCATCCCCGCGCGAGGATATCCCGTACTGGGCGTTGGCCTTGACCCCATTGAACTTGCGGTCAGTAATGAAATTGACGACGCCGGTGATCGCGTCGGAGCCATAGACGGCCGACGAACCGCCGGTCTGGATATCGACCCGCTGCAGCAGAAGCTGCGGAATCTGGTTGAGGTCGACCTGCCCGTCGAGGTTCTGCGGCGCGACCCGGTGGCCGTTGAACAGCACGAGGCCGCGCAGCGACCCGAGCGCGCGCAGGTTGAGCGAGGCGATCGAGTTGTTGTTGCCGCCCTGCCCGGTGCTTCCACCCACCGCGCCGCCGCGCCCAGCGGAAAACTGCGGGAGATCCTGCAGGGCCTCGAACACCGTGGTCGGCCGCGAGGTCAACAGGTCATCGAGCGTGACGACGGTGACGGGGCTCGGACTGTCATTGCCATTGGTGATGACGCGCGAGCCGGTGACGATGATGTCCTCGGCCGCGGCCTTGGGCGCATCCTCCGATGCATTGGCCGACGCGTTCACGCCTTGTGCGTGTGCAACGCCGAATGCCAGTGAACTGCAACCAGCCACCAGCGCGAAAACCTTTTTGCGCAACATCCCAGCCCCTCCTGCTTATTATTGCAGGGTTGTGCCATTCGCAGTCCGATCGCCAAAACGGTGAATCGTGATTGTGACGTTCAGTTTTTCTGAACGATCATGGGACGGGAGCAGGTGGCCGCGCGAGGAACATGCTGCGCAGCGCCGATCCGGGCGTGATTGGCCGCCATCTCGGGCTGGTCGTCAATCTGCGAGCCGGTCCCGGTTGGCGCGGTGCATCCATTTCACCAGGCCGGGGTCGGCATGCCGCTCCAGGATCTCGCGCAGGATCGGCAAGGTTTCATCCTGCCCGAGCTTGAAGCGTCCTTCCAGCCGGGTGACATCGGCCTCGAAGGCGATGATCGCCTGCTCCATGGCGCGATAGCGCGGGCCGACGGCCTCGGGTTGCCAGCCGGTCTGCTCATCGCGGTCCATGTGACGCACCAGCGCCGCCAGCGCCGCGTCGGCATGGCCGGTGGCGAAGCGAACCTCCGCCTCGACCCTGAGCTGCGCGTAGTTCCAGGTGGGCGCCCAGGCCGGATCGGACACGCAGGCGGTCGAGACGAAGGCCTGGGGGCCGGTAAACAGGAGCAGTGCGCGCGGGTTCGCCTCGAGCGCCGCCCGGAGCGGACTGCGCCGCGACATATGGCCGACCAGCCCGATCACATTGCCCACGGCGTCGGTCCGCGCCAGCAGCGGCAAGAGGCTCGGTGCCGCCGCCCCGGCCGCTTCGGGCACGATCCAGGCGAGCGGATAATCGGCGATCAGGTCGGCTGCATCGCGCGGGGCAAAGCGGTCGAACGGCCCCTGCCCGCCGCCGGGGTAAGCGGTTGCCACGGTATATTTGCCCTGTTCGCCGTCCATATCCTGCCGCCTCCGGGTGCCCCGCCAGTCAGGGCCGGATCAATTCAAGGCGAGGCTGGACCTTTGGCTGGATGGGCTAAACATCCAGTCTGCCCTCGACCAAGGGGGCCAAGCTCAGTGGGCGGGCGGCTGCTCCGGCACGGGCAGCCATTGCTCCGCCTCGTCGCCAGCGGCGAACCACGGCGGCGGCAGCTTGCGCTCCACCGGCCAGACGCTGTCGAGCGTGGCGCCGCGATAGAGGTGCCCGCCGCGCATCACCAGATCGATGCCCAGCGTGTTGCGGATGTTCTCGCGCGGATCCTGCTCAAACACGACCAGGTCGGCCAGCTTGCCCGGCTCGATCGTCCCGAGATCGTGGAGGCGGCCGATGGTCTCGGCCGAACCGGCGGTGGCGGCGTGGAGCACTTCGAGCGGGGTCATCCCGCCGATCACGTGGGCCTGCATTTCCCAGTGGAAGCCGATGCCCGGCACTTCGCCGTGCGCGCCCATGCCGACCAGCCCGCCTTCGCGCTGCAGGCGCGCGGCGCCCGCGGCGATCACTCCGAAGCCATAGTCGGCAAGCGGCCTGCCCGGCCGCCGGGCAAGCTTCTGGCGGATCGCGGCGACCGGCCAGAACTGGCGAATGCGCGGCAGTTCGGAGGCATTGTCATGCACCGCGAACCAGTCCGCCCCTTCCGGCCCGCGGTGGGTGATCATCATGGTCGTGGCATAGCTGGTGCGCATCGCCTTCATCAGGCCGATCACATCCTCGCCCAGCGGCGCGGCGGGCAGCGCGTGTTCGTTTCCGGCATAGCCGTCGAGGATCTGGGTCAGGTCGAGCTTGAGCGAGAGCGCGCCCTCGGTGGTCGGCTGCAGGCCGAGTTCGCGCGCGGCCATGGCCATCCACTGCCGCACCCGCCGGTTGCCGGTGCGGTATTCCTTGATGTTGGCGAGGCCGTAGTCGTCGCGGTAGCGGTGCAGGACGGCGCGGACCGCATCGAGGCTGTCGAAGCGGTTGTAGGAGAAGATCGCCTGCTCGGTCGAGCGCAGGCGCGGCCCCAGCACCTGCCCCGCATCGATCAGGTCCTGATAGGCGATCATGTCGGTGCTGAGCGTCGAGGGATCGAAACTGGTGGTGACGCCATAGGCCAGCCGGGCGCGCAGGCCCCAGTCCTCAAGGCTCAGCACGTTGCGGCGGATTTCCGCAATATGGTCGTGCTCGTCGATGAAGCCGGGGACGATGGTCTCGCCCGCAAGGTCGCGCAGGGCCGTTCCCGCAGGGATCGGGAACGAGCCGCGCGGGCCCACGGCGGCGATCCGATCGCCCGTGACCAGCAGATCGGCATCCTCGATCACCCGGTCGCCGCCAGCCATGGTCAGGACCCGCGCGCCGCGCAGCAGCAGCGAGCCGCTCGGCAGGTCGCGCGGGGCCTCGACCGCCATGGTGACGGTATCCGCCGCCCCTTCGGCCATGCGCGGCGCGGCGGAGAGAGCCCGGGCCAGCGTCAAGTGGCGCAGGTGCGAGCCGACCGACCAGTCGATGCTGCCGTCGCGGCGCCATTCGGCGAAGTTCGCCCCGATTGCGGTCAGCCGGCGCACGGTGGTATTTCCGGCGAGGTCAAGCAGGGCGCCGTCCGCCGGGACCGGGGCGAGGTAGAGCTGCTCGTTCTTGAGGGCGATCAGCCACTTGCCGTCCGGGCTGATCCGGAGATCGTCGGCAGGGGAATCGCCTTCCATGAAGTAGTAGGCGGGGCCTTCCGCGCGGGCCACGGTCCGCGCCGCGCCGCTGGCCAGGTTGACCGCGACCAGCCCTTCGCCGGAGAGCAGGTAGGCCTCGTCGGCGCGTGCGGCGAAATGGGGTCGGCCGCCGATATTGCCGGTGTGGACGATCCGCGCCGCACCCCCGGCGAGCGGGAGCGACACGAGATCGGCGACGCGCAGCTGGCCGAAATCGAAAGTCGCGCTGCGCCGGGCGGCCATGGGCGAGCGCACAGCGATCAGGGCGGACCCGTCAGGCGTGAAGGTCGGGTAGGAATAGTAGGCCGCAAGGTCGGCGGCCTTGCGCGGCGGGGCAGAGCCATCGGCGGGTACAGTCCAGGCCATGCCGCCCTGCCCTTCGCTCCAGGTGACGAAGGCTAGCGTCTTGCCGTCAGGGCTCCAGCCGGGCTGGAAGGCAGGATCTTCGCCGGTGGGCACTTGCTTCGGCTGGCTGCCGGGCGCGGCGGCCTGCACGTAGAGGCGGCCGAGTGCGGAAAAGGCGATGCGGGTGCCATCGGGCGAGGCGATCGGAGCCTGAACATAGTGCGCGCGCACCGGGCCACTACCTTCGCGGATGTCCTGCCGGGTCGAGGGCCCGACCGCGACCTTCATCGCAGCATGGAAAGGCAGGCGGGTGACCGCCCCGCTGGCGGTGTCGATCCGCTCGAAACCGCCACCGTGGCTGACGATCAGGGCCGTGCCGTCGGCCGTGAAATCGTAGCGCGGCAGGATGTCGAGCCACATCGAGGCTTCGAGTTGATCTGGGTCGGCCGCGGCGATGCGCCGGTCGGCCCCGGTGGCGAGATCGCGCAGGCGCAGCTGGGTCGTCGTCTCCCGCCGGGTGCCGTAGGCGAGGTAGCGGCCATCGGGCGAGAGAACCGGGCGAAAGGCGGTGAGCTTGTCATGCCCGCGCTCGGAGGTGTCGCCGATCACCGTGGCCTCGGCCCCGCTGGCAAGGTCGCGGCGGACGATGTTCCAGGTGTTGACCTCGTCATAGTCCAGCCCGCCGACCGCTCGCGCGAAATAGACGTAGCGGCCATCCGCCGAGGGCGCCGCGCCAAGATTGCTCTGCCACTGCCCGCGCGCAGCCGAGGCCTCCTTGCGGATCGGCGCGATCATGGAAATCGCGCCGCCGAGGCCGACCGAGAGCAGCTCGTAATTGTTGCGATCGGCATAATAGCGGCTGACGAACAGCGCTTTTCCGTCCGCGCTCCACGCCGGGGAGGCCAGCACGCTTTCATCGTCAAGCGCGGTGATGCGGCGGGCGCCGCTGCCGTCGGCCTTCATCACCCACAGGTTGTCAGCCCCGCTGCGATCGCTGACGAAAGCGATCGAGCGGCCATCGGGCGACCAGGTCGGCTGGCTGTCGAAGGCAAGGCCGCGCGTGAGCTGGCGCGCCTCGCCGCCGGTTGCCGGCATGACGTAGAGATCGCCGAGCATGTCGAACAGGATGGTCTTGCCGTCGGGCGAAAGGTCGAGCGACATCCACGTGCCGCTACGGGCATCGATGGCAAGCTCGCGCGCGGGCTGGAGCGGCAGGTCGGCCCGGTCAGAACGGGCGGCCGGGGCAGCCTGCGCGCCGACGCCGGCGAGCAGCGCGAAAGCGGCGAGCGCAGGGTGCAGTTTTGCGCTCATGCCCGGGCCTCGCGCCGGGCGGGACCGCCGCGCCGCATCGGGCGGCGCTTCCACCACAGGTAGACACCGGTCACGCACATGGCGAAGGTGACCAGCCCGCAGATGAAGACCAGCGCCACGGTGGGCCAGCCGAAAACGTGCCCGCTATGGATCGGATAGAGCAGCCGGTAAGCCGCGAGGTTGCGGTTGCCGTGATAGGGGTCGGTCACCTCGACCGGCTTGCCGGTGGCGGGATCGAAATAGAGATAGATCGGGCCCAGATCGCGATAGGACAGGGTGCCATCGTCGGTCAGGGTCACGCCCACGCGGTCCTTGGCGGCACTCATCAATACGCTGGCCGGCACCCACGGCCCGCCCATGGCCGCTGCGACCGATCGGGCCTGCGCGACGGCTCCGGACGCGGTGAGCGGGAGCGGCTGGGGCGCGGGCACGACCGGGAGCTTCTGCTGCACTTCCGGCACGATCCGGTCGACCAGCGGCGCGTAGCCTTCCTCGAAGAAGTTGAAGCCCACCGAAGTCACCGCCAACAGGGTAAGCGGCAGGATCAGCCAGAGCCCGAACGAGCGGTGGAGGTCCAGCATCAGGCGCGAAAAGGTGCTCCTGAAGCTGAAGCGCCAGGTCCGTTTCCATTGCGTCCAGAAAGGGCCGCGCAGCGGAAATGTCAGGTAGACGCCGACGAAATTGCTGATCAGCCAGACTGCCGCCATGGCGCCCATGAACCAGCGCCCGTAGGGTTGCAGCATCAAGGTGTAATGGGCGTCGTGCAGTAGTTGGATGCCGCCGCGCCGGTTGAGCGCCGGTGCGGAAAGGCGGGCGCCGACGATGGCACCGCTCGCCCGGTCGAGGAAGAGCTGGTCGATGTCCTGACCATCCTGCCCCTTGGCGGCGAAGATCCTGACCGGAATCCGCTGATCGGCGGCCGGATCCAGCGGGAACGAGCGCACGGCGTATTCCGGGTGAGCGGCGCGGAAGCGATCGACCACCTCGGCCACGGGCGGCGGGGCCGAAACCGGCTGCTGGCGGAACAGGTCTGCGTTGATCAGGGCATCGAGCGGGCGCATGAAGCACAGCACCGAGCCGGTCAGCGCTGCGAAACCGAGGAAGACGAGGATGGCCAGCCCCGAATAGCGATGCACAGCAGTCCAGAAGGTGTGCAGACTGGACGTCATCGTTACCCCGCCTCTGTTCCGGTTGCCCGTGGGACCATGGTTCCACCCTGCCGGACGGACCGGCGAAACATCCAGTTCCGCTGGGCCTGACGGGTCCATAAACCCGTCAATTCGCCGCTGCGCGCAGGACGCGCAGCGCATCGCGGGCCTCGCATTCGCCCAGGCTGGCGAAACCCAGCCTGAGGCCGCGCGGGGCATCCGGCACTGTCATGAACGAGCGCGACTGGGCAAAGCGCAGGCCCCGCGCCGGGGCGTTGCGCTCGATCCGCTCGATCCGCTCGGCATCCGGGAAGCGCAGCCAGAAAGCGAGTCCGCCGTCCGGCTCGGCGAACCGGGCGATATCGCCGAAAAATTCGCCAAGCGCGGCCGAGAACGCGGCGCGGCGGCGGGCATAGACCTGCCGAACCTTGCGCCCGTGGCGGCGCAATTCACCGGTGCGGATGAGTTCGTTGGCTGCGTCCTCGGTGACGGTGTTGCCCATCCCGTCGACCAGCGAAATGACGTGGGCGACAGCGTCGATCACCTCGCGCGGGGCAGTGATGTAGCCGATGCGCAGCGCGGGCAGCAGCAGCTTGGACAGCGAGCCGACATAGATCACCCGCCCCGGCGCATAGGCCGCCATGGGCAGGAGGGGCTGGCTCTCGAAATGGAACTCGTGATCATAATCGTCCTCGATCACGGCGAAGCCGAACTGGCGGGCGAGATCGAGAATGCGCAGGCGCCGCTCGGGGCGGAGCGAGACCGTGGTGGGGAACTGGTGGTGCGGGGTGAGAAACAGGGCCCGCACCCGCTCGCGGCGGCAGGCCCGCTCCACGTCCTCGACATTGATCCCGCCCTCGTCGAGCCGGACCGGCACGATCCGCGCCCCGCAGGCGTTGAAAGCGGCGACCGCCGGTTCATAGGTCAGCTCTTCCACGATCACCGCATCGCCGGGCCGGATGAGGACCTGTGCCGCCAGGAAAATCGCGTTCTGGCTGCCGCGCGTGATGCAGACATTGTCGGCAGAGACCAGCAGGCCGCGCTCGCTGCGGAGCATTTCGGCGATGGTTTCGCGCAAGTGCGGCGAGCCACGCGGATCACGGTACTGGAAGCCGTTGGCGAGCGAGGCCGCGGTGATGGCGCCGCGATAGGCGCGGGTCAGCAGTTCGGCCGGAAACAGGCGGCCATCCGGCGCGCCTTCGTCAAGCTTCACCCCGGACCTGCCGGGCAAGGCCAATGGGCGTTCGGGCGGCAGGGCAAACTTGTATTCCGCGCCGCTGGCCAGCGCCTCGCCCGCCGCCTCCGGCTGGTGGGTCGGCGCCTCGATCGACCGGGAGACCATGGTGCCGCGCGTGCCGGCCGAGACCAGCCAGCCCTGCGCAATCAGGTCTTCATATGCGAGGACCACGGTCTTGCGATTGACCCCGAGCGCGGCGGCCATTTCCCGGCTGCTGGGCAGATAAGTGCCGGGGGCGAGCCGTCCGCTCTCGATCTCCCGGATCAGGGCGTGGATGATCTGCATGTAAACCGGCACGGCGCGGTTCGCGTCGATCTGTTCGCGCAGGATCATCTTCCAGGGGCGAAGCATGGCAAGGCTCATCGGACAGAGAGGCGCAACGCTATTGCGCCGGCTCGCCCGTGGCAAGCACGTGGTCCCGCCAGCCAAGGCAATTTTCGGCACTTCGGGGGTCCTTGCCGCCTATCGGGCAAGGGCTGCGGCGATGAAAGCCGCGCCATCAGCGATGGCCCGGCGCGCGAGGGCGGAAATCGCCATCGCCTCAAGGAAGCTATGCGTCGCGCCCGGATAGAGCCGCATCGACGCATCGACGCCGCAGGCGGTGAGGCGCGCAGCCATCTGTTCGCTCTGCTCGGTCAGCACGTCCAGTTCCGGCACGACCAGCAGGCTTGGCGGCAGGGCCGCAAGATCGGCATGGAGGGGCGCAGCCAGCGGATTGGCGGCATCGCCCGGCCCTGAGAGATAATTGCTCCAGAACCAGTCCATCTCGGCCCGGTCGAGGATCGCGCCTGCTCCGCCGAAGCGCGCCTCCGCCTCGTCCGAGACACCGGGCGCAAAGGCGCCGTAGTTGAGCAGGAGGGCGCGCACCAACCCGCCCTGCCTCAGGTCGCGCAGCGCCAGCGCGGCGGCGACCGACAGGTTGGCGCCAGCGGAATCCCCGCCCAGCGCCAGCCGCGCGGGATCAACCCAAGGCTCCAGCCCGCTGTTTCCAGCCGCCAGCGCGCGCAGCAGCGCCACGATCCGGTTGAGCGCCACGGGGAAGCGGTGCTCGGGAGAGAGCGGATAGTCCACCCCGATCACGGCGCAGCCGCTGGCGGCAGCATATTCGCGCATCAGCCGGTCGTGGGTGTCGATGCTGAACAGCGTAAAACCGCCGCCGTGAAGGTAGATAAACGCCGGCAACGGGGTGCCAGCGCCGGGAACATGGCATCGCAGGCGAAGCGGTCCGCCGGGCGTTGTCAGTTCGTATTCGATGGTTTCGGCCATGACCGGCCCGCCGCTGCGCCACGGGCGGCGAACCTCTTCGGCCACGGCGCGGGCCTCGGGAAGGGTGAGGCTGGCGAAAGGCGGATGTTTCGCCCACTCGGCCTGCATCGCCTCGATGAAACGAAGGATGTCAGGCTCGATGGCGCTGCGGTCCAAGTCCCCGGTCCTTTTCGGAGTTCGGATGAGTGATCGTCAGAAGCAGGCGAAAAGATCAAGCGCCTGCCCCGGACGATCAAGGAAAGCTCAGTAGTCGATCGTGACCGAGGCTTTGTAGGTGCGCGGCAGGCCCTGCACGAGATAGCCGCCGAGCGACGAGGCCCAGTAGCGGTTGTTGGCGACGTTATCGACGTTGGCGCGGAAGGTCACCGGAACGTCGTGGACCGCAATGACATAGCGGGCGCCAAGGTCGAAGCGGGTCCATTCGGGCAGGACGAGCGTGTTGCCCTGGTCGACATACTGCTTGCCGGTCTGCATGACCCGGCCGGTCAGGGTCACGCCCGGCAGGAAGCCGAGATCCCATTCGACATTGGCGTTGGCGGTGTAGTCGGGCACGCCGATGGCCCATTTGCCGTCGAAGGTGCCGCCCTGCGTGCGGGTCTGCTTGGCCTCGGCAATCGACAGGCCGGTGATGATCCGCAGGCCCTTGACCGGCTCGCCATTGAAGGTGAACTCGACCCCCTTGTTGCGCTGCTGGCCGTCGAGCGTGAAGACGTTCGCGCTCACGAAGGTTTGCGGCATCTCGGTCTGGTAAACCGCGGCTGAAGCGTTCCAGCGGCCGAACTGGAACTTGGCACCGGCTTCGTACTGCACCGCCTTGTAGGGCGGGAATACGGTATTGGCGTTGATCGTGCCGCTCGGCGCGGTCGGCCCCTGCAGCAGGGCCTCGATGCGGTTGGCATAGAACGAGAAGTGTTCGGTCGGATGCACGACAAGGCCGATCACCGGGGTCGTCGCGCTCTTTTCATATTGCGAGACGAAAGCGCCGGGCACGCAGCTGTCGAGGTGGAAGCCGAAGAACACGGCGCCGCCGCAATAGGTCTTGAAATTGATCTTCTGCCAGCGGGCCCCGGCAACGATCTTCACCTTGTCGTCCAGCAGGCCGATGGTGTCGGAGGCGAACAGGCTGGTCAGCTGGGTCCGGTTCATTGCAAAAGGATCAGCCAGGTTGCCGCCGGTGAACACGTTGAAAGTGGGCAAGGCGATTTGGGATGGCGCGTAGAGATTGCTGGCGTTGGTGGCGTCGGGCGAAAACGTGCCGAACTCGTAAGCGTTGCGGTTGACCTGCCAGACCTTGGCCCCGCCGAGGTTGACCTCGTGGCTGAGCGGCCCGGTGGCGAACCTGGCGCGAATGCCGGCCTGGGCGGCCTCGTTGTTGTCATTGCGGGGGATGTTGGACCCGGTGACATAGGCCGCCCCGGTCTGGGCGTTGGTCACGTTGAAGCCCTGATAGTATCCGCGCTCGGCACTGTCGCGCGCGCCGCCCATGGCATAGAACGTGATCTTGTCGGTGATGTCATATTCCAGCTTGGCGATGCCGAAAATGTCGCGCAGCGTGGTGTAGTTCCAGTTCTGGCCATAGTTGATGTCCGCCGCCGGAACGGCCGGGACGGCCGTCACACCCGCCAGCTGGACCATCGGGCGCATGTGCTGCACCTTGACCCGCTGGTAAGCGAGATCGAGCGAGAGGCGCAGGCGCTCGCCGCGATAGTCGAAGCCCGTGCCGAGCACGACCGAACTGCGGTATTCGTCATCGACCGAGACATCACCCCAACGGCCGGCGCCGTTGATCCGCACGCCGAAGCTGTCGTTCTCACCGAAACGGCGGCCGTAGTCGAAAGCGCCGCCGAAGTGTTCGTCGGACAGGTAGTTGGCGGTGATCCGGTTGATATCCTTGGCCCTGGCCCGCTTGGGCATGAGGTTGACCGTACCGCCCAGCGCCGTGCCGCCCGGGGCCGCACCGAACAAGAAGGCGCTGGCGCCGTTGAGGATCTGGACCTGATCGTAAAGCTCGGGCGAGACCAGCTGGCGCGGGGTGATGCCAAACAGGCCGTCGATCGCGATATCCTCGCCATAGAGCGGGAAGCCGCGGATCACGAACTGCTCGGAGGCATTGCCGAAGCCAAGGCTGGTGCGGACCGAGGGATCGTTTTCCAGCACCTGGCCCAGGGTATAGGGCTGCTGGTTGAGGATCAGCGTATCCGAATAGGACTTGACCGCGAAGGGCGTGTTCATCGCATCCTGCAGGCCCAGTACGCCAAGCGAGCCACTGTCGACCACCTGGGTCTGGTTGTTGCGCTGGGCCGTAACCACGATGTCTTCGCTGCCCTGCGTGACGGTTTGCGCCGCAGCGGGCGAGGCCGAGGCGGCGGCGAGCGCGGCCATGCTGATCAATGGCCTGGCGATGATCGACTTCGACATTTCTGGACCCCCCTGATAGCCGGACCGCCTTCGATTTTCGAATGGCGATCGGTGCGATTGGAACCTCACTCTCCTGACGATTTACATTGTTGCCGGTCCAACGCGGAATAAACATCCAGTTTGCACCCTGCCCAAGGGTCCAAGTCCCGGCCGGAATCGTTCAATCTCCTCCTTGCTCGATCCGCACCAGCAGGTCCTCGACCTGCACTTGCGCGCCCGGTGCGACCCTCAGCTCCGCCACCGTCCCGTCGAACGGGGCACGCAGCGCGTGTTCCATCTTCATCGCCTCGAGGGTGAGCAGCTTCTGCCCCCTGGTAACGGTCTGGCCCGGACGGACCTCAAGCGAGATCACCTTGCCCGGCATGGGGGCGAGGATCGCCCCGCTGCTCTCGGCAGGGCCGTGCTGGCCGTCGCGCCGCCAGCCTTGCAGAAGCCACGCCTGCCCCTTTTCAGTAGCGAGCGCGGCATCGGCCGGATGGTCCGTCCCTGCCCCTGACAGCGCTACCTGAACCGGGGCGCCATCGAGGAGGAAGCGCCCTTGCGCCTGCGGGCCGGCATTAAGCCGGAAACCGGGCGCGCAGGACCGGCGGACCAGCCGAGCGGCCGCTTCGGCCAGCGCCTGCGGCGAAGGACCTTCCGGCCGGGTCAGCGACGCGCCCTCCCGCTCGATCAGCCCGGTATCGGCCACGCCCTCGGCAAATCGGGGGTGAGCCAGTACGCGCGCGAGGAACCCGGCGTTGGTCCTGACCGGCCAGACGGCTGTGCCCTCGACCATGGCCCGCAGGCGTTCGAGTGCTTGCCCCCGGGTGGCCCCCTGCGCGACGATCTTGGCGATCATGGGATCATATTGAAGGGCGATCTCGTCACCCGGCCGCACGCCGGTATCGATCCGCCCGCCGGGCGCCATGCCGAAGCGCAGCACGTCGAGCCGGCCCGCCGCCGGCAGGAAGCCCCGCGCCGGGTCTTCCGCATAGAGCCGCGCCTCCATCGCCCAGCCGGCCAGCGGGATCTCGTCCTGCCGCAGCGGCAGCGGTTCACCGCTGGCGACGCGCAACTGCCATTCGACGAGGTCCTGCCCGGTGACTGCCTCGGTGACCGGGTGTTCGACCTGAAGGCGGGTGTTCATTTCCATGAACCAGATGCGGTCCGCGCTCAGGCCCTGCGCGGCATCCGCGATGAATTCGACCGTGCCCGCGCCTTCGTAATTCACGGTCCTCGCCGCCCGCACGGCGGCAGCGCAGACCGCCACGCGCGTGGCCGCGTCCATGCCCGGCGCGGGGGCCTCCTCGATCACTTTCTGGTGGCGGCGTTGCAGCGAGCAATCACGCTCGAACAGGTGGACGATGTTGCCATGGCTGTCGCCGAAGACCTGCACCTCGATATGGCGCGGCGCGATGATGCATTTTTCGAGCAGCACGCGGGGATTGCCGAAGGCGGCCTGCGCCTCCCGCTGGCAGGCGGCCAGCGCCTCGGGAAAGTCGGACGGCCGTTCGACCAGCCGCATTCCCTTGCCGCCGCCGCCCGCCACGGCCTTGATCAGCAGCGGATAGCCGACCAACTCGGCCTGCCCGGCGAGAACCGTCGGGTCCTGATCCTCGCCGAGATAGCCCGGCGTGACCGGCACGCCCGCCTCCTGCATCAGCCGTTTGGCGGCGTCCTTGAGGCCCATGGCGGCGATCGCTGCGGGTTTCGGGCCGATCCAGACCAGCCCGGCATCGAGCACGGCCTGCGCGAACTCCGCGTTTTCGGAGAGGAAGCCATAGCCGGGATGGATGGCCTCGGCACCGCTCTCCTGCGCCGCGGCGATGATCCTGTCTCCGGCGAGGTAGCTTTCGCTCGCTGGGGCCGGCCCGATCCGGACGGCCACATCGGCCGCAGCGACATGAAGTGCCCCGGCATCGGCATCGGAATAGACCGCCACGGTGCGGACGCCGAGCCGCCGGGCGGTGCGGATGATGCGGCAGGCGATTTCGCCCCGGTTGGCGATCAGGAGCGAACCGATCATCGCCTTACATCCGGAACACGCCGAAGCCGGCGCTTTCGGGGACAGGAACCGCGCGGCACACTTCGAGCGCGAGACCCAGCACGTCGCGCGTCTGGGCGGGGTCGATCACCCCGTCGTCCCACAGCCGCGCCGTGGCGTAATAAGGGCTGCCCTCCTGCTCGAACCGGGCCCGGACTCCGGTCTTGAACGCCTCGGCCTCTTCCGCCGTCCAGCTTGCGGCATCGCGGTGGACGGCGGCAAGGACGCTGGCGGCCTGCTGCCCGCCCATCACCGAGATCCGCGAATTGGGCCAGGAAAACAGGAAGCGGGGCTGATAGGCGCGGCCGCACATGCCGTAGTTGCCCGCCCCGAAGCTGCCGCCGATCAGCACGGTGATCTTCGGCACTTGCGCCGTCGCCACGGCGGTCACCAGCTTGGCGCCGTGGCGGGCGATCCCTTCCGCCTCGTATTTCCCGCCGACCATGAAGCCGGAGATGTTCTGGAGGAACAGCAACGGAGTCCGGCGCTGGCAGGCGAGCTGGATGAAATGCGCGCCTTTCTGGGCGGATTCCGAAAAGAGCACCCCGTTGTTGGCGAGGATGGCCACCGGCAGGCCGTGGACATGGGCGAAGCCGCAGACCAGCGTGGGGCCGAACAGTGCCTTGAACTCGTGGAACGCGCTCCCGTCCACGATCCGCGCGACCACTTCGCGGACGTCGTAAGGCTCGCGCACGTCCTCGGGGATGACCGCATAGAGCTCCGCCGCATCGTGGAGCGGCGGCGGCGGACTGGGGGCGGGACTGTCCTCGCCGCCGGGGCCGAGCTGGCTGACGATATCGCGCAGGATCGAGAGAGCGTGCTGGTCATTGTCGGCCAGGTGATCGGCCACGCCCGAGCGGCGGGCGTGCAGCTCGCCGCCGCCCAGATCCTCGGCACTGATGTCCTCGCCGGTCGCGGCCTTGACCAGCGGCGGGCCGGCGAGGAAGATCGTCCCCTGCCCGCGCACGATCACAGTCTCGTCGCTCATCGCCGGAACATAGGCGCCACCCGCCGTGCAATTGCCCATGACGGCGGCAATCTGCGCGATCCCCTGCGCGCTCATCCGGGCCTGGTTGTAGAAGAAGCGGCCGAAATGATCGCGGTCGGGAAAGACCTCGGCCTGGTTGGGAAGGTTGGCGCCGCCACTGTCGACGAGATAAATGCACGGCAGGCGGTTTTCCGCCGCGATCTCCTGCCCGCGCAGCTGCTTCTTCACGGTCATCGGGTAATAGGTGCCGCCCTTCACCGTGGCATCGTTGGCGAAGATCATGCACAGCCGCCCGGAAACCCGGCCGATCCCGGCGATCACCCCGGCGCCGGGCACCTCGTCGTCGTACATGCCGCCTGCCGCCAGCTGGCCGATCTCGAGAAACGGCGCGCCGGGATCGAGCAGAAGCTCCACCCGCTCGCGCGCCAGCAGCTTGCCGCGCGCCTCGTGCCGGGCACGGGCACTTTCGCTGCCCCCGCGCGCCGCATGGGCCACCCGCGCGCGCAGGTCTTCGGCCAGTGCCCGGTTGTGCGCCGAGCGCGCCTGCGCCTCGGGGCTGGCAAGATCGAGGCTGGAGGTGAAGACGGGTGCGCTCATTCCGGTGTCCCGACCAACTCACGCCCGATCAGCATGCGGCGGACCTCGTTCGTGCCTGCGCCGATGTCGAGCAGCTTGGCATCGCGCAGGTAGCGCTCGACCGGCCAGTCGGTCGTATAACCCGCGCCGCCCAGCGCCTGGACCGCCTCGCCCGCCACCCGGAACGCGCTCTCGCTGGCCAGCAGGATCGCCCCGGCCGCATCGAACCGGGTGGTCCGCCCGGCATCGCAGGCCTGCGCGACGGCATAGACATAGGCCCGCGCCGATTGCAGCGCGACGTAGATGTCGGCCAGCTTGGCCTGCATCAGCTGGAACGTGCCGATTGGCCTGCCGAACTGGCGACGCTCGCGGACATAGGGCAGCACCGTGTCGAGGCAGGCCTGCATGATGCCGAGCTGGACCCCGGCCAGCACCACGCGCTCGTAGTCCAGCCCACTCATCAGAACTTCCACGCCGCCGCCCAGCGGGCCAAGCATGTTCGCCGCCGGCACGAAGCAATCATCGAAGACCAGCTCGGACGTGGGCGAACCGCGCATCCCCAATTTGCCGATCTTCTGCCCGACGGAAAAGCCGGGCATGCCCTGCTCGACCACGAAGGCGGTTATGCCCCGGCTGCCCGCTTCCGGATCGGTCCTGGCATAGACCACGACCACGTCGGCGCAGGGGCCGTTGGTGATCCAGAACTTCGCGCCGTTGAGGCGAAAGCCCTCGCCGTCCCGCTCCGCGCGGAGCTTCATCGCGATGACGTCGGACCCGGCCGCAGCCTCCGACATGGCCAGCGCGCCGACATGATCGCCCGCGATCAGTCCGGGCAGGTATTTCGACTTCTGCACGGCATCTCCCCAACGCCGGATCTGGTTGATGCAAAGATTGGAATGGGCACCGTAGGAGAGCCCGACCGAGGCCGAGGCGCGGCTGACCTCCTCCACCGCGATCACGTGTTCGAGATAGCCGAGCCCGAGCCCGCCCCATTCCTCTTCCACCGTGATCCCGTGCAGGCCCAGCGCGCCCATCGGCTGCCACAACTCGCGCGGAAAACGATCCTCGCGGTCTATCGCGGCGGCGATGGGGGCAATGGAGCGGGCGGCAAAGCGCCGGGTGCTGTCGCGGATCAGCGCGGCATTCTCGCCCAGGGCGAAATCGAATTCGGGCGCCATTGCCACTCTCCCGAGCCGAACGAACGCGCATTCCCGGCAAGTTTCCGGGATCGGCAGTGTAACGCCAAAAGATGGCCACGTGATAGAGCCAACCGCCCGGCTCCCCGCAGCAAGTATTACGGTGCTGCATTGCTGCAACATGCCGCCATGGTGTATGAACAAGGCAACATCGGGCGCCCGAATCCGGCAGGCGATCCTGCCCGTTTCAACGCAGCAAGGATGCGGACGCCCGAATCGTTGAAGGCGCAGTCATGGCGAAGTCCGGCAAGACCGACACAGCCGCCCCGCCCAATCGGCCAGGCCTGACCTTCCATGTGCCCGAACCGCCCTTCCGCCCCGGTGACGCGGTCGATTACAGTTTCCTCGACATTCCGCCGCCGGACCGAATTCCGCGCCCCGACGAAACGGTCGAGGCCCGGCAGGTCCACGATCTCGCCTATGGGCTTGTGCGGGTGCTGGGCGACGATCACGAAGCGAGCGGCTCGTGGGACCCCCGCCTCGATCCGGCCATGCTACTGCGGATGCTGCGCAAGATGGCCCTGCTGCGGGCCTTCGACGACCGGATGTTCCGCGCCCAGCGGCAGGGCAAGACCAGCTTCTACCTCAAGTCGACCGGGGAAGAGGCGGTCGCCATCGGCGCGGCCCTCGCGCTCGACCGCGAGGATATGTGCTTTCCCAGCTATCGCCAGCAGGGCATCCTCCTCGCGCGGGACTATCCGCTCGTCCGGATGATCGACCAGATCTACTCGAACCGCGACGATCCGCTGTTCGGCCGGCAATTGCCGATCCTCTATTCGGCCCGTGAATACGGCTTCTTCACCCTCTCGGGCAATCTCACCACCCAGTATCCGCAGGCCGTGGGCTGGGCCATGGCCAGCGCCGCGAAAGGCGACACCCGGATTGCCGCGACGTGGTGCGGCGAAGGTTCGACCTCGGAGGGCGACTTTCACAACGCGCTCACTTTTGCGGCGGTCTACAACGCGCCTTGCGTGTTCAACGTGGTCAACAACCAGTACGCGATCTCGACCTATCCCGGCTTTGCCGGGAGCGAGCGGACCACCTTTGCCGCGCGGGCGATCGGCTATGGCATTCCGGGCATCAGGGTCGACGGGAACGACATCCTTGCCGTGTGGTCCGCCACCCGCTGGGCGGCGGACCGGGCCCGGCTCAACCTTGGGCCGACGCTCATCGAACTGTTCACTTACCGGGCCGAGGCGCACAGCACCTCGGATGATCCCTCGGTCTATCGCAGCGCGCAGGAACGGCAGGAATGGCCGCTGGGCGATCCGATCACCCGGCTCAAACGCCACTGCATCGCCCGCGGCATCTGGGATCTCGAGCGGCAGGAGGCGATGGATCTCGAAGTGGCCAGCGAGGTCGCTTCCGCTCAGAAGGAGGCCGAGACTCACGGCATCCTCGGCCACGGCCTGCACCAACCGGACACGACCATGTTCCAGGACGTGTTCGAGCACATGCCCTGGCACCTTCGGGAACAGTGCGAACAGGCCATTCGCGAAAGGGCGCTGAAATGGCCGGAACGTCCATGACTGCGTCCATGACCATGACCCAGGCCCTCAACAGTGCGCTGGCGGTGATGATGGCGCGCGACGACGGGGTCATGGTGCTGGGCGAGGATGTCGGCTATTTTGGCGGGGTCTTCCGGGTGACGGCTGGCCTGCAGGAGAAATTCGGCAAGCATCGCTGCTTCGATACCCCGATCACGGAATGCGGAATAATCGGCGCGGCGATCGGCATGGCGGCCTATGGCCTGCGGCCCGTGCCGGAAATCCAGTTTGCCGACTATATCTACCCCGGCCTCGATCAGATCATCAGCGAGGCCGCCCGCATCCGCTATCGCTCGGCGGGGGACTTCACCTGCCCGATCACGATCCGCCTGCCCTTCGGCGGCGGGATCTTTGGCGGGCAGACGCACAGCCAGTCGCCCGAGAGCCTGTTCACCCACATCTCCGGGGTCAAGACGGTGGTCCCCTCGAACCCGCACGATGCCAAGGGCCTGCTGATCGCCGCGATCGAGGACAACGATCCGGTCATCTTTATGGAGCCCAAACGCTGCTACAACGGCCCGTTCGACGGCTATTACGACCGCCCCGCCAAGAGCTGGGCCGGGCATCCCGACGCCGAGGTGGACGAAGGCTATTACCGAGTTCCGCTGGGCAAGGCGCGGATCGTGCGGGAAGGGCAGGACCTCACCGTGCTCGCCTATGGCACGATGGTCCACGTCACCCGGCAGGTCCTGGCCGAACACGGGATCGACGGGGAACTGATCGACCTCAGGACCCTGGTCCCGCTCGACATCGAGACCATCGAAACGTCGGTAAAGAAGACCGGACGATGCATGATCGTCCACGAGGCCACGCGCACCAGCGGCTTCGGCGCGGAACTGTCGGCGCTGGTGCAGGAGCGCTGCTTCTACCACCTTGAAGCTCCGATCGAGCGGGTGACCGGCTTCGACACGCCCTATCCCCATTCGCTCGAATGGTCCTATTTCCCCGGGCCGATCCGCATCGGCGAGGCCCTTGCGCGTTTGATGCGAGGCTAGAACGATGGCGCGGCTCGAATTCAGGCTTCCCGATATCGGCGAAGGCGTCGCGGAGGCGGAAATCGTCGAGTGGCACGCCGCAGTGGGGGATGCGGTCAAGGAGGGGCAGACCATCGTTGCCGTGATGACCGACAAGGCCACGGTCGAAATGGAATCCCCGGCCGACGGCGTCCTGCTGGAACGCTGCGGCGAGATCGGCGGCACGCTTGCCGTGGGGGCATTGCTCTTCGCGCTGGAGACAGCTGGAGACGAAGTCGCGCAGACCCCGGTTGAGGGCGTGGCTCCACCCCCGCCCCCGCCCTCATCCCCACCGGCGCCCCGCGAGGCGGAGCGTACCTTGCCGGCAAGCGGCCACCGCGTGCTCGCCTCCCCCGCGGTGCGGCAGCGCGCCAAGGCGCTGGGCATTGATCTGGCGACGGTCCCCGCCAGCGGCGAAGTGGTCCGGCACGAGGATCTTGATCGTCATCTCCTTGGCGCAGGTGGCCGCCTCCCCTTACCCGCCCCCACGCCCGTCAAGAGCGACCTGCAAGGCAAGGAAATCGCCGTCACCGGCCTGCGCCGCCAGATCGCCCGGCGGATGCAGGAGGCCAAGGCGCACATCCCCCATTTCACTTTCGTTGACGAACTCGACGTGACCGCGCTGGAAGACCTGCGCGCCGCGATGAACCGCGACCGCGGGGACCGGCCACCGCTCTCGGTCCTCCCCTTCTTGGTCGCCGCCCTGTGCCGCGCCTTGCACGACTTTCCCATGCTCAACACCCACTACGACGATGCGCGCGAGGTCCTGATCCGGTTCGACGCCGTTCATGTCGGTATCGCCACCCAGACCGAGGGCGGCCTGATGGTGCCCGTGCTGCGGGATGCGGCCGGGCTGGACCCGTGGCAGATCGCGGAAGGGATAGCCGCCTTGGCCAGCCGGGCGCGATCGGGCAAGATCGGCGGCGAGGAACTGCGCGGGTCCACAATCACGGTCACCGCGCTCGGGCGGCTAGGCGGGATCGCCGCGACCCCGATCATCAACCGCCCCGAAGTGGCGATCATCGCGCCGCACCGGGTCATCGACCGCGCGGTGCCCGTGGCCGGCGGCGGCATCGAAAGCCGCAAGATGATGAACCTCTCGATCAGCTGCGACCACCGGGTGATCGACGGATATGTGGCGGCCTCCTTCGTCCAGTCGATCCGCCAGATCCTCGCCGCGCCGGCCGCGCTGGCGCCCGCCTGAACCGCTTCACAGCCGGGCGATCGCCTCGCGCACGGCGGCGAGCACGGTGGGGATGTTGGCGAGCCGGTTCGCCTCCTCGTCCAGCATCGCCGCGAAGGCGCGCTTCTTGAGCGCGGAAAAGTCCGGCAAGGCGTGCCGCCTGGATGGGTCGACCGTGCTGGCGACGATGTCGATCAGCCGGTCGATCGCGTGAATCCGGCCCCACAGGTAGTCATGCTCGCGCGCGGCACGGCTGAGAAAGCCGCCGAACCCCAGCGCGGAGACGCCGCGCAGATCCCCGCAGCCGGCCTCGATGCACAGCGAGGTCGCATCGGCCGGACTGATCCGGTCAACGAGGACCTCTTCGAAGGCGCTGCTTTCCAGCCCCAGCGCATTCATCGCCGGGAGCACGACGACATCCCAGTAGGGCCAAGCGAGGTATCCGGTCAGCACGATCCGCCGCAGCGGCGGCGGGAGCGCGGCGACCAGCGGGGATGACAGGACCTCGTCCATTTCCTCGTTGCGCCCCATCAGGCCGCACGTTCGGCCAATCCGGGCCACGACCTTGCCGATCCGGGCCCGCTGGTCCGCCGCGTAGCGGACCGGATCGGGCAGCGGCCCGGTCTCCTCGGCGCGAAACAGCCGGCGCATGGCCGGCATCGGCAGCCCCGGCAGGAACGAGGGATCCTCGACGATGTAGAGCCGGCGCAGGCAATCGTTCACCTGCCGCTTGAGTTCGTCGACCGCGGCGAAGTCGGCCGGGCCGCCCGCCGCCTCGCCGCCCATCTGATAGAGGCTGTTGATGTGCTGGATGACATAGGACGCCCGCCGGATCTTGTAGCGGATGCCGAAGTCCACGATGAAACGCCCGAAGGCGGGCAATTCGGCATCCCGGCCGACCGTCTGGGGGATGTGATAGTCCGCCGGGAACATCCCTTCCAGTTCGCACCAGGCCTCGATCACCCGCCGCGCCCACTGGGCCTGGCGGGACTGCGGCTCGAAGGCGCAGGTGCGGCAGACGAGGCCAAGGATGACGTCCGCCGCCTCGAGCACCAGCGAGCGGACCCAGGCGTTGTAAACCAGCGCCGAACTGGCCAGAAGATTGGACGCCGTCAGCCGCCAGTGGCGCACCTGGGCTAGAGTGACCGGGCCGGACAGGTCACCTTCCGTGGCCTGCTCGAGCAGGGCTTCGACGTGCGCGTTGGAGATCCGGGCGATCGCCTTCAGGCGGCTGACCTGATCGTTGAAGCGGTTGGCTTCCTCCAGTTCCTCGTAGATCGGATCCTGCCGCGGCAGGTCGCTCAGCGCGCCGCGCAGCGTGGCGAAAAAGCCGGGCATCCCTGCGTGCGGGGTCATCCCGGAATGGTCGGGATGAGGATCGATATAGACCAGCCGACGGTCGACCTCGCGGTAGGCGGTGTGCAGGCGGATGGCATCAATCGCGGCGCGCAGGGGCTTGTTGTTGAGAATGCTGCCATCGAGCAGGACAGCATCCTCACCCTTCAGGCCGAGCTGCCGGTAATGCGCGAAATTGGCGGCGAGGAAGCGCTCCCGTCCCGGCCATTCCAGTTGCCGGGCGGCGACCAGCCGGTCCATCTCGTGGATCTGGGCGGGCGGAAAGGCGCCTGGATAGCTGGCCGAGGCGCGCGCGGCGAAGGCCAGCGCGGGCACATCCGCCAGGCCGAGGTCGGAACGGACCAGGCCATGGGACGACTGGACCGCCTGGAAGCGTAGGATCTGCCGGTGCTCGCGGTCCCGAATGACCGGTGGATCGTGAATGTAGATGGGCTTTTCCGCGCCGTGATAGTCGGTAACCGTGATCATCAGGTCGAGCCGCAGTTCCGGCGGCAGCAGGCTGGAGGGCGTAGCGCCGCCCCGCTCCATGGCCATCAACCCGTCGAGCAGCAGTCCCGAAAAGTGTGCGCCGTCGAACGGGGGCTTGAACCAGCGGGAGCGAACGAAGATCGAAAGCCGGCGCCGGATATCCGGATCGGCATCGCGGGGAAGCAGCCCTTCGCGCTCCATCCGGGCGAATAGCAGCCGCATGAACGGCGCGAAGTACCACTTGCTCCAGCGCCCTGCGCGCGCTTCGGGCGCGATCAGTTGCAGGATGTCCGCCTGTTCGAGCCACATTTCGGTAAGCGGGGCGAGGCTGAGATCGTGAACGATGGCGCGGGCCAGGACGATGCCGTTGATGCCTCCGGCAGACGAGCCGGAAATGACGTCGACCACGACCCGCAGATCTTCGAAGCGGCCGATCTGCTTGAGCATGTCGAAATAGACCGGCGCGGTCGATCCGGCCCCGTCGCCTTCCCCGTCCGGCGCAAAGACATACTCCGCCGCCTGCTTTTCGGCAAAATCGCGCGGGCCGTGATAGGCCTTCGAAGCCCGGAGCAGGTTCAGAACCTCGATGTTCACGCCGTGCTGGTAGATCGCGAGCGAGACGCCGCCATAATAAACGAGGGCGAGGCGAAGTTCCTTTTCCTGCATTGCCCGGCATCCGGATCAGGCAAGACAGACGCGACAACATGCCCTGCCAAGGCCGGATTGTACCGCAAGCAGGCGGGCAAGTCGCCCGAAATTGGAATTGTCGATCCGCCTAGGGCGCGGACTTCGGCCCTGACGGCACGTCGCCGCAATGGCTGGTGCAGGTCATGCCCGCGCCGGGGGTGAAGCCGCCACCGGTCACCCTGATCGTGGCACCGCTGCTCGCCCGATAGGCCGGGGCGTCGGTCTCCTCCAGCACGTCGCCGGCGGCGGGGACGGACCGGCCCCGGTGGAGCGCCGCGCCATTGCGGATGGGCGTGCGGTGCGTACCGCCGGGCGGCGCGCCCACGGTATTTGCGGCGGCGTTGATGCTTCCCGATATGGCCGCTCCCAAGGAGCGCATAGCCTTGCCCTGCGCGCCCGAACCGGACAGGATTTGCGCTGTTTCGACCGCCTCCTGCGCGGTGGCGGGAACGCAGGACCCCACCGTCAACAGTGCTGCCAAACCACGAACCGCTGCCTTGCACATCATCGGACTGCACCTCCAGCGAGGGAGCCCCACGCTACAACTCCGGCAAGGCGCTGGCAAGGAAACGCGAAACGGCGTCTATACGCGCATCAGGGCTGCTAGCTGGCGGACGCTGGGCATTTTCTCAAGTTGCCACGTGGCGGCGATCAGGCGCTGCGCGCGCGCCTTGCCCATCACCGGGGCGATGAGGTCAAGCACCTTCGCGCTGACCTCATCGGCCGAGAGCGGGTTCTCCGGGGTGCCCGAAGGGAAACGGGTGTGGTGCTTGAGGACGCGGCCGTCGTTAAGGGTCAGCTCGACGATGGCGCCGCGCGGAGCGGCGGGGTCCATCAGGCTCTCGTCAGGCACGACCGTGGTGCGGGCGCGGATGGCGAGGACCTGCGGGTTCTTCATCAGCGCGACGTCGTGGGCATCGTCGAACGAGACGGCGCCCTTGAGCAGCGCGACCGAGACGAGGTGGGGATTGTTGACGTCGGGCATGGCGCTGGTCCCGACGATGCCGACCGCATCGGTCGGCAGGCGCACGAGGATCGACTTCACCATGTCGGCGGTCAGCTTGTTTTCCCGGCGCAGGGTCAGCAGGGCGTCGAGCGCCGACTGGTTGGGATAGCCCACGGTATAGGTCTTGATCGCCGAGCGGGTGACGAAGAAGTCCTTGCCGAGGCCAGTGGTCAGCGCCGCCGGATCGGGCTTGGCCGAGAGGGCCTTCAGGAGGTTGTGCGTGCCGTCGAGCACGTCGTGAACCCCCGTCATCCCGGATTCGACCATGGTCACGGCCATGACCCCGTTGCGGGCGCCCATGCCGGCAAAGTCGAAGGCCTTTTCGATGTGGTCCTCGTCGTCGATCCACGACCACAGGCCCGAGACCTGCTGCGAGGCATAGGACAGGGCATGGCGCATCCCCGTCTCGCCCAGCGGGGCAAGGATGGCCGAACCGAGGGCGCAGTAAGTGGACGAAGTGCCCTCGGCGCTGCGGTGGCCGGCGCGCACGGAATCGGGCCCGAGCGCCATGAGCAGGCGGCAACCGAGATCGTAGCCGAGGACCACGGCGCGGATCAGGGCCATGCCCGAGGCGTTGTTCTTCTCGCCCATGGCAAGGGCGGCCGGGACGGCCGAGCAGCCCGGATGAGCCTTGGTGACAGGCTCGAAGTCATCCGTCTCGTCGGCATGGGCGAACATCGCGTTGGCGAGCGCGGCGTTGACCGCCGTGGTGCGGAACTGGCTGGCGACGACGCCGACCTCGGGCTTGCCGCCAAGGGCCTGGACATATTTCAGGGCGGCAAGGCCCGGCTTCATCCGCGCGCCTGAGATCATGGCGCCAAAGGTATCGAGGATGCGGTGCTTGGCGGCCTCGATCACCGCAGGCGGCAGCGCGGCGGTGCGCGAGGCGACCATGTGGCGGGCGACGATCCCTGTGACGTCGCCGCGCTCGGCCGCGCCCAGCGCCGTGGGCGCGAGGGCGCCGGTCGCGGCGATCCCGGCGAGCGCGGTGCGGCGGCTGATCGCGGTCACTCGCCGTCCCCCAGGTAGGGCGCCCGCCGGGGCAGACGCCAGGAGACGAAGAAGACCATGACCATCATCGCCGTGACATACCAGTAGAACGCGCCCTCGTGCCCGAGAGTCTTGGACCAGAGCGCGACATATTCCGCCGAGCCGCCGAACACCGCGTTGGCCAGCGCATAGGCGAAGCCGACGCCGAGGGCGCGGACTTCGGTGGGGAACAGCTCGGCCTTGATGATGCCGGAAATCGACGTGTAGAAACTGACCACGGCGAGCGCGGCGGTGATCAGCAGGCCGGCTGCAACCGGGCTGGTCGTGCCCTGCAACGCATTTACAAGCGGCACGGTCATGATCGCGCCACCCGCGGCGAAGATCAGCATGTTGGCGCGGCGGCCGATCCGGTCGGACAGGGCGCCCATCACCGGCTGCAGGCACATGAAGACGAACAGGCAGACGGTCATCACCTCACTGGCGGCGTTGATGTCGAGCCCGGCCGAGTTGACGAGGAACTTCTGCATGTAGGTGGTGAAGGTGTAGAACACGAGGCTTCCGCCGGCGGTGAAGCCTAGCACGGACAGGAAGGCGGCGGGGTGTTCGCGGATCAGCGCGGCGAGGCTGCCGGCGCGCTTGTCCTCGCGCTGTTCCTGCGAGGTGGTTTCCTGGAGCCGCATCCGCGCCAGCAGGGCGACCACGGCGGCAAGCCCGCCGATCAGGAAGGGAATGCGCCAGCCCCAGGCCTTGAGGTCGGCCTCGGGCAGGGTGTGCTGCAGCACCACCACCACCAGCGAAGCGCCGAGCTGGCCGCCGATCAGGGTGACGTACTGGAAGGAGGAGAGGAAGCCGCGCCGGCCTTCGACAGCAACCTCGCTCATGTAGGTCGCCGCCGTGCCGTATTCGCCGCCCAGCGCAAAGCCCTGGACGAGACGCGCCAGCATGAGCAGCGCCGGGGCCCAGGTGCCGATCGTCTCATAGGTCGGCAGGACCGCGATCGCGAGCGAGCCGAGGCACATGGTGAGGACCGAGGTGATCAGCGCACCGCGCCGCCCGTGCCTGTCAGCCATGCGTCCGAACAGCCAACCGCCGATGGGGCGCATCAGGAAGCCGGCGGCGAAGACCCCGGCGGTGTTGAGCAATTGCCCGGTGGGATCGGCCTTGGGGAAGAACAGCGGCGCGAAATAGACCGAGCAGAAGGCGTAGACGTAGAAATCGAACCATTCCACCAGGTTGCCGCTGGAGGCGGCGACGATCGCGCCGATCGAGGCGCGCGGGCTCGGCGCGACGATGCCGGCATCGGCGGGCGAGCTGCTGAAGACCGGTGAGGTCTCTGTTCCGGGGACGGCGTTCACGGCTGCGCGGCACCACGCTGCGGCGCGGCCGCCGCGGCTGAGCCCGAGAGCGTCACGCCCTGCCCCAGCGGCTGGCCCTTTTCCGGCTCGGGAAGCAGCAGGGTCACGATGCTCTGCACACTGTTGCTGGCGTTGGTGTTGTTGTGAACCACGCCAACCGGCAGCACCACCAGGGTGTTGGCCTTGGCGACGTAGGTCTTCATCCCGTAGATCACCGCCATCTCGCCCTTGCGGACGAAATAGACCTGATCGAAGGGATGGAGGTGCGTTTCCGTGCGCCCGCCGCCCGGCAGCATGTCATTCAGCCGTTCGAGCACGTTGAGCGATCCAGTGGCGCGCGAGGCGAGAATCCGCTCGTTGAGCGAGGCGTGGCCGGTGCCGCCGGCCAGTTCGCCGAGCGGCGGGGCAACCCGGACGAGGCTGGCCGCATTGGGCACCCGGCGCGGCGCGGCGGGGCGGATCAGGCCAGCAAGGTCGCGCTGCGGCGCGGGGGTGATAACCTCGAACACGTCCGCCTCCTCGCCCGAGGCATTCCAGATGCGGTGCGGCGTGCCGGCAGGGAGGAGCACCATGGTCTCCGGCTTGATCACGAAGCGCTCGTTGCCGATCTCGACATTGGCCTGCCCCTTGAGCACGAGGTAGGTGTGATCGACCGGGAGGCTGATCGAGCCGAGCGGCGCGGCGCGCGGCGCGAGCCGGGTATAGATGACCCACGAGCTGTCGAGCCCGCTGGCTGGACCGGCAAGGACCTCGCTCGACGAGCGGCCCTTGAACGGAGCGAAGTCGACCGGGCGCAGCGGACCGCGCGCCGCCGAGGTGTGGACGGGACCGGCGGGGGTCATGAGATCGGCCGGGGCGGCGCTGGCCGGGGCCGTGGTTGCGGCGGCGGCGAGCAGGGCCGCCGCGATCAGGTGGACGCGCTTCATGGTCATTTCCTCTTGGCCGCAGCCGGCCGGACGCAGGTGTAGTTCGCGGCATCGGCGCTGTCGCCCTTGCCGGTATAACGGGCGGCGGCCGGGAAGGCGCAGATCGGACGGGTCATGTCGGGCTTCTGCGGCGCCCCCGCGCCGCCATTGGGATTACCCGCCGAAGGCGCGCCGCCGCTGAGGTGCGCGCCGATCAGGCGCTTGGGGTCGGCACCCTTCTCGACCCAGTTCTCCAGCGCGGTGAGCATGTCATGCTCACCATCGGCAGGCTGGCCGGGCGCGGGCGCTATCGACCAAGGCCCCGGCCCGCCCGAGCAGTGGCCCATGCCCGGGATCATGAACAGGCGGTGGTAGCTGTCGACCAGATTGGTTGCGGACGCGACCGACATCTTGCGGCGCTTGACCAGGCTATCGACCAGGCTCTGGCGGAACTTGACCGCTTCCATCGGCGGGATGTTGGGATCGTCCCAGCCGTGGTACTGGATGACCTTGCCGCCGGCCGCGACGAACTTGTCGAGATCACGATTGCGGGTGTTCCAGCTGGAATCGAGGGTTTCCCCGCCGACCTGCATGGCGCGCAGGGCGGTCACGTCCTTGTCCCAGTCGAACTTCAGGTACTTCTGCCCGGGCAGGTAATCGGCATCGCCATAGGCCATGTACATCATGAACCCGCCCCACGGCCGGTCAGGCTTGGCCGGGTTGGTCTTGCCGGTGAAATAGGCGCCCCAGGTCAGCTCGCTGCCGGGCATGATCCCGGAGAACAGCTCGGCCCCGGTGCGAGGATTGCGCGGCCCGGCATAGATTGCGCGGACGATCGCCACCTGGCGCGGATTGAGGCAGGTCTCGCTCGCGGCGCCCGGCTTGCAGGCCAGCGCCTCGACCCGGAAGCGGCAGAGGCGCGGATCGGTCAGGAAGCGGTCGGTCGGCAGGCCCCCGTCCTTGCCCACGCACTGGCGCAGGACTTCCTCGTGGATCGCGGTGACCTGCGGGGCCTTGAGCGCATCGGCCGGGAACAGCAGCGAGGCCTGCAGCGTGTTCCACATCGCGCCCAGTTCTTGGCCGACATGGTCGGGCGTGGCCGCGCCAATTACGTAGCCGTCGAAGTCCTCAGGGTAGCGCAGCAGCTCGGTCAGGCCCTGAATGCCGCCCGCAGAGCAGCCGGTGTAATAGGCGTGATCGGCGGCCTTGCCGTAAAACTTCGCCAGAAGCGCCTTTGAGGCGACCACCGAGCTGTGCTCGCCCCGATAGGCATAGTCCACCACCTTTGCGCCGTGGCCCAGCGCCCAGGTTGCGTCCTCGCTCGCGCCGGGCGCATTGGTATGGCCAAGGTCGCTGGTCATCACGGCATAGCCGCGCTTTACCCCGCCCAGCGCGGAACGGTAGTTGAGGACGCCGAAGAAGCCGCCGTTGCCCACCGCCTGGAACTTGCCGTTCCACTTGCTGCCGACCGGCATCCACAGCTCGAACCTGATCTCGCTGTCCGCCGTGGGGCGCAGGGTTCCGCCGACGCGGCAGAACGGCTGCGCGCTTTCCTTGGCCAGCTGGGGCGAAACCGCGGCGAGCGAGGTCGTGACCTCGGCCGTGGTGACCGTCAGGCCCGCCAGCTTCATCCCGGCAAGGTCGGCGCAGGCGCTGTCCTGGGTCTGGGCCAGCGCGGGAGCGGCGGCGAGCAGCCCTGCCCCGACCAGGCCGACACCCGCCAGAGCGCGAGCCCCGGATCGCATCCGCGCGCTCACTTCCCGGTTCCCGCCGGCGTGGCCGCCGCTTCGAGCGCCTTCAGCTGCGCCTCGGTGCGGAACTGGAAGCGGACCACCTTGTTCGACTGATCGCATGGCACCCAGATCTCGTTCTTGTAGCGGTCATAGCTCATGTGCCGCGAGGCGCAGCCGAGGCTGGGGATCGGGAACATGGCCCATTGACCGGTGGTGGGATTGAGGCGGAAGGCCGCGTTGGCCATGCCGCTGTCGGTCCAGACGTTGTGGTCGTTGTCGACCGTGGTCTTGTAGGGGTGGGTCTTGAACGGCAGCTTGTAGTACTTGATCGCATGGGTGTTGATGTCGATCGAGGCGATGTGGTCCTGTGCCCACATCGGCACCCAGACCTTGTCGCCCTTCTTGTCCGCCGCAAGGCGGCGCGGCATGTTCATGTAAGGCAGCGGCGAGGCCGAGTTGATCGCCCAGGTGCCCCCGCCGATCGAATCGTACCAGGTCAGGTCTTCCGGGGTGGCGAGCGCCTTGCGCGCCGCATAGTCCGGATCGATCATGTCGAACTCGGTGACCTTGCCGGTCTTGGCGTCGCGCATGGCGACCTTGTCGACATAGCTTTCCGACCACCAGATATTGTCGTGCGCATCGACGGAAATGCCATAGGTCGTGCCGTCGCCCGGCGTGTTCTGCTGGAAGTAGTACCAGCCCGGATAGGCCACGTCCTTGCGGCCCAGCTCCGACGGATCGAACATGACCGTGCCGTAGCGGGCATTGGCGACGCCCCGGCCCCTGGAATCCCAGTCGGTCGAATTGCCCATGCCGCCCATCACTTGCGGCCGCTGCCAGTTGTCGAAGGTATCGGTTGTCGGGTTGAGGCGGACCATGTGGTCGCCGTTGTGCATCCAGATGTTGCCGTTGTCGTCAGGCTCGGAGATCTGTTCGAAGTAGGCCAGCCGCCCGCGTGCGTCGCGCGGGTTGAACACCTTCATCGCCCCGGTCTTCGGATCGAGCTTGATCACCGAACGGTTGGTCTCGAACGTCTCGCGCGCCTGGGTGATCCAGGCCTTGCCGTTGGCATCGGCGATCACGTCGTGGATCCCCACCTGGCCGTGCATGCCGACCGACGGCCCCAGCTCCCACTCGGTCCCGGTGAACCACGAGGGATCGTTCTGCGTCTCCTTGAGCGGCAGTTCGTATTCGGTCACCACCGAGCGGGCCGGATCGCCGGTGGGCCGCGCCAGCGGCTTGGGCAGGACCTTTGAATTGGGGCCGCGCGCTTCGGCCAGATACCTGGCCAGTTCCTCGCGGTGGCGGCGGATCACCTGCCCTTCCCAGCGCAGTTGCGCGGCCGACAGGTCGCCCGGCCGGAAGCCGTTGTAGAAGGCGTTCTCCATCGACTGGATGGCGATGTTCCAGCCCTTCTCGTCGAACCGGTTCTGCAGCGCCACGTCGAGACTGTGGCAGCCGGTGCAGGCGACGTAGAGGACCTGCTTCATCCGCTTCTGGGCCGGCGTCGCCTCGGGCAGGATGGTCGACCATTCGTAGCCATTGAGCTGCTGGCCGTAGGCGGCGAGCGGCTTCAGCGAGAAAGCCTGCCGCCCGGTATGGGCGCCGTCGAGCGCGACATCGGCCTTGGCGGCGGAGAAGCCCACGGCCTGGGCCATGACCTTGTACTGACCGGCAGCGAGGTGCGGGAAGATGTAGACCCCGCGTTCATCGGTGTGGACGCTGGTGGCGAAAGCCTGGGCCACGTTGCGCAGGGTCACGGTGACCCCGGCCATCGGCTTGCCCGAGCCGTCCTTGATCGCGCCCATCAGGCCCGGCACTTCGGGTGAGGCCATCTGCGCCTGGACCACGCTGCCCACCGTGGTGATAGCCGCGGCGGCGATGAGAAGGCGGGTGATCGTGCGCGTCAGGGCCGCGCTCTTGCTGGTTGCGGCCATTGTCAGTCTCCCCCGCCCTCTGCGGCACGCCCGCCGCCCTTCGCCCCCGGCAAGCGGCCGGCGAGCTGGTCCTCGGTCGGCTTGGCGCTGGCCGGGATGGTCTTCACATAGGCGATCACGTCATCGATCTGCGCCGGGGTCAGCGCATACTGATACCCGGGCATGTTGTCGGTCCCCTGCACCACGAACATGCGGATGCCGGCATCGCCGAGCGGGGTGATCAATTCCGGATCGAGGAACGGCCCCTTGGTGTTGTAGCTCGGCTGGCCCACTCCGTCATGGCAGTAGGCGCAGCGCTGCATGAAGATCACCCGGCCGCGATAGATGTTGTCGGGCAGGCCGTGCGGTCTGGCGAGGGCGGCGACATCGTAATCGCGCGTCGTGATCTTGAGCCCCGCGGGCGGCGGCGACGCGACATCCAACCCCTGTGCGCGGGCCAGGATCGAGCAGGTCGACAGCGCGACTCCCGCGATCACCGTCCAGCGCAGTGCATGCTTGGGAACCATTACCAGCGCACTCCCGCGATCAATCGGCCTTGGGGAACTTGATGTCGAGGTAAGTGACCGAACCGTCGACCTCGACCCAGCGGTGCGACACCAGTGCCGGGACCAGCACGATGTCGCCCGCCTTCAGATGCTGGCGATAGCCCCCGACCACGTCGGTCCCGGCAAGGTCGCCGGGATTGGACGCGCGCCGCGCCGGGTTGGGATTGGCCGGCTGCGGATCGAGGAACAGATCCTTGTGCGTGGCCGAATCGTGGCCGGTGACCCCGGTGATCGTGCCGCCGGTCTCCAGCACGCCGCCGCCGTCGGTGATCACGAAAACCTCGCTCAGCGTGCCGTGGGCATGGGGGCCCTCGGGCTTGACCAGGCGGATGAAGGCGGTGGAGTGGGTCGAATAGTTGATCAGCCGCTTGCTGAAGCCGCCGGGCTTACCGGTGGTCTTGTCGACCACGCTGGCGGCGATCGCCTGCATCTGCTCGCGGGTGATGTAGGTTCCCTTGTCGCGCGGCTCCTTCGGCGGGCCGGCGGGGGCGGTGGCAGGCGCAGCGGCGGCCGGGGCCTGCTGGGCCATGGCCGGAGCCGCGAGGGCGAGGAGCGCCAGGCAGGGCCCGGCCTTGAACAGGGTCTTCATGAGGTCAGGTCCTTCGCGGGATCAGAGCTTGAACAGGCGGGCAAGGTTGCCGCGCAGGATCAGGTTGCGGTCGCTCTCGGCGAAGTTGGCCTGGTCGATCAGCGAATGCGGCTGATCGAGCATGACGCCGGGCGAGTACATGTTGTCGGTACCAAGGCAGACCCGGTCCGGGCCGACCATCTCGACCATGTAGCGCAGCGAATCCGTCCAGTAGGTGAGGGAATCGAAATAGAACCGGCGGAAATACTGGAAGACCGCCTTGGGATATTTCGCGCCGCCGCGGTTTTCCATGCGCCCACCAATATAGGGGAAGGCGCCGCCGCCGGTGGTGGCGATGAAGTCGATGTCGGGATAGCGGTCAAGCGTGCCCGAGGAGATCAGCTTGCCCACGCAGACCGCCATTTCGAGCGAGTTGCCGAGCGAATTGGTCAGGCCCGGGAAGCGGTTGACCATCTCGTTCTGACCGGGCGTCACCCCCGAGGCCGCGTCGACCAGCCGCTTGCCACCGAACCAGTTGGCCTCACCGTCGAGCGGGTGCAGCAGGATCGGCAGGCGCAGTTCCTGACAGCGGGCGAAGATCGGCTGGAAGGCCGGCTCGAACATGAAGTCGCGGCCCGCCAGAGACGTCGGCAGATGAAGACAGACCATGCCCGGCTGGCCGGCAACGCGGTTCAGTTCGGCCAGCGAGCCGACCGGATCGGAACAGTTGACCTCGATCCCGGCGACGAAGCTCTTCGGATAGGCCTTGTGCGCGGCAATCGCGGCATCGTTGGAGACGCGCGCGATATAGGCGCCCTGCTCCGGCGTGACCCAGACCCACGGCCGGAAGCCGCCGAGGGTGAGGACCGACATCTGGATGCCGAGCTTTTCGGCTCCGGCGATGCGATGCTCGAGATTGTAGTTGATCGGCGGCAGGAAATCCGGCTGGCCCAGATCGGCCTTGGCCTTGAGGTAGGCCTCCGGCGCCCAGTGGCAGTGGACGTCGATCGAAACCGGCTTGGTCGGGCGCTGCGGGATCGTCCACATCTTGGGCGTGGCCCGTTCCGCGAAGCTCTTGCCCAGCAGCGAGGCGCCGGCCGGTGCCTTGGCGGTGGCGGCCACCTTGGCGAGGGCCTCCCCGCCGAGCAGTCCGCTCGCGCCAGCGCCCAGCCCGGCCAGGGCCCCCGCCTTCATGAAATTGCGCCGATCACGCTTCACCATCGTTCTCCCGTTACTGTTTCGCGCCTGGACCTCGCACCTTGCCCGCTTGGCTCGGCTATTCCGTTATGCCGCCCCAGGCGCGAGGCCGAAAGTATTGAACCTGCCCGTCACGCGCACAGCGGGCGACGGGCAGGCACCGCAGGCGGGCACACTTGCGCCCGCCTGCCCTCATCAGAACTTGGCGCGAACGCCGACCGTAAAGTAGCGGCCTTCGATATCATCGCCCTGCGCGAAACCGCCCAGGTAGTTCATCTGGGTCGCACCGCCGGTGCTCGCAAAGAACGGCGGCTTGGTGTTGAACAGGTTCTGGATGTTCAGGTAGGCGCTGATGCCCGGCTTGATGTCGTAGCCGATGTTGAGATCGGTGTAGCCGACGGCCGGGATGTTCGGGATGGCGAACTGGATCGACGCCGTGCCGTTCTGGCGCAGGGCCGCGCGCCAGCGTTCGCGAACGCTGATGTGCAGGCTGTCGATCGGGTCGAACTTGGCGTCGGCCACGACCTTCCACTTGGCGATCGGCGGCAGGCCGCCGACACCGTCTGCCGCGCCGCCCACGTCGACCACGCCGAGCGGGCCGTTGTCATACTTGAGGGTCGGCTGGTAGGTGACCAGCGCCCGCAGCGAGAACGGACGATCGCCGATGCGGTTCGCGTAGTTCAGCTCGAAGTCGATGCCGTGGGTGCTGAGCGAGGCCACGTTGAGCGACTGCGACTTGATCAGCGTCGGGAAGTTGGCCGAAGTGGCATACTGCGGCGTCCCGAAGGCAAAGGGGCGGACATAGAGATCGCAGACCGGACCCACCTGACCCGCATCGAGGCAGGCCTGCCAGGTTGCCGGCTGGAACGCGGCGATGCCGACGATCGCCTGGTTGATCTTGATCTTGTAGTAGTCGACCGCAAAGCTGAAGCCGGGGATGAAGCGAGGCTTGAACACGGCGCCAAAGGTCAGCGTGTCGGCCTTTTCCGGCTTCAGGTTCGGGTTGCCCTGGCTCTGCTGCGGCATGTTCGGGTTAGACCCGCCGGTCAGGATGTCGCTGTACGAGGTCAGGCTGATCGTCGTCGGTGCATAGAGGTCATCCAGCGTAGGCGCCCGGATGTCACGCGACCGCGTGCCGCGCAGGGTCAGGTCGTCCGAGACGTTCCAGACCACGCCGCCCTTCCAGGTCCAGACCACGCCGCTGGTGCTGTAATTGGTGTAGCGCGCCGCACCGTTCAGGGTCAGCGACTTGATCAGCGGCACGTCCTTGAGCAGCGGGACTTCGACTTCGGTCGCCAGTTCGGTCACCGAGACCGACCGCGTCGCCATCGGCACGCCGTCACCGCGGCCCAGCCAGCGCGCGGCATTCACGCTGTTGACGCAGTTGTACTGGATGCCGTTGCAATCGATCGGGTCGGTCGGCGAGGCGTTCGACTGGATGTCGAGCGAGGTCCGGCGCCATTCCCCGACCAGCGCCATCTTCACCGGACCGGCGGGGAGGTTGAAGAGTTCCCCGTTGATGTCGGCGTTGAAGTCGTTGGTCACATAGTGTTGGGTGTTGATGTTCGGCTGCACGAAATAGGCGATGGCCGCCGCGTTGCGCGGATCACTGGCGTTGAAGATGTTGTACGGCGCGCAGTTGGAGAACGTGGGGTTGGTCAGCGCCGCGTTGCAGACGATGTTGCCGCCGCTGTTGACCGCGTTGATCGAGGCATAGAACCGGTTGAGGTTCACGCCCGCATTGTTGCGGCGGGTGAAGCGCGATTCGGTGCGGTAGTAGTCGGCCTGCCACTTGAACCCGCCGATCGTGCCGTCGAGCCCGGCATCGACGTTGTAATAGGTCTCGAACGCATTGTAGCTGAAGATCGGCAGACCCAGTTCCATCTTCGAAAGCTGGAAGGTGTTGCCGGCGGGCTGGGCCGCAATGGTGGCTTGATAGGGCTGCTGAACAGAGGCCAGGAACGGGTTGCTGTATGCAATCAGGATCTTGGAGAACTGCGGGTTCTGCTGGCTGTAGTTCTGCTTGTACTTGGTCAGGATGCCCGAGGTGTGGAAGTGGATATCGTCAGTGATATCGTAGTCCACCCGCGCCATCGCCCGGTACAGCGACTGGGCCGCACCGGCCGTCGAACCCTTGAAGTAGGCGCCGTCGCCGCCAGCGTTGACCGCACCGGTGCCCGTTGGAGTGCCCGCATTGAAGGTGGTCAGGGTGCCTGTCGGCGTGAACTGCAGGTTGATGAGCGGGCCATTGTTGATCAGGCCCCCGAACGTGACCGAGTTGAGCGTGCCGCCGTAGACCACGCCCCAGGGATTGGCTGCCGAACCGGGGCTTGCGGTCGAACCCGCGACCGAGCCAACCATGCTGCCATAGTTGTTGAGGAACGGACGGTCGGCGCGCTTGAAGCCCGCGTTATCGACATATTCGAAGCTGGCGATCACATGGCCGCGACCTTCGTTGAAGTCCGCGCCCCAGCCGGCGCCGAGGCCGATCTTGCGATCGTCGCCATAGTCGGAGATGCCGGCGCGCGCATCGAGCTTGAGGCCGGTGAACTTGGTGTCGGTGATGAAGTTGACCACGCCCGAAACCGCATCGGAACCATAGGCGGCGGAAGCACCGCCGGTCACGACCTCGACCCGCTTGAGCAGGATCTGCGGAATCACGTCGACGTCGACCGCGCCGCCGTTCTGCGTCGAGCCGACCCGGTGGCCGTCGACCAGCACGAGGCCGCGGATCGTGCCGATCCCGCGCAGGTTGAGCGTATTGAAACCGCCGGTGTTGACGTTGGAGGTGGTGTTGATCGAGCCGAGCAGGCCCGGCAGCGAGTTGAGGCCTTCGATCACGCCCGCTGGCTGTGCGGTAAGCATCTGGTCGACGCTGGCCACGGTCAGCGGGGTCGGGCTGCTGTCGCCGTTGGTGACCAGGCGCGAGCCGGTCACGATAATGTCTTCCGACGGCTTTTCATCAACCGCGTCGGCAGCCTGTGCCAGCGCAACCTGCGCACCCACGGCAGCCTGAAACACAAACAAGGCCGTGCCAGCAATCCAGCGCGCGCGCCGGCTCTTCGAAGATCCGATCATACATCCCCCAATGGGCGCCCTGAGCGCCGTCTGGTTCCCAAATTCATATTCGTTCTGGGCACATTGCCGGAAGACGCGCCGGCCTGGGACGATCGCGCCTGCAATCGAGGTCCGCCCTTCCCGGCGATCCTGCGATTGCTGCAATGTGACGATGCCGACTTAGCAATGCTGCGCGGCTGCCGCGCCTAGCCGTCCGTCTAAAGTTGCGGGGGGCTTGGCCGGGGCTTCAGCTGTCGTGGCCGAGATAGCGCGCGCGCGGGGCCATCCCGAGGCTGATCACCAGCACCAGCGCCATCATGCCGGTGACGTAGTAGTAGAACCAGTTCTCGCGGCCGATGGCCTTGAGCGTGAGCGCAGCATATTCCGCCGTGCCGCCGAACAGGGCGTTGGCGAGAGCATAGGAAAAGCCGACGCCGACCGCGCGAACCTCGGCCGGAAACAGCTCCGCCTTCAGGATCGCGCTGACCGAGGTATAGAAGCTGATCATCACCAGCGCGGCGGCGATCAGGGCAAAGGCGGCCCACGGGCTGGTCACGCCGTGGAGCGCCTCGAGCAGGGGGATCGTGCAGAAGGTGCCGAGCGCGCCGAACACGATCATGCTCGCGCGGCGGCCGATCCGGTCCGACAGGGCGCCGAGCACCGGCTGGGCGCACATGAAGATGAACAGGCAGCCGGTCATCACGGCGCTGGAGGTGCGGATCGTCATCCCGGTCGAGTTGACCAGGAACTTCTGCATGTAGATCGTGAAGGTATAGAAGATCAGCGAACCGCCCGCGGTGAAACCGAGCACGGTCAGGAAAGCGGAGCGGTGATGGTTCCAGATGGCCGCGAAGCTGCCCGCTTCCTCGCGGTTGCGATCGGCAGCGGTCACGGTTTCGCTCAGCCGGAGGCGCATCACCAAAGCGCCAAGGGCGGTAATCGCGCCGATCACGAAGGGCACCCGCCAGCCCCACGCCCGCAGTTCGCCCTCGCTCAGCAACTGTTGGAGGATGACCACGACCAGCGAGGCGCTGAGTTGGCCGCCGATCAGCGTGACATACTGGAACGAAGAGAAGAACCCGCGCCGACCGCGCAGCGCCACCTCGCTCATGTAAGTGGCGGCGGTGCCATATTCGCCGCCGACCGAGAGGCCCTGGAGCAGGCGGGCGAGCAGCAGGACGACCGGGGCCATCGGCCCGATCGCGGCATAGGTGGGCATGAAGGCGATCACCAGCGAGCCGACGCACATCGACAGCACTGAGAGGACCAGGGCATTGCGGCGCCCGTGCCGGTCGGCAATCCGTCCGAACATCCAGCCGCCGAGAGGGCGCATGATGAACCCGGCGGCGAAAACCCCGGCCGTGTTCAGCAACTGGCCGGTCGGATCGGATCGGGGGAAGAAGGCCGGGGCGAAATAGATCGCGCAGAAGGCGTAGATGTAGAAATCGAACCACTCGACGAGATTGCCGCTCGACGCGGCCACGATCGAGGAAAGGCGGCGGCGGCGCTGGCCCTCGGTATAGGCACCGTCGCCGGCGGCATCGCCCCCGCGGCTGACGACCGTGACGCGGGCGCGCGGGCCGTCATCGCCTCGTGCAGCGTGGAGGCCGGTCTGCGGCATCAGACTTTCGCTCCTTCCCCTTGCTGCGTCCGGTTCGTTGGCAGCTGATCCGCCTCCTGAGCCGGGCATATGCCCACGCGCGATCAAGGCAAGGATTTCTTTTTGGCCTCGTCCCATGCGCTTTGGTCTATCATCGTGCATTCGGCCGGCGCCTAGCCATTCGTCTAGGCCGATTGCACAAGCCCTTGTTGGACACCCTGCCCGGCGGCTACAAATCTCTCCGGAGAGAACGGCCGGGCCGGAAGGGCCAAGGGAGAGAAAGGCGGCAAACCGTGCCGAGGCGATGACAGCAACCGCGCCGGGAGAGACCGGGTGAACCAGGTCCTGCCCGCCGTTCTCGTGATAACGGTCATTGCCGGCTATGCGCTGGCCCTGCTGCTGGCGGGCTGGTGGGGCGATCGCCGGGGCGGATCGGCCACGACGCGGCGGCTGGGTCCGCTGCGCTACAGCCTGTCGCTTGCCACGCTCTGCTCGGCCTGGACCTATTTCGGCGCGGTCGGCACGGCGAGCGAGGGATCCTGGTTGTTTTTCGCCAATGCGCTGGGGCCGGTCCTCGCGCTGACGGCAGGCTATCCGATGTGGCGCAAGGTGGCCGTGCTGGCCAAGCAGCAAAACGTCGGCTCGCTCGCCGATTTTCTGGCCGCGCGCTATGGCAAGAGCGCGGCGCTCGGCAGCCTCTGCGCGGTCGTGGCCGCGATCGGCGCCTTGCCTTACATCGCACTTCAGCTCGACATTCTCGGCAGTGCCTGGCGCTTCACCGTGGCGCCCGGAGGCCTTGCCAGTCACTCGCCGCTGCCGCCGCTCGTCGTCCTGGTGGGGATAGCGCTGATTTTCGGGGCGCGGCGCCCGAGCCTCAACCAGCAGAGCGCGGGCTTCGTCAACATCCTCTCGCTCGAGTCGATCGTGAAGCTGGTCGCCTTGGTCGCGGTGGCGGGGCTGGCAGCCGTGCTGATCGCACAGGCTCCGGGAACCCACACCGCCCCGGTTTCGGCGGCGGCGGCCGCTCCCGCTTCCGCCAAGACGGTCTCGTTCATCACCGTCATGCTGCTGTGCACGGCCACGTCGTTCACCCTTCCGCGCCAGTTCCACGTCGGCTTCGTCACGCTGGAGGAGGTGAACGATACGCGAGCGGCACGCTGGATATTGCCGGCCTATTTCGCGATCTGGTCGCTGGCGACCCTGTTGATCGCAATCTCGATCCGGTCCGATCCCGCTCTCCTGGCCGTTCCGGCGCCGCTGCGCCTGCTTGCCCTGCCCGGCCACCATGGCTCGTCCACCCTCACCCTGCTGGCCCTGATCGGAGGCATCTCGGCAGGCGCGGCAATGGTCGTGGTCGAGCTGACCGCGATCTCGGCCATGATTGCCAACGAGATCATGCTGCCGCTGCTCAGCCGGGTCACCCATCGCAGCGGTGCGCCGAGCGACGTCGGCCGATGGATCCTGTTCGCGCGGCGGGCCGCGATCATCGGCGTCGGCATCGCGGCGTGGGCCTACCACCGGATCATCGCCGGCACGGAAACGGCCGACCAACTGGGCCTGTCCGCCCTCGCCGTCTTCGCCCAGTTCCTGCCGGCGCTGATCGGCGGATTGTACTGGCGCCGCGCCCATGTCGACGGTGCCTTTGCGGGTATCGCGGCAGGCGCCACGCTGTGGCTGGTGACTATCGCCGCACCTTCGGTCATCGCCGCCAGCCACGGCGGCAGCCCGCCAAGCTGGGGGCACGAGACCGGGCGGACGCTGGAGATGGCGATCCTGCTCAGCCTCACGGTCAACGTGCTGATCTACGTCGTGCTGTCGCTGCTGGCCCGGCCGCGCCTGGTCGACACGGTCCAGGCCCGGATCTTCGTGGGCGACCTGCCCGAAGGACCCGACCCCGGCCACGGCCCCATCCGCGCCCGCCTGCGCGACATCGAACACCTGCTGGCGCGCTTCATCGGCCCGGAAGAGGCAGGCAAGGCGGTGCTGGAACTGCGCAGCCATTCCCTCAGCGGGCAGCCAAGCGACGACGAGCCGATTACCCCAACCCAGGTCAGGATTGCGGAAAAGCTACTGGCCGGCGTGATCGGCGCACCTTCCGCCCGTAACGTGGTCTCGCTCGCAATCTCGTCCGACGATCTCAGCAGCGGGGAGATCGACCACATCCTCGACGATGCGGCCGAGGCCGTCCATTTCAGCCGGGACCTGCTGCAGATCGCGCTGCAGGGGCTGGATCAGGGCGTCAGCGTGGTCGATCGCGACCACCGGTTGATCGCGTGGAACGGCCGTTACATGCAGTTGCTCAACCTGTCGGCGGCCGAGGTTTACGTCGGCAAACCGCTGTCCGACCTGCTGCTCGAACGGTCGGACGGGGAGGTGGTCAACGCGATCCGCTCCAACCTGCTCGGCCTCAATGGTTCGATCGCGCGGGGCGAGCCGCTGCAGGAGGAATGGCACCTCGAGGACGGGCGCATTCTCGAGGTCACCGGCAAGCCGCTTCCCCGGGGCGACTATCTCTCGACCCTGGCCGACATCACCAGCCTGCGCGAAGCCGAACGGGTTCTGGCGCAGGACAAGGAAAGCCTGGAGCGGCGGGTCGAACTGCGCACCCGCGAACTGACCGCAGCCAATTCCGCGCTCGCCGAGGCCAAGCGAGCCGCCGAGGATGCGACCGGGGCGCAGAAACGCTTCGTGGCCGCGGCGAGCCACGACCTCGTCCAGCCGCTTCACGCCGCCCGCCTGTTCATTTCCAGCGTCAAGGAAGGGGCCGATCTCTCGTCCGCCCACTCCGACCTGCTGCGCCGGGCCGACGATGCCGTGGACGGCGCATTCCGGCTGATGCGCGCCCTGCTCAACCTGTCGCGCCTTGAGACGAGCGCGGCCGAACCGGCGGTCGAAACCGTCGCGCTCGACCCGATCTTCGCCTCGCTGTGCGAGGAATTCGCCGATCAGGCCGAAGCGCGCGGCCTGCGCTTCGTGGTCCGGCCCACGACCTTTCATGTGACCAGCGACGGCGACCTCCTGCGCTCGGTGATCCAGAACCTCGTGCTGAACGCGATCCGCTATACCCCGAGCGGGACGATCCTCGTCACCGCACGGCCCGCCGGCACGAACATCCGGCTGGAAGTGCGCGACACCGGCATCGGCATCGACGCGGCCCACCTCGAGGCCGTGTTCAGCGAGTTCAACCGCCTGCCGCAAGCCGAGAAGCTGGCGGCCGGATCGGGGCTCGGCCTTTCGATCGTGGCGCGAATCTGCCATTTCCTCGGCCATCCAGTATCCGTACGCTCGAAGCCCGACCAGGGCAGCATCTTCTCGGTCGTGATCCCCCGGGCCAAGGCCGCAGCATCGCCGCGACGGCTTGCGGAGCCCACCGCGGGCCAGTCTCTCGACGGGATGACCGTGCTGTGCATCGACGACGAGCCCGACGTCCTGCTGGGGATGAAGGCCCTGCTCGAGCGGTGGGGAGCCCGGGTCGACACGGCGGGCAGCGGCCCGGAAATTCCGGCTACGGCGCATGGCTGGTCGGCCATCGTCGCCGACCAGCTCCTGCCCGGCGAGACCGGCATTTCCATCCTGCGCCGGCTGGCCGGACAGGCCCGGCTCCGCATCCTGCTGACCGCGACGGCCCAGGATGACTGGGAGGACGAACTCGCGGCAGAGGGCATCCGGCTGATGCGCAAGCCCGCGCCGCCGCTGCAACTGCGTGCGCTGCTAGCCTCGGTGTGCGCTCAATCCGCCGTCGGCACCTCGGCCACGACGGCCAGCAACTGAGCGCGGGTCTGGCAGCCGAGTTTCCGGAAAATCCCGGTCAGGTGGTACTTGATCGAATGCTCGCTGAGACCGACTTCCCAGGCGATCTGCTTGTTCATCTTGCCGCGCTTGACCCCATCGAGAATCCGCATCTGGATGGGCGACAGGCGCTCGCTGTCGTCCTTGTCCTGGCTGCCCGGCGGAAACCAGTCATGGCCGCCAAGCAAGGTGCGCAGCGCTGCCGACAGCGTGGCCGGACTTGCGCTCTTGGGAATATATCCCGCCGCGCCGCAGGCCAGCGCGGTCGCCACGGCGTGCTCGTCATCGCGGCCCGAGACGATCGCCACGGCAAGTTCGGTATAGCGCGCCTTGAGCCCGATCAGGCCGACCATGCCGGTCGCGTCGGCCAGTTGCAGATCGAGCAGCACAAGGGTCCCGGCGCCCCCCTCGCCCAGCCCGTCATACAATTGCTGCAGCGTGTCGAACTGTTCGACCACGGCAAGGGCATCGAGCCCCTCGACCGTGGCGGCCAGCGCTTCACGAAACATTGGGTGGTCATCCACCAACAGGATGCGCATGCCGCGCCTCTCCCTCAACCAATTCCGTTTTGCAGTAAAACTAACGGCAATCCCCCCCAAGGGCAATTGCCGCCGCAGCAAGAATGCCGGCTCAGTTTCGGGCCGAGCTGTCGATCAGGGTCGATACCAGCTGGGCGCGGCTATAGCATCCCAGTTTGCGGAATATTCCGCCGAGATGATATTTCACCGTATGTTCGCTCATGCCCAGTTCGTGGGCGATCTGCTTGTTCATCAGGCCTCGGCGGATGCAATCCAGCACCCGCGTCTGGGCGGCAGTAAGTTGCTCCTGCGGCTGCACTTCCTCCTGGTCGGGGAACCAGTCCTGCCCGGCCATCAAGGCTCCCAGCGCGGTGATCAGGCTGGATCGGCTCGCGGTCTTGGAGATGAACCCCGCCGCCCCGCAGGCCTGCGCTGACAGGACCGTCGCGCTGTCGTCATCCCCGGAAACGATCGCAACCGGCACTTGGGGAAAGCGCCCCTTGATTCTCATCAGGCCTTCCATGCCCGACTGACCGGGAAGATGCAGGTCGAGCAGGACCAGCGCCTCGCCCGGATCCCTTTCCAGCGACGCCTCGGCTTCCTTGACGGCCTCGAGCTGCTCTACCGTCACCGCCGGATCGATCGCCGCCACGGTGAGCGCGAGCGCCTGACGAACCAACGGATGATCATCTACCAGCATGACCCGCACAGCTTAGTGTCCTCTTCCTGCCTCCGGCGCTGCTTCTCCACCTGATGGGGCACGACCTGGAACGTGCGGGGACCAGACCACCTTTTTCGGGATTCGCCAAGCAGACTCGCGCCGGCAAGGCATGAGCGTCCAGTCCCCCAAGGCCGTCGGCGCTGGTTTGAGGTCCTTGCGGCAGGCACCGCCCGCCCGCGGTTCACGGAATGATGGGCGCCCATTCCTTCCGGATGGCGACGACCACCGTGGCCGCGCCCAGCAAAAGGAACACGAAGATCAGCGTCATCGGCGCCACAAACGAGCCGGTGAGGTGCAGCAGCCAGCCGGTCATCAACGGGGCGACGATTCCCGCTATGGCGACCGCGGTGTTCTGGATCCCCTTCACCCGGCCCACGATCGGACCCGGGATGAACATGATGCTGCACAGCGCAAGGTTATTGGCCGTGGCAAGGCCCAGCCCGGACAGCGAGAGCACGTTCCAGAACAGCGCAGCCTCGACGCTTTGCGACCACGCGCCCAGGACGACCGTGCTGGCAGCAGCGAAACCCGCCAGCACGAAGGCCTTGCGCACGAAGACGGCGCGCCCGACCCGCCCGATGATCACGTCGGCCAGCCAGCCCGACGCGAAGGCAACGACGGCGATCCCGGTAAAGCTGAAGAAAGTGTAGAATCCCATCTGCTCCAGCGACAGGCCGCGCTGTTCGATCAGATAGGCCGGCATCCAGGTGATGCAGAAGAACAGGAAGTAGTTGTAGCAGAAGTACACGACCAGCGTGGCGAGGATGAACGGGTTGGCCAGCAGCGACGAGAGACTGATGTTCTTCGCCGCGAGCCGCTGGACCACCTCTGCCTCGGCCTCGGAAGACACGCCGGCCTCGATCGGCAGGGCCCCCGTCCGCTCGCGGGCGACCAGCATCCACGGCACCAGCCAGATCACGCCGACAAGGCCGGTGATCAGGAACATGACCCGCCAGTCGAACATCACGATCAGCCAGGCCGCGGCCGGGGCGCCGAGCGCGGGGCCGAACTTGGTACCCAGGGCATAGAAACCCAGCGCGGCGCCGCTCCGGTCGGGATCGAAGTTGTTGCGCACCCAGCGATAGGTGGCCGGAACCACGATGGCCTCGGCCACGCCGATGATCAGCCGCATCAGGATCAGTGCCCACAGGGTCGACACCAGGCCGATCAGGGCGGAGGCCACGCACCACACGAAGAAGCAGATCGCATAGGGCCATTTGACCCCGTAGCGGTCGACCACCCAGCCCATCGGCACCTGCATGACCGCATAGGACCAGAAGAACGCCGAGTTGATCCATCCCCGGGCAATGTCCGAAAGGCCGAAGTGCGCCTTGAACGAGGCCACGGCGAGGGCCGAGGAAATGCTCACCCGGTCGACGAAACCGATCAGCGCGCCCAGCATGAGCAAGGTGAGGATCACCCAGCGCCGCACCAGCGCGGCCCGGGCCATTTCCGGGGAAGGCGAAACTATCGTGGCCATCTGACCTTACCCTTCTTTAGACTGCCAGACCCGCAAGAGCTCGGATTCGCGGGATACGCCTTGCGGCCCGGACCGAACCGGCCCGGACCCGCCGCGCCAGTTACTCGCCCTGCCGCTCACATCAAATGTTAACATTACGCGCGATGAAAGCCTTGGCCATCTTGTGTGCCCGGTCGGTCTGCGGCCCCGGCACGGCCACCCACTGATGATCGCAGCCCTCGAAGATCGTGTAGTCGCACTGGCCACCGGCCGCCCTGTAAGCCTCGACGAAACGGGTCTGGATGGGCGTCGGCACGTTGTCGTCCAACTCGCCCTGCATCACCAGCAGAGGCTTCAGCGTGAGATTCCCGCCGCGCTCGACGATTTCGCGCGGATTGGCCTCGTGAATGGTCTCCCACGGCACGAAGAACGTCTTGAGCTTTTCGATCATGCCCGTGTTCTCCAGCGACTGCGTGGTCTGGTAAAGCGCAAAGGTGTCGCTGGCAGGCGAGCGGGCGATCACGTAGTCGACTGCCGCGTCAAGCTCGGGATGCTCGGGAAACGGCAGTGCGGCATAACGCGGATTGCGCGGCTGCATCATCATGACTTCGGCCATGTGGCCCCCGCTCGAACTGCCGAAGATCCCGAACCGCGATGCATCGCCGTTCCACTTCGAGGCATTGGCCTTGAGCCAGCGCACGGCATAATTGGCATCCTGAAAGGCGGCCGGATATGGTGCCTCGGACGCCAGGGTATAGTCGATGGCCACGACCACGGCGCCGGCCACCGCCATCTTGCGGTCGAACAGTTCCTCGGCCTGCCGGTCCTTCTCATTCCAGCCGCCGCCGTGCAGGTCCAGGATCACCGGGAACGGGCCGGGTCCGACAGGCTGATAGATCCGGGCCAACAGCGGCGTTCCCTTCGCGGTGCGGCGATATTCGACTTCGCTGACCTTCAGCTTGAACCGCGCATCCGGATCATAACGGACCGTTGTGGCCGCATGACCCATGGAAGGAACGGCAGCGGCAAAGGCTGCGGCGGCCGTGCCCAGCAGCAAATCCCTGCGCCCGATTTCAGTGCGTTTCATGGCTTGGCTCCCTTAGTTCCTTGCCGTCCATTTGACCGGCACCATGCGCCGAGCGCACGGCGTCTTCGCCGCTGCCTTGGCCGGGTCCGTCACACAGACGAGATCGGCCATGTCGACAACGCCGACGCCCCGCAGCGATCCGTCTTCTTCGTCGAAGCCGGTCAGCGTCACCTTGACCTCCGCCTGCGTGCGCGCCGCTGCCGGCAAGGCGCGGCGCCCTTCGATCGTCGCAAACAGGTAGAACGCCGAGCCATCCGGATCACGCTGCCCGGTGAGAACGGCCTTGCCGGGGGTCAGCGGATATGTACTGCCCCCAAGGTCGATAGTCCCGGTGGCCCGGCCGGCGGCATCGACAGTGAACTGGAACCGGTAGGAAGGCGCCAGTCCCTGCCGCTTCAGCCACCCGGAACCGGGATTCAGCTGACCAGACCACACCTTCTTGCCGGGCTCCGCCGCGCCGACCAGCCCCGCCGCAACCGCCGACACCGCCACGACCGACGCGACGGCGGTCCGTCTCAACCAAACCAATGCCATGACATCGTACTCCTCAACCCCAGCCCTTGGGCTGAATATTCTTGTGTGTGATCGGACCGGAAACGAAGGCAGCCGCGATCAATACCTGAGGCGGACGCCGACCGTGAAATAGCGGCCAGCCACATCGTCCGTCGCGGAAAAGCCGCCGAAATGCCCTGGCGCGCCGCCGGTGCCGGGCGCGTTGCCCACCGGCGGATCGGCGTCGAACAGGTTCTGGACGTTGAGGGACAGCTGGAACTGCCTGTCGATGCTGTAGGCGACGTTCAACGACGTCTGCGCATAGGGCCTGATCCGGTTGTCGCCGGCGACGAAGGCCAGCGTCGGATCGCCCGACAGCTTCAGGGCGCTGCGCCACCGCTCCATGATGTCGACACGCAGATTGTCGGTCACGTCGTAGCTGAGGATGCCAGTCAGGCGCAGCGACGGGCTCGCGGTCAGACCGGCGGTGCCGAAGGCAACCCCGCCTTGGTCAACGGTGGGCACGCCGGGCTGGATATAGCGGATGTGCGGTTGGTAGGCCGCCAGCCCGCGGAACATGAACCGATTGCCGAACAGCCGGCCCTGGTAGTTCAGTTCTGCGTCAACCCCATGGGTGGTGATCTTGGCAAGGTTGATCGGCTTGGTCACCACCGCGATGAGCTTGCCGGTCGAGTCCCGCTCGATCAGGTCGCAATAAAGCGCGATGCCCGAAAGGTTGCAGCCGTTCTGAATGATCGCCTGCGAACCCTGAACGGAAACGATGGCGTTATTGATCGCGATGTCGAAATAGTCGAGCGCGAGGCTGAAGCCGGGCAGGAAGCGGGGCTTGAACACCAGGCCGACGGTCTTGGTATTGCCGATTTCCGCGGTCAGTCCGGGATTGGCCTGGTTGCGCTGGGTGACCGGCAGGCTCACGATGTTCTTCTGGTCCGCCACGGTCGCCACGCTCTGCACCGTGGGCGCGTAAAGGTCGCCCAGGGTAGGCGCACGGATATCGCGCGAGATCGTGCCGCGGAAGCGCAGGTCATCGCTGACGACCCAGCTTCCGCCCAGCTTCCAGGTCGTATAGCTGCCAACGCTGTTGTACTTCGTATAGCGCGCGGCCCCGGTGACCTCGACCAGTTGAAGCAGCGGCGCATCCTTGACCAGCGGCACGCTGGCCTCGACCGCGGCTTCCCACACGTTCATCGACACCTTGGGGCTGGACGAGAAGACGTTCTGCAACAGCAGGGTACGGCTGCCGGTCGCCACGCAGTTAAAGCGGAGATTGGTACAATCGGCCACCCCGTCGGCCGCGGAATTGCTCTGCGACTGGAACGACTGCGTGCGCCATTCGCCCGAAAGCGCCACGTTCACCGGGCCCGCCCAGGTTGCGAACGGCGATCCGCTGATGCTGGCGGTGATGTCGTCCTGCTTGGTGGTCGCAACATAGTGCGTATCGTCGAAGATGTAGTCGCGCGCCGCGGCGCTGGAGGCAGATGGCCCGAACACGTTGAGCGGCACGCAGTCCGCATAGGCCGCCGCGGTGGCCGCCTGCGTGGCGGCGTAGCAGACCGGCTGCCCCCCGCTACCCGGCACCGCATCGAGAGCGGCGGCCAGCTTCTGCTGGTTGGGGTTGTTGTAGAGGTCCGTCGTCAGGCGGGATTCGCCGTGAACATAGCCCACATCCCACGAATAGCTGCCGAACTTGCCGTCGAAGCCGGTCACGAACGACAGCTGCCGCGTATTCGGCACCATCGTCAGGCGCGATTCCTGCTTGAAGACCTGGCCGAACGTGAAAGTCGCCGCCGGAATCAGCGCCTGATAGACCGGTGACAGGAAAGCGTTCGTCTTGCTCATCGTGATGCCCGACAGGCTCAGTTCATCGCCGTAGAACACGTTCTTTTTGAAGTTGGCGCTGGCCGAGGCGAAGAAGTTGACCGTGTCCGAAAGCTCGGTGTCGAACCGCGCGAACACCTGGTGCGAGCGCTGCGAGGCTTTCAACGAGGTGTCGAAATATCCGCCTGCGCCCCCGCTCTGGGTCGCGGTCACGCCGGAATAGGTCGTGCCGGCAACAAACGGCGACAGCACGCCGTCCGCCGCGAAGTACTGGCCGGCCAGCGTGCAGCCGGTGCCGCAGGCGGTTATCCGGCCACCGAATGGCTGATTGGGCAGAGCGGAATCGCCGATGGAGAGATAGGGCACCGTCGTGCCGTTGCCGATTACCGTCGCCCGGTTGAACCATTCACGCTCCGAGCGGCGGGCGATGCCGTCGCTGTTGCGATATTCATAGCTGATTTCGAAATGGCTGCGCTCGCCGATCTTCGTGCCCCAGGCCAGGCCCAGTTCCTGCGAGCCATCGTCGTGCCGGCTCGAGATGCCGCCCTGCGCCTGCGCCTTCAGGCCGGTGAACGCGGTATCGGTGACGAAGTTGATGACGCCGGTCACCGCGTCGGAGCCATAGACGGCCGAAACCCCGCCGGTCACCACATCGACCCGCTGGATCAGCAATTGCGGGATGACATCGGCATCGACAATCCCCGTGAACGAGGTCGGCGGAACGCGCCGGCCGTCCATCAGCACCAGGTTGCGCTGCGAACCGATGTTGCGCAGGTTCAGCTGTGCCGCCGAGCCGTTGCCGCCGCCCGTCGCGCCAGTCGCCGAAGGGTTGGCCGTCTGCCCGCGCGAACCGGAGAACACCGGCATGACCTGGATCGATTCGGTGAGGCTGGTCGGCCGCACGTTCTGCAGCGTTTCCGTAGTCACGACCGTTACCGGGGTCGGACTGTCATCGCCGTTCTTGATGGTGCGCGACCCGGTAACGATGATTTCCTCGGGCGTGGCCCGCTCCGCTTCGGCCGGCTCCACCGGCGCACGGGGCGCCGAGGGGGCAGACTGGAGCGCGGAAACCGGCGTCCTGACCGCCTGTTCCTGGATGATGAATCCACTACCCGAGGCAACGTAGGTCAGGCCCGTACCCGCCAGCAATTGCCTGAGCGCGGCGACGGGCTCGTAAGCACCGTTCAGGCCCGAGGTCATGCGGCGGCCGATAATCTGGGGGCGATAGATGATCTGGAGCCCGCTCTGGCGCCCGAGTTCGCTCAGCGCCTTGCCCAGCGGCTGCGGCGCGATCCTGATCGCCAGCGGCTCGGCCCAGGCCGCCTGCGGCACCGCCGCGACACTCGCCAGGCAGAATGCAAGATATCCTCTCATCTGATGCCCCTCTTCCATGTTCGCATTTTTTGCTTTCAATGGAGAAGAGTGGCCATCGCGCCTTCCCCTCAGGGCGCGGCGAAAATATATTCGCCTAGGGACTGGTCAGCACGATCGCATCACGGTCCCGCGACGCCACCCTTGCCATCTTGAGGTCCACCAGGGCCGATACGAACGTCTCCGCATCGCCGGCGCGCAAGGCCGCGCTGAGGCGGTCGTCGGCCAGACCCGCGCCGGAGATCACGATCTTCTGCCGGCTGTAACGGTTCACCAGTTCGGCAATCCGCCCGATCCGTTCCTGTTCGAAGATCAGGCGGCCGTTCATCCACCCCTCCTCGGCGGCGAAGTCGGTCTTGATGAGCGTCCAGTGTCCCTTGCCGTCGTCGGTCAGGCCGCGCCCGGCGGTCAGGCTGACGGGCGCTTGCCGGGGGGCCTGCGGCAGCGCAGGGCTCGGCAGGGCCGCCACGACCACACTACCCTCGATCATCGCGACCTTGGCCGTGGCCCCTTCGCGGTCCACCACGAACCGGGTTCCCGTGGCGCGGACCGTCATACCGCCCTGGGCCACGATGAACGGGCGCGCTTCATGCGCCACCTCGAAGAAGGCCCGCCCGCGCTCGAGCACGATGTAGCGCTGGTCCTTGCCGAAGCGCAGCGCGATCACCGATTGCGCGTCGAGCACCACTTTCGAACCGTCGGACAGCGTCAGGCGGGAAACCTCGCCAACCCCGGTCGACAGGCTGGTCGAATGATCCTGCCCCCCGGCATCGGCCAGGCGCGCCGGCCTGGGGCTGTCGAACAGCGCCGGCATGAGCAGCGCGGCCGCCACCGATGCGGCCAGCCCCAGCCCGCCAATGCCCATCCACACCCACCGGCGGCGGCTGCGCACCTGCTCGCGCATCCGCAGGATCGCCGGATTGGTGCGCACGCTGTCGAGCGCCTCCCAGGTCGCGCAGCACTGTTCGTAAGCGGAGCGATGCGCCGGATCGGCATCGAGCCACTGCTCGAACGCCTGCTGCTGGGCCTCACTCATGTCGCCCGAGCGATCGCGCGCGAACCAGCGCGCAGCGTCCTCGGCCGGATCGGGCAGGATAGGAGCGCGGCGTTCCATCACTCCCCCCTGCCGATCGTGGCGGAAAGGCTGCGCAAGGCCGCCATGATGTGCTTTTCGACCGCGCTGACCGAAATGCCGTAAAGCGACGCGATCGCGCCGTAGGTCATGTCCTCGAAGCGGTGGGCCACGAAAATTTCCCGCGTTCGCGGCGACAGGTTCTCGATCGCCTCGACCAGCCGCGCCGCGTCGAACCGGGCGATGACGATCCGTTCCGGCGTCAGCCCGTCACTGTACTCCCCGGAATCCTCACCGTTCGATGGCAGGATATGGGGGCTGCTGCGCGCCCCCTTCAGCACGTTGGCCGCGACCGTGAAGAGATAGCCCTGCAGGTTCTCGATGCCGATTTCGCTGCGCCGGCTCTGCATCCGCACGAAGACTTCCTGGACGAAATCCTCGACGTCGGCGGCCGGCGCCCGCTTGGAAAAATACCGCCGAAGCGCCGGGGCGAAGCTTTCGATGCCTTCGCCCTCGTCCCGCTTCTTAGGAGTTTGCCGTGAAGTCATCTCGCCGAACGCACCTAGCCACCTGATTGCAAGAGTGCCCGATGCGAAAACCCCTCACCCCCAGCTGCAAATTTTTAGCACAGTTCTTCCGCGATGCCCCATCGAAGCGGCCAGGCCCGTCACAAATCTGCGCAATTGCCGCTCACGCTCAGCCCCCGCCCTCCCCGGCGGACAATGCTTACGCCTTCACCACCCGCTGCGCGATGGCACCGAACGGTTCAGTGCCGTCATCGGCCCGACCCACCATCCGCACCCGGTCCCCGAAGGCCATGAACGGCGTGGCCGGTGCGCCCCCGGCGATGATCTCGATCGCCCGGCGCTCCGATATGCAGGCCGAGCCGCGCACCGCATAGTCGCGGTTGGAAACGGTGCCGGACCCGATGATGGTCCCCGCCACCAGGTCGCGGGTTCGCGCGGCATGAGCGATCAGCTCGGGGAAGGAAAAGGCCATCTCCCCGCCATTCACCTGGCCAAAGCGCTGGCCGTTCCACTCGACGAGAAGATCGAGGCACACCCGCCCATCGCGCCAGCCCTCGCCCAGTTCATCGGGCGTTGCCGCGAAGGGCGCGGCACTGCACGGCGGCTTGGCCTGAACCCAGCCGAAGCCGGTCTTCATCTCGATCGGAGCGATGGCCCGCAGCGACCAGTCGTTGATCTGGACGATGAGCCGGATGTGCCGCTCCGCTTCCGCCGGGCTCACCCCCATCGGCACCGCGTCGACGATCACCCCGAACTCCCCCTCGAAATCGATCCCGTCGGCTTCGGAGACGAAGGGGATGTCATCGCCCGGTCCGTAGAACCGGTCGGACTGCCCCTGATACATCAGCGGGCGGTCGGTTGCGATCGGCGGCAGGTGAAACGCGATCTGCATCAGCTCGCCATGGTTGTGGAAAGCCGACCCATCCAGCCACTGCCACGAGCGCGGCAGCGGAGACCGGAGGGCGGCGGCATCCAGTTCCTCGCCTTCACCCGCCGCAAGGCGGTTGCAGTGTCCTTGCAGTGCCGTTGCAAATTCGTCCCAATTGTCCATTGCGGAAAGCAGGTTCGGGGCTGCATCCCCTGCAGAAATGCAGCGTTTCCCGTCACTTGAAACGAGAACCAGTTCGCCGTCGGGCGTTCCGTTCGCCCGGGTCGCAACGCGCACCGATCAGTCCTCGAAGATCGCCACGGCGCGGGTCCAACCCGCCGAGGCGCCCTTGATCTTGTGGGGAAAACAGGAAACGGTGAAGCCGTCGCCCGGCAGCACTTCGAGGTTATGCAGCTTCTCAAGGTGGCAATAACCAATCTCGCGCCCAGCCTTGTGCCCTTCCCAGATCAGCGAAGCATCGCCGGTTTCCGCGAATTTCTTGGCGGTATGGACGAAGGGCGCATCCCATGACCAGGCGTCGGTTCCGGTCACCCGCACACCCCGGCTGGTGAGATACATCGTCGCCTCGTATCCCATGCCGCAGCCGCGGCTGACATAGTCGGGATCACCCAGCGCCTTGCCGGCAGCCGTGTTGACCAGCACGATGTCAAACGGCTGAAGATCGTGCCCAATGCGCTTCAGTTCGTCCTCCACGTCCTGCGCTGTGACCACGTAGCCATCGGCGAAGTGGCGGAAATCGAGCTTTACGCCGGGCTGGAAGCACCATTCGAGCGGGATCTGGTCGATCGTCAGGGCCGCCGCGCCGCCATCCTGCGTGGGATGGAAATGCCAGGGCGCATCAAGATGCGTGCCGCTGTGCGTGGTAAGCTTGACCCATTCGGCCGCCGCGAAGCCGGCTGCGTCGGGTGTCTGCTCGGCCGTGACCCCGGGAAAGAAGTGCGCCAGTTCCGGCATGGTCTCGCCGTGGGTCTGGTACGTGATCTCCGGCTTGAGGAACGGCGGATCGGACACCACATCGTTGCACAACGTGATCGAGAGGTCGATGAAGCGGCGTGTCATGGGATGGCTGGCTCTTCGGTTGGGGGCATTGAGAAAATAGTGCCCGGAAGGCGAAACGCCAACGCCGCGCAGAGGCCGAGCAGGACCGCGATGCCAAGGGCCGAGGCCACGGCGGGCGCCCCGCCCAGCACCGGGGCCCAGCTGAAATAGAGGCTGCCGACCAGCGCCACGCCGAGCGCGGATCCGAGCTGCATGCAGGTCTTGAGCAGGCCCGAGGCGGAGCCGGCATGATCGCGGTCAACCTGGGCAACCGCGATCGGCCCGGTGCAGCCCGCCGCCATGCCCATGCCGATCCCGGCGACCACCATCCCCGGCACGATGGCGCTGAGCGGCCAGCCGAACGCAATGGCAAAGAGCACCTGGACCGCGCCGCCCGCCATGAGCAAGGCGCCCCACAGCGGCACCCAGCGGCCGAGGACCGGCAGGAGGCGGCGACTTACGACACCGATCCCAAACATCGCGCCAAGTCCGAACGGCATATGCAGCAGACCGGTCACGAGGGCCGACTGGCCCCGCTCGGCCTGAAGCGCAAAGGCGAAGACGAGAAGGAAACCGGCACTCGCAGCATTGAATGCAACGGCCATTCCGAGACCGAGCCGGAACGTAGCGATGCCGAACAGGGCGGGATCGAACAGCGCGGGCCTGCCCGCGATCATCCGCGCCCGGACGTGCCTCCAGCCGAGCATGGCGAGCGGCACCACGGCCACCAGCGGCAAGAGGTCCCAGGCATGGGCGCCCTGCCCTTCCGCGTCCATCAGCGGCCAGAGAAGCGTTCCGACGGCGGCGGCGAACCAGAGCATTCCCATCCCGTCGTAACCGACGTGCCGCCCGGACCGGACCGGGGGGAGGAACGCGCGCCCGGCCGCAAGGGCGGCGATGCCCACGGGCAGATTGATCAGGAACACCAGCCGCCAGCCAAGGCCGAACAGGTCTGCCTCGATCAGCAGACCGCCCAATATGGGCCCCGCGATCGCGGCCAGCCCGCCGATCACCCCAAACAGGGCCAGCTTCGCCACCCGTTCAAGAGGCTCGAACAGGACCTGGAGCAAGGCCATCGACTGCGGCGCCATGAGAGCGCCGGTCGCCCCCTGCAGCAGGCGGGCGATCACCAGCTCGTCGCCGCTGCGCGCCAGCCCGCAAGCAACCGACGCGAGCGTGAATCCGGTCACCCCGATCAGGAAAAGGCGGCGGTAGCCATAACTGTCACCCAGCCGGCCGCCGGCCATCAGCAGCAGCGCGAAGGCCAGAGAATAGCCCGCGACGATCCACTGCGATTCCAGCGCATCGACCCCGATCCCGGTACGGATGGCGGGCAGCGCCGTGTTGACGATCGTCAGGTCGACGATTTCCAGAACGAGCGCGACGATGAGCGTGAGGAGCGCGAGCTGCCTCTGCCTGGGAGAAAGACTTTGCGGGTCGGCCACGTCAGATCCGGCCCTCGCGCAGCATCGAAACCGCCGCGTCGCAGGCCCGCGCGGTCAGGGCCATGTAGGTCAGCGAGGGATTCTGACAAGCCGACGAACTCATCTGCGCGCCATCGGTGACGAACAGGTTGGCCACATCGTGGGCCTGGCTCCACTTGTTGAGTACCGAAGTGGCCGGATCGAGCCCCATGCGCGCGCCGCCCATCTCGTGGATCGCGGTGCCGCCCGGGCCCGGACTGTCGGAGCCCATCAGGACCTTGCCACCGGCTGCGGTGAGCATCTCGGTCGCATCGGCCTTGGCCTGTGCGAGGGCCGCGTGCTCCTCTTTGCCAAAAGCGAAGTCCACCTTGAGCACGGGCAGGCCATTGGCGTCGGTGCGGGATCGGTCGAGCGTCAGGCGGTTGGTAGGGCGCGGGACGCAGTCGGCAAAGCCGACGAGAACCACACGCCACATCCCCGGATGGCGCAGCTTTTCCTTGTAGTCCGCCCCGATCCCGGCCTCGCGCTTGCCCGCGCCCCAATTGCTTTGCAGCGCCCCGCCCTGGAATGAGAAGCCGCGGCTGTGCCCGGCCCCGTCCATCGTCTCCATGTTGCGATAGCGGGCGAGGATCACCCCGGTGGGCCGGTTACCGAAGCTGGTGTGCCCCTCGAACCCCGGCATCAGGGCCATCGCGGACAGCGTGTTGGCATGGTCCATGATATGCGTACCAAGCACGCCGCTCGAATTGGCGAGCCCGCCGGGCATGGCTTCGCTCACCGAATTGAGCAGGACCTGGACCGAGTTGAAGGCGCCTGCATTGAGAAACACGATCCGGCTGGTGGCGCGGCGGCGCTGTTTGGTTTTCGTCTCGATCCAGCGCACGCCGGTGATCCGCCCGGTGGCAGGATCATGGTCCAGCCCCTCGACCACGGCATCGGTGATGACCGTCAGCCGCCCGGTCTTCTGCGCCGCCGGCAGGGTGGACGACTGGGTGGAGAAATAGGCGCCGTAGGAGCAGCCGCGCGCGCAGATCGAGCGGTACTGGCAAGGAGCGCGGCCTTCCTCCAGCTTGGCCTGGGTCAGATTGGCGGTGCGGCCGATGGTCAGGCAGCGTTCGGGCCAGCGCTCGCGGATCGCCGCGCGCAGGTGCTGCTCGACCGCGTTCATCGCCATCGGCGGCTGGAACTTCCCATCGGGCAACTGAGCCAGGCCTTCGTTCTGGCCCGAGACGCCGATGAACTGCTCGACCTTGTCATACCACGGGGCAAGGTCGGCGTAGCGGATCGGCCAGTCGGTGCCGTGCCCGTCACGCGCATTGGCGCCGAAATCGTAGTCCGACCAGCGGTAGGCCTGCCGCCCCCAGGTGAGAGAGCGGCCGCCGAGCTGGTAGGAGCGAAACCACGTGAACTCGGTGCCCGGCCCCTTGGCATAGGGGTTCTCGGCGTCGTTCACGAAGTGGTTCTGGGTGAATTCGGTAAAGTGGCGGTTGAGCTTCTGGACCGGATATTCGCGGTCATAGAGCGCGGCGTCGCCGATCCCACGGAACGGCATCTCCCACGGCGCCTTGGTTTCGGTCGCATAGTCCTGCTGGTGGCGGATTTCGCGTCCGCGCTCGATCATCAGGACCTTGAGCCCGGCCTCGGTCAGTTCCTTGGCCGACCACCCGCCGGTGATGCCCGAGCCGACGACAATCGCGTCGAAATCCATCGTAATGCCTTTCGGTTCAGCCGAAATCGACTGCGGTCCAGTCGCTCGAGTAGGCGACCGTGGCGGGGGTTGCGGGCAGGTCCGCGTCCCAGCGGCCGGGGACGAGTTCGTAGCGCAGTTCCTGCGCTCCGCCGGTTTCGGACGTGTAGTAGCCAGTGAGGATAAGCGCCTTGATCGTGCGCCACGGGTGCGCCCCCACGCCTTCGGCGAAGGCCTCGACATCAAGCGCGGCGAGCAGGGACGCTCGGCCGGGCGCGGCGAGGAAATTGCCGCCGGCGCGGCGATTCAGCTCATGCTCCAGCCAATCTGCGTGGCGCAGCGAGCCATCGGGACGGGCAAAGCTAGCGAATGCCGGCAAGGCCGCCCCTGCATTCGGCGCGCGTGCGCCCTCGAGGCCATGGGCAAGAGCAAGCAGCACGAAATCACCGGTGCCGACCTCACCCGCGCCGGGGGTGCCGGTGCGGGGCAGGACCAGCTGACTGACCTCGCGCAACAGGGCGCGCAGCGCCTCGCTCGGCGCCTCGTCGTCAGGCAGCTCGGAAAGGCGCACGGCGGCGGCGGGCAACCCCGCCGCGAGCGCGACGAGGGCAGCAACGCCAAGGAAATCGCGGCGGTTCCAGCTGGGGCTTGCAGTGCCGGTCACGCAAATAATCCTTAGGCAGGTATGATCGAAGGGGGCGGGCGCTACAGGCCCGCTCCCTCCTTCAGGCGGCTCAGAAGTCGGCGGACACGCGGATGCCGTAAGTGCGCGGCGCGCCGAACTGCCAGTTGATGATATCGTCGGTGTTGGCAGCGGTGTAGGCCGCATAGAGCACCGGACGATAGTTCTCTATGTTCTGGACGTAGGCCTGGACCGAGTAGCGCTTGCCCACCGGCTTCCAGGTCAGGCTGGCGTCGGACTGGGTGAAGGCCTTTTCCTGCATGTCGCGGTAGTTGAAGATATCAGTGAAGTACTTGCTCTTGAACCGCGTCGACGCGCTGGCCGTCACGGTGCCCGCGCCGCCCAGATCGAATACGTGGTCATAGCCGACCGAGATCACCCAGCGCGGCGCCTGCGGAATGGCATTGCCGGAAAGGTTGGCGATGTCGCCCGGATAGGTCACGAGATCGAGGCCTGTGCGGGTGGGCACCGCCGGATCGAACACGTTGTAAGTGGCGGTGAAATCCTTGTATTCGGCATGCAGGTAATTCACGTTGGCCGTGAAGGTATCGTTCGGCGAAAGGCGGATCACCGTCTCGGCCTCGACACCCCAGATCACCGCCTTGCCCGCGTTGAAGGTCTGCCCGCCGACCGACGGATTGAGCAGGACGTCGTTCTGCAGGTCCTTGTAGTCGTAATAGAAGCCGGACAGGTTGAAGATGTTGTGGCCGCCGGGGCCGAAATTCAGCTTCGTGCCCACTTCGTAGGCGGTGTTGGTTTCCGGCCGGAAAGTCGTACCGGTGCCGTCGAAGCCGCCCGCCTTGTAGCCGGTCGAGACCTTGGCATAGACCAGGGTGTCGCTGTTGGGCTTGTAGTTGAGGCCAGCAAGCCAGTTGAACTTGTTGCCCTTGTAAGTGAGGTTGACCAGCGGCAGCGTGGCCTGGTTGGTCAACTCGATCGGACCGGAATTGAACGCGAAGGCGTAATTGGTCCAGGTGCCCGAACGGGTATCGTCGGTGTAGCGACCGCCGAAGACAGCGGTGATCTTCTCGCCCAGCGGCACTTCGACCTGGCCAAAGACCGACCAGTTCTTCGACGTCGTGGGATGGCGGAAGTAGTTCACATAGCCGCCGTTGGCGCCGATGAACGGAATGTAGAGGCCGCCGTTGGTGTTGAGCTTCTCCTTGAAGAAGAACGCCCCTGTCTGCCAGGTGATGCCGCTGGTCACGCCGTTGAGGCGCAGTTCGTGGCTCTGCGTTTCGACCGGGCTGCCGAAGTTGGTGAAGGCATAGGCCGGGCTGAGCGTGTTGACGCCGGTGGCATTGGTCTTGCGGTAGCCGCCGGTATACGTGAAGGTCGCGGCGCCCAGGTCGTAGGCGATGCGCCCGCGGACGGCATCGCTGGTCTGCTTGAAGGTGCTGAGCCCGGTGAGGACCTGATTGTAAGAGCCGCGATCGATGTTCGCGAGGAAGTTCGTGTTCGCGGGGACGCACTGCACGCCCGGCGTGCCGGGGCCGACTTCCTTCCAGCCGTTGAGCGCGCAGGTCGCGCCGGGACCGTTCGCCGCCTGGGTCAGGTCGACATAGGCCTGCGAGGCCGGGATGATATCGGTCTCGATGTGTTCGTAAGCCGCGTCGACCGTGAGATTTTCAGTCGGATTGAGGCGCAGGCTGGCGCGCACGCCCCAGCGGTGATCGTCGCCGCTGCGATTGCCCTGGCGGGTGACGTACCCACCGAGCTGGGTCGGAACCGTGTTGGGATGGAAGTTGTACCCGTCTCGGTCGGTATAGATGCCGGCGACACGGATTCCGCCGATATCCCCGAGCGGAACGTCGACGCCGCCTTCGAGCGTGACAAGATTGTAGTTGCCATAGGTCGCCGACGCATTGACGCCGAAATCCTTGCCCGGCTTGCGGCTGATGAAGTTAACCGCGCCGCCGGTCGAGTTACGACCATAGAGCGTGCCCTGCGGACCGCGTAGCACCTCAACGCGCTCAAGATCGAACGTGGCCGCGTTCAGGATGGTCGGGCGGTTGATATATTCGCCATCGATGTTGACCGCGATCGACTGGTCCTGCGCCTCGCCGATGCTGCTGGTGCCGACGCCGCGGACCGAGACCTTAACGTTCGTCGTGTCCTGCGTGATCTGCACCGAGGGCGAAATCTTCATCAGCGACGAGAAGTCGGTCACGCCCTTGTCACGCATCGTTTCGCCGGAAACGACGGCGATGGCGATGGGCACGTCCTGGACGTTTTCCGCCCGGTTCTGCGCGGTGACGACGATTTCCTCGTCCAGCCGTTCATCCGCTGCCGCCGCCTGAGCGAATGCGGGCGTCGCCAATGCCAGCGATCCCGCGCCGCACAGCAAGCCGAACGCAATCTTGCGAATAGCCATCTTCAAACACCTCCCGAGATGGTGGGCTCTTGCCGAGTCCACAAATTAGAATTTAAGTTTTATAATATCAGGAGCCCCTGTCAAGAACTATCATTCTAGTTCCTCGGGTTCCATTTTTGGCCTGTCAGGCGGTCTGCCCTTGGAGCGTCTCTGCAAACCAGTCGGCGATGCAGTCGCGGCCGTAGGCCATGTTGTCGGCGCCAACGTGCTCGACCCCGCCCTCGCGAGCGGTGAAGATCACCTTCTCGCGGCGGGGTGAGTTGACGAGCTGGTCGTAGAGGTCATCGGCGTAAGAGACGCTGATCTGGCGATCCTGTGCCCCGTGCGTAACGAGGAACGGCACGGTGATCCGGTCCATGTGCCCGTTGAGGTTCATGTCTTCCGACTTGGCGAGAAACTCGTCCATGTCCCTGGCGCCGAAGGCCCACATCACGTGGGCCCAGTAGTGCGGCACGGGGTTTTCACCCTCGCGCTTCATCCGCTTGTCCTGCACTTCACGCCAATTGTGGTTGGCGCCCCAGACCGCGCCCGAGGCGAAGCGCGGCTCGTAGGCGACGGCGCGCGGCGCAAAATGACCGCCGAGCGAAATGCCGGTCATACCGATGCGCTTGGGATCGACGTCGGACTGCCGTTCAAGCCAGTCGACCGCCTTCGAGGCCCAGCTTTCGGAATGTGGATCGACCGGCAGGCCCTGGAGGCGCAGCGCTTCGCCCGAGCCGGGCTGGTCGACGCAGAGGGTGGAAATGCCGCGCCGGGCCAGCGCCTCGGGCAGACGCGACCAGAAGAGCAGTTCCTTGCAGCTATCGAGGCCGTTGCAGTAGACCACGACCGGATGCGGCCCCGGCCCGGCTGCGCGCGTGTAAAGCGCGGGCATCGTACCGGTCTCGAGCGGGATCTCGACCCGCTGGCGGTTGATCTGGCCGAGGCGGGCCGAGCGTTCGAAGGCGGCGAGCGCCTTGGCGTAGGTTTCCTTGCGGCCGGGGTGGCCGTGGCCCTGCATCCGTTCGGCGGTGATCAGGTAGAGCGAGGCGCGCTCCAGCTTGTTCGAGGCGCTGAAGGCGCGGCCCCTCGCCTCGTCCTCAACGGCCAGTTCGATCAGCTTTTCGCCCATCGCGGCCCATTGTTTCATGAACTGCGGCGTACCGGCATCGGCGCCCGAGGCCGCCGCGTCGCGGATCGGCTGGCACATGTCGACGATTTCGCCGATCTGCGCCCCGCTCTCCAGCGCGATGGCGACCGATAGGTTCCAGATGTAGTTGGGGAAGTATTCGAACAGGGCCATGGGTACCGTCAGAAATAGGGGTGTGGATTGATGGTGGTTGGCTGGATCGGCTGCAGCACGTCCCAGTGCTCGACGATCTTCCCGCCCTGGAGGCGATAGATGTCAGCGACCGAACCGCCCTGACCTTCCGCGCCGGACCGCCCGCGGAGATGAATCACGGCCGTGTCGCCATCGACCACGATCCGCTTGATCTCGAACACCGAGCCGGGTGCGGAAAAGATCGGCCCCAGCGCCTTGACGGCCGCTTCGCGGCCATCCGCGATATTCGGATTATGCTGCACGTATCCGCGCGCGACGTGCGCTTCGAAGGCGCCCCGCACATCCTTGAGATCGTAGAAGCGATGCGCGAAGTCCTTGACCACGGCACGGTTGCGCTCGGTCAGCGAAGGCGCCGGGCGGGCCGATACGGGCCCGCTGCCGGCGACGATCGCCGCCACGACAAGGGCAAGACCGGCCTGCCGACGCATGTCAGGCTTCCGCCGCCTGGAACAGGCCGGGATTGGCATGGGGATGCGGCAGGGTCTGTGGTCCGCCAACGCCGATGCCCCACTGGTCCATGACCATCGGCGCGGGGGTGTAGACGGTGGGCTCGCGCGTCTCGAAGTCCACCACTTCCAGCTCCGAAGTATATTCGGTGACGAAGCCTCCCGGCGTAACGAAATAGGAGAAGGTGTTGTTGCCCGCCGTGTGCCGGCCCGGCCCCCAGCCGATGTCCACGCCCTTGAGCTTGAGGCGGTGCGCCCCGCGCATCATGTCGTCGACGGACAACATGTCGTAGGCGACGTGGTTGAGGCACGGCGGTCCGGGCAGGATCGCGAAACGGTGGTGCGCCGAGTTGCAGCGCAGGAAGCACATGAAGTCCCCCAGCCAGTCCGACACCTTGAAGCCCAGCACATCGGTGAAGAATTCCACCAGCGCATGATGGTTGGGCGAGTGCAGCACAATATGGCTGATCTTGACCGGGACCCCTTCCCAGTGGACCAGTTCGCGGCTTGGGCCGCGCGCGACATCGGCGGAGATTTCGAGTTCGAGCCCGTCGGGCGAGAAGAAACGGAAGCCGTAGCCGCCGCCCGGCGAGGTCAGTTCATGGGGCTGATTGACGATCCGGCAGCCGGCAGCTGCGACCTTGGCGCAGAGGGCATCGACATCGGCACGGCTATCGGTCGCCAGCGCGATCACGTCGATACGATTTTCAGGCGCCTGCCGCAGCCGCACCACATGGTGCTCGTCGTGACCCGGGGTCTTGAACCAGGCCATGCCGTCGTCCGACGGGACCGAATCGAGCCCCCAGACATCGGCGTAGAATGCCTTCTCGGCATCGAGGTCGGCAACGCCGTAGCCGACATAGCGGATTTCGGTAACGCGGGTCATGGATCTGTCCTTCAAATCGGCTGCGAGACGACCGCGAACATTTCCGCGGTGGCCTTGTGATTATCGACCGGCGGGCCCTTGCCGATCTGGCCGTTGCAGATCGCGAGGCTGGCGCGGACAATGTAGGCGCAGCGCTCGAACCGCCGGTCGCGGTAGGCTGCGAGCGCCTGCTCGACGCTCTCTGCCTGCTCGATCTCCTCGGCCAGCACGATAGCGTCCTCGATCGCCATGCCCGCGCCTTGCCCCAGGTGCGGGGTGGTGGCGTGAACCGCGTCGCCGAGCAGACCGATCCGGCCCTTGTTCCACGGTCCTTCGACCAGCATCCCTTCGAGCGGACGATAGACCACGCCGGCATCGTCGGTGATCTGCTCGCCCAGATCGCGGATCGCCGGGGCGCAGTTCGCCAGCTTGCCCCGCATGGCGGCGGCAAGGCCTTCCGTCGGGTACTTGGGGTTCCCCAGCTCGGGCGTGGTAACGTACATGTACATCAGGTCAGCGCTCATCGGGACAAGGCCGGCCCCGGTGGGACCATTGTAGACCTGCAAGGCATCAAGGCCGGGGCTGCGCGGAAAGTTGTAGCGCCACACCGACTGGCCGGTGAACTCGGGCCGCTCCGCCTCGGGCAGGATCATGTCGCGGGTCTGCGAATAGACCCCGTCGGCGCCGATCACGGCATCGTATGCGCCCTCGGTGCCGTCGGAAAAGCGCGCGCGGACCTTGGTGCCGTCATCGTCGAGACCGGCGACCGTCAGGCCGAGCCGAAGTTCAGCGCCCAGCGCCTTGGCCCTGTCGCCCAGCACCTTTTGCAGCGCGCGGCGGCCGATGCCAACGTTGGCGGGCTTGCCCTCGACCAGCCGCGGCGTGGGAATGCGGGCGACCTTCGTACCGTCGGGCGCGAAGACTTCCACCGCGTCGAATCCGCAGGCCGCATCAAGGAAGGCATCGAGCACGCCGAGTTGGTCCATCGCCCGGACCACGTTCGACTGCTGGATGATGCCCACGCCATAGACCGACCACTGCGGATCGCGCTCGATCAGGGTAACCAAATGGCCCTTGCGCCTGAGCGCGATGGCCGCAGAAAGCCCGCCGATGCCGGCGCCGATAATGAGAATATCGAGATCGTTCATCGTTCTGTCGCGCGCGGCGCAAAGCCCGCTGCGCGTTTCTCCCATGTGCGGCAGACACATTGTCCGCTCGATCGTCGCAGGCAGAATTAGAACGCGGGTTGCAATTATCCGAATGATTTGTTTGTATGGTTTTCCATTCACAGGACAAATGGAACATGCACTTCAAGGGACTGGACCTCAATCTGCTGGTCGCGCTCGACGCGTTGCTCGAGGAAGCCAGCGTCACGCGCGCGGCCAAGCGCCTGCATCTCAGCCAGCCGGCTGCAAGCGCGGCCTTGCGGCGCCTGCGCGGCTGGTTCGGCGATCCGCTGCTGATCCAGCATGGCAAGCGCCTGATGCTCACTCCCTATGCCCTGCGCCTGCGGCCGCAACTGGCGGAACTGCTGGCCGGGATCGACGCCTTCGCCAGCCAGCCAGCCCTGTTCGATCCTGCAGCCACGCACCGCCGGTTCCGCGTTTCCATGTCGGACTATCTCGCCAACGTGGTGCTGCGCCCGCTGACCATAGCCGTTGCTGCGGCGGCGCCAGGCATCGAACTGGAGATCGTCTCGCCCGACGACAATTCGGCAGACCTGCTCGATCGTGGCGAGATCGACCTGCTGATGATCCCGCAGGAGTTCATTTCCCCGCAAAACCCGTCAAGGTTGCTGCTGGAGGAACAGCACGTCGTCGCCGGATGGAAGGACAACCCTCTCGTCCAGCGCCCGCTCACCGCCGAGGCTTTTGCGGCGGCCGGGCATGTCTCGGTGCGGGTCGGACGAATCACGCGCCTGACCTTTGCCGAGGCGCAGTTGCGCGCGCTGGGGATTACCCGGCGCGAGGAAGTGATCGTCCCCTCCTTCGCCATGGTGCCCGACCTGCTGGTGGGCACTTTCCGGCTGGGGATCATGCACGAACGCCTGGCCCGCCTGGCTGCGCGGCGGACCGACATCGCCATCGTGCCGCTGCCGTTTGCCTTCCCGCCGATGCGCGAGATGGTCCAGTTTCACCGCGCGCGGACGGACGATGCCGGTCTCAACTGGCTCCTGCAGCAAATCGATCGCGTCATTCGCGCCAATGACGCACCGGCCGGATTCCCCCTTGACGAAGCAACCTCACAATGAGAATGATTGTTCTAATAAAGTAGCGACACGCCAAGTCGCCAGGCATACGGGCCGGGATCTCGCAAAGGAGCCGGGCCGCGGGGCCGCCATTTGGGAGACTGACGTGTTCCTGGCACCCTGCATCGAGTGGCATTTTGCCGAATACCCCAATCTTGCGGACCGCGTGCGGGCCGCCGCGCGCGCGGGATTTACCGCTGCCGAATTCCATCTCTGGCGCGACAAGGACATGGCCGGCATCGCCGCCGCGCTGGACGAGACGGGGCTGGCCCTGACCGGGGTCTGCGTCGATCCGCGCCGCTCCATCGTTGATCCGGCAGAGCGCCGTGAATTGGCGGCGGCCGTACAGGAGACGATCGCGGCAACCGCAAGCCTCGGCAAGCCGCCGCTGATCGTAGCTTCGGGCTTCCGGGTCGAGGGCATGAGCGAGGAAGAGCATTTTGCCAACGCCGTCGCCGCGCTGAAGGAGGCCGCCGCTCTCGCCGAGCAAGCCGACGTGACCCTGCTGCTCGAACCGCTCAACACCCGCCTGTTCTCGGCGATGTACCTTGTCAGCACCAAGCTGGGGCTCGACCTCATCGATGCGGTGGCAAGCCCCAACCTGCGCCTGCTCTACGACGTCTGGCACAGCGCGGTCATGGGCGAAGACATGGCGGAGGTGCTGACCGGCCGCATCCATCTCGTCGCACACGTTCAGGTCGCCGACATGGACGAACGCAACGAGCCAGGCACCGGAACGCTCGATTGGCCGCGCGTCATGCAGACCCTGCGCGATCTCGGCTATCAGGGCGGAATAGGGCTGGAATACTTCCCGACCCTGCCGATCGACCAGTCCCATGCCAAGGCTCGGGAGGCGCTGGGGCTCTAGGCCCCGCGCCGACCCGCAACCGGGAGAGTTGCCGTGGCCCAGAACAGACCACCATTGGCCGCCAGACTGCCTTTTGCCGAACGCCTGAGCTACGGCTTCGGCGATCTTGGCACCAGCCTCGCCTACAACATGGCGAGCGGCTTCCTGCTCTATTACTATACCGACGTGGTCCGCCTGCCGGCGGCGGCTGTCGGCACGGTGTTTCTAGTGGCGCGCCTGCTCGATGCGATCATCGACATTCTCGTCGGCATCGCCGTGGATCGGACGCACAGCCGGTGGGGCCGCACCCGTCCCTGGTTCCTGATCACCGCGCTACCCTATGCGGTGGTCACCGTGCTGGTCTTTTCGGTCCCGGCGGGATGGTCGCAGGGTGCGCAGCTGGTTTTTGCATTCGTCACCTTCAAGGCGCTCGGCCTGCTGATGTCGTCTCAGGCCATTCCCTATACCGCCCTGATGCCGATGATGACCAATGACCGGCACGAGCGCCTGAAGCTGGGAGGGATGCGCTCGGTGGGCACTTCGGTGTCGGTCGTGCTGGGCACGGCGGCGACCATGCCGCTGGTCGGGCTCTTCGGCGGGGGCGACCTCAGGCACGGGTTCCAGGCCGTGGCCGCCCTGTTCGCGGTGGTCGGGCTGACGGCCACGGCGGCGCTCTTCCACTTTTGCCGCGAGCGTTTCGAGGATCACGCCAGCCCCCGCTTCGCCATCCTGCCCGCCGTGCGGCAGATGCTGGGAAACCGGGCCTGGCTGGTCTGCTTCGGCTTCTGCCTGACCTATTTCATCCGGTTCGGCCTGATGATGTCGGCCACTACATATTTCGCGATCGAGGTGCTTGGGCGGCCTTGGATGATCTCGGTCATGCTTCCGGCGGTTTCGGGGATGTTGTTGCTGTCTTCCTTTGTGGCGCCGCCGATCCTTGCGCGGACCGGGCTCAGGGCCGGTAGCACAGCGGTGCTGGCTGTCGCCGCCGCCCTGTTCGGGCTGCTGCCGCTGGCCGAGAACAACACCGCCCTGTTCCTGGCGCTCTATTTCCTCGCCTGCCTTGCCACCTCGATCACCATCACGGCTGCTTTCACGATGATTGCCGAGACGGTCGATCACCACGAGGCCCAATTTGGCGTGCGCCGCGAGGGCCTGCTCTCGGCCGGGGTCAGCCTGTCGACCAAGGTCGGCATGGCGGTTGGCACGGCAGGGTTCGCCTGGCTCCTCGGCGCGGTCGACTATACCCCCGGCGCCAATTCCGAAACGGCGCGGGAAGCGATCCGCTGGGCCTATTATGGCAGCGCCGTCGTGCTGCTCACGCTGCAGACCGTGATCGTGCTGGCCTGGCCCACCCTGCGCCGCCCGGCGCCCGTGCCGGCAGCAGCCTGAAAAACCACAAGAACCCAAGGGAGAGAGAACGATGAAAGCGAATGCGCTTGCCCTGTTGCTGGGCGCCGTAGCGATGCCCGCCGCCGCGCAGGTCATCGTCACCATAGACTATCGCCCGCCCGAGACCGTGCAGCGTGTTGGCATCCCGGTGAATCCAAAGGAACAGCGCATCAAGGTGCTGATCATCTCCGGCCAGAACTCCTATGAGCACGACTGGACCGGCGTGAACAACATGCTCCGCACCCTGATGCAGGACACGAAGCGGTTCGATGTGCGGGTTACCGAAGACTTCGACCACGGCGACCTTGCCACGCTCAAGGGCTACGACGTGGTGCTGCTCAACTACTCCAGCCGCTGGAACTATGCCGATCCTGCCCAGCACCTCTGGTCTGACGAAGCCTTCAAGGCGCTGTACCAGTATGTGCGAGAAGGCGGCGGGCTGGTTGCCTATCACTCGTCGTTCACTTGGGGACGCGACGTGCCGGAATACAAGCGGCTGATCGGTGCGGCGATGGAGCCGGGGTCCAGCCGCCGCGCGCCGCCGGGGGCCTTTCCGGTGCATATCGTGGATCGCTCACACCCGATCACGGCGGGGATGCGCGAGTTCGTCTGGACCTACAACGACGATATGTACACCAACATGGCCTTCGATCCGGAGGCCCGGATTCATGTCCTCGCGACAGCACGCGACTCTTCAGCAAGCTACGACCCGAAGCTGACCGGGCCCAAGTATCCGGTGGCGGCCTACACACCCGAGAAGCTAAAGGCGATGAAGGGCATGGATGCGGACCATCCGCAGGTCTGGACCGCGGACTATGGCAAGGGCCGGGTGTTCTCGATCACCCTCGGGCACGACGAGGTCAGCCTGCACTTCCAGCCGCTGCAGACCCTGATCCTGCGCGGCACCGAATGGGCGGCGACGGGTGCGGTCACCTTGCCTGTGCTGGAAGAGGCGAAGGACTATCCCACGAAGTAAATTCGTTGCGGAGGGCACCTTTTAGGGTGCCCTCCGCAACGAACCTGATGAATCAGTTGAGCCCCAGCTTTCCTCCGGCGGCCGCATAGGCGCGAAAGGCCTCGAAGCGCGCGGGCGAGGATACCGCAGGCCGCATCCCAGGCCGATCGCCGATTACCATCGCGTTCACCGTTGTGGCCCCGATCTTGGGCCACGCACGCGCTTTGAGCGACGGATTTCCGGTGCGCATGAAGGCGAGGACAATATCCTGCCATTGCCGTGAAACGGCGTGGTCGGCCGCGGTGAACACCCGGTCGCCGTGGCCCAGCGCACCGAACACGTAGGGCAGGCCCGAGGAGTGGAACGCGCCCCATGCCTTGCCGCCGCGGGCCGGCGGATAGGGATGGTCGTAAAGATAAGTATGGACCGGCTGGCCGGAGGCCGCCGTTCGCGCGCGCGACCACAGGATCAGGCCGGCCATGTAGCGATCCCGGCTAATCAGGACGTTCGACCTGGACACCTCGTCCTCCGTCGCGTGCGGATAAAGCGCCTGCAAACGGTCTGCAAAGGCACCATATCGGCCGCGCACCGCACGTTCAAAATCGGCGGGAGTGCGTACGGACAGGTCGATCATCTCTGCCGCATTGTAACCCGTCAGCAACGGCACGGCAGAGACCACCCGCCCCGCCGCATCGCTCGGATCGTGGGGCAGGACCACGCCATCGACATGGGGCACGTAGACGAAGCGGGGGACGCCCCCACCCTCGGCCGGCCCCATCCGGGTTGCCTCTACCAGCCGGTCGGCCGAGGCGGCTCGCAAGACCTCGACCGAAGGCGCATCGAGACGTTTTCCCAGCGCCGCGCCATCGCTCTCGCCCACGATCCGATTCGGCGCATCGATCGCCATGCTGGCGCCGCTGAACGAGATCGCACGGGCGAACAGGCCCTTCGCCAAGGGCGAGACGAGCAGGTCGTTGACCGAGGCGGCGCCGGCGGATTCACCCGATACGGTGACGTTCGCCGGGTTGCCGCCGAAGCCGGCGGCATTGTCCCTCACCCAGCGCAGGGCAGCGATCTGATCGAGCAGGCCGTAGTTGCCCGAGGTCTTGAGAGGAGATTCGGCGGTAAGTCCCGGATGGGCGAGAAAGCCGAACACCCCCACCCGGTAATTGATCGTGATGACCACGGCGCCCCGCGCGGCAAGGCCCGACCCGTCATAGACCGGCAGACTCCCGGCCCCGCCCTGAAACGCTCCGCCATGGATAAAGACCAGCACCGGCAGGCCGCGCCGGCCCCCGGCGGGCTTCCAGATGTTGAGCGTCAGGCAGTCCTCGCTGATCGGCGCACCGGCCACGAATTCCGCCGTGTAAGGACCCCATGCCCCGGCTAGCGCCTGATAGCAGGCCGGACCGGGACGGGTGGCATCGCGATGGCCCTGCCACGGACTGACTGGCAAGGGCTCTCGCCAGCGGCGCTGCCCCGTGGGCGGGGCGGCATAAGGAATGCCGAGGAAGGCCTGGACGGCGCCTCGCTCGATCCCGCGGACTGATCCGGCCTCGGTCTGCGCAACCGGATCGGCGAGCGCAGCGCCCGCCGAAACGGCGAGGGCGAGCGCGAGGCAATGACTGATGTGAACCATGGCGCGCTCAGTACTCGAAGGTTTCGGACATGGTGCGATAGGGCACCGGCGGCGGGGCATCGAGGGTCTGGCCGGTATCGGTGCGATAGGGATTGTTGCGCATTTTCGCCGGCCCGTCGGGCTTCGGCATCAGCACCGGCTTGCCGTCCTCGCCGAAGTACATGAGATCATCGCTGAAAGGGTTGTCCTGCGACTTGGCGGCGAAGGGAATCCAGCCCATGCCGAGCGGACTCCGGGCGATCTCGTAGCAGTGGAAGTGCCAGATCTTCCACTGGCCGTCCTGACGGATGAAATCGACCCCGTACTTGGCGAGGATCTCGTGCATCCACACCCGCTTGCCATCGACCATGACGTCCTTCACGTACATGAATTCTGGCGCGAGCTTGGCGGCTTCGGGATCGGTCAGGCCCGATTCCACTCCAGACATGACCCATAGGCCCTTGGCCGTCTGCCCATCGGCCGCGACCTCTATCAGCGGCGAGGCGACATAGTGGAACACCAGCTTGCCCTTCGGGTTGGGCCGCTGGGCGTGGTAGGCCGTGATCGACTCCCACGACGTGTAAACCCCGTTGTTGCTGTATTGCGCGCGGATTCCCGGCGTGCCCTTCTTCGCCCAGAGCGGGACGATCTCGGGATCATGGAAAGCGTTGTGCAGGTACATGTAGCGCGAGAACAGATTCTCGATCTCGCCCCGGTCCCGGCTCGCGCGGGCCAGCGTTCGCAATTCGGCGATCTCTGCCTTGAGCGACGACACCTCGGTTCCGCCTCCCTTCGTAGCTGCGGCGGCCGGAACGGCGATGGCCAATAATGCCGTGAATGCAAGCACCTGCTTCATATTTCTCTCTCCCTTTGTAAGATGCCGTGAGCGAGCGCCGCGACCAACAGAAGCAGCGCGATCAGCACGCCGTTCTGCGGCAAGGCCGCAGTCTCGCCGCGCACCGTGTGGACGGCGGCGGCAATCAGCTGATTGGCGATGAGGACCAGCGCCGCCGACCGGCACCAGCACAAGCCGGCCGGAAGCACCGCGCCCAGCAGAGCGAGAGCGCAGACCAGTTCGCTCCACCCGACCGCCCTTCCCAGCGCCGCGGGCAAATGCACCGTCCAGGCGCCGTGGCGGGCCAGTTCAGCGAGCGGCGCGAAGGCCTTGTTCCAGCCGACGAAGCCGAAAATTGCTGCCAGCATCAGCGCGGCCACGAACAGACTGGCGCGGCACAATCCTTGCGCCACGCGGCTCCCGCGCCCTTCTGCCGAACTGCCCACGGCGATCTCCCCATTTCACCCGGCCTGCCAACCTGACCGTATTTTTCAGAAGAAATATATTGATTCTAAATTTCGATCAAGGCACCACAATCGCGGCTTGACGGATGGGCCGATTTATACGAATATCCGTTCCAATTAGGGCCCAGGCCCCAGGGGAGAGAGTCTGAACGCAGGCCCCGCCGCAATCGCGGCGCAGGCCTGCCTCACCTCACGCCCCGCCCCCTGAACAAGCAACCTTGCGGAGGTTTTCATGGCCAGTGCAATCAAACGGGGCGTCAGCCTCTATTCCTATCAAAACGAGACATTCCAGGGGAAGATGACCCTGGAAGACTGCATCCGCACCAGCGCGGAACTCGGCGCCAAGGGCATCGAGATCATCGGCGAGCAGACCTTCTGGGGCTGGCCCGAATATGGCGCGGCCGACGCCGACGTGGCCAACTGGCACAGCCTGATCGGCAAGTATGACTGCACCCCGGTCAGCCATGACTTCATGCTGGACTACAAGCGCTACAAGGGCCGCGAAATGGCCTTCGAAGAACAAGTCGCCAGCGTGAAGAACGACATCGATTTCGGCGCCCGCCTCGGTATGAAGTTCATCCGCGCGCTTGTCTCGATTTCGCCTGACGTGCTGGTGGCGGCTGCGCCCTATGCCGAGGAAAAGGGCATCAAGATCCTGATCGAGGTGCACGCCCCGCTGCACTTCGATCATCCGTGGATCGTCCGCCACGCCGAAGCCTATGAAAAGAGCGGGTCCGACGCGCTCGGCTTCCTGCCCGACATGGGGATGTTCCTCCATGCCTATCCGCCGGTGTGGAAGGAGCGCTTCCTGCGCCAGGGCGCCCAGCCCGAAATCGCCGACTACATCGAGAAGGCCTATCAGGACCGCGTCCTTTCGGAATACGTGATTCTTGGCGCGATGCAGATGGGCGCAAACAAGGCCGCGATCTCCATGGCCGAAGCCCTGCGCCACAACTCGGCCTTCGAGCCGAAGCGTATGCTGGAATTCATGCCGCGCATCCACAACATCCACGGCAAGTTCTACCAGATGACCGAGGACTGTGTTGAGCCGTCCATCCCCTACGACAAGATCGTCGAGGTGCTGCAGAAGGGCGGCTATCAGGGCTACATCTGCTCGGAATACGAAGGCAACCGCTGGATCGAGGACGTGGAAGAACCGGATTCGGTCGAACAGGTCCGCCGTCAGCAGGTCATGCTGGCCAAGCTGCTTGGCGAAGAAACCGTCCCTGCCCTCAAGACGCCCGTCGCGGCCTAAGGAGTACCGAGCCATGATGGACAACAAGATGATCGTCGAAGGCAGCCTGCGCAACGTCGAAGGCGGTTTCGCCTTCCTCGGCCGCCTTCCCTACTATCGCGGCCTCGGCCTCTCCATGATCGAGGACATCCAGATCACCGTGGACGGCGAAACCATTGCCCGCGAGGACGTACGCTTCACCGTGCGCGGCAAGACCTACACGCTCGACGAAATGGAAACGGTTTACGACAACCGCTGGAACTTCGGCGAAAAGGCTCTGATCAGCGCACTGAAGCCGGGCGGTCTGGGTGCGGGCGGCCACGAGGTCACTTTCGCCGTGCGCTATCGCGTATCCTACCTGCCCTTCGTGCCGACCACGAAGGACACCAAGGAACTGGCGCTGGCCGCCTGAAAACCGGGGAGCTGAGAATGTTTGATCGCCGCGACGTGCTGAAGGGGGGCACGGCTGGCCTTGCGGCTGGCTGGCTCAATCTTCCGCCTGTCGCGGCGTCAGCATCGGAGCAAGGCTGGCGTCCGCTCTTCAACGGACGAGACCTCACCGGTTGGACCATGTTCCAACAAGGCGCCGAAGGTGGTGATCCCCACCACGTCGTCTCGATCGAAAAGGGGACGCTGCACTTTCTCGGCCCCCACTATGCCGGACCTGACAAAGCAACCTTCGGCCATGTCGCCACAGAGGCCGAGTATAGCGATTATCACCTGCGGCTGGAATTCTGCTGGGGGGAGCGGCGCTTCGCTCCAAGGGCCCTTCAACGCCGGAACAGCGGCCTGCTTTTCCATATGAGGCCAGAACGTGACCGCCTCTTTCCGGACTGTGTCGAATTTCAGATCGAGGAAAGCGACGTCGGTGACGCGATCATGGTCAACACGCGAGCGCTCCAGGGCCCACTGCTGGGCGGAACTCCCCTATGGCCCAACTATCTGCCCTTTCTGCCGCGAACCTATCAAGAACCGGTCATCGCGGGAGACATCGCTCGGCAATGGCATCGTCATTCCGGTCAGTTCGAACGGCTGGATGGTTGGAACACACTCGACCTGTACGCTTTCGCTGACAAGGCCGCCCAACTGGTCAACGGGCGGATCGTCAACACCCTGTTCGGGATGATCGACCGAACGGGTACCGCCTTACACAAGGGCCGCATTGCGCTTGAGTTCGAGGCGGCCGAAATCCGGTTTCGCAACGTGGTGATCCGCAACCTCTCATCAGATGAAATCGCACGGATAAATTCGGGCGCCTGAATGCCCAGAGAACGTGCCAAGGGGAATGAGGCATGATCGATCGTCGCAACCTTCTCGCTGCCGGCGCCCTGACCGGAATCGGTGCCATGGCCGGAGCCGCGCCGCGCCGCATGGCCCGCCCGGCCCCGGTCGACCCGCGCTTTCCGCAAGGCTTCCTCTGGGGCGCGGCGACGGCCGGGCATCAGGTGGAAGGACAGAACGTCAATTCCGACGTCTGGTTTGCCGAGCATGTTACCCCGACCGTCTATGCCGAGCCCTCGGGGGATGCGGCCAACAGCTTCAACCTGTGGCCGACCGACATGGACCTCGTGCGCAGTCTCGGCCTCAACACCTATCGCTTCAGCCTCGAGTGGGCGCGGATCGAGCCGGCACCGAGCGAGTTCTCGCTCGCCATGCTCGATCACTACAAGGCGATGATCGAGGGGTGCCGGGCGCGCGGGCTCAATCCGGTGGTCACTTTCAACCACTTTGCCTGCCCGCGCTGGTTTGCCGCGCGCGGCGGCTGGAGCAACCCGCAAGCGCCGGAACTGTTCGCCCGCTATTGCGACCGCGCGGCGCGGCACCTTGCGGCCGGGATCGCCTATGCGCTCACGCTCAACGAGCCGAATCTTGCGGGCGTGTTGCAGGAACTTCTTCCCGGCAATCTGCTCGAGGCCGACAAGGCCATGACCGCCGCCGCCGCGCGCGCCTTGGGCGTCGATCACTTCGAGGCGGGCAACAACCTTTCGATCCGCGATCCTGCGGCAACGCAGGCGGGGCTGCTGCGCGCCCACAAGCTGGGCCGCGCCGCTATCAAGGCCGTTCGCCCGGACCTGCCGGTCGGCGTGAGCCTGGCCATGCTCGACGAGCAGGCGGTCGGACGGAACAGCCTGCGCGATGCCAAGCGCGAACGCTATTACGGCCCCTGGCTGCGCGCGGTTCGCGGCGACGATTTCGTTGGCGTGCAGAATTACGAGCGCAGCGTCTGGACCGACAAGGGCAAGCTCCCGCCCCCGCCCGGCGCGCGGACCAATATGATGGGCGCGGAGGTCTATCCGCCCTCGCTGGCGGGCGTGGTGCGCTATGCCCATGCCGTGACCGGCCGGCCGGTGCTGGTCACCGAACATGGCGTCGGCACGGACGACGACACGATCCGCCAGTGGCTGATTCCGGAGGCCCTGGCCGAACTGAAGCGGGCCATGGCCGAGGGCGTGCCGGTGCTGGGCTACATCCACTGGTCGCTGGTCGACAATTTCGAGTGGGTGTTCGGATACCGCATCCACTTCGGCCTGTGCTCGCTCGACCGTGCGACCTTTGCCCGCACGCCCAAGCCCAGCGCCCATTTGCTGGGGCGGATCGCCCGCGCCAACGCGCTGGGCTGATCCGCCCGCCAGCCTTACTTGCCCCCAGTCTCGGCGCGGCGCATCTGCATCAGCCTGCGCCGGGCCCGGATCGCGCCTGCATCCGAGGCAAGGACCAGCGGGCGCATGTCCCAGAAGTCGGTCTCGCCCATCGCGGCGGCCTGGGCCGAGATCATCGGCTCATCCTCTTCGAGGAACACCCGCCGGGCGAGTGCTTCTGCCTCGGGACCGGGCTCGTGCGTGAAGAAATAATGGGTCGAGCCCTGCGTTTCGGGGGTCAGGATATGCGGGTTGGCGATCGGCGGAATGATCAGGTCCTGTCCGCCCGTTCCGGCCCGGGCCATGCGGATGAACAGGGCAAGGTTGGCCGGGGCATGCCAGCGCATGTGGAGCGACTGGTCGACCGTCTGCCCTTCCCCCACCAGCGGCATCGACCAGCCCGGCGGCGGCGCGCCGGCGGTATCCCACTTGTTCCAGATCGCGCCGGTCGCATCGGTTTCGACCGTCTGGTTGCCGTGGCTGAACAGCGATCCGTTGGTGCCGAAGCTTTCGACGTGGAGGAATTCGGCGTGGCTGAGATCGAGCAGGTTGTCGGCGATCAGCTCGTAGTTCACCTCCATCACATAGCGCGAGCGCCCGACCGGCGGGCCCGCGTCGATGAAGGAAAAGTCGGGAACGAGCGCCGGATCGGCCATGGCTGGGTCACCGGGCCAGAACCACAGTCCGCCATGCGCCTCGACCACCGGGCAGATGCCGAGGCGGGCCGTGGCCGGCAGGGGATTGCCGAAAGGGTTGTGGATGCAGGCGCCGCTGCCGTCGAAGGTAAGGCCATGATAGCCGCAGGTTATCCGCCCGTCGGCAAAGCGCCCCATGCTGAGCGGGACGAAGCGGTGCGGGCAGCGGTCGGCCACCATGACCCAGCGGCCGTCGCCTTCGCGCCAGATCAGCCAGGGCTTGTCGAGCAGCTTGCGCGCGAGGAAGCCGCCTTGCGGCACCTCCTCCGCCCATGCGGCCATGTACCATGCGTTGCGGACATATTCGGACACCGTTTCGCCTCCTTGCAAGAAGGGCACGGACAATGACTGGAATGTAGCTGCATCGCCCGCACCCACCGCGGGCCAGATGCCCGCAATATGCCGTGGGGCCTGCAGCTGGCAGCCCGCATGCAGGCTACCCTCCCAAGCCGGACGCGCTGTCCGGCTACCAGGCTGTCTGTCCACCGAAGTGGACAGAGGCCGTCTAGTTTAGAATCAATATTCGCGTCAACCGATTCCCATCAGCCGTTTGTTGAGTTCGCGGTCGGCGCCGCCGGCGGCGAAGTCGTCGAAGGCGTGCTCGGTAACCCGGATGATGTGGCGGTCGATGAACGGCGCGCCCTCGGCCGCGCCCTGCTCGGGATGCTTCAAGGCGCATTCCCATTCCAGCACGGCCCAGCCGGGGAAATCGTACTGCGCCATCTTGGAAAAGATCGCGGCAAAGTCGACCTGCCCGTCACCCAGGCTGCGGAAGCGCCCCGGCCGATCGGCCCACGACTGGTAGCCGCCATAGACCCCCATCCGGCCGTTCGGGCGGAACTCGGCGTCCTTGACGTGGAAGCACTTGATTCGCTCGTGGTAGATGTCGAGGTAGGCGAGGTAATCGAGCTGCTGCAGCACGAAGTGGCTGGGGTCGTAGAGGATATTGGCGCGCGGGTGGTTGCCGACCCGCTCGAGGAACATCTCGAAGGTCGCCCCGTCGTGGAGGTCCTCACCGGGATGGATCTCGTAGGCGGCATCGACCCCGTTGTCCTCGAACACGTCGAGGATCGGCTTCCAGCGCCGGGCGAGTTCATCGAAGGCGTCTTCGACCAGACCCGCCGGACGCGCCGGCCACGGATAGAAGTAGGGCCAGGCCAGCGCGCCGGAGAAGGTCGCGTGGGCAGTGAGACCGAGGTTGCGGCTGGCCTTGGCGGCCAGCTTGACCTGCTCGGTCGCCCACTCCTGCCGCGCCTTCGGGTTACCCCGCACATGGGGCGCGGCGAAGGCGTCGAACTGCGCGTCGAAGGCTGGGTGGACCGCGACGAGCTGGCCCTGCAGGTGGGTCGAAAGCTCGGTGATGGACAGCCCCTTCTCGGCCAGCATCCCGGTGATCTCGTCGCAATAGGTTTGGCTGGTCGCGGCCTTCTCGAGGTCGAACAGGCGCGCGTCCCACGAGGGGATCTGCACGCCCTTGTAACCGAGCCCGGCGACCCAGTCGGCAATCGACTCCAGCGTGTTGAACGGAGCGCCATCGCCCGCGAACTGGGCGAGGAAGATGGCGGGGCCCTTGATGGTCTTCATGGCGGTTCCTCTCAGACGGTCAGCTTGACCCAGCCGGCGTTATCGCGGCTGGCGGCCACGGCGGTGGCGATGAAGGCCATGCCGCGCAGGGCCGTGTCGATCCCCGGCAGCAGCGGGGCTTCTTCCCCGCGCAGCACGGCGGCGAAATCGCGGTAGATATTGGCGAAGGCCTCGAGATAGCCCTCGGGGTGCCCGGTGGGGGTGCGGGTGCGCAGGGCGGCATCGGGGCCGAGCTGGCTGCCCCCGGCATGGACGATCTCGGTGCGCCCATCGAGCGTGTTGATGGTGAGCGTATTGGGCACTTCCTGCTTCCAGATCAGCCCGGCCTTGTCGCCATAGACTCGGATGCGCAGGCCATTCATCTCGCCCACCTCGATCTGGCTGGCGAGCAGCACGCCCCTCCCCCCGTTCTCGAAGCGCAGCAGGACCGAGCAGTCATCATCGACCTGCCGACCAGGCACCACGGCACCAAGATCGGCGAGCAGCTCGGTGACCTTGAGGCCGGTCACGAATTCGGCCAGCTGGAAGGCATGGGTGCCGATATCGCCGATGCAGCCGCCCGGCCCCGAGCGCGCCGGATCGGTGCGCCATTCGGCCTGCTTGCCCGAGGCCTCCCCGGCGAGCCAGCCTTGCGGGTACTCGACCACGACCTTGCGCACCGTGCCCAGCGCGCCCGAAGCGATCCGTGCGCGCGCCTCACGCACGAGAGGATAGCCCGAATAGGTGTGCGTCAGCCCGTAGGACAGGCCCGAGGACGCGACATGCCCGGCCAGTTCCTGCGCCTCGGCGAAAGTCGCGGTCGCCGGCTTGTCGCTCAGCACCGGCAGCCCTGCCGCCAGCGCCGCGCGGGCAGCGGGCAGGTGGTGGAAATTGGGGCTGACGATCGCCACGAAGTCGATTCCGTCGCCCCGCGTCTTCTCACCCGCGAACATCGCCTCCATCGAGGGGTAGGCCCGCTCCGGATCGATCCGGTAAGTCTCCGCCGCCGCCCGGCTGCGCCCGGCATCGCTCGAAAAAGCCCCGGCGACCAGCTCGATCTCCCGGTCCAGCTCCGCCGCGATCCGGTGGATCGGGCCGATGAATGCTCCGGGACCGCCTCCGATCATCCCCATGCGCAATCGGCGCATCTCAGTTCTCCCAAAATTTGATTTGTAATCTCTATTCTAGTTATGTAGTTTGGACGTCGTCAAGTGGGAACAGGCTGGAACAACGGCCGCCCCAGCATGCGGAGATGGCATTGCTCAAAGGATTCTTCCGGTCACTAACCCTGCGACCGCAGGGTTTTACCATGATCGTCGCCGCCTTCCTGCCGGTCTTCGCGATCATCGCGATGTTTCCGGTGGTCGCCTCGATCATCACCCACTTCAAGGACGATCCGGACGCGGCGATAAAGGTTCCAGCCATGGTGACCGCACCGGGCTATGCCATCGCGGTCCTGGCCCCATTTGCCGGACTGTTCGTCGACCGCTTCGGACGCCGGCGACTGCTCCTGATCTGCACGTTCTTTTACGGGATCGTGGGGACCGCCCCCTTCCTGCTGGAAGACCTTGACGCCATCATTGCCACGCGCATCCTTCTCGGGGTCTGCGAGGCGGGTATCCTGACCATCGTCAACACCCTGATTGCCGATTATTGGGACGATTCCGGACGGCGCAACTGGCTGATGTTGCAGGGGCTGGTCGGCCCCGCCTTCCAGCCGCTGGTCTTCTTCCTTGTCGCCGCAGTGGCGGCCGTGCGCTGGAACGGCGGTTTCCTTGTTTACCTGATCGCGCTGCCGATCTTCATCTCGATGTATTTCTTCCTGTTCGAGCCGAAGCGGCCGGAGGGCGAAGCCGCCTCGACGGTCGCCGAGGATTCGGGCCCCTTCCCGCTCGCCACGGCGGCAATGGTCGGGGGCATGACCCTTTTCGCCTCGGTTCTCTACTACGTGTTCATCGTGAACGGCTCGATCGTGTGGGGTGAACTCGGGGTGAGCGACCCGATGGACGTCAGCAAGGCAACGGTCATTCCCAGCCTGTTCATCCTTGCCGGGGCTTTGCTGTTCCGGTTCGTCTCGCGTTATTCCAACGCGGTGCAGATTGCCGTTTTCATGGCCCTGTTCGGGCTGGGCCTTGGCGGGATCGGCCTCGCCCGAAGCATCGGCTCGATGCAGGCTGCCTTGATCGTGCAGCAAACCGGCGCCGGCATGGCCGTTCCCGCCCTGATTGCCTGGGCGCAGTCCAAGTTCGGCTTTGCCCACCGCGGCCGGGGCATGGGGGTCTGGACCAGCGCCTTTTTCCTGGGCCAGGCGATATCACCGATCATCGTTGGCGCCGTGGCCAAGGCCAGCGGCTCGATGCAGCACGCCTTCCTGGTGACCGGCATGACTGCCCTTGCCACCTCGGCGGCCCTGCTGGTCGGCTCTCGCGGTTATGCCCGGGAGGCCCTTGCACGCTGACGAACCACAAGAGTTCGCACGCTAAATGTGCGATTGGAGCAGGGGGAAAACCGGGCTATGCGAAGCGCCGTCAATTCTAGTTCTCCCATTCCGATCTCCAGGGCAACACGTGCATGACCGGTAAGACTCCCAGCAAGACCAAGGCCAAGGCAACGACGTTCACGGTGGAAACCGTCAGCCGCACTCCGCAGCAGGGCCGCAGCAAGGCCTCGCTGGAACGGATGCTCGGCGCGGCCCGCGCCCTGATGGTGGAGCGGGGAAGCGAGGACTTCACCCTGATCGAGGTGAGCAAGCGCGGCAATGTCTCGATCGGTTCGATCTATCTGCGCTTCGAGAGCAAGGACAACCTCGTCCGCGCCGTGATCGCCGAGACGATGGAGCATATGGAGCGCAGCGAGGATGCGATGCTCGCCACGCTCGAGCAGGGCTGTTCGAGCCTGCGGGAATTCGTTCCCGCATTCGTCGAAGCCTACGCCGGGGTCCTGACCGACAATGCCGCGCTGCTGCGGCTGGCGATGACGCGGGCGGAAAACGACCCGCTGGTCGCCGAGCCGGGCAAGCGGGCCGCGCTGCGGGCGGTCGCCTTGGTGAAAGCGGCGCTGCTCCATTACGCCGACGAATTCGGCGGCACCGATCACGAGACGCGCGCCGAAGCGGCCTATTACATCATCTTCGCCACCCTCGCCCGCCAGTTGAGCCTCGGCTCTTCGCGGGAATCGGTCACCGACTATGACTGGGCGGAACTGAAGCGGGAACTCGGCCGGATGTGCCTGGCCTATCTGACCGCGGCGTGACGCAGCCCTGAACCGGGTTCGGCACGACCGCATGAAAAGGGAGAGACGTCGAATGCTGAAACCCGCGCTACTGGTCGCCGCGCTTGCCATCTTGCTGCCGGGCGGGAACGCCACGGCGGCCGAGCCCGGCCCGCCTGCGTTCCGGGTAGTGCCCGCCCCCGCTTCGCTGCGCCCCGCGATCGAACTGGGCAGCGGAGCCGGCCGCGAGCAGTGGGAAGCGTTCACCGATCAGGTGAGCGTCCGCAATGTCACCGGGGCCGCGCTCTATCCCGTTCTTCCCGCCGCCGGACGTGCCAATGGCAAGGCGGTGATCGTGGTGCCGGGCGGCGGATACCGGTTCGTCTCGATCGAAAGCGAGGGCTTTCGCATGGCCGATGCCTTGGCCGCGGATGGCTATGCGGCCTTCGTGCTCAAATACCGCACCATGCCGACCACGCGCGACATTCCCACCTACCTCGGCGAGACGATGAAGCTGTTCGCGAGCATGGGCAAAAGCACCCTCGCGGACAACCCGCCCGCCGTCGATGACCTTGCCGCCGCGATCGACTACGTGCGTTCGCACGCCGCTGACTGGAAGCTCGATCCGGCGAAGATCTCCGTGGTCGGCTTTTCGGCGGGATCGCGCACGGCGATCCGGCTGATCGAGAACAAGCCGCAGGCGCGGGCGCTGGAAAACGTCGCCCTGCTCTACCCGCCGATGACCGAGGCGGTGAAGCCCGGCCCTCGCCCGCCGCTGTTCCTGGCGATCGCCAACGACGATCCGCTGTTCCGACAGGGCGGCCTTGGGCTGGTGCAGGCGTGGCTGGGCGAGAGCCGGCAGGTTGAATTCCACCTCTATTCCGGCGGTTCGCACGGCTTCGGGATGCGTCTGGGCGGCACGACCAGCGACTTGTGGATCGGACAGTATATCGCCTGGCTGAACCGCCATTAACGGATCGGGAGAGCGGGATTGCCCCGCTCTCCCGAAACGGTCAGCTGGCGAGAATCCGGCGGCACATCGCCTGATGGCGGCGGACCTGCTCGAAGGCATCGCGCGTGTCGTAGGCGTGGCCTTCCCATTCGGAAACGATCGTGCCGGTGAAGCCGCCGTCGCGGAACAGCGGCAGGATCGTCTCGTAGTCGATCGCTTCCTCGACGCCGTCATCGTCCACCCCATAGAACTTCCCGTGAATGTGGACGGTGCGGTCGACCAGCGCGGCCCAGCTCTTCGGATCGTTGTTCGCAAGGATGAAGAAGGCCAGGCTCGCCGCCTGGATGTGCGCGGGGGCATGGCCATCGGCCAGCGCCTTTTCGCGCAGCTTGCCGGCCTTCTCGTGGCTCATGCCCGGCTCCAGCCAGATCTCCTTGAGCATGTCGAGCAGGCTTTCCTTTGCCCCTGCCCGGCGCGCGGCATCGAGCATCGAGGCGGGAATGCGGCTGGCCGTGCCGCCGAAATCTGGAATCCACCCCAGCGCGGGCGAATTCAGCTTGTCGTACATCTCGCCATAGGCCTGTACCGCCGGGTGCCCGGCCCACATCGGCGCGTGGACTTCCACCCCCATCACGATGCCCAGTTCCTCGGCATAGGGCGCGATCTCGGGCAGGAGGTGAACCGGCAGCGCGAACTGCGACCGTGCCACTGGGAAGCCCAGCTTGGCGGCCGAGCGCAGCTGGCGCTTGTGATATTCGACCAGCGTCGCATCGTCGATCGGCTGCTGGCCGGGCTTCAGGAAGCGGTCGGAATTGATTGCCAGAGAGGTCGGATTCAATCCGGTTTCCGCGATGAGGTCCTTGAACCGCGCCGCGAAATCGTCGCTGATGTCAGGGAATTCCTTGAGGCTCTGGAAGCCGATGATCTCGATGTTCGGCCCCAGCCCGCGTTTTGCCACCTCGTGCAGCAGCCCGGGCAGGTCGAACTGGCGGCTAAGCCATTCGTTGGTGAAGGAATAGAGCGTGACGCCGACTTGCGGCCCCGTTGCGCTGGTCATTCTGGAAATCCTCTCGCTCGCTCAGTTCACGCTGAGCAGTTCGGTCTGCGGGTTGGCCCGCTTCATGCCGGGGATGTAGGGCGGGTTGACGTTGATCGTCAGCGCCACCTTGTGCTCGGAACCCGGCGCCAGGCAGCGGCCGGGCAGCACGAGAAAGGCGCTGTCGCGCACGAACCAGAAACGGTTGGTCTGCTCGCCCAGCTCGGCAAGTGGCCACGACGCGCCGTCGTATTCGACCTGCGCTTCGGACAGGTCGACCGGCTCTCCGTCGATCGCCAGTGCCGCCACTTCAACGGTCGAAAACGGCAGCGAGCGATACCACGGCAAGCGCATGGCAAGGCGCAAACCGGCGGGCGTCGCGCTCAGCCCCTCCTCTCCGATCACGCGTTCGACTGGCAGCATGGAAGGCTCTCCCTTTCGCATAATTAGAAAGGCGGTTCTAATTATCGCTTGACAGGAGGTCAAGGCCCGTGCTCAAGAAAATCGAACGAAAATTCTACTTATCTACGGACCCCAGGAGAGCATGGACCAGTTCGACTACATCATCGTGGGGGCAGGCTCCGCCGGCTGCGTGCTGGCCAACCGGCTCAGCGCGAACCCACGCAATCGCGTCCTGCTGATCGAGGACGGGGGAACCAACCAGCACCCCTTCATCAGGATGGCCGGCGGCTTCGTGAAGATCATGGGCAACCCTGAGTATTTCCGGGTCTTCCCGCTGAAATCGCGCCCCGGGATGCGCCCTGGCATTCACACCTACGGGCGGGGCCTCGGCGGATCGTCAGCGATCAACGGCACCTGGTATCTGACCGGGATGCCGGACGATTTCGACGGCTGGGCAAAGCAGGGACTTGCCGGCTGGGGCTGGGACGAGATTTCCCGCTGCTACAAGAAGTTCGAGGACTACCGGGATCCCGGCGCGCACCCGGGCCGAGGCCAGGGCGGCGAATTGCAGGTCACGCCGTCGACATACCGGTCGCCCGTGTTCGATGCCCTCGCCGCCGGCTTCGGTACGCAAGGAATGCCCTGGCTGGACGACATCACAACGCCCTATGCGCACGGCGTCGGCCGCTCGCAATATACGGTGGACCGCAAAGGCGAACGGGAATCGTCCTACAAGGCCTTCGTCAAGCCTGTGCAGAACCGCCACAACCTCACGATCGCCACCTTTACCGCGGTCAAGCGCGTGCTGATCGAGAACGGCCGCGCTACCGGCGTGCTGTGCGAACGCAATGGCGAGGAAGTGACCTTCGGCGCGGGCGAGGTAATCCTCTCGGCCGGGGTCTATGGCTCGCCCCAATTGCTGCAATTGTCCGGCGTCGGACCCGGCGCGACGCTGCAATCCCTTGGCCTGTCCGTCGTGAAGGACCTCACTGCGGTCGGTCAGAACCTTGCCGACCACCAGAAGTTCGGCGTCTCGTTCGACCTCCATAACCACCCCGGCACCAACCGCGAATTCTTTGGCTGGCGCCTCTATCGCAATGCGCTGCAGTATTTCGCGACCGGCACGGGCCACCTCGCCCGCGTCGGAATGCCGCTGACGGGCCTGGTCGCCAGCGAGGGCGTCGATCCGCGCTGGCCAGATTTCCAGGTCGCCGCCGCGCCCTTTGCCATGCGCACCATCAACGAGATGGCCGAACGCCCGGGCAGCCCGCTGACCCCCAAGCCCGGCCTCACCTTCTCCGGCTATCACCTGCGGCCCCGCAGCCGCGGGGCGGTTACCCTCACCTCTCCGGATTTCCGGCAGGCGCCGCAGATCGATCCCGCCCTATGGTCCGATCCCTACGACAAGGCGAAGGCGATCGAGCTGTTCAAGCTGTTCCGCGCCATCGCCGTGTCGGATCCGCTCAAGGCGTTCATCGGCACTGAGCGGATGCCCGGTCCTGCCGTTCAGGACGACGAGGCCATTGAGGCGGAACTGGCCAAGATGGTGGAATGCGGCCTTCACGGCACCGGCACTTGCTCGATGGGCACAGACCCGGCGAACTCGGTCGTCGATATCCACTGCCGGGTCCACGGGATCGCGGCCCTGCGGGTGGTCGACTGTTCGATCATGCCGACGCCGGTTTCCGGCAATACCAATGGCCCGGCCATGGCCGTGGCAGAGCGTGCGGCCGAACTGATCCTGGCCGACCAACAGGGATAGCATCCGGAAAATCGGGCGGCGCTGTGACGCGCCGCCCGGTCACCTCAGACCCGATCGCAAAGCTGACGGAACGATGCGAGCGCCTCGGCGGTCGAGGCTCTGGTCGGATAGCATTCAACGCCGATCAGCCCGGAATAACCGACTGACCCGAGCAGCGACAGCTGCCGCTCCCAATCAACCGTGCCCGAACCCGGCTCGCCCCGCCCCGGCACGTCGGCCACCTGCACATGCTCAAGCAGGTGGCTCACCTGCGGCAGGATCGCGGCGGGGTCCTCGCCCTCCACGATCGAGTGGTAGATGTCATAGAGCAGGCGCACGCGCGGCGAGCCGACCTGCGCGATCACCGCCAGCGCATCCTCGGTCTGGCTGAAAAGGACGCCCGGGTGGTCCATCCGGGTATTCACCGGCTCGAGCATGATGATGAGCCCCAGTTCTTCCGCGATCGGCACGATAGAGGCAACGGCCTCGGCCACGATCGCCAGCTGCACCGGCCGCTTCATGTAAGGCACGCCCGGCCCCGACCCCACGACGATGCGCGGGCAGCCGAGCGCGACCGCATCTTCCCCCGCCTTGCGGAACAGGTCCCGAAAACCGGCATGGGTATCGCGGTCGACCAGGCGGGTTCGCGGATCGGCAACAACGCTCACCAGGCTCGCCCCATTGTCGGCCAGCGCGGCAGACAGGCAGGCAAGATCCCGCCCGTCGGTAGTGAACAGCTCCACCTTCGTAAAACCCGCGTCCGCCGCAGCCGCCACACGGTCCTCGATACGGTCGCCCGCTTCGTGGAACATGTACTCAAGGTTCACTGAAATATCGAATGACACAGCCTTTTCTCCTCCCGGCACGTCTGATCGACAGGTGGCTGGAGGAGCCCCTCCGCTCGCCTGTCGGCGCGGCGAAACTTCGCCATTGCCTCGCGCCAAATATACGAATAGATATTTTATTTCTATAAAAAAGGGGAGAGAGAATGCTCAGATTGTCCCGCCAACTCGACTACGGCCAGCCGGCGCCGCCATTTGCCCTGCCCGATACAGATGGACGGATTCGCACGCTGGAAGAGTTCGCCCCGGCTCCGGCCCTGCTGGTTGCCTTCATCTGCAATCACTGCCCGTTCGTGCTCCATCTGCTCGACGGACTGATCGGGCTCGCGCGCGAATATGAGCCGAAGGGCCTGCAGGTCGTGGCGATCTCGTCGAACTGGCCTGACGAATATCCGGACGACGACTATGCCCACATGCAGGCACTGGCTGCGGACAGGGATTTCCCCTTCCCCTACCTGCACGATGAAAGCCAGGACGTGGCCCTGGCCTACAACGCGATCTGCACGCCGGACTTCTTCCTCTACGATGGCGAGCGCCGCCTCTACTACGCCGGCCAGTTCGACGAGAGCAGGCCGAGCATCAACCGCCCGCCCATGCCCGGCATGCCGCCGCTGCGGACCGATCTTCCCGTTACCGGCGATGACATGCGCGCCGCGCTGGACGCCCTGCTGGCCGGCCTCCCGGCGCCTCAGCCGCAGCGCCCGAGCGCTGGCTGCTCGATCAAGTGGCGGCCGGGGAAGGATCCCTCATGGGCGTGACCTCTCGCATCTGGGTCCCGGCCGCGAGCGTGCAGCCGCAGGAGCGGGGGCCTGACTATTTCGCGCCGGTGGACGGAGCGCCGTGGTCGGAAGGAAGCGGGTTCTACCGGGGGTTCTTCAGCGCTTTTCGCTTGCGCGGCGGCAAGGATGCCTGGTTCCACTTCCCCATTCCGGCCATCGTCGAGCAGGACGGCCAGACTCTGCACCTCACTGAATTGCAGCTCATGTGGGAAGTGCTCGATGGCGCGCGCCTGTCATGGGCGACGCTCCAGCACGGCGGCATGGAGCGGGTCGAACTGATCCCGCGACTGACCTCGCCTGACAGTATTGCCGTGCCGGCCGACATCCCCGCCGAAGCCCGCCCGTGGCACCCGCAATGCGACCGGCGGCTCAGCACCTTCACGCTCGAACGCCCGCTGCCGCTGCGCTTCGGCATACAGCTGTGCGTGATGGCGAGTGCCGCGGAAACGGACGGAACGGTGCGATTTTTCGGCGCGGGAGCAAGACTGACGGCCGGCTGACCGGCACCGCATGGGTGGCGACAAAAGTCCGCACCCGATGGGAGAAGTGCAGTGAAACCAATGGTACGCATCAAGCATCGGTTGAATTGGCCAGAGCGCATCGCCTGGATGATCTGCGCCATGCCGGAATTGCTCAAGTCCTTCGCATGGGACGCTTTCGTCCTGTTCTTCTACGCGCAGGTCGTGGGTCTCAAGGGCTGGCTGCTCGGCTTGGCCATTGCCGTGATCATCGCGTTCGACACCATTGTCGACCCATGGATCGGGGCCTTCTCCGATCGCCTGACCAAGGCGCCGCTTGGCCGCCGGCACTCCCTGATGTTCGCGGCCATCCTGCCCTTCACCATCGGGATCGCCGCTGTCTTCAACCCTCCGGCCGGGATGGATCAGCTGCAGATATTCGGCTGGCTGCTCGGCACAGGCCTGCTTGCGCGCTGCGGCATCTCGCTGTGGACGGTCCCGGCCTATGCCCTGGGCGGAGAACTGTCGACCGACGTGACGGAACGGCGCCTGATCGCCGTGATGCGCAACATCGGCAATCAGCTGATCATCCTTACCGTGCCTGCGGTCGCATTCGGGATATTCTTCGTGCACAGCGCCGCCTTTCCCAAGCCGCAGCTCAACCCGGCCCCCTACACCCCGTTCGGCGTGTTCGTGGCACTGCTCGGCGGCGTGCTCATGCTGATCGGGGCGCTCGGCACCTATCGCCGGGCCCGCGCGATCGAGGCCACCACGTGCGACATCGCTCCGGACGGGCCCGGCAGCAGCCCCCTCGCCATTCTCAAGGACATGGCGCGTGCGATCCGCATTACGCCGAATGTGGGGCGATTGCTGTTGGTGGCCTTTCTGGTGCTGTTCACCAACTCGGTCATCAACCAGCTGTCGCTGCACCTTGCCACCTACTTCTGGCAGCTGGACGAGACGTGGACCCCACGCCTGCTGATGGCGGCGACGTTCGGCTCCATTCTCGCCATGGCGCTGGCCCCTGTTTTCCTGCGGATGTTCAGCACGCGCGACGCCATGATGCTGGGCTTGGGCGCCTTCTTCGTCGCCCAGGCCTTTGCCATCATCCTGCCCCTGTCCGGCCTGTCCCCGCCGCCCGGCACTGCCGGCATCGGCGCCCTGATGTTCGCCCTGCGCTTTATCGGCGGCCTCGCCTACGGGCTCTACGTCGTACCGTTCAACGTGGTGACCTACGACATCGGCGACGAGCACGAGGCGAACACCGGCCGCCCGGCACAGGGCATGGTGGCCAGCTTCATGTTCATCGGCCTCCAACTGGGGAGCGGCGCGGTTGCGCTTCTGGCCGGTTCGTTCCTTGGGCTGATCGACTTTCCCGTCGGCCTGCCGGTGGGGCAAATGCCGGCGGGCAAGGTACAGGCTCTCGCGTGGTTCGTGCTGACGCTGGTCGTGCTGGCGGGCGGCGCCATGGCAAGGCTTGTCGGCACTTTTCGGATCGGGCCCGCCCACGGCTAAAGGCCGGCGGGGAGGCCTAGACAAGATCACGGCTCGGCCCGCAATAGGCATGTAAACGTCGAGGATGCCGTGAGTATTCGATCAGATCCACGATGCTCATGGCACTCACGCGGTGAAGCTCGATGCGGGCGACATGCTGCTCTATGACGGGGGCACGATCCACGAAGTCCGCCCGGTAACATCCGGCGAGCACACCGGCGCCTTCTTCTGGATCCAGAGCGGCGTGCGCGATGCGGCACGCCGCCACCTGCTCCATGAGCTGGACAAGACCATCAGCGCATTGCGGGAAGCAGCCGCCCCGTCCGGAGAAATTATCCGCCTCACGGCGCATTATCACGCCCTCATCCGGATGTGGGCCGAAGTCTGACGGTATCCGGTTCCCGATGCTCGGGTTCCCTCTGTCATCGGCCCGCCGAAGGTAGTACAGTCCCTGCTACGGCGACATGGCCACGACCTTGCAGCAAGCGGGTCGGACATGACCGCCGATGACTGAGTGTACGGGATACGCCGGCGCTCCTGAGCCATGCCTCGATCGGGCATGGGGCAACGCCGAGTCGGCTCCCATGACCAGAATGGAGAGCGACTGATGGCAATTGCCCACCCATCTTCCATCGCCCCGGCAATGGAAGACATTCGCATTCGCAAGATCACGCTACGTGACTTGCGCACCGCCCTTTCCCAAGGCTGGGAAGACTTCATGGAGAAGCGGGGCGATCTGGTTTTCGTCGGCCTGATCTATCCGATCGCGATCGCGCTGGGGACGCTCTATGTCCTGCGCGTGTCGATCCTGCCCCTGCTCTTTCCGATTGCCGCCGGATCGATCCTGCTCGGGCCTGCCGCAGCTAGCGGATTTTACGAACTCGCCCGGCGGCGCGAGCAGGGATTGGATGCCCGCTGGCGTCATTTCCTCGACGTGCTGCGCGGCCCGCGCGCCGAACCGCTGTTCGCGCTGTCCGCCATCCTGACGGCGCTGTTCGTGCTCTGGATCGCAGTGGCCTGGTACATCTATGTGAATACGATGGGCCTGGATGCTCCGCGCACCCCGCTGGCGTTCCTGCAGGCCGTACTGGCCACGCCGGAAGGCTGGGCCATGATCGTCGTCGGCAATCTCGTGGGACTGGGGTTTGCGATCACCGTGCTGGCGATCAGTGCCGTGTCCTTCCCGATGCTGGTCGATCGGCCGGTGTCATGGAAGGTCGCGCTGCGGACCTCGGTTCGGGTCGCCTGGAAGAATCCGGTGACGATCGCGGCATGGGGCCTGATCGTGGTCGGATTGCTGGTCCTGGGAGCGCTGCCGGCGCTGGTCGGCCTGGCGGTTGTCCTGCCCGTGTTGGGTTACGCCACCTGGCATCTCTACACGCTGGCGGTTGAGCGCTAGTTGCTCGCAACCTTGCCTGCCCCGGCCGCCGGAAGCGGCTGGGGCAGCGGCGGAGGACTATCCCCCATCGTGGCGAGATAACGGATGACGGCAGCCCGGTCCTGCGCCCCGGAAATTCCGGCGAAGGCCATCTTAGTACCCGGCACCATGCGGGCCGGCGAGGCAAGGTAGGCAAACAGCCGTTCGTAACTCCACGCGCCCTGCTGGGCCGCCATGGCGGCCGAATAGGAAAAACCGGGCCGCGATGCCACGCTCCGGCCGACGACGCCCCACAGATTGGGCCCGATCCTGTCCGGACCTCCCTTTGCGAAATCATGGCAGCTCGCGCAGACCTGCGCCCTGCTCTTGCCAGCCGCCAGGTCGGCGCCGGCCAGCAGCGCGCCGAGATCGACCGGCCCGGCCGGGACCGGCGCGGCGCGCCTGACCGGGAGCGGGGCCGCGTGTGCATTGTCCTCTTGAAAGGCCGTCAGGCGGTTGCGGTCGGCCGGCCCGTCCAGTCCGCTCGGCCATTGCTGCTGGAGCCTTGCCATGTCGACAGGCGGCGGCAGGTCTTCCACCGGCCGGTATGCCAGCCGTCCCGTATCGCCGACCGGCACCATTTGCCTGACGATCCAGCCAAGCGACCAGGCGACCGCCAGCGATCCAGCAATGGCCGTGGCAATCGCGAGCCGCCTTGACCGGATCATGGCTCAGCCTCCACCGTTCATGAAGATCGCCCTCGTCCAGAACACGTAGTCGGACTCGAACAGCATGATTCGTACCAGCACGAGCAGCGCGAGGGGCGGCACCAGAATGGCATAGACGAGCGAGAGCCGCTCCCATGCCATATGCATGAAGATCGAGATGATCAGACCCGCCTTGAGCAACATCAGGGTTACGATCAGTCCCCAGCGGACTATGCCCTGGAACTGGAAGTAGTCGACCATGTACGACAGGGCGCTGAGCACGAAGAGATAGGCCCAGACCTTGAGATAGAGGCCGATCGGATGCTGCTGGGGCATGTCCGGCGCGGCGGGTGACGCATCCTTGTCCATGGCGGCTCCTTCCCCCTCACCAAAGGTAGAAAAAGGCGAAAATGAAAACCCAGACGAGATCGACGAAGTGCCAATACAGGCCCGCGATCTCGACGGCGGAGTAATCGCCTGTCCGGTCGTAGTGCCCACGCAGGACCTTCGAGGCGACGATCAGCAGCAGGATCACCCCGCAGGTGACGTGCAGGCCGTGAAATCCGGTGATCATGAAGAAGCTGGCGCCGAATTGCGGCGCGCCCATCGGATTGCTCCAAGGGCGGACGCCTTCCTCGAAGATCAGCTTTGTCCATTCAAAGGCCTGCATGCCGACGAAGGTCGCGCCGAACAGGGCCGTTGCCAGCATCAGTGCGGCGGTCTTGCGGCGGTCTCGCCGGTAGCCGAAATTGACCGCCATCGCCATGGTGCCGCTGGAACTGATCAGCACGAAGGTCATGATCGCGATCAGGATCAGCGGGATCGGATGCCCGCCGATGGTGAGCGCGAACACCTCGGCCGTATCCGGCCAGGGCAAGGTCGCCGAGGCCCGCATCGTCATGTAGGCGGTGAGGAAGCAGGAAAAAACGAAGGTGTCGCTGAGCAGGAAGATCCACATCATCACCTTGCCCCAATGGGTCTGGCGAAAGACTTCCTGATCGTTCGACCAATCGGCCGCAACATCGCTCAGGTCCTGACGGGCCTGCCGATGCTCTTCCTGCTTCATCATCAATTGCGACATGACGACATCATCCCGCTGCGATTTTCACGTCGATAACAGCAATACCAGAAGCACGATCCACACGAGCAAAAGGAAATGCCAGTAGATCGCGCAAAGCTGGATCCGGAGCCGGGCATCATGCCCCCCGGCCGGAGGATAGGGGGCATGCAGGCCGGCAATCACGCCGCCCGCCAGGTGCAGCCCGTGCAGGGCGGTCAGCAGATAGAAAAAGGCATTGGCTGGGTTTGCGGCGAGGAAATAGCCGCCGGCCTGATAGTGCCGCCACAGCAGCAGCTGGCCAAGCAGGAACAGTACGCCCAGCCCGTTGCCCAGCGCGGCGGCCGAACGCATCGGCGCGGCCTCGCCGCTCCGGGCCAGGCGCCGCGCCGCTTCCCAGGCCAGGCAGCCAAGCGCGAGCAAGCCGGTGTTGATCCAGAGCTGCGGCGGCTTCGGCAACGGCCGCCAGTCTCCCGCCGTACCGTGGCCCATGTTGCCGTGGATGCCCATGCGCATCAGGTAGGCGGCGGACAGCAGGGTGAAGATCACCGTAGCCACGCCCATGAAGGCGACAAGCCCCACCTTGGCGGCCGGCGGGCGATAGTCCGCCGGATCGCTGCGCCCGTCGATGCCCGGGTTCTGCCAGCTCTTCTCGGCAAGGCGGGCGATCAGGCTCATGACGGCGGCTCGGTCTGGGGGATGAAGTCCCGCGCCGCGCCGGGCACGCTGTAATCGTAGGCCCAGCGATAGACGATGGGGAGGTGCGCCCCCCAATTGCCATGCCCCGGCGGGGTTTCGGGCGTCTGCCATTCGAGGCTCGCCGCGCCCCAGGGATTGGGCTCCGCCTTGGGACCCCAAAAATAGCTATGGATCATGTTGTAGAAGAACACGGCCTGCCCGGCGAACACAACGAAGGCGGCAATGCTGATCATCTCGTTGGCGGTGTGGACCGACTGCGGGATGAAGCCCGTTTCGCCCAGCGCATAGTAGCGCCGAGGCACGCCGAGGATGCCAATGTAATGCATCGGCAGATAGATCACGTAGACCCCGAGGAAAGTGATCCAGAAATGGATCTTGCCCAGCGCGTCGTTCCACATCCGGCCGGTGATCTTCGGATACCAGTGATAGATCGCCCCGAAGATCACCAGGATCGGCGAGACGCCCATGACCATGTGGAAGTGACCGACGACGAAGAACGTATCGGAAAGGGGCACGTCGACGCTGACATTGCCCAGGAAAAGCCCCGACAGCCCGCCGTGGATGAACGTAAAGATGAACCCCAGCGCGAACAGCATGGGGACGCGCAGATGGATGTCGCCGCGCCACAGGGTCAGCAGCCAGTTGTAGACCTTGATCGCGGTCGGGATGGCGATGATCAGGGTCGAGGTTGCGAAAAAGTACCCGAAATAAGGGTTCATTCCGCTCACATACATGTGGTGGGCCCAGACGACAAAGCTGAGCCCGCCGATGATCACGATCGCCCAGACCATCATTCGGTAACCGAAGATGTTCTTGCGCGCATGGACGCTGATCAGGTCCGACACGATGCCGAACGCAGGCAAGGCGACGATGTAGACCTCGGGATGGCCAAAGAACCAGAACAGGTGCTGGAAGAGGATCGGGCTCCCCCCCATGGTCTGGCTGGTCTGCCCCATCGATTGCATCGCGGGCATGAAGAAACTGGTGCCCGCCAGATGGTCGAGCAGCATCATGACGGCCGCCACGAACAGGGCCGGAAAGGCCAGCAGCCCCATGATCGAGGCGATGAAGATGCCCCAGACCGACAGCGGCATCCGCATCAGCGTCATCCCGCGGGTCCGCGCCTGCAGCACGGTCGTCACGTAGTTGAGGCCGCCCATCGTGAAGGCCACGACGAAGATCGCCAGGCTGACCAGCATGGTGACGATGCCCCACTGGTGGCCGGGAGTCCCCTCGCTGATGGCCTGGGGCGGATAGAGCGTCCAGCCGGCGCCGGTCGGCCCACCGGGGACGAAAAAGCCGGACAGCAGGACCACCACCGAAAGCAGGTAGATCCAGTAGCTCAGCATGTTGACGAAGGGGAACACCATGTCCCGCGCGCCGACCATCAGCGGGATCAGGTAATTGCCGAAACCGCCGAGCAGCAGGGCCGTAAGCAGGTAGACCACCATGATCATCCCGTGCATCGACACGTATTGCAGGTAGTTCTCGGGAGTGATCCCCGAATAGGCGCCGGGGAAGCCCAGTTGCAGCCGCATCAGGACGGAGAGGACCAGCGCGACCAGCCCCACCGCGATGGCGGTCAGGCTGTACTGGATGGCGATGACCTTGTGATCCTGGCTCCAGACATATTTGCCGGCCCAGGTCTTGGGGTGATGCATCGGCCTGAGGTCGTCTGCGATCGTCGTCGCCATCAGTGTTGCTCCCCGTGGCCCGTGGCGGGCCCACCTTCGACATGGGCCGGCGCGGCCGCATTCACTTCAGGTGCGGCCCCGGTGATAGTCTGCCCGAAGGCCTGCTGCCCGGAGAGCCAGGCATCAAAGGCCTTGCGGCTCTCCACGATGACCGACCCGCGCATCACGTAATGCCCCGATCCGCACAGTTCGGCGCAGAGGATATCGTACTTCCCGGCCCGCGTCGGCTTCATCCAGAAATAGGTCACCATGCCCGGCACCAGGTCCATCTTTGCGCGGAACTCTGGCACGTAGAAGTCGTGCAACACGTCTTTCGAGCGCAGCACCATCTTCACCGGCTCACCGACCGGGAGGTGCAATTCACTGGCCTCGACAATGATGTCGTCGCGGCCGAACGGGTCGTTGGGGTTAAGGCCAAGAGGGTTTTCCGGGGTCATGTACTGGACCGCGGCGGTTCCCAGCGCCCGGTCCGCGCCGGGGAAGCGGAAGGACCACTGCCATTGCTGCCCCACGGCCTCGACGACCGCCGCATCCTTGGGGATGGTCACGAAACGGCCCCAGGCGACCAGTCCCGGCGCGAGCATCGCGGCGATGCCGACGGCCGTCCAGAATGTCAGTCCTTTCTCGAGTGCGGCGTTCTCGGGCTCGAACCTTGCCCGGCGCCCGGGACGGTGCCGGAAGCGCCACAGCGAATAGGCCAGGAACAGGTTGAGCAGGACGAAGACCACGGCGCAGATCGCGATGGTTATGCGCAAGGCGGAATCAATTGATCCCCAATCGGCGGCAAGCGGCGTCTGCCACCACGGACTGAGCCAGTGGAAGGCGATCGAGCCTATCACCAGCACGACAATTGCAATCGCAACGGGCATAGGCCCCTGCCCCATGCTGCGCAGCAAATCCCGCCATGCATTCCGGCAGAATTCGACTCGCCGCGCGGCCTAAAACCGCGCGCGACAATTTTAGGCCCAAAAGTGACGGAAGGAAAGCAGGGTCACGGCGTGATCCCGAAACGGGAAATCACGAGCCGCAGAACCTGCGCCGTCCGCCGACCCGGCTCGGTCCAAGCGCTGTTCACGCTCACCATCCGCCGGGTCGAAACCGTCAGTTAAATCGTCCCGGCTTGGCGAGCCAGTTGGCGACGTAGTCGAACAGGCGGGCCTTGGTGTCCCCGAACTGGGGACCGCAGGAATTGAGGAAATGCTCCGACCCTTCAACGCCGACCTGCTCCTTGTCGCGAGCGCCAAGGTGGTCAAACACCAGTTCGCCCGGCACCACGAACTGGAAGCAGGTGTTGGTCATCACCAGACTGGGGACGCGGACGCCCTCGGCCTGCCCGATCGGGGTGGACAGGGACGACGACCAGTCGACCCCGGTGATGTCGTCGGCGGTCAGGGCGAAATTCGCCGACACGCGGATGGCATCGTTGGCCAGGTAGCTGCGCAAGGTCGAATTGGATGGCGAAGGCGCGGCGCGGCGGGCGTCGACCCTGCGCAAGGCATCCTCACCCACCGGCGCGGCAGGCCCGCGGATCGAGCGCAGGACCGTGGTTTCCCGCGTCCCGTCAGCCTTGAGCAGGAGGTGTGGGCGCTTGGACCGGGACAGGATCGAAAGGTCGGCGTAGTGCAGGCTGAGCGCACCGCCCTGGATGTCGGCGCCCATGAAAGTGAACGGCTCGTCCGCCCCGGCGCCCGTGGCGCGTTCGAGTTCGCGCAGACGGGCGGCGGACTTGCTGACGATCGTCTGGTACCGGGCCGACTGGGCCGCGAAATAGCGCTTCCGGAACGCCGGCGAATAGGTGCCCGCGCCCTTCGCCACGTCGAACCCGTTGGCGGGGCTGAAGACATCGAGATCCATATGGCTGCGCTTGCCGTCCGGCGCATAGGTCGGATCGATATTGCTGGTGCGCGAGGCAGCGCCCGGGCCCGGGTCGAACAGGATCAGCCCATCGGGCGCGGCAAGGCCCTTCGCCTCGGCGGCGGTGCAGCGGTAGATCAGCGTTGCGCGCTGGCAAGCCGCAACGCCGTTGGCGGCGACATTGGCGTAGAGCGTAGTCGAGGTGGCCCCGCCGCCCCAGCCGGTCAGCACCACCTTGCCCGCCTGCGGCAGCGCCCGTGCGGCGTGGATCGCGGCCGAGAGCTGGGGAAAGCCGAGGAAAGCGCTGGAGAAGTGACCCGCCGGAGCCTCGGGCGAATGGACGTAGAGCACGCGGTACCCGCGCGTGGCCAGTTCGGCGGCGATGCGGTTGAAGGCAAGGTGATCGAACGAGACCAGCACCACCCCGGTCCGCGCCTGTCCCTTGGGCTCATAGAGCAGGGCCGTGCCGAGCCCGCCCGGCAGAGTCACCGGGCTGGACCGGTAGGCGGCGGTTTCCAGCGGATCGATCGGCTTGCGCGGGCGTTCGCGCGGGGCGTCGGGTGCGGGCGGTACCGGCGGCGCGACCTGCGCGAAGGCGGTAGCGGCAATCAGGCCTGCCGCCAGGGCAAACACACGGCTCGCGCGCTTCATTGGCAGTTCTCCCATTATGAATTGACGGATTATCTCTTCGGCCGTGTGTAGCGACTGTCGGACCGGCGGGGTGATGCGAAAGAGGTGCGACGCTATTGCGCTTGCGCCGGCGAAGGACACAAGCCCGGAACGAATATGGGTCCCGAAGCGGCGGGCGAAACAAGGCCGCCCACCGCCAGGATTGTTCAGGCCGACAACCCAATCAGATCTTCAGCCGGAAGCCGAAGGTGAAGTAACGGCCAATCGGATCATCTCCGGAAACCGGCGAAGCGAGGCCCGCCTGGTTATTCGCAAGGTTGTTGAACGGCGCCGGGGAGCGGTTGAACAGGTTCTGGACGTTGAAATAGATCTCGCCCTGCTTGATCTTGTAGCCCAGATTCAGGTTGGTGTACCAGCGCGCCGCGATGTTCGGCGGCATGGACGGATCGAAGATGTAGGTCGTCGTCGAGTCCTTCGGCGCCCAGTTGATCGGGCCACGATAGCGTTCCTGCACCGTTATGTCGAAATTGTCGGTGACACCCATGCGGGCAACGATCGTCCCGCGCCAGCGCGGGGTCCATGTCGCAAAGCTGCCACCGGCTCCGCCGTAGTCCACAGTCGCCCCAGAAAGGTCGATCGTGATGTTGTGCGGCTGGTAGCTGAACAGGGCCCGGATGCTGAACGGACGATTCAGCACCCGGGTGACGTAGTTGCTCTCGATGTCTACGCCGTTGGTCTTTTGGCGACCGACGTTCAGCGACGTGGTGTAGAAGGTGGTCGCCGCATTGGCGAAGCTGGTATCGGTACAGCAATTGTTGTTGCCGCGGACAATCAGGGCGCACAGAGGCGACGAACCGCCGCTGCTGATGCACGCCAGCTGCGTGGCCTGCTGCGTCCCGTTGAAAGACAGGATCGCGTCCTTCACACGGATGTTGAAATAATCGACCGCGATGCTGAAGCCCGGCATCCACTCGGGCCGGTAGACCGCGCCCAGGGTGAAGGTATCGGCCTTTTCCGGGACCAGGCTGGAATTGCCTTGGGCAACGCTGAGGGCCGGCGCCGGATTGCCGCCCGTCCCGTTCAGGAGAACCGACGGGCGGATCAGGAAGTCCTGAACGCTCGACGAACTGAACGCCGACGGCTGATAGAGCTCATGCATCGTGGGCGCGCGGATGTCGTGGGAGCGCGTGGTCCGGATGGTCAGCTCGTCGGTGACCTTCCAGTCGAGTCCGGTCTTCCACGACCAGATGCCGCCCGTGGTCGAGTAGTTGGTATAGCGGGCGGCGCCGTTGAAGGTCAGGCTCTTGGCGAGAACGAAGTCCTGGAGCAGCGGAACCCCAGCTTCGATCGCGGCTTCCTTCACCGTCACGCCGATTTCGGGGCGCCCCAGGGTTTCGCCCTGGAGGAAGGCCTGGGTCGTCCTGCCGCAGTTGGTGGTATTGGTGTTGAAATTGAACAGCAGCCGCAGCCCCGAACAGTCCAGCGGATTGGTGGGCGAGGCCGGCGTGCTCGAGGCCACCAGCGCGTAGGTGAGCCGGCGGGCCTGACCCGAAACAGCGATCGTGACCGGGCCGGCCCAGGTGCTGAACGGCGAGCCCGCGATATAGGCTTCGACATCGTACATCTTGGTGGTGGTGGTCGATTCCAGCGGATCGAAGAACCAGTCCGCCTCGGCCTGGGAGATCTGGCCGCCGAAGGCGTGCGTGAACGGGACGCAGCCCGCATAATATTGCTGCATGGCCGGCGTCAGCGACGCCTGACCGGCCGCCGTGCTGACGTAGCATACCGGGTTACCGCTGGAGTCGAGCACCACGTCGAGCGCGGCATCCATCTTGCGGGAGTTCATGGCGTTGGTCTGCAGCACGCGCATCACGTTCTTCGTGTAGACGCCGGCGACTTCCCACTTCCACCCGCCGAAATTGCCGTTGAAGCCGGTATCGATAGTGAAATTGTGGCCGGTCGTATCGGTGAACTGGCGGTATTGCGGTGTGCTCGGATCACCCAGGGTGCGGCTGAAAGCGAAGGTCGCATAAGGGTTGGCGGCGAGGAAGGCGGCCGGGGTCGTGCCCGATGGCAGGTTGGCCAACATCGCGTTGCGCGCCGCGACCGGCAGCAGCGGGTTGTTGAGGAACACCGGTACTGCGTTGCTCGCGTTGTCCGCGCGGGCCGTGGCGTTGTAGATCGAATAGCCGCCGTTCTTGTTGATGGTCCCGAAGGCCTTGGCGTAGAACTTGATGTTGTCGGTCAGTTCATAGTCGAACCGGCCGAAGAACTGGTGCATCCGCAGCGAGGCCTTCAGCGAGGGATCGAAATAGGAGCCCGTGCCGTTGACGTAGGTACGCGTGCCGTAGAGCGTACCACTCATCGGCAGGACCACGCCGGTCGGCGAAAAGTAGGAGCCAGGCGCAGTGGCCAGCGGATTGGTCAGCGTTCCACTGCTCAGACCGCCAATCGCGCCAATCAGGCCGCCGAACGCACCGTCATAACGCGTGGTGTTCGAGTCGAAGCGATAGGTGGCGGTGCCGGCCGCCGAGGTCAGGGCGGTGGTGAGATAGCGAGCCCGGCCCCAGTCACGCGAGGAGCGCTTGTCGATGCCTTCGTCGTTACGATACTCATAGCTCAGTTCAATATGGCCGCGCTCGCCAATGTTGGCGCCCCAGGCCGCGCCCAGGGTCTGCTGCCGGCCGTCATTGAGGTTGGAAATGCCGTACTGGCCGTTGACCTTGAGGCCCTTGAACTTGCTGTCGGTGATGAAGTTGACCACGCCGGTTACCGCGTCGGCACCATAGACGGCCGAAACACCGCCCGTGACCACGTCGACACGTTGCAGGAGCAACTGCGGGATCATGTCGATGTCGACCGTGCCGTTCGGTGCGTTCGGGGCAACGCGGTGGCCGTCCATCAGGATCAGGTTGCGGGTCGGCCCGAAGTTGCGAAGGTTGAGCACGTTCGCGTTGGGATTGGGGTTGCCGTTGTTGGCCGAGCCGGCCTGCGGCTGGGTGAACTGGCCCTGCGAACCGGCGAACTGCGGCAGGCTGTTGAGCTGATCCGCGACCGTGCCCGGATTGACCTTCTCGATTTCCTGGATGTTCACCACGGTGGTCGGCGTCGGCATATTGTTGCCGTTCGATACCACGCGAGAACCGGTGACGACGATGTCTTCCGTTGCAGCCGTGGTCGACGCCGCACTGCCCTGCGCGAGGGCCGGTTGCACGGCAAGTATGCTGACGCCGGTCAGCAAAGCGATTCCAGTGATCTTTCGCATTGGCAAAATCCCCCATTTGCACGCTGACGAGCTCGGCCCGTTCTTTTAGCCCTCCTGATCAGACTCAGGATCATGGTCCGTCAGAATGTTTGTTGTGGCCCAGTAACGGGGGCATTCGCCTATCACTTCTGCTATCAGGGGCCTTTGCCTGCGCCGACGGAGACCGCCAAGATGCGCGGCCCTTCCGCCGGAGGGCATCACAAATGCTTCGCGCCGGCCTCGCATTTGCCGGCTGGACGGGAACGGTCACAAAAGGGACTTCGTCCAACAACCGACCAAGGATCACGGATGACGACCTCTTGACCTCTCCACGGACGGAACATAATAAGAACATATGAGAATCGCCCCTGCCCCGATGCACGACAGAGCGGCGCCGGCTGAAGCGCCTCGCCGGGCCTTCGGCATCGCCTCGCTCGATGCCACGCTGGGCGGCGGGCTGGCGCGGGGGCGGGTCCATGAGGTCTATGCGGCCGAAAGCGATGATGCCGCCAGTGCAACCGGATTTACCGTGGGCGCGGCAATCGGCATGGTCGATCCGGGGCGAACGGTCCTGTGGCTCCGAACGCTGCGCGCTGCGCGGCTTGGCGGCGTGGCCCAGGCCAATGGCTGGAGCGAACTGGGCGGCGCGCCGGGGCATGGCCTGGTGGGCGTGGTAGGCGATGCCACGGCCCTGCTGCGCGCCGCCGTCGATGCCTTGCGCTGCACGGCGCTGGGGGCGGTGATCGTGGAAAGCTGGGGGACCATGCGCGAACTGGACCTGACCGCCAGCCGCCGCCTGGCCCTGGCTACCGAACAATCGGGTGTGCCGCTGCTCCTGCTGCGCCATGACGCTTCGCCCGTGCCCAGCGCGGCGCAGACCCGCTGGCAGGTAGCCGCTGCCCCGTCGCAGGCGCTGCCCGGCCATGCGCCGGGGCGGCCGACTTTCGACGTGACCTTGCTGCGTCAGCGATCCGGCCCTTCCGGCTTTGACTGGCGACTGGAGTGGGATCGTGACCAACGCATGTTCCGTGAAGCGCCGCTATCTGGCGTTGTGGTTCCCTTTTCTGCCTGCGGACAGGTTGCGACTGGAGGAAACGGATCAGCTTTCCCGGACGATCGCCGCGCCGCTTGATGCGCCGCTGGCGCTTGTTGCCAAGGTCAGGGGCGCGCTGCGCCTGCGTGCGGTCAATACCCAGGCCCAGGCCTTGGGGATCGCGCCTGGCCAGACGCTGGCGGATGCGCGGGCGCTGCACCCCGACCTGCAGGTGGCCGACATGGACGAGGAAGCCGACCGGCACTGGCTGAAGCGGCTGGCGGAACATTGCATCGCCTGGTCGCCGCTGACCACCACCGCGCCGCCCGACGGCATCACGCTGGACATTACCGGGGGCGAGCATCTGTTCGGCGGGGAAGCAGGCCTTGCCGCCCAGGCGGAAGATGCCTTTACCGCAATCGGGATGACGGTGCGCGTGGCCGTTGCAGCAACCGCGCAAGGGGCGCAGGCGCTCGCCCGCCATGCCCCCTTGCCCATCAGGGACGAACGAGAGGCTCTGCGCGCCTTGCCCGTGCTCGCACTGGGGCTGGAGGACGAGGCGACGCTGGCCCTGCGCCGGGCAGGATTGAAGACCATCGGCGATGTCGCCGCGCGCCCGGCGGCCAGCATCGCCGCGCGTTTCGGTGCGGAAGCGATGACCGCGCTGCGCCGCCTGCTGGGCGAGGAACAGGCCCCGATTACCCCGATCACCCAGCCTGAACCGCTGCATTTCGAGCGCCGCTTTGCCGAACCGGTTGCCCTTCAGGCCAGCATTGCCGCCTGTTTCCTCAGCCTTCTGCACGAAGCCGCGCGCACGATGGAAGAGCGCGATCTGGGGGGAAGGCGCTTTGTCCTTACCCTGTTTCGCAGCGATGGCGCGCGCCGCCGCTTGGCCATCGAGACCGGCCTGCCCACACGCGATACCGCCTCGGTGCTGCGCCTGTTCGATGAGCGGATTGCCGCCCTGGCCGATCCGCTCGATCCCGGGTTCGGCTACGACCGCATCACGCTGTTCCTGCCGGTGACCGAACTGCTCGTCGCCAGCCAGCCCGCGCTGGACGGCAACGCGCAGGACACGGCAGCGCTGGCCGACCTGATCGACCGGCTGAGCACTCGGCTCGGCCCTGCCAGCCTGTGCCGGTTGGCCCCGCAGGACAGTCATATTCCCGAGCAGGCACAGCTCGCCCTGCCCGCAATCCACGAACGCATGCCGGTCCCCTGGCCTCAGCCCTCCGCAGGCGAACCACCGATACGGCCGCTGTTCCTGTTCGATCCGCCCCAGCCCGTCGAAGTCATCGCAGAAGTGCCGGACGGACCTCCCCACCGCTTCCGCTGGCGGCGCAAGCTTCACGAAGTGCGGCTTTACGAGGGACCTGAACGGATCGCCTCGGAATGGTGGCGACGCAAGGGCGGCGAGGCCCCCGGCAAGGGCGGGCTGACCCGCGACTATTACCGCATCGAGGACGCGCGCGGACGGCGCTACTGGATTTTCCGCCATGGGCTTTACGAGGAAAAGCCCGATCCGCGCCAAGGACCCAGGTGGTACATGCACGGGCTGTTCGCATGAACGGCGCTCCGCCCTTTGCCGAACTTGTCGCGGCCACCAACTACAGCTTCCTGCGCGGTGCCTCGCATCCGGCGGAAATGGTCGCCCGCGCCCATGCGCTCGGGATGACGGGGCTGGGCATCGCCGATCGCAACACGGTGGCCGGGGTGGTCCGCGCGCATGTCGCTTGGCGCGAGGTGGGAGGACTGGCCGGTGGGTTCCGGCTGGCAGTGGGCGCGCGGCTGGCCTTTGCCGACGGCACACCGGACGTGATCGCCTATCCCGCCACCCGCCATGGCTGGGGCCGCCTGACCCGGCTGCTGACGCTCGGCAACCGGCGCACGGAGAAAGGCGATTGCCGGCTCACCCTGCCCGACCTGCTGGACCATGCGGAGGATCTGCTCCTGATCGCCACCGGAAGGGAGCAGGCGTTGCTGGACAGGCTGGCCGAGGTCCGCCCCGGCGCGGTCTGGCTGGCGACGGCCATGCTCAGGGCCGGCGCCGATGCCCGGCGGCTGGCGGGAGCGCAGGCCCTGTCGGCCGCAACGGGCGTGCCCCTGCTCGCCACCAACGACGCACTTTACGCCCGGCCGGAAGCACGGCCGCTCCACGACATCCTGACCTCTATCCGCGAAGGCACGACCATCGCCGGGGCGGGCCGCCGCCTGCTCGCCAATGCCGAGCGGCATCTGAAGGCTCCGGCCGAGATGAGCCGCCTGTTTCGCTCCTGCCCTGAAGCGATCTGCGCCACTACGGATTTCCTCTCCCGCATCGACTTCACGCTCGACGACCTGAAATACGAATACCCGCACGAATCCGTGCCCGCCGGGTGGGAGCCACAAGGCTGGCTGGAGCACCTCGTGCAGGAAGGCGGCCGGGCCCGCTTCCCGCAAGGCCTGCCGGAGACATACCGAGCCGTCCTGAACGAAGAGTTCAAGCTGATCCGCAAGTGCAATTACGCTTATTACTTCCTCACCGTGCACGACATCGTCCGTCATGCCCGCAGCCTCGATCCGCCGATCCTGTGCCAGGGGCGCGGCAGTGCCGCCAATTCGCTGGTCTGCTACTTTCTCGACATTACCCCCATCGATCCGGTCCGCGAGAAACTGCTGTTTTCCCGCTTCCTGTCAGAAGCGCGCGACGAGCCGCCCGACATCGACGTGGATTTCGAGCATGAACGCCGCGAGGAGATCATGCAGTACATCTATGCCCGCCATGGCCGCGAGCGGGCAGGCATCGCCGCCACCGTGATCCACTATCGCCCCCGCAGCGCGCTGCGCGAAGTGGGCAAGGCGCTGGGCCTGAGCGAGGACGTGACCGCGCGGCTCGCCTCCACCATCTGGGGCCACTGGGGCGACGACGTGCCCGAAGCGCGCGTGGCCGAAGCCGGGCTGGACATGGCCAACCCCGCGATCGCGCGATTGAAGGCGCTGGTCGACCAGTTGCTCACCTTCCCCCGCCACCTCTCGCAGCATGTCGGCGGCTTCGTGCTGACCGAGGGGCGGCTCGACGAACTGGTGCCAATCCACAACGCAGCAATGCCCGACCGCACCTTCATCGAATGGGACAAGGCCGACATCGAAGCTCTGAGGCTGATGAAGGTGGATGTGCTGGCGCTCGGCATGCTCACCTGCATCCGCAAGAGCTTCGACCTGTTGCGCCGACACGGCCTTGGCGATCACGATCTCCAGAACGTGCCGCTGGAAGATGAAGAGCAGGAAAAGGTCTACAGAATGCTCCAGCGCGGCGACAGCATCGGCACGTTTCAGGTCGAGAGCCGCGCCCAGATTGCCATGCTGCCACGGCTGAAGCCCAGGGAACTGTATGACCTTGTCATCCAGGTTGCGATCGTTCGGCCGGGCCCGATCCAGGGCGGCATGGTCCACCCCTATCTGCGACGGCGAAACGGGGAGGAGGATGTTGCCTTTCCCAGCCCGGCGCCGCCACACGACCGGAACGAATTACACGAAGTGCTTGGCAAGACGCTGGGTGTGCCGCTGTTTCAGGAACAGGCGATGAAGCTGGCGATCACGGCGGCGGGCTTTTCCCCGACCGAGGCCGATGGCCTGCGCCGCGCCATGGCCACCTTCCGCAATCGCGGAACCGTTGCCCCCTACCGTGATCGCATGGTCGGCGGCATGACCGCGCGCGGCTATGAGCGCGACTTTGCCGAGCGCTGCTTCGAGCAGATCAAGGGTTTTGGCGAATATGGCTTTCCTGAAAGCCACGCACAGGCCTTCGCGTGGCTGGCCTATGTCTCGTCATGGCTGAAATGCCGCCATCCGGCCGTGTTCACTTGCGCGCTGCTCAACAGCCAGCCGATGGGGTTCTATGCCCCCGCCCAACTTGTCCGCGATGCGCAGGAGCATGGGGTCGAAGTCCGCGCGGTAGACGTGAACGCCAGCCATGGCGACTGTACGCTGGAAGGACCGGACGGCAGCCCACTCGCGCTGCGGCTGGGCTTTGCCCGGATCGACGGCTTTCGTGAGAACTGGGCCAGGGAAATCGTCGAGGCCCGTCGCGGCGGTGCTTTCGCTTCGGCCGAAGACCTTGTCCGGCGAGCAGGCTTGCCCTCGCTCGCACTGCGCAAACTGGCCGACGCGGATGCCTTCGGCTCGTTGGCGCAATCGCGCCGCGATGCCTTGTGGGAAGTACGCCGCACACCGCCCACCCAGTTGCCGCTGTTCGCCTCTGCCGATGCCCCCGAACTGGGAAGAGAAGTCGGCCCACGCCTGCCCGCGATGCCCCTGTCGGAGGAAGTGGTGGCCGATTACCAGACCGCCCGTCTTTCACTCAAAGGGCATCCGATGCAGTTCCTGCGTGAAAGCCTAGCCCGCGAAGGCGTGCTGGCCTGCGCCGATGCCAATGCAGCGCCGGATGGCCGGAAAGTCCGCGTCGCCGGCGTGGTCCTCACCCGCCAGCGTCCCGGCAAGGGCAACGCGGTGTTCATCACGATCGAGGACGAGACCGGAATCGTCAACGCACTGCTCTGGTCACGCGATCTGGAAAGGCAGCGCCGGGCGGTCATGATTGCCCGCCTGATGCTGATCGAGGGCGAGATCCAGAAGAGCAAGGAAGGCGTGGTCCATTTGATGGCCACCCGCGTGATCGACCGCACCGCGATGCTCGGCGGTCTGGCCGATCAGCCGCAGGTGATCCCGCAAACTTCGCGCGGCGACGAGATCCGGCACCCCCAGCGCCCGCGGACGCACGGCCATCCCCGCAATGTCAGGATCCTGCCCAGGTCACGGGATTTCCACTGACGCCGCCCGGCTACAGGCCAAGCCTTGCCCAGAACTCGCGGGCATCGGCAATTTGGCTGGTTCCGCCATCCGGCCTGCCGGCAACGACCAGCCGCCAAGACGGATGCGGCAGGCGCGGCACATAGCCCTTTGCAAGAGGGGTACGACGGCGGTGCAAGCGTGTTGAATTTGCCATTTTCGTTCCTTCCAGGTCAGGAAGCACGAGCCGGCGTGGTCGCGTAGGCGTCGTGCGCTTTAGCCGTTGGTGACGCGGAGCAAGCTGACAGAATCAAAAGCCGCGGCTGACATGCGGGGCAGGCCCGGTGCGTCAGCGAGATAATGCCTACCAATTCGATAGAGTATTTCCAGAAAGAAAACCTTGAGCACTCGTGACCGTTGCTTTCCGGCCCCGGTTTCTCAGCCGCCCACCGTCACGCCGTGCCGGCCGAGGAGGGCCGCCGCATTGCCAAACAGCACCCTGGCGTGATCGGCAGGCGCCAGCCCCGCTTCGGCAACATGGCGCACCACGCCGCCGATATCCGCGGAAGGTCCGTAGTCCGAGCCGAACACGACCTGCGACGCGCCGAACACGCGCGACGCCGCCGCGATCGCGGCAGGCCCCTGCCCCGCCGCCCCTGTATCGAACAGCAACCGCTTGAACCGGGGGCTGAGCGCTATGCCGGACCGGGTGACGGACTCGGCCAACAATGCGCTCACCCCCGATCCGCCGAGCATGGCGATCTGCACGGTTACGTCGGGATAGGGATCGAGGAACTCGGTATAGCCGAGGGTGACGACCGACGAAGCGAACTGCCACGCTGTGTCGAGTGCGCCGCGCACCTCGGCCGTATCGGCATGGAGCGTGAGGGGCGGCTGGCCGGAAACGGACTGGTGAGCGAAGCCGGTGTGCAGGAAAAGATGGCTGCCGAGGCGCTGGGCCGCTTCGAGGATCGGCGCGAAATGGCTGGCGGCATCGAGGCTGGCGAAGCCGTTGACCGGCAAGACCCCGCCGATGAAGCCGAGCTCCTGATGTCCTCGCTGCAATTCGCGCACCGACCAGCCGATGTCCGAGGTGGACAGCGCGGCAAGGCCGCTGAACTGGCGGGGATGAGCGCGCACGACGGCGGCAAGATCGGTGTTGTAAGCGGACCACAAGGCCACCGATTCCGCCGGGCTGAGGTTGGGATCGATGCCGAGGGTCGTCGGCCAGGACAACAGCTGATGCGCGATTCCGAGGGATTCGAGATGGGCCAGCCGCACGTCGATATCCAGCCATGACGGCCCCAGTACCGCGGCCGGGCCAGCCTGACCCGCAAGCGGACGCGCCAGCAGCGTTCGGCCGCGATCGTCGTGCAGGACGCGCGGGCCGGACAGGCGCTGGCCGAGCGAGGCCAGCACGGCGGGCGAAATCCAGTGGCTGTGCAGGTCGATGATCGGACCCGAGACGGCGGCGGCAGGACGCGGCGCGGGCCGAGTGGCCGCATCCAGGGCGCCCGACAGGGCAAGCGACGCTCCGGCAGCCCCCCGGATCAGCGCACGGCGGGAAAGGTCCATAGGGAAAGTCCTCGAGTGAAAGGGAGCGCAAAGGCGCGAGAGCGGGCGGGACGGCACGCGGCCGCCCCGCCCTTGCCGGTCAGAAGTTGTAGCTCAGGCGGCCATACCAATAGCCGCCGCTGGCGCCTTCCGGATGGATGAAGCCGTAGCGGTTGATGCCGTTGACCTGATTGGCGACCAGATACTGGTGAGGATAGACGTCGAAGATATTGCGGCCGCCCGCCGCCAGTTGCAGCTTGGGCGTGACCTGCACACGAACTTCCGCGTTCACGAACCAGTCCGGCCCGTAATACTCGTCGTAGGCCGCCGTGGTCGGATGGGTGTACCAGTAGGAGCCGTAGCGGACTTCATCGACCTGCAAGGTCCACGGACCGCGCGTGAACACCTGCCCCAGCAGCAGCTTGTTTTGCGGCGTGCCACGTTCGAGGTCCAGCTTCTGCCCGCGCGTGAACAGCGTAGCGCCGGCCACCCCGGTCTTGAGGTTGTAGGCGCGGGTGGACATCAGGCTGTAACCGGCCGTCAGCGTCACCTCGCCGAAATCGAACTGGTGATGGAAGCGGCCCACCGCATCGACGCCGCGCGTGCGGGTGTCCATGCCGTTGGTCAGGAACGAGGCGGCGGTGATGTTGGCATCGCCGGCCGCCGTGGTGGCATCGGTCACCACGGTTCCGGTGAGACCGTTGCCGGTGGCCGCAGCGGCCAGCAGGATCAGGCCGCTGAGCTTGATCTGGTAGGCATCGACCGTGAACGACAGATCGCGCGAGGGTTGCCAGACCGCGCCGGCCGACAGGTTGACCGACTTCTCCGGCTTCAGGGCGCCGCCGCCGAGCGCGATGGCGACGGCAGAATCGGGGCGATAGGTACGGGTGCGGGTCGTGGTCAGCACCGTGCCGGAATGGCTCCAGTTCGAGGAGAAGCCGGTGCTCTGATTCTGGATCTGGCCGATGCTGGGCGCCCGGTAGCCGTTGGAGACGCTGCCGCGCAGAGCAAAGGTTGGCGTGATGTCATAGCGCAAGGCAATCTTGCCGGTGGCCGTGCCGCCGAAGTCGGAATAGTGCTCATACCGCCCGGTGACGCTGATCAGCAGGGGATCGACCGGACGGACATCGAAACCGAGGTAACCACCGACCGTGGTGCGGGCGCGCGAGCCAAGGTCCCACGGACCAAGGCCGCTGGCATCGGCGGTTCCCCAGCGGGTGGCGGCCCCGGCGTTCGGCCCGTCGAGAACGGGCACGCCGCCATTGTTCCACGATTGCTCGTCGCCGCCGACATAGGCCCCCCAGGTTTCATGGCGATAGGACAGGCCGCCGATCAACTGGACCGGGTTGGACAGGCCCAGATCGGCATCCTTGGACCAATCAAGATTGGCATTGACCTGATCCGAACGGTATTGCCCGAGGTAGAAATCGGTCTGGCTGGCAAGGCCATAGCTCGGCGCGTCGAGGTTATGGATGAAGCGGTCGAGGATGTTCGTGCCGTAATTGGCGCTGAGATCGAACTTGCCGAGGCTGCCACCATCGATCTTCAGGCCGAGCGTGCCGGTGTAATCGGTGAGGCGCACATCGGTGATCGGCTGAAACCCATTGGGGAACAACGCACGGACGACGGCATCGGCGGAGGGAACCTGCGGGTTCACCCCGTTCTGGGTACGGGTGTAGGAATAGTCGAACCAGCCATAGAGCCTGACGTTGCTGCTCAGGCCGGTTTCGGCATTGACCAGGAATGCATCGTGGCGCACCTGCGCATTGCCCCAGGCGCCGACGGAGTTGCGGTCTGCCGTGATTTCGCGCGGGTCCCACGAAAGTCCGGCCGGCAGCACCGCCGATGGGCTGTAGTTCGTGGGCGCGGAAGCCGAGACGACGGAATTGCCGCCGGCATCGACCAGGAAATAGCGGCGGCGGATGTCGGGGCCCGAACGATCCGTCTGCCCGCGATAGGACAGGTCGGCGCTGACGTTGATGAAGCCGTCGCCCGGCAGCGGCGCCGCCGCCCAGCCGTTGATCGCGCGGGTCGGGCCATCCCCTTCGTAATACTGGCCAACCTCGGCATTGATCCCCCCGCCATGATCGTCGCGCCGCAGGACGAGGTTGAGTACGCCCGCGATGGCATCCGAGCCATATTGCGCCGAGGCCCCGTCGCGCAGGACTTCGGCCCGGGCCAGTGCACTGACCGGGATCTGGTTGATGTCGACATAGTTGGAACCCGGCCAAGGATCGACCCCGCCGGTCTGCGCCGAATTGTGCAGGCGCTTGCCGTCGACCAGCACCAGCGTCAGGTCAGGGCTCAGCCCGCGCAGCGAGGCGGAACGAATGCCGCTGGAACCCTTCGACGCGTTCTGACCCTGCGGGAACTGGAAGGAGGGCAGGATGTGCTGAAGCGCCTGATTGAGCACGACGCCGCCGGTGCCGATCTCCTGATTGGAAACGACGTCGACCGGGGTTGATGATTGCAGGACCGTGGTGGCGCGGGTCGAACCTACGACCACGATGGCATTGCCGTCACCGCGCGATGCATCGGCATCCGCGGCCGCATCGTCGGCGGCGCCGGCTTCTGCAGCGACTTCGGCCACGGCATCATTCGACGTGGCTGCGGCAAGGGCGGGCGTGGCAACTGAGGTTGCGAGCAGGGAAACAAGTGCAATTCGGGAGAGAGTCATGACAGGAATCCAAGGGGAATGGGCACGCGGCGGCCTCCGGCGAGAACCGGTGACGGCGAGGCCAAGGAAAGGGAGAAATGGAGAGGCCGGGCGCCCGTTCAGCGATCGATGATCGGTCCGTCGAGCGGCACGCCCACGGCGCCGCCGCCGAACGGGCCGTTGTTTTCCACACAGATCCGTTCGGGCTGTTCGTTGAGCAAGGGCTGTCCCGGCCGATTGGCGGCGATCACCTCGTAGTGCCAGCCATCAGGCTCGTCGGCCTCGGTATAGCGGCGGGCGGGGATGAGCGCGGTCCACGGGCGGGTATAGACGCCGGGATCGGTGAAGGTCGCCCGGTAGTCATATCGCTTGCCGTCGGGATCGAAGATGAAGCGCTCCTCTATCGCGGCGTTCTCGCTGGCGAAATCGCCGGTGCGCCCAAACAGGGCCTTGCCGTTGCTGTTGGTCGTGCTGACGACGAGCGTGTTGCCTTCCCAGTGGCCGCGCGAATCCGCGTTCCACAGCTTGATCTGCGGCGGAAGATGGGGCGACTGGTCGAGCTTGATGATCCGGGTGCCGGAATTGAACAGGAGCACGACGTAGCCGGGATACTGGCGGATTTCATAACCGTGCCAGATGAACGACTTGGGCACGCCGGCCGGGGCGCAGCGTGCCAGCGGTTCGATGTAGCGGGGCAGATCGGGATTGGAAAAGTGCGCTTCGAAGTCCTTCTGCAAGGCGCGTGCAGCGGGGGTGTAAGGCACCTGCCCATCGGCCGGATCGACGACCCGGCTGGGCGCGCGTTGCTCGCGCGGCAGGCCCGCCTGCTTGCTCGGCTCTCCGGGCGGTCCGGCCTGCGGATCGGTCCAATTGCTGTGGTTGGCGATCAGGTTGGACCAGTGCCCTTCGACGTCGGGCTGGCCGTCCCGCCGGCGCTTGCCGGTCCATGCGCCGGCCTTGACCGGGGTGAAGGAGCTGACGAAGCGCAGGCCCGACCCGGCCGGGACCTGGGAACGTTCGGTCGCTGCTGGCGCGGCGGGCTGGGCCGAAGCGGCGGCGCCGGCAAGCGCGACGGCGAGGATTGCAGCCGTGGTCTGGATAGCGGTGCGCATCACTTGCCCTCCTTGTGCGGGTAGTAATTGTCGTAAGGCAGGGTGAAGCAGTAATCCTCGATCAGCTGGAAGTTGTCGTCGCGCCGCCGGTTGAGCAAAACCGACAGGTTCCACGGCTTGGCATAGACTTTCGGATCGTCGATCGTGGCCGAATAGCGGATCGTATCGCGATCGACGAACGACCACTTCTCCACCACGTGAAGGTCTTCGCTGTGATAGTTTCCGGCGCGGTCGAGCCATGTCTCGTCGTTGAACTCGGTCACGTCGACGACCAGGGTGTCGCCTTCCCAGTGGCCGCGCGAATCCCCCAGCCAGTAAGGCTCGTCGATATCCTTCGGGTGGCCGGTGCCATTGGTGTTGATGGTGCGGACCTGATGGCCGAACTGGTGCACGAGAGTGATATCGCGCTCACGCTCGAATATCTGGAACGGCGCAGGGTAATAGACGCTGCGCGGCACGCCCAGTGTCCAGCACTTGAGGCGCGGATCGTCCTTGGCGCGATTGGCGAAATTGGCCTGCCGCTGGCTCAAGGCCTCGGCGCGATAAGGCAGGTTGCCCCCGGCCACCACGCCCGCCGAGGGCGGCGCGTCACGGCGGCCCGAATGGGGCTCCAGATCGTAGTCCGCCTCGCTCAGCGTCTGCCAGATTCCGGAGAAGTCCGGATGACCGTTCGGCAGGCGGGGAATGTCCTGTTGCTGGGCCAGCGCCGGATGCGGGGCAGCCAGAAGAAGCGTTATTGCCGATGACAGGGCAAGAACAGCCTTGCGCCCTCTTGCAGTAAAATCCGCCCTGATGCGGGTTTTGTTGTTTGGCATGAAATTCTCGCACAGATTTTCAGCGCCATCACCTGGATCGGTCCGGCGCGTCACTCCGGCCTAACTTCGCCACCATTGCTGCGGAACGCACGATTCCTCGTTTGCTTAGCGCGATCTCTTATAAGCCCCTGCCCCGCCGCAAGCGCGCACCTTTAGCGCGATCGGTCAGATCGATATGCTCATGCGTTCGTTCCGCTCGGCCGCGCTCCCCGATAGCCCTTGCCGTCACGCCCGGACTGGCCGGGCCGATTCCGCAAGATCAGGATGGACGACCGATGATTTCCGAATGGCTCGCCGGCCTGCAATACCGGCTGGGCGCCACGATCGACACCGCGGGGCACATCGTGCCCGACACGTCCTGGAGCGCAAGGTTGCAGGGCTCGGACCGGCTGTGGATGCTGATCGAGGGCACGCATGTCCTGTCGCTGATGCTGTTCGCCGGCACGATCCTGTTCGTTGACCTGCGGTTGCTGGGCGCGGTTCTGCGGAGCGTGCCCGTTTCGCGCGTGGCGGGCAGCCTGCTGCCGTGGACGGTTGCGGGATTCCTGGTCACGGTGACGACCGGCTCCGCGCTCTTCTTCTCGGACCCGCTGGAATACTTCCACAACTTCGCATTCCGCCTGAAGGCCCTGTTCCTGCTCGGCGCCGCCGTGAACATCTTCTGGTTCCACTTCCGGGTTCAGGCGAACCGGCCGCAGTGGGACGGCGCCGAAGTGCCGCCGCGCGCCGCGCGGATCAGCGCGGCAACCTCGCTGGCGGTGTGGTTCGCGGTGATCGTGGCCGGACGCTACATGGCCTACGACTGGGTCAAGTGCATGAACCCCGGCGCGCTGGTCAGCGAGATCGCCCAGTGCAGCACCTATGACGCCACCCTTGCAGAAATAGATGCGGAGACCGCGCAATGAGCATCAGCATCAACAGCCTGATCCCTGCCGTGCAGGCGCCGCTGGAACGCTTCGGCCAGACCGAATGGGTGCGCGAACTAAACCAGACCGCCTGGCTGTTCGCCCTGGTCGAAACGATCCACCTGATATCGCTGGTCGTGCTGGGCGGGGCCGTGCTCGTGCTCAACCTGCGGCTCCTCGGACTGGTCCTCGGTGACGTGCCGGAGCAGGTGATAGAGCGGAATACCCGCCCGTGGCTGCGCGCGGGCGTGATCGGCACTATCGTGACCGGCACCTACATGGCCGTGGCCACGGTCGTCACCTTGCTGCCCAATGCCGCATTCCTGGTGAAGATGGTCGCCCTTGTTGCGGCCATCCTGCTGAGCACGGCCGTGGCGCGGCGGCTGCGGCTCGGCCAGTCGGACAATCCGGCCGGCTCGCGGCTTCTCGCCGGATCGGCCGTGGCGCTGTGGCTGGCCGCCCTGATCCTGTTCGCCGCCACCCGCACCATTGCCGCCGGGGCACTGCTGGTCGGGCTGGCCGGGCTGGCCCTGCTGCTTGCCGGGATCGCCGTGCGCCGCGATGGCGGGAACTGGACGGCCCTGCTGCGCTCGCCGCAGCGGCTTGGCGCCTTCTCTTCCACGCTGGCGTGGGTGACGGTTGCCGCTGCCGGCAGGTGGATCGGTTTCAGCTGAACTTCCTCTCCCACCCTGGAGCCCTGCGCCGCGCATCCCCGTTGATGCGCGGCGCTTTTTTGCGTTCCGCTCAGCGCCGGGTTCCCGCTATCGTCATAAGCATATTCGGTTTGATTGGTTCTGCGCCCACGGCCCGACCCTTAAACGCCCCATGACTTCAACGATTTGGGGCCTGATCATGTTCGTTCTTCGCACTCACCGTCGCCGCAGCACGCGGCTTGCCGGCGGCCTCGCCGCCACTGCCCTTGCGCTCGGCCTCGCTGGCGGGGCTCCGGCCCTTGCCCAGACTGCCGCAGTTGCCGCGCCTGCCGCTGCGCCCAAGCTTTCCCGCGCTCAGGTCGACGCCCTGCTCGCAACGCCCGACAAGGTGGTGTTCATCGACCTGCGCCGGCCCGACGAGATTTCCGCGTTGGGGACATTGCCGGTCTACCTCAACATCCCGATCAGCGAGCTCGACCGCTTCCTTGCCTATATCCCGCGCGACCGGCAGGTGGTGACCGTATCGAACCATGCCGGCCGCGCCGCCAAGGGCGCGGCCATCCTTGCGGACAAGGGCTTTGCCGTGGCCGGGGTGGTCGGCGTCGAAAACTATGCCGAGGAAGGCGGCGCCCTCTACGGTCGCAAGGTCGTGACCCCCGCCATCGCGGGCGTGGTCAAGGCCGATACCCGGGTGGAAGTGATCCGCGAGGGGTTTGCCGGAACCGAAGGCCCGATCGCCCTGGCCGACGGCTCCGTCCTGTTCACCGAAGGGCGCGCCGACCGCATCGTCAAGCTGGGCGCGGACGGCTCCGTCTCGACCTATCTGGAGCACATCGGCGTCCCCAACGCGCTGGCGCTCTCCGCCAGGGACGAACTGCTCGCCGTGCAGACCGCGCCTGCGGCCATCGCTGTTCTCCAGCCCGCTCCGAAGGTTCTTGCCGCCAAATTCGCCGGCAAGCCCTTTGGCCGGCCCAACGATTTCGCCCTGGCCCGAAGCGGCGACATCTACTTCTCCGATCCCGGCGCCCCGCAGCAGCCGGGTGCGGCGCCGGCCACCCCCAATCCCGCGTTTTACTGGCTCGACCACAAGGCGAAGGTCCACCTCGTCGCCAGCGACATTGCCCGCCCCAATGGCGTGGCCCTGAGCCCGGACGAGAAGACGCTCTATCTCGCCAACACGGCCGGCGAATACCTGATCGCGTTTGCCGTGCAACCCGATGGCAGCCTTGCCGGGCGGCACGATTTCGCGAAGCTTGCCGGCTTCAGGCAGACGGCGAACGGTCCTTCGAGCGGGGCGGACGGCATCGTCGTGGACAAGGATGGCCGCGTCTACGTTGCCACCAGCGCCGGGATCGAGGTCTTCGCGCCGGCGGGGCAGCCGCTTGGCGTGATCACCCTGCCCAAGCAGCCGCAGAACCTCGCCTTCGGCGGGAAGGACCATGCCTTTCTTTACGCAGTCGGCCGGGGCTCGGCCTACCGCATCGCCACCCAGACGGCCGGCGTGAACCGGCCCGGCAAGTAAGCCGGGCCGCAGCAAAGCCTTTGCAAAGGATCATTGACGTGAAGAACCCGAGCCCGCGCGCACGCCTGCGCCGCGCTGCCTTGCTTGCCGGCACCTTGTTGCTGGCCCCCACCCCCGCACTGGCCCAGGGCGCGGCGGTAGCGCCCCTTGCCGCCGATGCCGAAGCGGCCGCCGATGCCGGCGATGCCATCGTCGTCACCGCCCGCAACCGCGACGAGAACATCAACGATGTGCCGATCCCGATTTCGGTGCTGGGCGGCGAAGCCGTGGCCAGCCAGCGTGTTTTCACCCTGGCCGACCTGACCCAGCGCGCGCCGGGCCTGACCGCCACCACTCCCAATGCCCGCCGCACCGGGGTTTCCCTGCGCGGCATCGGCAAGACCAGCGGCAACGACAACATGGAGGCCGCCGTCGGCGTGATCGTCGACGACGTGTTCCTCGACCATGTCGGCATGACCTACCAGGACTTCACGGACCTGGCTCAGGTCGAGGTCCTGCGCGGGCCGCAGGGCACGCTGCTGGGCAAGAACACCTCGCTGGGCGTCATCAAGTATTCCAGCAAGGCGCCAAGCTTCACGCCGGAAGGCAGTCTTGAACTGGAAGGAGGCCTGTCCGTGCCTTCGTTCAAGGCGCGCGCATCCTATTCGGACGCGCTGGTGGACGATGTCCTCGCCTGGCGCGGCAGCTTTTCCTACGACAGCCAGCGGGGCGACATCATCAACGTCAACCCCTCGTTCAACAACCGCTTCCACGAGCGCAACCGCTGGGCCGGGCGGTTCCAGCTACTGCTCAAGGCGAGCGACAACCTGTCGTTCCGGCTCAACGTGGATGGCGCCGAAACGAACGAGAACAGCAACACCAAGCCGTTCATGATCGATCCCACCACGCTCGCCGACGGTTCGCCGCGAACCGGGCTTTCTTACACCAGCCGCCTCGCCCGGGCCTATTTCGGTGGCTACACGCCCATCATCGGATCGTGGACGACGATCGACATGGATCAGGCGCTGCCGCTGATCACCCGCAATTACGGCGCCTCATTGGTGACGACGTGGGATGCCGGGCCGTTCGAGGTCAAGTCGATCTCCGCGATCCGCAAGTTCCACTTCGACGCCAACAACGACAGCGAGCAGACCCGTTTCGCGATCAACCGGGGCGGCACGCTGGTCGACAGCGAGCAGCTCTCCGAGGAGCTGCGCCTTTCAGGCAAGCTCGGCCGGACGCTGGACTATCAGGCCGGGGCCTATTTCTTCGGGATCGACACCAAGACCACCAGCCGCACGCTTTATGGGGCGGATGCCGGCGCGTTCTATGCCACCGACGCGCAATATGCCGCGTTGGCGGCCAACCAGCTGCTGCTGCAGAATTCGCTCAAGAACGTGCGCTCGACCACTTTCCAAAACCCGGTATCGACCAGCCAGGCGCTGTTCGGGCAGGTGAACTGGAGCCCGGTGGACCGCTTCACCCTGACCACCGGCCTGCGTTACACCTGGGAGCAGAAGCGCTCGGTCACCAGCAAGTCGGCGAGCTATGCCGACGGCACGGCGCTGGTGGCGACCGGCAATAGCGCGGCGGACGCGATCCGCGCCAGCCAGCTTGGCGCAAGCTTCACGAACGTTACCGGCATTCCGATCCATGCCGGATCGGTGGCCTGGCTGGTCAACCCGAGCTTCAAGGTGACGCCCGACCTGCTGCTCTATGCCTCGGCCAGCGGCGGCGGGAAATCGGGCGCGGTGGCCTTCGACAATACCGGCCTGCCGCGCAACGTCCTGCCGGAAAACACGACCGATTTCGAGCTGGGCTTCAAGGCGCAGCTGCTCGATCGCAAGGTGAATTTCAGCGCCAACCTGTTCTACACCAAGGTCCGCAACTACCAGGCGACAACAAGCATTGCCGATGCCACTTCGTCCACCGGCTACAGCTCGGTCTTGGGCAATATCCCCGGCATCCGCGCCAAGGGCGTGGAATGGGAAGGGTCGTTCACCCCGGCGGAAGGCGTTAATTTGAACTTTGCCGGTACATACAACGACGCCCTCTATACCGACTGGTCAACCGCAACCTGCCCCCGCTCCTATACGGCGGCGGTCTGCAACAACACCGGCCGGCAGATCGTCGGCGCGCCGAAGTGGACCCTGATCTTCGGCTTCGACGTGGAGCGGGAGATTTCCGGCAGCGGCCTCACCCTCCACGTCTTCGGCAATGACACCTACCGCACGGCGCACAACCTGGAGCAGCTGCTTTCGCCCTATGGCTGGCAAAAGGCCTATCACATCACCGACGCCGGGATCGGGGTGATCACCAAGGTCGGCCAGGTGCGGACCGAGTTCAGCATCGTCGCCAAGAACCTGTTCAACACCTTCTACACCACCAGCGTGAACGACTTCAGCAACAACGCCCCCGTTGGCTACGACGGCATCGGCCCCCGCCGCTACGTCGGCGCGCTGGTTCGCGCCAAGTTCTGAGCACAGGAGCCCTGATCATGTCCAAATCCATTCCGCTCATCGCCGCTGCGCTGGCTGCCGGAGCCGTGCTGGCGCCGGCAGCGGCCCTCGCCCACCACGCCTTCGCCGCCGAGTTCGATTCCTCCAAGCCGGTGGTGCTCGACGGGGTCGTGACCAAGGTCCGCTTCGTCAATCCGCACAGCTGGGTCTATCTCGACGTCAAGAACCGGGACGGCTCGGTCACCAACTGGGGCTTCGAGTTCGGCACGCCGAATTCGCTGCGCGCCAGCGGAGTGACGCGCGAGGTGGTTTCGGCCGGGACGCCGATCCGCCTCGCCGGATACAAGGCCAAGAACGGCGGTCCCTTCGGTTATGCGACGACCGTGGTCCTGCCCGGCGGGCGCCAGGTTCGCACCGGCAGCGCGCCCGATGCCCCGCCGCCGCCGATCACCCGCTGACACCGCAGCCAGCACAACGAAAAAGGGGAGGTCCGCAGATCGCGGACCTCCCCTTTTTTCATGCGGCAGCAGCTATGGTCAGCCGAACTTGCGCGCGAGAAGATCGGCGGCGGCGGCCGCATCGGCCTGCTCGATCGGCGCCTTGTAGACGTTGACCATCTTGGCCACCGCATCGCGCCAGAACTGGGCGCCCTTTCCGCGCGGCTGGGTCACGATATAGTCGAGCGAGTGGCAGGCCGCGCAATTGTTGACCACCACGGCGGCCTCGTCACCGGCAAGCTCGGCTGGCACGGTGCCGACCGGCAGTTCGATCGACACCGGGCGCGCGGCAATCACGGCGGGCACGGCAATCAGCGCCGCCCCGAAGAGAAGCATCCCGGCGCGCATCACACGGCCTCCACTGTCAGCGTTTCGACCACGTTGCGCATATAGCCCGCGGGCTGCCAGCGCGGCTCCAGCGGCTGGCTTTCCCCGCTCACCGAAATGGCACGCACCTTGATCCGGTGACGGCCCCGGTCCAAGGTCAGGCCCAGCCGCCACGGGCGGAACGAATAGCGGCCCAGATCCTCACCCAGCCGCGCATCCTGCCAGGTGCGGCCATCGTCCGCCGATAGCTGCACCCGGGCAATGCCGCTTCCGCCGTCAAAGGCGATGCCTGCCAGTTCGACCACCCGGCCAGCCGCGATCCGGGCGCCATCGGCATGGCTGGTCACAAAGGAGCGAATGTTGAACCGGCCAATCGGCTTGGTCTTGTCGGGCTTGCCGCCCGGCGCCACGCAATTGCAGTCATTATCCGGGATTCGATAGGCGGTCTTCATCCAATAGCCGTCAAATTCGGAATCCACGACGTTGATTTCATTGAGATGCTTGACCCAGTAGGTGCCATAATGGCCGGGCACGACCAGCCGCAGCGGATAGCCGTTGAGGAAGGGCAGGTCTGCCCCGTTCATCTGGAAAGCAACCATCACCTCGCCGTCGCGGGCGTGATCGATATCGAGCGCCTTGACGAAATCGGGCACGGTATCGACGGGCGGATTGTCCAGCCCGTTGAAGGTGACCTGCCGCGCCCCGGCGCGAACCTCGGCCCGGTCGAGCAGGGCCTTCAGCGGCACTCCGCGCCAGCGCGCATTGCCCATGGCCCCGTTTCCAAGCTGCCCGCCCCCGACGCGCGGTTCGACGAAGCCGCGGCTGTTGCCCGAACACTGGTTGACGGCGACGATCTCCCGCACAGGGAAATCGCGCTTGAGCTGTGCCAGCGACAGGCGCAGCGGCGTGCCGACATGGCCCCCGATCTCCAGCCGGAAGCTGGCCGGATCGATCACCGTGGGCAGGCCCGACAAGTGATAGCGCACGAAGAACGCGTCATTCGGCGTGATCAGTCCTTCCCGGAACACCGCCCACGGCGTTTCCGCCTGGGGCGGGCGCGCCGTGAGCAGGATCATCGGCCGTTTCTGCGGCAATTTCGCCAGCTGCCTTTCACCATTGGCGAAGGGCAACTGCACGGTCGGGCCGGCAGCAATGGCGGCCTTGCCCATCAGGGTGAGGCCGGCTCCGGCCACGAAGGCCCGTCGATCAAGCGGCGACATCGAATTGAATTTCCTTTGCTGGGACAGAGCTGAACTGCAGGTCGTGGCGTTCCTCGAACCGGTCGATTGGTCGCGGGACGGGCTGGATCGGAGCCCGCCTGCGTCCGCTCAGCACTTCCGGATCGAGATGCGGCGCCAGCATGGCAATCAGCTGATAGGCGTAGTTTCGCAGCAAGGTGCCCTGCTGCACCGCGATCTTGGTGCTGCAGGTGCCGAAGAAGCCCTTGGTCGCCGGGATCGGCACCAGCCCGCCTTCGGGGCCGTTCTCGATCGCCATCTGGGCCACGATGCCGATGCCCGCGCCCAGCCGGACATAGGTCTTGATGACGTCCGCATCCATCGCGCGCAGGCGGATGTCGGCATTGAGCCCGGCTTCCTCGAAGGTCTCCTGAACGCGCCCGCCGCCGGTGAATTCGGGACTGTAGGTCACGATCGGCCATTGCGCGAGGTCGGCAAGATCCGGCGCGGAAACGTCCAGCAGGGGGTGGCCCTCGGGGGCAATGACCACGTGCTCCCAGCTGAAGCAGGGATAGGTATCAAGATGCGGCTGGTTATCCACCGCCTCGGTGGCGACACCGATATCGGCGTCGCCGCGCAGGAGGGATTCGACCACGAAATCGGGGCTGCCCTGACGCAATTCCACCTCCACCTCGGGAAACAGTTCGCGAAAACGCAGCAGGACCGGCGGCAGGACGTAATTGGCCTGGTTGTGCGTGGCCGCAACAACGAGCCGCCCCTTGTCTGCGTCCACGAACTGGGCCGAAAGGCGCTTCAGATTATCGGCTTCCTGCAGCAGTTGGTCAATCACCCGCGATGCCGCCTCACCCGCCGGGGTGAGCCCGACCAGCCGCTTGCCCCGCCGCACGAAGATCTCGATCTTGAGCTCCGCCTCAAGCTCGCGGATTTGCTTGCTGACGCCGGATTGCGACGTGAACAGCTCTCCCGCCACCTTGGTCAGGTTAAGCTCGTTCTGCACGGCGGCGCGCACATAGCGCAATTGCTGGAAATTCATGCCCCTCGCCCCCGGCCGGAGGCAAAGCTGGGGCGTGGTTTGGCATTGAATGATGGTTCGCTCATGGTCCCTGCGCCTTGTTGTTTCGCATCCAGCGCAGGGTAGCGATTTAATTGACTACTGATTTAGTAGACATTTGACCGACAGGCAAGCCGGCCTAAGGCGCAATCGTGCTTTGCACATGAAAAGGTGTTCTTTCCCCGATCCCGCCAGCCTCGCCTATGGAGCCGCCCGTCATAGGAGAATTCGATGTCGTCGAGGTCAGTTTCCCGCATTGCGCTGCTCGCCGCCGCGGCATTCGCCTCGGTGGCGGCCATGGCGGAAAACCCGTCCAGCGACATTCCGCTGCCCGAATTCATGGGGCACGTCCTGCAACGCAACGCGGAACAGTTGTGGGCCTGGAGTGCGGAAGAAAGTGACGGCACCGGCGCCCATTCGGGGGCGCCCCGAACCGAGGAAGAATGGGAAGCCGCCGAAAGCGACGCGCTGACGCTGGATCAGCTGTCCTACGTGCTGCAGGGCCTGGCCAGCCGCCCCGACGATCCGCGCTGGGACAAGCTGGCCACCGATCTTCGCAGCGCCGCGACAGCCAGCGCAAGCGCTGCGGAGCGCAAGGACTACCCCGCGCTTCTTGCCGCCGGCGAAGATATCAACGCCCGCTGCGTGGCCTGCCACTGGACCTTCGCGCCGCAGTTGGAAGTTACCCCGCCGCCGGTTCCCCTGTCCTGACCGCCGAGGGCCGGCCAGCGCCGGCTCGCCCGCAGCGCCCCGGCAGCCAGAGCGCGAATGCGCCGAGCAGAAGGCATCCATCCAAGGCGGAAACCGGCCATTGGCCTGCCCTGAAAATGGCGAGATGCAGCAAGGCCGTGGCGGCCAGTGCGCAGGCAAGAACGATCCGCATTAACGGACCATCCATCAGCGACGGTCTGGCAATCGCGGCACCCAGCCCGGCAGCCAACGTCAACCAGAACAGGGCCGTCAGCGGCGCGTCCGGCCCGAGAAGCCAGCGCTCCCACGCGGCAAGGACCAGCGCGAGCGGGGTTCCCCAGACGACGAGGTTCCAGGCCGCCGCGAGACGGGCCGTCGGCAGGCCCTTGCGGCGGCGCTTGTTGAGCCACAGGGTCGTGCCGGTTGCGGTAAGGACGCAGAGCGCCAATCCCATCGCAGCATAGGCCAGCTGCATGGGCAATCCGGCATAGTTCCCGAAATGCAGTCCATAGGTCGATGCCGCCGCCTGCCGCCCGGTGGCACCATCTGACAGCCCGACCTTGCCGAGATAGTCGCCCGCGCCGCTGAAGCCGTAGGATTCGCCGTAGATCAGCCTGCGCGGATGCTCCGCCAGCACCTGGACGAACTGGCCGCGCGTGGCGGGATCGTGAACGATGACATAGACCGGCCGGGCCTGCGCAAAGCGGGCCTGAACCGAGACAACAGCCCGCCCGGCATTGGCGAGCGGCGCGGGCGCAGGATCGTGCGCTGGTTCGTTACCGAAGATGCTGGCACTGACCGCCTCCCGGTCTCCGCCCTTGTCGGTCTGGGCCAGCAGCGCGATCCCGGCGGAGCTGAGCCCGATGGCGGCCCCCGTCAGCGCGATCATCAGCGCGAATGGCAGGGTCAATGTCCCCAGCCGATTGTGCCAGTCCGCACGGGCGATCTGCGGATCGCCGCGCATGCGCAGGCGAAAGGCGTCCTTGAATATCTTCGGCAGCGCGAGCACCCCGGTCACGCTGACGGCCGCCAGCACCGCGCCCAGCGCACCGACAAGCAACATTCCCCACTGGACCGGCAGGGTCAGGTTTATGTGCAGGGCGAGAAGAAATTCGCTCCAGCCGTTCGCCTCGCGCACAGTCGGCCTGCCCGCGGCGTCGACGTACCAGGCCGAATGGTCGGTCGTGACCACGGCGCGCGGCAGGTCTGCATCGGGCATCCGCAGGTACAGGTGGGTGGTTCGCGGCTTTCCTTTCTCCAGCGCAAGAGCCTGCACCATGGCGTTCTGGACCGCGGCGGGAGAAAGGGTCTCGTATTCGGCGACATTGGGCTGTTCCCATCGCTGCCACCGCTCGGCCACGACGACGATCATCCCGCTCAGGGCGACGATGTAAAGCGCTGCGCTCGCCAGCAGGCCGATGGCGCCGTGGCCGGACAGGGCCTGCTTGGCGAGACTCGGCCGCCGGACACGGATCTGGTTCACGAAATACCCCACAGGAAAGCGCCCAGCAGCGCGGCGCTGAGCGGCGGCAGGACCATGCGAACAGGGCCGGGCAAGGTCATTTGCCAGCACATCAGCGCGGTCCAGATCACCGGCTGCAGGAACAGGGCGAGCGCCAGACTGTCGGCATCGAGGTCCGACCCGCCCCTGACCAGCGCCTGCACGGCAAAGGCCAGCCACTGTGCTGAGCAAAAGGCCACCGGGACGACCAGGACGAAGACCGCCAGCCGCCGCGCGACATCGCCCCAGTCCAGCGGCGTGGCCAAGGCAGCGGCTTGCCGGACGGCGTTGGGCGCCGAAGCCGGTGACCGCCAAGCGGCGTGAAGAACAAATCCCAGCGCCGCGATCATCCCGATCGTCAGCCCCGTGGCCATGCCCCAGGCACCGCCGCCCCGCGCGAGGACGACCAGCGCCACCGCGCCAAGCGCCCACCCGGCAAGGGCGACGGACCTGCGCCCGCCCCACCCCGCGCGAATTACGGCGACCGACAGGCCGGCCATGATCCATCCGATGGCAGTAAAACCGGTCACCGCGCCGCTCGTCAGTACTTGACCGTGAGGGTGCCCAGCACCGTTCGCGGCGCGCCGTAATAGCCCTGTTCGAAAGTCAGCGAGGTGAGGTATTTGACGTCGGTGACGTTGCGCACATTGGCGCTCAGCGTCACCCTGGGCGTGATCGCGTAACTCACCAGCAGGTCGAGCAGCGCATAGGCTTCCTGCTCAAGGCGAACCGTTTCGCCCGTGGTGGAAGATACCGTGCCCGGATCGAAGTAGAAGCCGCTCTGGTATTGCAGCGATGCACCGAGCTTGAGTGCGCTGAGCGCGGGCGGCGAATAGGTGGCGTTGAACTTGGCAGTCGTGCGCGGAACGAAGGTGCGGGCCGGATCGCCGTTCTCGTCGCGGATGCGCATCGTGGTGAAGCCGCCGGTGAGTTGCAGCCCTTGGGCGGGCGAACCGGCAAGTTCGAACTCCACCCCTTCGGAGCGGGAATCCACCCCGGCATAGATGGTCCGGCCAAGCACCGTGTCGAAGCCGGCCGCCTGTGCCGTGTTGTTCTGCCGGGCACGGAAAACGGCGGCCGTTGCCAGCAGGCCCCCGCCGAAGAACTCACCCTTCACCCCCGCTTCGATGTTGTCGCCTTCGATCGGATCGAGCAGGCGGTTGTTGGCGTCGAACTCGGTCTGCGGATTGAAGATGGTCGCATAGCTTGCATAGAGCGTCACGTTGGCCGTGACGTCGAAGGTGGCGCCGGCAAAGGGAAGGAATTTCTTCCGGTCGTAGTTCTGGGGCGTGCCGTAGGATGTGCCGTCGCTGCTCGCATGGGTGTAGTTTCCGCCCAGCATCACCTTGAACGGATCGGCCAGGTTGAGCCGCACCAGGCCGTAGACCGTCTCCTGCTTGCGGTTGATGTTGAGGCTCTCGGTAAAGTCCGGAAAGTCGGGTTCGGGAAATGTGCCGGAGAAAAGCTGATCGAGCGAGATCGGCACGCCGACCGTGCTGTAGTCATAGGCCGAGTCCTGGATATAGCCCTCCGCGCTGCGGACGGCGCCGAACAGGACGTCATGCTTGCGCCCGCCGATCGAAAGCTTGCCGGCCACATGGGCGTCAATCGTCAGGTTGCGGGTCTGGCCGCGGAACGCGCCGGGATAGGTGTAGATGCCGTCGCCGGTCTCGCGATCGGGATTGCCGTAGACGTAGAACAGCTTGTCGTTCTCGTCGTTGGCCCGGCGCAGCACCGTCAGCGTGGCGGTCCAATCCTCGCCCCAGTGATGCGTGAGGTCACCGAATATCTGCCGCTCCGTCACGCCCCAGCCCGCCCAGTCGGGGCCCGTGTTGTCGGACCGGGCGAAGTCGACCCTCGTGCCATCGGTGTAGTAGAGCGGCACCGCCCCCCACTGCGCGGCGCGGCTCTGGTGGTGCTGATAAGCAAAGCCCGCGCTCGCAACGGTGTCCGGCCCGAGGTCAGCCTCGACGATGCCATAGCCGGTCCAGCGGCCCAGGTGATAGCGGTCGAGGTAACTGTCGGTATCGAGATAGGCGCCCACTGCCCGCGCGCGCACCGAACCATCCGAGGTGAGCGGCACGCTGATATCGCCATCAAGACGGAGGTTGTCGTAGGAGCCATATTGCGCGGAAACCGATGCCCGCAGGTCGCGGTACGGACGCTTGCGGATGAAGTTCACGACGGCCGAGGGATTGCCGGTCGGCGTCAGCAGGCCGGGAGCGCCGCGCACCACCTCGATCCTGTCGTAGATCGCCGTATCGAGCGAACCGGTCTGGATGCCGAAGGCGAAGGGCATGCCCACGCCATCGATCTGGAAGGTCTGGATGTCGTAGCCGCGCGCTGAATAGTAAACCCGGTCGGTCTCGGCAGCGAGCACGTTGACGCCGGGAACAGTCGCCAGCAGCTGGTTCACGTCGTTGAGCTGGAAATCGTCGATCTGCGCGCGGGTGACGACGCTGACCGATTGCGGCGTTTCCTTCTGGCTGAGCGGCAATCGCGTGGCCGTGCGCTGTTCCGCCACGCCGTAGTCTTCGTTGCCCTCCGTCCGCTGCCCCGTGACGACGATCGTCGCATCGCGCTGCTCCTCGGCTGCAGCATCGGCGGCGGCACTGGCCGCCATCAGCGAAAAGTCGGCCACTGCCGGAGTCGAGTTCGCTGCCGCAGCAGCCAGGAGCGCGGGAATAAGGGCCGTCATAGGGGCTTTCTTTCTCTTCGGAATAGGTAACCAGGGACCAGCACGAATGCGAAGTAAGCTGCTAATGCGACTGATTATCATTTACAAGAAGAGTTTTGTCGACAGACTTATACGCCTGGACCAATGCAGGAATCGTCCGCCCACGGCTCCGCGCCCCGATGGCGAGGCGGAGGATGGTCAGGTCATTTTCCGGAAACCTTGGGCCGCACGCTTGCGCGCCTTACCCGAAGAACAGGCAATGCCGCGCAGCCCTATGCGAGCGGCAACCCCGACCTATGAGCTTCGCCGCAAGCGCGCTCAGGCAGGCTCTTGCCCGTCCTTCGCCTCAGGGCATTCTCTCCGCGCCATTGCCCCTCGCCCTCCGCCTGACGAGCCGCGCGGCAAACAGGATCGCCAACCCGGCGATCAGGGCCATCCCCGCCCATACCCCCACCACCAGCGGCGAGCGGCCGCCATTTTCCAGCCGCAACCGGCGCACGCTTGTGGCATCGACCGGGCTCCCCGCAGCATTGCCGAACTGCGCGCGGACGTAATTCGCGACCAGCGCGATCTGCGCATCGTCCAGCGCGTTGCCGATCCGGGATGCGGCGCCGAATGCGGGCATGAACGATTCGCCCCGCCCGCCGCGTGCGGGAACGCCGTGAATGATCGCCAACACGGCATTGTCGGCCCGCGCAGCGCCAAGCGCGCTGTTGCCAACAAGGCCGGGAAAGCCCGGACGCCCCGGCACCGAAGCCGTTCCGCGCCCGTCGAGGCCGTGGCAGGAGGCGCAGGCCGCGACGTAGAGACCACGGCCGGTCGGCAGTCCGTTCCCGCCGAGACTGAAGCTCAGGCGGTCCGGATCGGGCCGGCCGTATCCGCTGCGCGGCGCCGTATCGCCCGGATTACGCAGCGGCTTCTGCCCTTCGAGATAGGCTGCAATGGCGGAAAGATCCTCACGCGGGAGGAAACGCAGACTGTGTCCGACCACCTCGCCCATCGGCCCACCAGCCACGGCCCGGCCGGGCAGGCGGCCACTCGACAGGTATGTGACAATGTCCTCGCGCGACCATCGGCCGATCCCGCTGACCGGATCGGGCGTGATGTTGAAGGCCTGCCAGCCTTCCACGATACCACCGGCAAGATTGCGGCTCATGTCGAGCCCTTGGGTCAGCGTACGCGGGGTGTGGCATTCGTTGCAGTGCCCGAGCGCCTCGGCAAGATAACGGCCGCGATTGTATTCCCCGCCCCTGCCCGGCTCCGGCGCGAACCGCCCTGGCGTGAAGTTGATCCACTTCCAGACACGCAGCAAGGGCCGGTAGCCAAAAGGGAACAGCATGTCATTGGCAGGCGCCGTCCGCCGCACCGGCGGAAGCGAGAACAGATAGGCCTTGATCGCCAGCACATCGGCATCGGACAGGCGGGTGTACTGGACATAGGGAAAGGCCGGATAGAGTTGCTCGCCCGCGCGGCCGACGCCATCGTGCAGGGCGCGCAGGAATTCCGCATCGCTCCACGCTCCGATGCCGGTTTCGCGGTCGGGCGTGATGTTGGGCGCATGGATGGTGCCGAACGGCGTGGCGATCGCCTTGCCCCCGGCGAATGCGGGCTGGCCTTCCACCGTATGACAGGCGACGCAGTCGGCTGCCGTCGCCAGAATGCGCCCGCGCCCGATCAGCGCAGGGCTCGGCCCGCCCTGGCCGAACGCGGGGGCGGACAGCACCAGCAACGGCGCGGCGACGCGAAGAAAAGCGCGCATCCTCACACCTCTCCCGCCAGCATTTCACCAAGGCGCAGCCCGAGCGCGACCGCGGTGAGGGTCGGATTGACGGTCGAAGCGGAAGCGAAGACGCTGGCCCCGGCAATGAACAGGTTGGCGTGGTCATGCGAACGGCAATCGCGATCGACCACCGACGTCGCCGGGTCGTCGCCCATGATGGTCGAGCCCATCGGATGGGCCGGGAGCCGGAACGTGGTGCGATCGCCAAATCGCTCCTGCATGGCCAGCGCCCGGTCGAGGGCGGCGAAGTCCGCGGCCACGCGGGGACCGGCGCGGCGCGTATAATCGCTGATATCCATGTGAATGCGCGGCGTGGGCAGGCCGAGGCTGTCACGCCGGCTGCCTAGGTCGATCCGGTTCGCGGGATCGGGTAGGTTCTCCGCCCCGGCCAGCACGTTGACGTAGCGGGCCGAATCATGCCGGATCCGCTCATCCAGTTCGCGGCCGATGATCCCCTGCTGGAGCAGCCGCCGGGTGACCATCGCGTTGGGCGCGCGGTTGTTGCTGAAATAGCGAATCGCGCTGTGCTCGCGCCGGTGTGCGCCATCGCGCAGTTCGTTGGCCGTGCCTTGCTGCACGGGCCCCTGCCCCGGCCACAATTCATCACGCGCCAAGCCCTCGAAGGCCAGCGACGGATGCGTCATCAGGTTGCGGCCGACCTGATCGGACCGATTGGCGGCTTCGGACATGAGCAGCAGCTTGGGCGTCTCGATCGTATGGGCGGCAAGCACCACGGCACGGGCGCGGCGCCGACCCAGCGTTCCGTCCGGGGCCATGGAGTGAACCGCCTCGATCCGGCCGCCCGCCCCCTTTTCCAGCCGGTGAACCACCGTGTCGGGCACCACCTTGACCCCGGCCCGCTCGGCGCGGTCGATCGCCATGTCGCCGGAATACATCGCGCCGATCGGACAGATCGGCGAACAGTTGTTGTTGCCGGCGCAAGCCGGGCGGCCGTCATAGGGGCGGGTGGCGCGCAGGTTCGGCTCGTCGATGAACCGGAAGCCGATCTGCGAAAAAGCCCCGGCGATGGCCCTGGTGTAGTCGCTCCACTGCTCTGCCGGCAGCGGATAGGGTGCCGAGCGCGGCGGAAACGGCCCCACGCCCTGCCCGCTCTGGTCATCCTCGTCGCTGCCCGCGCAACCGGTCAGCTGCTCGGCAAGGGTATACCACGGCTCCAGCTCGTCGTAGCCAAGCGGCCAGTCCCGCCCCACGCCGTAAACGGACTTCATCCGGAAATCGTTGGGCAGCATCCGCCAGAAGGCCGCACTCCAGTGCCAGGTCGTTCCGCCCACCAGCCGGATGTAGGACGGCAGCCACTTCATCGGCCCGACATTCTCGATGTACTGGTCGGAATAGCGGCCGCCCGAACTCTTCGGTGCGTGGGGAAGTTCGGGGTAGAAGGCGTTGAAATCATTCTTGTTCGCGCCCGTGCGGAAGGCCTGCAGCATCTTCCAGCGCGAGGTGCGCGGACCGGCTTCGAGGATCATCACCGACTTGCCCCTGAGGGCGATCCGCTCTGCCACGAAGGCGCCGACAATCCCCCCGCCGATCACGATCACGTCGGCATCATAGTCCCCGCTCACGCCGGTTCGCTCCGGTTCCACCAGCCGGGGCCGCCCCGGGCGTAAGTCGGCGTGGGCGTCTTGTCCCCGGTCGGCCGATACATCAGCGCTTCCTCGAGGCTGACGTTGCGGCTCGGCCGGTCGATCCCGGTCGATCCCAGATAGAGCGCGGCGATCAGGCTCAGCGCCGGGCCCATCATCGCGGGATCGGCCGCCAGCGCCGAGGCGCGGAATGCCTCGACGTCGGCAAGCCGGGCCGCGCCGATAGCCGCGTCGAGCGCGCGCAGCCGCTCGCCCATGGCCGGCTCATCTGCGATCAGGGCGGAGACTGCCCGCTCCACGAACTCCGGCGAAAGATCGGGCTTTGCCGTGAGGAAGCGGGCCAGCCGGGTGACATCGGGAACGCCGGAAGATGCGGCCGCAGTCGCGGCGCCAACTGCGCCGTTGCGACTGAGCAGCAGTGTGGAGGCCCCCAGCGTCGCCAGCGCGGTACCGGCAACGAACCGGCGCCGGTCGGTGCCTCGCCGCCGGTCGGTAGGTCCGTCCGCGCCCGGCGCGTCCGTGGCTTGGGCCTTGTCATCCATCCCGCTTTTTCCTCTCCGATCGGCGATGAGCCGCGCGGCCGTTGTGATCGGTCCCAATATCGAACGCTACCGCGCATTTGCGCAACGCCGATGCATTTTTGCCGCGCTGCCTGAACCAGGCAAGCTCCCCCGCGCGGCGCGACTGATGACGGCCAGAACCCGCCCGGCCTCATGCCAGACCGCCATCCGAACCGCCCCTGCGCAAAAAACTATCAGCCGAATGCAAGTTCCCTGTGGAGCGCCACAGACAAGCCGATTATCGTTCCGATCAGCCCAGACGTCGACTGGACGTCCAAGAGAATGGGCATTGGCGGAGAGAGGCGAGACCGATGAAAGCCGTGGTTCTGGAAGGCATCAACCGGATCAGCCTGGCCGAGCGGGCTTCTCCACCCGCCCCGGGGCCGCATGAAGTGCGGATCAAGATCCACACGGTCGGCATCTGCGGGTCCGACGTCCATTACTACACGCATGGCCGCATCGGGCCCTACGTGGTCGAGCAGCCGATGGTGCTCGGGCACGAGGCCTCGGGAACGGTCACTGCCATTGGATCGGAAGTCCGGCACCTGTCCCCCGGGGACCGGGTCTGCATGGAGCCCGGCATTCCCGACCCGCTCTCGCGCGCGGCGCGGCTCGGCATCTACAACGTCGATCCGGCGGTGACCTTCTGGGCGACCCCGCCGGTCGATGGATGTCTCACCGAAGAGGTCATCCACCCTGCCACCTTTACCTACCGGCTGCCCGACCACGTCAGCTTCGCGGAAGGCGCGATGGTCGAGCCGATGGCAATCGGCCTGCAGGCGGCCACCCGTGCGCGGATTCGGCCGGGCGACACCGTGGCCGTGATCGGCGCCGGCACGATCGGCATGATGACCGCCCTCGCCGCCCTTGCCGGCGGTGCCGCGCGGGCGATCGTTTCCGACCTGTCCCCCGTCAAGCTGGAGATCGCCGCCCGGTATCGCGGGGTCATCCCGTGCGATCCCGCCGTCCGCTCGCTGAACGATACCGTCCGCGAAGTGACCGAAGGCTGGGGCGCCGACGTGGTGTTCGAGGCCAGCGGCAGCGACCGGGTGTTCGAGGACATCTTCGACGCGGTCTGCCCCGGCGGAGCCCTCGTGCTGGTCGGCATCCCGTCGGCGCCGGTTCCGCTCGACGTGGCCGCAGCCCAGGCACGCGAGGCCCGGATCGAAACGGTGTTCCGCTATGCCAACATGTACGACCGTGCGCTGGCCCTGATCGCCTCGGGCAAGATCGATCTCAAGCCGCTGATCGGCGAAACCTTTCCCATCGATCAGGCGGCAAGCGCCTTCGCCCGCGCCGCCGAGGGGCGGCCGGGCGACATCAAGCTGCAGATCGCAGTTTCCGGGGCCGAGGGCTGAATGGCCGCGCCCGTGCCCGATGCCGAAGCCGGCGGGGGCTTGGCCAGTTCGCTGGTCGGCTGCCATTCGGCGCGCGAACTGATCCCGGAAGACCCCGTCAACGCTTTCCGGTGGTTCGAGCACGACTATCCGGCCCCCGTGGCGCGCTGGAACCACCACCCGGAATACGAGCTGCACCTCGTGCGCGAAGGCACGGGCAAGGTGCTGGTGGGTGACTATGCCGGCCGGTTCGAGGCCGGCCATCTGGCTCTCATCGGCCCCAACCTGCCCCATGACTGGATCAGCGACCTCGCCCCCGGCGAGGTGATCGCCCGCCGCGACACGGTGATCCAGTTCGATGGCGAACGGTTCCGGCGCGGCAGCGCGCTTTTTCCCGAACTCGCGGAGATGAACCGCCTGCTCGACGAGGCCGCTTGCGGGATCGAATTCCTTGGCGCGACCGCACGGCGTGCCGCCGCCGAACTCGCCGCGATCGGCGAGGCGCAGGGCCTGGAGCGACTGTCGCGCTTGTTCGCCCTCATCGGCCTGCTGGCCCGCGCACCGGCCGGGGAGCGGCAACGGCTGGCCAGCCCGATCTTCTCCGTCGCGGTCGATACGGCCTTCGAGACCGTGATGGATTACATCCGCGAAAACCTGTTCGGCGACCTCAGCATGGCCGAGGCTGCACGCTTAGCCGGGATGAGCGAAACCAGCTTTTCGCGCCAGTTCAAGCGCCGCGCCGGCCGCAATTTCGTCGAGTTCGTGCGCAAGCTGCGGATCGGCCAGGCTTGCCGCCTCTTACGCCAGACCGACATGCCGGTCGCGGCGATCTGCTTCGACACGGGCTTCGGCAATCTGTCTAATTTCAACCGCTTCTTCAGGCTTGAAACGGGCCAGTCGCCAACGGAATATCGCAACCGAACCGCAAACGGGCTACCCCGGGCAGCCTGAGCAAGAAACGCGTGAACATGGGATGGTGAGAGGGTTGATGATCAAGAGGATGCTGCTCACCGCGCTGGCCGTGAGCGCCATGACCGCCTGTTCGGGCGCGCCTGACGACGGCGTCTCGATCACCGTCGCGACCGTCAACAACTCCGACATGATGCGGCTCAAGACCCTGTCTCGGGAGTTCGAGAAGACCCATCCGAAGATCCACCTCAACTGGGTGGCGCTGGAAGAAAACGTGCTGCGCCAGCGGGTGACGACCGATGTCGCCACGCGGGCCGCGCAGTTCGACGTCGTCACCATCGGTTCTTACGAAGTGCCGATGTGGGCACGGCAGGGCTGGCTCGCCAAGCTCGACCAACTCGGGCCCGACTATGCCGCGAACGACCTGATCCCCGCCATGCGCCAGGCCATCTCGGTCGACGGCATCCAATATGCCGCGCCCTTCAACGGCGAGAGTTCGATCACCTATTACCGTCAGGACCTGTTCCGGAAGGCCGGCCTCGTCATGCCGGCGGAACCGAAGTGGGATTTCATCGTCCAGGCCGCCCGCAAGCTGCACGCCCCCGCTCACGGCACCTACGGCATCTGCCTGCGCGGCAAGGCCGGCTGGGGCGAGAACATGTCGCTGCTCAACACCATGGCCCATTCGTTCGGCGCGAGCTTCTTCGACATGAACTGGCGCCCGCAGTTCGATACGCCCCAGTGGAAGACGACCGTTGAAACATGGAGCGGCCTGATCCGCGATTTCGGCCCACCCGGCGCCGTCGCCAACGGGTTCAACGAGAACCTGTCGCTGTTCGCTTCAGCCAAGTGCGCGATGTGGATCGATTCCACGGTCGGCGCCCCGGTGCTCGCCGATCCCCGCTCGTCCGGGGTGGCCGACAAGGTCGGCTTCGCGGCGGCGCCCGATGCCGGGCTCGGCCGCCGGGCCAGCTGGCTATGGACCTGGGCCCTGGCAGTTCCGGCCGCCTCAAGGAAAGCCGCGGCTGCCCAGCAGTTCGTCGCCTGGGCGACCGGGCCGGCCTATGCAAAGCTTGTGGCCTCGCGCGAAGGCTGGGGCAATGTCCCGCCGGGCACCCGCATCTCGCTTTACGCCAATCCAGAATATCGCAAGCTGGCGCCCTATGCCGAGGTGACGCTGGCGGCCATCGCCGCGGCCCATCCGGCCGATCCGGCGATCCGGCCCGTACCCTATACCGGCATCCAGTACGTCTCGATCCCGGAATGGCAGGGCATCGGCAGCGAGACGGGGCGCATCTTCTCCGGCGTCCTCGCCGGGACGACCACCGTCGACGCGGCGCTCGCCGAGGCGCAGTCAGCCACGCTCAGGCAGATGGCGAAGGCCCGGAAATGACCGTCAGGGCCTCCCGCCACGCCCGGCGTCTCGGACGACTGCTCGTCACGCCCAGCGTTGTCGCCTTGCTGGCATGGATGATCGTGCCGCTGGCGATGACCCTGTGGTTCGCCGCCCTCGATTACCGCCTGCTCGATGCCGGGCCGGCGCGGTTTGCCGGCCTCGCCAATTTCGCCGCTCTCCTCGCCGATCCCGGCTTTTACGCTGCCGTGATCACGACGCTCTATCTCCTCGCCCTCGCCCTTGCCCTCAGCGTCGGCGGCGGCCTGGTCCTCGCCCTCCTGCTTGATGTGGCCGCATTCGGGCGCGGCGCGTTGCGGGTCCTCGTCATATCCCCCTTTTTCGTGATGCCGACCGTGGCCGCGCTGGTCTGGAAAAACCTGATGATGTCGCCGGTTTCCGGGGTGCTCGCGTGGATCGCGCAGGGGCTCGGCCTGCCAGCGTTCGACTGGTTCGCCCATGCGCCGCTGGTGGCCGTGGCGATCATCGTCGCGTGGCAGTGGCTACCCTTCGCGGCGCTGATTTTCCTCACTGCCCTGCAATCGCTCGATTCCGAGCAGCGCGAGGCGGCCCAGCTCGATGGCGCCGGCCCGATCGCCATGCTCCGCTATCTCACCCTGCCCCACCTTGCCCGCCCTGCGGCGGTGATCGTGATGATCGAGACCCTGTTCCTGCTTAGCCTCTTTGCCGAAATCTTCGTCACCACCGGCGGCGGGCCGGGCAATGCCACCACCAATCTCGCCTTCCTGATCTACCAGCAGGCCCTGCAAAGCTATGACGTCGGCGGCGCGTCCGCCGCCGGGCTGGTGGCCGTTGTCCTCGCCAATATCGTGGCGTTCTTCATGGTCCGGCTGATCGGCCGGTCGCTCACCGCATGAAGCGCGGCGCCGCCCACCGCATCGTGCTCACCGCGCTCGCCTGGGCGGCGGCGTTGGCCGTGGCGTTCCCCTTGCTGTGGACCTTTATCACCAGCTTCAAGCCCGAATTGGAAGCCGTTGCCTTCCCCCCGCGCCTGACCGGGGTCGACTGGACGCTGGAGAACTACCGGACGGTGCTCGACGAAGGCGGCTATGCCCGCTCCGCGCTCAACTCCGTGGTTATTGCCGGCGCTTCCACCCTCGCCGCCATGGCGCTGGCGATTCCCGCCGCCTGGGCCATGGCCTTCGCACCGACCCCGCGCACCCGCGGCCTGCTGCTGTGGATGCTCTCGACCAAGATGCTACCCCCAGTCGGCGTCCTGATGCCGATCTACCTCATCTACCGTGACGCCGGGCTGCTCGACACCCGCGCCGGGGTGATCCTGCTGCTGGCCCTCGGCAACCTGCCGGTGCTGGTCTGGATGCTCTACACCCATTTCCGCGAGGTTCCCGGCGAAGTGCTCGAGGCCGCCCGGCTCGACGGCGCGAGCGTGGTCCAGGAACTGACGCAGGTGCTGCTGCCGCTGGCGCTTCCCGGCCTCGCCTCGGCCTTCCTCCTGATCTTCACCCTCGGCTGGAACGAGGCCTTCTGGACGCTCAACCTGACCAGTACCGAGGCCGCGCCGCTGACGGCCTTCATGGCCACCTTCTCCAGCCCCCAGGGGCTGTTCTTCGGACGGCTCTCCGCCGCTTCGATCCTTTCCATCCTCCCCATCGTGGCGATCGGCTGGTTCTGCCAGCGCCAACTGGTGCGGGGACTGACCTTCGGAGCCGTGAAATGAGCCAGATCGAACTCCACGGTATCACCAAGCGCTTCGGCGATCACCGCGCGGTCGACCGGATTGATCTCGCCATTGCCCGGGGTGGAATGACCGTGTTCGTCGGCCCTTCGGGCTGCGGCAAGACCACGCTGCTGCGCCTGATCGCCGGGCTCGAGGACCCCGACGAGGGCCGTCTGCTGATCGATGACGAGGACATGACCGGCACGGCCCCCGCGCAGCGCGGCCTGGCCATGGTATTCCAATCCTACGCGCTCTACCCGCACATGACCGTGCGCGCGAACATCGGCTTCGCGCTCAAGCTGGCGGGCATGGCAAGGCCGGAGATCGACGCGCGGGTGGAGCGGGTCGCCGCCATGCTCCACCTCACGCCCTATCTCGATCGCCGTCCCGCCGCGCTCTCGGGCGGGCAGCGCCAGCGGGTGGCGATCGGCCGGGCCGTGGTGCGCGAGCCGCGCGCCTTTCTCTTCGACGAACCGCTCTCCAACCTCGACGCGGCCCTGCGCGGACGGATGCGGGTCGAGCTGCGCCGGCTTCAGCAGGAACTCGGCACGACCGCGATCTATGTCACTCACGATCAGGCCGAAGCGATGACGATGGCCGACCGTATCGTCGTGTTCCGCGACGGGCGGATCGAACAGGCGGGCAGGCCGCTCGAGCTCTACCACCGCCCCGCCAATCGCTTCGTCGCCGGCTTCATCGGCTCGCCGGCCATGAACTTCCTCGCCGGCCCGCGCGCCGCCACGTTCGGCGCTGCGGAGATCGCCATCCGCCCCGAAGACCTCACCGTCGCCGCCGAGGGCTGGAGCGGAACGGTGACCGTGGTCGAACACCTCGGCGCGGAAAGCTACGTCCATCTCGTGCTTGAAGACGGAGCGCCGCTGGTGTTGCGCAGCCGCCCCGGCGAGGAGCCGGCAAACGGCGCGAAGCTCCGCGTCGCCCCCGTCGCCGCGAAGGTGCATCGCTTCGGGAGCGACGGCCTCGCGCTGGGCTGACGCACCGGCGGCAAGAACCTACCAGCCTGCAGCAAGGATGGCGTAGCACCCGCCCGGCCTCACGATTATCGGCAGCCGCATCACGGAGGACGGGGATGTCAGCAATGCCGACCGGACACGAGACGGGCGGCCGTTCCGCCCGGAAGCCGCGTTATCAAAGGGCCATCGCCTCCCTGCTGCTGGGCCTTTCCATCGCTCTTGCCGCCGCCGCGCTCACCGGACGCGTCGAGGCGCAGACCGAGGATAGCCAATATACCGCGCAAGCCATTCTCGACGGCGCGCGCCTGTTCACGGCAAATTGCCAATTGTGCCATGGCGAGAACGGCAATGGCGTCGGCGGGGTGGACCTTGCCCGCCAACAGTTCAAGACCGTGCGGACCGACGACGACATCATCGCCCTCTTGCACAACGGGGTTCCCAGCGCCGGAATGCCGGCCTTTGCCTCGTTCCAGCGCGAGCAGGCCAAGACCCTCGTCGCCTATATCCGGGCCGGGTTTGCCGCGCGCGGCGCGGCAACGGCGGGCGGCGATGCCGAGCGGGGCAAGGCGCTCTTCACCGGCAAGGGTGGCTGCGCCCGGTGCCATGTCGAGCGCGGGGTCGGCCCCCATGCCGCGCCCAACCTCGCCAATATCGGTGCCATTCGCCTGCCCGCCGATATCGAGCGGTCGATCCTCGATCCGGCCCGGGCCATGCTGCCGATCAACCGGCCCATCCGCATCGTCCTGCGCGGCGGCCGCGTGATCGAGGGGCGCCGTCTCAACGAGGATACCTACACCGTGCAACTTGCCGGCAGCGACAGCACGCTGATCTCGCTGTCGAAGGCCGATATCCGGACATACGAAAAGTCCGCCAGCCCGGCGATGCCATCCTATGCCGGCCGCTTCACTGCTGCCGAAATGGCCGACCTGCTGACCTATCTCATCGCGCTCAAGGGAATCTGACGTGCGCCCTTCCACCTGCCTGCTCGCCGCTGCCATCGCCCTGGGCGCCGCCCCCGCCAGCGCCCAGCTCACAAGCGAGCGGATCGAGGCCGCCGCGCGGGAGCCGCACAACTGGCTGACCTACAGCGGAACCTACGACGGCCAGCGGCAGAGCGCCCTTACCGAAGTCAACAAGGCCAACGTCCGGCAACTCGAACTGAAATGGATTCTTCAGGACCGTGTTGTCGGCATCTGGGAAGCCAACCCCCTCGTCGTCGATGGCAAGATGTACGTGACCCAGCGCCCGAACGACGTGGTCGCGCTGGATGCAAAGACCGGCAAGGTCTTCTGGATCTACCAGCATGAACCCTCGCCCGACACCAAGGCCTGCTGCGGCGCGAACAACCGTGGCCTCGCCATGCTCGGCAACACCCTGTTCATGGCCACGCTGGATTCCTGGCTCGTGGCGATCGACGCGGTTTCCGGGCAGGTCCTGTGGAAGGAGAAAGTGGCCGAAACCGCCGAGGGCTATTCGATGACCGGCGCGCCGCTGGTCGTGAAGGACAAGGTGATCGTCGGCGTCGCCGGCGGCGAGCTGGGCATTCGTGGCTTTCTCGCGGCTTATGATGCGAAAACGGGCAAGGAAGCCTGGCGTTTCCACACGATCCCCGCCCCGGGCGAGCCCGGATCGGAAACCTGGCAAGGCCGCAACGACGCATGGAAAACCGGCGGCGGCCCAACCTGGGTCACCGGCTCCTACGACCCTTCGCTCAACCTGATTTACTGGGGCGTCGGCAACCCCGGGCCGGACTGGAACGCGGCGCAGCGGCCGGGCGACAATCTCTACAGCAATTCGGTCGTCGCCCTCGATGCCAACACCGGCAAGCTCAAGTGGCACTTCCAGTTCACGCCGCGCGACCAGTACGACTACGATTCCGTCCAGATCCCGGTACTGGTCGACCGGGAATGGAACGGCAAGCCCGCCAAGCTGATGCTCTGGGCCAACCGGAACGGCTTCTTCTACGTTCTGGACCGGGTCACCGGCAAATTCCTCCTCGGCAAGAACTTCATTCCGGTGAACTGGGCCAGCGGCCTCGACGCCGATGGCCATCCCATCCAGACCCCACCGGCCGACGGCACCCCCGTCTATCCCGGCGTCAATGGCGGGACCAACTGGTACCCGCCGTCCTACAGCCCGCGAACTGGCCTGATGTACGTTCCGATCTGGGAAAACTATGCGGCCATCTACCGCCGCGAGGAAGCCGAGCACACCCCGGGGAACTTCTTCGTGGGCGGTGGCTTCAAGGTGGCCGCCCCCACCCCCAACGCGCCCACGCCGCACATGGCCGACTCCGGGCCGGTGCTCAATCAGGCGACCGAGGAAACCGGCAATGGCGCAATCATCGCCATCGACCCGCGCACCGGCAACCGGGTCTGGACGCACCGGATGGTCGGCGTCACCGATGCCGGCATCCTGACCACAGCTTCGGACCTCGTGTTCAGCGGGGGACGGGACGGCTATTTCTATGCGCTCGACGCCAGGTCGGGTGACGTCTTGTGGCGGGTGAACCTGGGCGGCATCGTCGCCATGGCTCCGATCACCTATGCGGTCGACGGCAAGCAGTACATTTCCGTCATCGCCGGGCGCAATCTCGTCACGTTCGCCCTGCCGGACCGGCGCTGATCGGGCAAGGCCCCGCCGGCCTCACCGGCCCGGAAAGGCCTGCGCCGCATAGCCCTCGGCCCGGCGGCTTTCCACCGCGGCATCCTCGGGCAGCAGCCAACGCTGCTTGACCAACTGCGCTAACCGCGCCCGGAACTTCGCAAGGTATTGCGCCTTCCCGCCCGGATAGGCCGCCCGGATCAGCGCCGGATCGACCGGTTCGCGCTTCAGCATCCGTACCGGGACCTTGCCCCCGCACTGCGCGGCCGTGGGTTCGCCATAGCGCACCAGCGGCACGTCGAGCTGCGCCGCCCTGACCCCGCCCACCGGATTGCCGAAACGGTCGCGGACGTAATCCTTGCCGCCCGGCGCCACTTCCATGCGCGCGGCGCGCGGCGGCGCCTTGCCGGTCTCGACCCAGGTATTGAGATTGACCAGCGCCGCCTGCGCCACGTCGCGCATCGGGGAATCGGTGTCCTCGACCGAACAGACCGCCGGCAGGTCCACGGCAGGATGGCCCCGCTCCTTCAGTTGCAGCGAAGCCGCACGCACCTGCCCCGGCACGCCGGAATCCTGATGGCTCACCCCGCCCAGTTCATAGATGCGGTGGCCTTCCGTCACCGTGTCCTTGTCGCCCCGCTGCGGATAGACATTGGTGATCGCCTCCATCTCGCTGGTCAGTTCGATCACCGGCCGGTCGATCGGCCGCAGCAGTTCACGGTTGCGATCCTTCTCCGGATTGGCCGAATTGAGCGGCACGTGGCCCGCCTTCACCGAGCCGGCGGAAATGCCCGAGAGGTAGCCGTCGAACACCGGGCTGCCGTCCTTGCGGCGATAGCGATCGTGGAACCCGAAGTTCACCCACGAACGCACCGTGCTGCCGAGGAACGACCAGCCCGACATGTAGAGATGCTTCACCGGCCAGCCCGCCAGCGGCCCGGTCTTGCCGGGATCGCGCAGCAGGCTCGCCGCCTGCCCCATCACGTCCCAGCGGATGCCATCGTCGCTCGGCCAGTCGAACGCGGCATAGCGCGCGGGGTCATACCACTTCATCAGCAGCGGCGTACTCACCGGCCACTGCGCGGTTGACCGTTCGCGCGTCCCCGGATCGCCGCCGATCACCAGCAGGGCATAGGCCGCGCCGGTCCGCAGCACGAGCGCGTCGATCCGCCCCCATTGCGCGCTGGCGAGCTGCGGATGGGTAAAGCCCATCTGGACGATCCCGTTGAACCGGCGCGGATCACGCGGACGCACGAGGATGAGCCGCGTCGTGTAAGGCACGTCCGCCGTCCGCACGAACAGCGAACCGTCGGCGTTCTCGCCATAGATATTGGCCGCGCCCGTCAGGAGATACTCCTCCTGCACATAACCCGCCGCCTTCATCGCCTTGTCCTCGGCCGTGCCCGGCAGCACCGCGGGCGAGAAGATGTGAGACTGCGCCGTTTCCACCAGCGGTCCCATCCAGCGCGCATCCTTGGCTGCCGCGGGCATGGCCATGCCCAGGGCAGAAACGGCGATCAGCAATCCGGCAAACCCACGCATCAGGTCTTTCCCTTTCGGCAAATGAAATTCTCGGCCCGGTCGGTCGAGCCCCGTCCCGTCCAGACCGCCTCGGCTGGCCAGGCGCAGAGCGGCCGGCTGCGGACGGTGACCCCGCCCTCCTGCCGCACCGCCACCACCCGCGCGGGCGCCCGCCCCTTCAGCACCCAGTCCTCCAGCGCTGAAAGAAGGTCGTGCCCGGCATCCGCCTCAGGCGCATCGCCCCCGGCCCCGCCAAACAGGTCCGTCCCCGGCCCGCCCCGGCAGTGATCCATCCCCGGCACCATGAACAACCGCGCGAGCGAGCCCAGCCGCCCGCCGAACCGCGCCGACAGCGCATCCCAATAGCGCAGCGTCGATTGCGCCGAGACCAGCGGGTCGTCCCAGCCCTGATAGAGGATCAGCTTGCCCCCGGCCCGCGCAAACGGCTCGATCGCCGGATTGTCGGCGTGAAGGTTCATCACCCGGTCGATCGCCGGCAGATCGCGCGCCAGACTGAACTTGCGCCCGTCCCAGTCTGGATCGCCGTGAACCCCGTCAGCGAACAGCACCGTCGCAAGGTAGGACGGCCCCGGCGTGAACGGCTCGGGCAGCAGGGCGGGCGAAACCTGCACGATCGGCAGCAGGCCGTCGTCGAGCCGCTTGCCGTTCTCGTCATGCAAGGGCGCCTGCAGGCGCCGCACGGCTGCCACCTGTACCGGGGTCAGGCACTCCTCCGCCTGCCCCGGCCTGCAAGCGAGGCTCGCCGGATCGAACCGGCAACGGCGCGGATCGGCCACGACGCCGTCGCTCACCCCGTCAAGCGCATCGCAGAGCCGTGTCGCCCCGCGCCACGCCACTTGCCAGGCCGCAGCCGGAACCGCCACGCCCCATTCGCTGTGCCGCTGCATCTCCCACATCCGCCGCGCACTCATTTCCGGCGTGTTCACCCCCGGCGCACCGGCGATCACCCCGTCGAAATCGCGCGGATAGCGCTGCACCTCGGTCAGCGCCTGCCGTCCGCCGCCGGAACAGCCGACGAAGAAGGCATGGGCCGGCGGCGCCCCGAATGCCGCAGCGATCAGCGCCTTGACCTTGATTGCCAGCAAGTGCCCCGCCCGCCCGGCATAGTTCGCCGCGCGGTCTGGCCGGTTCAACAACCAGTGCGCCTCGCTCGCCTTGTGCCCGCTATCCGTGCTCGCACCCGCATAACCGCGCACCGCCGCGCGCACGAGTTCACGATAATTGAACGCCCCCGCCTGCCCGCCAACCCCGCCGACCAGCATCCGCCCGTTCCAGCGCGCCTTGTCCGGCAGCCAAAGCTCGAAGCCGATTTCGCGCTCGATCGTCCCCTCGATCCGGCAGAACCGCTGGGTCATCGCCGCCGCCCCGGGTATCGGCGGCACGAACGGATGCTCCGGGCCGATCTCTGTCAGCCGGTCAAGCCTGACATCCGCCACCCTCGCGCCGCGCACACCGTCGCACGGCGCGGCGAGTACCGGCATGGCCAGGCCTAGCGCCGCCAGACCGGCACCGGCCGCAAGCCCCCGCCTCACGGCTTTGCTGGTGATGATGGGGCGATCAGCGGCAACGAGACCGACGAGGGATGATCCAGGTCGCTGAGCAGGGTGATCGACTTCGGCTGACTCAGCGGATCGCGCGCCCGCTCGCGCCAGTCCGATCCGGTCACGGTGAACTGCACGCGGTGCCCCTTGGCGAAAACCCACGAGGCCGGCATCACGTCGAAGCGCAGCCGCACCGGCTCGCCCGGCTTCAGCGGCTGGGCATCCTCGGCAAAGGCCCGGTGCCACGGAATGCCGCCCGGCAGGGCCCACGGCGCCTCGTTCTCCCTGCGCAGCGATGCCTTGAGCCGTCCCTCGGTGACCACCTTCACCGTCCCGTCGGGTGCCACATCCTCGACATAGAGGAACAGGTTGGCATCGGGCGTATCGGCCGCCACCCACAGGTCGGCGATGGCATGGCCGGTATATTCCACCGGCGCCGCCAGCGGCTTGCCCGCCAGAGACGTGCCGTTGCCCGGCAGATGGCACGGCTGCATCCGCGGCCCTTCCCCGCTGTTCACGCAGGTCACGCCATAGTTCACCGCGAAATCGCGCTTGAGCGGCGCCCCCGCAAAGCCCCCCTGCACCAGGCCCTTCGCGGTAAAGGCAAAACTCGTCTGCTTAGCCTGCGGCAGCGGCCAGACCGGGGTGGAGCGCCACTGGTTCGCCCCCACAGTATAGTAATGGACCGGGTCCTCGCGCTCGATCCCGGTGTCGATGCCCTTGAGGTAGCGGTCGAAGAAACGATGTGCCTCTTCCACCAGCGCGAAGCCGTCGTTCTCGCAGTGCAGCCAGTCCCCGATCAGGATACGCGCGCCGGGAATGTTCATCCGCGCGATCAGTCCCTGGTCGCGCAATTCATCCCGCCAGCCGCCAACGATGTAGAGCGGCACCCCGCCCTGCAGGATCTGCGCCTTGTAGCTCGATGCGCTGCCCTCGGCCCAGAACGTGCTCTGCACCGATTTCGCGAAGCTGTCGCGGAACGGCAAGGACTTCCACAGCTCGAACAGCGGCACGGCGCGCTGATGCTCCTCGGCCGCCTTGCGCAGCTCGATCTTGCCCGGATCGGTATCGACCGGCTTGATCGCCATGTCCTGCTCGACCGTGCGGGTCGGCCCGGTGCCCCACTGCGCGAAGATCCCCCCGCGCCGCATGGCATCGTACTTGTTCCAGGAGAAACACCCGGCAAACACAGCCTTCAGATGCGGAGCATTCACCGTCATCGCGTGAGCAGCCGCATCGCCGGTGTTGGAGCAGCCATACTGCCCGACATTCCCGTCGGACCACGGCTGGCGCGCCAGCCATTCGATCAGCTCATAGGCATCGTGCGCCTCGTTGCGGTCATGATAGCCGCGCATCGTCCCGAAAGACTGGCCATTGCCGCGCCGCGCCACCTGCACCACGACATAGCCGTAGTCGGTCAGGTTCGGCATGGTCACGAAACCCGCCGCGCGCGAACCCACGCCGTCACCCGGCTGCTGGGTCGCGCTCAGCGAATGGTGCCAGATCACCGGAAAGCGTCCGTCGACGGGCTTGCCGTCCCTGGCCGGGCGGGCGACCAGCACGCCCAGCTTGGTCCCGTCGCGCATCGGCACGTAGAACGATGTGGTGACCTGCTCGGTAAAGGCCTTGGGCGGCTGATAATGCCCGAAGCTGGACGGTGCCGCCGCCGGGGCCAGTGCCCCGGCAATCGGTGCCGTCCGGTCCTGCGCCGCCGCCCCGGCGGCGAGAAGACTCAGCGCAAGGGCAAGCGGCGCGGCGCGCATCACCACTTGATCCGCGCGCTGGCGGCGAACAGCCGGCCGATCGGATCGGTGGTCGTGGCGTCATAACCGCCGCTGCCGTTGGAGCTCGGAGCCAGGTTCACATAGGGCGGCTTGACGTTGAACATGTTGCGCACTTCCAGCCCGAAGATCAGCTGGTGATCCTCGCCCGTCTTCCACGACAGGTTGAGGTCGACCGGGGTATAGCTCTTGACCGGCTGCGGCACGGTCACGGCATTGTTGAGATAGCCGTTGATGTGCGTCGCGCGGATTCCGGCCGAGAACGGCCCCTTGTCCCAGGTCAGCGCCGCCCGCATCTTGAAGCGCAGCGGCTGGAAGATCTGGTTGAGCTGGTTGACGTAAGGCGCGGTAGGGGTCTGCTTGGTCTTGTAGGTCGTCAGGTAAGTGCCGCTCACGCTGAGCCCGAAGGTGCCGGCCTTGTCGGTCGGGATCGAGTAGTTCGCGCTGAAGTCGATACCGCGGGTGATCGAACGGCCAAGGTTCTGGCTGCGCCCGTCGACAAACAGCGTCACCGGCGTGGGCAGCGTGCCCGAAACCACCAGCCCGGAAAGCGCGGCCACGGCATCGGCCGCCGCCTGCCCCTGCAGGATCAGCCCCGTCCCGTCATACTGCGAAAGGCGCGACAGCACCGCGAGGTCGGACAGCAGCGCCACCACCTGGTTCTTGTAGTCCACGTTGAAATAGGTGGTCGACAGCCGCAGGCGCGGCAGCGGCTCCCAGTCCGCGCCGACCGACCAGGTCGTGGCCGTCTCCGGCTTGAGGTTCAGGTTGCCGCCAGACCGCGCCACGCCGATGATCGTGCCGCCCGCCGGGTTCTGGTAGGTCTGGACGAACAGCTGGCTGGTGTTGCCGTAGATCTGCGGCAGGGTCGGCGCGCGGAACGAAGTGCCGTAGGACCCGCGCAGGGTCAGCCCGCTGACAGGCATCCAGCTCACCCCGATCTTGGGATTGGTGGTCTTGCCCACGTCCGAATAGCGGTCATAGCGCACGGCCGCGTCGATCTCGAGCTTCTGGAAGCCCGCCGTGGCATTGCTCGCGCCGAAGATCGGGATGAGCAGTTCGGCATAGGCCGAATCCACCCGGCGGCCGGGATTGGTGAAGGCGATCGGCGTACCCGGATTGCCGGTGGCACGGCCGAGATAGACGTTGAACTCCTGCCCTTCGTAACCAGCCGCCAGCTTGACCCCGCCGCCCGGCAGGTCAAACAGCTTGCCGTTGATGCGCGCTTCGTAGCCGGTGAAGTGGCCGATCGTCGGGTTGATCGAGATCTGGTTGAACAGGCTCGGGATCAACGCGGCCGAGGTGCGGTTCAGGCCGAAGGGATCGAAGGCGGTCGCCGTGCTGGTGCTGCGCAGGGCCGCGGTCACCGCCGAATTGTTGATCCCGCCGAACGAAAGCGAATTGTCGCGGGTCTTGCCCTTGGAGACCAGCGCCTCGAACTGCCAGTCATGCGGCAGCTTGACGCGGATGCCCGGCGTGATCTGCCAGGACTCGCCCCAGCCGAACGAGGTGTTGCGCGGCGCGTCCTTGGCGAAGTTGTAGTCCACCGTCACGCACTTGGTGCCCGCCGCCACGCCGGAGGTGGCCGGGCAGTCCGGCAGGGTCACGCCGGTCGGCGCCACGAACCACGGGTTGGTCGAAGGCACGATCAGCGAGGCGCTGGCATAGGCCGGATTGCGGCGGAACTGGCGGTTGGAATAGAATCCGTCGGCGAAGAAGGTCAGCCAGTCGGTCAACTCGTAAGTGAAAGTGCCGTTGACCGAATCGTACTTCTGCTGCGGAATCAGGTCCTGCCCCTGCAGGTCGTCGCACTTGTTGCTGCCCGCCGTCAGCTGCGAGCCCGAGGTGGCCCCGCCAGCCGGGATGGCGAAAGTGCCGATGGTCGTCCCGCCCGTCGCATAGGTCGACTGGACCTTGAGCGTGCCGGGGTTGCAGCGGGTGACCGAATAGTCGTTACCGCCCATCGCGGTCTGGTTCGAGGTGAAGAACGAGCGATCCGAGCCGTTGAGGCTGGACTTCTCGACATGCTCGTAGGCCACCATCACCTGGCCGCGCTCGAACTTCTTGCCCACGGCGACGCCGGCGGAATATTCGTGATAGTTGCCGTCGCCGGAAATGCCCCCGCGCGCGAAGGCCTCAATCCCGTTGAGCGAACGGCGCGGGATCAGGTTGACCACGCCCGCCACCGCGTCCGAACCATAGATGGCCGAGGCGCCGTCGGCGACGATCTCGACCCGCTCCACGCCTAGCGTCGGCAGGACCGAGGGATCGACCGAGCGGCTGTTGTTGGTCACCCGGTGGCCGTCGATAATGATCAGCGTGGCGTTCGGGCCGATCCCGCGCAGGTTGATCGAGTTGCCATAGACGATGTTGCCCGATCCGCCCGACTGGCCGCGCGAATTCTCGCTCACGCCAAGGTCGAACACCTGCGGCAGTTCCTTGATCGCGCGGTCGATCGTGACCCGGCCCGAGCTGGCAAGGTCCGCCGTGCCGATCGTGGTCACGGTCGAACCGACCGGCGCCTCGCCGCGCAGGCGGCTGCCGGTGACCACGATTTCCGCGGCCGGAACCTCGTCCGCCGCTTCGGCGGCAGGGGTGGCTGGCGTTGCCTGAGCCAGCACCGGGGCCGGGCTCAGCAGGGCAACGGCCAGCGCGATGCGCGAACCATTAAGGGTCGTGAAGCTCGAAATCGCCATCTCATCCTCCCGCTCGGAAGCGTTTGCATCACCGGTTGCCCGACGTGCGGAGGAAGCGTGCGGCCACGCTGGGCCGGCCATTTCGGCGATCACCTCTCTCCACTGCCGCCGGCCGCCGTTGGGACGTACCGATGAGGACACGTGCGTCCTCAGGCTGAAGGGAAGATTGCTCAATTAGTGGATAAGGTCAACTATCTTTTTTGAAACTGTATCCCGCAGCAAATTCAACCCTCGTCGCGCACGACGGCATCATACATCCGGTCGAGCAGTTCGCTCAGCAGGGCAAGCTCGCCCTCGGACAGCTGATGCAGCACGGCCGATTCGGTCTCCTCCATCAAGGTGAACAGCCGATCGAGCTTGGCCTGGCCGGCCTCCGTGATGAACAGCGCGTGGCGCCGCCGGTCTTCGGGGGCGCGCCGCCGCTCGGCCCAGCCGTTGCGCTCCATCTCGTCGATCATCGTCACCGTCACCGACTTGTCGAGACCGACCTCGTGCGACAGTTCGTTCTGCGAAAGGCCGGGATTGGCCCCGATGATCGCCAGCGACGAAAACAGCCCCGACTTGAGCCCCTCCTCGGCCGTCACGGCGGCAAAATTGCGCGACAGCTGGTTCTGGACGCGGCGCAGGCGAAAGCCGACAAAGTCCCCCAGCCGCCCCAGCGCGACATGCCCCGGAGCGGGCTCATTCCTTGCCTTTGCTGCGGACTTGGAAGCACTCATACTGTCTCGGCACTCTCTTTGTTGACAGCAACAATAGTTGATATATTCTACCGTCTTGACTGACGCCCCATTAGACGGCGCGGAGTCGGCGGTGTCAATCACACCGCGGCAAACGGCGGAGAGGACCGTATGGACAAGCCCGAGGCGCCCACCGGCGCCGCATTCCCCGAAGAGGCGATTTCGCCCGAAGAGGCAGTCCTGCCCAGCCATTCCGAGGCCACCAAGGCGCGCGGCCCCCTCGCCCAGATCGCCTACGTACTGGGCGGCGCCGGCCTGCTCGCCGCCACCACCACCGATTCGCTTGCCGTCGCTGGGCGCCACACCGGCCTGCACCTGCTCGGCTCGATCGAACTGGTCCAGGCCGCCGTGGTCCTTCTCGCCACTTCGGCCATGCTGATCGCCACCATGGTCGGCGGCCATGCCTCGGTCCATATCGTCACCGAACGGCTCCCCCGGCCGACCGCCGCCCGCCTCGCCCGCGTCGCCTCGGCGGTCAGCGGCGTGACCTTCCTGCTCATCGCCCTCGGCTCGGCCTGGATCCTGTCCGACCTTTGGAACGGCCACGAACGGACCGAACTGCTCCACCTGCCCCTACGCTGGCTGCGCCTGCTATGGATCGTCTTCGCCCTGCTGATTGCCTTCCAGTTCTTCCGCCGCGCCCGCGCTTCGCAGGAGCCCGGCCAGTGACCCCCGAACTCATCGGCGCCCTCGGCATTGCCCTGCTCCTCGCCATCCTCGCCGCGGGCGTGCCGATCGGCGTCGGCCTGCTCCTCGTCGGCCTCGGCGGCCTAGCTGTGATGATCTCGCCCGAAGCAGGCCTGATCAAGCTCGGCGTCGTCTCGTTCGAGGTGATCTCCAAGTACGAACTCGGCGTCCTCCCGCTGTTCCTGCTGATGGCCCACATCTGCTTCGCCGCCGGGGCCAGCCGCGACTTCTTCGACGTCGCCGCCAGGTTCGTGGGCCACCGCCGCGGCGGCCTCGCCCTCGCCTCGATCGGCGGCTGCGCGGGCTTCGGCGCGATCAGCGGCTCCAGCCTCGCCACGGTCGCCACGATTTCCTCGGTTGCCCTGCCGGAAATGCGCAAGGCCAACTACCACCCCGGTTTCGCTGCCGGCGCGCTGGCCGCTGGCGGCACGCTCGGCTCGCTGATCCCGCCCTCGGGCGCGCTGATCGTCTTCGGGATCATTGCCGAACAGTCGATCGGCAAGCTCTTCGCCGCCTCGATCGTGCCCGGCGCCAGCCAGGCGGTGTTCTACATGGTCACCATCATGATCCTGTGCGCCTTCAACCCCGCGCTCGGCCCCGCCACGGCCCGTGTTCCGTGGGGCGAGCGCATCGCCGCCCTGCGCCACGTGGTCGACATCTTCCTGCTGATCCTCTTCGTGATCGGCGGCCTGATGATCGGCTGGTTCACCCCCACCGAGGCCGCTTCCGTCGGCGTGGTCGCCGCGCTGCTGCTGCTCGCCTTCCGCGGCGGCTTCAGCCTCGCCACCATCGGCGAGGCCCTGCGCGCCACGCTGCGCACTGCCGGCATGATCTACATCGTGATCATCGGCGCGCTGGTCTTTGCCTCCTTCGTCTCGGTCTCGGGCATTACCGAGGCGCTCTCCGGCGCCGTCACCAGCCTCCACGCCAGCCCCATCGTCGCGATCCTCGCCATGACCCTCGCGCTGCTCCTGCTGGGTTCGTTCCTCGACGGGGTGGCGCTGATGCTGCTGACCACGCCGATCTTCCTGCCGATCGCCGAGCAGCTGGGCTACAGCCCGATCTGGTTCGGCATCTTCCTCGTCCGCACGATGGAGATCGGCTTCGTCCACCCGCCGCTCGGGCTCAACATCTACGTGATCCAGGGCCTCGCCAAGGATCTCTCGCTCGGTACGATCTTCCGGGGCGTGATCCCCTTCCTCGTCGCCGATTTCCTTCACCTGGCCCTGCTCATCGCCTTCCCGGTGCTGACGCTGTGGCTGCCTGGCCTGGTCGCGGGGTAAGTCCGATGCGCAAGCTCCTCGCCCTCCTCGCCGCTCTCGTCCTCGCCGCCTGCGCCCCGGCGCAAAAGCAGGCCGAATACACGCTGACCTATGCCAGCCCCTATCCCCCCGGCCACCCCTTCAGCCGGGCCGACATCGCCTGGATGAAGCATCTCGAACAGGCCAGCGGCGGCCGCATCGGCTTCCGCACCTTCTGGTCGGGCTCGCTGATCAGCTCGGACATGAGCATGGAGGAAATCCGCCACGGCCTCGTCGATGTCGGCCTGATCACCCCGATCTACGCCCGCGGCGGCGCTCACCTGCTGCGCGCCCAGTCCGGCTTCTACGGCGGGATCGCGTCGATCCGCGATCAGGTCGCGGTCTACGATTGCCTCGACGCCCGCTTCCCCGAAATCGGGCAGGAACTCGAAGGGCTGCACGTCCTCGCCGCGCAAGGCGGCCTGTTTCCCGGCGTCCTCACCCGCAACAAGCCGGTCCGCACCCTCGCCGATCTCAAGGGGCTGCGCCTGCGCGCCCAGAGCGACGCGATCGACGTCCTGCGCGCGCTCGGCGCCGATCCGGTCAACATGCCGATGGGCGAGGTCTATTCGGCGCTGGCCAAGGGCGTGATCGACGGCGTCGTTGCCCCGGCCGACACGATCAAGAGCCTGCACTTCGCCGAAGTCGCCCACCACTTCACCCAGCTGCGCTTCAGCCGGGGCGCCTATCCCGCCCGCGCCATGTCCGATGCCGCCTGGCGCCGCCTTCCGCCCGATCTGCAGGGCCTCGTCGGCAACAGCCGTAAGTTCTGGGAAGACGTCCTCAACACCGAGATCCTCGCTTCGGAAAAGGCCGGTGTCGATTTCGCCGCCGCTCACAAGGTGGAGATGATCCCCTTCCCCGCCGCCGAGCAGCACAAGCTCGACCAGCTCTACAACCGCTACGCGCTCGATCAGGCCCGCGCCCTTGGCGAAGTCGGCATCAATGGCGAGCCCGTGTTCCGCGCGGCGCAAGCCCTCATCGCCGCGGGCCCCATCGCCTGCCCGGCCCCCAATTCCGGAGTTAAGCCATGAACACCGCCAGCGCGTCCCAGTCCCGGCCGCTTGAAGGCCTGACCGTCATCGACCTGACCCGGGCGCTGGCCGGGCCCTATGCCACCCTGCTGCTCGCCGGGCTCGGGGCGAAAGTCATCAAGGTCGAAGAGCCCAAGGGCGGCGATCTCGCCCGCGAAAACAGCCCCTATCTGGGGCGCGACGGCGTGATCGTAGAACGCGCGCACGACGATGACATCTCGCTGTCCCACCTCACCCGCGCGCGCGGCAAATATGGCGTCTCGCTTGATCTCAAGAGCGCCGAGGGCCGCGCGGTCTTCCTCGATCTCGCAGCCAAGGCCGACATCGTGGTCGAAAACTTCACCGCCGGGACCGCAGACCGCCTCGGCGTCGGCTACGAGGCCTGCCGCGCGGTCAATCCGCGCATCGTCTTCGCCTCGCTCTCCGGCTTCGGGGCGACTGACCGCGATGGCGGCAAGGCGATGGACGTTATCATCCAGGCCCTTTCCGGCGCCATGTTCACCAGCGGAGAGCCCGGCCATCCCCCGGTCCGCATCGGCATCCCGATTGCCGACATGCTGGCCCCGGTCTTCACCGTGATCGGCATCCTCGCCGCGATCGAGCAGCGCCACCGGACGGGGACCGGCCAGCACGTCGATGTCTCGATGCTCGGCGCGCTCACCTCCTTCGTCGCGATCGAGAACTGGTCGGCCATGGCCGCCGCCGGCATGGCTTCGCGCACCGGCCTCACCGTCCAGCGCCTTTCCCCCTTCGGCGTGTTCGAATGCGCCGATGGCTATGTCGCGGTCGTCGCGGTCCACGAACCGCTCGCACGCGGCCTATTCGCCGCGATGGGCCAGCCCGAACTGGCGCAGGATCCCCGCTTCGCCAACCGCGATGCCCGGGTCGCCAATGCCACCGAACTCGAAGCCCGGATCAACGCCTGGTCGCGCACCCTGCCCACCGCAGAGGTCGTGCGCCTGCTCGAAGCGCAAAAGGTGCCGGTCGCCCCGGTGCGCCACCCTGAAGATGCGCTGGTCGATCCGCGCGTGGTCGAACGGATGGAAACGATGGAGGTCCATCACCCGCGCTACGGCTCCAACATCGATCTGCGCACGGCCGGCATCCCGATCCAGTTCTCCGGCGCCGCCACTGGGTTCGACGATGTGCTCCCGGTCCAGATCGGCGAACACAACGAGGAAATCCTGCGCGAACTGCTCGGCTATGACGATGCGCGGATCGCCGCCCTGAAGGCCGCCGGGACGCTCTGACCATGGAGCGGGACGCATCGGCCATGGACCTCTTCGCCCGCGCCTTCGCCGATCCGGAGGGCGAGGTCGCCCGCGCGATCGCCTCCGGGCGCCGGGTCATCCGCACCCTCGGCATTGACGCGCCCCGCGCGCGGCTGATCGCGGCCGGGTTCCAGCCGGTCCGCCTCGTCGCCCCGCGCCTTGCCGCCACCCCCCGCGCCGATGCGATCATGGGCGCGGCGGAAATGGGCCTGCGCGGGCGCCGCTTGCTCGAAGCCCTGCTCGCCCCGGCCTTTCCCGACGTTCCGGTCGTGATCACCCAGGCCGACATCGAACAGCCGCAGATCTTCGCTGCCCTGCGCGAACTGGCGCGCCTGGGCGAGCGGGCGGCGCGCAACGTCCATTTCCTCGACCTGCTCCACCTGCCCCGTCCGGCTTCCGCTGCCTACAACGCCGCGCGTCTCGCCGAACTGGATCGCTGGCTGGTGGCCCAAGGTGGCATCCTGCCCGGCGAAGCCGCTCTCGCGGCCAGCGAAGACCTGCTCGCGCGCCAACGGCAACTGCGCGCCTACCTGCAGATCGCCCGCGAACAGGGCCGCCTTTCCGGCAGCGATGCCCTCGCCATTGCCGGGGCCTGCGCCGTCCTTCCGCCCGAGGAAGCCAACGCCGCGCTCGAAGCCCTGCTCCCGGCCCTGCCCGCCCCCGTGAACGGCAAGCGCGTGATCGTTTGCGGCACCGCCCACGAGGGCGATGAGCTGTACCGCGCCATCGAGGATGCCGGCGCCCGCATCGTCGCCGACCATCACGGCTGGGGCCTGATCCCGGCAGACAGGCCCGCCCGCGTCGCCGCGCCTCATGCCGGGGCAGAGACCGTGGCCGCCAATGCCGCCCGCCTCGCGGCCGATCTCGTCCTCCACCTCTCGCTCGACGGGGATGAGGCCGCGCCGTGGGACAAGGCTGCCCTGCTCCGCGCCCTCCCCGCCTCCACGCCCTTCGCCGCCCTGCGCTGCGCCTCCGCGCCGGACGAGGCCACCCGCGCCCGGATCGTCGCCCTGCTCTCCGGCGAGCCTGAGCAACCCGCCGCGCCCACACCGCCCGAGGACCGCCCCGCCGCCCCGGCCCGCCCGCACGAACAGGGCCGCAGCCGCAAGTCGCTCGAATCCGTCGCCGGCTTCACCGCCTACAATCGCGAATGGTTCGCCTCGGTCCGCCGCGCCGTGGCCGAAGGCTCGCCCTTCGCCGTGGTCAACGCCAATGCCCCGCAGGAAATCCTGCGCGCGATGGACGTGCCGTTCGTGGTCAACCAGTGGTGGGCCTCGATCGTCGCCGCCAAGCAGCAGTCGCGCCGCTACCAGTCGCTCCTGCGCGCGCGCGGCTATCCCGCCGATGTCGAGGCCTACAGCGCGCAAGGCCTCGCCGCCGCTTTCGACGATGACGCCGAAACCGCCCCGTGGGGCGGCCTGCCCAGGCCCGATTTCGTCCACGCCGTCGCCTCGTCCGACCCCACGCTCAAGCTGTTCGAGCAATGGGCGGACGAGACCGGCGCGGACTGCTTCGTCTACGAACGCACCGTCGACCCCCGCCCCGATCTCTATGCCGATTGGTGGGCCCAGCTCCCGGGCAACTGGGAAGAAGCGGTCGAACCCTGCCGGGTCGACCTGATGGTCGCCGAAATGCGCGAGGTGATCGCCCGGATCGAGGCGAAGACCGGACGCACCTTCTCGCCCGAGCGTTTTGCCGAGGTCATGGCCCTCGTCAACGAGCAGGAGGACTATTACCGCAAGACCCGCGATCTCGTGGCACGCACCGTGCCCGCCCCGATCGGCGTGGTCGATTCCATGCCCGCCACCATGGTCCCGCAATGGCATCGCGGCACGGTCTGGGCACGCGATGCGGCCAAGGCGTTCTACGAAGAGGTGCGGGCCCGCGCCGAAGCCGGCCTCGCCGCCTGCCCCGGCGAACGCGTCCGCCTGATGTGGGTCGGCCGGGGCCTGTGGAGCGAGATGGGCTTTTACCAGAAGTGGGAAGAAAGCCACGGCGCGGTCTTCGTCTGGTCGATGTATCTCGCCCTCGCCGCCGATGGCTACCTGCGCGACCTGTCGGGCGGGAAGGACCCCTTGCGCGCCCTCGCCAGCCGGGTCGTCTGCATGGGCGACGAACTGAGGATGCCCACCTGGGCCGGGCCGTGGCATGTGCACGAGGCGCAGACCCATTGCATTGACGGTGCAGTGGCGTTGCAGGACGCCGATCCCTTCGTCGTCCGGGCGCTCCGCGAAGCCGGAATTCCGGTCCTCGAACTCACGGCCGACAACTTCAACCGCGAAGGCGAGGACGCCGCCGCGATCGAGGCGGCCATCACCGCCTTCATCGAAGGGTCGGCCACGGAACGTGCGAGATCACGTCAATGACCGCTCTTAACGACCTGAAGATAATAGACTTCTCACGCTTTCTGCCCGGCGCCTATCCTTCGTGGATCGCCGCCGACATGGGCGCCGAAGTGATCCGCATCGAACACCCCCGCGAACTCGCCAAGCAGCAGGCCATGTTCGGCGACCACGCTGAAGGCAACCGTGACCGCGCCCGCCCCACCTACCACCGGAACAAGCGCAGCCTCCTCATCAATCCCGGCAGCCCTGCCGCCCGTCCCGTCCTCGAAAAGCTGCTCGCCTCGGCCGACGTGCTGATCGAGGACTATCGTCCCGGCACAATGGAAACAATGGGTTACGGCGCAGAGCGAATGCAGGCCCTCAACCCGTCACTCATCTATCTCTCCGTCAGTTTCGCCGGCCAGACCGGTCCCCTGGCGGCACAAGCCGGCCACGATCCCCTCGCCCTCTCCCTCGCCGGAGCCCTCTCCCGCCTGAACGGCCTGCCCACCCCCTCGCTCCCCGGCCTGCAGGTGGCCGACGTCCTCGCCGGCGCTCACGCCACGATCGCCCTGCTCCTCGCCCTGCAGGCCCGCGAACGCACCGGGCGCGGCCAGCACGTCGATGTCGCCATGACCGATGCCGCCATGCCGCTGCTGCTCGTCGGCATGGGCCGGACCGACGATCTCTCCCGCCTCCCCCCGCTCGGGCAATGGCATCCCAAGGGCGGTGTGTGGCTCTGTGCCGACGGCGGCTTCATTTGCACGACCGACATGGAACCGGCCTACTGGGCGCGCTTCTGCGCCGCGATGGGCCGCCCGGACTATACCGCGCTCCAGCACGACAAGGCGCGCCATCCCGCCATGCAGGCCGATCTCGCGGCGCTGTTCCGCACCCGTCCGCGCGACGAATGGGCCGCCCTGCTGGCCACTGCGGGATGCCAGGCCATGCCGGTCCTTTCCCCGGATGAAGCCCTCGCCCACCCCCAAAACCGCGCCCGCCACATGGTGCAGGACGTCCCCCTTCCGGAAGGTGGCGATCCCGTCCGCCAGCTCGGCCTGCCCTTCGTCTTTTCGGAGACCAAGCCCGTCGATCCGGTCCCAGCCGGAGCGCCCGGTGCCGACAATGCCGCGATCCTTGCCGAACTCGGCTTCAACCCGGCCGAGCTGGAAGCGGCCGGCGCCTTCTCTGCCGAACGGAGCGCCACGCAATGAACCCCCTCGCCGGAATCCGGGTGCTCGATTTCACCCATGCCATCGCCGGCCCGACCTGCACCCAGATGCTCCAGCAACTGGGTGCCGAGATCACCAAGGTCGAACCCCCGGAAAAGGGTGACGACTTTCGCCACTATACCGAACACGCCGGCCTGCCCGGCTTGTCGGTTCCCTTCGCCTCGGCCAATTTCGGCAAGCGCTCGGTCACGCTCAACCTCAAGAGCGATGCGGGCCTTGCCATCGCACGGAAACTCGCCGCCAAGGCCGATATCGTGGTCGAAAACTACCGCCCGGGCGTGATCGCGCGGCTCGGTCTCGGCTACGACAGCCTCGCCGCCGAAAACCCGCGCCTGATCATGCTCTCGCTGTCCGGCTTCGGCCAGACCGGCCCACTACGCGACTGGGGCGCCTACGATCACATCGCCCAGGCCGTTTCCGGCATGGCGATGATGAACGGCACGGCCGTGGCGCCCTACAAGATCGGCATCCCGGTGGTCGATTGCTTCACCGGCTACCTCGGCGTCATCGCCGTCCTCGCCGCCCTGCGCGAGCGCGACCTGACGGGAACGGGCAAGGCGCTTGACGTCGCTATGCTCGATGCGGCGATCAAGCTGATGGGCGCCGCCGCCAGCCTCTTCGACTATACCGGCACGGCCCCGACCGGCACCGGCAACCGCGGCTTCCGCCTCGTCGCCACCTCCGAATATTATCCCTGCGCCGATGGCTGGATCGCGCTCGGCGCCAATCACCAGCACCAGATTGCGGCCATGCTGGCAGTCTTCGGCCACGGCGAACTGCTGGATGACCCGCGTTTTGCCACTCACGCCGCCCGGGTCGAGAACTACGATGCGCTGAAGGCCTGGCTGACGGACTTCCTTAGCCGCGAAAGCGCCGAGGATCTCGAAACCCGCCTCACCGCCGCCGGAGTCCCCGCCGCCATGCTCCGCAACGTCGGCCAGATCCTGCGCCATCCGCACCTTGCCGGGCGCGGCTTCGTCCGGCAGGCCAGCCTCCCGGGCCGCGAAAACCCTCTCGCCGTACTCGGCCCCGGCTTCGCGACCGATCCGGCCGAAGCCCTGCCGCAGGTTCCCACGCTCGGCGCCGATACCGACGCCGTCCTCGCCGAACTGGGCTACGATGCAGCAACCATCACTGCCCTGCGCGCCGAAAAGGCAATCTGACCATGGGCGCGACCGAAATCCTCCTGCTCGGTGACCTGATCCTCGACGTGCCCGAGCCCGATCACTGGCTCGCCGGGATCGCCCCGCTAACCCGCGCCGCCGACGTCGTCATCGGCCACCTCGAAGTCCCCCACACCACCAGTCTCGACGAGATGCACGGCGATGTCCCCGCCCCCGGTGCCGAGCCCAGCCACCTCGGCGCCCTCGCCCGCGCCGGGATCACCGCCGTCTCGCTGGCCGGCAACCACATGATGGACTGCGGCGCGCAGGGCCTCGCCGACACGATCACCGGGCTCGATCGCAACCGCATCGCCCATGCCGGGGCGGGCATGACCCTGACCGAAGCCCGCGAACCGGCGCTGATCCGGGCCGGTATGCGGACCATTGCCCTCCTCAGCTACAACGCGGTCGGCCCCGAACTATGCTGGGCCGCCCCGGACAGGCCCGGCGTCGCCTTCGTCAATGTCCTCGCCGAAGACGGCGGCCCAAGCCGCCCGCAGGCCACCCTGCGCGAGATCGACTCCGCCTCGCTCGCCGCGATGGAGGCCGATATCGCGGCGGCCAGAAGCCGCGCCGATCTGATCATCGTCGCCCTGCACAAGGGGATCACTCACCGCCCGGCGGAACTCGCCGCCTACGAGCGCCCGCTGGCCGCGGCAGCGATCCGCGCCGGGGCAGACGTCGTTTCCGGCCATCACGCCCACATCGCCCGCGGGATCGAACTGGTAGATGGCAAGCCGGTCTTTCACGGCCTCGGCAACGGCTGCGTCGTCACTCACGCCCTCTCCCCCGCGCAGGATCACCCGGCCCGCGCCGAGTGGGCGGAGCGCCGCAAGAAGATGTTCGGTTTCGAGCCCGACCCGGCCTACCCGCTCGCCCCGTTCCACCCCGAGGCCGTCAACGGCATGATCGGCCGCCTCGTCTGGCACGAGGACGGGCGTATCGAAGCAGGCTTCATCCCCCTCTGGTTCGAGCCGCCCGGCCGCCCCGTCCCGGCCGGGTCGCGGGCGGCCGAGATTGCCGGATACATTGCCGGGATCGGCGCAAAGGCCGGCCTGCCCCCGGTCGAATACGAGGCCCGCGGCATCGCCTATTCCGTCCGCCCCGCCAGCTGACGCGGGGCAGCCATGCGCTTGCCCTGACGAAGCCCGGCCCCCGGTAATTCAGTCGACGTCGCGCGGCACGATGCCGCACCCGGCGATGATCGGGTCCTGCCCGGCCACCTTCGGTTCCTGCCCTTTGCACCAGGGGAAGCGCGCCGGATCGAGCGGGCCATCGTTCTGGCGGTCCAGCTCGGCCTGCAAGTGCTGGCGGTGCTTGCGTTCGGCCGCAGTCATGGCTTCGGGCGCGATCTCCGTTTCCGCATCGTGCGCCAGGTCGAGCGAGACGTAGCGCCCGTCGCCATAGAGCTTGCGGGTCTGGTCGAAAACAAAGCGCGTCGGGGCAAACAGCCAGACCGGCGCGTAGTGCTGGAAGATGACCGGGCGCGCGCTTTGCGCCTTGCCCAGCGCGACCTGCCACTGGCTGACCCCGTCGATCCCGCTCACGCGGGGCAGCCGCGCCGCCTCGGCCATGGTCGGCAAAACGTCGAGGAAATCGAACAAGCCCGCCTTGCGGACGCCTGCCGGCACCACGCCCGGCCAGCGGATGACCATCGGCACATGGGTTCCGGTCAGCGTCGGCGCGCCCTTGCCGCCGCGCACTTCGGCGCCGTTGCGGACCGAGACGATCTGCCGGTTCGTGCCGTTGTCGGCCGAGAACACGATCAGCGTATTGTCCTCGATGCCGGCGGCGCGAACCTTGTCGAGCACCTGCCCGACCATCTTGTCCATATAGGCCATCATCGCGCCGAAGCGCGGCTTCGCGCCCTTGATCGTCACCGCGTCGGGCGTCGGCACGAAGGGATCGTGCACCAGCACCATCGGATAATAGAGGAAGAACGGCCGGTCCTTGTTCTGCTCGATGAACGAAAGCGCGAAATCGCTCATTACATCAGGGCCAAACCCCTCCTCGTGAACTTGGGGCTTGCCGTTGGTCCACAGGGTCGGGCCCCAATAGCGCGATCCTTTCTGGGTTCCCGCGCGCAGTTGCCACAACAGCGCAGAATCGAACCCTGCGGCCTGCGGGGTGATGCCCACCCGGTCATCGAAGCCGTTGCCGCTGAGCTGCCACTTGCCGACAATGGCCGTGGCATAGCCGGCATCACGAAACAGGTTGCCGAAAGTGCGCTCCTTCGGATCGAGATAGCCGAAGGCCTGGTAGTTCTGCCCGTTCTCCCGCGCGGTCATCAGCCGGGTGCGGCTGGGCGAGCAGAGCGGCGTGGAAAAGGCATTGTCGAAGGTCACCCCTTCCGCCGCCAGTCGGGCCACGTTGGGCGTGGCATATTCGCCGCCATAGGGGCGGAAGGCTTCCACCCCCACGTCATCGGCAAGGATCATGATGACATTGGGTGGCCGCGAGGGAGCAGGCGCCGTAACCGGAGCGGCGGGCCGCGCCCCGGCAAAGACCGGCTGCCCCAAGGCGAGCCCGGCCAGCGCCGCGGCGATCAGGCTGCGTCGAATTGTCCTCACCCTGCCATCCTCCCGATCCTGCATCTCTATTCCACGGCGTCGCCCTGCGCGTCCGGGCGCGCTCGCTGGAAAGCCGGCAAGGCGAGGCAGTTGGCCTCGATCTCGGCAAGGCGCGGCCAGTCCGTCCGGGCTCCGAACCGCCGGGCATTGGCAAGCTGCGGCACCAGGCAGACGTCGGCCAGCGTCACGGCATCGCCGAAGCAATAGGGCCCGCCCTGATCGGCGATGAGGCGCGAACAGGCCTCCAGCCCGGTGTCGATCACGCTGCGCGCCCATTCGTTCACGCCCTCGGCATCGATCCCCAGAGCGCGCAGATGCCGCAGCGTGCCGAGGTTCTGCAGCGGGTGAATCTCGCAGGCGATCGCGAGGACGAAGGCCCGCACGCGGGCCCGCTCGAACGGATCGGCGGGCAACAGCGGCGGGACAGGCTGGATCTCGTCAAGATATTCGCAGATGGCCAGGCTCTGCGTCAGCACGCCGCCCGCGGTTTCGAGCGCCGGCACCAGCCCTTGCGGATTGAGCGAAAGATAGGCTGGCGCCTTCTGCGCGTCCTTGCGCAGGTTATGGAACGCATCACGATAGGAAATGCCCTTCAGGCCAAGCGCAATCCGCACCCGGTAGCTGGCCGAGCTGCGGAAGAACCCGTGAAGGACAAGCTCCTCAGTCATGCGCCAGCGGCCCCACCGTAACCGTGAGGTCCGACAGCCCGGCAATGCTGACCACGATCACGTCGCCGCTGACCACCGCGCCCACGCCCGCCGGGGTGCCCGTATAGATCAGGTCGCCCGGCTCAAGCCGGTATCCCTGCGAGACATAGGCGATCACGTCTTCGACCGGCCAGATCAGTTCGTCGAGATCCGCATCCTGCTTGACCTCGCCGTTCACCGTCAGGCGGATCGAACCCGTGGAGAGGTGCCCCACTTCGCTGACCGGATGGATGGCGCCGAGCGGCGAGGACTGCTCCACGTTCTTGCCGGTATCCCACGGACGGCCCTTGTCGCGCGCCTCGAACTGGAGATCGCGGCGGGTCATGTCGAGCCCGGTGGCATAGCCCCAGACGTGATCAAGCGCGTCCTCGCGCGCGATATTGCGCCCGCCCTTGCCGACGGCCACGACCAGTTCGGCCTCGTACTGGAAATTGGCGGTCAGCGGCGGATAGGCGATGGTCGAACCGCTGGGGACGACGGTCTCGGCCCACTTGGTGAAGTAGAACGGCGCTTCGCGGTCCGGGTCCTTGCCCATTTCGCGGGCGTGCGCCGCATAGTTGCGGCCGATGCAGAACAGGCGGCGGACCGGGAACTCCCGCCCGTCGGTCGTGGCAGCAAGAACGGGGGCCTGGGGCGCGAAGTCGAGGGTCAAAGGTTTTGCTCCCGATAGAGGTTCAGGGCCTGCTGCGAGGCCTTGTCGGAATAGGCGAAAAGAACAAGCTCGCTGCGGGCCCGCAAGGTCAGCGCAGTCCACGAAGGCACAACCACCACGTCGCGCGGAGCGAGCGCGATCGTCTCGTCCCCCAGCAGCGCCTCGCCCTCGCCGCCGACGACCACGAAGACCGTGCCGTCGGTCGAGCGGCGGGGCTTCGTCTCGAAGCCGGCGGGCAATAGGCGAACGTGGGCCGAGATCGTGGCCATGATCGGGCCGCCGTCCGCCGGGTTGAGGAATTCCAGCGCGTGACCGAGGTAGGGGTCGATCTGAGCGCTGGATGCCATGGCCGCAAGCGCGGTGCGCCATTCGGCATGGCGATAGTGAAACAGCGGTCGGTTCACCGGCCGCCGGTCGGCAACGCTGCCCCGGATCGGTCGCATGTTGTGGCCATAGCGCGCCAGCGTATCACCGGCGCCGACCGTCTCGGGATGAGAACTGGCGCCCAGATTCTCTGCGAAACCGGCATCGAACAGGCGCACGGTCGGGATGTCGAGGCCATCGAGCCAGATCATCGGCTGATCGGAAGGGTTGCCGTGGTCATGCCACTGCCCGCCGGGGGTCAGCACGAGGTCGAACGGCTCCATCACCGCCTTCTCGCCATCCAGCGCGGTATAGGCGCCGCTTCCTTCCAGCACGAAGCGCAGGGCGCTCTGGCTGTGGCGGTGGCACGGGGCAACCTCGCCCGGCAGGATCAGTTGCAGACCGGCATAGAGGCTCTGCGTGATCCCGCTCGACCCCGGCAGGCCGGGATTTTCCATGATCAGCACTCTGCGCTCGGCCTGCTCCGCGCTGATCAGGTCGCCCGCGCACATCAGGTAATCGCGCACCTCGCCGTATGACCAGCGCCACGGCAGGGCGGGCGAACGCGGTTCGCGCGGCACCAGCGCGTGCAGGCTTTCCCACAGCGGCAGCAGACTGCGCGGCGCCATGTCCTGATAGAGGCGCTCAAGCTGCGGGCGCTGCTCGTTGGGCATGTCGGCAACCGGCGCTGCGGGAGCAGGGCCTACCATTTGAGCTGCTCCCGCCCGCAGAACGCATCGACCGGGCTCTTGCCGGTGAACGGCACGTCGCCGACGAGGCGGCGGACCACCTCTTCCTGGCATTCGGCCAGCGAATTGTAGGCGTTGATCGCGGTGGTGCAGGTCGGCGCGTCGAACAGGTAATAGGGCTGGCCGAACGACACCAGCGCGGTCGGGATCTCGCGGAACGACTGGGTCATCGCCTTGCGCGTGCCGTCGTGCAGCTTGGCCAGGTCAAGGAAGATGCGCGAGGCCGTGGGCGTCGCTTCCTGCCCGACCAGATAGAGCACCAGATCGGTGTCCTCGCGGGTCGGCTGATTGTCGCGGTCATACATGCGAACCTCGAAGCCGCGCGCGCCCAGGGCTGAAATCGCCGGAGCGAGGCTGCGTTCCAGCGCGCCCGAGAAGAAGCTCCACCCCTCCTCCGCGATGACGACAACGCGGCGATGGCGCTGTGGATCGATCGGCAGCAGGTTAGCCGTGTCCTTGACCAGCGTCACCCCCTTGCCCAGCGCATCGCGCGCCGTGGCAAGGCTCTGCGGCGTCCGCAGCTTCGTCCGCACGGTTTCGAGATCGGGCAGGCGCTCGTCGATGGACCTGACATGCAGCCCCAGCGCCGCCTTCAGGCTGAGCACGCGGGTCGCCGCCTCGTAGAGCCGCCGCTCGGACAGGCGTCCTTCGCGCAGGCCCTTCATCATCAGGCCCACGTCGCGCGCCGGGTTGCGGCTGAACAGGAACATGTCGCAGCCGTTCTCGATAACTTCGGGAACGACCTCTTCGCGCTCGGTCCAGCTGGTCAGCCCGCCCATGCCGGTGGCGTCGGAAACGATCAGGCCCTTGAACCCCAGTTCCCCGCGCAGCAGGTCTTCATTGAGCAAACGCGAAACCGTGGCCGGACGAAACGCCTCACGCCCGGCGTCCGGCAACTTCGAACGCACATAGGCCGGCAAGGCGATATGCGCGGACATGATGGTCATCACGCCATCATCGATGAGGGTCTGGTAAATCCGTCCGAAGATCGAACGCCAGGCATCCATGTCGAGCGGGTTGACCGTGGTGACGAGATGCTGATCGCGCTCATCGAAACCGTCGCCCGGCCAGTGCTTGGCGCAGGCCGCCATACCTTCGGATTGCAGCGTCCCGACATAGGCCCTCGCCTGAGCCAGGACCGTGTCCGGGTCCGAGCCGTAGGAGCGCGTCCCGACGATGGCGCTGCGGAATTCGGCGTTGACGTCGACCACCGGGGTGAAGGACCAGTCGTAACCCAGCGCCCGGCTCTCTTGCGCCACGATGCGTGCCAGTTGCACACTCGTTGCAAGGTCGTTGCAGGCGGCGAAGCCCATCTGGTTCGGCACGGCCGTGGCAAAAGCATAGCTGATAGTGCCGCCCTCGATGTCGCCGCTGATCAGCGGCGGAACTTCGGAGCGTTCGAGAATGGCGCGCGTGGTCTGCACTGCAGCAGCAAGGTCGCGGGTCGGGAAGCGATGGATCGCACCCGGCTTCAGCGCGAGAATGGCGGAGGTTTCATCCTCGCTGTCGGTCTCGGTGGCGAAATTGAACAATTGCGCGACCAGGTCCTCGACGCAGAGGCCATCGCGGGTCCGCTCGACCCAGGCCAGCGCCTCGGCATCGAGCGCCAGCGGAGATCGCGCATCAAGTCCGGTATCAGTGGTCGGCAGGCTGCGCGTGGACATGTCTTGGATCTCGAAAAGGTGCCGGCGCGCGAAAATGCGCGCCGGCAGGGGGAAGGATCAGAAGCGGAAGCCCAGCGTCGCGCCGAAGTACCGGTCGGCGTCCTTGTTGTAGGTACCGACCAGATCGTACGGGTTGTCGATCGTGCTCAGCAGCGAGTTGTGGCCGAGGCTGGTCAGGTAATGTTCGTTGAACAGGTTCTTGACGAACAGGCTGACGCTGTACCGCTTGTCGGCCGTCGCAAATCCGACACTGGCATCAACGATGACATAGGCCGGTTGCACGGCGAGCGGATCCTGCTCGGCCGTGAAGTTCTGCGCGCTGGTAAAGTTGGCGGAAGCCTGGACGAACGCATCGACGCCGCCGAGCGGGAATTCGTAGCGCGGCGAAACGCTGATGCGCCAGTCCGGGCTGGCCTGAAGCGGCCGGTCCCGCAGGTTCTGCTGGGGGGTGATCGCCCTCCGCTGCGCGTCAGTCAGGGCATCGATCTGGGCCTGGGTGGTCACGCCGGCAGGCGCCACGCGGTAGCAGGTGTTTACCGGGTTGGTGAGCAGCACGGGCGCGGCAAGCTGCTGCTGGATCGCACAGTTCAGGCCGTCGATGTTGATGCGCGACTTGGAGTAGGTGACCGCCGCATTGACCGTGAAGCCATCCGTGGGACGCAATGTCGCTTCAATTTCAAAGCCCTGCGTGCGCGAGGAGCCGGCGTTGGTCGTGACGAACTGGATAACCCCGGTCGTCGCGTTAGAGCGGTTCGCCTGAACCTGAAGGTCGGTGTAGTCGGCCCGGAAGATGGCCGCGGCCACGCTCAGGCTGCCGTCGGACGTACGGCCCTTGAAGCCGATTTCATAGGCGTTGACGTGCTCGGGGCGAACGGCCTTCTGGTTTTCGAGGTCGGCGCCGATTTCCATTTCGAAGCCCAGCCCCTTGTAGCCCCGGGTGTACGAGGCATAGACTTGGGCATTGCGGTTGAATTCATACTGCAACCCGGCCTTGCCGGTGATGGCCCGGTCGCTTGCCTTGTAATGCGTCTTTGCCGACTCGAGGACGGTCGTGTTGCCGGGAAAGTTCGCGTCGCCCGCAACATAGTTCGTGCCGGACAGGCGGTACCCGGTGTTGATGCCCTGCTCCACCTGGGCACGCACGCCGCCGATAGCCCGCAGGCCGCCAACGATCCGGTAGTCGGCCTGCCCGAACAGCGCCACGCTGTCCTGCTTGAGCCTGATGTCGCTGCGCGCAGACTGCCAGACGGTGCTGGCCGTAGCGCAGGGCTGACCGATCGTTCCGGCCGTGCACCGCGCCCGGCGCCGGTCGAACGGACGATCGATGAAGCTGTGCATGAAGTAAGCGCCGACAACGTAGTTCAGGTCGCTCTTGCCGTTGTTTGAAATGCGCAGTTCCTGGCTGACCGCCTTCATGTCGACCTGGCCGTGGTTCTGGTTCCAGAACGCATAGGCTTGCGGCTGGCCGGTTCCATCCACACCGACGTAAAGCGGCACGGCCGTATTGATCCGGTCGATCGGCTGGTTAACGTCGAGCGTGTAGTGCTGATAGGCGGAAATCGAGGTGATGGTGGACCCGCCCAGATCCAGCGAACCCGTCAACGAATAGGTTTCCGAGGTCGAGTTGGCGTAAGTGTCGGAATCTTCGTTGATGGTGCGGTTGCTGGTGCTGGCAGTGATCGGCCCGACCAGCTGCTGCAGAACCGGATTGACGATCGACACCATGGTCGATCCGCAGCAGAGGGCATCGGTCTTGCGATATTCAGCGGCGGCGAGGAAATTGAGGTTTTCGGTCGCATCCCAATCCAGCTTGCCGCGAATGCCCCAGCCCTTCGAACCGTTGACCCAGCGCCTGGTCCCGATGTTGTAGGTCGTGCCCTGAACATTGCTGTAAAAGCCGCTGAGGCTTGCGCGCAGGGTATCGGAAAGCGGGCCGGAAACAGCACCCTTGGCGCGGTACTCGTTATGCTCGGCAATCGTCACGTCGCCGCGCGCCTCGAACGTGTTCGACGGACGCGCCGTCGTCACGCTGATCACGCCGGCAGAGGCATTCTTGCCGAACAGCGTACCTTGCGGGCCGCGCAGGACTTCCACGCGCTCCACATCGGCGAGTTCGGAGAACCCCTGGGCAGAACGCACCGCCACAACCCCGTCCACCACGACGGACACCGAGGATTCGACACCCTGGCCGAACAGGGCCGTGCCGACGCCGCGAATGCGGAAGCTGGTGTTGGTGGGGTTCGCGCCCTGCTGATAGCTGAGCGACGGGATCGCCGCGACCAGGGAGTTGGTATCGTTGATCTGGCGGTTCCTGAGCGAGTCCGCAGTGACTGCCGTAACCGCGAGGGGAACGTCCTGCAGACGCTCGGCGCGCTTTTGCGCGGTCACCACGATATCCCCGCTGTCAGCCGGTGCCGCCTCTTCGGCAGCCTGCGCTTCGGGGGCCGCAGGCGCAGCATCCTGCGCGAAAGCGGGGGCGACGAAGCCGGTCAGCGCCAAGGCGGAAACTGACAGCAATACCGACGGAATACGGTGACGAACCATGACGATGCCCTCTCCTGATTGCCCGCCGGCCTTGGACCGGACGTGACAGATTTTCCTGATGCGCAGCCCACCGGCCCAAACCGATTGCGTGATCCACGCCCTTTAGAAAGCAGGGCCGGCGGCGATCTTCTTTAGCGCTAAACCTGCATTGAACCGGAGTCAACAGGGAACTTTAGCGCTAATACATCGCCTCCATGCCAGGATCCTGCTTGGTTGACAGAGCCCGGCGTTCTGCATAAGTTTAGCGTTAAAACGCCACAAGGCAATGATACGGGAGCAGGATGAATGGCACCGCCGCCAAAAATGCAGGATCACGACGACGCGGCCGCCTGGCCCCCGGCGAGCACGGCTTGGTCGGTCGCGTTCATGCTGATGCTCGCCAATACGCTTGCCTTTGTCGACCGTCAGGCGTTGGCCCTGCTGGTCCAGCCGATCAAGCAGGACCTGCAGGTCAGCGATACGGCGATGAGCCTGCTGTACGGCCTCAGCTTCACCCTGTTCTACGTGCTCGTAGGAATTCCGGTGGCCCGGATCGCCGACCGCTCGAACCGGCGCAACATCGTGGGCGCGGCCGTGTTCGTCTGGAGCATCGCCACGGCGCTGTGCGGCCTCGCGCGCAACTTTCCCACGCTGTTCGCCGCGCGCATCGCGGTCGGCGCCGGCGAAGGCGGGCTGGGTCCTGCATCCTACTCGCTGCTGTCCGACTATTTCCGCAAGGAACGCCTGCCCGCCGCGATGGGGCTTTACCAGATGGGGATCTATTCCGGCGGTGCGCTGGCCCTGGTCCTTGGCGGCGTTATCGCGACCCACATCCCCCCGACCTCGTCAGTGGTCCTGCCCATGGTCGGCAGCATCAAGGGCTGGCAAATTGTGTTCCTGATGCTTGGAATTCCGGGCGTCCTGCTCTCAGGCCTGCTGCTGGCGATCCCGGAACCAGCTCGCAAGGGCACGAGCGGAGAAGCGGTCAGCGTGCCGCTGAGGACCCTGTTCGCTCACCTCGGCAAGCATTGGCAGGCCTACATCGGCATCGGCATCGGCTTCGCGCTGATGATCCTCGTCGGCAATGCGACCGGCGCATGGATCCCGGCGTTTCTTGAGCGCAAGTTCGGCATGACCACGGCAGAGATCGGCGCCAGCTATGGCCCGATCGTTTTCGTCTGCGGCGTCTCCGGCACGCTTGTCGGCGGGTTTTTCGCCAGCTTCCTGCGGCAGCGCGGATTTCGGTTCGGCAACCTCCAGGCCGCGCTGATCGGCTTTGTCGCACTCATCCCCATTACCATCGCCTTCCCGCTGGTCGCCTCGAGCGCGCTGGCGCTGGCACTGATCGGCGCGATGAACTTCTTCGCCGGTTTCAACTTCGGCGGGGGCCTTGCAGCCTTGCAGGAGATCACCCCCAACCGGATGCGCGCGCTGGTTTCGGCGGGCTACATGCTGCTCATCAACCTGATCGGCGCGGCCGGCGGTCCACTGGCGATTGCACTGATCACGGATTACTGGTTCGCAGACCCCGCCATGCTGCCACAGGCCATTGCGATGGTCTGCGCCATCGCCTCGCCGCTATCGGTGGCCTTTCTGCTGCTTGGCCTGAAAGGCTATGCTAAGGGTCTGGGGTAAGGGCCTGGGCCAAGGACCCGCCCGAAACCCGGGACAAGCGAACTCTAACAGGACGGAACCGGAATACTGATGTCACGCGGGGGACGAAGGAGCAGTCAGGCAGTCACCATCCAGACCGTGGCGGAACGCGCCGGCGTGTCGATGATGACCGTCTCGAACGTCCTCAACAATCGCCGCAACGTGCGCGAACAGACCCGCGAGGCCGTCCTCGAGGCGGTGCGAGAACTGGGGTACAAGCCAAACCTCGCCGCCCGTTCGTTGGCCAGCGCGGCGGCCGTCCGGATCGGATTGCTGTGCGGCATGGGCGAGAGCGGGTTTCTCAGTTCCGTCCTTGTCGGCGCGGTGGATGAAAGCAGCGAGCGCGGGGCCCAGTTGATCATCCGGCGCTACACCGGCCACGATGTCGATGCCATGCTCGAACTGGTCGACGAGCTGGCCCAACTGGGCGCCGGCGCGATGATCGCGCCCCCACCCTTCTGCGAAGCGCTCAGCCGGCGCGATCTGCCGATCCCGATGGTCGGCATCTGCTCGGGCGACGAGTTGTCCTCGACCCCGACCGTGCGGATCGACGACCGCGCCGCGGCCAAGGCGATGACCGCCTACCTTGTCTCGCTCGGTCACCGGAGGATCGGATTCATCCGCATGGACCCAGCGCTGCACGCGGGCCGAACCCGCTATGAAGGCTATTGCGAGGCATTGGCCGAGGCCGGGATCGCGATTGACCAGAGCATCGTGGCCCAGGGCAGCTACACGTTCGATTCCGGACTGGTGGCGGCACAGCAATTGCTGTCCTTGCCGCAACGCCCGACCGCGATCTTCGCCGGAAACGACGACATGGCAGCGGCAGTCGTCTCGCTCGCTCACCGCATGGGCATGGATATTCCCGGTGAGCTGTCCGTGGCCGGTTTCGACGACGGGCCGGTTGCGGTCAAGATCTGGCCGAGATTGACCACCATCCGGCAGCCCGTTTCGGCCATGTCGGCCGAGGCCATGCGACACGCCGTGGAAATCGCGCAAGGCGCGCGCGAGGCGGATCAGGAAGCCACCTACTTCGATTTCGAACTCGTCATCCGCGATTCCACTGCCCCGCCAAAAGCATGATGGAACAAGCCCGAACGCACAGCGGACGGCCATCCTTTCGCAGATTTAATTTAGCGCTAAATTTTTTGCTTGACTCTGAGGCGCTCCAGCCGGATTTCACTTCAAACAGAAGCGTATCGACGCATATGGGACGAGGTGGTGAAGGTGCGAGCACCCAACAGGAAAACTGCGACCGCTTTGCTGGCCGGGCTGGCGTCGATCGCCTTCATGCCGAGCGTACAGGCCGCCCCGGCGCCAGCTGACCAGCGCCCCAACATCGTGCTGATCGTGCTGGACGATGTCGGCTTTTCCGACCTTGGCGCGTTCGGTTCGGAGATCCGCACGCCGGCGATCGACGCCATCGCGGCAGGCGGGCTGCGCTACAATCATTTCGACACCAAGGCGGTCTGCTCCCCCACCCGCGCGGCGCTGCTCACCGGGCGCAATCCGCAGACCATCCGCATGGCCGACCTGCCCGCCATGAAGCTCAACCCGGCGGACCTGACGCGGGACCGGGGCGAACTGCCGCAGAACGCCCAGACCATTGCCCAGGTGCTGGGCCGCGCGGGTTACGCTACGTCCGGCTTCGGCAAATGGCACCTTGCCCCCGAGAGCGAGGACGGCACGCCCGGGCACAATGCGTCATGGCCACGGCAGCGCGGATTCGACCAGTTCTACGGCTTCTTCCTGGGCTGGACCGACCAGTATCACCCCAACCTGATCGAAGGAAACCGCCGCATTCCGGCGCCGGAGACGCCGGGCTACCACTTCTCGGTCGACATCACCAACCGCGCCATTGCCGCCCTCACGCCGAAGGCAGGCCAGCCGCGCAAGCCCGCCTTCGTCTATCTCGCCTATGGCGCGGGTCATTCGCCGATCCAGGTGCCGCGCCCTTACATCGACGCCTACAACGGGATGTACCTGAAGGGGTGGGACAAGCTGCGCGAAGACCGCCTAACCCGGCAGAAAGCGCTGGGCATCGTCCCTGCAAACACCCTGCTTCCGCCGCGCAACCCCGGCGACCGCGCCTGGGCCGACCTTACGCAAACCGAGCAGGCCGTCTTCGCCCGTTTCATGCAGGTCTACGCCGGCTTCCTGACTCATACCGACGAGCAGATCGCCCGCGTCGTCGCCCATCTCAAGGCCACCGGCCAGTATGACAACACGCTGCTCATCGTGATGTCCGACAACGGCGCGGCATCGGAGGCGGGCCAGAAGGGCTCGTTCGAGAAGATGTACCGCCCCAACACGCTCACCCCCGAACAGATGCTGGCCCGGATCGACGAACTGGGTACCGACAAGACCCAGTCCGAATACCAGCGCCCCTGGGCCATGGCCGGGGTCACACCGCTGCGCCGCTACAAGGTCTGGCCCTATCTCGGCGGCGTTCGCACGCCCCTGATCGTCAGTTGGCCCAAGGGCATCCGCGACCATGGCGCGATCCGCAAGCAATACGTCGATGTGGTGGACCTCGCCCCGACCCTGGCCGACGCGGCCCGAACCGGCTTTCCCGCCGCCGTCTCCGGTCGCAAGGAAATCCCCGTCGCGGGCAAGTCGATCCGCGCCAGCTTCTCTTCCGCCGCCGCCCCGAGCGCGCGTACCAAGCAGTATTTCGAGCTGCGCGGCAACCGCGCGATCACGCAGGGCAAGTGGCGCGCGGTGGCGATGCACCAGCAGATGGCAGACTTCGCGGCCGACAAGTGGGAGCTGTTCGATACCGAAGCCGACTTCTCGGAAAGCACCGACCTTTCGGCCAAGTACCCCGCCAGGCTGGCGGAACTGAAGCGCCTGTGGTGGAGCGAGGCGCGCAAATACAGCACCCCGGCCCTGGCCGAAGCGCCCGAGGCCTTCCGCCTGCGCGAGCGCTTTGACGACGCCCCGGACCGCGTTCCGCTCCCCGCGCATCTTGCGCCGCCGCCCGAGCCCACTGCTGCTACGTCCAGTCAGCCGAGGTAAGCGGAGCGACCCGATCATGACCAGCATCCGTCCCTACCTCCGCTCGGCCACCGTCGCCGCTGGCCTCGCGCTGGCGCTGGCCGCACCCTTGACTCCGGCACTGGCGGGCGAGGCCGTCCCGCCCTCTTCCGCCCACCCCGCCCCCGAACCGCAGCAGCAGCGCCCTCGCAACGTGCTGCTTATCATCGCGGACGACCTGGCGCCGCGCCTTGGCACATATGGTGCGCCGGTGCGCACGCCCAACATCGATGCCTTCGCCCGCAGCGGCGTGCAGTTCCAGCGCGCCTATACCCAGTTTCCCTGGTGCGGGCCGAGCCGCGCCTCGTTCCTCACCGGAACCCGGCCGGATACAACGCGGGTGATGGATCTCAACACCCCGTTCCGGCGCGCCCTGCCGGATATCCGGACCCTGCCCGAATATTTCCGCACCAACGGCTATTTCACCGGGCGGATCGGCAAGATCTTCCATCAAGGCGTGCCGAATGACATCGGCACCGGCGGGCCCGACGATCCGCCATCGTGGACCACCGTGGTCAACCCGCGCGGGCGCGACCGGGATGCCGAGGACGGCAAGCTCAAGAACAACACGCCAGGCATTCCCTATGGTTCGGCCATGGCCTGGCTCGACGACGACGGCGCCGACGCCGAACAGACCGACGGCAAGGTCGCCTCAGCCGCGATCGACATGCTGCGCGCCAATGCGGGCAAGGACCGCCCGTTCTTCATCGCGGTGGGCTTCTATCGCCCGCACGTGCCGCTGGTTGCGCCGAAGAAATACTTCGCGCCCTACCCCGTCGGGAAAATGAAGATCGCGGCCGAAACACCAGCCTCGCTCGCCGCGGTGCCCGACTATACCAAGGCGTGGAAGCCCGACAATTTCGGGATGAGCGCCCGCCAGCAGCAGGAGATCGTCCGCGCCTATTCGGCCTCCACCAGCTTCATGGACGCGCAGGTCGGCCGGGTTCTGGCCGAACTGAAGCGGCTGGGGCGGGACAAGGACACGGTCGTGGTGTTCACCAGCGACCACGGCTACCTGCTGGGCGAACACGGGCAATGGATGAAGAATATCCTGTGGGACGAAGCCGACCGCGTGCCGCTGATCATCCGCGCGCCGGGCGTGACCGCCGCCAATGCCCGCTCCCCGCGCACGGTCGAGATGCTCGACCTCTACCCGACGCTGACCGAACTGGCGGGACTGCCCCATTACCAGCGCAACGAAGGGCGCAGCCTCGTGCCGCTGCTGAGGCAGCCCGCGGCCAAGTGGGATCACGCGGCGCTGACCCAGATCCGCGGCGGCCGCAGCGTGCGGACCGAACGCTGGCGCTATACCGAATGGGAAGAAGGCCGGTTGGGCGCGGAGCTCTACGACCACGACGCCGATCCGAAGGAGCACAGCAACCTTGCCGCAGATCCGCGCTACGCCAGCGTGGTTGCCGAACTGAAGGCCAAGTTGCCCAAGGGGCCGGTTGAGAGGCGCACTCCGCCGCTGAACTACGACCCGGTCCATGCCTGCCTCGCCGGTTTTCCCGGCGCCGCGCGGCCGGCCGGCGGGGCTGCTCCGGCCGCAGGCGGCGGCGAAGGTGGCGGCGGCCTGAAAGCCTGCGAACGGCTCGATCCCTGAGCCTCGCATCGACCAAGGATGACCGGCCCGGAGCGCCAGACGGCGAACGGGCGCGGGAGGAGAAGACAATGACCGATCGTTCCCGTTCCGGGCTTTCCCGCCGCACCGTGCTTTCCGGCATGGCCGGGCTGGCTGCCGCGCAGTCCGTGGCCGCCCGCGCCGCCACGGCGAGGGAACGTCCGAACATCCTCTGGCTGGTGAGCGAGGACAACAATCCCTACATCGGCGCCTATGGCGACAGGATCGCCCATACGCCGAACATCGACGCCCTGGCCAAGCGCGGAATTCTTTACCGCAACGTCTATTCCAACGCCCCGGTCTGCGCGCCGACGCGCTTCACCATCCTGACCGGAGTCCACTCCCAATCCGCCGCGCCCGCCAACCACATGCGCGCCAATGCCAAGGCCTTCGGCATTCTCCCGACCTATCCCGAAGAGATGCGCAAGGCGGGCTACTACTGCACCAACAACGCCAAGACCGACTACAACTGCGACGTCGATCCCAAGCGGGTCTGGGACGACAGCGGCAAGGCGGCCCACTACAAGAACCGCCCGGCGGGCAAGCCATTCATGGCCGTGTTCAACACCGAAACCACCCATGAAAGCCGTATGTTCGTCGTCACCGAAGGCAAGGTGAAACCAGAGGACGTGCGCGTTCCGGCCTATTTGCCCGACACGCCGGAAATCCGCCGGGACTATGCCAGCTATTACAACCTGATGGAGCGGATGGACGGCGAAATCGGCGCGCGGCTGGCCGAACTGGAGGCCGCCGGCCTCGCCGACGACACCATCGTGTTCTACTATTCCGACAATGGCGGCGTGCTGCCCCGCTCGAAGCGCTATTGCACGGACGAGGGCCTGCGCTGCGGCATGGTGGTCCATTTCCCGCCAAAGTGGGCTCACCTCGCCCCGGCCTCGATGGGCTCCGCCATCGAGGCGCCGGTCAGCTACGTCGATCTTGCCCCCACGGTGCTTTCGCTCGCCGGGGCGCCGATTCCGGCCGCCATGCAGGGCAAGGCGCTCGCCGGCGCCGGCGCCACAGGACCGCAGCGCTATGCCTTCGGGATGCGCAACCGGATGGACGAGCGCTATGATTTCGTGCGCACCGTCACCGACGGGCGCTATCGCTACATCCGCAACTACATGCCCTTCCTGCCGCTAGTGCAGAACCAGGGCTTTTCCTGGCTGATGAAGAGCTACCAGAACTGGGACGAACTTCACCGCGCCGGCAAGCTGAACGCAGTACAAAGACGCGCGTTCGAGCCACGTTCCTACGAGGAATTCTACGACCTCAAGGCCGATCCTGACGGCATTGACAACCGCATCGCAGACGCTGCCCTCGCGCCCCGCATCGCCGCCATGCGCGCGGCGCTGGATGCGGAGATGCTGCGGGTGAACGACAACGGCTTCATCCCCGAAAGCTCGCCGCTGGAGGGCTATGTTCCCAGCCGCGCCAAGGGGGTCTATCCGCTGCGCCGCGCGATGGCGCTGGGTCAGGCCGCGGCGCGGCGTGACCCGCGAAAACTGGCGCTTTTCCGGGCTTCGCTGGCCGACCGCAACGAGGTGATCCGCTACTGGGGGGCCCTCGGCCTGCTCATGCTGGACAAGGCCGCCGCGCCTGCCGCCGGGCAGCTGGCCGGCCTGATGCGGAGCGATCCTTCGGGCCCGGTCCGCGTGGTCGCGGCCGAGGCATTGGCGGGGCTTGGGCGCAGCGAGGAAAGCGTTTCCGTCCTTGCCGCCCTGCTAGAAAGCGGCAGCCAGCCGATCCCGGTTCGCCTGCAGGCGCTGAATGCGCTGACCCGTCTTGGTCCGCTTGCAAGGCCCGCGCTTCCTGCGCTGCGGGCCGCTGCAACGGTACTGAACGAGTATCTGCCCAATGCGGCGAACTATGCGATCCAGCAGCTTGAGGGGACTTACGATCCGCGCAAGCCGATCTTCGACTATGAAGGCCTGATGCGCAGCGTTGGCCGGATAAATGGCTGAAATAAAAGGAACTACCATGCCCGCCATTCGCCAGATCGCGCTCGCCGGAGCTGCCGTCATCGCCGCGCTCGGCCAGCCTTTGGCCGCCGCCGACAAGCCCGCCAAGCCGGAATACAACGGCACTGCAACGCCGCTGCAACGGCCCCGCAATGTCATCTTCATCCTGCTTGACGACCTGCGCTTCGACGGGATGGGCTTCCTCCAGCCCGGCCTCAAGACTCCCAACATCGACAAGCTGGCCAAGGGAGGGACCTACTTCCCCAACACCGTCACCACCTCCTCGCTCTGCTCCCCCAGCCGGGCGACGATCCTGACCGGGATGACCGCGCGCAACCACGGCATCGTCGACAACAACAATTCGTCGGAAGAAGGGCTGACCTTCTTCCCGCGCTATCTCCAGCAGGCCGGTTACCAGACCGCCTTCATGGGCAAGTGGCACATGGGCAACGACACCGATGCCCCCCGCCCCGGCTTCGACAAGTGGATCAGCTTCAAGGGGCAGGGCCACTACTATCCAACGACCGACCTGCCCCCGGCGGCGATCGCGGCGGGCAAGGTCAACCAGCTCAACGTCGACGGCAAGGAAGTGCCGCAGAAGGGCTACATCACCGACGAGCTGACCGACTATGCGCTGAACTGGCTGGACAAGGAGCGCGATGCGAAGAAGCCCTTCTTCCTCTACCTCAGCCACAAGGCAGTCCATTCCGACCCGCTGCCGCCGCCGCGCTATGCCCATCAGTACGACGGGGTGGATTTCAGGATTCCCGCCAGCGCCGCGAATACGCCGGAGAACTACGCGGGTAAGCCGATGTGGGTCTTCAACCAGCGCAACACCTGGCACGGCATCGACTTCTTCTACAATTCCGACATGAAGATGACCGAGTACCTGCGCTACTACTACGCCACCCTTTCGGCGGTGGACGACAGCGTGGGCCGGATCATGGCCTGGCTGAAGAAGAACAACATGGAGAAGGACACGCTGGTCGTGTTCACCGCCGACAACGGCTTCCAGATCGGCGACCATGGCCTGATCGACAAGCGCACCGCCTATGAGCCGTCGGTGCGGGTGCCGATGGTGATGTACGAGCCGGGCACGGTTCCGGCTGGCACGGTCAACACCGGGCTGCTGCGGGTGCTGGACTATGCCCCGACCTTCCTCGACATGGCCGGCGCGCCGCGCCCGCCGCAGTTCGAGGGCAAGAGCGCCTGGCCGCTGATCAACGGAACGGTGAAGGCGGCGGACTGGAAAGCGCCGGACTTCATCTATGAATATTACTGGGAATGGAGTTTCCCGATGACGCCCGGCACCTTTGCGATCCGGCGCGGGAATCTCAAGTATATCCAGTATTATGGCATCTACGACCGCGACGAGCTTTACGACCTGTCGAAAGACCCGGACGAGATGCGCAACCTGATCGACGATCCGGCCTACGTGGAGAGCAAGGTCGAGCTGCGCAAGGCGCTCTATGCCCAGCTGGCCGACCGCAACGGCCGCCACGTGATCCCCTATACCGAGCGGGATTCGCGCGGGATCGTGCGGCGCAATCGCGCCGGGACGGGCGCGGCGCCCTTCCCCGACGACTGGCTGGTGGAACCCAACCGGGCCGACCGGCTTGACGATCTTCGCCCTGACAGCCGGGCCAAGAACGAAGCTCACGCCGCGGGCCGATCACTGATCAATGCGCCGGTGCTGGGCCAGGGCAGCAATGTCGTGCCCGCCCAAGAGGGAGCTGCGCCCGGCAAATGAGCCAGCCTGACCAACCCGGCATGCGCTGGATAGCCGGCGGCGAGTTCACGATGGGTTCGCTCGCCTTCTATCCCGAGGAGGCCCCCCTCGCCCGGGTCAAGGTGGCCGGCTTCTGGATCGACGAGACGCCGGTGACCAACCGCCAGTTCGCCGCCTTCGTGGCGGCGACCGGGCACGTGACCGTGGCCGAGATTGCGCCCGATCCGAAGGACTATCCCGGAATGCTGCCGGGGATGGACCGGGCCGGATCGCTGGTCTTCCGCAAGAGTGCGGTGCCGGTGGGGACCGACGATCCCTCGCGCTGGTGGGAATTCTCCTTCGGGGCGGACTGGCGCCATCCCCATGGGCCGGATTCCTCGCTCGATGGGCTGGAGGATCACCCGGTGGTCCACATCGCGTGGAGCGACGCGGCGGCCTATGCCAGGTGGGCGGGCAAGGACCTGCCGACCGAGGCCGAGTGGGAGTTCGCCGCGCGCGGCGGGCTGGAAGGCAAGGACTATGCCTGGGGCGACGAACTGGCACCGGGCGGGGCGATGATGGCCAATTACTGGCAGGGCCTGTTCCCATTCGCCAACACGCTGGCCGATGGGTGGGAGCGGACCTCGCCGGTCAGGACCTATCCGGCCAACGGATATGGGCTGTACGACATGATCGCCAACGTCTGGGAATGGACCCAGGACTGGTGGCAGGAGAACCGCAAGAAGGGATCGGACTGCTGCGTGGTGGCCAACCCGCGCGGCGGCAAGCTCAAGGAGAGCTTCGATCCGGCCCAGCCGCAAGTGCGGATCGGACGCAAGGTGATCAAGGGCGGATCGCACCTTTGCGCCGAGAACTACTGCCAGCGCTATCGCCCGGCCGCGCGCCACCCCGAGATGATCGACACTTCGACCAGCCACATCGGCTTTCGCTGCGTGAAGCGCGGCTAGAACAACAGGACGGGACACCATGCCGAACACAATCCGCGCCGCGGCGCTTGCCACCTGTGCTGCCTGCATCCTCGTGCCTGCGCTGGCCTCAGCCGCTCCCGATCCCCGTCTTGATCTTGCGGCGGAAAAGCGCGCCGAGGCGACCGTTCGCCAGATGACAAGCGCTGAAAAGACGGTGATCACCCACGGCATCATGCCGCTGCCCCTTGGCGGCAACCCGCCGCCGATCCCGGCCGATGCCGTGCCCGGCGCGGGCTATATCGCCGGGATCGAGCGGCTGGGTATCCCCGCGCTCAAGGAAACCGACGCCAGCCTTGGCGTATCTTACGTGATGGGGCTGCGCAAGGACGGGGCCACGGCCCTGCCCTCGGGCGTGGCGCAGGCGGCGAGCTGGAACCCCGACCTCCTCCGCTCGGGCGGGGCGATGATCGGTTCGGAAGCGCGGGCCAAGGGCTTCAACGTACTGCTGGCCGGCGGGGTGAACCTGACCCGCGATCCGCGCAACGGCCGCACGTTCGAATACCTGTCGGAAGACCCGCTGCTTTCGGGAATGCTGGTCGGCGCGGCGATCCGGGGCGTCCAGTCGAACAACATCATCTCCACCATCAAGCACTTCGCCCTGAACGGGCAGGAGACGGCGCGCAAATATGTCGACGTGAAGATTGCCGAGGGTGCCGCGCGCGAAAGCGACCTGCTGGCCTTCAAGATCGGGATCGAACAGGGCCAGCCCGGCTCGGTGATGTGCGCCTACAACAAGGTGATGGGCGAGCAGGCCTGCGCCAACGACTGGCTGCTCAACAAGGTGCTCAAGCAATCGTGGGGCTACAAGGGCTTCGTCATGTCGGACTGGGGCGCGGTTCCCGATCTTGGCGCGGCGATCAAGGGCCTCGACCAGCAGTCCGGCGCGCAGCTCGACCCGGCGGTGTTCTTCGCCGACCGGCTGGCGGCCAAGGCGGCGGGTGACCGGCAGTGGCAGGCGCGGCTGGACGACATGAACCGCCGCATCCTGACCGCGATCTATGCGACCGGAGTGGACAAGCATCCGGTGACGCCCGGCGGCAAGATCGACTTCGCGGCGAACGGGCTGGTTTCCGAACAGGCCGCGCGGCAGGGCATCGTGCTGCTCAAGAACGCGAACGGCGCCCTGCCCCTTGCTGCCACGGCCAAGTCCATCGCGCTCATCGGCGGCTATGCCGATGGCGGCGTGCTTTCGGGGGCCGGTTCCAGCCAGGTCCACGGCGAAGGCGGGCCGGTGGCGGTGCGCGCGGTCAGCGGGACCGGGGTCTGGGCCTCGTTCATCGCCCAGCAGTACCACCGCTCCAGCCCGCAGGATGCGATCAAGGCCCGCGCGCCGGGGGCCGCGATCACCTTCCGCGATGGCCGCTACATCACCGATGCGGTGGAGAAGGCGCGGCAAGCACAAGTGGCCATCGTTTTCGCCACCCAGTGGATGACCGAAGGCCTCGACGTACCCGACCTGTCGCTGCCCGACCGGCAGGACGACCTGATCGAGGCCGTGGCCGCCGCCAATCCCAACACGATCGTCGTGCTGGAAACCGGCGGTCCGGTGAAGATGCCGTGGCTGGACAAGGTCGCGGGCGTGATCGAGGCGTGGTATCCGGGGGCGCGCGGCGGCGAGGCGATTGCCTCGGTCCTGTTCGGCGAGACCAACCCTTCGGGCCGCCTGCCGATCACCTTCCCCCGCGACGAGAGCCAGCTGCCGCGCCCCAAGCTGGACGGCAGCGACACGGTGGAGCCGAGCTTCACCGGCGATCCGGCCCACCCCGGCGACAGGCTGACGACGGATTACGACATCGAAGGTTCCGACGTGGGCTACCGCTGGTTCGCGCGCAAGGGCGAGAAGGCGCTGTTTCCGTTCGGCTATGGCCTGTCCTACACCACTTTCGCCGCCTCCGGCCTGAAGACCGATGGGAGGACCGCGAGCTTCACCGTTGCCAATACCGGCCAGCGACCCGGCGCCACGGTGGCGCAGCTCTACCTCGTCTCGCGCGGGGGCGAGCGCAAGGTGCGCCTCGTCGGCTTCCGGCGCTTGGACCTTGCGGCCGGGGCGCAGGGCAAGGTCGATATGGCGATCGACCCGCGCCTGCTGGCGGACTGGCGTGACGGCGGCTGGTCGCTTCCGGGGGGGCAATATGCCTTCGCGCTGGGCGAGAATGCCGAGAGCCTGGGCGAGCCGGTTACCGTGAAGATCGCCGCTCGCCGCTGGAAGGATTGAGGGCCGAGGTGCCTTGGGCCGATCTCCGGTCAACACGGATATAAAGATATCTTTATATCCGTGTTGACATTGGCGCGGCGATGGTGTGCATAGACTGCGTCAAGGTTCCCTGCCCCAGGCATGGCGGCAGGGCTAAGACGGGAAGCCGGTGATGCCGTTCAGGCAGATTCCGGCGCTGCCCCCGCAACTGTAAGCGGCGAGCGGCGGTTCCATTTCGTGTCACTGGCGTCCTGCACGGATGCCGGGAAGGCCGGAACCGACGCGTTGACCCGCAAGCCAGGAGACCTGCCTTCGACGCCAAAACGTTCCTCGGACGGGGGTTCCTCCGGTGGATCGCGCGATTGCAACGCGCCGGGACCTGACGCCCCGGCGCCTTTGGTGTTCGCGCGCTCTCCCTTCGGCACTTCCGCCCGCCAACACAGGTGATCGGTTGATGTTACCAGTCTTGCGCCGATCTTGTTCGTTCCGACGAATGAGTTGGCGCGTCGTGCCGGCGAGACCGATCCTCGCCTGACGCGGCGCGCGCACAAATCCAGGCAATCCTTTTCCGAACCGACATGACGGACCGGCGACCGCGCTGGTCCGAAGGAGATTTCGCATGCCCGTTACCACCGCCAGCCTTGGTTTTCCCCGCATCGGCGCCCACCGGGAACTCAAATTCGCAACCGAGGCCTTCTGGGCCGGCAAGCTTGACGAAGCCGGTCTGCTCGAGAAGGCCAGGGCCCTGCGCGCGGCCAACTGGAAGCGCCAGAAGGACGCCGGGATCGAGGTGATCCCGAGCAATGACTTCTCGCTGTATGACCAGGTGCTCGACACCAGCGTGATGGTGGGCGCGGTGCCGCAGCACTATCGCCACCTTGGAGCGGCTGACTCGCTGGAGGTCTACTTCGCCATGGCGCGGGGCACCCGCAGCGAGCCCGCCGCGGACCATGGCTGCGCTCATGGCCATGACAGCGGGGCCGACGTGCGCGCGCTGGAAATGACCAAGTGGTTCGACACCAATTACCATTACATGGTGCCCGAAGTCGGCCCGGATCAGGCCTTTGCCCTTGGCACCCGCAAGCCGGTCGATCACTTTGTCGAAGCGTTGGCGCTGGGGCATCACACCCGCCCGGTGATCCTCGGGCCGGTCACCTGGCTGCTGCTGGCCAAGTCCACCGTCGATGGCTTCGATCCGCTGACGCTGCTGCCCCGCCTGCTGCCGGTTTACATCGAGCTTTTGCAGCGGCTCGTGGCAGCGGGGGCGGACTGGGTGCAGGTGGACGAACCGGCGCTGGTGCTGGATCTGGGCGACGAGGCCCGCGAGGCCTATCGCGTGGCCTACCGGGCCTTGGCCGGAGTGGCCGACGCGAAGCTGATGCTGGCGACCTATTTCGGCGCGCTGGGCGACAATCTGGGCCTTGCGCTGGACCTGCCGGTGGCGGGGCTCCATGTCGATCTTGTCCGCGCGCCGGAGCAATTGGCGCAGTTGCTCGACAAGGCGCCCGCCGATCTCCTGCTCTCGCTGGGCGTGATCGATGGACGCAACGTGTGGAAGGCCGATCTGGCCGGGCTGCTGGGCCGCTATGAGCCGGTCGTTCGCGGGCGCGCGGCGGTGCAGATCGCGCCGTCCTGTTCGCTGCTGCACACGCCGATCGACCTGGCGCTGGAATCCGAGCTTGATCCGCAGGTTGTGGAATGGCTGTCCTTTGCCGTGCAGAAGCTGGGCGAACTCCACGTGTTGGCACTGGGGTTCAATCACGGGCCGCGGGTGATCGCCGACGAGCTTGCCGCGAACGAGATTGCGATCGCGCGGCGCCGGGCCTCATCCCTTACCAACAATGCCGCGGTGCGCGCCCGCGTTGGCGCGATCACCGAGAAGGACAGCCGGCGCGGCGAAGGCCTTGCCCAGCGCATCGCGCGGCAGGAGGGGATTCTCAATCTGCCGCCGCTGCCGACCACCACGATCGGCTCCTTCCCGCAGACCGGCGAGGTCCGCAAGGCCCGTGCCGCCCATGGCAAGGGCGCGCTGGGCGGCGCGGACTATGACCGGTTCCTGCGCGAGGAAACCGAACGCGCCATTCGCTGGCAGGAGGAAATCGGGCTCGACGTGCTGGTCCATGGCGAGTTCGAGCGCAATGACATGGTCCAGTATTTCGGCGAGCAGCTTTCGGGCTTCGCCTTCACCAAGGCGGCCTGGGTGCAGAGCTATGGCTCCCGCTACGTTCGCCCGCCGATCATCTATGGCGACGTGGCGCGGCCCGCGCCGATGACGGTGAGTTGGTGGGACTATGCCCAGTCGCTGACCGGCAAGCCGGTGAAGGGCATGCTGACCGGCCCGGTGACGATCCTGCAATGGTCGTTCGTGCGCGACGATCAGCCCCGCCGCGACACCTGCCGCCAGATCGCGCTGGCCATCCGCGACGAGGTGAACGACCTGGAGGCGGCGGGCGCCCGGATCATCCAGATCGACGAGGCGGCCCTGCGCGAAGGCCTGCCGCTGCGCCAGGCCGATTGGCCGGCCTATCTCGACTGGGCCGTGGAAGCCTTCCGCCTTGCCGCATCGGGCGTGGCCAGCGAAACCCAGATCCATACGCACATGTGTTATTCGGAGTTCAACGAGATCATAGCCGCGATCGGCGCGATGGACGCCGACGTCATCTCGATCGAGACGGCGCGATCGCGGATGGAACTGCTCGACGCTTTCGCCACCTACCAATACCCCGGCGACATCGGGCCGGGTGTCTATGACATCCACTCGCCGCGCATCCCCACCGTGGACGAGATGGCGGGGCTGCTGGCCGGCGCGAGCGAGCGGTTGCCCGCTGCCCAGCTCTGGGTCAATCCCGACTGCGGCCTCAAGACCCGCAAGTGGGAGGATGTGAAGCCCGCGCTGGTCAACATGGTGGCCGCAGCCAAGGTCGCGCGGGCCGGGCTCTTCTGATCGTACCGGGATGGAACGTGGCATCGCGCCCGCTCCATCCCGGCCCGACGTCTGCCGCGCGCCGCCAGCCCCGCCCATCGACGCGCCCCGGCGAACCCTAGGGTCAGGACCCTAGACCCGGAGCGCGGCTTGCCTTATCGGAGAAAGACCAGTTTCTCACGAAGCGGATCGCCGTGCGGCAACCATCGACGACAGACCTGCGCCCCATCGAGCTGGCGGACGGATCACCCAGCATCCGGCAGGTCGCGCTGCTGGCCGCGGTGGCGCGCCTTGGCAGCATTCAGCGCGCTGCCGCGACGTGCAACCTTTCCCAGCCCGGCGCCACCCAGGCACTGGCCCTGCTCCAGCGGCGGGTCGGTGTTCGCTTGCTGACGCGCGGCACGACGGGTTCGGCCCTTACCCCGGCCGGAGAACTGTTCCTGGCCAGGACGGCCGCTCCGCTCGAAGATGCCGCCGAAGCGATCGCCCGCCTCGGGGTGACGGATGCCGGGAAGGCGCTGCACAATCTCACGCCCGTCCATCTGCGCCTGCTGACAACCTTGCTGGAAACGGAAGCGCTGGACCGGACCGCGCAGGCCCTCGGTTCGACCGAAAACGCCGCACGCCGCACGGCCCATGCAATCGAGGCTCATCTTGGCAAATTGCTGGAACGCACGCCGGCCGGCGTCCGGCTCACCGCCCTCGCGCAGCCCTGCGCCCGGGCGCTTGCCATGCTGGCGTGCGAAATCAAGCTTGCCGTGCGCGAGGTGCGCCGCGCGACTGACGATGATGCGAACAGGCTGGTGGTCGGCGCGGCCCAGGCATTCGGCAATCGCCTGCTGGCCCGCGTCCTGATCGAACTGGCCGACGAATACCAGGACGCACGGGTCACCGTGCTGCGCGAAAGCCCGGCAGAACTGGTGACCAGGCTGCGGGCGGGCGAAGTCGACCTCGTGGTCGGCGATGTGGGCGAGGTTGGCGGCGACCTGGCCAAGATCCGCCTCGTCGCCACGCCCTATTTCGTCTTCGCCCGGCCGGGACACCCACTCAACCGCTCGACGGACATTCTGGTCGAGGATCTGGCGCGCTTCGATTGGGTCGGGGGAGCCACCGGCTCCGCGCGGGAGCAGGTGCGCACCACCCTGTTCGCAGAGGCGCCCTCGCCCCGCGTCGTCTTTGCCGCCTCGGAAGGGGCTGTCGTCGGCCACTTCGTCGCGGGCAGCGATCGCCTCGCACTGATGACCGAGCACGAGAGCCGGTGCGGCGGGCTCGCGCTGGGCAAGCTGGCCTTTCCGCCCATCGATGCCGGGCTGGGCATCGACGTGGTGTGCCGGGCCGATCGCCAGCCATCTCAGCTCCATCAGAAACTGGTGCAACTGCTGCGCGAGCATCTTGACGCAGGTCAGACCGGCCCGGCGCGCGAACGCCACGCGGCCTGAGCCAGCGGATCGAGGCGTGGGCGATCAGCCCGCCGCCGCTTCCATCACCTTGGCCGACCATTGCGGCCGCGGGATCAGGGTCGCCTTGGTCAGCGCGAGGTTGTTGGCGCTGGCCAGCCCGAGGAACGACAGGGAGGCGGTGTTCCGGAACAAGGCCAGGGCGAGGTTCACCGTGAAGGCCCAGCGACCTCCCGCGCCTATCGTTTTGCCTGTCGGAAGAGCCAGTCCCGGGCCGCGCGGATGTGGAAGAACTTGCGCGCCGAAGCCATGTGATCGACGCCCTCGAAGGTGAGGAAGGTGATGTTGCCGCCCTTCGCCAGATAGCCGTCAACCTGAGCGCCCAGCTTGCGCTGATCATCGACCGGAAAGATCAGCGCCGGGTCCAGCCGCTCGGCCGGACGGGTCACCTTCGCGCCCGCCTGTTCCCACACCGGCACGCAGCGTTCGTTCCACGGCGTGGCCTTGCTATCGCGGCTGCCGGTGATGATCAGCAGGTTCTGGTCAGCCAGGGTGACGACATCGCCGGGGCGCTGCTGGCCGGCGATGATCAACCCGGCGGCAAAGGTCTTCGGATGCTTCGCCATCAGCCAGAGCGAGGTCATCGCGCCCATCGACCAGCCGGTGCAATAGACCCGCGCGGGATCGATCTTCAGGACCTTGTCGCGCCGATCCTCGAGGTTCGGATTGCCGAAGTTCCAGGTGTTGGTCAGGAGCGTCTCGACCAGCCGGTAGGTGTTTTCGACGTCGGCCGTGTGTTCCCAGTAGTCGTTCAGGGTCGTCCGCTCATAGCGCGGGGTGATCACCACGCATTCGTGCCGGTCCTGCTCCTCCGGCAGGCTCCAGATCGAGGCGATGCACTGTTCGGTCAGGGTCTGGGCGCAGGTGCCGTCGTAGCTCGTGCCCGAGTGGGTGATCGCCAGAACGAGGGGATAGGCCTTGTTCTCGCCGCCCGGCTTGAGGAAGGACTTGGGCAGGTAGATGCTGTATTCCAGCCAGGCCGAGCGGCTATCGTCCCACCACCAGTGGTTCTGCTCCCACGCATCGACGCCCCGGATGATCACGCTGTTGCCGCGCGGGCCGGCGTTGCTCCATGCCTTGTCGCTGGCGGCGTAAGTGGCGCCTCCCTTCGTGCGGACGCTCTTGTTTTGCGACAGGATCACCCTGTCGCTGTCGGTCGTCGGGATGCTGAGATCCGGATCATGGCCGAATTCGGCGATCACGAACCGGCCGGGAATGCTTTTCCCGTCCGCCCGCAGCCCTGCCTGGGCGCTGGTGTAGATCGCGGACACCGGGCGCGGCACGGGGGCCGCGCTCGTGGCGTTCTTGTCGGCCGCCTCGGGCATGCCCGGGAAATAGCCCTTGGCCGCGGGCACGACGCCGGCGGCGTAGGTATCGAGCGCGAGGCTGGCCGGATCGATGTCCGCGTCATACTCGGCCGCGATGCCGTAAACCTTCTCTCCGCCACCAGTGACTTCGCACAGGGCATGGACGCGCTGCAGGCCGGGGGCCATCGGCTTGCCATCGCCATCGGGTTGGCCGGCCGATGCGGCCATGAATCCGTTTCGCTGCTGGGCGAGTGCCTCCTGAAAGATCGGGGCTCCCGCGCAGGCCGTGCCAGCGACGATGGCCCCCGCCTTGACGAACTTCCTTCTCGACACCTTGGGCACGGAGGCCCTCCCGTTGCGAGGCGGGCGCTGTGTCATGGTCACTTCGTCCCGGCCCCGGCCGACTTCTTCATTGCGGCGAGTTCCCCGAGGATGGCCGCACTGAGCGCTTCGGCGCCGCCGGGGGCGTAGCCGGAATTCATCGCCTGATAGGTGATCGCCTTGTAGCCCGCCGCCGAGGCAAGATACTTGGCCCCGCCGTTGACCATGTTGAGCACCAGCGTGTGCCGGAACGGGGAACGGCGACGGATTTCCATCCCGGTCGCCGCGTCGAGCTGGACCTGGGTGCCGACCATCACGCCGTCTCCGATCCGGGCGATGAAGTACGGGGCATCGGCCTTGCCGGTCACGGTGAATTCATAACTGCGGGTCGGCTTGATTTCGGCCAGCGTGGGCGGGCGGCGCTTGGCCGGCAGGGACACCGTGCCCGAGGCGAGCGACAGTGTTGCCGGTGCCGCCGGCGCGGCGGCGCGCGCGGCGCGAACGGCCTCGGCCCCCAGCCGTTCGCCCTGCATTTCGGCCAGGACGAAGCCCTTGTCCCCGATGTCGACGCGGGTCATGTGGCCCTGACTGTCGTAGACATTGCGCACGGCAGTATAGGCCGGCCCCTGATCGCCCGAAGCGCCGGTCACGAACATGGCGACCGCATCGCCGCCCAGCAGCGCTTCCGCCCGGCGCGCGGCATTGCCGCCCAGATCCCCGGTGACGCCCTTGCCGCCGCCCGTTCCGCCCGTCTGGTCCATGACCGAAGACTGGACCGGGTAATTGGCGAGGATGCCGATGGGCCGGCCATCGCTGCGATCGAGCCGGAGCACACCGAGCCTGCGGTCGATCACCCCGTGGTCGTTGCTGCCGAGCCACCAGCCGTCCGCCATTTCGACATTGCGGTTCACGTTGACCGTGCTCTGCCCCTCACCCCAGGCGATCCGCGCCGGGGCCAGGCTTGCGCTCGCCCGGCTGGCGGCGGACGCGATCGCAGCGTCCATCGCGGCGCGATACCGCTCGAGCCCCGGCTCGGGCCGGTTCATGAAGATGTGCGGGGCGGCAAAGTTGGCCGCGGCCACGACCCAGACATTGGCAGCAGGGGTCTTCGTGAGCCGGGCTACCGTCTCGCGCGTCGCGGCGAGCAGGTCTGCGGCGATTGCCGTCTGGTCCAGCACCGTGATGGCGAAGCGGGTCTTGCCATCGTCGAACAGCAGCACCCGCACCATGAGACCGTCGTGGATCGCGGTGAAGCCGTCGATCGGCAGCATGTCGGCGGTCAGGCCGATTTCCGCGCGGCCCATGCCCGCGGTGAGATCGGCACCTGCCGGAGCGGCGACCGCCGCGGAAAGAGGCATGAGGGCAAGCAGGAGACGTTTGGTCATGAATTAGCGATCCAGTTGGCGAAAAAGGGTCGTGAGGCCATCGACGATGGCATTTTCGGCGCAGCCGCGCGCCACCGGGGAACCGTTTACCTCGAAGGTCGGCCTATCATAGGCCGCGTCGTCGACGATATAGCCGATCCGGTCGTTGACGTTGGTGGCGAACACGGTCCGCATCAACGGCGTCTCGCGCATCAGGCGGCGATAGATCGGGGTGACGACCTCGCCGCCGACCCCGCCGATCGCAATGTCGCCCAGCAACAGGGCGCTGAGCTTCACCGTCACCTCGGGTGAGGCGTCGGCTGAAATCGTGGCCATCTGGCCGGCTGTAACCTTGGTCGGGCAAGCCGTCTCGCGGGTGGCTGCGCGGATGCGCACGGCGGCGTCGGCCGGGTTGATGCCTTGGGCCAGGCGGAGGACCTCGGCGCCGAGCAGGAAGCCCTGCGCTTCCATCGCCTTGAACGCGCGCTCGCGGAAAGCCGCGCTTTCCGGCCGAGGCTGGCCCAGCGAAACAATCGGCACCTGCTCGCCCGCCGCGCCCATCAGGAACATGGCGACGACGCCGTCATCTCCGTAAGTCTCGATATGGCGTTCCGCCGCGCCGGCCAGGTCGTCGGTCAGGTACTTGAGGCCGAAGGTGACCGTGGAATGGACGCCGTAGGCAAAGAGGATAGCGATCGGCTTGCCGTCGGCCCCGTCGATGCGGATCACCGGCAGGCCGTCGTCCGAAATGCCGTCAGGGTCGGTGCCGAGCCCCCAGCCCTTGCCGGGGGTATAGACATCGCGGTTGACGTTGATGTCCAGATGGCCGCGGGCATAGCCGAGCCGCGCCGGTCGCAGCGCAGCCTGCGTGGTCTTTATCGCCGCGAGGACCTTGGCATAGACCGTCTCGCTGTAGGCGAAGGATTCCGCCACCGGCCGCTGCGCGTGGGTGCCGGGCGAAATGCCGCCGATGCGCGGCGCGCTGTGGTTGTGCGTTGCGGCGAGCAGGATGTGGTCGAAAGGTATCCCGGTCTCCTGCTCGATCCGGCGCCGGAAGGGCGTCATGTCGCCCACTTCGGGCACGTCGAAGGTAACGACCAGCGCCCGGGTGGCGCCATCGGCGAGCAACAGCAGGCGGGCGTGGATCGGATCGTGGACCGCCACGAACGAGCCGCCCCCGAACGGGTTGAGGTTGGTCAGGTCCGCCGGAGTGATGTCGATCCGGGTGGCGGCCGCGCTGAACAGCGCCGAAGCAGGCGGGGACGACGCCACCGGCTTTGCGAAGGCTCCGCCCGAAGCGGCAAGCCCGATGGCGCTGGCGGCCATGGCGATGGTCCTGATCAGGCGCACGGTCGGGCCAGCCTTCAATTCGCCGCGGTTTTCCACTGGGTCCGGCTCAAGGCATCGAGCGCGCATTCCTCGTCGATCGCGTGCCCTCCGCCGACTGCGAGCACGGCCACGAACTGGCCGCCGCGGAACAGGGGCAAGCCGCCGGGCGAGAAATAATAGCGCTCATCCTTGCCGAACTCCGCCGCGAAGGCTGCGTCGGCCGCAGCCTTTTCACGCAAGGCGCGGGTAGACATGCGGAACCGCAGCACGGCCGCCGTCTTGCGCGCGGTGGAGGTGAGCCCGATCGTGTTGCCCCCTTCGGTCGAAACTGCGGCGCGCATCACGCCATTGACGTCGGTGACCACGGCGGCCGCGCGTTCGCCGCGCTTGTCACAGGCCATGACGGAATCCCGCACCAGCCCTAGCGCCTCATCCCGGGTGATCAGGTTGGCGGCTATGACGGGATCGGCCGCGCGCGGCGCGGTGGCCGCAGGCGGCGGGGACTGCGCCGCGGCGAGCGCCGGGACGAGCGACAGCATGATGAGGCTGACCGGGGCGGTGAAGTGACGACGCATCCTGCGCGAACCTTTCGTTAGCCTCAGCCCAAGGCCGGACCATGAAGAAACAGGCCCCGCGCGGCCGGGCGGGCCGCGCGGGACAGGGAGGGTCAGAACTTGAAGCGGACGCCGGCCGTGAAGTAGCGGCCGATCACGTCGTCACCGAGCGCGAACTCACCGAACTGGCCCGGATTGGCGTTGCCCCAGAAGCCGGCCTGCGGCGGCGCGGTGTTGAACAGGTTGGCGACGTTGAAATAGACCTCGCTCCGCCCGTTCGCCATCTTCGGCGCGAACGACACGCCGACATTGGTGTAGCCGACCGAGCGGATGTTGGGCGAGGAGACCACGACCAGCGGGCTGGAGTGGAACTTCAGCGACGAGCGCCACCGCTGCATCAGGTTTACGGTGATCTGGTCAGACGGCTTGAAGGTGAAGAACCCGGTCACCCGCCACTTCGGCGTGGCCTGGATCCCGTTGGTGCCGAAGGCCACCCCGCCATAGTCCTGCACCACCGGATCGCCGGTCCGCATGAAGCGGATGTGCGGCTGATAAGTGGCGAGCAGGCGCACCGAAGCCGGGTTGCCGAACAGCTGCGGCTGCCAGTTGGCCTCGAAGTCGAAGCCGTAGGTGGTCTGCTTGGCGACGTTGATCGGACGCTGGTACCATGCCGTGACCGCATTGGCCGTGCTGGTCGCCTGTGGGTTGCTCGGATCATAGATGCCGAGGCCGCGCACGATCAGGCTGCACAGCGGCGAGGTTCCCTTGCTGGCGTAGCAGATGTCCTGCTCGGCGGTGGAATTGCCCTGGACGAGGAAGATGAAGTTATCGACCTTGATGTCGAAATAGTCGACCGAGAAGCTGAAGTTGCGCGGCGGCTTGAACACCGCCCCCAACGTCAGCGTGTTGGCGATTTCCGGCTTCAGATTGGGATTGCCGCCGTTGTAGGTCGGGGTGTTGAAGATACCCACGTCGGCGCCGCTGATCCGGTCGGTAAAGTTGGTCAGGGTCAGGGTGTTCGGGCGGAACAGTTCGTCGATGTTCGGCGCTCGGAAGTCGCGCGAACGGGTGGCGCGCAGGGTCAGCCAGTCAGCCGGTTCCCAGGTCAGGCCAACCTTCCACGTATTGGCGTTGCCCGACAGGTTGTAGTGCGCGTGACGGTAGGCAAGGTTGAGGTCGAGCGTCTTGAAGAACGGCGCGTCCTTGAGCAGCGGAACCTGGCCTTCGACCGCCAGCTCCGTCACCTCGATCGCCGACTTGGGCAGGTTGTTGACCGCGGCGTTGGAATAGATGCCGGCATTCGGGTTGCACCCGCCGTTGCCTGAACTGACGCCGGGAAGGACCCCCGTGCAGTTGGTCAGCGTTGCCGAATTGCTGGGATCGGCCGCGAGCGCGCCCGAGATCACCTCGACCGAGTTGCGCCGCCATTCGCCGGTGAAGGCAAGGCGGACGGGCCCGGCCCAGGTCGAGAACGGCGAACCGGCGATCGATCCCGTCACGTCATCCGAATGCAGGTTGGTGCGCCAGCTGGCCTTCTGGACGATGTAGTTGATCGCCGCCTGGCTGGCACTGCCCACCCCGAACGGATTGAGCGGAACGCAGCCGGCATAGACCGGGTTGGTCGCCGCCGCGCGGCAGACCGCCTGTCCGCCCACCAGCACGGAATCGAGCGCGGCCCACAGCCGGCCCTGGTTGATCGCCGCGTTCTGGCTGACGTCGAACCGCGCGCCGGCGCGGACGTAGGCGAGGTCGAGGTCCCAGTTCGGCCCGAGCTTGCCCTGCAGCCCGGCCACGGTCAGCAACTGGCGCGAGGTCGCCTCCAGCGTGCCGCGCGGAAACTCGGTGAAGATCTTGCCGAGGCTGAAGGTGCTGGACGAGCCCATCGCGGTCACGACCGAGGGATAGAGCTGGTTGAGGAAGGCGTTGTCACGGCTGATCGCCATGTTGAAATTGGTGTAGTAATTGACGATGCCGACGCTGTGGTTCTCGGTCCCGGCGGCCGAGACATAGACCTTGAAGTCGTCGCTCAAATCATAGTCGAGCCGGGCATAGGCCTGCTTCAGCTCGAGCGCGGCGCGCAGTTGGCCGTTGTAATAGCCGCCGTCGCCGCCGATCTCGAAGGCCTGACCGGTGGGGATGGTGCCGCCCTGCCCGGTCTTGGTGCCGTGATTGAAGGCCACGAAGGCGCCACCCAGGAACTGCATGTCGTTCAGCGCGCCGCCGTTGATGCGGCCACCGAAAGTGGCGTTGCTGGCCCGGGCGCCGATCACCTGAAAATAGGGCGAGGCCGCCGTGCCGGAGCCCTGCAGGGTGCGCACGTCATTGCCCCAGGGGCGGGCGAACTTGCTGTCGATGCCATCGTCGTTGCGGTATTGAACGCTGCCCATGATGTGGCCGCGCCCATCGGCAAAGTCGGTCCCGCCGGCCAGGCCGAGGTCATAGCTGCGCGCATCGCCGTAGGTGGAGATGCCCATCTGGGCATTGGCCTTGATCCCCTTGAACGCGGTGTCGGTCACGAAGTTGACCGCGCCGGTAATGCCGTCCGAACCGTAGACGGCCGAGACGCCGCCGGTCACCACGTCGACCCGCTTGAGCAGCATCTGCGGGATCGTGTTGATGTCGACGAAACCGTCCGGCGTGCTCGGCGGCATGCGGTGGCCGTCGAACAGCACGAGGGTGCGGCCGAGGCCCATGTTGCGCAGGTTGATCACGTTGACCGCGTTGGCGCTGGTTGCCGGGGCGCCGGCGGCGCCGCTGGTGCCGGTGTTGCTCGCCTGGGTGCGCGGGCCGGAAAAGACCGGCAGGTCGTTGATTGCCTCGGCCAGATTGCCCGGACGGGCGGCCAGCAGGTTCTCCGTGGTGACCACTGTCAGCGGGGTCGGGCTGTCGTTGCCGTTCTGGATGACACGCGACCCGGTAACGATGATTTCCGCGGAACTGCTATCGGCCGCGGGTTGCTGGGTTTGGGCGTGGGCCGGATGGGCCACAACGACCAGCGCTGCCGACGCGCACAGCATCGCCTTCAATTTCATGATGTCTCTCCCCCTGAATGCCCGCAGCCGTTTGCCACGTGGCGATGCGTGTGACCTAAGCCCTCCGCGGGCCAAACAGAAATTCGTTATGCGCTCTTATTGATAATTTTGTTGAACGACGTCAGTCAGCCTGGCCGACGGCGACCTGCCCACAAATGTCTATATTTCCTACGCTTTCGTCATCACACCCGCAGAACGCGGACTGATATGGCCGAAAGCGCCCCTCAATGCCTCTGCCATCTAATTTATCTATTATGCCTCATAATGAATTTTCTATCCCTCTCCAGAACCCGCATGGACACGACAATATTGTGTGGCAATCATGCGAACTTTGGCGCAGGGAACGCGGGCTCAGACGAGCGTTGATGAGGAACGATGGCGAGCCACGGGGTGCAAGCAGACCAGTCGATGGTGAGCGTGAGGCAACTCGTGCTGTTCGACGCCGTGGCCCGCCACGGCACGCTCAAGCGCGCCGCCGCTGAATTTGGCCTCTCGCAACCGGCCGCCACCCAGTCGATCGCGGCACTGCAGGAGCGCAGCGGGCTCGACCTGATAGAGCGGCGCGGCCGGCAGAATGTCCTCACCGCCGTTGGGGAGGCACTGCGGCAAAGGCTTCCCGCCACGCTGGCCCGGCTCGAGCAGGGACTTGCGGAGCTTGGCGCCGAAAATCCGCGGCGAGCGTGCTGGCACATCACGCGCGCCCAACTGACCCTCATGGCCGACCTGCGCCGCCTTGGCACACTGGAACACGTGGTGGCCGCAATGGGCGCGGAGCGCCGGGCCGCATTGCGGGCCGTGCGCACGCTCGAGGCGCAAGTGGGCTCACGCCTGCTCGAGAGTGCGGGGGGCCAGACCGAGCTCACCGGGGCGGGCATCATCCTGGCCGACCGGCTGGGCAACATGCCGGACGAGATCGACATGATCGTCCGCGACCTTTCCAGCCTTGCAGACGGCTCCCGCCCTGCCCTGGTGGTCGGCGTGATGCCCGATCCCGGCACGGCGGGCCTCGACGCGGTGGTGCTCGGGCACCTCGAAGCCGGCTTCGACGCCCAGCTCGTCATCGTCGAGGGACATCTCGACGATCTGGTTGGCAGGCTGATCCTCGGCAAGGTCGACCTGATCGTCGGGCATGTCCCGGATCAGGACCGTAAGGAGCTGACCTGGCGCGTGCTCGAGCGCTCCTCCTTCGTCGTCGTCGCCCGCAAGCAGCATCCGATGGCCGGGCGCCGCGGCGTCCCGCTCCACGACCTGGTCGGACAGACCTGGCTGCTCGGGTCCGCCGGGAGCGACCGCCGCAAGGCGAGCGACATCCTCTTTGCCGGCAGGGCCCAGCCGCGATGCCGACTCGTTACAGCGGCGGCCCCGCTGATGACCCGCGTCCTCGCGGGCAACGATGACCTCGCCATGATGACCGAGCGGGAACTGGCCGCCCGCAGCCAAAGCCTGTGCGCGATAGCCCATGACGCGCCGCGGGTGGTCGTGACGATCGGCTGGGCATGCCGGCACGATTGGGTGCCGACGCCCGCGCAGGCCGACTTCATCAGTCGCCTCGAGTCCGCCTTTGGCGGCGCCTAGGGCCTGTCCCGTTCAGCTGGAGGCGGCGGGGGCGGGGGCGGGGCAAAGCAGGGCCTCTGCCCCCCTCTCGAAGCCCCTCGCCCCAAGCCGCATAACTGGCCCGGCCTCCCCGCTCAATCGTCGTTCCCGCGCCATGGGGCGAAGAATTCTTCTGCCCTGCGGACCATCATGGTCAGGCCGATGCCGAGCAGCATCAGCATCAGGATCGGCACGAACATCGAGGCCGTGTCGTACTGGTTGCCGTACTTGACGATCATCGCGCCGAGGCCGGTGATCGCGGTGAAGAACTCGGCCACGACCATGCCGATGATCGCGCGGCCGATGCCTAGGCGCAGGCCGGTCATCATGTAGGGCACCGTGGCTGGCAGGATGATCTTGAGGAATATCTCCCGCTCGCTGGCCGCAAAGGCCGTGCCGACGTCGATCAGTGCGGGCGGCACGTTGCGCACGCCGGCGGCCGTGTTGATCAGCACCGGAAAAACCGTGAGCAGCGAGACGATGAACAGCTTGGCCATGTCGCCCAGGCCGAACCACAGGATCACCAGCGGCAGGATCGCCACCAGCGGGGTCGAATAGAGCGCGTTGACCAGCCAGTCGGTCGCCGCATCGACCAGCTTGTAGCGGCCGATCAGCAGGCCCAGCACGAGGCCGATGGCCGAGGCGCTGACGAAGCCGATCACCAGGGTGCGGATCGAGCTGCCGAGCGCCTCGATCAGCTCTCCGCTGGCGGTGAGCACCACGGCAGCCCGGAAGATCGCGCTGGGGTAGGACATGAACAGCGGGTTGATCTGGCGCCCGAAGAATTCCCACGAGCCGAGCACGAGGGCGATCGAGGCAAGGCGCACGATCCAGATGATGCTCCGCGCGCGCGGCGGCGGGCCGAGAATCTCTACCTCCGCTTCGTTGTCCAGGGGCTGGTCGAGCGGGATGGCGGGCTGGGTCATGATTCCTCCGAGCGCGTTCATGCGGCCACCGCGGGCGCAGGGGTGCGGATGAGTTCCCACATTTCGGCGCGAATATCCTGAAACAGTGGATCGCCGCGCAGTTCGGGCAGTTCGGGACGGGGATGCCGGAACGGAATGTCGATGATCTTCTTCACCCGCCCCGGCTTGGCCGCGAGCACGACCACCCGGTTGCTGAGGTAGATCGCCTCGTCGAGATCGTGAGTGACGAACAGGGTGGTCTTGTGCGTCTCGGCCTGGATGCGCAGCAGTTCAGCCTGAAGCACCTCGCGGGTCTGCGCGTCAAGCGCGCTGAACGGCTCGTCCATCAGCAGGATTTCCGGGTTGATCGCCATGGCGCGGGCCAGACCGATGCGCTGCTGCATCCCGCCCGAAAGCTGGTGCGGCAGCTGGTCGGCGGCATGGGACAGGCCGACGAGGGCGAGCAGTTCGTTCGCCCGCTGCGCGCGCTGGGCGCGGGTCAGGTTCTGCAATTCGAGGCCGAACTCGATGTTCTGGCGCGCCGTGCGCCACGGCAGGAGGCTGGCCTGCTGGAACACGAAGCCCCGGTCGCGCCCCGGCTTCTTGACCGGGACGCCATCGACCTCGATCGCGCCGGAATCGAGCCGGATCAGCCCCTGCACGATGCGCAGGAGCGTGGTCTTGCCGCAGCCGCTTTCCCCGATGATCGAGACGATCTCACCCTGCCGGACGTCGAAATTGACGTTCCTGAGCACGTTGATGAACTGTTCCTGCCCATCTGCGCCGGTGCCACGCAGGCGGAACGACTTGCAGACCCCTTTCAGGGATAGTTTTACAGGGGCTTCACCCATCTCGGCCATCCTTGTCCCTAATCGTTGTTTCGTCTTGTTATCGTGCGGGCCGGCGCGCGCGAACGGCCCCGGCCCGGTCTTTCCACAAGCCTGCGGAGCCTAGCGCCCGCCCGGCCGGAGCGGTGATTGCTTCGGCTCCGGCGCCATCGAAATGACCGGCAGCGTGCTCATTCCCCGGCCTGGGCGAGGCAGGGAGCCGCCGCTTGCGCATCGCGCGCCCGCAACTGCGCGTCGAGGCGCGGATAGACCCGCCGGGCATTGCCCTCGAACAGCTTGTAGCGGTCAACCTCGCCCAGCTCGTCGCAGGCGTCGACATATTTCTTGGTGTCGTCGAAATAGTTGCCGGTATCGGGGTCGCGCCCGCGCACGGCCCCGATCATTTCCGACCCGAACAGCACGTTGTCGACCGGGATGACCCGGGTGAGCAGTTCGACCCCGCGGAAGTGATAGACGCAGGTGTCGAAGAACACGTTGTCGAGCAGGCGTTCGAGCGGACGCTCCTTCATTTCCAGCGACATCCCGCGATAGCGCCCCCAGTGGTAAGGCACGGCGCCGCCGCCATGGGGGATGATGAAGCGCAGGGTCGGAAAGTCGACGAAGAGGTCGGACTGGAGGAACTGCATGAAGGCGGTGGTATCGCCGTTGATGTAGTGCGCCCCGGTGCTCTGGAAGTTGTGATTGCACGAGGAACTGACGTGGATCATCGCCGGCACGTCGAGCCGGACCATTTCCTCGTAGAGCGGATACCACGAGCGGTCGGTCAGCGGCAGGCCGGTCCAGTGCCCGCCCGAGGGATCGGGATTGAGGTTGCAGCCGACGAAGCCCAGCTCCTCCACACAGCGGCGCAGCTCGGGAATGGAGGTCGCCGGGTCCGCGCCGGGTGACTGCGGCAGCTGGCAGACGGCGGCGAAATTCTCCGGATAGAGGCCGACGACGCGGTGGATCAGGTCGTTGCAGACCTCGGTCCAGGCCAGGCTGGTCTGCAGGTTGCCAAGGTGGTGCCCCATCTGCCCGGCGATCGGCGAGAAGATCGTCAGGTCGCCGCCGCGCTCCTGCTGGAGGCGCAACTGGCCCTGCTCGATCGCCTCGCGGATCTGGTCGTCGCTGATGGCAAGATCCGCGGCGCGCGGCTGCAGAGCCGGATTGTCCGCATGGTCAAGCTGTGCCTTGCGCCAGGCATGAAGGCTCCTGGGCGCAGTGGTGAAGTGTCCGTGGCAATCGATAATCATGGTCTCTCCCCCCGGCTTGCCGGCGGCAGCCCTCTCGGGGTCCTGTCCGCCGATTCCGCACCGGGACCGGCGCGGCGCGCCCGGTCCGGCGATCCGGATGCCGTTCTCGAGCCTCGCATACAGCCGATCCGGATGGGCTGCTCATTAGAACTGGAGGCGAAATATTCTAAACGGAGATTTGTCGCAGAAATCGAGAATTGTGATCCTGACGGCCCGCCCCCTCGCCGCGCGATGAGGCGCGCCTGCCGGCAGGAGCCGAATGAAGCGCCGGGCGAGCCCATCGCAATGCAATTGCCCGGCTATCTGCCGATCAGAGGATGAATTGCCCCGTGCCCGTCCCGCACCCGCCCGCGAGAATTGACCAGAATTATTTCATCGACGCTATTTTGAATAGCGCGGTTTGGAGCACTTCGCCTGTAGGAGAAATTCACAAGAAGCAATCTCCGCTGACGGAGGGGAGAGGTAGTGATGAAATTGACGGTTCCAGCCCTTGCGGCCCTGGCGCTCATCGCGCTTCCGGCAGCTCTTGTCGCGCAGGCGGAAGCGCCGACCGAAGCCGGCCTGCGCGCCCGCGTCGGCCCGCTCGACGGCAAGGACTATTCCGCCGGGTACGTCCGCCTCGGCCGGCGCGGCGAAGGCATGGTGTTCCAGCCGCTTGCCGGCGCAGCGGTCTCTCCGGTCGCAGTGGTCTTCACCCATCCGGGCGGGGACAACTTCACCGCGCCGATTGGGCGCGAACTGGCGCGGCGGGGGTTCCGCACAATCAATGTGAACGCGCGGATCGATCCCGCGCTCGGCGTAGACCAGCAATTGCCGGTCCTGTCGGCCGCAGTTGCCTATATGCGCAGCCTGCCGGGCGTGACCCGGGTTGTGATCGCCGGGCACAGCGGCGGCGCGCACCAGATGACGCTTTACGAGAACGTGGCGGAACATGGCCCTTCGGCCTGCAACGGCCCGGAAAAGGTCTATCCCTGCCAAGCGAGCGGGCTCGAACATCTGGCCAAGCCCGATGGCCTGATCCTGCTCGATCCGCCGCTGGGCGATTTCCACGGCGCCAGTTCGATCGACCCGGCCAGCGCGGGCGGCGTGAATGCGCGCGTTCCCGCGCTGGACATGTTCGCCAAGGCCAACGGCTATGACGCCTCGGCCGGGAAGGCCAGCTATTCGGCCGCCTTCGCCAAGCGCTATTATGCCGCCCAGGCCGCGCGCAATGCGGCGCTGCTGGCACGGGCGCAGGCCCGGATCAAGGCGATCGAGGCCGGCAAGGGCCTTTATGCCAATGACGAACCCTTGACCGTTCCCGGCCTTGGCGAGGATGCCGGCGGGGCGCGGCTCTACCAGTCCGACCTGACCTTCCTTGCCCACACCAAGGCTCCGCACACGCTGGTCAAGGCTGACGGCAGCGAGGTGCAGACGGTGATCCATACCGTTCGCCCGGCCCAGTTTCAGGCGGCCAAGCAGGTTCGCGAGCTTGGCACCAGTTCCAGCAATACCACGGTGCGCGGGTTTCTTGCCCACGACGGCATCCGGCTCCTGCCCGACTATGCCATTACCGCCGACGATATCGTCGGGGTGGACTGGAAATCGGGCTACGATTCCGCGCCGGGCAATGCCTATGGGATCACCGTGCCCACGCTGGTCCTGACCATGGGCTGCCACTACCTCGTCGTGCCGGGCGAGGTGATTTTCGACCGGCTGGCAAGCAAGGACAAGACCTATGCCGCGGTCGAGGGGGCAACGCACGAGTTCACGGCCTGCAAGCCGCAATACGGCGATAGCACGAAGCGGACCTTCGACTATGTCGCCGGTTGGTTGAGCAAGCCCGGCCGCTTCTGAACCTGTTTCCCGCCGCGCGCGCTGGTGATCCCTGACTGGGGGAGGACGGCGCGCGCCCTGATCCCCGAAAGGAGTGCCCCCGATGGCCGCCAAGGTTCCGCTCAAGATTGCCGTTTCCCAGCAACCGCACACCATGGCCGTGCTCGACGGGTCGATCTCGATCGAGGGGGTCGATGCCGAATTCGTCGTCGTCAAGCCGCAGATCGCCGCGTTCCGCAGGATGGTCCGCCAGGTCGAGTTCGATGTCTGCGAACTGGCGCCGACGACCTATATCATCGCCAAGGCTTACGGCGCGCCGTTCACCGCCCTCCCCATCTTCATCGTGCGCCGGTTCCACCATGCAGGCTTGCTGGTCCGGCCGGGCGCGGGGATCGTCCACCCCAAGGATCTGGAAGGCAGGAAAGTTGGCGTAAGGGCCTATTCGGTGACGACCGGGGCCTGGACGCGCGGCGTGCTGATCGATGAGTTCGGCCTCGATTCCTCCAAGGTTACCTGGGTTGTGGACGACGAGGAACACGTCCAGCAGATGATCCTGCCGCCCAACGTGATCCACGCCCCGGCCGGCCGTTCGCTTGCCGACATGATGGCCGATGGCGAACTCGTGGCAGGCTTCGCCGCCAATGCCGGGATCGGCCGCGCAGGCTCACCCACCGAGGGCTGGAAGACGGTCGAGGCCGACTATCCCGACCTGTTCCCCAATGCCGCCGAACTGGAGGCCGAATGGTATGGCCGCACCGGGATCTACCCGATGCACGGCACGGTGGTGGTCAAGGATTCCGTGCTGGCCGAGCATCCCTGGGTCGCCCGCTCGCTGTTCGATGCTTTCTCGCAGGCCAAGTCCGAGTGGCTGGCGCGGCTCGACGCCGGTACTTCCGATGCGGCCTCGGACAAGAAGTATCTGAAACTGCGCAAGATCGTCGGTCATGACCCCCTGCCCTACGGGATGGAAGCCAACATGGCGACGATCCGCGCGCTGGAGGACACCGCCTTCAAACAGCAGTTGACCCCGAAGCGGATGTCGGTGGACGAACTGTTCGTCGATCCGGAACGGGTTCGCGCCTAGCGGATCCGCGCGGCGACGTGGGCGAGGCCGGTGCGGGCACAGGCCTCGTCCGCCGCGTCGCTGGCCGATCCCGCCACGCCATAGGCGCCAAGGAAGGCCGTGCCGGCGAGGACCGGCAGGGCCCCTCGCCCGGCTTGCGCAAGGCGAGGCTCGGCAGAAAGGGCGGGATCGCCTCCGCCGCTTGGGGTGCGGGTCTTGAGCACGGCCTGATTGCGCGAGCGGACCGTGGCGATCGAGGCCGCGTCAGCGCCGTCTTCGGATAGCAGGGCGACCGTTACCCCGGCGGAATCCTTGACTTCGACGGTGACCCGCGCGCCTTGGGCAAGGCAGGCGGCGATGGACGTCCGGGCGGCTTCGACCGCCAGGGCAAGCGGCATTCCCGGCGCCCGGCCGGGAGCCGGATCGGCGGCGTAAGCGGGCACAGCGAACGCCATGGCTGCCGCAATGAAAAGCACACGCATCGGCACTGCTCCGGGGTTGCAAGCGATCAGAAGCGGCCCTGCGAGAGCCAGCGGTCGAGATAGTCGAACGTGCGCTTGGTCGTGTCGCCGTATTCGGGTTTGCAGGGGGCGAAACCGTGGGTCGCCCCTTCGACCGCGACATAGGTTTTGTCCCTGGCGGCAAGGTGGTCGAAGATGATCTCGCCCGGCATGAGCAGGTAGTGGCAGGTCATCGTCATCACCAGCGAGGGCACGGTGATCCCCTCGGCCATGGCCGGGGTTGAGTTGTAGGCCGACTTCCAGTCAACCCCGACGATATTGTCGGCGGTGATCCTGTAGTCCGGCCCGGTGCGGATCGCCGAGGCGGCGAGGAAGCGGCGCACGGTGGTGTTCTGGGCCATGGTGTCGAGCGAGCGCAGCGCGTCGCCCGCCGACTTGCCCGCCGGCGCGCGGACCGACTGGATCACTGCCGTGCCCTCGGCGCCGTCGGCGCGGAGGAGGAGATGGGGCTGGCGGGTGTGGGAGGCGAAGGCGACGTCCGGCTGGTAGAGCCGCGCGCCGGACGCGCGCACGCCCATGCCGCGGATGACCAGCGGCTCATCGTCGACATAGACGGCCTTGCCCTGCTCGATCGCGTGGAGGCGAGCGAGCGCGTGATCGACGATGCGGGCATTGTCGCCGGCTTGCGCGGCATAGAAGCGGCTGGTGAAGGCCGGGGAATAGGCGGCGCGCTTCGCCGCCGGGTCATAGCCGTTGGCGGGATCGAACATGTCGAGCGCCGCCTTGCGCGCGCCCTCGGCGATGGCCGGGTCGACCGCGCTCATCTGGTGGAAGGCGCCGAGCGTGGCATCGAGCAGGACGAGGCCGTCGAGCCGGGCAAGACCTGTGAGGCCGCGGGTCTTGCAGGGGTAGATCTTCTCGGGGCCGGAACAGATCGCCGGCCCCTGCTCGGCAACGCCGCCGTAGAGCGAGACGAGATGGCCGCCGCCGCTGTGGCCGACGAGGACCACCTTGCCGACGCCCGGCAGGGTCCTGAGCCAGGTGATCGCCTGCGACAGGCCAGGCAGGTAGGCCTCGGGATCGGCTTCGCGGAATTCCGCGTCGCCCCGGTAGTTGACCATCAGCACCCGGTAGCCGCGCCGCGCCATCTGGCGGCCGAGCGGTTCGTTGAAATTGTTGCGTCCCGGGTGGCTGAATACCAGCGCGACCGGCGATTTCGGGCTGGTCGGCTCGTAAAGCAGGGCCTCGCTCTGGCTGGGCAGGCGGACATATTCAGTGCGGAAGTTTTCGCCCGCGACCGGCCCTGCCCGCACCGCTCGCCCTTCGCCGCCGCCCTCGCCCGCTTCCTGGGCATGGAGTGCCGGGATCGCCGCGAAAGCGAGCGCCAGCAGGGCGGCAGACCTGCGGGCAAGGCGGGCGGAGCGACGGGTCATGGCAATCCTCGATGCAACAGGGACGCTCCCCGCCCGGCCGAAAGGGCCGGACGGGGAGCTGGGGGCTTGCGGCTCAGAGCTTGAGGCGGAAGCCGAGGTTGAACGAGCGGCCCAGCGGATCGTCGCCGATCGCCCAGCCGCCCATCGCGCCCGGCGTCGTGCTGCCCGGAGGGGCTGAGGCCGGCGGCTCGCGGTCGGTCAGGTTCTGTACGTTGAAGAACACCTCTCCGTTCGCCCCGCCGACCTTCACCTTGTAGGTCAGGTTGAGATCGACGTAGGCGACCGCGCCGACCTTGCAGCACGCGACATAGAGCGTGGAATCGCCGCTCAGCTTGAGCGGATTGCGGTAGCGTTCCTGCAGGTCCACCCGGAAGTTGTCGGTGAGGTCGATCCCCTGGTTGAGCGTGACGCGCACCGAGGGACTGGCGATCAGCGGGGTGGGCCCATAGGCCGTGCCGCCCATGTCGACATCGGACAGGCCGGGCTGGCTGTAGACCGTGTGCGGCTGCCAGGTGAGGAAAGCGCGCAGCGAGAGCGGCTTGCCCAGCAGGCGGGTCTGGTAGTTCGCCTCGACATCGGCACCCCACGAGCGAACCTTGGAGATGTTGATGTTGTACTGGAACCAGCCGGTGACGATGTTGGCCGCCGACTTGTCGGTGAAGCCGTTCGGCCGGGTCTGCAACTGGCAGTAGGGGCTGGTGCCGCCGCTGTTGTAGCAGGCCTGCTGGACCACGGAATCATCGCCCTTGATCTCGACGATCGCGTTCTGGACCTCGATGATGAAGGCATCGACCGCGAGGCTGAAACGCGGCAGCCAGTTGGGCTGGTAGACGATGCCGAAGGTCTTGGTCCGGCCGATTTCCGACTTCAGGGTGGGATTGCCCGCGCGGTAGGACGGCGCATTGGGATTGGCGCCGGTGAGCTGGTCCTGCGCGTTGGAGGTCTGGATCGTCGCAGGGGCGAACAGGTCGTTCAGCGTGGGCGCCCGGATATCGCGCGAGATCGTGCCGCGGAAGCGCAGTTCGTCGTTGAGGTGCCAGTCAAGCCCGGCCTTCCAGGTCCAGTAGGAGCCGGCCGTGCTGTAATGGGTGTAGCGCAGCGCGCCGTTGAGGCTGAGCGACTGGGCAAGCGGCGCGTCCTTGAGCAGCGGCATCTCGAACTCGCCCGCCACTTCCTTGACCGTGACGCTGACCGGGGTGCGGGTGCCGAAGGCATTGGCCCAGGTGAGCGTGGTGGAGCGGCAGTTGTACCGCAGGTCCGTGGCGCAGTTGGGCTGGGCCGTGGCATCGGCGTCGGTCGTGGAATCGTAGCTGGTCCTGCGCCATTCGCCCGACAGGGCGACGCTGACCGGCCCGGCCCAGGTGTTGAACACTTCGCCCGAGACGCTGCCGTTGATGTCCGAGGTCGAGGTGTGGGCGGTGAAGTGGGTCGTGCGGAAGACGTAGTCGAGCGCGGCCTGGCTGGCCGAGGTCGGCCCGAAGATATTGAGCGGGACGCAGTCCGGCCGCTTTCCGGTCAGGGCCGAATAACAGACGATCTTGCCGCTGGCCGGATCGACCACGGCATCGAGCGCGGCGGCGAGATACTCGTTGTTCTGGTTATACAGGAAGTTGTTGTGCAGCGTGGTCTTGCCGTAGTTGCCCGAAAGCTCCCAGCGGAACTTGCCGATCTTGCCGTCGAGCCCGGCATTGAGGATGATCTGGTCCGACGTGATCTCGGGCTGGAGGCGCGGCTCCTGGGTCAGGATCTTGCCGAAGGTGAAGGTCGTCTGCTTGGCCGTGGCAAGCTGCTGCTGGTAGGCCAGCGGCAGGAAGGCGTTGGTCGAACTCATGGTCAGCCCGGTCAGGGCCGGCCAGTTCACCCTGAGTGAATTGTACTTCTTGTCGCGGGCGAACTGAATGTGGGCGTGGGTATCGTCACCGATGTCGAGATCGCCGCGCACATAGAGCTGGTCGAACTTGAGCGGGGCAACCATGTTGGCGCTCTGGTAGTAGCCATCGCCGCCGATCTCGGCGGTCGATGTGGCCGTGGGAGCCCCGTGGATGAAGGCACTGAGAAGGCCGTCGCTGCGGAACTGCATGTCCTTGAGCACGCCGTTCGTAATCAGGCCACCGAAGGACCCGGTGTTGTTGCGAATATCGGCCAGCAGGTAATAGGGATTGCTCTGGGCCCCGGTGCCGACCACGGCATATTTGTTGTTCCACGGGCGCGACCAGCGATCGAGCACGCCGCGATTGTCGTAGTGCTCGAAGCTGGCCTCGATATGGGCGCGGCCGTCGAGCAGGTCGGTGCCGGCGGCGATGCCGGCCTTCCAGCTCTTGTTGTCGTGATATTCGGTCTCTCCGGCCTGGGCCTGGAGCTTGATCCCGTTGAACTTCTTGTCGGGGATGAAGTTGACCACGCCGGCCACGGCATCCGAGCCATAGACCGCCGAGGTGCCGCCGGTGACGACCTCGACCCGCTGGATCAGCATCTGCGGGATGATGTCGGCATCGACGATACCCGCGATGGTGGTCGGCGCGACGCGCTGCCCGTCGAACAGGACCAGGGTGCGGGCCGCGCCGAGGTTGCGCAGGTTGAGCTGGTTCGAGGCCGGGCTCCCCGCCCCGGCGATGCCCGCCGAGATCGGGTTGGACTGCTGGCCGCGCGAACCGGAGAATACCGGCAGGTTGTTGAGCGCGTCGATCAGCGTGGTCGGCTTGGAGGCGACGAGATCCTGCGCGGTGACCACCGTAACCGGGGTCGGCATCGAATTGCCGTTGGTGGCCACGCGCGAACCGGTGACGATGATCTCGCGGGCCTGGTCGTCACTGACCTCCTTGTCGGCGGCAGGAGCCGGAGCCTGCTGCGCGAAGGCGGCCGATGGCAGGGCGATCAGGCACGATGTGGCCAGAAGAAAGGCCGTTGATTTGGCACGTCCAGTCATATTCCCTCTCCCTTTGTTCAGGGCATTTGCTTGTGTTTATTTTTGTAAAATCAGGTTCTTGCAGCCGCGGTGGCGGAGGCTTCGTCGGCCAGCGCGGGATAGAGGCGTTGCGCCGTGCCGGCGAAGATCCAGCGGCGGTCGACAGTGGTCAGATCGGCGCAGGCCGCATGGGCCAACTGGATGATCTCGCTGAGCGTGCCCGGGGCCGAAAGGTAGTTCGATCCCCACGCGATGCGGTTGGCCCCGAAGACGCTGACCAGCTTCACCATGAAGCTTTCCGGCGTGGCCGCGCCCTTGATCATGCTGTCGAGCCCGGAGCGGGTATATTTGAGATAGAGGTTGGGATAGTCGGCAAGGTCGAAATAGTCGGCCGCGGCGGCATAGGGCGGGCCATCGGCGATGCCGGGCCGGCCGAGGTGGTCGATCACCAGCGGTACGGTGGGGAAGCGCTGGAGGATGGTCTTGATATGGCCGAGGCTCTCGTCGCGCGCGTTGACGTTGGTCGCCACGGAAATGCCGAGTTCGGCCGCGCATTCCCATGCCGGCATGGTCGAGGGATCGGCGATCGACAGCCAGTCCTTCGCCATGGTGCTGCCCCGGGCGTAGATCCGCATCCCGGTCATCCCGCGCCCATACCAGTAGCGCATCCGCTCCGGCGCGTCGGGCTGAGTGACGTTTACCGAGAATACCCCCGTAAAGCGGCCCGGATATTCCACGATGGAATCGGCGACATAGTCGTTGTTGAAGCCGTAAGTCGTCGAGGAATGGACGATCGCGGCCTTGTCGACCCCCGCTTCGTCCATGGCCGCGACGAGTTCTTCCATCGTCGCCGCGCGTTCTTTCGACCAGTCAGAACGCTTGCCGCCGATCGGGGTGACGGGATAGCGGACCATGTCGTCGGAGACGATGTGGGGGTGGATGTCGATCAGTTTCGATACCATCGGAAATCCTCGGATGGGCGGGAGGCCGGGTTCAGGCGGTCAGGCGATCAAGCGGTCAGGCTGGCGGTGAGATCGGTGAACAGTTCGTCCACGGTCAGCCGGCGCGGGATCAGGCGCTGCTCGAACGACCACTCGATCGCCAGTTCGAGCGCCTTGCGGTTGGCCTCGAGCCCGATCGGCGGGAAGATCTCAGGCGTTTCGGCGGCGGCGCGGCTTTCCGCCAACATGCGGAAGATCTCGCGCACCGCGTCGGGGTGATCGCGCGCCACCTCGTCGTGGACGACGAACATGTGGTTGATCGGGACCACGTTCTCGCGGGCGTGCCATTCCTTCGCAGCGGCCTTGGCATCGGGGATCAGCGTGGCGATGCGCGGGTCCTTGGGCATGTCTCCGCCCATCATCACGGCGGCGAGTTCGCCGCTGTAGAGCATGTCGACCAGCTTCGAGCCGGCGGGGAGGCGCTGGCAATTGGCCGGCTCCTGGAACTCGGCCACGTGGGCGTCCTCGATCGTCATCCAGGTGACCTTGTTCAGGTCGACGCCGTATTCGTGCTGGAGCACGCCGCGCACCCACAGACCGGTGGTCTGGGCATAGGTGCGCACGCCGACCTTCTTGCCCTCGATGTCCTTGGGCGAGAGGTGGCCGCGCTCGCTGTCGTAGGCGATGCAGTGCTGCTGGAAGCGGCCCGAGATCGGGATCGGCAGCAGGGTCCACGGCTTGCCCCAGGCCTTGGCCTGAAGGTAGGTGATGATCGCCAGCTCGCCCGCGTCATACTGGCCATCGCGCAGCATCGCCTTGAAGGCGTTGTTGGCCACCTTGGGCCCGCAATAGTCGAGTTCGACCAGCGGCGAGGTGATCCGCCCGTCCTTCATCGCCATGGTCACGGGATAGTCCGCGAGGTTGGTGCGAAGCTTGAGCAGCTGGGTGGCGGTTTCGGTCATCAAGGCGGTTCTTTCGTGCAGGCGGGGGCGGCTTGCCAAGCCGGGGGCGGCGAGGCAATTTGACCTGTGGCAGTTGCGGCAATCAGCGACGGCGCGGGGCGGGCGCCGCCGAATTCAATGGGTTACGTCTTGTCGAGCAGTTTCAGGGCGGCTTCGGCGATCGAGGTATCGACCACGCGGTCGTAGGGCAGGACTTCCTTCTGCGCTTTGAACTCCACGTTGATCTTCTGCATGTACTCGACCCGCTCCGGCGAGATGATCAGGTCCTTGGCCAAGGGCTTCGTCTTCTGGAGGAAAGCCCATTCGCTCTCGTGCTCGCGCTCGGGCGCCGAGGGGAAGACCGAGCGGCGGGCCTTGAGGAAGGCTTCCTTCGCCTCTGGCTGGCCGAGGAACCGGAACAGCGTGGCATAGGCGGCAAGGGTGCGGACCAGTTCGTCGCGCTTGGTGGCGATCGCGTGTGTCGAGGTCCAGCCGGCCTGATAAGTGAAATCAGGCAGTTCGACCGACATGTCGCCATGTTCGAGGGCGTGGACCTTGTAGATCTCGGCATCGGGAACATAGGATGCGGGCCCCAGCCCGGCATCGACCGTGCCGGCCATCACGCCCTTGAACACATCGGTGTTGGAACCCAGGTTGATGAAGCGGATGGTCGAGACGTCGATCCCGTACTTGCGCAGAAGGGTGACGGTGAGCTGATGGACCAGCGAGCCCATCGCACCGCTGCCGACGTTCTTGCCCTCGAGGTCCTTGAGCGTGCGGACACCCGGCTTGCCGCTGAACAGGGCGAGCATCGGGGTCAGCGTGGCGGCGCTCAGGATGCGGACCTGGGCCCCGCGTTCGATCGCAGGGAATATCTGGCTGAAGCCGGAGAGCGGCGCGATGTCGACCGATCCGCTGACCACGCTGGCGAGGATCTTGGCCCCGTCGGACACGGCGATCGCATTGGGATGGAGGCCGAGGCTTTCCATGAAGCCCTGCTGCTTCATCAGCGCGGCGATGGTCATGTTGAAGGAACCGGCCGCCGTGGCGATGTTGATCGCGCCCTTGGCGCTGCCCTGCTGGCCTGAGCAGCCGCTCAGGGTGAGCAGGCCGGCAGCGCCGAACTGGCCCATCAGGGCACGGCGGGAAATCATCTCGAACATCAGGCGCTCCGCTTGATCGGCTTGAGCAGGGCAAGGAGCCCGTCAAGCGTGGGTTTGCTGTCGATCGAGAGAATAGCGTCGCGCGCCCGCTCGGCACCCGATTTTCCGATCACGCCCTCGGCAAGGTCGAAGAACTTGGTCTCGATCTCCTTGTCGGTGGCCGGATTCTGGATCGAGCCGGGCGCGAAGGGCATCTCGGCGCGGCGCACGGAGCCGTCCTTGAGCGTGACCTCCATGTTGCAGCCGAGGATATCGCCGCCGCTGGTGGTGAGCGCCGGATCGGCCACGACCTTGATCCGCTTCATGAACTCCTTGGCCGCCGGTTCGCGGAAGCGGGGATCGTGGAAGTCCTCGATCCTGACGTCGCCATCAAGGAAGGCGCGGGTGACGCAATAGGGCGCGCTGTGATCGGCGTGTTCGCGGGTGTTGATCTCGTGATCGAGGAAGCCGAGCTGCTGGTCGTAACCGAATTCGCTCATGTACATCGTGACCGAGACGATGTCGGCCGCCCTCACCCCCTTTTCGCGCAATTGCAGCGCGGCGGCGATCGGGGCCTGCGAGGTGCCGATGCTCGGCCACATCTTCATGCAGCTCTTCATGATCTGGAATTCGCCCGAGCGCTTGCGCAGCAGGTCCTGCTTGAGCCCGCGGCTGACCAGCCGGTCATAGCTGAATTCGCCGTCCATGATGGTCAGCGGATATTGCACCCCGGCCTGGCTGAGCAGTGCGGCGAAAGTGCCGCTGCGCACGGCCATGGCCTCGGCCGCGCCCTTGGCATTGGTCAGTTCGTCGCCGGCGCGGACCTCGGACAGGGTGTTGGCGTTGGAGGCGGCAATGGCCAGGGCATTGGCGATGCCCCTGGCGTCGAGCCCGAGCAGCCGCGCCGCGCAGGCCGCCGAGGCATATTGCGCCTCGATCGAAGGCATGTCGAACCCGCGCCGTTCCGAGGCATCGCGGATGCGGATGTGCACGTCGTAGCCGAGCGTCAGGCCGAGGATCAGGTCCTTGCCGGAAAGACGGCGCATTTCCGCCACGGCCAGGGCCGAGGCGAGGTTGATGCTGGGATGGTGCGGGTAGCCGAAGGCCGTGTAGTCATTGAAATCGAGGTAGCGGATCTGCAGCGCGTTGAGGAAAGCGGCTTCATCGCACGAGGTTTTCCAGCCGGTGCCGATCACCGTGGCCTGCGGGTTGCCGCCGCGCATCCGGATCACGCCGCGCGCGGCCTTGACCGGCGGGCCATCAACCGCGCCGATCGCGCAGCCGAAGGTATCCAGCAGGAGATTCTTGACCTTGCGGACCGTGGCCGGGGACAATTCCTCGTACCGGGTTGCGGCGATCCAGGCCCCCATGTCTTCCAGCACGGTCGGCCCGCTGGATTTCGCTTTCCTTTCCTGCGCCAGCGCAGCCCCATTGTGCAGAGCGGCGCCGCCGCCGGCGAGCAGCATCAGACCTGCGCCGCCATCGCGCAGGAATTGCCGTCTCGCCAAACCTTTTTCGATCATATCCCCTCCAACGCGCGCCGTTCTCCCACGCCTTGCCCGAACATAAGTTTCGGGCAACCGGCACGGACGGTCATTTCCGCGAACAAATGCATAGTGGCCTATTTGTGGCTTGCACCAAACTTCGTTCTTTCGGATATCTATAAGATATGCAGAATTCTGATCATGACGCCCTACGACCTTAACCTGCGCCACCTGATGGCGCTGAGCGAGATCAAGCAGCTTGGCAGCCTGAGCCGCGCGGCCGAAGCGGTGCACCTTTCGCAGCCCGCTCTGACCCAGGCCGTGGTCAAGCTGGAAGGCACGCTGCAACACCGCCTGTTCGACCGCCACCGCGACGGGATCACGCCGACCCCGGCCGGGATCGAGCTGATCGACCGGGTCGATCGCGCTGCGCAGGAACTGGCCGCAGCATTCGAGGAGTGCCGCCCGGCCACCTCCTCGCGCCGCTGGATCGACGGGCGGGCCATGTTGCTGCGGGTCAGCTTCACGCACCTGCGCGCAGTGATCGCGGCGGTGCAGAGCGGCAACTTCATCCTCGCCAACCGGGCGACCGGAATCTCGGCCTCGGCCATTCACCGCGCGGTGCGCGATTTCGAACAGCTATCGGGCATCATCCTGTTCGAGCGGCGCGGGCGCTCGGTCGTGCCGACCGACGGGGCGCGGGCCATTGCCGGGGCCGCGCGGCGCGCCGTGGCCGAGATCGAGGCGGTGATCGCCGATCTCGACATGCGGCGCGGCCAGATCGGCGGGCGGCTGACGATCGGGGCCATGCCGCTGGTGCGGGCCAAGCTGATCCCGGAGGCGGTGTGCGATTTCCACGCAAAGCAACCGGGCGCGACCATTGCCATCATCGACGGGCCTTACAGCGAGCTTCTGGCGCGGCTGACGGCGGGCGAACTGGACATGATCGTGGGCGCGCTGCGCATTCCCAACCCCTCGCCCGAAATCGTGCAGACCCCGCTCTACAAGGACCATTTCTCGGTCGTCGCGCGCAGCGATCACCCGCTGACCGAACTGGACCAGATCGATCTCCATGACCTCGCCCGATATCCGTGGATCATGTCGGGCCGCACCGCGCCCAAGCGGGTGGCCTGGGAAAACATGTTCCTCGACATGGGCATCCCGCCGCCGCCGGTGGCGGTGGAGTGTTCCTCGGTCCTCGCCATCCACGGCCTGCTGTTCGAGGGGGACTGGCTCGCCCTGCTCTCGCCCGAACAGGTCAGCCGCGAGGTGGCGAACGGCGGGCTGGCGATCCTTGGCCCGCCGCTGCGCGGCGGGGCCAGCATGATCGGGGTGACGACGCGCGCCGGGTGGCGGCCATCGGCGATCCAGAGCCAGTTTCTCGACAACCTCAAGGCCCGGGTGGACCGGATGAAGCACGCGGGGTTGGCGGCTTAGGGGGTAAAGGCGGGCGGTCCGTACACGCTGACAAAGCGGCCGACCCAACCCGAACATTTCTGCCATTCACCTCGCGGATAGAGAGAGGGGCGACGGCAGGCTGTTACACCCACCGCCGCCCCCATCCCGCAGGCCGTCCGATGCGGCTCAGCCGGCCACGGGAAAGCGTTTTGCCAGCCAGCTTTCCACGTAATCGAAGGCACGCTTCTGGCTGTCGCCGAACTCCGGGCGGCAGGGGCCGAATTCGTGATTGCCGCCGTCCACGACGACGAACTCCTTGTCCGCCGCCGCAGACTGGTCGAACACGATCTCGAGCGGGATCATGTGGATCGTGCAGCTGCCGGCCATGACCAGCGTGGGCACGGTGATGTTGCGCACCGAGCCCGCGGCAGAGTTGGCCGAGGAGGACCAGTCCACCCCCTTGATGTCGTTGCGGGTCATGGCGAAGGCGGGGGTGGTGGTGATCGCCGAGAACGAAAGGTAGTGGCGCACGGTGGTATCCATCACCGTGTCCTCCATCGTGTTGCGCTGGTCGAGCGCGGGGGCGCCGGGTTTGCGCACGCTTTTCACGATCTCGACCGGGCGGCTGCCGTCGGCCTTGAGATTGAGGTGAGTGCCGTGGGTTTCGGACAGGATCGAGCCATCCTGCAGGTTTAGCCGGGGGCCGAGCGAGCTGGTGGCCGTGCCGACGACGACGAAGGGCTCGTCATCGCGGAACAGGCCCTTGCCCGCGTCGAGCGCGGCCACGCGGGCCTTCGCCTCGGCGATCACGGCTTCGCTGCGGCGATGCAGTCCGGCTTCGTAGCGCTGCTGGAATGCCGCGCTGTAGCGGGCCGTGCCGGTCTTGGGATCGAAGCCGTTCTGCGCGGCATAGGCATCGAGCGCGGGATTGCGCGGCGCGGGCTTGTTGCCGACGATCGCCGGATCGAGGCCCTGGAGACGGTGCGGCGCGCCGATATTGGCTTCGAGCACCAGCATGGCATCGGCCTTGGGCAGGTTCTCCAGCCCCTTGCCGCCGCACTTGGAAATGCGGTTGGCCTGCTGGCAGGCGGAGGGGCCCTTTTCGGCGACTTCCTGGTAGAAGGTCAGCTCCGGCCCGCCCCCGCTGTGGCCGACGAGGATGACCTTGTCGACGCCCGGCAGCTTGCGGGCATAGCGGATTGCCGCCGCGATCGGATCGAGGAAGACCTCGAACGTGGTCTCCTTGCCGTAGAAGTTGATCTCGATCGTGCGGTAGCCGCGTTCACCCAATTTGCGGCCGATGAAGTATTCAAAGGTATTGAGATTGTCCGGGTGGACGTTGATCGCCACGATATGCCCGTTGGGGCCAGGCGTGGCCGGTTCGACCAGCACGGCATTGGCCTCGCGCCCGAGACGGATGTAGCTGCGCTTGAGCGCGCCGCCATCCTGGGCAAGTGCGGGCATGGCCATTGCACAGGCCAGCAGCGGGGCAATCAGGGCGTGACGAAGGCGCATGGTGTTTTCTCTCCCGTAAGGTCTTGTACTGCGCATCTGTGCCGCAAGGGCAGGGTTTTCGGCGTTGCGGAAGATCAGCCCCGCCACCGCACGCCGAAGGTGAAATAGCGCCCCATCGGATCGTCGCCGATGGCCCAGCCGCCGAACTGGCCGGGCTGCGGGCTGTTGTAATAGGCCGCGGGCGGCGGCGTCCGGTCGAGCAGGTTCTGGACGTTGACGAAGAAGTCGAACTTGCCGCGCCCGCCCTCGACCGTCCAGTTGAGGTTGAGGTTGGTGGTATAGAACGAGGGCACCAGCGGGTTGGTCCAGATCTGGGCGGGCGAGACCTGATGGGTAAGCGTGGAGCGCCAGCGTTCCATCACGTCGACGCTGAAGCTGTCGGTCGGCTTGATGTGGAACAGGGCCGTGGCCGACCACTTGGGCGAGGGATAGAGCGAGCCGGTGTCATAGGCGACGCCCGCGTGTTCGAGCACCGAATTGGTGGTGCGGAAGGTCAGCTTGGGCTGGTGATTGACGAACAGCCGGGTCGAGAACGGCCGGGCGAACAGTTCGCCCTGGTAATTGACCTCGAGGTCGAGACCGTAGGCCTTGATCTCGGCGAGGTTGATATTGCGGCTGTAGAAGGCCTGCACCTGGTTGGCGATCGAGGTGTCGGTGAAGCCATTAGGCCGCACCTGCAACAGGCAATAGGGCGAAGCGCCGCCGCTCGCGTAGCAGGCCTGCTGGTTGGCCGCGAGGTTGCCGCGCTCGTTCGACAGGGCATCGGTGATGCGGATGTGATAGCCATCGAGCGCGATGCTGAAGGCCGGGCTCGGCTTCCAGACGATGCCGGCCGTGGTGGTGTGGCCGATCTCCGCCTTCAGGCCGGGATTGCCGCCGCTGTAGAGCGGGACCGTGGGCGCGGTGCTGGTCAGGAGATCCTGCAGCAGCGAGACCGCCACGGTGCGCGGGGCGAACAGCTCGTTAAGCGAGGGCGCGCGGATGTCGCGGCTCCGGGTGGCGCGCAGGCGCAGGGTATCGGTCAGCTGCCAGTCGAGCCCCAGCTTCCACGTCACGTAGTTGCCGCTGGTCTTGTACGAGGTGTAGCGCGCCGCGCCGTTCACGGTCATCGAGCGGCCCAGGGCTGAATCCTTGAGCAGCGGGACATTGGCCTCGACCGCCCCTTCCCACACGATCTGGCTGACCTTGGGCAGGTTGTTGGCCGTGGTCTGGTAGAGCGTGGAGGTCGAGGTGCAGTTGAAGTTCAGGCCGGTGCAATTCGCCAGCAGGCTGTCTGGCGCATCGCTGACCTGGTAGAGCGTCTGGCGGCGATATTCACCCGACAGGGCGAGGTCCAGCGGACCGGCCCAGGTATCGAAGGGCGAGCCGGCAAGGCTGAACTCGGCATCGTCCATGGTCGAGCGGGCGATCGCGGTCGTATCCGCCATGATGTAGCGGCTTGCCTCGGCGCTGGCGGCCGTCGGGCCGAAAATGTTGAGCGGGACGCAGCCTGGATTGGCTGCGGGGTTGGTCAGGGTCACGTTGCAGACGATCTGGCCGTTCGCCGGATTGACCACGGCATCGAGCGCTGCCCACAGGTGCTGCTGGTTGACGTTGTTGCGGGCGATCGACTTCTGCTGGGTCCAGCCGTGCTGCAGCGAGAGATTCCAGCGGTAATCCCCGATCCTGCCTTCCAGCCCGCCGCTGGCGATGAACGAATTGAGATCGCTCTCCGCCACGCGCCTTTCGGCATTGCCCGACATGAACTCGCTCATCTTGAACGTGGACTGCGAGGCATTGGCCAGCGCGGTGCGATAGGCCTGGGCGAGGAAGGGGTTGGACGAGCTCATCGTCACGTTGGCCAGCATCGGTGCGGCCTGGTACTGCTCGTTCTTCTTGATGACCCCGGCGAAGTTCACATAGGCGTGAACGGCCTCGGTCAGGTCGTAGTCCAGCCGCGCGAACATCTGGTGGCTGCGCAGCGGGGCCTTCATCGAATCGTCGTAATAAGCGCCGTCGCCGCCGATCTCGACCAGAGCGGAACCCGCGCTGCCCGTGCCGCGCTGGAAGGCCGAGAGGACGCCGTTGCTCTTGAAGACCTGGCCCGAGAGCGCGCCGCTGGTGATCAGGCCGCCGAAGGCGGTGGTGTAAAGGCGGACATTCGGCGCGAGGGTATAGGGATTGGCCGGAGTGCCGAGGCCGACGACCGACCATTCCGGGTTCCACGGCCGCGAATTGCGGTGCAGCACGCCTTCGTCGTTGCGGTATTCGTAGCTCGCCTCGAAGTGGCCGCGCCCGCCGAACAGGCCGGTGCCCCAGGCGATCCCGCCGTTCTGCTGGGCGCCGTCGCCATAGCGGCTGATCCCGGCCTGGGCCTGGAGCTTGAGCCCGCTGAACTTGCGATCGGGAATGAAGTTGATCACGCCCGAGATCGCGTCCGAACCATAGACCGCCGAGACCCCGCCGGTGACCATGTCGACCCGCTCGATCAGCATCTGCGGGACCATGTCGGAATCGACGGTGCCGTCGCTCAGCGTCGGCGGGATGCGGTGACCATCGAACAGCAGCAGGTTGCGGTTAGCGCCCAGATTGCGCAGGTTGAGCTGGTTGGCCGCGCCGGCATTTCCGGAAGGATTGCCGAACTGGCTGCGCGATCCGGCAAAGACCGGCAACTGGTTGAGGTTGTCGGACAAGGTCGAAGGCTGGACGGTCTGCAGCGCCTGGACGTTGACCACGGTAAGCGGGGTCGGGCTCTGGTTGCCGTTGGTGATCGTGCGGGATCCGGTGACAATGATCTCGGCTCCGGTGCCGTCCGCATCCGGGGCAGCCTGGGCATGAGCGGCAGCCGGCAGGAGAGCCAGCGGCAGGGAAATCAGGCTCGCGCGCGCCAGCAGCGCACCCATCATCCGCGAACGGGTCATCATCGTCCTCTCCGGTCTGATCCATTCATGAGCCGGTTCGGACCCGGCCGGAGCCACGTGCCCCTGCTGCGTCCGATTTCAACGCGCGCAGCTCCTCTGGCGCAAAATCGCAGCAGCAATTCCGCGCAGTCCAGCCGTGCCCGCCGTTCAGCATCATGTGGAATTTCTTTGGTCCGCGCTTCGTGGCCAATCCTGCCCGGGAACTCCAATTCGAAGCGTGGTTTTGGTATAATGTTTCGATGATTGTCGATTGAGAACAGACAACAATCAGGTCCGATGCCGGCATCCCGGAGGCCGCTCCAGCCCTGCCGACAGGCGAAGCGGGGAACGGCAGCGGACAGGTGCCGGGGCGCCCTGAAGGAACAACTGCCGACCGGAGGGCGACTGATCAGTCCTGCCAGGTCAGAACATGTGCAGTCGCTGCGGCAGATCAGTCGGACCGGCGCCAGGCATTGGGAGGAAGAGGATCTGGGTGCGTGCCGCTTTGTCCCGCTCATCGGCAGGGAGCGACTGCCCGAATGGTGAGGGCGAGCCGCGGGCAGCACGACCTCCGAAGGCCGAATGCGGGAGGCCTTCCTGCCCCCTCGTCAGCCGCCGGAGCCGTAAGGCTTTGTGATCACCTCAAGCAGGTGCCCATCCGGATCGGGGAAATAGACGCCCCGGCCGCCGTCGTGATGATTGATCTGGCCGGGCCTGCTCTTCCCGGGATCTGCCCAGTGGTCGATCCCGTGATCCTTGATGCGGCCGAAAACGGCGTCGAAATCTGCGTCGTTGAGCAGGAAGGCATAGTGTTGTTGCGCGATCGGCCGCTCGGCATTGGCGAAATCGAGTGACACGCCATTATCCAGGTCGACAACGTCGAAGTGGGCAAAGCGCCTCGGCGCCGGTCGGCCCAGAATTTCGGCCATGAATTTGGCCGAGGCTGCCTGGTCTGTGCACCAGACGATGGTGTGATTGAGATCCACGCCCATGACCGAGGCTCCGGCAGCGGCTTCACCTCCAATAGATAACCGCAGATCGCGCCATGAGCAACCTCGGCCCATCATGTCCTGTGCCGCGCAATTCACGATCGGGAAAAGCGGGACACTTCGGAGAGCGTCGGCGAGGAAAAACCTTCGGCCGGGCGCTCCGGCACTGGATTGAACGCGCCGCCGTGGTACTGGGTGAGCAATGGATGATCTGTTTTCCGACCGGGCCCTGCGCGGGCAATCGCTGGTCCGGGCCGACCTGCAGGCGCTTGCCGCCGGACCGGCCCCCGCCCACCTGATCGACTGCGATCTCGCGGAAGCGGACCTGTCGGATCTGGACCTTGAGGGATGGGCCTTCGAGCGCTGCGACCTGCGCCACGCGAAGTTCAACGGGGCCCGGCTTGAAGGCTCCCGGTGGCAATCGTGCCGGGGCGGCTTTGCCAGCTTCGTCGGTGCCGACCTTTCCGACGCGGTCTTCGCCTCGAGCGACTACAACAATGCCGTGCTGCGCCGGAGCACCCTGACCGGGGCCTCGTTCACGGGATGCAAGTTGACTGGCGCCGACCTGTCCGAGGCCAGCCATATGGACATTCGCTTTGCGGAAACGCTTCTGATCAGCGCCAAGCTGCCGGCCTTCTCCTTCCGCCAGCAAAACCTGCGCCGGGTCGATTTCAGCCAGTCGGACCTCAGGAAGTGCGATTTCCGCGCCGCAGTTTTCGAGGAGTGCAGCTTGCGCGATGCCCATGTGGCCGGCGCGCGCTTCGATCATGCGGACCTGCGCGGCGCGGATCTCGGCGGAATTCGCCTGAACGACGCCGGGCTGTTTCGCGGCGCCACCATCTCGCGCGAGCAGGCCGCGCAGTTGCTGGCTGACCTCGGCCTCAAGCTCGGCTAGGACAGGACGATGAAGACCAACCGGGCCATATCCGCCGCGCGCGCCAGGGAAGATCGGCAGAAATGCCTCGACTGGCTGATCCCGCAGATGAGCGAGGGCAAGGCCAAGACCCTGACCAAGGATCAATACCGCGACCTGGCCCGGGCCGAGTTCAGCTTTTCAACCGCCGCCTTCAACGAGGCCTGGATCTGGGCGATCGAGGAAACCGGGCGGCAGGACTGGTACGAGGGCAAGGGGCGCGACTGATACTGCGCGCCGGCCGGACGGGCTGACCACGTGAACTTCTACCGCCTCGATGCCCGGGCTGACCAGATCGCCAGCGCGCTCGGCGCCGATACGAATGGCGACGTGTGGGGCGGAGGCGATGTGGCGCCGGGCCAGTACGCGCCTGTGGTCATCCGCGGGCAGGACGGGGTGCGGCGGATGGTGCCGCGCCAGTGGGGCGTGCCGCCACCGCCGCGCGGAGAGCATGTGGTCACTGCCGTACGAAACCTTGCCAGCCCGTTCTGGATCGGCACGCTCAGGCACACGCAATTTCGCTGCCTTGTCCCGGTGACACGCTATCTGGAAGGCGGGAGCAGGCCGGGCGCCGGGGCGCCTCGCTGGTTCTCGCTACCCTCTGCCCCGATTTTCGCCTTTGCCGGAATCTGGCGCGATTCCGAAGTGGCGAGCTTTGCCGTCCTGACCACAGAGGCAAATGGGCCGGCCGCCCGAAACCGGCCCGGAACAATGCCGGTCATCCTGCACCCGGAAGACTATGGGCTCTGGCTCTCGGGCGACTGGAAACTGGCGCGGCGCCTTGCGGCGCCCTTCCCCTCACAGTTGATGCACTGCGAACCTGGTCGGCCCACCGCACTCTGACAGGCGGCAAGAGGGATTTCGGCCTTGATGGATTGTCTTGATTTTTTGGACAATCGGCGTGATTTCTGTTCCTTGAGGCGGCGTGCAGGACTAGATTGAACCTAGGGAATTCCCCGCATCCCTGACCATCGAAGGAGGAACCTTGAGTGACCGCCGCGACGTTGACGCAGAACAGGCGAAAGCAAGTCGGCCATGACGAAGTCGTGAAGGCGATCACCGAAAGCATCCTGCGCGGCCGCCTCGTTCCCGGGCAACGGCTGGTGGAAGCTGAATTGTGCGAATTGCTTCACGCGAGCCGCGGCACGATCCGCACCGCACTCAGGGAACTCGACCGGGACGGACTGGTCGTGCTCATCCCCAACAAGGGGGCGCGGGTGCGGGTCGTCGAGCTGGCGGAAGCGCTGCAGATCCTCGAGGTGCGCATGGCCATCGAAAGCCTCTGCGTCGGCCGCGCCGCTGAACGGATCACGGGCGCGCAAACCCGGCGCATGCTCCAGTTGGCTCGAAACCTCGAGCAGCGGGCCGAGGAAGGCGATGCCGTCGGATACGCGGAAACGACGCGGGCCGTATTCGAGCACTACACCGCCATTGCCGAACTTCCGGTTGCCGCCGACGAACTGAACCGTCTGCGCGCGCGCAATGCCCGGCATCGCTTCCGGCAGACCTACCGGCCAGGCAGGGCCAAGGTATCCCTGCCATATTGGCTCGCGATCATCGACGCGATCTGCGCGCGCAACCCGGAGGGCGCGCGCAAGGCGCTGCAGCGCCTTGCGAAAAACATCGAGCAGGCGATGATGGACATGGCCAGCGACGACAAGCCGTTCTCGGTCATTTATCCCGGCGCCTGACGCACGCAACGAACGGGATGCGGGCTAGAGGTTTACCCGGAAGCCGACCCGCAGGGTGCGCGGCTCGACCACGCGGCTGAGGCGGCCCTCGGTGGGCTCGGCGTCGATCGCCGGAAGATAGGCTGTGTACCAGTAGGTCATGTCCTTGTCCCGGCTGTCGAACAGGTTGAGCACCTCGGCGAAGGCCTCGAAGCGGCCCAACTTGCGCGCCCCCCGCAGGTTGACCACGTTGGAGCCCTTGTCGCGCTGCGAATTGTCCTCGATCAGCGGATAGGGCCCGAGGTGGCGCAGCCGCACGCTGCCCTCCCAGGCGTCCTTGACCAACGAGATGCCCGCCGCGGCGGCGTTTTCGAACGAATTGGGAATATAGTCGCCGTTGTCGTATCGGGCGTGGCTGGCGGTGTAGTTGGCGTCGATCGCCAGCCAGTCGAACGGCCGCCAGAATGCCACCAGCTCGTAACCGTGGCGGCGGCTGGCCCCGGTCGGCTCAACCGCGTTGGTATCGCCGACGAACTTGAGCTCGCTGCCCAGGTTCAGCCACCAGTAAGTGGCGGTGAGGCTGAACTTGCCGAACTGGAAGCGGGCGCCCAGTTCCTTGCCCGTGCCCGCGACCAGCGCGGGGACCGGCGTCGCCGTGACCGTGCCTCGCACATCGTTGGAGTGGAAACCGCGACCCCAGTTCGCGTAGAGCTCGATGTTGTCGTTGACCTGATAAGCCGCCTGAATCTTGGGCGACACGAGGCCCTTGCTGCCGCTCCCCGTCCCGATGCTCGCCGCTTCGGCATCGAGCGCGCGGACCGAGTAATGATACCAGTCGCCGCGCAGGCCACCGATCAGGCGCAGCCCCTCGACCGGACGCACGACAACCTGTGTGTAGCCGGCAAGAGAGCTTTCATCGACCGAATAGAGCCCGAACGAATTGACGAACCGGCGCGCGTCGGTGTGGACCACGCCGACCTTGCCGATCGAGTCGAAGCGGTTCTCCGTGCCCACGCTCACCTCGACCTTGTCGCCCAGCGCCCAGGTCTTCTCGCCATTGAGGCCGAAGGTCCAGCGCCGGTCGAACTGGTGGATCTGCGCGCTCTGCCCGGCATCGTCGTGGTACTCGGGGTTCGAATACATGTCCCAGTTGTAGTACTGGGCATAGGCATTGGCCCGCCAGTCAGCGCCGGACAGCTTCGCATTCGAGACGATGCGGGTGGTCTGGCCGGTCGCGGTCGGATCAGGCGAACAGAACACGTCGGCGCAGATTGCGGTGCCGATGGCGCGTTCGGGGATCTGCTCGGTCGGCCGCCACGTGCCGCGATAGCCATGGACGGTCAGTTCGAGTTCGCCGAGCGACGTTTGCCGTTCGTACTTGGCAAGACCGGCATAGTGGCGCAGGTGCTCGGGCTCCTGCCACGGACCGTCGTAGACGCGGAATTCGCCGACCATGGTCAGCTTGCCGCCGGACTTGTCCTCAATCGTGCCCCCAGCCGCGACCCGGCGGTGACCGTAGGAGCCGCCTTCGAGCGATATCCACGGCCGGTCGAACTTGTCGAGCGTGGTCATGTAGGCGGCGCCGGCCATCGAGAAGTCACCGCCGTCGGCGCGATAGGGGCCCTTGCGGAAGTCTTCGCGGGCGACGACCTCGGGGATCAGGCCGTTGAGATCGAGATAGCCCTGCCCGTGACCGTGCGTGCGGAAGTTCATCGGCACCCCGTCGATATAGGTCGAGAAGTCCGACCCGTGATCGAGGTTGAAGCCGCGCAGGAAGTACTGGTTGGCCTTGCCGCTCCCCGAGTGCTGGGCGGCGACCATGCCTGGAACCGCTTCCAGCAGTTCGGCGGTACGCAGCAGCGGACGGACCAGCAGGTCGGCCCCCGAAATCGTGCCTTCGCTCGCTGCCTGGGCGACGCCGATCTTCAACTCGCCGCGCCCGAAGACCACGATCGCGTCCGCGGCGGGCGCGGCGTCGCTTTCGGCCGCTGCGCCCGGCGCGCTATCCTGCGCCGCTGCCGGTGCGGGGGCCAGCAGCGTTCCCGCCAGCAACAACGCGGCGCAATGAGGCAAACCCTTCACGGTACTTTCCCCTGAATTTCCATGGTCGTGATGATGCGCGCCGCATGCACCGCGGCGGTCGGCCTGGGCTGTCCCGTGGGCGGGACGTGTGGCGAACAGCCGATCAAAATGCATGTAAATTACGGTTTGCCATTACGTTCATTAACGCGGAATACGGCGCCTTCAGGCGGCCGGGGGTTTGATGACGGTGACGAACGAGACGGACATTGCGGCCCTCAGGGCGGCGATCGCCGTGGCCCGCGCCGATGCTGGCCTCGGCCGGTCCGGCCACGTTCGCAGGCTGTTCGAATACCTGGCGCAATGCTCGCTCGAGCGCCGCTCGCCCAAGGAATCCGAGGTGGCGATCGAAGTCTTCGGACGACCGGCCGACTTCGATCCCTCACGCGATGCCACCGCGCGGGTCTATGTCCACAAGTTGCGCCAACGGCTGGAACGGATCGGTGATGCCGCGGGCGAAGGCTTGACCATTCCCCGCGGCACCTATCGGCTTGAGCTGCGCACGGCCGAACCCGCCCCTGCCCCGACCACCGCCCGGCGCCTGCCACTTGCCGCCATGGCGGCAGCGCTGGTGATCGTCGCCGTGGGCTCGGCCGCGGCTGCCCTGTGGCTGCGCCCCCTGGACGCGGCGGCGAGCGCGTCGACCAGCCCTGTCTGGCAGAGACTGCTCGACAATGGGAAGCCGACCATCGTGGCGGTTGGCGACTACTATATCTTCGCGGATATGGGCGCGCCGGATGGCGGACCGCGGCTCGTGCGCGAATATACGGTCAATTCCGCGGCCGATCTCGCCCGGTTCCGCCGCGACAATCCGCGCCGCGCGGCCGGATACGAAGATCTCGACCTGAGCTATCTGCCGGTAGGGGCCGCCGGCGCGCTGATGAACATCGCCAGGATCACCCGCCGCCCTGACCTGGTCAAAGTGCTCCCCGCCTCCAGCCTGACCCCGACCATGATCCGCGACAGCAACGTCGTCTATATCGGGTTCCTCAGCGGCCTCGGCGTGCTGCGCGATCCCACCTTCGGCGGCTCGCGTTATCGGATCGGGGCAACCTACGACGACATCATCGATACGGCGACGGGCAAGCACTACGAGAGCGGGGGCGGCCAGCCTGACCGGCACGACGACATGTATCCCGACTATGGCTATTTGGCGACATTCGCCGGGCCGAGCGGCAACCGCATCGTGATCATCGCAGGAACCCGCGACGCAGCGCTCGCGCAGATGGGCGAGACAGCGGCCAATCCGGCCATGCTCGACCGGATTGCGGCCCGTGGCGGCCAGGCGCTGGCGGCAGAAGCCCTGTTTGGGGTCAACAGCCTGGGCGAGATCAACATCGAGAGCCATCTGATCGATGCCAGCCCGCTGGCCCCCTCGCGCATCTGGCGCGGCGGCGAGCGTGGCAGCGTGACCTTCCCGGCCGGATAGGAAAACCGCTCCGCGCCGCCGCGAGCAGCAGAACGGAAAAAGAGGAACGACGCCTTGAGCCCTTGGCGGACGGGCTGGCGTCTCCGCCCCCCCAGACGAGTCCGGCGTCACCGGGCCATAGCGGCCCCGTGACGCCGGGCGTTCGCCGGACTGGCGCGTCTGACGATCAGATACGCACCCCCTGGATCGCGGCGCCCCAGGTCGTGCGCCAGCGCTTCTTGACCGAGGTCAGGCCGGCAAGGGCAACCAGCGCCAGCGCGGCGAAGACCAGGAACCCCGACGAGGCGCTGCCCGTCCATTGCTTGGCGAGACCCAGCGACGATGCCAGGTAGAACCCGCCGACACCGCCGCCAAAGCCGACCAGGCCGGTCATGACGCCGATCTGGTGGCGGAAGCGCTGCGGGACCAGCTGGAACACCGCGCCATTGCCGATGCCGAGCGTCGCCATGACGGCGAAGAACAGCGGGAACATCACGGCAAAGGCGGTCGGTGCGAAGGCAATCGCCACCAACAGCACGGCCGCGACCATATAGACGATCGACAGCGTGCGGATGCCGCCGATCCGGTCAGCCGTCGCCCCGCCAAACGGACGGACGAGCGACCCGGCAAAGACGCAGGCGGCCGTGGCATAGCCCGCGTAGACCGGGGTCATCCCCAGTTCGCCGGTGAACCACAGCGGGAGCGAGGCGCCGAGGCCGACGAAACCGCCGAAGGTCACGCCGTAGAACAGCATGAACCACCAGGCATCGCCCTCGCCCAGCATCTTGAAGTAGGCGGCGACATATTCGTCCATGGACTTCGCCGGAGGCTGGTCGGGGCTGTCCTTGACCAGCGCCATATAGGCAACGAACACGATTGCGAGCGGGATCAGCGCAAGGCCCAGCACGTTGTTCCACCCGAACACCTTGGCCAGCATCGGCGCGAAGACGGCGGCAAAGACCGTGCCCGAATTGCCCATGCCGGCAATGCCCATCGCCTTGCCCTGGTGTTCCGGCGGATACCAGCGCGAGGCGAGCGGCAGCGCGACCGCGAAGGCCGCACCGGCAAAGCCGAGAACCACGCCGACCGCAATGGTGCCGTGCAGGGTGTTCACCCCGAAGAACCATGCCGCGAACAGGCCGGCCATCACGATCAGCTGGCCGATCGCACCGGTGGTCTTCTGGCCGATCCGGTCAACGAGGAACCCGTTGACGAGACGCAGCACCGCGCCCGCCAGGGTGGGAACGGCTACGATGAAGCCCTTTTCGGCAGGGGTGAGGTTCAGTTCCTTGGCGATGATCGGCGCCAGCGGGCCGAGCATGTTCCAGACCATGAACGCGATGTCGAAATAGAGAAATGCCATGATCAATGTCGGCCGGTGGCCGGATTGCCAGAATGATTTCCCGCTCATGAGGTGTATTTCCTTTCGGTGGCGGAATTTGCTTGACGCAGGACAGTGCCCTTCGCTCCCCTCGTGCGTGCATATGCGATCACGCGATGGGAGGTTCGGGCGGAGTGAAACCTGAAGGACGTTTGCTGGTAGCCGGGGGCTACGCATCCGAGGCGGGCGTCCGTCCGGACAACCAGGATTTCGCCGGGTTCTACAGCGCAACCGAGCTTGAACGCATCCGCCACGGCATGATCGCGGCGGTGGCTGACGGCGTGGGCGGCGCCAAGGGCGGGCGCGTCGCCGCCGAACTGGCGGTTCGCGCGCTGATCGACGGGTTCTATTGCCAGCCCGACACGATCGGCGCGGCGGCGGCGGCTCATGCGGTGATGGGCGCGTTCAATCGCTGGCTTTGCGCGATGGGCCGCAGCGACGCGATGGAACATGCCGCCACAACCTTTACCGCCTGTGTTCTCAAGGGCCGCAAGGGCCATGTGCTGCACGTGGGCGATAGCCGCGCGTGGCATTTCCGTGACGGGCGCCTCACACAGTTGACCCAGGATCACACCCGGTCGCATCCCGACCAGCGCCATATCCTCTACCGCGCGCTGGGCATCGAGGAGCGCCTGCGGCTGGATCATCACCAGATCGCGCTGGCCGAACATGACCGCATCCTGCTGACCTCCGACGGCGTTCATGGCACCCTGTCGGGCCGGCGCCTCGAAAAGCTGATGGGAGCGCGCAATTCCGCCGACGCGGATGCGGCCGCGATCGTCGAGGCGGCGCTCGACGCCGGTAGCCAGGACAACGCCACGGCCGTCGTCCTCGACATTGTCACCCTGCCCGCCCTCGGCCATGACAGCCTTGCCGGCGACATCGACCGCCTGCCGATCCTTCCGCCGCCGGGCGAAGGCGAAAGCATCGACGGTTTTCGCCTCGACAGCCTGCTGTCCGACGGGCGCTATACCCGGCTGTTCCGGGCTACCGACACGGTCAACGGACAGGCCGTCGTCATCAAGTTTCCCAAGCCGTCGCTGCTCTCCGAGTCCGGGGCAAAGCTGGCCTTCACGCGGGAAATCCTCGTTGGCAGCCGAGTCGCCAGCCCGTTCGTGGGCGACGTGATCGCCGTGCCGCAGGAACGCCAGAGCCAGCTCTACGGGGTGCAGCCGTTTCACGAGGGGCAGACGCTCGAGCAAAGGCTTTCCAGCCCGATCAGCCTGGAGGAAGGCCTTAGCATCGCGATCCGCCTGACCCGCGCGGTCGCCGCATTGCACAAGCTCGATATCATCCACCGCGACATCAAGCCCGACAACGTGATTCTGACGCACGATGGCGGCCTGAAGCTGATCGATCTCGGCGTCGCGCGGCTGCCGCGCATCGACGAATTCGCGCAAAACGAGATTCCCGGCACGCCAAGCTACCTGGCACCCGAAATGTTCACCGGCAATCTCGGCGACGAGCAGACCGACCTCTTCGCGCTGGGGGTTACGTTCTGGCGCATCTTCACCAAGCGATACCCCTATGGCGAGGTCGAGGCGTTCAGCCGTCCACGCTTCCGCAAGGCGGAATTGCCCAGCATCTATCGACCCGAATTGCCGGCCTGGCTCGACTCGATGCTGACGCGCAGCGTTGCCATCGATCCCGATGAACGCTTTGGCGATGCCGTTGAACTGCTTCGCGCACTTGAAGGCGGGGCGGCTGTCGCGCGCGTAAACCAGCGCGTCGTGCCGCTGATCGAACGCGATCCAGCCCGCTTCTGGCAGCTGGTTTCGCTCGTCCTGTTCATTGCCTTGGTCTTTGCCCTGGTGACGCGGTAGGCCCTGGTCCGGCCACCGGCCGGCGCGCACGGCGCCATCGGGCGCGGCGATGCACACCCCGATTCGTCCGTTCTGCAAGCGCTCAATGCCCAATGCAATCGATCCAGTTGGCACCGCGCAAACGAAAAAAGCCGCCCAGCCCAAGAAGTTATCCCGGCTGTGCGGCTTCGTTGCCACGCGTTGCGATACATCAGAAGGTCTGGCGCTTCTGCGCCGGTAAACCCAAATTCCGGAAGACGCCCTTGCCGCCCGGGAGGGACTGAGATGTCGGAATTGGACGACTTTTTCAAGTTCAAATTCGGCAATGACCCGGCCCGCGGGCGCGCAGAGTGTGGCGGGCTTGCGACAAACCGAACGGCGGGTGTTGTCAGGTGCGATCCAAGTGGTGACGCCCTCAATGGCAACGCGCCATGAGCCGCCCCAACTCATCGCAGAATCTTATCATAGGGATCAAATAATATCGTTTTTAATAGCGAAGCGCGAATGCCAATAACCGCTTCGAGGCAGACCCGAAGATCTCTGGATGCGCGAGAGCGTCATATTTCGAGGCACGGCGTTGGCCAAGGAGGATGCAGGAATGGACGACTTGGCCGGTTCGCGCCACCGCACGGGAGCAGGCTGATGAGTGCGGGCCGATTCTACGTCTACGTGTCGGAACATGCCAGCAAGCAGATCAGCGTTCTGCAGCTCGATCCCGACAGCGGGGCGTTGACCCCGATCCAGCAAATTTCCGCCACTGGCAAGGTCATGCCAATGGCGATCAGCCCCGACCGGCGCTTCCTCTACGCTGCGCTGCGTAACCAGCCGTGGTCGTTTGCCACCTTTGCGATCGACGGCAGCAGCGGCCGATTGACTCACCTGGGCAATACCCTTGCGCACGAGTCCATGGTCAACATCGTCACTGACCGGACTGGCCGGTTTATGATCGCCGCCAACAATCCGAAACGCGAGCAGCGTACCGGAATTCTAACGGTTTTCGCCATCGGGCCTCAAGGTTTCGTCCAGGAAGGCTGCGACATGGTTCGCACGCCGCCGAAGCTGCATTCCGTCATCCCCGATCCGACCAACCGCTTCATCTTCGGTGCCAGTTGCGACGGCGACGCCATCGTCCGGCATCGCTTCGACGCGGTGACCGGCGCGCTCGACCTAGAACCGCTGTCGCCGATCATGGTCGAACCGGGTCGCGGCCCGCGGCATCTGCGGTTTCATCCGAGCGGCCGCTTCCTTTACGTCGTCAATGAGTACGACGCGTCGGTCTGCGCCTTCCGCTACCACCCGCAAAGCGGGATGCTGTCGGAGATTCAGATCGCTGACGCCAAGCCTGACGGCTTTGAGCCAGTTGACCAGCACAGCAAAGCTGGCGCCGGCGGTTCCGACCTGCATTGCACGCCGGACGGCAAATGGCTGTACGTTTCCGTCCGCGGTTCGCTGACGATCGCCGCATTTCGCGTCGACCCTGCGACCGGCCGGCTCACCAACGCCGGGCATTTTCCGGCACCAGCGGACCCGCGCGGGTTTGCCATAGACCCGTTCGGGCGCTTCCTGCTCGCCGCGGGCGACGTTTCCGGCAACCTCGTCGTCTATCGCATCGACGGCGCGAGCGGCGCGCTGGACCAACTCGCTGAATACAGCGTAGGCGACGGCCCGAACTGGGTCGAATGCGTGCGGCTTCCTTAGGTGGGACTGATGCACGAACTTCACCCGAGGATGGGCGTTCACGCCTGCGGCCCCATGTGCCGCCGCGAGACCGCAACGAACCAACACTCACCCACTCTCCTTGTCTACTGGAGCAATTGATGTCCTCGCCCACGCCCTCCAACAACGCGAGCAACCCGCGACGGGTCGCGATTTTCAATAGCGTAGGTAACGTCGTAACTCGCTGGGAGCTGGACGCCGAGAACGGCACGCTGGAGCGGCGCGCGTCGATCGCCATGCCGTCGGTCGTGCAATACGGCTGGCCTCACCCCTCCGGGCAGTACCTCTACGTGACCTCGACGGATTCCGAGCGCGGCAGCATGTCGATCACCGGCAGCGAGCACTATCTCCTCGCGCTCAAGCTCGACGATGACGGCGGGCTGTCTCTTCACGGGGAAGCACAGCGCCTGCGCCAGCGTGCGGTCCACAATTCGGTCGACGGCGAAGGGCGTTACGCGCTGACCTGCTATACCGCGCCCTCCCACGTCACGGTTCACCCGATCCGCGCCGATGGCACCTTGGGCCAGCAGATCGAGCAAGGTGACCAGCTCGACCTCGGCTTCTTCTGCCATCAGGTCTTGCCGACCCCGTCCAATCGCAGCGTGGTGATGGCGTTCCGCGGCCACAATCCCAGCCCGGACAAGCCAGACGGCATTCCCGGCTCGCTCAAGGTACTCGACTTCGCCGATGGCCAGTTGACCTCCAGGCAGGACGTTATGCCGTTCGGGAAAAAGGGCTATGGCTATGGCCCCCGGCACGTCGCGTTCCACCCCGCCAAGCCCTGGGTCTACGTGGTGGTTGAGCTGCAAAACGAGCTGCACATGCACCAGATGATCGACGATCGGCTCTCGCCCGAGCCGCTCTTCACGACGAGCCTGATCCAGGAGCCGGCGGTGCCGGGCATCGTGCAGATCGGCGGCGCCATTCACGTTCATCCGCGCGGGCACGTGGTCTATGCCAGCAATCGGGTCAGCGCCAAGACGAGCCCGATCGGCGCGTTCCCGTTCGACGCCGGCGAGAACAGCATCGCCGTCTTTGCGATCGACCAAGAGACCGGAGAGCCCAAGGCGATCCAGTTCGCCGATCCGCATGGCTTCCATGTTCGCTGCTTCACCATTGATCCCAGCGGGACCGTGCTGATCGCCGCGACGCTGGCGGCGATGTCCGTCGGAACCGACGACGACCGGCAGACCGTTCCGGCCGGCCTGTCCCTCTTCCGCATCGCCGACGACGGGCGCCTGACCTTCCTTCGCCGCTACGACATCGACCTTGAGCCGGGCGTTCAGCAAATGTGGGTCCGCGCGGTCGACCTCGACGCCGCGGTGCCATCTGAATCGCTTCCTCAAGTGCTCGCAGCATCAAATCCTTAAGAGTGGATATTCGCATGAGTGACTTCTCCCCACACACTTCGCCGCTCCACAAGCGCTACCGCCAGGATCGGGCGATGCCGGAAATCTGGAACGAGACGCTCGACATCATCCTGTCGCACCGTTCGGTCCGTGGTTACCTGCCCGATGCGCTCGATCCCGACGTCCTGCCGGCGCTGATCGCCGCCGCCTCTTCGGCGCCGACATCGTCCAATCTCCAGGCTTGGAGCATGATCGCCATCGAGGACCACGACCGCAAGGTTCGTCTCTCGAAGATCGCGCACAACCAGAAGCATGTCATCGACTGTCCCCTCTTCCTGGTGTGGCTGGTCGATCTCAACCGCTCACAGAAGATCGCCGAACTTCACGGCGAGCCGTCGGAAGGCCTTTCCTATTTCGAGACCTTCCTGGTGGGCGCGGTCGACACCGCACTCGCCGCGCAAAATGCAATGATCGCGGCGCAATCCATGGGCCTTGGGAGCATCTTCATCGGCGGAATGCGGAACGACCCGCTGGCGGTCTCGGCCGAGCTTGGGTTGCCGTCCAATGTTTTCGCCCTGTTCGGGCAGTGCATCGGCAAGCAGAACCCGGAGCGGCCGTCAGACGTGAAGCCGCGCCTCCCTCCCGAGGCCGTCGTTTTCAGCGAGCAGTATGGTTTCGACCAGGCCGCTTTGGATGCGGTACAGGATTACGACGCCCGCGCGCGCGAATTCCAGCGCGAGCAAGGCATGAAAGAGCAAGACTGGACCAAGCAGATCAGCAAGCGCGTCAACAGCGAGGAGTCGCTGGACGGGCGGCACACGATGCGCGAGGTTCTGATGCAGCTCGGCTTCGGCCTGAAATAACGGAGCGGCCATCGTCGCCGCTCATGCTATCAATATGAAAAGTCAAAGAAATATCTGCGTTACAACATTGTACCGCAATAATTGAGAGAGGCGTCGATGGCCAGTATTTCCGCCGAGAGCGTTGAAAAGCCCACCCAATCCGTAAAGCCGCTGTCAACGACGATCAGTTGGGCGATCCTGCTGCTTCTCGCGCTTGGCGTGATGATCAGCAACATCGACCGGTCGACCATGTCGTCCGCCATTGCTGCCAAGAGCTTCACGTCCTATTTCGCCCTGAGCAGCATCGGCAAGGGTTGGCTGAACTCGGCATTCTTCTGGTCGTACGGCCTGTTTCACCTGCTGTGCGGCTATCTGGTCGATCGCTACGGCGTCAAATGGCCCTATGCCGTATGCTTCGGGGTCTGGTGTCTCGCTACCGCGGCAAGCGGCTTGATGGATACCCTGGCCGGGCTTGTCGTCATGCGCCTGATCATCGGGGCCGCGGAATCCATGGCCATTCCCGCGAGCTTCCGCTGGGTGCGCAACAATTTCAGCGAGGAGCACAGCGGCGTCGCCACCGGCATCATCGCGGCAGGCAACAAGTTCGGTCCGGCGATCGGCGCGCCAGTGGCGATCTGGCTGATCGAGAACTACAGCTGGCGCGACATGTTCATCGCCTCGGGGGTTGTCGGCCTCGTCTGGCTGATCCCCTGGATCATGGCAGTGCGCAATGACTTTCCGGGCAAGGAAGCGCGCGCTGAGCAAAAGCGGGAGGCGTCATCGGTCCCCATTTCAAATCTGCTGGCGAGCCCGGTAGTGTGGGGCTCGATGGTCGTCATGTTCTGCTACAGCTATTTCACCTTCTTCTGCATGCAATGGATGCCCGACTATCTCCACAACCAGCGCGGCCTGTCGCTGGAGGATTCCGGCCTCTTCACGTTCTTCAGCTTTGCCGGCATTGCAACGGTTGCCATCCTGGCCGGCTGGGCCGCCGATCGATTGATCGCACGCGGCGCCAATGCGGTACGTACCCGCAAGGCATTCACCATTGCCGGATATGTTGGTGCCTCCACCATTCTGCTGGGTGCGCGCACAGAATCGCTCGATCTGGCGCTGTTCTGGAATATCTTCTCGTTGACATGCCTCGGCCTCACGACCGCAAATCAGGTTGCTTTGGTCCGGATTACGCTGATCCCGAAACCGGCAGTCGGGATGGTGACTGGCATGCAGCAGTTCGCCACCAGCTTCGCCGGCGGCGTGGCGGGCGCGCTGACTGGCTGGTTGCTGCAGATCAGCAACAACGACTACGATCTGCCGATGCTGACGATCTTCGCGTTCCTGGTTCTTGGCGCGACGACGACGCTGTTCGTCCTTCGTCCGGAATGGTCACCGAAAATTTCGGAAATGGCCTGACGGCATCAAGATTGGATGATCTGGGAGTGATCGTGCCCGCGCGGCATGATCACCCCTCAATTCCGAGGCATGATGATCAGGACAAAAATCAAGGCATCGATCACGTCTCTCTGGAGGTAATGCCCGCCTCCGGTCGAACCTCGGCAGACGTCAGCAGACAGTCGACAAGATAGTCCACCGCCGGCGAACGCGCGCCCTTGCGCCGTTGGATCAGCCCCACTTCGCGCACGAAATCGGGCCGGTTGAGCGAAATTGCACGCACACCCTGCGGGAGGGGGCGATGCGATTCAGCCAAGGAAATGATGGCGACGCCAAACCCGCTTTCGACCATCTTGATCATTGCGCTGCCGGGCATTTCAATCGTGTCGAGAACGTCAAAAGGCAGGCTCTGCAGAAAGCGATTGATCTGCCGCCCACCGAATGAAAGCCGATCCTGCCTCAGGAAGGGCTGCGTCTTGAGCAGTTCCTGCCAGTCATCCCCGGAGACCGACGCGGGGGCGATCAGCACATAGGGCTCACGCAACAACGAGTGCCAGAGAAGTTCGGGCGGGAAGTCGAACGGAGTTCGCACTATCGCGAAATCAAGCTCGCCCGCATCGACCTGACTCAGCAACTGGATCGAATGGTCGGTCGATACGTGAACGCGAAACTTCGGGTAACGCTCACGAAATTGGCCCAGGATCCCGCTCAGCAGCGGGATTTGCGATTGGATCGAGCCAATTCTGAGTGTCCCGGTCTCGTCGTCTGCGTCCGGAAGGGCATCGATCAAGGCGAGAATGACCTTGACGCGTTCCAGCGTATAGGCCCCGGTCACGGTCATCACCGCCGATCGCCCGGTACGATCGAACAGGCTGAAACCGAGCAGTTCTTCCAGTCGTTTTATCTGCCCACTTACCGCCGATTGCGTCAGGCCGATCTTTTCGCCCGCCGCAAGGAAAGTGCCGTGGCGCGCGACCGCGACGAAGGTCCTGAGTTCCGATATCATCGGCAAGATATTAGCGAGCGCGATGGATTGCTGCAATATTGCGCCAATTCCCCCGACGAATTTCTATCAATCCCGCGGCTCTATCGCGCGTGAAGGTTCAGGACGGATCGTCGTCCCGCGCCGCGCCCGATGCGCCGACGCTTCGATCGGCAGTGGCGCCGGTACAATCGTCATCGGCACCGATCGCCTCGGCCCGCCGGTCTGCCTGGAACTGTGGCTTGACCGGCGGCTGCGTCAATCGGCAATGGCGAATCCCGGACGCATCATGGCATGCCCGCCTTCCAGCCCTAGCGAGCCGGCTGGCTAGCGTAGAAGCGTTGCCAGAAATCGACCAGCTTGGGATCGGGGAACGGCATGGGGCCGAAGCGCCCACCAAGTTCCATGGTCTGCCGCACGTTGCCATCGTAGGCCCGCCATGCTGGCAAGCCAGGTCCATTGGGGTTGCCGGTTCGGGCGAAGTTGACCCAATAGGAAGACATCATGTCTGCGACGCGGCGATCCTCGGAATTCCAATCAGGAAGCGGATTGTTGAAGACATAGCGCACGTCGGCGCCATGATAGGCGCCCACCATGTCACGATCCGGCCCCGGCGGCGCCTTGGTGAACATGTAGACAAAGACCGGCTTCTTTCGATTGCCGGTGAATGAATGCGCCCACATCCACGGCGAGATCTGCGAGTTGTCGCGGATCGCGCGATTGGACGACTGGAAAGCCTCGCGCGGGTCGCCAGCCGGATAGTGACGCAGGAATTCGTCCTTCATCGGCCCATACTTTCGATCGACAAAAGCAAGGTAGTCCGGCAGCGGGCGCAAGGAGATGGTGTTGGCGGGCGGCTTGCCCTTTCCTGCCGCAACGAAATCGAAGGCCGTGTCCGGCGCCCCTCCATTCTCGTCACGGTTCTCGCCAGTCAGCGCCTCGACATCGGCGTGCGTTCCGGCGGCGTAGGTTTCGGTGAAATTGCGCGGCAAGACGTAGCCGTCGATGTTGAAGGCCCAGGGAATGAGGTTGAATGTCTTGGTGAAGCCCTCGTAGAGCTTCGGCCACGGCATCGCGCGCAGATCGGCGGTCGACTTGGCTCCGACGACCTCCATGAACTTTGTCCCTGCCGCCTCCGCTTCGGCGAGCGAGGGGATGTAGCGGGTGGCGTTGTCGAGCAGCACGGGATCGCGCGGGTAAAGTGCATGGCTCTGCGTGATCTGCCGCTTGAACAGGCCTTTCGTCATGGGCGTAAGGCTGAGGAAATTGACGATGCCCGCCCCGAAGGATTCGCCAAAGATGGTCACCCGCGCCGGATCACCGCCGAACGCGGCAATGTTGCGCTGCACCCACTTGAGCGCCGCGATGTTGTCCATCAGGCCGTAGTTGCCCGATGCGGCGTGGCCGCTCTCACGAGACAATTCGGGCGTCGCCAGCAGACCAAGCGGACCGCCGCGATAGTTGACGACGACGACGACGACACCTTTTTTGGCCAGCGCCGCCCCGTTGAAAATCGGATCCGAACTCGCCCCCGCCCCGCGCGTTCCGCCATGGAACCAGACCATCACCGGCCGGCGTTCCCGGCCGCTCGATGCCGCGGTCCAGACGTCGAGGTTGAGGCAATCCTCGTCGATCTTCATCCCGGCGATATTCTGCTTGAATACCTGCGGGCAGATCGGGCCGGGCCGCTCGGCCGAACGTGTCCCGCGCCAGCCCTTCACCGGCTGCGGTGGACGAAAGCGCATGGGGCCCACCGGCGCGGCGGCATAGGGCAGCCCCCAGAAGACCGACACCTGCGGTTCGCCGGCGGTCGTGCCGCGAACCGGTCCGCCTTCGATCCGCACGGGGCCAGTGATCGCAGCCATCGCGGAAGCGGGCACCATCAGTCCAAAGGTAAGCGGCAGCAACCCAATCAAGCGCTTCATTTTGTTGGCTCCCAGAATCGAAATGATCACTCTCCGACGAGCGCTCGAAGCGCCCGCCCGGCCTATTTCCAGATGAACGCGCCGCGCCCCGATTTGCGCCGTCGCCGCCATTCCTTGAGGTAGATCACCACGCCCGAAATCGACAGATAACAGACTGACAGGGCGGCCAGCGTGACCAGCCAGCGCCCGAGCATTCCCGCGGAATCGCCACGATGCAGGCGCTTGAGCACCTGATTGCCCTCCCACCCAGTCGGATAATAGGTATCGGGATAGCCCGGCTCGGACAGCGTCATCGGCGCGCCGGTCTTTGCGTTGTAGACCAGCTGGCTGGTATTCTTGTCCGCCGCAATGATCACTGCCTGGGCATAACCGGCGTAATAGCGCAGACGCAGGACCTTCATCGCGGTGCCCGGATGCCCTTGATTGAATGCGGCAAGGCTGACAGCAGTAAACGAAGCAATATCCGCATCCTGGATGGGCGATGAGACATCGGCCGTCTCGCCCGACTTTCCGGTCGACCCGGTCTTGATCTGAAGATTGATCAACTGGCCCACGTTGTTGGCGGAAAGGACTATTCCCGTTCCGATCAACCAGACGATCAGAACCCCCGCGCCGACCGAGATCCACCGGTGCAGCACCCGCCACCAACTGCCGCCTTTCCAGAACAGCGAGGCCCTGCCAATCTTCTTGCGCGCACGCCACAGCCGGTAAAAGTGGATCGATCCGGTCACGATCAGGAAGCCTATGGCAAGGCCTCCGACCAGGCCCAGTGCGATTGCCCAGGTGCCGGCGAACACGAAGCGATGGAGCTTCTTGAAGGTTTGGCGCGGAGACCCGAAATCCGATGTGATCGGCTTGAGTGGCAGGAAACGGTCGGGCAGCCGCATTCCGCTGGCAAGGTCGAAGATCAGGCGCTTATCGCCCATCTGCGCGTAACCGGCCACGGTGTCGCCGGCCATGCGCAATTCCACGGTCTTCATTGGAGCGCCCGGAACCGCCGCGCGCGCCAGATCGGCGGTCTTGCGCAAGGCGAGCTCGGGGTTGAGATCGGACGGCAGCGGCCGGGCCGTGTAGTCCGGCCACTGCAGCACGACGAAGTTGCCCGGGCCGGTGTGCCATTGGCGCATCTTCTGCATGTCGGGATCGGATGCCGGCGCATGCATCAGCAGGGCGCGCATGTCTGAAAGTTGGATGCCGGTGCCGGTCAGCACGACCCAGAGGATCAGGATCGAACCAAAAACCGCGCACATTCGGTGCCAACGCAGCATCTCAACCCTTTCCGCAAACCTGTCCGCTTAAGCAAGAGCCGCCGGCCCGACCTTGAACCCGGCCGGTGCCCCTGCGTGATCCCCTTCGCTTCGCCCATGCCGACGCGCACAGGAAAGTACGCGTCGGCATAGGCAAGCGACGGCGAAGATCAGAACTTCATGCGTACGCCGACGATGAAGTACCGGCCGATCCCGTCGTCCGAAGGATAGAACCCGACGCCGCCGGTTCCCGCGCCGCTCGCAAGAGCGCTCGTACCGGCGATCGGCACGTAGGTCGGCGGGGTCTTGTCGAACACGTTCTGCACGTTGAAGTAGAACTCGTAGTTCGGTTGCGGCTGGAACGAGATGTTCAGGTTCGAGAACGAGGCCGAAGCAACATCGAGCGAGCCCGGCGCGACCTGCGCCCCCAGCAGCGGATCGACGTTCTTGAGGCCACTGCGCCAACGGGTCGACCAGTCAAGGCGGATCTTGTCGGTCAGGTTGTAGCGGATCATCCCCTGCAGACGCAGCTTGGCGATCGAAACGCCGGCGGCGTCGGTCGGCGTCGAGGGCGGAGCTTCCGAACGCAGGGTCGGCTGCCACGAACCCAGGAAGCGCAGCGACAGGGGCTGCCCGGCCAGTTCGGTGGCATAGTTCATCTCGAGATCGAGCCCGTGCGTGCTCAGCTTCGCGATGTTGAGCGGCGATGCCGTGTACCACAGCGTCGCATTGTTGGCCGTCGAGGTGTTGGTGTAGCCCGACGGGCGCACCTGCAGCGAGCAGAACGGCGAAGAGCCACCGCTGTCGTAGCAGGCCTTCTGGACGGCCTGCGACCCGCCGTCGATCGTCGTGATCGCGTTATCGATCTTGATGTTGTAGTAATCAAGCGCGACGCTGAAATTGTGCGCGGGCTTGAGGACGATCCCGACCGTGGTGGTGCGGCTGTTCTCGGGCTTCAGGTTAGGATTGCCGCCAACCTGCTGGTTCGGGTTGTAACCGTTCTGACCCGCTATTGCGCCAGTCAGGAAATCGGTCACGGTCGCCAGGCCCTGGGTGCGGCCCGGCAGGTAAAGGTCGGCGAGATTAGGCGCCCGGAAATCCTTCGAATGCGTGGCCCGCAAGGTCAGCATGTCGTTGAACCGCCAGACGAGCCCCGCTTTCCAGGTCAGGGCATGGAACTTTGCAGTCTTGTAGGGTTCCAGATAGTTGACGCTGCCGGTCGATGAGTAGTCAGCATAGCGCACCGCACCGCTGAGGCGCACGTCGTCCGCGAAAGACTTGCCCGTGATAAGCGGGACATCGGCTTCGCCGGCGATTTCGGAAACCTTCTGCGACACCGGCGAACGACCGGCGGTACCATTCGGCCAGGTCGGCGCGGTGCCGATGTTGGTCGACGACGGCTGCACGCACGAGGTACGCGCCGGAAGCAGGCCGAGCGCGTTACAATCGAGCGCGACGACGTTGGCAACCGGGCCGTTGCTGACGAGCTCGTAGCCCAGCTTGCGGTATTCGGCCGAGACGGCAACGTTGACCGGGCCAGCCCAAGTGCTGAAGGGCGAACCATTGATGCTGCCCGAGAAATCCATCAGCGTGGTGGTGCCGATGTAGTCGGTCGGCTGCACGATGTAATCGTGCTGCGCCTTGGTCAGCGAAGTCGGACCAAAGGGGTTGATCGGAACGCAGCCGGGGAAGTTGGCCGTATACTGGGCCTGGGTGTTGACCCAGCAGGTCGGCACACCGTTGACCAGCACCGAATCGAGCGAGGCAAGCAGGCGCGCCGTGCTCCAGGTTTCGTTGGCGACGTTCTTCTGGGTCACCCGGCTGCCGACATAGGCGACTTCCCAGTTCCATCCGCCACCCAGCTTACCCTCGAGGCCAGCTGTGATGTAGCGGTTGGTGTTGGTCCAATCGATGTTGAACGGCGGGCTGCCGGCGACGTCGAAATACTTGCCGAGATTGAAGGTGGTGATCCCTGCGGTCTGCATGCCGGTGCGCATGAAATCGGGCAGGAAGGCGTTGTCCGAGCGAAGCTTGAAGCCATTGGTCGTGCCGGTGACAGCGCTCGCGCCGTTGGCCCGCTGGCTGTTCAGATCGGTGTGCTGGTTGATGCGGTTGTAATAACCCGACACGTAGAAGTGGAGGTTGTCGGTAAGGTCGTAATCGAACCGGGCAAAAGCCTGGAGCATCTTGAGCTGTGCGGCCAGGCTGACCTGCTGGCCGTTGTAGGCGCCGTTACCGCCGATCTGGTTGTTGCTGCCGGCGACGGCGGTGCCGCCAACGAACGGCGTGGCGATTCCATTCTGGGTAAAATCGTAGCGATTGAACGGATTGGCCGAGGTGCTGTTGATCAGGCCGCCAAAGGTCCCCAGTCCGTCACGCGCATCCTGCGAGATGAAATAGGGCACGCAGGCCACGCTCGACGAAAGGCAGCCATTGCCCTGCATTGACCACGGCGGGCCGCCCAGCTTCTGGATGTTTTCACGGTCGGTACGCTGGAGCCCCGCGTCATTGCGATACTGGACGCTGGCCATGAAGTGGCCGCGATCGCCCAGCAGATTGGTGCCGAAAGCCGCCCCGACATCGTAGATCGGCTCGTCCCCGCGCTGCGAAATACCGCTGCTGGCGGTCAGCTTGATACCAGTGAACTTGCGATCGAGGATGAAGTTGACCACACCGGTGATCGCGTCCGAACCATAGACTGCCGAAGACCCGCCGGTTTGCAGGTCCACGCGGCCCAGCAGCATCTCGGGAATCTGGTTAAGGTCGGTCGAACCGTCGAGATTCTGCGGCGGCACCCGCTTGCCGTCGAGCAGAACGAGGCTGCGCGTCGACCCCAGGCCGCGCAGATTGAGCGAGGCGATCGAGTTGTTGTTGCCGCCCTGGCCGGTGCGACCACCGACCTTGCCGCCGCCGCTGCCCGCGAACAGCGGCTGCTCAAGCAGCGCTTCGAACACGGTCGTGGGCTTGGATTGAGCAAGCGAGTCAGCAGAGATGATCGTTACCGGCGTCGGACTGTCGTTGCCGTTCTTGATCACGCGAGAGCCAGTGACGATGATCGCCTCGGAACCTTCATCGGCTTGAGAGGTCGCGGCGGATTTCGTGCCGTCGGTCGGCTCGCGCGCCGCTTCCTGTGCGTGAAGCGGTGAAACTGCGAACAAACTCACGCCAGCGAGCAGCGTAGCAAACCTATGCGTCATGTCAGGGCCCTCTTCCCAGCACCGTTGTTCAGCAACGGCTGGATTGTAGTTTGGTTATTGCGCTGGGTGTAATCATTGCCAGGAATGATAAAAAGCGATATTTCCTGATTCCAAGCATCATCATGCGTGATGATTATCAGATCCATGCCCGGAGAACTTGCCCGCACGACGACGACGACATCCGGGACCTGCTCTCCGTCCAATTGGGTCGCGCGGGGTTTACAACGATCGGGGCCGCGACTGCCCGCGCCTCAATCCTGGCTCGATGGCTGGCAGCACCGGTCGCGGCGGGCCCTGCCCGGCCCTGCCGTTCGTCGCATCACGCGGCCGGATAAATGGGAAGCCTGACTGGCCGGGTGCTGCCCCGGACCCGCATCGCGCCTTGAACGACCACGCGTTCGTGGTGCGTGGCATCGCCGCGAAGCGCGCAGACAATTCTCACGGTATTGCGGACCATGTCCGGTGTAGCCTGGGCATAGGTCGTGAGCGAGAAGGCAGGCCACGATGACATGGGCACGTCGTCGTAACCGGCGATCGAGATCTCGCGGCCCACTTCGAGGCCGAATTCATGCCGGGCCACGTTGATCGCGGCGATCGCCATCAGGTCGTTGGCGCAAAAGATCGCGTCGGGCCGTTCCTTGCTCGCCAGCAGGCGCCGGGTCGCCGCCGCGGTCTCGGCCATGTCGAAATTGCCCCGTTCAAGGCGAGGCTCTGTTAGCCCGGCCGCGCGGATCGCGGCGAAGAAGGCGCTTTCCCGCTCGATATTGGTCGATGCCCCCTCGGCCCCCGCGATATAGGCCAGCCGTTCATGACCGCCGGCCAGCAGATGCGCAGCCATGGTGCGCGCGCCGAGCGCATTGTCGCCGGTCACGCTGGAGGCATCGTCGCGCAGGGTGGTCCGGTTATAGAGCACGATCGGCACCTGTGCTTTGCCGCATTCTTCCGCGAGCCGCGAAGTCAGGCTGACCGAGAGCAGGACCAGCGCATCGAGCCGATAGTTCAGGATCTCGCTGATCGACGGTTCTTCCGCCGTTACCGCGTGGGCGGGGAACAGGAGCAGCTTCAGTCCGATCTGGTCCAGCTCAGTCGAGAGCAATTGCAGGGTCTGGTTGAAGAAGGGATTGTTGAGGTCCCCCACGCCTACCCCGACGATGTTCGACTTTCCGCGGATCAGTGAACGGGCCAGCTGGTTGGGGTGATAGCCCAGTTCGGCGGCGGCGAGGATGATCCGCTCTTTCTTCTCCGCCGAAATGCTCGCGCCCGGGGTGAAGGCGCGTGACACGGCCGCCTGCGACACCCCCGCCAGCCGGGCGACATCGTTGACCGTGACGAATTGCCGATGCCTCATTTGCGCGATTCCGTTCCCGACTTTGCTTGCGCGATGAATATGCATTCAAACAGAATGAAATGCAATTCACTCCTCGCGAGTCATATTTTACCGTTATACATCATGTATTTATCTGCATTTTCCAAAAATATTTCCCATGGTTGATGCGAATTGAATGAAAAGGTATTCAGTGGACAGAATCGGGCGTTACGGTTCGAGCAGGCAGGCCGCGACGGCGGCTCGCCTCCCGCAGCCTGCGGGATGACATGGGAAAGGGTGTGCGAATGGCAATTTACCTCAAGCGCGGGGCCAGCGCGGAAGCGAAGGCGGATGCAGATCGCAAGGTTCGCGATATTGTCGAGGCGGCACTGGCCGACATCGAGAAGCGCGGCGACGCGGCGGTGCGCGAAATGTCGATCAAGTTCGATGGCTGGGACCGCGAGGACTACCGCCTGTCGCAGGCCGAGATCGACGCGGCGGTGGACAGCCTCTCGGCGCAAGAGCGCAAGGACATCGAGTTCGCCCAGGCCCAGGTGCGCAATTTCGCACAGATCCAGCGCGCCTCGATGAAGGACGTGGAGGTCGAGACCCTCCCCGGCGTCGTGCTCGGGCACAAGAACCTGCCGGTGAGCGCGGCGGGATGCTATGTCCCGGGCGGCAAGTATCCGCTGCTGGCCTCGGCCCACATGTCGGTCATCACCGCCAAGGTGGCGGGCGTTCCGCGCGTGATCACCTGCGCCCCGCCCTTCCAGGGCAAACCCGCCCGCGCGATCGTCGCGGCCCAGGCGCTCGCCGGGGCCGACGCGATCTACGCGCTCGGCGGCATCCAGGCGATCGGCGCCATGGCGCTCGGCACCGAGACGATCGACCCGGTCGACATGCTGGTCGGTCCGGGCAATGCCTTCGTCGCCGAGGCCAAGCGCCAGCTGTTCGGCCGCGTCGGGATCGACCTTTTCGCCGGCCCCACCGAGACCCTGATCATCGCCGACGAGATCGGTTGCGATCCCGAAATGGCGGCGACCGACATTCTCGGCCAGGTCGAGCACGGGCCGGACAGCCCGGGCGTCCTTCTCACCAACTCGGAGAAGTTCGCCCGCGCGACCATGACCGAAATCGAGCGCCTGCTGAAGATCCTGCCCACCGCCGACCATGCCCGCAAGGCGTGGGAGACCTTCGGCGAGGTGATCGTGGCCGAGAGCTACGACGAGATGGTCCGCATCGCCGACCAGCTCGCCAGCGAGCACGTCCAGGTGATGACCGCCGACCCCGACTACTTCCTGAACAACATGACCAATTACGGTGCCCTGTTCCTCGGCAACCGCACCAATGTCAGCTATGGCGACAAGGTGATCGGGACCAACCATACCCTGCCGACGAAGAAGGCGGCGCGCTATACCGGCGGGCTGTGGGTCGGCAAGTTCCTCAAGACCTGCACTTACCAGCGGGTCACCACCGACGAGGCCAGCGCACTGATCGGCGAATACTGCAGCCGTCTCTGCGCACTGGAAGGCTTTGCCGGGCACGGCGAGCAGGCCAATATCCGCGTGCGCCGCTTCGGCGGTCGCAACGTGCCCTATGCCGGTCAGGCCGAGCCGTCCGAGTTGACCCAGGCATGACGAGGCTGCCGCAGACCCCGTCGTTTCGCCTCGAGGGACGGCGGGCGCTGGTGACGGGCGCCGGGCGGGGCATCGGCCTCGCCTGCGCCGCGGCACTGGCCGAGGCCGGCGCCGTGGTCACCCTCGCCGCGCGCACGGCCAGCGAGATCGAGGAGGCCGCCGCCCAGATCCGGGCGGCCGGCTTCCTCGCCGATGCCGCCGTGCTCGACGTCTCCGACCTCGCGGCAGCCGAGCGGTTCTTCGCCGGGCGCGAGGCCTTCCACGTCCTGGTCAACAATGCCGGAACCAACCGGCCCAAGCCGATGTGGGAGGTGAGCGAGGCGGATTACGACGCCGTGCTCGACCTCAATCTCAAGAGCGCGTTCTTCGTCGCGCAGGCCTGCGTGAAGCGGATGATCGAGACCGGCACGCCGGGCAGCCTGATCCACATGGGCAGCCAGATGGGCCATGTCGGCGGGCAGAACCGCAGCCTCTACTGTGCCAGCAAATGGGCGTTGGAGGGCATGAACAAGAGCTTTGCGCTCGATCTTGCCCCGCACCGCATCCGCTCCAACACCATCGCGCCAACTTTCATAGAGACCCCGTTGACCGCGCCCATGTTCGAGGATGCAGCGTTCAAGGCCAGCGTCCTCCAGAAAATCAAGCTCGGCCGCATCGGTCAGGTCGAGGACCTGATGGGCGCCGTCCTGTTCCTGGCTTCCGAGGGATCCGCCCTGATGACCGGCACCAGCTTGGTCGTAGACGCCGGCTGGACCGCAGACTGAACATCGCCCTCACCCGCAGCAGCGCGCCCAGAATGGCTGGTTCAAACGGGGCAGCCAGCCGGAGCCGTCGATCCGATACGGACCGCCCTTCGCCGGGAAGACGCGATCAGGTGACGCTGCGCCGAGCAGGGCAACCTTCCCTTCTTGCCTTACGTTAGAACCTGCTTCGCGGCGCGGAATAGACATTCTTGCCGCCGACGAACGTGGCAAGCGGCCTGGTTTCAAGGATCCGCTTTTCCGGGACTGTCATCAGATCCTGATTGAGAATCACGAAATCAGCAAACAACCCGGGGACGATGCGTCCTTTGACATTCTCCTGGAACGTCGCAAACGCGGAATTCGAGGTGAACAAGCGGAGTGCCTCCAGCCGGGAAATTCTCTGTGCGGGAGCGATTTTCTTCCCCTCCCGGTTCAAACGGGTGACGTAGAAATAGAACGACAACATCGGATTATTGGGAGTGCGGCTGGCTGGGCCTGGCCCGCCATAATCGCTGCCGCCAACGACCACCAGATTGCGGTCCAGCAATTCGCGGATCGGGCTTTGCCGCCCCATTCGGCCAAGAGACGCCGGGATCGAAGCGGCAGGCGCGATGCCGGCGTCCTGCACCGAAACGATCAGACCCAACTTCTCCATCCGCTTCATCTGAAGCGGCGTCGCAAAGGGAACATGCTCGACAGACCAGCGCTTGCCTTTCAGCGAAGCGTCCCGATCAGCCGCCTCGAAGGCGGCGAGCGTGATATCCGTGGCCGTGTCGGCCCCAAGCGCGTGTCCGGTACTGGGGGCAACGTGCGTGGCCGCGCGCCAGCCAATGCGATTCAGCTCGCGGACGAATGCCGTGAATTGAGCCGCCGACATGGTGCCTGCCCATGGCTCCTCGCTGGACGTTTCGACCTGCAACCACGCGTCGGTCATTGGTGGTCGCTTCAGTGCAGCCAATTGAGGAATGGAATTTTCCTGATCGGGATATTCCATGCCGATCGAGAAGCGAACCGTCAGCTGGTTCTCGCGCCGCATCCGTTCCAGTGCGGCAAGCCCCGATGGCCACAGTGCCAATTCGCGAATGCTGGTGATCCCGAGCGCGTTCCGCTCGGTCATGGCGTCCTTCACCAGCTTGTCCTCCTCCGCCGATGTCATTGGAGGCAGCAGGACCTTGATCATTTGAACACTCGCGGGAAAGCCGGGCGTCTCGCCGGTCGGCTCGCCGGACTTGTCGACCGGGACAGCCTCGCCGCGCCAGCTTGGCTGCTGCTGCGAAATGCCGAGGCGGGCCAGCGCCGCGGTGTTGAGCATGCCGGCTCCCCGCCGGTTGGCGATCAGCGCGATGGGGACGGTCGCCGAGATCGCGTCGAGATCGGCGCGCGTCAGGCCGGGTTTCACCGACCAGCCGATCGTGGTGTACACAACAGTACCCGGAGCGGCCTTCTCGACGGCTGCGCGAAGCCGCGCCACCAATTCCTGCCGCGATGCGACCCCGACCATGTCGATGCCGCGAACCAGATACCTGCCGGTATTCCAGAGATGGTCATGGCTGTCGTTCAGGCCGGGAATAACAGCCGCGCCGCCAAGGTCTATCCTGCGCGTCGACGGGCCTGCCAGTGCCAGCACCTTCGCATCACTTCCGACCGCCACGATGTGATCGCCCTCGACCGCGAAGCCCGATTGCATGCCCAGCATCCGGTCCACGGTATAGACCTTGCCGTGATAGTAGATTGCATCAGGCACGTTGCCATGCGGCTGAGCGCCAGCTCCCGCACCACAGGCGAGAATTGCCGCAGCCAAAGCCGGCCATGCTGCCGTCCTCATTTCCACCGCGTCAGGACACCGGGAGCCAGGGTGCGGATCCGGAAGACCTTGCCTTCTCCCACGGCATACAGGAAACGCCGATCCCGCCCGGCAAAGGCGACGCTCTGCACCCGGACCGGAGCCGCGATATGGCCAAGGCGCCTGCCGTTGCTGCCGATCACTTCCACGCCCGTCCGCGTCGCCGCGTAGAGGCGCCCCTGGTTATCGACCGCGAGGCCATCGCCCGCCACCTCCGCGAAGACGCGCTGGCGCGCGAGAACGCCAGGCGCCACGATGTCGAACGCGTCGATGTGGCTGCCGTTGACCGCGTAGAGGGTCTTCTCGTCGGGGCTCAACTGAATGCCGTTCGGTTCGGCCACGCCATCGCTCAAGCTGAAAATCTTCCCGCCGGGTGAACGATAGAGCAACAGCGGCTTTCGCCCCGGCGGAGGCTCACGGAATGCGAAACCGGGCTTCGGCAGCGGATCCGTGAAATAGATCCCCCCCTTCCGGTCGATCACGAGATCGTTGGGCTTGACGAGGGGCTGCGCGTTAAAGGAGGCAACGAGCACCGCTCGCCGCGGCGCAAGGGTGCCAACCATCGGATCTTGCGACTGGGCCGACACGAGCCGGCCGCTCCGATCGATGGCCAACCCGATCGATCGATTGGCCTTGTCGAGATAGAGTGTGCTCTTGCCGTCCAGATCCAGGTGAATGATGCGATCGGCATTCTGCTCGCAGAACAAGACGCTTCCGTCGGGCATTCCCACCACGCCTTCGGTGCCTTTGAAGCCTTCGGCGACCAGTTCGAGCGTCGCATTTGCAGCGATCACGCCGCGGATGCCCGTTGCCTGCGTCATTTGAACTTCGGCTGGCGCCGGTTCGGCAGCGGCCAGCAACGATGCTTGGACACTGAGACACATGCCAAAGATCAATACAGTACGACGCATGCTGTCACTCCAAAATTCGGCAAGAGCCAAACCCGTGCTTTTCGTGAAAAACGGCCATCACCGGCACCGGATATCGACCGGTTACTACAGCGATTGAAGAAGATGATTTTCCCTATTGGACTGCCATGCGGCTTTGCCGGCGCTTCCAGGTGAAGAAAAAGACATTCATGATCGTGAAGTTGATCAGGATCACGCAGATACAGACGTATAGCCCCAGCGCAGGCCCGCCGGTCAGGTCTATCAACCAGCCGAATACGAGCGGAGCCATGAAGTTGCTGAGCAGGTTGCCCGACATGATCAACGAGGTGGTCTTCGCAATTGTCTGCTTGCCTACCACCATGTCGCACGATGGCCAGAAATTGACGAAGAACCCCGTGCTTCCCGCCTGCACCATCGCAAGACACAGCATCGCCGTGACAGGACCTGTCGCGATCGAGAACAGCGCGACGCCCGCGAGAGCCACCAGCAGCGGAATGACGCAGTGCCAATGCCGTTCTCGCGTCCTGTCGGCGTGGGCCGACCAGAAGTAGGCAACCAGCCCCATGACAAAATACGGCCCCATGGCCAGGAAGCCGACGGTCTGGTTGCTCGCGCCGTGCGCGGCGGTCTTGAGCAGGATCGGGATAAAGAAGGCGAAGGTCGCGGCAACCCACCCCGCGCAACTGGCGGCGGCAATCAGGGCGATGATCCGACCGTCCTTCAAGGCATGCAGGAATCCCTGCTTCTCCACGGCACCGACGGCCGCCTTCTGCCGCTGATACCGATCGATGTGCTCCGCCATGAAGGTGCGCTCATCCTTCGAAAGCCACGGGGCCTTGCCCGGATTGTCGTACAGCAGGAACAGGGCGAGCAGCGCCCAGGCCACGGTCACCGCGCCTTCGGCCAGGAACAGGGTCCGCCAACCGGTTAGTCCGAACAGGGACTGACCCAGCAGCCAGCCCGCAACCGGGCCGCCAAACACACCGGATGCCGCCACGCCCAGTTGCAGGCCCGCCACTGCCGAACCGTGCTGGTTGCCGGCAAACCACAGGCTTATCAGGACATAGAGGCAGGGAACGTAGCCGGATTCGAAGGCGCCCAAGAGGAACCGGAGCCCGATCAGTTCATACTTGTTGGTCACGAAAGCCTGCAGGATCACGACAATCCCCCAGCTCAGCATGAGCATCGTCAGCCACCGGCGCGCTCCGAATTTCTCGAAGAGCAGCGCATTTGGAACCTGAACGAAAAAGGCGGCGAGTCCGAAGATGCCCGCCGCAAACCCGAAGGCCGTTGCGCTGATCATCAGCTCTTTCGACATGGTGAGCTGGGCATAGCCGATGTTCACGCGGTCGATCTGAACGAACATCTGGCTGACAATGATGTAGGTCAGAAGATGACGTTTGACTTTCGTCAAGGCCCGCTGTTCCGCATCCGCACCAAGGTTTCCAGACAGTAGGCCTGCGTTTGCAGACATTGTATTTCCTTCCTTCCACATCCCACCGAGGACTGCGCCTCGCAGTTCCCTGCGATGGCGAAACGCCCGGAATCCCCCAGCACGATTCCGCTGCCCTGCAGGGCAGCGGAATCTGTTATCAGGCCTAGGGTAGAACACCCTTATTCAGGCGAAACCAGTTAGACCCGGCTTTCGGGCGAGAACGGGCAAGCCGCTTCACTGGAAACGGCCGGGCTTGCTCAGCCAGCCATCGATGTAGTCATAGAGGGTCTTGACCGTATCGCCGTAATAATCGGCCGGCAGCCCCTTTGCCGCCGCGCATTCGGTGCACGGCCGGAAGCCATGGGTGGCTCCTTCGACATAGGCAACCGTCTTGTCCTGGGACTTGGTAGCCCGCGCCCGCGCTCCTTCGACGAAGGAATATTCGTAGGAACCGGTCAGGCCCATCTGCAGCAACGGCTTGGAGATGCCCGGGACGTTGTTGTAGGTCGCGCCATAGCTCGAATTGAAGTCGATGCCGTGAAAGCCGGTCTCGTCGTAGCCATAGTCGGGCAAGGCGCGGATCGCGAAGGTCGAGAGGAACGTCTTGACCGTGGTTTCCAGCGTATTCTCGAGAAGCGGGGTCGGCGAGGCCGTCCCGTGAGGCACCCGCACGGTCGGCACCACCCCGGTCGTCATCCGCCCACCCGCGTGCAGAAGGGGATAGGAACCCTGGGTGCGCGATAGCAGGCTGACATCTTGGTTGTTGAGCTTGTTTTCGTCGGGCACCGCGCCCGCCACAATGAACGGCTCGTCATCCTTGAACCGGCCCTTGCCGGCCTTGATCAGCGCAAGGCGGGCCTGCGCCTTGGCAATCAGGCGGTTCATCCGGCTGGCCTGCGCGGCAAAGAAACGGGCCTTGAATTCGGGGCTGTAGGTCGAGCCGGCCGGATTGAAGCCGTTGGCCGGGTTGTACATGTCGAGCGAGGGATCGACCTTGGTGCTGTCCTCGTCATCGATGATCGAAGGGTCGATGCTGATCATGTTGGATCCCGGCATGCCCATCGAGGAATCGATCAGCATCACGCCGTCTGCTGCCGGCAGGTTCGCCAGCGTGTCGGGACAAGGGATCAGTTTTGCGGGATCCTGGCAGACCTTGACCCCGTTCTCGGCGATGTTCTGATAGGCGGCCATCATCGCGCCGCCGCCCGAATGGCCGAAGATCACCACTTTTTTCGCCCACGGCTGCTTGCGCAGCCATTCCATGCCCGCCTTGACGTTCAGCGTCAGGCGGTCCTGGTTCATATCGCCGATCAGTCCGGTCTTGGACGAGGACGCATTGGCGCACAGCGCGCGATAGCCCCTGCTGGCAAGTTGCATGCAGGTGTTGGTCGGCCGGGGCGCGAGATAGTCGCCAAGCGGGTGCATGGCAAAGATCGTGATGTCTGCCTTGGGCCCCGGCGCCACCGGCTCGTACAGCACGGCGGGTTGGCCCTGAGCGAGCCAGACGAACGTCTCCTTGTATTCGCCCGCTACGGCCGGTGTGGCACAACAGGCACTCGCGGCAAGCACCGCAAGGCTGAAACGCTTCGAAACCATGTGTCTCTCCTGAATTTCTATGCTTGTCTGCGCGGCCTTACCAGCGGGCCCGAAGGCCCAGGCGGAAGTAGCGGCCGATCGGATTGTCCCCGAGCACGAACCCGCCGCCATTGAGGCCAGGCGCATTCGCAAGCGGATAAGAGGCCGCGATCGGCGCCATCTGATCAAACACATTGGCGACATTGAGGTACAGGGTCGCGCGGCCATTCAGGACCGCCGGCACCTTGTAGGAGACGGTCACGTCCGAGAAAGTGACGGCGGGCGCGCCCGCGTTCGCTTCTTCGAGCAGCGTAGGATCGGGGCTCTGGTGCATCTTGCCGCGAAACCGCGTCTGCCAATCGAGCGCGAGGTGATCGGTCGGCTCGAAATGTATGGCAGCCGTCATCCGCAACTTGGCACTGGCCTGAGACCCGGCCGGCGCGCCAAGCGCCCCGGCGAAGTCCTGTGTCTTGGTTGCGGGCTGCTTGAGGACAAGGTGCGGCTGATAGCTGACCAATCCGCGGAAGGTGAAGGGCCGGCCCGCGATCCTCGTGCTGAAGTTGGTCTCGAAATCGATCCCCTTGGTGCTGAGTTCGGCGATGTTTGCCGGAAGCGCGAAATATCTGGTGATCGCGTTCGTCGCCGAAGTATCGGTCAGCGGCCCCGGGCGTTCCTGCAGCGTGCAGTAGAGGGCATTGCCGTCATAGCAGGTCTGCTGCGTCACCTGATCGACGCCGCTGAGCGTCGTGATAAAGTCGCGCACCTTGATGTTGTAGTAATCGACCGAGAAGCTGAACTGGGACCACGGCTTGATCACGATGCCCAGCGTCAGCGTGTCGGCCTTTTCCGGCTTGAGGTTCGGGTTGCCGCCGTTCACCAACGCGGGCTGCGTATTGGTGCCGGTAAGCTGCCGCCCGGTCAGAAAATCCGTGAAGGCGTTGGAAAAGGTCGTGCCGTTGCTCCGGTACAACTCGAACAGGTTTGGCGCACGGATGTCGCGAGAGCGTGTCGCCCGCAACCGCACGCTATCGTTGATCTCCCAGTCGATGCCGACCTTCCAGGTCCTCGCTTCAAATTCGTTGTGCAGCGCGGGCTTGGTCAGGTCGGGATTGCCGGTGGCCCAATACTTGGCATAGCGCCCGGCAAGATTGAGGCTGAGCGACTGCGCCAGGAATGCATCCTTCAGCAGCGGCACGTCGGCTTCGAGCGCAGCCTCGGCAACGTCGATGTGCACCGGCGGGCGCGGTGCCACGCCGCCGTTGTACTGCGGCGTGCCAACGTTGGTCGCCGCGACAGGCGTGCAGTTGTAGCGCAGGCCAGTGCAATCGAGCGGAGCGTAATCGACCGTCTGGTTGGTGCTTTCCGTTTCAAGCCCTTGCCGGCGCCACTCACCCGAAAAGGCCAGCGCCACTGGTCCCGCCCAGAGGTCGAAGGGCTTGCCGGTCATGCTGCCGCTGATGTCGTCCATCGGCAACTTCGTGACGAACATGCCCTGGCGGCGCACATAGTCGATCGCCTCCTGAGATTCAGAACCGGTCCCGAACACGTTGATCGGCACGCAGCCCGGGTACAGGCCGGGATTGGTCAGGGTAACGTTGCAGACGATCTGGCCATTCACTGGGTTGACGACAGCGTCAGTCGCGGCGAAGAACCGGCCATTGGCAAGAGTGAAGTTGCTGTAAGTCGTCAGCTCCACATCACTCTTGGTATATCCCAGCTCCCACTTGTATCCGTCACCGAAGCTGCCCTCAAGGCCCGCGCTCCAGTATATCGTCTTCGTGGTGTTATCGATGTTGGACTTGGGCATGTGATCACCCGGTCCATACTTCTTGGAGAAGTTGAAAGTCGTAATGCCGGCATTGAGAAACTGCTGGCGCGCGTCGGCATAATCGCGCGCGAAATAGGCGTTGTTCACGCTGAACACGATCGAGTTGCTGTTGACATCGCCGTAAAGGTTGAAGGTGTGATCGCGCGTATATGCAAGCGATGTGTAGAAGTGCACGTTGTCAGCCACGTCGTAGTCGAACCGGCCAAATGCCTGCAGGATGTCCTGCTCGGGCTTGAGCGTCGTCCCCGTATCGTAGATGCCGTCGCCGCCGATCTGGATCGCGCTGCTACCCGGCACCGTCGCGCCGTTGACGAACGGCCTCAGCGGGCTGCCCACGCCATCGAAGGTGTAGTTCAGCAGCGGGTTGGTGCGCTGCGCCGTATTGCTCGGGCCGACGATCTTGCCGCCATAGGTCCACGCCGTCGCGTTTGCCCCCGACACCAGGTAGAACGGCACGCAATTGGCCGAACCCACCCCGTTCGGGCAGCCATTGCCCTGCACCGTCCAGCGGCCCAGGAACTGCGCCCGCGCGTTGCGGTCAAGGATCCCGTTGTCATGGAGGTTCTGGACGCTTGCCTCGATGTGGCCGCGGCCGCCGAACAGGTTTGCCCCGGCCGCGCCGCCAATCTGGTAGGTTCCCGCATCGCTGCGCTGCGACAGACCGCCCTGCAGGTCAAGCTTCAGCCCGGTGAACTTGCGATCGGTAATGAAGTTGACGACGCCGCCGATCGCGTCCGATCCATAGACCGCCGAGGCGCCGCCCGTCACCACGTCAACGCGCGAGAGGAGCAGTTCGGGCACGGTGTTCGCATCGACCAGCCCGTCCTGCTGGGTCGGCGGCACACGATGGCCATCATAGAGGATCAGTGTGCGGACCGGCCCCAGGCCCCGCAGGTTCAAGGCGCTGATCTGGCCGCTGTTCGCACCGTTTCCCGTCGGGTTCGAAGATGTCCCGCCGCGAGAACCGGCAAAAGCCGGAACGTCGAGCAGAGCCTCGAACACAGTGGCTGGTTTCGCCGCCTTGAGCTGATCGACGCTGACGATCGTCACCGGCGTCGGCGAATTGTTTCCATTGGTCAGTCGCGATCCCGTCACGACGATGTCGGCCTCGGGTTCAAGCGGCGCAGCCGCTTCCGGCTCGCTGTCCGCCACGGGTTGCACCGCGGCGGGCTGGGGCCGGCGGGGCCGTGCCTGAGGGCGGGCCGCGGCGGGCTGGGCGGCCTGTGCCGTCACCAGCAGGGTTCCGGCCCCGTTCTTGGTAAAAGTGAGATGAGAACCTTCGAGCAGGTCGGCGAGCACCTTTTCGGCATCCGCCCGCCCCGCAAAGCCCTTCGTGCGCTTGTTGGCGACGAGGCGCGCATCGAACAGGATCTCTCGATCACTCTGGCGAGCAAATTGCTGCAGGCTCGCTTTCAGGTTTCCAGGCGAAATGTTGTACTGGCGGACTTCCTGCGCATGGGCACCGGAACTGACAGCCACGATAGCAACGGCACAAGAAGACAGGAAAAGTCCTCTGTGCACACCGTTCAGGAATTTCGTCACGTATTCTCCCGTCACAAACTTTTTGTTAGTGTTACGGGGCAAGACGGATAAAATCGAAGATCCCACGGACCCTGCAAAAAAACTTTATCGGCGAACCAGCTCCACGTCGCCCGCGGATGTGATTTTCGCCCGGATCGGGTAATAACTGGTCAGCGCGGCGACGAAATTTTCGGGCTGGGCGGTCCTGAACGATCCGTTGACCACCAGCGACTGCAAGCTGGGATCAGCGATCGAAATCGGATGGTCGGTATACCGGTTGATCTCGCTGATAGCCTCAGCCAGCGGCTTGTCCTCGAACTGGACCCGGCCCTCCAGCCAAGCGGTCTCCACCTTGGCGTCCGACTGCGTCACCGTGACCGACCGATTGACATGGTCGGCAACCAGGCGCTGCCCCGCCACCAGCGAGAACACCTGTTGATCGCCATGCGCCTGAACGGCCGGCCGCACATTCACCTTCCCGTGGACCATGGTCACCTCGAGGTCGCGTGGCCCGGTCCGGATGTTGAACGCCGTGCCGACCGCGACAACCTCCTGCGAGCCGACGGTTACCACGAACGGACGCCGCTCGTGCGCCACCTCGAACATCGCCTCGCCGGCCTTCAGCGTCAGCGAGCGCGTCATAATGCCGTACTGGACCGCAAGTTCCGACTTGGAATTGAGCACCACTTCCGACCCGTCCTCGAGTTGGATGGTCGACTGCTTGCCGGCTGCGGTACGATAGACGGTCACCGGTCCTGTCAGGCCGGAAACGGTGCTCAGTGCCAGCACGCCAACACCGCCGACAATGCAGATCGCCGCGGCGACCTTCCACCTGCGCCTCACCCGTTCGCCCGCCGCCACGGTCGCCTTTTCCGTCAGCGCGCGAAGCCGGGGGTCGAAGCGTGCGGCCCCCTTGAGGAGACTGATCCTGGCGTGGAGGTTCTCCATCGCACCAGCATTTTCCGGGGCCTCGGCCCACCATCGAGCGAAGGCTGCCCGGTCCTCCTCGCTGCAAAGCGGCGAGCGCAGACGCGCGTCCCATCCTTCGGCATCGACTGGCTCGCCTTCCGCGGCGGCCTGCAAGTTCCTGATATTCATAGCTCCACCACATCCCGGAGGTATCTGTTAGCTCGGGCGATATGATCCTCGACCGTTCTTATCGCGATCCCCAGTGCACGACCGATTTCGCCGTGGGTCTTCTCTTCGAAATGATAGAGGATGAAAATGGCTTGGGTCCGGCTCGGCATATCCTCCAGCGCCACGATCAGCCGGTTGAGTGCATCGCGCCCGAGAATGACGCGCTCCGGCGTTGCTCCCACATCCAGAAGCGTCTCGTCGATGGGATCGTGCAGACCGAATGCGCGGCGCGCCTGGCTGCGGCGCCAATCCATCAGGACCGAAGAAGCCGACTGAAAAATGTATCCATCGACGTTCGCGATCTCATGCAGATTCTGCCTTCTTGCCAGGCGGAGGAACACCTCCTGCACGAGATCTTCCTGATGGTCCCCCGGCGGCAGGCGCCGCCGGAAGAACGACAGCAGCGCTCGTCTGTAACGCTTGGACCAGGTTGCCAGGAATACTTTGCCGAAGGCATCCTGATCCATGCTCTCGTGGCTCGGATCCGATGCCATTCAGTCCCTCCATTCCCCAGCGTGAATAGGGTCTGGATCAACGTCGTGTAAAGCGGTGTCGATGGCCGCGCCGGCCTGCAAGGCCGCGATCACCATGCGCGATCACCTTCCCGGACCTCAAATTCCGCCGCGAGTGCGGCTTTCGTCGGCACGAAAGCGACAATCATGATTGTCGCCATGGCATTGGGCGCAAATTTCACCACGACTCTCCCGCACCGAACTTATGGACGCGCTCGCAATTTTTTGACGATCAATTGTGCACGTTGATTGCAAGACGCCTGATCAGGCTCGACCCACGGGCTGGCGCAATTATTTCGAAATATGCGGCGCGAACCTGATGCCGCCGCCCAGCCTCCTCGGAGAGACGTCAGCCCACCCGCACTCGGTGATCCGGGCCACGGCATCACGCTTGAATGCATCGCTGAAAGTGGGCTTAGCCATCATCGCCTCCGGTCCTCAAAATCGGGATCGAAGGCGTCGGGAAATCCAGGGGGCTGAGGTCGCTAATCCCGCTCCCGCAACAATGCATCAAACTCCGCTTCGCTCACAGGCTTTTGAAGGACCGGGATGGTCCGGTCAGAGGTCGAAGGAGCATTATTGGAATAACCGGTCATCAAGACGAAGCGTAGATCAGGGCGCAGGTGTCGGGCACGTTCAATCGTCTGAAGACCATTGAGGCCTGGCATCGCATAATCGGAAATGACCATATCAATCGTAAAATTTGGCTCGGCAATGCACTCCAGCGCCTCGGCGCCATTGCTCGCCTCAACGACCTCGGCGCCCAAGGCCCGCAGTTGCTCCGCGACGATCGAGCGGACAGTCGGCTCATCGTCCACGACCAGGACACGGCGCACCACCTGCTTCCCTCGCTCGGTTTCGGGCATGATCGAGGCCTTATCTGCCCGCCCGTGGCGGACCGCAGGAAGGAAAATGCGCACCACCGTTCCCGCGCCCTCCTCACTGCTTATGTCAATGGCTCCGCCGGATTGTTGGATAAAGCCCATTACCATCGACAGACCCAACCCCGTCCCCTTGCCGAGCGGCTTTGTCGTGTAGAAGGGTTCGGTAATCCGGTTGATCAATGCAGCGGGAATGCCGATGCCGTCGTCGCGCACCTCGATGCACAGGAAAGCAGCGCCTTCAGCCATGGACCTCTCTGCAGCCTCGTCCGGAGAGGCCGGCCGGGTGGTGATCTCGATCTTGCCCCCGTCAGGCATGGCATCCCGGGCATTGATCACCAGATTGACCAAGGCGAGCTCGAGTTGCGAACGATCGGCAAAAAATGCGAGATCGTCGCAGGCACATTCCCACTCGAGCGTGATCGCAGCACCCAGCGTCTGTTCGACCAGCCCCGAAACGGTTTCGCACAGTTCGGCCGGAGAAACCCGGACCGGCACAAGGTCCTGCTTGCGGGCGAAGGCCATCATGCGCCTGACAAGGTCGGCGCCCTTTTCGGCTGCAATCCGCATTTGCGCTATGAGACGCTGCCCGTTCTCGTCGAGGCCTACCTTGCGCTCGAGTAGCCGCACACCGCCCAGCACGGCAGCGAGAACGTTGTTGAAGTCATGAGCAATGCCTCCCGTCAGCTGGCCGAGCACTTCCATCTTTCCGGCCTGGACCAACTGCGCTTCGAGCTTCTTGCGGTCGGTAATGTCGAACATCGTGCCCGCCCACCGCACGCCGCCGTCGTCCTGGCAGGCAATCGGCACGCAATGTTCGATGAAATGCCGCAAGCTGTCGTCGCTGCCAATCCAGCGGTATTCATTCGAAATGACCTCGTCGGCATAAGCCTCGGCAGCGCTGCTCAGAGCCAGCAGATCATCGACGCAAATGCGATCTTCCCAACGAAGCGTCCCGGCTTCGAGCGCCGGCGCATCAACCCCTGCCAGCCGCGCCAGGTCCCCCGCGATGAACTCGCGCACCAGCATCCCGTTTTCGCCGGGAACCGCTTCGAACAAGGCAAGCGGCAATGCGGCCACGATCGCTGCCTGCCGGGCGCGGGACGCGCTCAACTCGCTTTCGATCTGGAGCCGCTCCAGTTGGGCGCGGAAGCTCTCCTCACGCAGGGCCTGCTCCGCTCGGCTTTTCGCCTCGATGCGCTGGCGCATGTTATAAAGGTCCACGAACACGCTGACCTTCGAGGCGAGGACGACCGGGTCGACCGGCTTGAACACATAGTCCACCGCGCCCATCGCATAGCCGCGCATCATGTGCTCGGTTTCCTTGTTCACGGCCGACAGGAAGATGATGGGGATGCGGGCGGTTTGCTTGCGCTCGCGGATCAACTGCGCGACCTCATAGCCGTCCATGCCCGGCATGAACACGTCGAGCAGGACCACCGCGAATTCGCCGAGCAGGAGGTGCCGCAAGGCCTCCCGCCCCGAGGCCGCCGTCACAACCTCCGCGATGTCCTTCACCACATGCGACAGGGCGAGCAGGTTACGCTCGTCGTCATCGACCAACAGGATCCGCGCGGGAACGACCGGGAATTCGGCCGAACTCTCGGCGGAAGACCGAGCGAAATCCTTCGCTCCCATCACGCGGCCCGCTTGCCGCGGGACGAGGAGCCGGCCGTTGACGGGCTCCGGCTCCGGCCAATCCAGACCCGCAAGAGCGCAAGCAGCAGATCGATATCGACCGGCTTGGATATGTAGTCCGACGCCCCGGCATCGAGGCATTTCTGCCGGTCGCCCTTCATTGCCTTGGCCGTCACCGCTACCAGCGGAACGTCCGCGATGGCCGGTGAGCGACGGATTTGGCGCATGGTCTCGTAGCCATCCATCTCCGGCATCATGATGTCGATCAGGGCGACATCGATCCCGGACATGGTTTCCAGCAAGCGGATGCCTTCGGCGCCGCGCTCGGCGTGGACTACCTCGACATCGTGGGATTCCAGCACGCTGGTCAGCGAGTAGATGTTCCGAATGTCATCATCGACAATGAGAATACGGCTGCCGACGAGGCCGGTCTTGCCGCCAACTTTGCTCCGGCCGGACTTCTTCTGTGGCTTGCGCCGCGGCGGCGCGTTGGCCGGGTCCTTGGCGATGGATTCAAACACATTGCAAAGCTCGTCGCGCCCGGCCGGCTTTTCCAGCACGGCGGCCGCGCCCAGCGTCAGCGCGTGGGCGGCCTGCTCCGCCCCCGAAATGACATAGACCGGAATGTCGCAGGTATCAGGTTCGTGCCGCAGAAGGTCGAGCAGCACAAAGCCATCGATGTCGGATAGACCAAGATCAAGGGTAATCGCGCTGGGCCGTAGCTTGCGCACCATGGCAACGGTCCCCGAACCGGCAGACGAAATGACCCCCTTCAGGCCCGACTGATGCGCCAGTTCGAGCAGGATGCTGGCGAATGCCGGGTCATCCTCGACAATCAAGACGAACGGCGTGTCGTTCAGGTCGTCGCGATCGTCCACGGGGGCGTAACTGGCTGGCGGGTCGGCGCTGGCGGCAATGCTGCCCATGAGGCTGGCCGGTGCTATCAGCGGCTTCATCGGCACATAAAGGGTAAACACCGACCCCTCACCGGACACTGACCGGACTTGCAGTTCTCCGCCGAGCAGCCGGGCGATCTCGCGGCTGATCGAGAGGCCGAGGCCGGTCCCGCCATACTTGCGGCTGGTCGTGCCATCGGCTTGCTGGAATGCCTCGAAGATGAGCTTCTGCTTGTCTTCCGGAATGCCAATGCCGGTATCGCTGACCGAGATCTCGAGTGCCGTATCGAGATCGCCCAGCACCGGATGGGCAGCGCTCCACCCCTGCGTTGCCGGACGCATCCGGAGGGTGACGCCCCCCATCGACGTGAACTTGAAGGCATTGGACAGCAGGTTGAGGACAATCTGCTGGAGCCGCTTCTCGTCGGTCGGGATTGACTTGGGCAGCGTGTCGGCGAAGTCCACCTCGAAAGCCAGGCCCTTTTCCGAGGCAAGCTGCCTGAACGTGCGCTCCATGTGCTGCTTCATCGCCGCGAACGACATGTCGCCGATCTCGATCGACACCGTGCCGGACTCGATCTTGGAAAGGTCGAGGATGTCGTTGATCAGGTTGAGCAGGTCGGTCCCCGCACTGTGGATCGTGCGGGCGAACTCGGTCTGCTTCTCGTTGAGGTTGCCCTGCTGGTTGTCGGCCAGCAGCTTCGAGAGGATCAGCAGCGAATTGAGCGGCGTGCGCAGTTCGTGGCTCATGTTGGCCAGGAATTCCGACTTGTACTTGGAGGTCAGGGCCAGCTGCTCGGCCTTTTCCTCGATCGCCCGGCGGGCCATGTCGATCTCGAAGTTCTTGGCTTCCACCTGCCGCTTCTCGTTCTCCAGCAGTTGGGCCTTTTCCTGAAGCTGGTCATTCGTGGTGTGCAGTTCTTCCTGCTTGCGGGTCAGCTCGGTCTGCCGCGCCTGCAGTTCCTGGGTCAGCAACTGCGACTGCGCGAGCAGCCCTTCGGTGCGCATGGTGGCCGCAATCGTGTTGAGCACGATGCCAACCGTTTCCATCAGCTGGTTGAGGAAGCTGTGGTGCGTCTCGTTGAACTCTTCGAACGAGGCGAGTTCGATCACGGCCTTGACCTCGTCCTCGAACAGGGCGGGCAGGATGTTGATATTGGCCGGCGCGGCATGGCCAAGCCCAGAGCCGATGCGGATGAAGTCGCCCGGAACCTGGCTCAGCCGGATCGGGCGCTTGTCGGCCGCGGCCTGGCCGATCAGGCCCTCTCGCAGAGCGAACTGCTGCTTCAATTCCTCATGGTTGTCCGCGCCGTAGCTCGCCACCAGGTCGAGCCGGGTGTCGTCGTCCTCACGGCTGGTAACGTAAAACACGCCGTACTGCGCGTTCACCAGCGGGGCGAGTTCCGACATGATCAGGTTTGAGATGGTCGCCAGGTCGCGCTCGCCCTGCAACATGCGGCTGAAGCGGGCGAGGTTGGTCTTGAGCCAGTCCTGCTGGGCGTTCTTGAGGGTCTGATCCTTCAGGTTGAGGATCATCTCGTTGATGTTGTCCTTGAGCGCCGCCATCTCGCCCGACGCTTCCACCGCGATCGAGCGCGTAAGATCGCCCTTGGTCACCGCTGTCGACACTTCGGCGATCGAGCGCACCTGGTTGGTCAGGTTTGCCGCCATCGCGTTCACGTTGTCGGTGAGGTCGCGCCACAGCCCGGCCGCCCCCGGAACGCGGGCCTGCCCACCAAGCCGCCCTTCCACGCCCACTTCGCGGGCCATGTTGGTCACTTGGTCGCCGAAAGTGGAGAGCGTCTCGATCATGCCGTTGATCGTCTCGGCCAGCGCCGCGATTTCCCCCTTGGCGTCGAAGATCAACTTGCGCTTGAGATTGCCCTGCGCCACCGCGGTCACGACATCGGCGATGCCGCGCACCTGGTTGGTCAGGTTGGTGGCCATCAGGTTGACGTTGTCGGTCAGGTCCTTCCACGTACCGCCAACGCCCGGCACCTGCGCCTGACCGCCCAGCTTGCCCTCGGTGCCGACCTCGCGCGCCACGCGCGTCACTTCCGAGGCAAAGCCGTTAAGTTGGTCGACCATGGTGTTGATCGTGTTCTTGAGGGCAAGGATCTCGCCCTTCACGTCGACGGTGATCTTCTTCGACAGGTCTCCGCGCGCCACGGCCGTGGTCACGTCGGCAATGTTGCGGACTTGCCCGGTGAGGTTGTCGGCCATGAGGTTGACGTTGTCGGTCAGGTCCTTCCACGTGCCTGCGACCCCGCGGACATGCGCCTGGCCGCCCAGCTTGCCCTCTGTGCCCACCTCGCGCGCCACCCGGGTCACTTCCGAGGCGAAGGAATTGAGCTGGTCGACCATCGTGTTGATCGTGTTCTTCAGTTCGAGAATCTCGCCCTTCACGTCCACCGTGATCTTCTTGGACAAGTCGCCCTGGGCCACTGCCGTGGTCACCTCCGCGATGTTGCGCACCTGCCCCGTCAGGTTGGCCGCCATGGCGTTGACGTTCTCGGTGAGGTCCTTCCACGTACCGCCCACGCCCTCGACCTGGGCCTGTCCGCCGAGCCGCCCTTCGGTGCCGACCTCGCGCGCCACGCGGGTCACTTCCGAGGCGAAGGAATTGAGCTGGTCGACCATCGTGTTGATCGTGTTCTTCAGTTCGAGAATCTCGCCCTTCACATCGACCGTGATCTTTTTCGACAGGTCGCCGCGCGCCACGGCCGTGGTCACCTCGGCGATGTTGCGCACCTGCCCCGTCAGGTTGCCGGCCATGGCGTTGACGTTGTCGGTCAGGTCCTTCCACGTGCCGCCCACGCCCGGAACCTGCGCCTGCCCGCCGAGCCGCCCTTCGGTGCCGACCTCGCGCGCCACGCGGGTCACTTCCGAGGCGAAGGAATTGAGCTGGTCGACCATCACATTGATCGTGTTCTTCAGTTCGAGAATCTCGCCGCGCACCTCCACCGTGATCTTCTTGGACAGGTCGCCGCGCGCCACTGCCGTGGTCACCTCCGCGATGTTGCGCACCTGCCCCGTCAGGTTGTCGGCCATCAGGTTGACGTTGTCGGTCAGGTCCTTCCACGTCCCGGCGACGCCCGGAACCTGCGCCTGCCCGCCAAGCCGCCCTTCGGTGCCAACCTCGCGCGCCACGCGGGTCACTTCCGAGGCGAAGCCGTTGAGCTGGTCGACCATCACGTTGATGGTGTTCTTGAGCTCGAGAATCTCGCCCTTCACGTCCACCGTGATCTTCTTGGAAAGGTCGCCGGAAGCCACGGCGGTGGTCACTTCGGCAATGTTGCGGACCTGCCCGGTGAGATTGCCGGCCATGGCGTTGACGTTGTCGGTCAGGTCCTTCCACGTGCCGCCCACGCCCGGCACACGCGCCTGTCCGCCGAGCCGCCCTTCGGTGCCGACCTCGCGCGCCACGCGCGTCACTTCCGAGGCGAAGCCGTTGAGCTGGTCGACCATCACGTTGATGGTGTTCTTGAGCTCGAGAATCTCGCCCTTCACGTCCACCGTGATCTTCTTGGAAAGGTCGCCGGAAGCCACGGCAGTGGTCACTTCGGCAATGTTGCGGACCTGCCCGGTGAGGTTCGCGGCCATGAGGTTGACGTTGTCGGTCAAGTCCTTCCACGTCCCGGCGACCCCCGGAACCTGCGCCTGCCCGCCCAGCTTGCCCTCAGTGCCGACTTCGCGCGCCACGCGGGTCACTTCCGAGGCGAAGCCGTTGAGCTGGTCGACCATGGTGTTGATCGTATTCTTGAGCTCGAGAATCTCGCCCTTCACGTCAACCGTGATCTTCTTCGAAAGATTGCCCAAGGCGACCGCGGTGGTCACCTCGGCGATGTTGCGGACCTGTCCGGTGAGGTTCGCGGCCATCAGGTTGACGTTGTCGGTCAGGTCCTTCCAGGTCCCGGCGACGCCCCTGACCCGGGCCTGCCCGCCCAGCTTGCCCTCAGTGCCGACCTCGCGCGCCACGCGCGTCACTTCCGAGGCGAAGCTGGCCAACTGCTCGACCATCGTGTTCACGACTTTGCCGATCCGCAGGAACTCGCCCTTGAGTGCGCGCCCCTCGATCTCGACCACCATGCTTTGCGACAGATCGCCCTTGGCGACCGCACCGATGACGCGGGCGACCTCCGTGGTGGGCTGGACCATGTCGTCGATCAGTTCGTTGATCGCGCACAGCGTCAGGTCCCAGTCGCCGACCGCATCGCGAACGCTCGCGCGGTGGCCGATCTTGCCTTCCTTGCCTACGACGCGGGAAAGACGCTGGAACTCCTCGGTCATCCGGCGATTGAGCCCGACGACGTCATTGAAGAGGGCCGCGATCTCCTGGTCCGACCCGTCGCCACTTTCGGGCAGACTGACGGTGAAATCACCGCTGCGCAGCTTGCGCAAGGCGTTCACAAGATCTCGCCGTCCAATCTCGACAACACACGTCGCAGGCTCTTTGCTCACCCGACCCTCCCAGATGCAGCGGAGGGCAATAATCCCCCGGCCTCGCAACTGCCCGAATGGAGTTCAGTTCCGTTTGGCGGAAAATTTCTACTGCCTCGGAACGACAGCAAGTCTTCGATAAGTCGACGTAATTTTTAATTAACCAGCGCCCATTGCCCAAAACTGCGAAAGAACGGAAAAATTGGCAGAGCGCCACTTCAGACGAATGGTCGGAGATCAAGGGCAAGCAATCCTCGCGATCCCAGCCAGTCAAAAGACCAAGAATCCATCAGGTCTGCCGACCAACTCAATCAGTTGATGGTGAGCCCGCCTCTGACGCGACCAATATCGGTTCGAAACCGTCAAGTGCATGAACCTCAAGTGAATTTTTTTGGATCCGGAATGGAACCGGTCCGCCCGTCGCCGGTTGGGACGAAACGGGCGACATGGTCGACCGCACGCACGCAACCACTTCACTGCAAACAACAATTTGATGCCGGTTAACGGCAGGATGCCGCGCATCTCATGAGGGAGAAACTCTGATGAACAGCGTATTTTCCACGCGCCGTAATGGCGCTATTCTTGCTGCTGCCACCTCTATATTCGCGCTTTGCGCCCCTGCCCATGGTCAGAGCGTCTGCACGCAGGGCGGCACGGCGGTGACTTGCACCAACGGCGGCGCCACCGGCACGATCGACGCGACCGCTGCCGTCGGAACGGTGGTCGGCCAGGGCCTGCAATTGAGCGATACGGCGGACCTCAACGCGACACTCGGCGGGGCCATCACCACCAGCCTGGCGGCGCCCAGCCTGATTGCCGTGCCTGTCGGCAACCTGACCATCGCCGCGGGCAGCGGCGGCGGCCTCAACCTGGCCAACACCGGCATCGGCGCAGGGGCGCTACTGGTTGCCGGTACCGGAGCGGTCAACGCCACGCTGGGTTCGATTGCGACGGTGAACGACTATGGCCTGCTCGCCGTCGGCACCGGCGTTACGGCGACGACCGGCGCGATTACCGCGACCAACGTCACCGCCACAGATGTCGTCCTGCCGGTGAGCATCGTCTTCCCGGCTGGCGCCTCGGTCGGCGCGGGCGCGGCGGGCATCGCCACGACCGGCAATTCGACCCTCACCGTCAACGGCAATCTCGGCGTGGCCGGCACCACCAACCCGCTGGTCGGCCTGGTCGCCTATGCCCCGGCGGGCGCGGCGAGCGCCACGGTCAACGGCGGGGTCAATGTGACCACGGCCAATTCGCCGATCGGCGTGGCCGCGATCGGCTCGACCGGCGCGACCGTGCGGGTGACCGGGGCCACCGGCATCACCGGCATCAGCGGCACTGCGCTTGCGGCGATCACTGACACCGGCACGGCGAGCGTGACCTGCGGCGGCGCCGTGACCGCGACGGGCAACGATTCCTCCGGGGTCTATGCCCGCGGGCCGGTCGTCAACGTTTCCTGCGGCAACATCACCGCGACCGGAACCGGCACGACCGGGCTGGAAGCGGCGGGCGGCACTTCGCTCACCGCGACGGTCGGCGCGGTCTCGGCCAATGGCGCGGGATCGACCGCAATCCTGCTCAACGAGACCGGCGTGCTTCCGACCATCGGCACGGTCGACCTGACCGGCGGCAATGTCGCCGCCACCGGCACCGGCTCGGTCGGGGTCAATATCAACGGCTCCTCGATCATCGCGCGCCTCGGCACGGTCAACACGGCCGGTGCCGGCGTGATCCTGAATTCGCCCGGGGCCATTACCCTGACATCCGGCAACATCGCCACAACGGGCGCAACCGCACCGGGCGTGCTGGTCATCGGCGGCGCGGGTGCCGTTTCGTTGACGACCGGGACCGTAACCACCATCGGGACCACCTCCGCCGGGATCAATGCCTCGACCACCAGCGGAAACCTTACGGTCAATTCCGGTCTGATCACCTCGACCGGGCCGGGCCTGATCGCGACCACGGGCAGCGGCAACCAGCTCCTGACCGTGAACGGCGTCCAGTCCGCGGCGACGGGCATTTCCGCGGTCGCCACCGGCACCGGTGCGATCACGGTGACCGGCACGGCGCCCGTCAGCGGCACGGCCGGCTATGGCATTTTCGCGCGCGGTACCACCGGCACCCTCACGGTGAATGCGGCGGGCGCGACCGGCGCCCTGGGGGCGATCAACCTCGCCGACAGCGGCGCCGGGACGATCAACGTCACCCTGACCGGCGGCACGACGACCTCGGCCGGGGCCGACGCGGTCCATCTGGTGACGCTGGGCGCGGACACGGTGACGGTCAATTCGGGCGCGACCGTGACCGGGCAAGGCGCCAATGACGCAATCGATCTGGCCGGTACGCTGGGCAACACGGTCACCATCAACGGCACGGCGAACATGGCCACTGGCGCAACCGGCTATCTCGTCAACGCCGCCGGCGGGGCCACGACCGTTGCGATCGGCGCAACCGGCAATGCTGCGGGCGCCTTCAACCTGACCGGCAATAACGACAGCCTGACCAACGGCGGCACCCTGACCCTCGCCGGGACCAGCAATTTCGGCCTCGGCACGGATGGGTTGAACAACAACGCCGTGCTCAACCTGACCACCGGGGCAACGGTGAACGGGCTCGAGACCCTGAACAACAATGCCTCGGGCACGGTCAACGCTGTCGGCACGACGACCCTGACCGGCACCACCGTCAACAATGCCGGGCAGCTCGTCGCGGTCGGCGGGACGGCCAGCCTCGCCGGCCTTGCCGCCTTCAACAACACCGGCCTGATCACCATGGTCGACGGGGCCGCCAACGACACGCTGACCATCAACGGGCCTTTCGCGGGTTCGGGCGCCTCGCGGCTGGCGGTCGACGTCGATGGCGGGCTCAACACGGCGGACAAGCTGATAGTGAACGGCAACGTCACCGGCTCGACGGTGATCGACGTCAACCTGGTCGGCTCGCCGCTCTACAATCCGACCGGGGTGATCGTGGTCGACAGCACCGGAACGGTCAGCGCTGGGGCCTTCACGCTGGCCCCGGCCGATGCCCAGATCGGCTTCCTCAACTACGGGCTGCGGCAGGTCGGCAACGACACGTTCATCGCGTCCACCCTCGACCCCTCGTTCACCGCCTTGGCGGCCGTGGGCTCGATGGGACAGGACCTGTGGTACCAGTCATTCGACGCTTACCACGACGCGATCATGGGCCGTCATGCCGGATCTCTGGTGACCGGCAGCAATGTCGGCATCTGGGGCCAGCTCTATGAGTCCAAGGATCGCTACGGCGACGATAACCGCACCGCCGTGGTGAACGGCACCACGATCACCTATTCCGACAAGCTGCGCACCCATCGGCGCGGGGCACAGGTCGGTCTGGAATTCCGCGGCACCGGTTTCGTGATCGGGGCCACCGGCGGCTACGAATGGGCGCGCAGCGAAGAGCAACCGGTGACCGCGCGGATCAAGGCGGAGGGCTACAACTACGGCGCCTATGCCCATTTCGGCATGGCCTCGGGGCTTTACGCCGGGGTGCTGCTCAAGCGTGACGACTACCACATCGACTTCGCCAACGATGCGCGGGCTGTCGGCTTCCGCAGCGATGCGCACTCGACCGGTGTCGACGGCGAGATCGGGCTGAAGACCGGTTCCACAGGTTCGATCGCCTTCGATCTCAATGCCGGCCTGTCCTACGTCAAGACGAGCATCGATGCCTGGAACCAGTATGGCCTGAATTTCGACTGGCAGCATGACGAGTCCATGCGCGGCCGCCTCGGCGCCCGGGTGCTCTTCCCCTCGGCTTGGGGCGCGTTCCTTGGCGCCAAGGTCATGCACGAGTTCAAGGATGACGGTTACCTCCATGTCGCCAACACGGCGACCGTGGCGGACATCGACATGGCACAGCGCGGCACCTGGGTGCGGCTGGAAGGCGGCCTGATGGGCATTGCCCGGAAGGGCGTCGAGCTGACGGTCTGGGGCGACCTGGGATCGACCAAGTCGTTCGGCGGCCGGATCGGCTTCGCCTTCTGAAAGGCGGAGAAGTTGGCGGACAGGAAGGGACGGGCCGCAAGGCTCGTCCCTTCCTGGACGATCGATCTTGTCCGGCGATGGTCCACCGGGTTAGCGAATGCCCCGCCCGGCCGGATCTGACCGCACCGGCTCGTGACACCGAACAATGCCACGCTCGAACAACAGGTCCTGGGCGTTCCGCAAGCTCGGCGGAAACCGCACATGCATCATGACCACGGGCCGGATCATGTTCAGAAGGTGTACTTGGCCCCGAAATTGATCTGCCGCCCGCTGTGCGTCAGCACGTTCAGGCGGTTGGTCTCGTCCACGAACTGGTCGTTCTTCGTGTCCGTCAGGTTGATCCCTTCCAGGCTCAGCTTGAGGTGATCGTTGATGGTGTAGGAAACCTGGGCGTCGAAATTCACCGTCTTGTTGGTGCCGTTCCAGGCATTGCCTTCCGTGCCGGGCACGGCGGTCAGGTACTTCGAGCGATAGGCCATCGAGCCACGGACGGAGAACTTGCTGTCTTCGTAGTACAGCGTGGCGTTCGCGGCATACTTCGACAGGCCAACCAGCGGCGCGGTAACGAAAGTGCTGCCATTGGCAGAGGTCAGATACTGGATGTTCGAGCCCACGTAGGTGAAATTCGCCAGCATGCCAAAGTGCGACAGCACGCCGGGCAGGAAGCTGAAGGGCTGCTGGACGTTGACCTCGAAGCCCTTGAGCTTGCCCCCGCTCGAATTGACCGGCTGGCTCACGATGAAGGTATCGGTCGGCAGTACACCGGTGCCGGTCAGCAGCGATTCCGGCAGGCCGAGCGAGGAAAACGGCAAGCCCACGCTCAGGGTCTGGACGAAGGTCCCGATGTTCTTCTGGAACAGCGCCAGCGAATAGATCGCCCCCTTGGCCGGGTAGAACTCGATCGCGACATCGAAGTTGGTGGATTCGGTCGGCTTCAGGTCCGGATTGCCCGAACTGAAAGTGCGGTTTCCGCCCGAGATGCTGAGATTGCCGCCCGGCGTGAGCGAAGCGATGCCGGCACGCGCCAAGGTCTTGGCCGCCGCGAGACGGAGCATCAGCTTGTCGTTGAGGTCGATCACGAGGTTCGCCGAAGGGAGCCAGCGGGTGTATGACCGATCGGCCCCGACCAGGCTGATCGTGCTGCCCTGGCTCGCATAGCCGGTCGAGAACTGCTTGGTCTTCACATAGCGCACACCCGCGTCGCCCCGCACCGGCAGGCCCGAATCCGCAAGATTGAACTCGGCCATGCCCCAGGCCCCGACGTCCTCTTCCTTGACGGTGATGAACGAGCCGCGCGCCGTGGCGTTCTCGATACCGCCGATCGCATAGAGCGGGTTGCCCTGGACGTAGAGGCCGAGGAACTTGTCGAGATCGGGAACGATCCACGCGCTCGGCGTTCCGCCCGGCAGGTTGAGCCCGCGGCCGAAGCCCGAGAACAGCGTGGTCGCGGCCGCGATCTGGTCGGCGGTCAGGGTCTGGACAACCGTTTCAGCCTGCAGGCGGCGCTGCTCGGTGGAATCGTAGGTGAACCGGCGCCAGTCCACCCCGGCCTTGACCTTGAACTGGTCGGTCGCGGTCCACTCCAGCGCGCCCTTCGCGGTGGTGAAGGCATTGTCCACCGTCTGCGGGCGGATGCGGACTTCCGAGGTGCCGTTGGTGAACGTGAAGGTTGCCGGGTTGGAGATATCGACCCCCGGCTTGATCGTCGGGAAGCGGGTCGAGAAGTCGTAGTAGAAGTTGTTCGTATTGGCCGCGTCCAGCGTGACCGTCGTCTGGATGGGATTGCGGAAGGCGGACTTGGAATAGCCGACAAGGCCAGTGAACTTCAGGCGGTCGCCGAACTTCTGTTCGAGGTTGCCGGTCACTTCGTAGAAATCGGTGACAAGCTTGTCGAAGCGCGACTGGACGCGCAGATCAACCGCGTCGAAGGTTCCGCTGATGATGTTGTTGTTCGCATCGACCGTACCGCTGCGGATGATCGTCTGCGGCTTGCCTGCGCCCGAACGACTGAAGCTGATCGCCTGGAACTGCGCTTCCGAACGGGTGCCATCAAGGCGCGAGTAAAGGCCGTCGATGGAAATCAGCGTACTGTCGGCCGGGCGAAACTGGAGAGAGAGCGCCCCGCCGAGACGCTTCTGGTTGATATCGTAGGACACGAGACCCGGAATGCGCGGGTGGAACAGCCCGGTATTGGCGTCGGTGTTGTTGATCTGGGCGATGGTGTAGCCCGGCAGGGTCGAGGCGGCGTTGAACCCGCCCGAACTGGCGATGGGGTTGCCGGCTGTGTCCTTGGTGATTCCGAACCCGCCATAGGTCCACCGCGTGATGTTCGCGCCCTCTTCCTTGAGGCTGCGCTCCTCATAGGCAAGCGACATAAGGACGCCGAAGGTGCCGGCATCGTTCGTTGTCGTAAGCAGGCCGGACAGGCGCGGCTTCACCTTCCTTGAAAGGTCGTTGTAGCTGCCTTGCACCGAGAACGTGGCGGTCGACTTCTTGTAGTCGAACGGGCGCGCGATGGTGAGGTCGACGGTCGCGCCCAGCGAGCCTTCCTCGACGTCCGCCGTGGCGGTCTTGCGCACGGCGAGGCTGTTGAACAGGTCCGACGAGAAGATGTTGAAATCGAACCCGCGACCACGGTTCACACCGCCCGAATTGTCGGTACCGCCAGTGGTGCCGATGGCCTCCATGCCGTTGATGCGGACCCGGGTATATTCCGGGCCGAGGCCGCGAACCGAGATGTTCCGCCCCTCGCCGTTCACCCGGCTGATCGCCACGCCGGGAATGCGCTGGAGCGATTCAGCGAGGTTGAGATCGGGGAATTCCGCGATATCCTCTGCCTTGATCGCGTCGATCGAGGCGATTTCACGGCGCTTCATGCCGATCGCGCTGCTCAGGCTTTCGCGAAAGCCGGTGACGACGATGGCCGGCTCGTCCGCTTCGGACGGCACCTGGGCCGCCTCGCCCGCAGCCTGCCCATCGGCGGCCGGTGCCTGCTGTGCGCGGGCGACTGAGGCGGTCATCGCCGCTGCGGCAACGCCTGCCACCAGCGCGAACTTGAAACCGCGGAATGCGGAATTGGCCATCGGTAATCCCCTCAAGATCGGTATTGCTTCCGTGAACCGGATCGTTGACTGTCCGGACCGATCGTTTGACTAGCGCGCAAGAGCGGCCAGATGCCAACCTCAATCCGGCATGAATCATTGCGCAACTTGCACTGATCCTACCCAGGCGGCGCTCAGGACCTGTCGATCATGCCACCCCTTGGCTTGATCGTGCTGCTATTCGGCTTGGACCGCGCGATCTGCCTTCGGTACCCTGCGACATGCAAGCCGGCGCACCATCGATGACGCCGGACGAGGAGAGTAGGATGCATATGACTGCCGATCGGCACGTCGCTAGTCGCCCGACGCGGGTGCGCTACAAGATCATCGCGCTGATCTTCATCATCACCTCGCTGAACTATGCGGATCGGGCCACCTTCTCCATCGCCGGGTCCGCCGCATCAACCGAACTGGGCCTGTCGCCGATACAGACCGGCTTCATCCTCAGCGCGTTCGCCTGGGCCTATGCGCTGGCACAGATCCCCGGCGGCGCGCTGCTCGACCGGTTCGGGACCAAGCGCATCTACGCGGGGGCCATCGCGATCTGGTCGCTGTTCACCGCGGCTCAGGCTATGATCGGACTGGTCCCCGGCCTCACGGCCGTAACGACCCTGTTCACGCTGAGATTCCTTGTCGGGCTGGCGGAAGCCCCATCGTTTCCCGGCAACGCGCGGCTCGTCGCGGCATGGTTCCCCGGCCCCGAGCGCGGCACGGCCTCGGCGATCTTCAACAGCGCCCAATATTTCTCGCTGGTTGCCTTCGCCCCGCTGATGGGCTGGCTGGTCCACAGCCACGGCTGGCGCTCGGTCTTCTGGACGATGGGCGGCCTCGGCGTGATCGCCGCGCTGGTGTTCGTGCGCTTCATCCACGGACCGGATCGCCATCCGGCGATCAATGCGGCCGAACTGGACCTCATCCGCGAGGGCGGCGGCCAGATCGGCATGGAGCAGCGTGGCAATGGCTCGGCAACCTTCACCTGGCCCAACGTCCGCGTGCTGCTGACCAACCGGATGATGATCGGCATCTATCTCGGCCAATATTGTATCAATGTGCTGACCTATTTCTTTGTCACCTGGTTTCCGATCTACCTCGTCAAGGAGCGCGGGATGAACATCCTCGAGGCCGGGTTCGCCGCGGCACTCCCGGCGCTCTGCGGGTTCGCGGGCGGCCTTGCCGGTGGCATCTGTTCCGACCGCATCCTCAAGCGCACCGGCAACCTTGATCGCGCGCGCAAGGTGCCGCTGGTCGCCGGAATGCTGCTGGCGACGTTGATCCTCGCCTGCGTCTGGGTCGATACGGGCTGGCTGGTAATCGTGCTGATGAGCCTTGCCTTCTTCGGCAAGGGCATCGCCTCGCTCGGGTGGGCGGTGATGGCCGACGTTGCCCCGCGCAAGCTGGCAGGGCTTTCGGGCGGCGTGTTCAACATGTTCGGGAACATGGCCGGGATCGTGACCCCGGTGGTCGTGGGCTATATCGTCGCGGTGACCGGATCGTTCGATCTCGCGCTGGCATTCGTCGCCGCTCACTGCCTGCTCACCATCGTGGCCTACACCATGGTTGTCGGCCCGATCCGGCGGCTGGAACTGGGCGAATGAGCCTTACCCGGCGTGCAGTCCTGGTCGGCGGCGGTGCCCTTGCCGCGGCCCCTGCCCTTGCCCGCGGCAGTCCGGCTCCCTTCCTGATCGCAAGCGCGATGGCCGCGCCGCGCTGGGCCCGGTTGCAGCGCGACTTGCTTGCCGCGAATGCCGCGGCTTGCGAAGACCACTTTGCGAAGTATGTCAGCACTGACGACGAGTTGCTCTGCTTCCCCCGCTGGGGCGCGAACGACGGGCCGGACGACGCGGCGGAGTTCACCAACGATTGGGTCCTCCTTCACGCACTCGGCGGGTCGGACCGGCTGCTCACGCTGTCGCAGCGCTTCTGGGAAGGGCACCTGCGGCAATATTCCCGGGCGCGGACCAAGGACGTGCCGATTGCGCGGCAGGGCATGTATTTCCGCGAGTTCCCGGTGCAGATGGACTGGCAGCACAATGCCGAAGGGCTGACGACGTTCAACGTCATGGGCTTGTCCGCGCCGACCGATCCGCGATTGGTCATGCGGACCCGGCGCTATGCCGATTTCTACACCGGTGCCGACCCCACGGTTCGCAACTACGACCGCCGGCATCGCATTATCCGCAGCGTGCTCAACGGCAGCCGCGGGCCGTTGTTGCGCAAGCCCACCCCTCTCGACTGGGCAGGCGATCCGTTCGACGCCCGCCCGTTCCACCTGGAACACGGCGAGGAGGGATATGCGCAGTTTCTCCGGCACTACGTCGAATATACCGATGTCATCGGCGACAATCCGCTGAACCTGCAATCCACCACGCTCGGGCTCAACGCCTATGCCCTTGGCGCGGGCGAGCGGTTCCGGCGCTGGGCGGTCGATTACTTCGATGCATGGATGGACCGGGCACGGGCCAATGGCGACATCCTGCCGAGCAAGGTCGGGCTCGACGGCAAGACCGCGCCCGACTGGTGGGGCGGCACTTACGGCTGGAATTTTGCTCCCATCGTGCCGCAGACCGGAGAACGGGAGGGCCGCAACCGCGTGCCGCGCGCGATCACCGCGTTCTACAATGCGCTGCTGCTGACCGGCGACATGGAATACCTGCGCCTCTGGCGCCGCCAGACCGCGCGGATCAACAACGCGGCACGGCAGATCGACGGCAAGCTCCAGACCCCCACTCTTTTCGGCCCCGATGGCTGGCACGGTTGGCAAACCGGCCCCTATCGCACCAGCACGTTCGAGATCTGGTACGCCACCCAGCAAGCCGAGGACCGCGTTGCCGCAGGCGATCATCCGTGGATCGCGTTCCTCGAAGGGCGTAACCCGGGCTACGCCGAGAAGGCGCTGGAAGCCGATCTGGCGCATGTCGCCGCACGGGTCGAAGCGCGCAAGGCCGACACGACCACACCGGCCACCCGGCTCGCTGACTGGACGCTGGACTACAACCCCGCCAGCGCCTCCGCGCTGGTCCAGACGATGACCGGCGGCCTGCACATTGCCCGCCCGTCCTGGTCCGCGACGTCTCCGCCGCAAGGCGGCGTGCCGCTTCATTGCCGCCTGCGCTATTTTGACCCGGCAAAGCGCCGCGCCGGTGTGCCCGACGATGTCGCCGCACTGGTCCATTCGCTCGGCGACAGGCAAACGGAGGTTACCTTGATCAACCTCGGCCCGTCCTCGCGCGAGGTGATCGTGCAAGGCGGCGCCTATGCCGAGCACCGGATCGACAGCGTGCGGATCGGCAGCGAACAGCGCGCCGTGGGCGGCCGCCATTTCCCCGTGCGGCTGGAACCGGGCTGCGGGGCGCGCCTGACGCTCGCCATGACCCGCTATGCCAACCGGCCAACGCTGGCCTTCCCGTGGAATCGGTAAGCCGTCAGCCGCCCGGTTTGTTATAGGGCGCGACCGCCAGCAGCCTGCGCTCTGCGGAACGCGGATCGTTTTCCACCCGCACGTCCCGGTCGAAGATCATGGTCGCACGGGTGGAAAGGTCGAAAATCGGCCAGCGCGGCAGGTCGCCGCCGCCCGGATCTCCGGTGCGGGCGAGGCGCACGAAAGCATCGGCCATGCAATCCGCCAGCAGCCGAGCCTCAGGGCTGTTGCCGGTGCGGGCAGCGGCCAGATGCGTGTTCGCAAAGACCAGCCCGATGTCGAGCGTATGAAAGGCCCCCAGAGCGCCGCCTGCCTCCGGCGCCGCAAAATCAAGCTGGTACATCCATGTCGGCGCCCCGATCCGGGCGCGCTCCTCCGCCTGGATCAGATGCCCCGGCCATGAACGCGCGGCAGTGGACGCGGCAAGCAGGATCTGTCCCGGTGAGCGGCCGGGATAAAGATCGCGGTAACGCGCGATCAACCACACGGGATCGACGTCCTTCACGATCTCGCGCGCCAGCCGCGCGGGAAGGTTGTCCCAGGTCGTATCCCCGGCAATCAGGGTCTTCTGCAGCCAATAGCCGGTTTCGTCATGCGTGTTGCCGATGATCAGCGGAATATGCGCCGCCTCGCGCGGGGCGTCCGGGTAGAACGGGTGACGCGGGAGAACGTGATGATCGAGCGTCGAGGTAAAGCTGATTTCGCCCTTCCCCTCCAGCGGGTCGGTCATGCCCATCGCATCGACCAGGCGTTCGACCGGCAGTGACGCAAGTTCCGCGAAATTCGCCGCTCCGGCCTTGGTCATCCAGGCTTTCGCGCGCTCGGTCGCATGATTGGGACCGGCAGCGGTAACGTGCTGCCCGCTCATCGTCGCGGCGGCATGAAACAGCGGCCGCGCTTCGGGCATGGCCATCAATGTCACGACCTTCGCCCCGCCGCCGGACTGGCCGAAGATCATCACCCGGCCCGGATCGCCCCCGAACCCGGCAATATTGTCCCGCACCCAGCGCAGCGCGAGCACGATGTCGAGATTGCCGACGTTGCCCGATTCAGCCGGGCCGCCAAGGCGCGCCAGATAGGCATAGCCCAATGCGGCGAGCCGGTGATTGAGCGTCACCACGACGACGTCGCCCCGCCGCGCAAGGTTCGCGCCATCGGTCACCGGGTCGGACCCGGACCCGTGGCTGTGCGCCCCGCCATGGAGATAGACCATCACCGGACGGCGCCCGGCATCAAGGCCCGGCGTCCAGACGTTGAGGAACAGGCAATCCTCGCTGGTCGGCTCGCCCGCGCCGGTCTGCGGAGCGGCGGCGCCATGGCGCGTGGCATCGGCCACATCGCGCCACGGCATCGGGGGCGCGGCAACGGCAAATCGGTTCAGGCGGGTATCTGCGCCATAGCGGATGCCGCGAAACGCCGATATGCCGTCGCGGCGCACTCCGCGCACCGGCCCATGTCGGGAAACCGCAACCGGATCGCCGCGCAGCGCGAAGGCGGAATGCGGCATCACCAGCGGCGCCGCGAGCATTCCCACCATCAGGTCGCGCCGGGACGTCACACTACCGCCGTTTCCAGGCAGAGCTTGCGCATCGCGTCGAGCGCCGGGTTGGCATTATCGCGCTTCCACGCCAGGTAGAGCTCGACCGGCCTTTCCGGTTCTGTCGTCAACTGGCGGAATTGCACGTCGTCGGGGTGAAGGCCGGTGGCCGATTGGGGCACGATCGCCGCTGCCAGGCCCGCCCGGACGAGGCCGAGCATCGAATGGATCTGGGTGACATGCTGCACATATTGCGGCGTGACGCCGGCGTCGTCGAACAGGCGCACCAGCATGTCGTGGAAATAGCCGGCGCCCTGCCGCGAATACATGATCAGCGGCTGGTCATCGAGGTCGGCGGGCTCCAGCGCCGATTTTGCTTGGCGGTGATCGCCGGAAGGCAGCGCAACGACCAGCGGTTCGCTCAGCATCAAGACCGTCTCGAATTCCCCGCGCACGATCGGGGGGCGGACGAAACCAATGTCGATCAGGCCGGTGAGAAGGGCATCGGTCTGGTCACCGCTGACCATCTCGCGAAGTTCGAGATCGATATTCGGCAGGGCCGCCCGCGCCTGCGAGACGATCTGCGGGACCAACATATAGCCGGAGACGGCAGTGAACCCGATGGAAACCTTGCCCGCATCCCCCTTGGCCACCCGCCGCGCCGAGAGCGATGCGCTTTCCGCAAGCCGCACGATCCGCCGCGCCTCGATCAGGAATACCCGGCCCGCCGGGGTTAGCGAGACGTTGCGGCTCGTCCGCTCCAGCAAGGTGACATCCAGAATCCGCTCGAGCAGCTGTATTTGCCGGCTGAGCGGCGACTGGGTCATGTTGAGGCGCTGCGCCGCGCGGCCGAAGTGCAGTTCCTCGGCGGCGGCGACGAAGCAGCGAAGCTGGCTGAGCTCGAACATGGCTCAGCGTAACCCCATCAGGCGGCCGTTGCGAGGGCCTTGGGCGAGACCCTTTCGATCAGCCCGCGCAGTTCCTCATGCTCGGCTTGCGAGAGATCGGTCAGCGGCGAACGGACCGGGCCGGCATCGCGGCCGATCACCTTGCATCCAGCCTTCACGATCGAAACCGCATAGCCCCGCCCGCGGTTGCGCAAGGCGATATAGGGCAGGACGAAATCGTTGAGTTGCTTGACGACCTCCGCCCCGTCGCCCGCACGGACCGACTTGTAGAAGGCCAGCGCCCATTCCGGCATGAAGTTGAAGATCGCCGACGAATAGGTCGTCACGCCCATCGTCAGATAGGGCATTGCGAATGTTTCGGCGGTAGGAAGACCGCCGATGTAGGTCAGGCGATCTCCCATGCGGGCGTGAATTCGGGTCATCAATTCGATATCGCCGACCCCGTCCTTGTAGCCGACGAGGTTTGCATTGCGCTCACATAGCCGGGCCAGCGTATCGGCCTCGACGATGGCGTTGTCGCGATTGTAGACGATAACACCAAGGCTGGTCGAACGGCACACCGCTTCGATATGCGCCGCAAGGCCTTCCTGCGAAGGGTTGACCAGATACGGCGGCAAGAGGAGCACGCCATCGGCCCCCGCCTTTTCAGCATCGCGGGCGATCTGCGTGGCGATAGCCGTACCGTATCCGCATCCGGAGATCACCGGGACATCGGCCTTGCGCTCAGCCACGGCGGCGCGGAGAACCGTTCCGACTTCTTCCGGCGTTAGCGAAAAGAACTCGCCGGTGCCTCCCGCGGCAAACAGCCCGGAAAGGTCATGCTCCAGCATCCACGCGCAATGAGCACGATAGGGCGCTTCGTCGAATTGACCGTCAGCGCCGAAATGAGTGACCGGGAAGGACAGCAGTCCTTCGCCAAGCCGGCGCGCCATCGTGACGGGATCCATTGAAGCACTCCTCTCCTGCACCCGGTGACAGCCTTGCACCGGTGAGAGCTAGCTACGATCTTGCCCGCCACGGGTCCAAACCAAACCCGCGATGGATCAATGCGCAAATTGGATCGATTTTTGAGCGGCCGGCCTGTGAGCTCACTCCGTCCCCGGGTCACCTCTCAGCGGCAATCAACAGCGAGAGCCCCACGGAGTTCTGCTCTTCATGAGGCTCGAATTTGCAGATCCCCAGACATCGACGGTCCCGCCGTTCCAACATTCGGTGCCAGGCGCCGAAAGGGGTCATTGGCTCATGGGTGCTCGAGAGCAGTGCGCTGGTCAGCAAGTGCCCGCATCCTTCGCCGTGATCGAGGATGCGGGCGCCTGTTCGGTTGCTCAGATCTGCACCTGGCCGCCATCGACGAAGAGTTCGATGCCATTGATATAGCTGGCGTCGTCCGAAGCGAGGAACAGCACTGCCTTGGCGATTTCCTCGGGCTGCGCAACGCGGCCTGCGGGGATCAGGCTGGAAAGGTAATCCTTGGTCCCTTCCGCATTCTCGCCGAACAGGTGGTCGACCCCCGGCGTGTCGGTCAGCCCCGGGCTGATGGCGTTGACGCGAATGCGGCGGTCCTTGAGGTCAAGGATCCAGTTACGGGCAAAGCTGCGGACCGCGGCCTTGCTCGCCGAATAGACGCTGAAAGCCGGGTTGCCCGAAATGCTGACCGTCGATGCGGTGAGGATCACCGAGGCGCCATCGCGGAGCAGCGGAAGTGCCTTTTGCACGGTGAACAACACGCCCTTCACGTTGGTGTCGAAAGTGCTTGCATAGTGCTCCTCGCTGATCGCGCCGAGCGGGGCAAACTCACCGCCGCCCGCATTGGCAAAAAGGGCGTCGATCTGGCCGTGCTGCTGCTGGACCGCGTCGTAAAGCCGGTCGATGTCGCGCAGGTCGGCCATGTCGCCGCGCACACCGGTCACGCGCCCGCCGATGGCCTTGAGCGCGCCGTCCAGCGCTTGCTGACGGCGGCCGGTGATGAAGACCGATGCACCCGCATCGGCAAAGGCCTTGGCCGTGGCCAGGCCGATGCCCGAAGTACCGCCGGTGACCACCACCACCTTGTTGTTGAAGTCCTGTGCCATCGTTCATTCTCCTGTCGATCCGTGCCGCGCCCCAGCGGCGCCGCTGACGAGGAGATGCATCCGGAACGATCTTGGCTGTAGACGGCAAAATTGCTACTTAGCGTTCCATCAGAGGAACGATGATGCGCGCCGATCTCAATGACTATGCCTATTTCGCCGCCGTCGTGACGCATGGCGGCTTTGCCTCCGCAGGGCGCGCGCTGCGCGAACCCAAGTCGAAGTTGAGCCGCCGCATCGCGGGGCTGGAGGCGCGGCTGGGCGTGCGGCTGATCGAGCGCTCCAGCCGCCGCTTCCGCGTGACGGAGGTTGGCCAGAGCTTCTACGAACGCTGCCGCGCAATGCTGGAAGAGGTCGAACAAGCTGAGGCGGCCGTCGCGGAGACACATGCCGAACCGCACGGCCGCATACGCTTCAGTTGCCCGACGGGGCTGGTGGAGGTGATCACTCCCCTGGCCGCGTCGTTCCTTGCGCGCTATCCCAAGGTGCGGCTCCAACTGGTGGCGATTGATCGTTCGGTCGACCTGATCGAGGAACGCATTGACCTGGCCTTGCGCGTCCGCGTGGCGCTGAGCGGTGACGCCGCGCTGACCATGCGCTCACTCGGCCATTCCTCGCGCATTCTGGTGGGCTCGCCGCAGATGGCGAACCGGATCGGCGGCGACATAGCAGCGCTCGCAGGGCAACCGACCCTGGGCACCAGCGACGAGATCGGCGAGATCGACTGGCATCTGGAGCGGGAAGATGGCGCTGCTCACCACATTCGCCATGAGCCCCGCATGACGTGCAGCGATTTCGCCGCCGTACGGGCCGCCGCCATCGCCGATCTGGGCGTGGCGCTGCTGCCCGACCATGTCTGCGCGGACGCGTTAAGCCAAGGCCGGCTGGTTCAGCTGCTGCCTGAATGGCGCGCGCAAACAGGGATCGTCCATCTGGTCTTTACGACCAGGCGCGGGCTGCCACCGGCGGTGCGTGCACTGATCGATCATCTGGTCGCTCATTTCCCGAAGGGGCGCTGATGCTCCTCCGCCAACCTGACCCCCGGATGCATCGAGACTTACAGCGACTTCGGCATCCCGAGGTGCTGCAGGAAATCAGGCTTCCCGACGGTGACGCCATTGGCGCGAAGTATCGCGTAGGCGGTGGTCACATGGAAAAAGAAATTGGGGAGCGCAAAACCGGTCAGGTATGCGCTACCGGTGAATTGATATCCCATCCCGTTCGGGAACTTCAGCTCGACCGCCCTCGTCTCGGCATTCTCAAACGCGCCTGGCTGCACGCTTTCGATGAATGCGATGGTACGTGCGCATCGTTCCTTCAATTCCGCGAAACTGGCTTCCGTATCGGGCATGGCCGGTGCATCGATGCCGCAGAGCCGACCGATAGCGTTCTTGGCAGTGTCCGACGCCATCTGGAACTGGGACGACAGCGGGCGCATGTCAGGCGCAAGCCGGGCGTCGATCAAATCGCTTTCGGCCTTTTCAGCCGACGCCTTGTCAAGCCAGGCACTCATATTCCGGAGTGAGTGGATGAACACCGGCGCGGAAGCTTCGTAAATATTGAAGCCCATGAGATTCTCTTCCCGGATTACTGTGCTCTGCCAGTTATGGCGGGGTTGCCCGGGCGAGGCAACCGGATCCAGCGCGCTCTGTTCATGCTCGGCAGGCGGACTGGCTTGCGAGGGCAAAGAATGCCCCGCGTCGCCCCCTAGCCCGCATCGGTGCGCGCACCATCAACAGGCCGGCCAAACCTCCAGCCCCAGACCAGCGCCGGCAGCAGCAGAAGCGTCAGCACCAGTGAGCTCACCAGCCCGCCGAGGATGACCAGCGCCATCGGCCCCTCGATCTCGCGGCCCGACTGGCCGGACTGGATCGCAATCGGCAGCAGCGCGAAGGCCGTGACAAGTGCGGTCAGCAGGATCGGTGTAACCCGCTCGCGCACCGCATGCAGCAGCGTTGCAAGCGACCATTCGTGACCTTCCTCGAGCACGAGGTGATCGACGTGCGACACCAGCAGGATCGCGTTGCGGGCCGAAATTCCGAACAGGGTGATGAAGCCGACGAGGGCGCCGAGCGAGATAACCCCGCCGGTCAGCGCCATCGCCATCATCCCGCCGGCAAGTGCCAGCGGCAGGCCGGCAAGGATCAGCAGCGCCGGGCGCAGTCCGCCGAAGGCGAGCACCAGCAGGGCGATCATCGCCACGGCGGCGATGGCGACATGGGCCGCGAGTTCGCGCTGGGCAGCGGCCGTGCCCTCGGCCGCTCCGGCCCATGACAGGAATACGCCGGGCGGGAGCTTCACCGAGCCGGCGATCCGGGTCTGGGCGGCGGCAACCACACTGGTGACATCGGAGCCGGGCGCGACATTGGCGGTGACGACCTGGCGACGCTGGCCACCCTCGTGCTCGATCGACTGGCGCGACTGGCCGAGCGAGATTTCGGCGATGTCACCCAGCGGGACCGCGCTTCCGCCCGCACCGCGCACCAGCACCTTGCCGAGCGCTTCGGGATCGCGGTGCAGCGCCGGCGGCAGGGCGATCGCGACGTCTATGGCACGATCGGCCAGCGCCACCTGCCCGGCATCAAGCCCGGCGAACGTCGCGCGGATGGCATCGCCTGCGTCGGCGGCGGTCACCCCGTGCAGGCCCATCCGCGCCGGATCGAGGGTGATCCCGAGCATCGGAGTTCCGGGGGCCGAGCGCTCCTGCACATCGGCAGCACCGGGCGTGGCGCTCAGGGCGGCGGCAACCTGCCCGGCAACGCGGTCGAGTACGTCGAGATCGGAGCCGTGGACGCTGACGGAGATCGCTGCCGTCTCACCGGACAGGCTCTCGCTGATCCGGTCGCCAAGGAAGGTGGTGACTTCGCTTTGCAGGGCGGGAGTCCTGGCCAGAACGTCGCGGATCGCGGCAAGCGCCTGATCCTCGCCCTGCCCGTTCACGTCCTTGAGCCGCAGGTGCAGTTCGCCCTTGTTGGGCGGCCAGGTGTCTTCGCCCGCCTCCGCACGGCCCATCTGCTCTTCCACGCTCAAAACCTGCGGGATGGCCAGCAACTGGTGCGACAGGCGCGTGCCCGTCTGCTTCATCCAGTCGAGCGAGGCACCGGGCGGGCCGGAGACCTGGAGCACGTAGTGCCGCTCGCGGAAGGCTGGCAGGAGCTCGCTCCCGAACAGGGGCACAGCGGCCAGCACGGCAACGCCGATCAGGGCAACGGTGATTGCAGCCGCGCGCGGGCGGGCGCATATTCGCGCCACCAGCTGGGCATGGCGATCCTTCAATCGGACCAATCCGGCGGGCTCGGCGGCCGGCTCGCGGCCGCGCAGGAGAAGGAGGGCGAGCGCCGGGGTCACCGTCATCGCCACGACCAGCGAGGCCAGCGTCGCCAGCAGGAAGGCAAGGCCGAGCGGCGCAAAAAACGCGCCCTGCAGCCCGGTCAGCAGGATCACCGGGATCATCGTCAGGGCCAGCACGAAGGTGGCATAGACCACCGGCGCGCGCACCTCGACCGAGGCCGCGGCGATGATCTCGCGCCGGGCGGCCATGTCTGTCACCCCACGCAGGCGGCGGACGATGTTCTCGATGTCGACGATGGCATCATCGATTACCACGCCCAGAGCCACGGCAAGGCCGCCCAGCGTCATGGTGTTGATCCCCTGCCCCAGCCGGTCGAGCACGATCAGCGCGGCGAGCAGCGAGAGCGGGATCGAGACGAAGGCGATCAGCGTGACCCTGAGGTCGCGCAGGATCACGACCAGCACAATTGCGATCATCAGCGCGCCGACCAGCAGGTCGCCCGTGATCCCGGCGAGCGCATGTTCGACGAAATTGGCCGGGCGGTGCAGCGCCGGATAGACCGTGACGCCTTGCGCCCTGAGCGCCGGGGTTACCTCGGCCAGCGCCGCTTCAAGCGCGCGGGTGGCATCGAGTGTGTTCGCGCCGTACTGGCTCGACATGGTCATCAGCACGCCGGGCCGCCCCATGACGAGCGCATCACCGAAGGGCGGAGCGGCCGCGTCAGTGACTTGCGCCACGTCGCCGATCCGGGCCGAGCCGCCGCTGCCGCTGGCGAGTACGGAATTGGCGATCTCGCCCGCCGTGGTCGCGCTGGCGCCGGGATCGACCAGAATGCGCTGGTTGGGCGTATCCGCAAAACCGCCGCCATTGACGCTGATCGCCCGCTCAACCGCCGTCTTGAGGTCGGCCAGCGTCAGGCCCCGCGCCAGAAGGCTCGCGGGATCGGCCCGCACCTCGATCCGCCGCCGTTCCCCGCCGAACACGTTGGCCCGCGCGACGCCCTGCGCGGCGAGCAGGCGCGGACGAACGGTCCATTCGACGAGATCGCGCAGCTGCATCGGGCTCAACCGGTCGGAGGTAAAGCCGATCTTGAGCAGGTCCATCGTCGAGGAGACCAGCGGGGTGAGGCGCGGGGCATCCACCCCGGCCGGCAGGCGCGGCAGGGCATCGGCCAATGCCTCCGACACCTGCTGGCGCGCGCGATAGGCATCGCTGCCCTCACGGAAGGTGACATCGATCACCGACAGGCCCTGAATCGATTCCGAGCGGACGGACTCGACCCCATTGGCCCCGTTGATCACTTCCTCGAGCGGGCGGGTCACGAGCAGTTCGACCTGCTGCGGCGACAGCCCCGGCGCCTCGGTCTGCACACTGGCCTGCGGCGGGACGAAATCGGGAAAGACATCGTAAGCCGCATCGCGCAAGGTGACGAGGCCAAGCGCCAGGACCATCGCGGCGGCGAGCAGGATCAGCCATGGATAGCGCAGCGACTGGCGGACGACGGCCGAAAGCATCGCTCAGTCTTCCGCCGCAGCCGGGGCCGCGTGTTCGAGGCCGAGCAGGGTTCCGGCTCCGCTGACCACCACACTGTCGCCGGCCTTCAGCCGTCCGGCCGGGACGATCCAGCCCTGCGGCGAGGCGACCGCGCCGTCGAGCGGCACCCGTTCATACGTGTCCTTGGCGGCCGGGCGCCAAGCGAAAAGGCCTCCCTCGGTGCGCACGATCGCCTCACGCGGGACCAGCAAGCCGGCTTGCGCCGCGCCGAGCCGGCGATGCGCAGCCAGCACCCGCCCGACCCCGGCGCGCGGCGCCAGCGGACCGCGCAGCAGCGCCAGAACGCCCACGCTTTGGAGCTGGCTGTCCCCGGCGGCGGCCGGGCCAAGGACGCGGACCTGCGCCGTACCCGGAGCGAGATCGACGGTGATGCTGTCGCCGGGGCGAAGCGCCGCACCGGAGAAATCGAGCCGAAGCAGGGTCAATTCACCGCCTGCCGCCTCGCGCGCCAGTTCGCCAAGCGCCGGGCACCCAAGGCGGGCAAGCCCCGGACCGTATTCCAGCCCGGCCCGCTGGCAAGCGAGCGTCAGCCGCGCCTTGTCAGCTGCGGCCTGAGCACGGGCGGCTTCCACGTCCTTGAGCGCGGCGCCCGCGTCGGCCTTGTTGAGCGCCGCGAGCCGCGCGGCCTCGCGCGATGAAGCGTCGGCAACGGCGCTGGCGGCCTGCGCCTCGGATGCGATTGCGGCCAGCGCGGAAAGATCGAGCGCGCGGGCGAAGCCGGGCTGATCGCCGGTGACGCTGGCCCCGGTCAGCAGCGCGAGCCGGATCTGCACCTGCTGCGCGGCCTCGGGCTCAAGCCTGACCGTGCCTACCGGCGGCGGGGCTTCCGGCGCTTCGGCCTTGGCCGCGTCGTCGGCGTCAGGCGCGGCCGAGCGATGCGCGGCCTCGATGCCGATGGCACCAAGCAAGGCACCGGCCAGCACCAGTCCAGCGGCGTGAAGCCGGTTCATTGCCTGTCTCCCCGAGCAGCATTGACGATCTGCGTTTCCGGCCCGCCAATCGGGCGGCGCAAGGCATCTTCCAGCGCGATTTCCGCCAGCCGGGCGCGGGCGACGGCATCGATTTCGGCCAGGCCCGCTTCGAGCGCCGCGATCTGCGCGGCCTGCCACTCAGCCCGGCCGATTGCCCCGAGCTGCAACCGGTCATCGGCGCGGCGCGCGGCCAGTTCGGTCTGCGGCAGCTCCGCCATGCGCAGGCGTTCAAGTGCGGCAGCGGCGCCGCGCTGTTCGGCCTCGGCACTTTCAATGGCTGTCTGAACGGTTGCGACAGCGGTTTCGATGGTCGCGCCGGCAGCAGCGCGGCGGGCCTCGGCGCCGCGGATCGCGCTGCGATTGAGGTCGAACGAAGGCAATGACAGGCTGAGCGCGAAGGGCAGCTTCACCAGCCCGCGTTCCCAGGTATAGCCGGGCCCGAGGCTGATCGCGGGGGCCTGCTTGGCCAGTTCCCCGCGCAGATCGGCCTCGGCCTGATCATAGGTGACGAGCGCGCGCAGGACATCGGCGCGGCCGGCCATGGCGGCGCGGCGAGCCTCTGCGGTCAATCTCGGCGGCGCGGTGGGCCGGTCGAAATCGCTCCACTGCGGGGCAGCCTCGCCCGCCAGCGCCGCCGCCGGCACACCAAGCACACCAGCCGCGGCAGCGAGCCCGCCAATGCTGCGAGCCTGCGCATCGTCGCGGGCGCGCGCGGCCGCCGCGCGCTGCTGGCGATAGGGATAGAGGTCGAGCCCGGCGATCTCGCCGCTGCGAGCGCGGGCCTCCAGCACGGCGAGTTGCGCATCACGCAGGGCAAGGATGCGCCCTTGCCGCTCGACTTGCGCGGAGCCGGCAAAATAGTCGACCAGACCGCGCTGAAGCGCCGTACGTTCAGCCCAGATCGTCTCTGCCAAGTCATAGCGGGCAGCGACCACCGCGAGATTGGCCCGGTCGATCCGGGCCGAGCGGCGGTCTCCGAAATCGAGCGGCAGGTTCAGGGCCCCGCCGAGCGCCCAAGGCGAATCCGCGCTCGGGTCATTGGCATATTCGCTGGTCAGGGTGAGGCTTGGTGAGGCGGCCTTGCGGGCGGCAGCCGCTTCGCGCGCGGCCACGGCCACGGCGGCGCGGGCCTGTGCGATCTTCGGATCGTATTCCAGCATGGCGACGTAGAGCCCAAGCCGGTCCAGCCTGTCTGTCGTCCGGGCGCCGGGCGCGATCTCTTCCACGCGTTTCCGGACTGCGGCGAGGTCGAGGCTGGCCGCGCTCCGCACGGCGGCGCGCTGGGCCAGGTCGATCGGTGCCGGGGCGACATGCATGCACCCGCCCAGCGCCAGGGCGCCGCCCAGAGCCACCGCCGCCGCGGTTCGTGCGAAAGTCAGCCCGTTCACGCTGTCACGCTTATCCCTGCAAAGGTCTTCCCGCCAGTGACAAGCCGGCAATCTTGGCTGGCTCCACCGCAGGCCATCAGGCCGGGACGGCAGCGGCGGCCGGTCTGGGGCGCGGCCAGCCGGCGACGATCACGAAGACCATGCCGGTAATCAGCGTTGCCAGCGGCAGGCCGATATTGAGCAGGTGATTTTCCGCGAGCCAGTCGCCCATGGCCGTACCCGCCGTGCGGGCAAGACCGATCGCGGCCCAGTAGCCCATTGCCGTGGCGAAGGTACCGCGGGCGACGACGAGAACAAGCGCCAGCGCGCCGCCCAGCAGAACCGAGGCCCAGCCCTGCCCGATGGCGTGGGAGGCATCGTCCCCCAGCACCGTGCCGAGGACGCCGGCGGTGAGCATGGCAGCCCAATAGAGCGCGTGGGTATCGGGCGTGCCTGCCGAGCCGGAGACCACCGGCTTGGCCCACCGGCCGCGAGTCATCCAGCCGAGCACTGCCAGCAAAAGGACAAGCCCTGCGCCGAGCAGAACGCCCGGCACGCGCACGCGGAAGGCGAGAAAATCGGCGATATTGGTGGCACCGGTGCGGATGATGACAATCGCCAGCCAATACCAGGCAGCATGCACCCGATCGTCCCGCCGCTCGAGCAGGAAGGCGATGGCAGCGAAGGCAGCCAGCACGGCCAGTCCCTTGACGATCCCCAGCCCGCTTTCGTGTGCGTAAAGGTCGCCGAGGTTTGTGCCGAACACGCTCGCCATGGTGATGGCAAGCCAATAGCGAATGTTCATCTGCGGCAGATGGATGGTCTTCATGCGATCCCCCCGGAGCTTATGCCTCTGATGGTGGTTGATTAGGCTACCGGCGGGCCTGGGTCGTGAAACAAATTGTCGTAATTTGTCCGCGAAAGCCGGCGGCGGGCACCCCCGGAGTATCCCGCCGCCGGCCCCTCGGCGATCAGATCTTCACGCGGGCATCAACCATGAACGAGCGCGGCGGGAGGAAGCTGAACTGGTCGTCCACGCCATAGGTCTTGCCGTTGGAAATCGCCGTGATCGCCCGGCTGTTGAACAGGTTCGAGACCGTCGCGCCGATGCGGAAGCGCTCGCTGATCTCCTGGCTGATCGCGAACTCGCCCGTGCTGTAGGGGCGGATCCGGTAGGAACGCGGACCGCTGCCCGCATATTCCGTGGCATATTGCGGACCGGTGTACTTCTGGCTGAAAGAGATGCGCAGGCCATCCCGGTTGTAGAAGAACCCAGCTGCCGCCGTGCTGAACGGCGCCTTGGCGGTCTGCGCATCGACGGACGCGCTACGGGTATGGGCATAGTTGTACGACGCGTTGCCAAACAGGGTCAGGCCCCGCACCGGCATGTAGGACACCTGCCCCTCGGCGCCCTTGTATTTGACGCGGCCGATGTTCACGAGCGCATTGGCCGGGGCGCCAACCGACGTATCGCTGGCGATCTTGTTGTTGACGTCGATCATGTAGGCATCGACGTCGACCGAGACCTTGCTGCCGTGCCAGACGGTGCCGACCTGATAGTTGGTCGAGGTCTGCGGCTGGAGCAGCGAGAGGTTCTGGGTCTGGACGGCCTGGTCGGTCGCCGTGCCCGAAGCGGTGTAGAAGCTCGACAGGTCCGGCACATACATGCCCTGCGCATATTGCGCGTAGAACGACCAGTTGCTGACCGGTTGCCAGTTGATCGTGGCAAAGGGCAAGGTCTTGGCCCAGGTCCCGCGCGTGTCGATCGGGGTCCGCGACTTCTGGTTGACCGGGCCGTCGATCGTGCGGGTGAAGTGGACATATTTCACGCCCGGCGTGATCGAGAGGTTGTCCACCGGGCGGAACTCGAACTCGCCGAAGAGCTGGTACTGGTTCCAGGTCGAGTGCTGGAGGTAGGCGATGTTGGCCAGCGAAATGTCCGGCAGGGTTGCCGTGGCGGTGACCGGCGCGAACTTCTCGATGTAGGCGGGGGCCCGGCCCGTGGTCCAGTCGAAGTCGATCAGGTGGCGGTCGGTGTCGGCCTTTTCGTACCAGCCGCCGAGCCGCACCTTGCCCATGCTAAACTCGTAGTTGAGCTGGCCGATATAGCCGAGCACCCGGTACTTGTTGAGCTTGTGATAGCCCAGCACGTCGCTCACCGGTCCCTTGGTGGCGACATAGGGCGAGGCCGAGGTGCCCGATCCGCTGAAGCCTGTCACGGTCTGGCCGGTGTTACCCGACAGGGTGTTGTTGGTGTAGCCATACATGTAGGCACGGTTGTCCATCGACAGGCCCGAACCCAGTTCGCTCTGGAGACGGACGTAGGAGAAGTCGGTGGTCTTGTCGGTGCGGTTGTAAAGCCAGTAGTCCTGCTTGGTCGGATCGTTGCCGAGGCCGTAGTTCCCGCCATACATGCCAATGTTGGATGCGGCCGTGCAGGCATCGGCGGAAAGCTGGGTGCCGGCCGCCAGCGCAGTGCCGCCGGTGCCGCAGGTCGCGCCCTTGTTGACGTCGGACTGGTAGTAGAAATTGCGGTTCCACGTGCTCATTACCGTCAGGGTGTTGGCCGTGCCGATCGGCACCACCAGCTTCGCATAGAGGTTCTTGGAGTTGACCGGCGAATTGGTGAGTGCGCCATCGGAACGCAGGAATTGCCCGGTCACCACCAGCTTCGCATCGCCCAGGCTGGCGATCTTGCCGCTCTGCAGCTCGAACCGGCCGATGAAGGTGTTCCAGTTGCCGAGCAGGGCCTCGACCTGGCCGCCCCGTTCATCCTTCGCCGCGCGCGAATACATGTTGATGTTGCCGCCATAGGTCGCCTGGCCGAGCTGGCTGGCATTGCCCGGACCGCGGTCGACCACGACAGTCTCGATCGTGGTCGAGGGGAAAAAGGCGGTCGAGTGGTGCGTCGGATTGTTGGTGTCGGCAAACGGAATGGAATCGTAGGTGACGTTATAGTCGCCGTCCTGGAAGCCACGGATCGTCGCCTTGGTCTCGCCGAAGCCCGCCCCGTTCGCCGTGCCCGAAATAGATACGCTGGGGGTAATCGCGATCAGTTCGTTGAAGTCTGAGGCGGCATTGGCATTGTCGATGAACTCGCGGCTCACCGCGGCCTGCGGCTGGGTGGTCGTAAGCGACGCGGTGACCGGCGCCACCTCGGCGGTGTGCGAGCCGGTGACGATGATGTCGGACGAGGTCAGCGACTGCTTGTCGTTGGCCTGCCCGGCCTGGTTGGCCGTGGTCGACTGGTCATCCGAGGCGGCGGCATCGGCGCTGGTGGCAGTATCGGCGGCGGTCTCGGCCGCATGGACCGGAATGGCAACGGTCAGCAGGCTGGACGCGGCCAGCAAGGCCGCGCGGAAGTGAAGCTTGGTCATGGTTTCCCTCATGTTCTGAACGTGTTGAAAGCGCGTCGGGATCAATGGCCCGCCAGTTCGGCGCGAGCCGCCGCGACCTGAGGCGCAAGCCGCGGGTCGATCAGCAGTTGCTCGACGGCAGCGATTGCCGCCGCGTGGCTCGCCTCGATGTCGCTGGCGAAGTGGACGCCGCACAGTTCGCGGCTGAGCGCGAAGTCCTGAGCGCGGGCAAGGATCTGCGGCGCGCGCTCCGGGACGAGCCGGGCCAGGGTCCAGCCAACCGACCAGCCATAGCCGGCATGGCCGCTGGGATAGCTCGAAGGCGCGGCGGAGCCCTTGCCGCAATGAGGCAGCGTCGGGTCGGCCTGATAGGGACGCGGGCGCTTGAACCAGGCCTTGGCGGCATGGACCATGCGATCGACCTCAGCGGAGATCGTGGCGAGCAGGGCCGAGGTGGCGGGAAGCTTCGTGAAGTCTCGCCCGGCCGCTTCGTTGTAGATGACCGGCTCCTCATGATCGCCATCCCAGGCGGCCCGGGCCAGGCGTTCCGGGCCTGCCGCGCGGATCAGCTCGCGCAGACGGGCGAATTCGACCCGCTCGATCTCCGAATTGCGAGCCGGCGGCGGAGCAAAGGCATGGGTCGGCGCGAAGATCACGGGGTCAAGCCAGCGCAGGCGGATGTCCTCCCCCACGCCGCCGACGGCAGGCGCAGCCTCTTGGGCGTGAGCGCAAGGCGCAAGCAGACAGGCCGCAAAAGCGGCGGAAACAAGCCGGAGGCGCTGCATAGATATGGTTCCCTGGGCGCAGACATGTTCCTGCGCGGTGGGGTCCGGCTAGGCAGCGCAGATGACGGTTCCGTGACTCCTGCTGCGCTTGCGAAGGCAGTTTCGCCAACCTTGCAAATTTAGAATTTTCCGGGGTCGCCTGCGCCCTCGGAATCCCGCTCAGGCTGCCCGGAGCAGGCTTCGCTCAGGCCCGCCCGCTGCAAGAGGCAAGCGAATGGTCACGACAAGCCCCGGCGAATTCTCGCCCAGTTCCAGTCCGCCGCCGTGAAATTCCACGATGGCACGCGCGATCGCCAATCCCAACCCGCTGCCGTTCGCCCGAGCCGCCATGCCCCGCTCGAACGGCCGGAGCACGCGCTGGCGATCGCCCGGTGCCAACCCCGGGCCATCGTCGGCAATCGTCAGGACTGCGCGGTCGCCGTCCCCGGCCAGACTGACCGTGGCCCGGGTGCCTGCCGGGGTGTGCGTCACGACGTTTTCGAGCAGGTTGATCAGGAGTTGGGTGATCAGCGCCTCATCGCCGAAGATCGGCAGTTCCGAATCCGGCACCGCGCAGCGCAGGATCGAGCCGGCATCGGCCACCACCGGCTCCATGGTCTCGACCGCATCGCGCACGAGTTCGTCGAGCGCATGGACCTGCAGGGCATTCGCGTGGCGGCCCGCCTCGATTTCCGACAAGCGCAGCAGGGCCTCGAATATGGCGATGATCGCGGCGCATTCGCGCTCGGCCTGCTCGACGGTCCTGCCGGCATCGCCTCCGGAACTGGCAGAAACCGAACGGGCCCGCGCCAGCATGCCCTTGAGCCGGGTCAGCGGCGTACGCAGATCGTGCGCGAGGGCGCTGGCGAACTGGCGCTGGGTGTTGACGACCAGTTCCATCCGGTCGAGCATCGCGTTCAGGGTGCGGGCCTGTGCGGCGAACATCCCGTCGAGTGTGTCGGCCGCGATCCGCTTGCTCAGGTCGCCTGCCGCAATCGCCGCGGCCGTGGACTGCGTCGCATGAAGCCGCCGGGCGGTGAGCCGTGCGAAAAGGAACGTGGCAACAAGGCCGGCAAGGAGCGCGCAACCCAGCACGGCTGCGATCAGCGGAAACAGAATGGATCGAAGGCTTTCGGCCGCCTCGCTCTGCTGGACGACGACAAACAGCCCCCCGTCCGTCAGGCGCCGCGTGAGCGCCCGGCCCTTCTGCCAGCTGCGCCCCCCCCCCTTGTAGAGCACGTCGGAATAACCTTCGCGCAGCGGCGGAAGGCCAAGCCGGCCAGCCACGCGCATGCCCTTCGCGTCGAACAGCAGGTAGGTCCGCTCGCTCATGACCTTGCGGCGCTGCCAATCCGCGATCCGCCCAGCGACCAGCGCGGTAGGGCGCAGGACTTCGTCGGTGTCCGCGACGAACTTGTGGCTGTGATAAGCCAGCGCCGCGTCGATCCGGCTGGCGATCCGAAGCTCGGCGACCGCAAACACCACCACGCCGACGAGAGCCATGCTGAGCGCGAAAGCCAGGCCGAATTGCATGGCAAGCCGGCCGACAGGCGCCAGTCGGTGCTTCATGTGCAGCGATCCGCGCGAAGAATGTAGCCCTGGCCACGCAAGGTCTCGATCGGATCGCAGGCGATGGCCTGCAGGCCGGAGCGAAGGCGGCTGAGGTTCGCGTCGACAATGTTGGCGGTCGGCGCGAAGGTATAGCCCCACACGTGCTCGAGCAGCATGTCGCGCGTCACCAGCCGATCGGCATGGCGCATCAGGTGGGCCAGCAGCGAGAAGAGCTTGCGGTTCAGCCTGGCCTCGGCTTCGCCGAACCGGGCGGAATGACTGCTTGGATCGAGACGCAGCCGACCCACGACGAGTTCCGCTCCGGCCACGGGTTGCAATGCGGCGCGCCTGACAATGGCATGAAGCCGGGCGGCCAGTTCGCCCGTGTCGAACGGCTTGGCAAGGTAATCGTCTGCCCCTGCCTCAAGCCCCTCGATGCGATCCTTGACCGAGCCGAGTGCGCTCAACATCAACACCGGGGGCGACACCCCGCCCGCCGCCGCGCGCATTCTCCCGATGAGATCGATGCCGCCGACATCCGGCAACATGCGGTCGAGCACCACCGCCTCATAGCCACCAGCGGCGAGCGCGGCCATTGCGCGCTGCCCCGTGGCCGCATGGTCCACGTCGAAATTGAGGGCTCGCAGCCCGCTCGCGAGGTAATCCGCGATCACCTCATCATCCTCGACAACCAGTAGCCGCAAGTTCGCCTCCTCGGGCCTGATCATGCCACCGCCGCATGACAAACATGCGACGACAGGATGTCATGGGTTTTCCCTTCGGCATGAGAATGCGCCATTTGTCCAAGGCGGAGTTGCCCATAAGCGACAACCTGTTTGGCTACCCCGAAACTCCCCGGGATTGCCTAAGCCCCTGACTCCTGAAAGGAAGCGCCTGAGATGAACAGGCGCCGCAAAATCGCCTGCAGAAACGGAGCGAAACATTATGACAGCCCCATTTGCAATGGATGATCCGCGAGACCACTTTGCCCATTGCGTCCAGGTGTTTGGCGGTATCACGGCTGCCTCGCGGCGCCTTGCCATTGATGAACGCGCCATTCGCCGCTTCATCAATGGCGAACGGCCTGTCAGCCAGGGCCTCCTCGAAGATACCGCGAAAGCGCTGCGCGTTCTGATCGCGGAGGCCGCAACGGCGGAAGAACACATCACCGCGGTTCTTGGCTCGTAGCCTCGACATAGTTGCCAGTCTTCATCCTCTCCGATGCCGAAGCCTCATTGGCTGTTCTGCTAGGCGCCCTTGCCGAGCACGGGGGCCAGCCATTGTTCCAGCCGCCGTTTGACTTCTGGCGCAATTGGCATTCGCGAGAAGAATCTGTCCGGCATTATCCGGAGAATGGGTTGGATCGCCTTGGCGCGATCCCACTGCGCACGAGCCTCGTCCAGATGGCCGGTGCGGGCTTGGTAGGCGGCCGACAGGATCGGAAGGATAGGCAGGGAATGCTGCAGTTCCCGGAGCCGGACCAGTGATCGCCCCGCGCTCGCGGGGTCGTCGCGCATCATCGCGGAGACGAACGTGCCCACGAAATACCACGGCGGCGAATTGAAATGTTCCGCTACGGCCTTGTTCAGCAGCACGTCGCCCTGCGGGTCATTCTGGAGGGACAGCATCACGCCGACCACGCCCTGAATATCGAGACTGTCTGGATTGAGTTTGAGCGCCCGGTCTGCAGCCGCACGCATGGCCGCGCCGTCACCGGAAAAGGCGTAGGCACGCATGGCAGCGACCTGCAGCAAGGGCGAATTGGGATTCATGGACCTCGCGCTCTCCAGCACGCTGACGGCGTCCTGGAGCGCCGCCCGACGGCCACCATCCGTGAACGCGGAGATTGACCTGTCAGTCAACGCCCAGCCGTAAAGAGCGGCGGCGAGGGGGTGGTTGGGAGCTGCTGAATGCCAATCCCCAGCGCATTCCGACAACGTCTTGTCGCCGATGGTCTGGTTATTCTGGACCATGGCGGAAAAATACAGCCAACATCCGTAGGGACTATCGACGGAAAAATTACGCCTTCTCTCGTTGGCGTGAATTATTCCCGATGGATGCGTTATGTAGAAAACTAAATTTCTTAAAAACTCGTCGCTAGACAACTCGCTGTCAGATAAATTGAATGTCATATTTCCACTCTCTGAAGAAATTATGCGATTCAATTTTCTATCAATCACACTCACGTTTTCGACGTACCATTCTCCATGCCTTCGAAGCATGACGTCGATGGAATACTCCGCGCCGGGAGAGGGATTGTAGGCCGTTCTGACCCCTTCATAATTGTCGAGATTCATGATTATGGATTGCCGCATCCGGCGGGCCAGCTCCGCTCCCTCGCCATTACCGGATTCGGCATGCACGGTCACATCTACGAACGGGAAATTGCTGACCCTCCATCTTTGCGTCGCCGCTAGCGAATCCGCACGCCACTGCATGATCAGCGCCGCCGCCAGGATCAGAAGCACGATGCACCCTGCGGCGATCAGCCTGCGGCCCGGCAAACCGATCCTGATGCGGGCTGGGGTCTGAGATGCCTGACCATGGGCAACGAGGTGGACTTCGTATGAGCCGCCTTCAATCAACAGGCGCTGATTGTGTTCAGCACCGGCGGTTGCATAGAAGGCGTCAAGGGCCTTGCGCAGGCGGGCCACGAGCACCCGCGCATAGGTATCGGCCTGGGAATCGAAATCAGGACTCTTGCCCAGGCCGTCCACGGCCACCGAATAGGACTTCAGGGTCTTGCCCCGACCGCAGATTGTGGCTTCGACAAGGTATTCCAGAAGGCGCGCAAGCGAAGGCGATCTGACAAAGACCGGGTCTGCCAGAACCAAGGCAAGCGCCGCTTTCATTTTCGCAGCCTCAGCCACGTTTCTTGTCTCACCTCGGTGTTCGGTCTGGATCAATGGAGCGGTCACGCTGGCGCACACAGCGCGTCTGCGCGACATATTTGCCAATCGTTATAATAACTTAATGAAGTGTTAGCGCCGTCTGATCCTCGGCAAGAATGTCCCGGCGCGGGGAGTGGTCCGGTACGGCCGGCTCGATGCAGCAGCCGGATATGCTCTCGCCGGGAGGCAGGCAATTCCGCACTCCAGCCGATAGGCCGCTGACGAGGCTGAGATGATGCCGATTGAGTACGCCCCCCAAGGCTCTCCCCGTGGTTTTCCGGGCGTATCACGCTGCCGTGATACGGTTTCAAACTTAGCAGGCGCGCACCGGCGGGCGAAATGAGTGTGCAAACAAAGAGTTGCGCTGCTTCCCTGGAACATCGCTTCCCCCAACGCCCCACCTCCCAGCGCCCCACCTAAGGATCAGGATCATGTTTGAAAGCCCAGGGATGCCAAGGAAGATGCTGAACGATATGGCCAAGGCCGACCGTTCCGCGGACTGGGGGTCATTGAAAAAATCGCCCTATGCGCGGCCCAGGTTGGTCAAGCTTGAACCGGGCACGGCCAAGTACGAGCGCGCGAAGGCCGCGTTCGATTTGCTCCGGGCCGGCAAGGACGCGCACGGCGATCCGGAGTGATCGCATGGATGCTGCAGGCGGCGCGTCGGGGCATCGCCCTTACGCCTCGCCGGAGCCGAACACTGGATTGAAAGTAGGCGCATGGAACCGCGATTGCTCATCGGATACGGGCTGCTCCTTGCCTTCGTCCTGACGGTGGGGATCGGGAGTTTTCTCGCCTGGCGGCGGGCATGCGACGATTTCCATCGGCGCTGGGGCAAGCAGAACCGTGGCATCAGGCCGAAGTGGCTATGGTGACACGAGACGACCGAGAACCCCGAAAGCGGACCTTCATAGAAGCCGAAATCCGCCATCAGGGCGGCTGGGCCGAGGTTCTGATCTGCAACATTTCGCAGCACGGCATGATGCTTCGTGGCGACTGTCTACCGGAGAAAGGCAGCCAGGTTGAGATTCGCAGTTCGGCCGCCGTGACAAGCGGCCAGATCCGATGGCGCAGCGGCGATCGCTGCGGCCTGCGCCTTGGCAAAGCGATGGACATCAGAATGATGACCGGTGAGATCGGTGCTCCGGGCGGCGCCCCGTTCATCGCCGGCAAGGTAGCCCCGCAGACGGCGCGAACGAAAAGAATAACACGTCTGCCGCCCGTTTTGACGAATGCGAGGCGGACGAATGCCGGGCGGTTGATCGAACTTGCCCTGGTCATGCTCGCCTGCGCCGCGCTGGGCGCAGTGGCCATCAACTCCGTCGCCTCGATCCTGGACCACCCCCTCCGGCGCGTCTCGTCTCAAATCGAATCCGTGCGCGACTGATCCCACTATGCCGAATTGCTGAAAAGCAGCGGTCCACGGCACCTGCAATTGTACCGCTGCCTGTGGCGGAGACGCTCCAGCCGGTGGTATCAGCCTGATGCAATCAAGATTGGTCGGAGACAGCCCTCCCCCCGACGCCGTCTCATCGCTACCCGGCGCAATCCTCCTGACATTACCCCTCGCACATGTGACGGAAAGGTGCCGCATACCATCGCGCCGCTCACTTGACGCATATCTCGCCGAGGCGCCCGCATCCCATACCCGAACCGACGTACTTGGCCGACTGCCCCCTGCGCTTATTTCGGGGCGCCCTCCTTCGCCAACTCCACGTTGTATTGCTTCGCAAAGGCCGCCTCGGCCTTGTCCATGAAGCGGGTACATCCTTGCGGATCGACGAAAGCGGCAGTGTCGCCCGCCGTGACGCGCTTGTACTTGTCTTGCAGGTCGAAGTACCAGTCGTGCGCCCCCAGCGGAACGTCGCAGGGCAAGCTGCGAACCACTGCGAAGCCCTTGCGGTAATCCTCTGCGATTTGAGGATATTTTGCGTTTCCGACCAGCGGTGCATTCTTGTTGAGGGTCGATCCGCCGATCACCACGACATGCAGCAGCTTCCCGCCACTGCGCCCGTCGAAGGTCCAGGTGGTCGTGCCCTTGGTGTGCCCGGCGGTCAGGTGCGCGGTCAGCGTCACGCCGCCCAGTTCCACCTTGTCCCCGTCATGGATAACCCGGTCTACATGGGCGGCGGGATAGGTCTGCCCGCCCTCGCCACCATAATTGGGATCGGCCTTCCCGCCTGATTCCACCACGTCCACGTCCCCGTCCATCACCATGTAGCGGGCGCCGGTTTCCTTGACGATCTGCGCGCTGCCGCCGGCATGGTCGATGTGCGAATGGGAAATCAGCAGGATCTTGATGTCCTCCCACTTGAACCCGAGCTTTTCCACGCTCTGGCGGATCAGCGGCGGCGAATCCGGATAATTGCTGTTGATCAGGATCAGCCCCTTGGGCGTCTTCACCAGAAACGCCCCGTGCAGGCTACCCACGTAGTAGAGATCCCCCGCGATGCGGAACGGGGCAAGCTGCGGATCGGTCTGCGTGGTGGCGGCTTGCAGGCCCGGTGCGGACAGCACAAGCAATCCAGCAAGAGCCTTGAGCATCCTTCTGCTATTCATATCCAATCTCCAATCGCGCACTCACCGGAAGGTCTTGGCCAGCACGGACTTGATCCGCGCCAGCGCCGCCTTGTCGGCCGCCGCATTGCCGGGATTCGTATCCTTCGGATCCTCGCCCACCCGCAGGAAGGCATGTTCGGCCCGGGGATAGATCACCGGTTCGTAGAAATTGCCCGCCGCCTTCATCAATCGCTCGCTGTCGGCGACGCTGAGCAAGACCGGCGTCACCGTGGTAATGTCATACTCGCCGTAAAAACCGTAGACGGGCACATTGGTCTTGCGCACCGGCCAGTCGTTGATGACTTTCTGATTGTGGATCGGCCCCTGGTTATAGACCGGCGGCCCCGCCGCACAGAAGATCAGGACCGCCTTGAGGTCCTGCCGCGGCTGGCCCACGGCATAGCGGAAGGCCACGCCCCCGCCCCAGGTCAGACCGACGATGGCATTGGTGCCGGTCGACTGCGGCAGATGATTGGCATAGTCCATCCAGGCTTCCAGCTCGGGATAGACTTCCGCATCTTCGCGCATTCCCAGCTTGGTCCCGGCGGATTCGTCGAGAAAGGAATCGGTCCCTCCGCCATTCGGCCCCACCCCGGAGAGGAAGTCCGGGGTGATCGCGATATAGCCCATCGCGGCGATCGCGTCGGCGGTGTTGCGAGTGGAATCGGTCAGCCCGAACACCTCGTGCATGACCAGCACGACCGGCACCTTGCGGCCCGTGACCTGCGGATAGACCGCCCAGCCCTTCAGCGTCTTGCCGTGGAACTGGAACGAGACCCACTCGCTGCGGCGCGGTGAACGCTTGAGCTTGTCGGTGGCGAAGCTCTGCGCGTTCTGCTGGCGGGCATAGCCGACGAGCGGCTTGCCATCCTTACCTCGCGCGGGCCCGCCGCCCTCGTCCTGCGCCCCGGCCGGAACCGGCAGGGTCAGCACGGCGCACGCCAAGGCCGCGCCGATCAACGGCAACCGCCGCGAGGCCGTGCGGCCCGGAATCTTCTTTTCCTGTGACATGGATCATTCCTTGTCCATCGAGCCTGGCCCCTCGGGCCGACCCTCAGTTGCTCTCGGCCAGACGGAAACCCATCGACTGGAAACGGCGGCGCGGCAGGTCTTCCCACAAGCGCAGCGAGACGCGCAGGCCGCGCGGGTCCTGAACCCACGAACCACCGCGAATATTGCGCCACATGCAGTCGCCCGTGGTCCAGGCGCTGCCGTCGGTCGGGGCCCCCTCGTAGTCGAGGTGATTGCAGTCTGCGACCCACTGCCAGACATTGCCAACCATGTCGTAGAGCCCGAAGGCATTGGGCGGGAACGAACCGACCGGACTTGCCGCGCCCCACTTGTCGCCCGGCGCGACGACGGACGAATTGGCCTTGCTCGGGTCGAACTCATCGCCCCACGGATAGACCGTGGTCGATCCGGCGCGGGCGGCATATTCCCATTCGGCCTCACTCGGCAGGCGGTAAGTCCGCCCGCTCACCTTGTTCAGCCAGTCGACGAAGGCCTTGGCATCGACCCAGTTGACGTTGACCACGGGGTAGGAACCCCGGTCCAGACCCGGCCGCTGCTCGGGCAGGGCCCGCCCGGTCGCGCGGGCGAAAACGTCATACTGGGCGAAGGTGACATCATGGCGGGCCAGCCGGAAGGCCGGTACGCTCACCTTGTGGGCCGGATGCTCGAAATTGAAGCCCTTGCCGGTTGTATCGCCCATCACGAAAGTCCCGGCCGGGATTGCCGTCATGTCCTCGGCCGCGGCGCGGATTACCCCGTCGATGGCACCGGACTGCTCACCAGCCGGAGCCGGTGCAGCGGCGGGGGACTGCGCCCCCGCCGTGCCGGAAAGCATCGCGGCAACCAGGGCCGCCGTCAGTTTCAGATGTCCTTTCACAGGCATTCTCCCCGACAGACGATCACATCTTCACCCGCGCGCCGATCACGAAACGGCGCCCCAGGAAGTCGTCACCCGGCAGGATTGCCGCGTTCGGAATGGTGCCGCCCTGGTAACCCGGGGGGTCCTTGTCGAAGAGGTTCTGGATGTTGAAGAACATCTCGAACCGGTCATCCTGCGGCAGCCGTGCGGTGAAGACAACGTCAGTCCAGGCCGCGGCGGGAACGCGCTGGGCGAAGTAATCGCTGTCCACCGGGTCATAGCGCAGGCTGCTGCGCCACCGCTCGCGGATGTCGATGCCCAGCCACTTGGTCGGTTCGACGTGGATGCTGGCATTGATCCGCAGCTTGGCCGCGATCGCGTTAACCGTGCCGTTGGCATTGGCAGCCCCGGCCGCGTCGAACGAGACCGGCGTACCGGTCGCGCCGGGTTGCTGGCCATAGATGAAGTGCGGCTGGTAGGTCGCCAGCACGCGCAGCCGGAGAGGATTGCCGAACAGGCTCGTCGCATAGCCCGCATCGACATCGACGCCGTTCGTCTTGATCTCGGCGAAGTTGAGCACCTGGGTCAGCCACATCGTCGGCGCGTTGCCGAGCGAGGTATCGGTGATCGGGCCCGGCCGCGGGATCAGGGCGCAGAACGGCGAGGTTCCGCCGCTGGAGATACAGGCCTGCTGGATCGCCGGAGAGAAGCCGCTGACCGACTGGATCGCGTTCTCGAGGCGGATGTTATAGTAGTCCACCGCGAGGCTGAAGCCCGGTGCGAACGACGGTTTCCACACCGCGCCCAGCGTCCAGGTATGGCCGACTTCCGGCTTGAGGTTCGGGTTGCCTTGGGTTTGCGCCTTGATGAAGGTCGCGCCGGTCAGGAGATCCTGGTTGGCGGCGATCGTCACCGTCGGGGCCTGGTAGAGGTCGTTCAGCGTCGGCGCGCGGAAATCACGCGAGATCGTACCGCGAATGCGCAGGTCGTTGACCACCTGCCAGTTGACCCCGGCCTTCCACACCCAGGTGCTGCCCGTGGTATTGTAGTCCGCATAGCGCACCGCACCGGTGACGTCGAACTGGCGCGCGACCGCCGAGTCCTTGAGCACCGGCACCAGCACTTCGAGCGCCGCTTCCTTGACCTTCTGCGTCACCTTGTTGAGCGGCGAGAAGGCGTTGACGAACAGCGAGGTCGCGGTCAGCGGCTGGGTCGTGCCGTTAGAGTTCTTCTGGACCGCGCCCGATGGGATGCAGTTGCTGGCATAGGTCAGCTGGGTCGCGGTATTGATCGGGTTGATGACCAGGCCCGAACAGTTGGCGAGGTCGGACGAGCTGACATCCACCGTCTGGGTCAGCGAATTGGTGCGATACTGGCCCGAGAGGGCGAAGCGCGCGTCGCCTGCACCGAACAGGTCGAACAGAGCCCCGCCGACATGGGCGTTGATGTCGAAGCTCTGGCTGAGCGACGACATGTTGGTCGTGCCGAACACGTAGTTGTAGGCCGCCTGGCTCGCCGCGGTCGGGCCGAACATGTTGATCGGCACGCAGCCCGGATCATTGTTGGTGGCGATGTTGTCCACGTTGATCCGGCACACGATGTTGCCGTTGGGGGTGCCGGTCTGGAGGCCAGTCGCCGGGTTAAAGGCGCCTGCGTCAACCGCGTCGGCCGCTGCCGCCATGTGCTGGTTGTTCATGTTGCCGCTGATCGTGTTGCGCAGCGTGGCACGGCCCCAGTTGAGATCGAGCCCCCAGTCAAACTGGCCGAATTTCCCGTCCAGCCCGCCGTTGACGTAGAACTGCTCGGTATGGGCATCGTCGCGCAGCCGCGGCGCGTTCTGGAACACCTTGGCGAAGGTGAAAGTGGACTGGTTCGCCGCGGCGAGCGCGGTGCGCACATCCTGCGGCAGGTAGGGATTGTCGGCCCGGATGGTGAAGCCGCTCACCTGCCCGTAGCTCGAATAGCCGCCGTTGTCCTTGAGCGAGACAATCCCCTGGGCGTGGAAGTTCACATTGTCGCCCAGCTCGTAATCGAGCCGCGCGAAGCCCTGGTTGTTGTCCTGGCTCGAACCGATAGTGCCGTTGTTGTAGGTCCCGTCGCCGCCGATGGACAGCGCCGATGGCGTCGCGCTGGTCGTGTAGGTGGGCGTGCCCGCATTGAACGTGGTCAGCACGCCATCGGTATTGAAGGTCTTGTTGTTGTAGAGTCCGGAGGTGATGCGCCCGCCGAAGCTCGCCGTGCTGGTGCGCGTGCCCGAGATCAGCACATAGGGATTGTTCACCGTGCCGGCCGCGCCGATCCCGTTCGCCGCATTGGGAGCGAGCAGGCCCGAATAGGCATAGTCATAACCGAAGGGCCGATCGACCCGGAAGATCGGCTCGGCCGAGAAGTGCTGGAAGCTGGCCTCGATGTGGCCCCGGTCTCCCAGCTTGGTGCCGACCGCTACGCTGGCCTTCCAGTTGGGCGCATCGCCGCGCTGGGTGATCCCGTAATCCGCTTCGGCCTTGAAACCGTTGAAGCGGTGATTGGTGACGAAGTTGACCACGCCCGAAATGGCATCGGAGCCATAGACCGAGGACACGCCGCCAGTGACCACGTCGACCCGCTCCATCAGCATGTCTGGCACGATGTCGACGTCGACCACGCCGTTATAGAGCGCGGTCGGCAGGCGCTGACCGTCCAGCAGGATGAGGTTGCGGTTGGAGCCGAGCCCGCGCAAGTTGAGCTGGTTGGCCGCGCCGTTGCCGCCGCTGCCGTTGCCGGTCGTCTGCACTGTCGTCGTCGAAGGGCCGCGCGAGCCGGTGAACACCGGCAGAGCATTGAGCCCGTCGGCCAACGTCGTCGGCTGGGCCTTGAGCAGTTCGTCGGTGCGCATCGCGGTTACCGGGGTCGGTGCCTCGTCGCCGTTACGCACCACCCGCGATCCGGTCACGACGATGTCGGCAGCCGCCGCGTCATCCACCGGCGCTGGGCCAGCCTGGGCCAATGCCGGCGCCGCCGCGACGAAGCTGGCGCCGCCCAAGAGAACGAAAGCCAAAGTCCTGTTCATCTGCATCTCTCCAAGCGCGGGCACAAACGCCCCGCCGCCTGGATCAGACGAAAAGCGACTGGCCTATTATACGTAAAATCAATGATTTATTTAAGAATTGTCACGTAGTGGCCCGGCGTCATTCACGCGCCCGGGCGACGCGCCGCTTGGCAGGCATGGCCGTCATGGCACGCGCCACCCCAGCCCGGCGGAACGCGTCATCGACATAAAACGGCGTAAATCCCTCACCACTCGCCGAACATGTCGTCCAGCAAGTCTGCGCAATCGAACACAAGAATTGCGTCATCCGCCTCGCAGAAGTTGCGATGCATTCGGCAGTGGCGGAAAATTATCCGCCACCTTTTACCTCATCCCTTTCCGAGTCACTTGAGATTGACCGACTTATATTATTGCGTCCCGATGTGATCGAGCACATGACAGACCTATCACTGTTCGCTTCGGGGAAAAGCGATAATTTTTTGTGGTCACATCAAAATATTTTTGAGAGTCGAGGCCATACTTCCGACGCCGCCTCATCGCCGTCCGGTGCAATCCTCCAGACATTGCCGGGTTGGGGGTTAATCCCGCCGGCAGCTCCCTCGCCCCCTTTCGCGCAAGCCCCCTCGCTAAAATGTATCGGATTGCATCGCCGCGCCCGCTCGGCCGAAATGCGGCTATAAGTGATCGTGTGATGACGCCTCCTGACCAGTCCAACCAACTCGTCCTCATCGTTGACGACGACGACGACATCCGGGACCTGCTCTCTGCCCAATTGGGTCGCGCGGGGTTTGCCACGATCGGGGCCGCGAGCTTGGACGAGGCGCGTTCGGCGCTCGATTGCCACCCCGTCCGCGTGATGCTGCTGGATCTGAGCCTGGCCGATGGCGACGGCATGGCGTTTTGCCGTGACCTGCGGGCGGAAGGCTATAGCGTCACCATCATGATGCTGACCGCGCGGGACCGCGCGGCCGACCGGGTTGAGGGTCTGGAAGGGGGCGCGGACGACTATCTCACCAAACCGTTCGAGCCTCGGGAATTGATTGCCCGCATTCGCAACCTGCTGCGCCGGGGCCAGCACCGCGACGAGTTGACCGGGCGTTTCGCCAGCTTCGGGCCCTGGCGGCTGGATCTGGCGCGGCGGCGGCTCAGCGGCCCGGATGAACGCGTGGTCATCCTCTCAACTACCGAATTCGCTATACTCCGCCGCCTGCTGGAATCGCCACGGCTCGAACTGGGACGAGAGGAACTCCTGCCGGAGCGCAAGGAGACCGTGTGGTTTGATCGCTCGCTCGACAATCGGATCGCCCGCCTGCGCGCAAAGCTGGCCAGGGCCGAAGGGGGCGACGGCCTTATCGTCACCGTGCGCAACAAGGGCTTCCTGCTCGCTTGCGACGTGACCTACGTATGAAACTCCGGTCTTTCTGGGCGCGGTTCGATAGTCTTGCCACGCGCATGACCCTGTTTCTCGCGCTCGGCGCCACGCTGGCAGCCATCACCTCCCTGACCTTGGCCGAACGATATCGCCAGAATCAGATGCGGCTCTACCGTGCCGAGCGGATCACCCAGAGCGCCAGGGGGCTTGTTGGCCTCCTCACCGTTGCACCTCAGCGCACGCGGGCGGAATTGGCCGGCAATCGCGTGCAGGGCGCGCACCTTCTCGAAAATTCTCGCGCGCCGGTGCGGGAATCCGATCCCGCGGTCAGCGCCGCGCTGTCGCGTGCTTTCGCACCAGATGTCCGCGCCGGTGCATTCAGCACCGATCCGCAGGTATGCCTTGCCCGCCCGGTTACGACATTTGCCCGGCGTGCGGCCGGGTATCTTGGCGCCGATACCGAATGCTGGATCGTCACCCTGACCTTCGCGCGGCCGGTCGGCGGCGAATCCGAACTGGTTCTTGCCCTTGATCTGGCCGCCTTGCCGCGGCCGGCGACCCTCGGCCTGTCCCCCGGGTTCATCCTGATCGTGGCTGCCGCGTCCTTGGTTCTCTCGTTCCTCGTGGCGCAGGTGACCCTTGGCTTCATGCGCCGCCTGACGAAAGCGGCACAGGCCTTTGCCAACGACATCGAGGCCCCGCCGGTAGCCGAGACCGGCCCCCGCGACGTGCGGACAACCTTTGCCGCCTTCAACCACATGCAGCAGCGGATTCGTGACGCGGTCCGCGACCGCACGCAGATACTGGCGGCCATCACGCACGACCTCCAGACCCCACTGACCCGGCTGCGCCTGCGCCTCGAACTCGTGCCCGAAGAAGGCTTGCGCAATCGCCTGGTGGCCGACATTGCGGCGATGCAACGGCTGGTCACGGAAGGACTGGTGCTGGCGCGCTCCGGCGAGGCCTCCGATGACTGGGCGCTTGTCGATGTGGAATCCCTGCTCGCCAGCGTTGTCGAGGACGCGGCCGATGCCGGCCAGCCTTCCATCACGCTTGGCCGGGTCGAACCCTTGGAAATCCGGGTCAAGCCCGAAGCGCTGCAACGCTGCCTGCAGAACCTGGTCGATAATGCCTTGCGCTATGGCGGCTCTGCGAGGCTGGACTGCACGACAACGGCCGATGAGGTGCAAATCGCGGTGAGCGATAATGGCCCCGGCATTCCAGAACACCTGCTAGGCGACGTATTCAAGCCTTTCGTCCGCGCTGAAGGGAGCCGGTCGCGGCAGACCGGAGGCACCGGCATAGGCCTGACCATCGCGCGGGCCCAGGCCGAAACCTTCGGCGGACGGGTGCAACTCGCCAACAGGCCGGATGGCGGCCTTGTCGCCACGATCGCGGTGCCGCGCCGGTAGGGCGAAACACGGCAGGCGCCGCGTGCGCGGCCGATTTGTATCCGCTTTACTCAGTTTCGCGCGGTCGCCTTCATACCGGGCGGATTGGCGCCTATCAGTGCGGACCTTCGCTGCCGCTTGCGGACCACGCAAATGGCGCGATGGGCGCAAAACGTCCTCCGGGGACGATGGCTGGACGAGAGGACCTATCCGTGATCGATCGACGGTTCTTCGTGGCCGGCACCGCCGCAAGCCTGGCCGCACCAGCTTTTGGCCGGGCGGCCGCCGGGAAAGCCAGTCCCGCCTTTCCGGCGGGCTTCCTGTGGGGCGCCGCCACGGCCGGTCACCAGATTGAGGGCAACGATACCAACAGCGACTATTGGGTATTGGAAAACGTCAGGCCGACGCTGTTTACCGAGCCTTCGGGCGATGCCAACAACAGTTTCGAGCTGTGGTCGGCCGATCTGGACCTTGCCCGGGCCATCGGCCTCAACGCCTATCGCTTCTCGATCGAATGGTCCCGGATCGAGCCCGAGCCCGGCCTGTTCTCGCAGGCGATGCTCGACCATTACAAGGCCATCATCGCGGGCTGCCACGCGCGCGGCCTCGCCCCGGTAGTCACCTTCAGCCATTGGGCGGTGCCGCGCTGGTTCGCCATGCGCGGGGGCTGGACCGCGCCAGACAGCGCTTCCCTCTTCGCCCGCTATTGCGACCGCGCCGCGCGGCATCTGGCTGACGGGATGGCCTATGCCGTGACCCTCAACGAAGCCAATGGCACTTTGCTGGGCTATCACATGGCCCCGCCGCAGGCCCATGGCGCCGAGCGCGCCATGCTGGCCGCCGCTGCCCGCGCCACCGGAAGGGAGCATTTCGTCGGTGGCGCGCCGATCAGTCTCGCCATGGAGATGCAGCCCAACCTGATCGCCGCGCACCGGCAAGGCCGGGCAGCGATCAAGGCGGCGCGGCCAGGCCTGCCGGTGGGCGCCTCGCTCGCGCTGGTCGACCTCCAGGGAGTTGGCCCGAACAACCTGCGCGATGCGCGCCGCCGCGACTTCTACGCGGCTTGGCTGACCGCCCTTCGCGGCGACGACTTCGTCGGCGTGCAGAACTACAGCCGGATCGTCTGGGACGCCAAGGGCATCGTGCCCGTGCCCGCCGGCGCGCGCACGGGCGGCGAAGGTTGGGAAATCTACCCGTCCTCGCTCGCCAACGCAGTGGACTATGTCCACGCCGAGACCGGATGTCCGATCCTGGTCACCGAACACGGGCTCAACACCGACAACGACGCCTGGCGATCAGACCTGATCACCGCGGCCCTGGCCGAACTCAAGCGGCGGATAGATGCCGGGACGCCGGTGCTTGGCTATCTGCACTGGTCGCTGGTCGACAACTTCGAATGGACCTTCGGCTACAAGCCGCACTACGGCCTTGCCGCCATCGATCGGGAAACCTTCGTTCGCAAGCCAAGGCCAAGCGCCGCCGTGCTCGGCGCGATCGCCCGGCGCAACAGTCTATAATCGCTAAACATCGGGAGTGGTTCGATGATCCTCATGGCAATGGCCGCCAACGCCGCCGCGGCAGCCACCGCAGCCCCAACTTTCGCCGAAGCCTGCACGGTCCTGCGCAATGCGGACGAAGGCACGGTGGCGATTACCGATGCGCGCGACGTGCCCGAAGGCCCTGCCCCGCGCGGCCCGGCCGGGCCGAACGGCGAGTCGACCGACCCCCAGCCCATCCTCCCGGAACACTGCCAGATCACCGCGCGGATCGACCAGCGCACCGGCGCTGGCGGCGAGCCTTATCATATCGGCATGGAGCTGCGCATTCCCGCGCAGTGGAACGGCCGGCTGTTCTATCAGGGTGGCGGCGGGATGGACGGCATGATCGTCCCCGCTCTCGGCAAGCCAATCACCAATGGCGCCACCGCGCCGCTGGCGCTTGTCCAGGGCTTTGCCGTGGTTTCGACCGATAGCGGGCACCAGGGCCGCAACTTCGACGACACCGGCTTTGCCGCCGACCAGCAGGCGAAGCTGGACTATGGCTATGCCGCCATCGGCAAGGTCACGCAGGCGGCCAAGCAGTTGATCGCCAAGGTCAAGGGCCGCGCGCCCGACCACAGCTATTTCGTCGGTTGCTCCAACGGTGGGCGCGAGGCGATGATCGCGGCCCAGCGTTTTCCGGCCGAGTTCGACGGCGTGCTCGCCGGCAACCCGGCATTCCACCTCAACGCGGCGGCCGTGCTCGCCAACTTTTCCGGCTGGGCCTATGCCGATGCCGCCGCCAAGCTGGGGACCAATTCCTCGCTGCTGTTTTCGCCTGCCGATGCCGGGCTGATCCAGTCCGCTCTGCTCAAGGCCTGCGACGGCCTCGACGGAGCAGCCGACGGCATGATCTTCGATCACCAGTCATGCCGGTTCGACGTTCGCGCCCTCGCCTGCGCCAAGGGCGCGAAAACGGGCTGTCTCGATCCGGTCAAGGTCGCCGCGATCGTTCGGGCTTATCGCGGCCCGGTCAACGCCGCCGGCGAACCGATCGCCGGCTCGTGGACCTTCGATGCCGCCAACTTCATGCCGGACTGGCTTATCTGGCAGACCGGAATTCCCACGCCGCAGGGACCGATGATGGTCCTGCCCAACCTCGTGCGCAAATCGCTGACGGACTATTTCGCCTACCCGCAGTACAAGGCCCCGCTGGCCGGCGGCGATGCCGAAGCGGCCCGTCTGCTCGCGGCGAGCGCCGAAACCGCGGCCTACACCAACGCGACATCGACCCAGTACAGCACCTTTGCCGCGCGCGGCGGCAAACTGATGATCGTGACCGGGTGGTCCGATCCGATCTTCTCCGCCAGCGATCTCATCGCCTACCAGGAGCGGCTGACGGCCGACACCAAGGCGCAGGGCGGCGAGGCCGGCCTGTTCGAACGGCTGTTCCTCGTGCCCGGCATGGCGCATTGCGGCGGCGGCCGCTCGCTCGACAATTTCGATGCACTGACCTCGCTGGTCAGGTGGGTGGAAAACGGCGATGCACCCAACGCGATCACGGCGAAAGGCAAGGCCTTCCCCGGCGTCGAACGCCCGATTTGCGCCTATCCCCAAGTGGCCCGGTATATCGGCAAAGGGCCGCTAGACCAGGCTGGAAGCTTTGCCTGTGCCACGCCAGCGCCAGCCGCGGCCAGCAAGGGCAAGACCTCGTGAGAGAAAGCAGCCTAGCCCGCCGCGCCGTACTTGCCGGCGGCAGTGCCGCCGCCGCGACCTTGCTCGGCCCATCGCCGTTGCTGGCGGGCGGACGTCCGCGCACCATTCACCCCGGCCAAGTTTGGCGGGATACGGCGGGAAAGCCGATCCAGGCCCACGGAGCCTCGATCATCCAGGTCGGAGACGTCTTCTACTGGTACGGAGAAAACAAGGAGCGCACCCTTCCGGGCTCCGGAATCTGGCACTGGGGCGTCCGGGCCTATGCATCGCGCGATCTGGTCAACTGGACCGATCAGGGACTGATCATTCCCCCGGTCACCGACGACCCCAAGTCACCCTTGCACCCTTCGCGGCAACTGGATCGGCCCCACATCCTGTACAATCCGGTCACCCGCAAGTTCGTATGCTGGGTCAAGATCATGGAAGCCGATGGACGCCAGACCCGTACCGTTCTGACCGCCGACCGCATGACCGGCCCTTACACGATCATTCGCCAGGACATGTTGCCGCTTGGCATGAGCGCTGGGGATTTCGACCTTGTTGTTTCACCGGCCGACGGCAAGGCCGTCATCTATTTCGAACGGGTTCACAGCGAAGTGATCTGTGCCGACCTCACGCCCGACTACACGGACGTGACCGGCAGCTACACCGCCCATTTCCCCCATCCAGCGCCCCCGCAGGTGCGCGAGGGGCCGGCCTATTTCGAGCGCGGCGGCAAACATTACCTGATTACCTCGGGCACGACGGGGTATCATCCCAATCCGTCGGAAGTGGCGATGGCTAACGCGCTTCACGGGCCATGGACCGTGCTCGGCGACCTCCATCCGGGCGATCGCTCCCGCACCTCGTTCAACTCGCAGGTCAGCGCGGTCTTCAAGCATCCGGGCAAGAAAGACCTGTATATTGCGCTGGCGGACCGGTGGATCCCGGACCTGCCCCGGATCGAAGGCAGCGACTTCGCCAGCGGCGATGCCTACCGGCGCTTCGAGGCAATGTTCAGCAAGATGTTCGCTCAGTCAGGTGCGCCACTTACAAAGCAGGAGGACGCACTGCTCAAGGACCAGGCCAGCAAGATCAACACCTCGCGCGGCACATACGTTTGGCTACCGATCCGCTTCACCGGCGATCGCCCGTACATCGAATGGCGCAGCAAATGGAGCCTCGACGAGTTCCATTGATTTAGGCCACGAATTGGCTGCATCGGGACTGCCGCTGGCGGCAGAACGGCCAATGACTTGGCTAACTGCCCGATTGGACAAGCCGGTATGGTAATGCTGTCCGCACCCACTATTAGGCTCGGGGAGCGCAAAGTTTAGACAATTCAGGCAGACACATGGCCCGCAAACATTCGAAGCACGACCCCTATGGCGACTTGCACCGCGAGGAGGAGGCACCGGCACCGGCGGTCCCTTGCTGGCTGTGCGGCAGACCTACTGGCGAGACTATTGTCTGGCACCATCCCGTCCCCAAGAGCCGCGGCGGGCGCGATGTTGTACCCATGCACCCCATTTGCCAGCAGACGCTGATCGCCAATTTCACCAATTCCGAACTGCAACGCCACGGGATGGAGGTGGAGGGCCTGCTGGCCAACCCCACCGTCCGCAAATTTGTCGATTGGGTGGCAAACAAGGACCCCGATTTCACGGCAACCACGGCAAAGAAGAAACGCTGATCAGGCCGGGCGGCGGCATCCCTCGACGAAGCCGCCATAACCGCGCGCGAAGGAGCTCGCCGTAAGTTGCCGTTCGTTTATTCGGATCCAGACTGAGAAAGCAGGCCTATCTCGCCGACGCGAGGAGCCCGCTTCGTTCCATTTCCGCGCTCCGCCGGGCATGACGCACCTTTAACAAGTCGTGGCGGCTCAGCATGCCGACGACCCGCTTTGAAGCAGGCTCGACTATCGGAATGCGACCTTGGCCCGTCTCGATCATCAGGTCCGCCACCCGGCTCAGCGGATCACCCGGAAAACGGAAGGGCGTCGAAGCGTCGCTGACCGCCTCGGACAGCGTAGCCTCCGGAGGCGGCCCCATCGTGTTCCAACGGAGCACGTCCGAACGGGAAACCATCCCCTCAAGCCTGCCTTGGCTATCGATTACCGGATAGGTCCGGTGCCGCGCCTCGGAACTGAAAAAGGCGGTGACCGCGGCAATCGACATCGTTCCCTTGAGGCAAACCGGCCGGGGAGTCATCACGTGCTCCGCCTGGAGGAAATCGAACGGGTCCACGGTATATTCCTGCAGAATATGGCGTCCGCGCCGGGCAATTTTCTCGGTCAGTATAGAACGGCGCATGATCAATACGCTGATCGCGTAGCCACCGGCAGAAGCGGCCAGGGTCAAAGGCAGCAAGCCGTAGTTGCCCGTCAGCTCGACGGTAAACAGCGCGGCCATCAGCGGCGCACGCATGGCCCCGCTTAGCACTCCGCCCATGCCGATCAGGGCCCACAGCCCGTTTCCGCCGGGCAGGACCATACCCGCGAGATAGCCGAGCGCCCCGCCGACCAGCAGCAGAGGTGCCAAAACGCCGCCGGAAGTACCGGATCCGAGCGCCACCAGCCAGACCGCCGCCTTGACAACGAGCAGCGCCAGGGCTGCCCGCAAGGTCAGCGACCCGTCGAGCAGACTCTGGATGCTGGCGTAGCCCGCGCCCAGCACGTGGGCGTCGATCAGTCCCCCAATGCCCACCGCACATCCACCCACGGCGGGCCACCACATCCAATGGAACGGAAGGCGGTGGAACAGATCCTCGATCCGGTAGAGCAAACCCGACAGCAGCGTCGCCTGAAGCCCCGAGACAACCCCCATCAGCATGGCCAGCCCCAACAGGGCCGGCGTGACCCCGACGGCATGCATCATCGGGAACATCGGCCCCGCCTCGAACAGCACAGGCCGCCACGCCGCAGCGACCAAAGCCGCGACTGCAACCGGCACGAAGCTGCGCGGCTTCCATTCGAAAAGCAGGACTTCGACAGCGAGCAGGATGGCCGCCACAGGAGTGCCGAAGATCGCCGTCATGCCCGCCGCCGCACCCGCGACAAGCAACGTCTTGCGTTCCGCCGCGCTCAGATGGAACAGCTGCGCAAACAGTGACCCGATCGCGCCGCCTGTCATGATAATCGGGCCCTCGGCGCCGAACGGCCCGCCGCTGCCGATGGAGATGGCGGAAGACAGAGGCTTGAGCACCGCGACCTTCAGCGACAACCGGCTCTCGCCGTAAAGAATGGCTTCGATCGCCTCCGGAATGCCGTGGCCCCGGATCTTGTCCGACCCAAACCGTGCCATAATCCCGATGATGAGACTGCCCAGCACCGGCACCAGCACGATGCCGAGACCCAGCGTGTTGTCGATGATCTCGGCGGGGGCATCGGAAAGCCGTCCAAACCAGAACAGGTTGGTGGAAATCGCTATGGCCTTCAGCAGCACCCAAGCGCCGAGCGCCCCGCCACTGCCTACCATCAGGGCGGCCAAGGCCAGCATCACCATGCGCAAATCGGCACTGTGATCGGACAGCGGACGACCGGGGAACAATTCGGAAGAGGACATCGGCAGGACTCGCGGCGACACGGGAGGTAGCCACTTATATCGCATTGCGATATAGTTCAAGGTTGACGCGAATGACCGTGAAGGGAAACTGGAGCGATGCCCGCCGAACCGACCGATGCCGATTACGCAGCCCTTGCCGAATTCCGTTTCGCACTGCGCAACTTCCAGGCATTCAGTGAAAAACGCGCAGCCGAGTGCGGCCTGACCCCGCAGCAACATCAAGCCCTGCTGGTCATCCGCGCCGCCAGGGACGAACCCACGGTGGGTTACGTCGCTGAACGGCTGATCCTGAAGCCCCACAGCGCGACAGGGCTCATCGATCGTCTTGTCGCCCTCGGCCTGATCGAACGGCAGGCCTCTTCAAAGGACAAGCGCCAGGCAATCCTCGCCCTCACCGGGGAGGCGCGCACGGTTCTGCGGCAGCTCAGCGTCACTCATCGCGAGGAGGTCCGGCGGCTGCGCCCCTTGCTGGACGCTTTACTTAAGCGGCTGGATGACAAGGATTAGTCAGAACCCGGAAGAGCATCGCTCCAAATGGCGGCGGCGGCCGACAGGCACCGGCCCCACTCCGCGGGATAGCCCACCGCGTGCTGCCCGCGGGCTCCTGCATGTCGGGATATCATGCGCAAGCGCCTGAGCTTTCCGCGCAAGTATTCGCCCCGAACCCCGTCGCCATTCAACTCCTGCCCAGACCTTCAGGGCTTTTTCGCAAACCAGATGACGTGCCGGTTCCCCTGATCATCCGGGCCTTCGCTCACATCCACCTCGTCGACCAGAAAGCCAACATCGCGCAGCCGGTTCACGAAATGGCGGTCAGGATGTGCTGACCAGATCGCCAGGATGCCGCCCGGCCGCAGCGCCGCCCTCGCAGCGACAAGTCCATCACGACCATAAAGGTCATCGTTGACACGCCGCGTCAGTCCGTCGGGCCCATTGTCCACATCGAGCAGGATTGCATCATAGGCCTCCGAAGCGGCATCGATAAGCATGGCGACATCGTCCTTCACCACCACAACCCGAGGGTCGTCGAGGCAGCCGGCGGTAAGCCGTTCCATCGGGCCGCGCGCCCATTCGATGATTTCGGGAACTATCTCGGCGACAGTCAGGGTCGCGTCCGCCCTGACAACAGCAAGGGCGGCCCGGAGGGTGAAACCCAGGCCATAGCCGCCGATCAACCATTCCTGCCCGGTGGCCATGCCAAGACGATCCCGCGTCATGGTGGCAAGTGCTTCCTCCGATGCACTGACGTGCGTGCTCATGAGGTCGTCGCGTTCGAGCAATATCATGAAGTCATCGCCGCGCTGCATCAGGCGCATTTCGACTCCATCGGGCACGTGGGCCGTCCCGATCCAGTCATAACCGGCCAGAAAATCAGGATCGTTGATGCTGGCGCTACTTCTTGCGGGCCTTGCGCGCGGCATACCGTGCATCACGGGCTGCCTTGCGCTCTTCCTCGGTAAGCTGCGCCTGGGGCTGGGCTGCCTCGGCGGCGTCCTGCTTCCTTTTCAGCTCGGCCGCCTTTTTGGCATCACGCTCGGCACGCGCGGCTTCCCGCTTTTGCGCCTGCAAGGCCTCGCGCTCCGCCGCCTTTTGAGCACGAGCGGCCTGCTCTTCCGGGCTCGGAGCCGCCTTCGCCTTCAGTTTGGCCAAGGACGCATTCCGCGCTGCGTTTGCCGCAGCTGCCCTTTCCGCAAAACTCGGAGCCTTATATCCTGCCATCAAATTCGCCTGAATCCTGAGAGGGCGGACCGAATCCGCCATTGTAAAACAAGGTATGGGCGCCAAAAACGGACAAAATTACCTGAGCCCAGCGCACACCAGCCAGCGCGCCCTTTGCACGAGATTCTCCCTGCCCGTCAATGAAGTCCGGTTGGCAGCACAGCCAAGGATGCCCGGCAGCGACAGAATGCCTCGCCCAGAAGCGCCCAGGAAGCACGAGTTCGATCCCCTCGACATACCCGTCATTGAGCACTGATTTCGCAAGGCCGGAAGCGGACTGTCGCTCAGATGTCTGCCAGACCGCTGCCGACGGGTGTGCGGTGATGGATCTGCTAGGCGGGTCAGCATGACCAACCTCCACAGGCTTGCCGGTATTGTCGACGTCGACGGGCTTCAATATGAATGGGAACTGCGGAGCGAGCCGCAATGGGGCGAGTCCGAAGGCTGGAAAGGCATGACCATCGCGTTGCTGCGGAAACACACCCAGCGCGGCGCCCTGCTGGAATTCCCTCCGCCGAAACGTTTGCTGAAAGGAATGCAACGGGGCCGTCTCCAGATCAGCGACGCGACGGTATCCCGGGGAATTCGGGCGGCGTTGCAGGCCGGGTGGGAGCCTGAATCGCGCGGCAAGCCCATGGTGTTCATAGTCGATGCCGACGGCAACTAGGCACAGGCCGCCCCACCGGATCAGGAGAGCATCCCCACCGGATCAGGAGAGCATGATGAGCGTTGCGACAAAACCATGGGACGGCGAACAGATCCGCAAATGGCTGGAATGCCGCATTGCCGCCGCGGGCCTCGATCAGGCAGCGGCGGACAAGCGGGGGTATGAAGCGCAGGACGACTACGACAAGGCCGCCGCCGAAGAAGGGGTCTGCAGAGGCCTGAGAACTGTTGCAGACAAGGACGATCAGGCCGCTTTCGCGGATCGCCTCAAGCAATTGCTTGGCCAGGATGAGTATCGGGTCACGGGCATCTACGACGATCGGCGTTTCGAACGATATGTTCGTGCCAACCTGAGAAAACTCACCAAGATGACCAAGGCCAATGAGGGGTTCGAGAACACATTGCGCTATCAATGAGCGCGCGACCACGTTGAAGCATGGCAGTGCGCGAACGTGTAGGGGGAGGTGTCAGTCGGATGCGAACTCGTTTCCGTTGGTCAGACCTTCCCTTCTCCGCACGGGCAAATGTCTGCTCTCACAGCAGTTGTTCGCCCACCTCCCACGCTCCTCGTGGCAGATATCGACGCCGCGCTCGAACAACAGGTCCTCGACGTTTCGTCGCGACAGCGGAAACGGACATACATCAAGACCGCAGGGCGGATCACCTCCGGTGACGAGTTGAAGTATTTGAACGGGCTGGAGGGCTTGCGAGGACGGGGCATGACAACGGCCCTTCACTTCAGCGCCCTTCGCCGCCAAGCGGTGCACTTGGTCTGTCAAAGCCCTCGCGTCAGCTGGCAAATGTTCGAATACCTCGCCGAGCGGATCGAATTGTACTGACACGAGCGATCACGCTCTTGTGGCACCGGCCGCGAAGCAGACCGGAAGCCGGGGATATCGCCGTGAACTGTCGTCCTGCCGCCGCAATTCGTGGCGGCTAAGACGAAGTGGCGCTCATCCCGCGACATTCCGGCGCCAAGCCCCGGCCAAGCCGAGCGCGTCCCGGCGGACGCGCCCCCGCCGAAGTTGCTGAAAGAGCCC